>CAWANA010000015.1:0-231559 GCA_963783275.1 uncultured Alphaproteobacteria bacterium | reverse complement strand
ACTGAGCCGGGCTTGCATTTCGCAACGGGGCAGGGCAATGGGCGCGCGCGTCCGAGAACGGGCGACGTCGTTTCGCCGTCCCGTCGCGGGGCAAAGGGCAAGGGTCTATGGTTCGTTCAGTTCGATGGTTCGGCGCGGCGCTGATCGCCGTGGCGCTCGCGTCCGCCGCGGACGCTGAGACGCCGATGACCCTCGACGCCGCGACCCCGACGCTTCATGCGCGGGCCAGGCATCACAAGCACCACGTTGTGCGGCAGGAGCCCGAGGGCCGCCAGATCACGGTCCACAAGAGCGCTGCCGCGACGCCGTCATGGCTGACGCTCGGGACCGACGCTCCGGTCGGGACGGGCAACAATTACGTGACGAGCACCTTCGACCAGCCGTCGCCGATCGAGGGCACGTTCGCCGGCTACCGCGGACGCGAGCGGCTTCAATACGCCGACCCCGGCTTGCCGCTGTTCCGGTTCTAGTCGGAAGCCGGCGGAAACAGCGCCTCGACGGCGACTTCGAAGCCCGGCGGGTCGAGCTTCGCCGAGCCCTCCGACAGGACGCGCGTCTCGATTGCGTCGCCCTGGCCCCGCTTGTGGTGGATGACGACGCGGCGCTCGGGGTCGAGGATGAGATAGTGCTCGACGCTCGGCAGCGAGAAATAACCGCTGAGCTTGCGTCCGTGATCGATCGCTGCGGTGCTTGGAGACAGCACTTCGATGACGACGACGGGATCGGCGATGGTCAGCGCGGCCGCTGGCGGTCGCGGTCCGCAAGAAACCGACGCGTCGGGTTGATAGGTCGTCTGGGCGTCGATCTTAACCGCGACGCCGTCGGGGTAGACCCTACACGGCAATCCCGCCCGCTGAATGGCTTCGCGCAATGCCGCATAGGCCTCGCCTTTCGTGTCGCCGTGAATGACCCGCTCTGGCGACATCATCACCGGGACGCCGTCGAACAATTCCCAACGGCCTTCGCGGCCGTCGGCCCAAAGCAGGAATTCTTCAGTCGTCAAATGTTTAAGCGCGGTCGCCATGGCGGATTTGCCGACGTATAGGCCAAGAAGCAGCGCATTATACGCGCGCAGCGCCGCGCAGTAAAAAAGGCGAGCGAAGAGGGCTCCGCGCCCGCCCGCAGCCTCATCCCATCGTCGGGATCGAGAACTGCGCGCCGTCCTTGATGCCCGACGGCCAGCGCGCCGTGACCGTCTTGGTGCGGGTGTAGAAGCGGATCGAGTCCGGCCCGTGCTGGTTCAAGTCGCCGAAGCCCGAGCGCTTCCAGCCGCCGAAGGTGTAGTAGGCGACCGGCACCGGGATCGGCACGTTGACGCCGATCATGCCGACCTTGACCCTGCTGGCGAAGTCGCGCGCCGCGTCGCCGTCGCGGGTGAAGATGGCGACGCCGTTGCCGTATTCGTGGTCATTGCAGAGGCCCAGCGCTTCCGAATAGTCATGCGCGCGGACGATCGAGAGGACCGGCCCAAAGATCTCCTCCTTGTAGATGCGCATGTCCCTGGTGACATGGTCGAACAGGCAGCCGCCCATGTAGAAGCCGTTCTCGTAGCCCTGCATCTTGAAGCCGCGTCCGTCGACGACGAGCTTCGCGCCTTCCTTCACGCCGATATCGACGTAGCCCTTGATCTTCTCGAGCGCAGCCGCGGTGACGACCGGGCCGAAATCGGCGGCGGCGTCGGTGGACGGGCCGATCTTGAGCGCTTCGACGCGGGGGATGAGGCGCCTGACGAGCTCGTCCGCCGTCTTCTGGCCGACCGGCACCGCGACCGAGATGGCCATACAGCGCTCGCCAGCCGAGCCGTAGCCGGCGCCGATCAGCGCATCGACCGTCTGGTCCATGTCCGCGTCGGGCATCACGACCATATGGTTCTTCGCGCCGCCGAAGCACTGCACGCGCTTGCCGGCGGCGCATCCCCGCGAATAGATGTAGTGGGCGATCGGGGTCGAACCGACGAAGCCGATCGCCTGGATGTCGGGATCATCGAGGATGGCGTCGACCGCCTCCTTGTCGCCGTTGACGACATTGAGAATGCCCGGAGGGCCGCCCGCCTCGAGGAACAGTTCGCCGAGCTTCATCGGCACGCCCGGATCGCGCTCCGACGGCTTCAGGATGAAGGCGTTGCCGCAGGCGATCGCGGGGGCGAGCTTCCATAACGGAATCATGGCCGGGAAGTTGAACGGCGTGATGCCGGCGACGACGCCGAGCGGCTGGCGCAGCGAATAGATGTCGATGCCGGGGCCGGCGCCGTCGGTGTATTCGCCCTTCATCAGATGGGGCGCGCCGAGCGCGAACTCGACCACCTCGACGCCGCGCTGGATGTCGCCCTTGGCGTCGGCGATCGTCTTGCCGTGCTCGCGGGCGAGAATGTCGGCGAGTTCGTCATTGTCGCGGGCGATCAGGTCGAGGAACTTCATCAGCACCCGGGCGCGCCGCTGCGGATTGGTGGCGCCCCAGGCGGGTTGGGCTGCGGCGGCGTTCTCGACCGCGGCGCGAACTTCGGCCTTGGAGGCGAGCGCCACGCGCGCGCGCACCGTCCCGTCCATCGGCTGGAAAACTTCGGACGTGCGTCCCGACCTGCCAGCGACGTGCTTGCCGCCGACGAAATGCCCATACTCGATCATGTCTCTCTCCCTTTCGCGCATGCGTGGTTGGGGCTCTTATGTCGCATGCTTTTGCGCACAGCAATGGGGGGAAATGCGCAGCGGCTGTGCGGAATTTTGCTAAAGCGGGCCGGTCGCGGAGCCGGGCGCAATCTTCAGTCGCTGCTGAATGTCGAGCATGCGTAAGATCATTGCGCGGCGAGGATCGAAAGGCAGCTCCGAGAAGCCCCAGCGCCCGTAGAATCCGCGCAAGCTCTCGTCGAGAGGATGTGTGATAACGGCCGTGCTCGCCACGCTTTCGGACGCCTTCAGCGCGGCTCTCAAGGCGAACTGCAGGAGCGAAAATGCGTGCCCTTGACCTTGACACGCACGATCAACGGCAAGCTGCCCAAGGAGGGTCACAGGAACTGGATCTGGCTGGTTGCGCTGTCGCGACTTCGGCAGATATGACCGTTCGATGTGAGCCGCGCTCAGCGTCACGTAGCCGACGATCCGGCGGGTTTCGACATGCTCGATGACGCTGACGCGAGAGGCTCCGGTCGCATGATTGTTCCACGCGTAACGATGGAACCACTCATTCAAGACCACATGGCCGCAATCAAATCCTCGTCGGTCGTCGCTCTGGGCAATCGGACGCGGGGCGCCTACCGCTCCCATGTCGGCTTACGGCTGAACAACTCTACGAGCCCGGGAACGTCTTCCGCTGGCCGCGCCGCCCAAGCCTCGAAAGCCTCCCAGGACTTGGCGGGGATGATGACGTTTGACCGGTTGAGGATTTCCATTTCCGCCGCCTCGACCGCCGCCCGGCGAACAAAATCGCTGATAGACGTGCGGGACTGCGTCGCAGCCGCGTCGAGCAAATCCCTTTCGTCCGGGCTGACCCGGACGCTCAGGATTGACGTGGCGGCTCTCGACTTTCTCATGCGTATGACATTAGCATACGTCACCTTGGGGCTCAAGCGCGCGTGGCCTCGGGGTAACGTCAACGGTTATGTGTCAGGGCGAGAAGGGTTGGGATTCCCTGCATTTTGTTTTCGTGGATGAAGACGGCGAAGAGGATGCGGTCCATCGATGTTCGATCCTGAAAGACGCCCATGGGCCGGGTTCTGCGGCGGACCTCGCGGAAGCGGCGTTCGATGGCGTTGGTGGTTCTGACCGCCTTGCGCTCGGCGAGGGTCTTGTAGCGGAAGCAGGTCAGCAGTTCGTCGAGATCGTCGCGCAGGCAGGCCACGGCGGGAGGATAGGTCTTGCCCCATCGTTGGGCGAAGCGGCGGGCGGCCGAGCGGGCCTTTGCGGCCGTGTCGGCGTTCATGACGGCATGCAGGCCGGCCTTGACGGCCTTCTCGTCGACTTTCCTGACCTTGTTGAGGACGTTGCGGATTTTGTGCGCCCAGCAGCGCTGGACCGGGATCTTGTCGTAGACCATGGGCAGCGCCGCCAGCAGGCCCGAGCCGCCGTCGACGCAGATCATGTCGAGGCCCTCGCCGGTCAGGCCGCGCCTGTAGAGGTCGGTGAGGAAGCGCTCCCATTCAACGGCGCTTTCGCCGCGCGCCAGGCGGTAGTCGATGATCTCCTTCTTGCCGTCGTGCCGCAGGCCCAAAGCAACAAGCACAGGACGGCGCAACGCCCCGGCTCCGGTCTTGCGGGCGAGCACGACGCCGTCGAGCATCAGCGCCTGGTAGCGTCCGGCGAGGGGACGGGCGTGGAAGGCTGCGACCGCCTTGTCGAGACTCTGGGCCACCCTGCTCACCGTGGCTGGGCTGACCGGCCGGCCGAGCAGGCACAACAGGACCTCGCCGAGCTTGCGGGTCGACAGCCCGAGCACGAAACCCGAAAGGATCGTCCGGTCGATCTCGGGCGAACGGCGGGCGTAGGCGCGCACCACTTCGGTCGGGCAGTAGCGGCGGGTGCGAGGGACGGAGAGCTCGATGTCGCCGAGCTCGGTCAAAAGGGAGCGCCGGTAACAGCCATTGCGGCGATCGGCGGCGTCCTCGGCCTCGAGGCTCTCCAGATGGCGGTCGACCGCCGCCGCCATCTCCGTCTCGATGATCTCGGCCAGGGCTTGGCGGCCAAGCGGGCGATAGCCCTCGCCCCAGTCCAGCCCGTCCGCTTGCATGGCCTTCACCACCTCGAAGGCAGCCGGTAAACTCTTAATCGTCACAGCCCGCTGTGGCATGGGGTGCTCCTTTGCTGGGTCTTGGTCGACCGCAGGGAGTACCCCTTCACGCACCTGACACAGAACTCGTTACATCACCTGGCCTCGGCAGCGCGTCCAATAACGGCGCGGCATGGACTGGGACAACGTCAGGGTCTTTCTCGCCGTCGCTCGCGCCGGCCAGTTCGTCGCGGCGGCCAAGCGCCTGCGGCTCGATCACGCCACCGTCAGTCGCCGCATCGCCGCGCTCGAAGCCGCGCTCGGCGCAAAACTCTACGACCGACGCACGACCGGCGCGACGCTCACGGCCGCGGGCGAGCGCTTCCTCAGCGCGGCCGAAGAGATGGAGAGCGCCTTCCTTCACGCCCAGGGCGAGATTTCCGGCGTCGACCTCGAACTCGTGGGCGACGTCCGGATCGGCGCGCCGGACGGCTTTTCGACCTATTACCTGACGGGGAGCTTGCGGGATTTCGCGGAACGCCACCCCGGCGTGCGGCTGCAACTGATGCCGCTGCCGCAGCTTACCCCGCTCGCGCGGCGCGAGGTCGACGTGGTCGTCGGCCTCGACAAGCCCGAGGAAGGCCGGTTCGTCGCCCGCAAGCTCACCGACTATACGCTCGGCATCTATGCGAGCCCCGCCTATCTCGAGCGCAACGGCGCGCCGGCCGACGTCGAGGCGCTGAAGGCGCACCGGCTGATCGGCTATGTCGAGGAGCACGCCTTCTCGACCGCGCTCGACTATGTGCGCGACCTCTTCGGCGGGGCGCGCACACACTTCGAATGCGCGAGCACGGTGACGCAGCTCGAGGCGCTGCGGGCCGGCGTGGGCTTATGCGTCGTGCACGACTTCATCGCCCGCCGTTTCAGGGACCTCGTCCCCGTCCTGCCCGAGCGGCGGGCGACCCGCGCCTACTGGCTCGTCACCCACGAGGACACGCGCGGCCTCGGCCGAATCCGCGCCGTCGCCGAGCATCTGGCCGAGAGCGTGGCGCGGGACCGGGGGATGTTTTTGTAAGCCTTTGGCGAGGCGTTTCTGCCGCTCTCTGGCCCGCTATTTGCGGCTCGGACCACGTTCAAAATCAAACCCGACAATTTGATGATGCGCGCGAAAATCCTCGATCTGCCGAACGGACGAACGAATCCGCTCGGAATGCATACGAAACGTCAAAGTCTTTCCCGATCGTTCTCCGTCATCCGCGAACGTGTATATGGAAATCTACGGAGCGGAAGGGCTCGTCTACAGCGGCTGCGTCGATCTTGAACGGGTCGTCGCCGCCGAGCGCTTGCCGATGCGAAGGTAGGCTCGCCTGCAGTCGTACGGGCGGACCGAATCCGCTATCACAGGGTTTTCGGCGCAGGAAACACGTCCACACCGCGTCGAATTGCAGCCGCCGCCAGATCACCGTCCAAGGTCAACAGCGGCAAGCGTCGCCGCTCGGCAAGCTCAAGGTACGCTGCGTCATAGACTGTCAAACGTTCGCCCCGCGCGGTCGCCAAAGTTGCACGCCAGGCTTGCGCCGTTGTCTCCTGGTCCACTGAGATCGGCAGTTCCGCGATCAGATCAAGTCGCGCCGCGACATCGTTTCGGGTGATCCGGCCTCGTTTCTCCGCCTGAAGCAGGATGTTTCCGACCTCAAGATGCCATAGGCCCGGCACGACCGCGCCTTGGTCCCGGACACGTTCGAACAGCGCGTCGGTCTCTGAAGTCGCCTCGTCTTCGAAACACTAAGTGAGTGCGATGGACGAGTCGATGACCGTCTCGCTCACCGCCGTCCCTCGTCGCGGAGCGCTTTCCAGGAAATTCCGCCGAGGGTCGTCCCTTTGCGCATCGCCCTCAGCTTGTCGTAGGCTGCGATGACGCGCGTCTGGTCGATGGCACGGGCGCCGACCAGCCGGGCAACCGGCCTGCCGTGCTTTGTGATCACGACCTCCTCTCCCGCCTCGACTCGATCGAGAAGGGAGGAGAGGCGCGTTTTCGCCTCAAAAGCCCCGACGGTGATCATGGGAAAGTCATCCAGAATTTCAACTAGAGCGTTTCCCACTCATGCATATCCACATGCGTATCCTGAGTGGGTGAAGAAGTTTCGGCAGTCTGAGGGCTGAATCTCCTCGGTGGCGATGGCGCAGGCGCTCCAGAGCCCTTCGAGCGTCCGCCTGGCGAGTTTGCGCAAGATGTTTTTGAACTTGGCGAAGGCCTGTTCGATCGGGTCGAGATCGGGGCTGTAGGGAGGGAGAAATCGAAGCTCGGCTCCGGCGGCTTCAATCGCGATTTTGACGGCGGCGCGCTTGTGAGCGCTGAGGTTGTCCATGATCACGATGTCGCCGGGGCTCAGCGTCCCAACCACTTCCTGTTCGATGTAAGCGGCGAACTTCTCTCCGTTGATCGGTCCGTCGAAGACGCAGGGCGCGGTCAGGCCGTCGTGGCGCAGGGCGGCGACGAAGGTCGTCGTTTTCCAATGACCGAATGGCGCGTAGCCGATCAGTCGCTTGCCGATCTCACAGCGGCCATAGCGCGGCGTCATGTTGGTGGACGCCCAGGTTTCATCGATGAAAACGAGTTTCCGAGGGTCGAGGCTCGGCTGCGTCTCCCGCCATGCGGCGCGGGCGGCGGCGACGTCCGGACGCTCCTGCTCGGCCGCGCAAAGCGTTTTTTTTTAAAGCTGATCCGCAAGCGCTTCAGAAACCGATCGATGGACGACTTCCCGACCTGGACGCCTCGCTCGCTCAGCTTCCTCTGCAGTTCGAGCAGGGTCGCGCTCGGCGTTTGCGCGACGAGCTCACGCACCACGGCCTCGTGCCGGGCGAGCTTCGGCTCCTTGTGGCCCCCGAAATCCCCCGGCTTGAAACTCCCCGTCGCTTGAAAACGCTGCATCAGCTTGACCACGAAACTCACGCTGACGGCGAATTGGCCAGCCGCTTGGTGGCGCGAACGTCCTCCCTCAACGCACAGGACCACACGCTCGCGTAGATCGTCGGAATACGGTTTCGCCATCCCAGCCGGCCTCCAGCCCGGCATCAACGGTCAATCCGATTTCCGCCAATTCGGGAATCCCCCTCCAATTCCGTCCATGCGGGAACCGCTCTAGTCGGAGTTTCTAACCAAAACTCAGGCTACTTTCAATCTCAGGGTGTCTTCAAGCCGCGCCGTATGAGGCCGGGCGCCGCGCGGCGGCGCGCAACTCAAGACAATCCACAAGCCATGAGCCCCTGCGCACCACCCCCCTACTCGCGCTTCATCAGCCGTTCGAGATAGTCGCGCTCCTCGACCGGACGGTTCGGATCGGCGAGGCGACGGCGCAGTTCCTCCATCACCTTGCGGGCCCGCTCGGACACGCTTCCCATTTCGCGCAGGGGGCCCTCGTCGCGCCCCATATTGCCCTCCCGCCGCCGCCCAAGCGGATCGTCGCCCGTCTGGTCGCCCGGCCTCGCGCGTCGCGCCTGATAACGGCCCCGCCCGTTCCGACCCTGGCCCTGACCCTGGCCGTTCATCTGCTGCTGCATCCCCTGAGCGCCCTCCCGCAAAGCCTGGAGCGCCCGGCCCTGCGCATCGACGGCGGCGCCCTTCTCCGAGCGGCCGGACCGAGGCTGCCCGTCCGGCTCGCCGCCTTCGCCGGGCTGGCCTTTCAGGTCGCCTTCGGCCTCCTTCATGTCGCCTTGCGCGTCGTCGAAGCCCTTCTCGCCCTTCATTCCAAGGCTCTTCAGCGCCCGCTGCATCCGGTCCAGCCGATCTCTCAGCTCCTGTTGACGGTCGCCTAGCTTCTGATCGTCCGCATTCGCGCCGTCGTCGGACTGGGCGTCCTTGCTGTCGCCCTGGCCTGCTTGAGGCTGCTGATCGTTGTCGTCGGGCTCGGCCTGACCTTGGTCGCCCGGCAAGGCGCGCCTTTGACCCTGCCGCCGCTTCTGGTCCTGCTGGTCGCTGTGGAACGTGTCGTCGCGCAGCGCCTGCTGGTCGCGCATGAGCTTGCCAAGCTCGTCGATCTGCTTCTGGAGCTCCTTCTCGGCCGGGCTTTCCTCGGCGTTCTCGGCGCTCTGCATGTTCTCGAGCATGTTCTGCATCTGATCGAGCATCGCCTCGGCCTCGTCGCGCGAGCCGTTGCGCGCAGTCTGCTCGAGCTGGTCCATCATCTTGTCGAGGCTCTGGACCTGCTGGTTCGAACTCCTGGGGGCTCTGGTCGCCGTTTCGCTCGGCCTTTTCCGCCATTTCGGCCGCGAACCTTTGGGCCGCGTCGCGAAGGTTCTGCATCAGCTTCCGGATCTCGTCGTCGCTTGCGCCGCGCTTCAGCGCCTCGCGCAAAGCCTGCTCGGCCGCCCGAAGGTCGCGCTGCGCCTGGGTGGAATCGCCATCCTCGATCTGGAGCGCCATCGTCCACAGGAGCTGCGCGACATCGAGAAGATCGGCGTCCGAGCGTGCGCCCTCGAGCGCGGTCCGCGCCTGCCTGAGGCCGAGATAGACGCTGGCCGGGGTGGCGAACAGCTCCGGCGCGACAGCGAGGCCGGTCAATCCAGCGTCAATGCGCTTGGGAGCATGGTCGGGATCGAGAATGAGGTCGCGCCGCTCTTCGACCAGCGCACGGGCGAGCGGATTGTGGAACGGACGCTGCGGCAAGGTCACTTCGACCGGGGCGCTCTGCCCGGTTTTGCCCGAGACGCTGGTCGCGCTCAGCGTCATCGTGACCGTGGCCCCGGCCCACGGGTGCTCCGAGAGGTCGATGGTGGCGTGCGCCTCGCCTGATCCGTTGGGGCCGGTCGGCGTCTCGAGTCCGGCTTCGGGCGGCTGGGCCGAGACTCCGCGGCGCCGGCTTGGACGGATCGTGCGGCGCGGCGAACTGGGCGCGCGCGCCCGTCACCCCGTAACGGTCCTCGATCTTGTAGGCGAGGCTCAGCGACCCGCTGAGATTGGCCTGCGGCTCCCCGGTCAAGGTGATCGTCGGCGCGCCCGCCGGGGTCACCGAGAAGGCCACGTCGGCGGCTTTGCTCCCGCCGCGCCAGATCGTCGCCTTGCCGTCGCCGCGGATCGTCCAGCGTCGCTCGACCGGCGCCTTCTCTGGCGGCGTCTTCGCCGCGGTCTCGACCGGCGCAATCGCGCCTTCGACCTTGGTCGCGACCACGCCCGGTTCGCCTCGCACCACGAGAACGGAGTCCTCGAACGCGGTCAGGGTCTGCGGCGCGCCCGAGGCGACGTCGATCACCACCGGCGGCCGGCCGGCATAGGGCGGGGGATCGATCCAGGCGTCGATCCGGCTGCCCGCCGCCGCGAGCGCCGCATCTCCTCCGCGCCAGTCGAACGCCGCGGCGAGGCGGCCGTAGAGCTCCGGCCCGGCCGCCACCGCCGCCGCAAAGGCCATCATCGCGACGCCGAACCGCAAGGCGTACGGGTCGCGCTCGACCATGCGCGGGGCAGGGGGCGCGACCTGCGTCGCCTCGATCGTCCGGGAAAGTTGCGCCTGATGGGCCGCCCACAGCGCGCGCGTCATCGGGTCGTGGTCGTTGGCGAGCGTGTCGGAGAGCGAGGTGGCTGGCCGATGCGCCATGCCGGAATCCCGGTCGAGCCGCGCTGCGATGTCGCGCGCCGCCGGCCAGCGGAGCCTGAGCAGCGGCGCGAGCGCGACGAGAAGGCCAAGCGCAAACAGGACGACGCCCGCAACCCGCAGGGCGCGCGGCGCAAACAGCCAGGCCCCGAGCCAGGACACCGCAAGAAACAGGATCGCGACGGCGATCGCCGCGACCAGCGGGGGCCAGGCCCGCTCGATCAGGAGCGCGCGGCCTGCGGCCAGCGACAGGCCTGCGAGCCTGTCGGCGCGGTCAATGGGTTTCGTCTCGTCGTCCTTCGCCACGCCCGTCCCGATCGTTCAGCGAAAGGACGCAAGCCTCACGCCAACCAAGGCGGAAGTTTGTCGAGGCCGATCATCTCCTCGTAACTCGGCCGCGGACGGATGATTGCGTAGTCCGCGCCCCGGACCAGAACCTCGGGGACAAGCAGGCGGGAATTGTAGGTTCCGGCCTGCACTGCGCCATAGGCGCCCGCCGTCATCACCGCGATCAGATCGCCCGCGGCGACCTCGGCGATGTCGCGGTCGAGCGCGAGATAGTCGCCGCTCTCGCACACCGGACCGACGACATCGGCGCGGATCATTCGGGCGGCGCGCGGGGCCGGCGCCTGCACCGGCAGGATGTCGTGATGGGCGTCATAGAGCGTCGGACGAATCAGGTCGTTCATCGCCGCGTCGACGATGACGAAGTTTCTGCCCTCGCCCTTCTTGACGAAAATCACCGAGGCGACCAGGACGCCGGCGTTGCCGACGATCAGCCGTCCCGGCTCGAGGATCACCCGGCAGCCGAGCGCGCGCGTGTGTCGGGCGACGATCCCTGCGTAGGTTTCCGGGAAGGGCGGCGGGCGGTTGTCGACCCGGTAGGGGATGCCGAGGCCGCCGCCAAGATCGACATGCTCGATCGCATGACCGTCGCCGCGCAAAACCTTCACGAAGTCCGCAAGCAGGGCGAAGGCGTTGTCGAACGGCGCGAGGTCGGTGATCTGCGAGCCGATGTGCATGTCGACGCCGTGGACCGCGAGGCCCGGAAGCGCTCGGGCGCGGGCGAACACCTCGCGGGCGCGAGAGATCGGCACGCCGAACTTGTTCTCCGACTTGCCGGTCGAGATCTTGGCGTGGGCGCCGGCGTCGACGTCCGGATTGACGCGGATCGCGATGGGCGCGACCGCGCCGCGCGCCGAGGCGACGGCGGAGAGCGCCTCGAGCTCCGGCTCGGACTCCACGTTGAAGCAGAGGATGTTTTCGTCGAGGCCGAGAGTCATCTCGGCAATCGTCTTGCCGACGCCCGAGAAGATGATCTTCTCGCCCGGGACGCCGGCGGCGCGGGCGCGCCTGAGCTCGCCTTCGCTGACCACGTCCATGCCGGCGCCGAGGCCTGCGAGCGTCTTCAGCACCGCCTGGTTGGAATTCGCTTTCATCGCATAGGCGACCAGGGCGTCCTGGCCGGCGAAAGCCTGCTGAAACACCCGGAAATGCCGCTCGATGGTGGCGCTGGAATAGCAATAGAACGGCGTGCCGACCGCTCGGGCGATCTCGGGCAAAGGCACGTCTTCGGCGGCGAGAACGCCGTCGCGATAGGCGAAGTGACGCATGCCGTCCCTTATTTCAGCAGGAAGTCGAGAAAGAAAGGCTGATTGGGCGGCATGATCGGCGGGATCTTCGGCTTCATCTGGGGGTTCAGAGTGTCCGCGCTCAGGTCGTTCGGCTTGGGCATGTCGGGCTTCGCTTGCGCACTGGCGCCAGGCGGCGGCTCGAGCGGCCCGATGCGGCCGCACCCGGCGAGAGCAAGCGCGGCAAATAGGGCGGCCGCCAGCGTACGACGGGGAGGAAAGGGTGAAGGCTGAACCAACAAGACGCGACTCCGGACCGGAGGCGTCTATATACCGGAAAGGCGACGGGACGCGAGAGCGGTGATTTCCTCACCGCACACGTGAAGCTCAGAGGCGGCGACAGTAGGCGTCGAGAGCCTGGCGACAATCAGACGACCGGCGCGCCACTACGGCATTCGTTCCGTCTGGACTCCGATTTCAACTGCCGCCGCTATCCACGCAGTTGGTCTTGTTGCAGTCGTTGTGGTTGCGCGTGACCGGCGACGGATTCGAATTCGCCTGGCCGGGGACGGATTGCGGCGCATCCGGATTGGACGCGGCCGGTCCGCCGATCGCACCGCCGCCAGGCGCCATCGAGCCGCCGGCGGTCGGTCTTCCGCTTCCGTCCGTTTGGGTTCCGGCTCCTGTGGACATTTGAGCGAAGCTGGCGCTGGCCGGCGCGAGCGCCAAGGCGGCCACAAAGGTCAATGCGGTCGCTTTGAACATCAGAAATCTCCGGTCTCGGGGCTTGTCGACCCGGGAACGGAGAGGCCCGCAACCGTGTTCCGCGAAAAACGCAAAAAGGAGAAGAGGGCGCTGGTCCCGCAATCGTTGCCGGCCAACCGGACCCCCGTTGGCGCGTTCGCGTCAATCGGGCGGAAAGCCCACTGAATTCAATCCGCCGGCTAAGCTATGTCTCACACGGCGCAAGGAGCCGGCTCCGCATGCTATGAGCCAGGGGTTGATGGAACGATGCCGTTAGTTTAGGCGATTAGACGGGGATGGGACGCAAATTACAGTAGCTTTACGTGGGGATTGAGATGGCTTTTGATCAAGAGTCCAACGGCAAAGTTGCGCTCATCACAGGCGTTACTGGCCAAGACGGAGCCTATCTCGCGGAGTTGCTGTTGTCCAAGGGATACACTGTTCATGGCATCAAGCGACGGTCATCGTCGTTCAACACCGGCGCGCATTGAGCACCTCTACGAGGATCCGCACGACTGAACACCCCCGTTTCATATTGCATTACGGGGACGTTACTGATTCAACTAATCTTATCAGGATTATCCAGCAATGCCAGCCAGATGAAATCTACAACCTGGCGGCGCAGAGTCATGTGCAGGTCCATTTGAGACGCCGGAATATACTGCAAATTCCGATGCTATCGGCGCCTTGCGACTGCTTGAGGCCATCCGGATCCTTGGGCTGACGAAAAAGACGCCGGTTCTACCAGGCGTCGACTTCGGAGCTATACGGACTTGTTCAGGAAGTTCCTCAGACTGAGAAAACGCCCTTTTACCCCCGTTCGCCCTACGCCGCGGCCAAGCTCTATGCCTATTGGATCGTGGTCAATTATCGGGAGGCCTACGGCATCCACGCTTCGAACGGCATCCTTTTCAACCACGAGAGCCCGCTTCGGGGGGAGACCTTCGTCACTCGCAAGATCACGCGCGCCGCTGCCGCTATCCAACTGGGCAAGCAGGACCGGCTGTATCTCGGGAACCTCGATGCGAAACGGGACTGGGGCCACGCTCGCGAGTACGTTCGCGGGATGTGGCTCATGCTCCAGCAGGAAAGCCCGGACGACTATGTTCTTGCTACTGGTCAGACCACCAAAGTGCGCGACTTCGTGAACTGGGCCTTTGAAGATGTGGGGCTCCAGATCGAATGGCGAGGCGAGGGGATCAACGAAAAGGGCTTCGACAGAGCCTCAGGCGAAGTCATGGTCGAAGTGGATCCTCGTTATTTCCGACCCGACCGAAGTCGATCTGCTGATCGGGGATCCTCGAAAGGCCAAGAAAAACTCGGCTGGGCTCACGAAACAACAGCGCGAGAGCTTGTGCCGCGAGATGGTAAAAGAAGATCTCAAAGTTATGCAAACGGCCACGATCATCGGAGGGGCGTAAAGTGGCCGGCTATACGCTTGAAGGAAAAAAGGTCTGGGTCGCCGGTCATAGCGGAATGGTGGGCTCAGCCCTCGTTCGGCGTCTCGCGCGAGAGAACTGCGACGGTCTTGACGGCCCCGCGCGCGGAGGTCGATTTGAAAGATCAAACGGCAATCCGACGTTGGTTGGCGGACAACAAGCCCGAAGCTGTTTTCCTCGCCGCGGCAAAAGTGGGTGGCATTCTCGCGAATGACACCTATCCAGCGGAATTTCTGTACGACAACCTTATGATCGAGGCTAACATCATCGACGCCTCCTACCGAAACGGGGTGGAAAAACTGCTGTTTTTGGGATCCTCCTGCATCTATCCGAAATTCGCGCAGCAACCGATATCCGAAAGTGCTTTGCTCACCGGAGAACTGGAACCGACCAACGAATGGTACGCGATCGCCAAGATCGCGGGAATCAAACTCGCGCAGGCTTATCGAAAGCAATACAGCTGCGATTTCATCTCCGCCATGCCAACCAATCTCTATGGACCAGGCGATAATTTCGATCTCAAAACGAGCCATGTTTTGCCGGCCCTCATCCGCAAGACGCACCAGGCCAAAGTGGGCGGAGAGCAACAGATCGTCATTTGGGGTACCGGGACGCCGCGCCGCGAATTCCTTCACGTTGATGACTGCGCCGATGCGTGCGTGCACCTTATGAAAGTCTACTCGGAATACGAACACGTAAATGTCGGTTCGGGGGAAGATCTGACAATCCTTGAACTGACCCAACTGGTCTGCGAAGTGGTTGGCTTTAAGGGAGAGATCGCAACAGACCCTTCGAAGCCGGATGGCACGCCCAGAAAACTTCTGAGCGTGGAAAGGCTAAATTCGCTGGGTTGGCGACCGACGATTTCTCTTCGAGACGGCGTCGCTTCGACCTACGCTAGCTTTGTGTCCAATCAGCCATCGTGATCAACCGGGGTCCTCGTCAAAACGGGGAAAGCGCCTTACGTGGCCATCCTCTTGATGACCTTCTTGATCTGGACCACGGGGTTATTACGTTCTATATCAACGATATTATTATATGGACTTCTTGATATAAGACTCGATAAGTAAGAAAAGGTCGAGCTTCCCGCAAAGACCAAATATTTACTTCTGGCGAGCATGTACATGTCAAGCAGGGCGTCGATGGCGCTCTGAGCGCGATCAGGACACAAAGTGTTGTAATGCATAGCCCGCCCGTCTTCCGGCAGCCATTTCTTATGGTACACCACCTTCGTGTATTTCTCGGCCATTTCCTTCTGGACTATCAAATTGTCCGTCGCCAGAAAGATTTCTGCATTCGGCGCTACGCGAAGTAGCCTGTCGATACTTTTATAATATTGCGTGAGCGGGATCTTTCTGTCAGTATATCGAATGTGGACACCGATTATATCGTCCTTACTGACCATGCTTCGCCACTGTTTTTCCACGTTTTTCATGATATCCGGATGTAGGGTCATGGCGTTTTGAAGCAACCAACGCATTATATCTTCGTCGCTCAACGAAGAAAGCCATGAGAACGGCCCATGGAAGTGCCGTCTCAAGCGGGGTATCAATTGGTTATAGGACCACATTACCAATGTCTTTTCATGATAATCGGTGCGTGAAAAATCGACGGAAAACTTCCTGTAGCCGCGCAAGCCGTTATGAGCCCTCGGGTCGATCTCTTCGACAACTTGCTCGGCATGTCTGTGCAAACGTGCTGCCCAAAGCGCAGGCCTGACGGAATCGTGGGCCCATACCGGCAGCGAGTCTACTGAATTTTGGGCTACGAACAGTCGCGGAAAGACATTCTCCCCGCTGTTTGAATAGGCGGAATCACTCCAGTCAACCACAACGCTACGCGACGAGAGCATCGCATAGAGAATACCAGACATTGCCGAAAGCATTCGGTTGCCGAGGCCCGCTTTCCCTTTAACAAGTACAAAGCCATTCATTCGCGAGGACCCCTCTCGACACACGTTCGGCGAACGTCAGCCTACCGCAAGACCTTCGTCCCGATAACTTGCCTTACGCCGGACGTCATAGGACCTCTCGTGAATGGGCGTCATATTCAGGGCGAAGCGTGACGTGTCAATGGTGATGGTACGGGCATCGCCTGACCGGCGAACGCCCATCGCACGCTGCGTCTCATCGCCGACCAAATCGGGTCTGCGTCGGCGCCTGCGGACTTGGCGCGACGGGAGGATCGCTTGCGGGGAAAGGCGCTCGCGCCGGGATACCCGGCGAAACGGGTGGCCTGTACCGCCGATGACGCGCGAACTGCCCCTCGAACCGTTCGAACGCCCGGCGCGGCTCGCCGAACGCAGCGCCGCCGACCACGCAATCTCGCCAGGAGGTTCTTTCGACAAAATCAGATAAGATTCCGCAGCGATGTGTCGATCGGTCCAAAAAGGCATTTTCAGCCGTCCGGCCTGCCGGAGTCCGCGCGCCGGGCGCCGTGATTGTGGGTTTACGGGCCGGCATGAGAACCATGATTTCAGCAGGAATCTGGTCCTTTATTTGAACAGGCGTCAAGGCTATAAGCCCGAGCCTGAACCGGCGGCGACGTGTTCTCACCGAGGGACAGCGGAGAAGTTTCGTCGTTCTGCTGGAAAGGGTCGCGATCTCGAGATGGGGTTGGACGCCCTGACATAGAGGGCGCCCCGATGCGGAGTCCGCCAGACCTTCGACAGGCCGGTCGATCGGTCGCTCATGGATGATTCGAGAGTCGAAATGGCAGGAAAACAAACGCGGCGCCCTATGTTGCAGAGTCCGAAAGTCGCGGTCGAAGGGAAAATACGCCGTCTTTATGTTACACGCTCTGTGAACGGCCCGATGTCGCAAGGACAAGGCTTCCGAGGGACGGCGCCTTTGGCCGGCATTGGCGGGCGGGTACGCGCGCTGTACGGCTCCGGGGCGCGGAGCCTGACAAAATTGAGCACCCCGCTTCTTGGTCTCAGCTTGCTCGAGACGGGCTATCCGCTCATCCGCATTCTTGTCCTCACCCACTTGCTTTCCCTGCGGGAAGTGGGGTTCGCAACGATCTTGACCGCGTTTGTCGCAGTCCTGGAGCTGTCCACAGACATCGCCGTTCACCGGTTTATCTACTCGGCGCCCAGAGACAGGTTTGACGAGGCCATCGCGGCCGTGCACGCGTTGGCGATCGCGAGAGGGTTTTTTCTGGGCGCGCTCGGCTTCTGCGCGGCGCCCATCGTCGCCGCAGCGCTGTCGCTGAGCGCCGATTGGGGCAGCTTCGCCTGGCTCGCGCCGACTTTGATCCTGCGCTCCTTTCAGCATCTGGGTCCCAAGATCGCAGAGCGTGACTTTCAATATGGAGCGCAGATCAAGTCGAGTTTCATAGCCTACGCTAGCGGATTAGCTGTCCTGATCGGGGTCGGCGCGATGACGCACAGCCACGTCGCGGTGATCGCTTCGACTTATGGCTATGACCTGGCCGCCGTGGTCGCGACGCGCATCTACGCCGGCTCTCCCTTCAGATTCAATTTCCGCTCGCCCTTGTTCAAGCAGGCGCTCCATTTCGCCTATCCGCTTATGTTCAACGGCATGGGTCTGGCCGTGTCGGTGCAGGCGGATCGGTTTCTGGTCGCTGGGCTATTCGATCTCCAGATCGTCGCGATCTACGCCATCATCATCACGACGGCGACATACCCGGCGCAGGTGATTTCCCGGTTCTTCTCGACGACGATCCTCGCGCGGCTCTATCACGCCAACCTAAGCGTCAGCCGCTTGCTTCAGGAGATCCGTCTGGCCTCGAGTTTGTCGGCGGTCACGGCCGCTTTCTATGGCGGGGGCGTCACGTTCTTGACGAATATCGTCGCGACGAGCGTCTTTGGTCAGAAATTCCACGTAAGCAACGCGACAATGGCGCTCTTGGGGCTGGCCGCCTACGTTCGATTTATCCGGCAGGAGCCATTCAGCGCCCTCATGCTGAATTTTGGACGAACCAAGAGGCTGGCAGCCTCAAATTTTATCGTTTCGACCACCCTCGTTTACCTGGTCGCGATCGCTTTGTTGAGTCGCTCGATGGAAGCGATCGTCCTAACTCGCTTGATGGGCGAGGTGACCGCCTTGATCTTTACCATATATATCGCCAGACAGGTTTCGGACGGTGGAGCATTGGTCTTCTCGCGATCGACAATTATCGGACTCGGTTTTGTTTGCGCTGCCTGTCTCGGAGTCATGGCGCTGCCGCAGCTCGGACAATCGGTGGTCGCGACCCTGGCTGCGTGTGTCGTTTATACGATCGCGATCGCGATCTGGGCCGCGTGGGAGCTTCGCGCGGCGCAGGATCGGCGAGCCGCACTCTCTCCGGAGAGCATGAAGGCTACTCGCGGAGAGGAACCGCCGCCGGGAAGCGTTGAACCGGCGACAACACAACCTAAGACGGCCGAATATAGTGTCGATCCAAATCCTAGCTAGGTTAAAGAGGGGAAGTACAGATGCCTTCAGTTCACGGCGTAACGACAAGGGCGTACAACGGGGTGCACAAGGTCTTGGCGCGCCATATCGTACCGCAGGTCATCGAGTTTCGCTCGAAGGGCATGAAACTGGAAGCGCTCGGCCAAGGGGAGGGGATCTGGATCATACCGACCGATTACATTCACCGCAACTCAATCTGTTATTGTGTAGGCGTCGGCGTAAATATCTCGTTGGACATCGAACTCGCTCGCCGCGGCGCCAAGGTGTTTTGCTTCGATCCGACGCCCCGCTCCATCGAATATATGAGAACACTCGATTATGATCACGATCGAATCACGTTTACGCCGATCGGCATATGGCGCGAAAATAAGCAGCTCAAATTCTATGCCCCGATGAACTTGGAGCACGCAAACTTTTCAACACGCAACATTCATGGGACCTCGGAATATTTCATAGCAGATTGCCGCCGGTTGATCGATGTCATGAAGCAGCTTGGCCACGACCATATCGATCTTTTGAAGCTCGATATAGAAGGCTCGTGGTACGAGGTTCTTCAAGACGTCATTGAATCCAAAATTCCCATCAAAGTGCTCTGCGTCGAGTTCAATTCGCCAACCTCATTGGTCAAGTCGATACGCATGATCAATATGCTTCGGCAGAGTGGCTTTGTTCCCGTCCATAAGAATCAGGACAATTTTCTGTTTGTGAACAAGGCTCAAATCTAGCCGGAATGCGAGGACCTCGGCGGGGAAGCGGCTCCGTCGAGCCGCCCATGATGGCTGCTGCGATCGCCTGCGGCGCCAGCAGAATCGGCTCCGTTGGTGTGAAGTGCGCGGCACGTCGAGCCTCGCCTTCGGGCGCTCGCCGCCAGGTCTCAGGGTCCCGGTCAGCACCGGCGCCGATGCGTCGAGATGAATGAACCGGACGAGGTCGAGGAGGTCGTTGCCGTCGTTCGGCTGCTCGGACCGGTCAATAGGTGCGTCGGCAATTGCCGAAGCGCTGGGAATCCGCTCCGGAGGAACAGCGCCTCGCCCGCTCCTGAGAAATTTTCGCAGGAAAGCCCAAGAAAGCAATCGCGCCGGATCAGGCGCTGTTATCAGGATTGGGAGCCCGAGCAGACGAACTCCGTCCCCGAGAATCCGGGCTGACCAAAGCGGATCGATCCAACCCATGGCGCCCCTCGACGGACGCTGAAAAGACGTTAGCCGGGGCCCTGACGAGTCGAGCGAGGCTCTGCCAGGGTTTGCCGCCAACGCGTGTTTGCCCCGCGTTTCCGCCGAGTCCTCGCAGTTCAACCGAAGGCATTTCACCGGACAGGGTTGACGTCGTAAACGCAATATGGTGTCGTCGGCTCAACCGGATTGTGATGAAACGATGCTGTCGACCAAAGAACGCATAATTGCCGCTGCGACGCATCTGCTCGATGAGGGCGGTCCGTCGGCTGTAACATTGAGGGCAGTCGGCGACGCCGCGGGCATATCCCAATCCGCGCCATACCGGCATTTCGTTGACAAGCGCGCGCTTCTGGACGCGATGGTGCGACAGATCATCCAGCAGTTGAGCGTCGTCGTCGAGACGGCGCGGCGCGAAGCCGAATCGCCGCTCGCCGCGCTGAAGCACGTGGTCGCTGAATATTATCAGTTCGCGCGCACCTTTCCCGTTCGCTATCGCCTGCTGCTGGAGGAAAGCCGCAGCGACAGCGTCGTCGGCGGCGAAGCGCGTGATGCTTTTGCCTCGGTCGTGGAACTCGTGCACATCGCCCAGAAATCCGGCGAGCTCAGGGAGGGCGATCCGGAGCAGATAGTCGCGCTTATCTTCGGAGCGGTTCACGGGATGGCCGATCTCGAGCAGTTTGGCCTCGTCAAGGCGGCTTCCGCTTCCGAACCCTCCACGGGACTGCCTGGTTTCCTGGTGGCGATGCTGACGCGCGAGGTCCGGCCGGTTTTGGCGTAGCCCGGCGCCGGTCGGCGCTGAGGACGCGCAACGCGCGCGGATGTCCGAACTCGGGGCGCCTCGAACTTGGCAACTCACTCTTCTTCGAAGTCCTCGTATTCGAACGTCCCAAAGTCGGCGGTTGCGCCGGCGCCCGATGTGTCGAAGGCGAACAAGCCGACAAAGGCGCCCGTGAACGAGCCGTGCTCGCCGCGTCCTGCTTCGTCGGAGAGGACAGTGGCGTCGAGGGTCGGGCCGATTGTGCGCCATTCGCCGCCCCCTTCGGCGTAGAAAAATTGCAGGTCGGCGCAGTCGACGCGGATCGCGAGCTTCAGCCGCTTCTCACCAAGGCGGATAGGAGCCGCGAGGGGAAAGCTCAGCCGACCCTCCGGCCAGTCGCCCGAGCAACTCAGGATCGTCAACGATCGCCCAAAGACCTCGTCCCAGCCGACCGCGAGGGCGTGGAATTTGGTTCGGTTGTAATAGGCGGTCAGCCCGGCCGCCTGCTGAAAGTTCCACGGGGCGAAATCGACTTCCGTCTCGGCGCGATAGGCGAAATGCTCCTGCCGGCGCGCAACGAGCGCCTGCTCGAACCACGAGCCGATCAATTCCCGCGCGGTGAGGCGCAGCCAGCCCGGCCGTGCCGATAGCGACCAAATTCGCTCGGGGTGCGGCGTGCGCAACCACTGGAAGTCGAGCGGCAAGCCCGCTTCTGGCGAGAAAGCGTACGCGCGGCGCGACGGCGCCGGCGCTCGCGCAGAGGGGAACGGCGAGAGAACTTCGACCGCAGGAACCATGCCGCCGCCTTCGAGATACAGCCAGTCGTCGTCGCCCCACACGCATTTCTGGATCGCCGTCTCGCGGCCGAGCGGCGAACGCCCAAGGCCCGCGAGCGGACGCGAGCAGAGATGGGTGTGATAGACCTGTCCGTCCGGCGTCTCGACGATCTGGCCATGGCCCGCGCGCTGCAGCGGCGCGTCGGGCGCGTCCTTCGACGTGATGAGATGGACGTTGGGGTGGAGTTCGTACGGACCGTCGAGACGGCGCGAACGCGCCATCGTGACGGCGTGGTCGTAGCCGGTCCCGCCTTCGGCGGTGGTGAGATAGTACCAGCCCTTGCGCTTATGGAGATGCGGGCCTTCGACGAGCCCGTGCGGGCTGCCGGCGAAGATCATACATGGGGCGCCGATGAGCCGTTCGCCGTCTGCGTCCCATTCCTGCAATGCGATGCCGAAAAAAGCCGGATGCTTCAGCTGCGCGCCGGCAGGGTCGCGATGGTTCCAGACCATGTTGACGACCCATTTGCGGCCGTCGTCGTCATGGAACAACGAGGGGTCGAAGCCGCTCGAATTGACGTAGGCGCGCTCCGACCACGGGCCTTCGATCGAAGGCGCGGTGACGATGTAGTTGTGCGCGTCCTTGAAATTTCCGTCGAGCCGCTTGACGTCGGTGTAGACCAGCCAGAAGCGTCCATCGGCATGGGAGAGACAGGGGGCCCAGACGCCGCCGGAATCGGGCTCGCCGCGCATGTCGAGCAGGCTCGCGCGATCGAGCGGACGCGCGATCAGCCGCCAGTTCACGAGATCGCGCGAGTGATGGATCTGCACGCCCGGGAACCATTCGAAGGTGGACGTCGCGATGAAATAGTCATCGCCCACGCGGCAGATGGAAGGATCCGGATTGAAGCCGGGCAGGATCGGATTGCGGATCATGGGGCGCCCTCAGCGCGCCGCCCACAACAGCCCGCGGCGAAAGATCTCGCGCATCTCGGGGACGTCGAACTCGGCCGAGACATGGCCGAGCGAACTGTAGAAAACGCGACCTTCTCCATGCCTGCGCTTCCACACGACCGGCATCACCACGCCCTTGGTCCAGGGCGCGTGCTCGCCCGAGAAGGTCGTCGTGGCGAGCACCTCGTTCGAGGGATCGACGTGCATGTAATATTGCTCGGAGCGGTAGGGGAAGCTGGAGATTCCCTGCATGATCGGGTCGTCGGGCTTCGTGATGTCGACGCGATAGTCGATGACGTTGCCGGGATGGGCGACCCACTGGCCGCCGCACATGAACTGATAGTCGACGCTCTCGCGGAAGGCGTCGCCCATGCCGCCGTGGTAACCCGGCGAGACCGACGCCGCCGCGCACCGCGGCGGTCAGGTTCTCGACCTCCTCCTTCTCGATCTTCGACATGGTGACGATCGGGACGATGAGGCTCATGTCGGCGATCCCGGGATCGGCGAAGGCCTCGGTCGTGTTCTCGACATAGACCTTGAAGTCGTGCTCCTCGAGCATCGCGGCGACGATCTTCGCGCCCTTCTCGGGCTCATGCCCGCTCCAGCCGCCCCAGACGATCAGCGCTTCCCGCATGGTTCGTTTCCTTCCTTTTGCCCCCTCTCCACGCTTGCGGGGAGCGGGCTGGGGTCGGCGCCTTCTCCCCGCAAGCGGGGCGAAGGGACGCCCCTCAATCCAGTTCGCCCGTCTTCAACGTCGCCGGCATCGGCGCCGGCCGCTCCGGGCGACTGCCAATCTCGACCGCCGCGCCGGCGTCCGACGACCTCTGGAACGCCTCCATCACTTCGAGCACGTGGAAGGCGAGGTCTCCGCTCGCCCGGTGCGGCCGGCCGGTGCGGATCGCCTGCGCCATGTCGGCGAGGCCGAGGATGCGATAATTGCCGTCGGCATAGGCGTGCCGGGTCGGAACCTCGCGCCAGTCCTCGGTCGCCGTCGCGACCTCGATCGTTCCGCCGAAAAAATTCGGGTCGGGGACGATCAGCGAGCCCGCCTCGCCATAGATCTCGATCGGGACATGCTTGTGGCGCGCGACGTCGAAGCTCATCGTCATCGTCACCGCCGCGCCGCTGACAAAGGTCAGGACGCCGGTGACGTGGGTCGCGACCTCGACGGGGATGCGCGTTCCGGCGAGCGGCGCGCTTGTGATGACGCGCTCGGCGCGGGTGCGCGTGGCGACGCCCGAAACGCTCGCCACGGGGCCGAGCAGGTTGACGAGATCGGTGACGTAATAGGGGCCCATGTCGAGCATCGGGCCGCCGCCGGCGAGATAATAGAAGGCCGGGCTCGGGTGCCAGCGCTCGTGGCCGGGGCACATGAAGAACGCCGTCCCGCCGACCGGCCGTCCGATCATCCCCTCGTCGAGACAGGCGCGCGCGGTCTGGTGCGCGCCGCCGAGAAACGTGTCGGGCGCCGAGCCGACCCGCACGCCCTTCGCGCTTGCCGCCTCGATCAGCGTCCGCGCCTCGGCGACGGTGACGCCGAGCGGCTTCTCCGAGTGGACGTGCTTGCCGGCGGCGATCGCCCGGAGGCCGACCTCGACATGGGCCTTGGGGACGGTGAGGTTCAGGACGACCTCGATCGCCTGGATCGGCGAGGACGTCCTCGACGGAGCGCGCGGGAATGCCGAACTCGGCCGACCGCGCTTCGGCCGCGTCAGGATTCTGGTCGGCGAGCGCGACGATGTCGAGGATCGGAAAGTTTTTCGCCGCCTTCAGATAGGCGGCGCTGATGTTGCCGCAGCCGATCACGCCGACGCCGAACGCCTGTCATGACGAAACTCCCGTCTGCGCCGTCGCGAGCTCGCGGATCGCGGCCGGTCCGGTCGTGCCCCAGGGCGCGCCGTAGAGATCGCGCAGCGTCATCGCCGCGGCGCCCTGAACCCAGGCCCGCTCGCTCCATTCGCGCACGACGATGTCGGCGACGTCGGCGAGGCTCGGCGGCAGAATTGCCGCGACGGTCGCGCGCAGCGGCGCGATGAAATGCGCGCTCGCGGCCATCGCGCGCCCGGAAATGATCACCTTCGGCGGGGCGAACAGGGTGATGAGATTGGCGATGGCGAAGCCGAGCGCTTCGCCCGCCTTGGCGAGCACGCGCGCGCAGCGACGCGTCCCCGTCGGCCGCGCGCTGGATCAGCACGCGCCATGATCCGGTCCGGCTGGGTCGGCGCCTCCCGATCGCCGGCGCGCAGCAGCGCCTCGGCCTCGCCGATGACCGAGGTCTCGGAGGCCGCGTCGGCGAGCCGTCCGCCGCCCTCGCTCGGCGCGCGCAGCATGAAGTCGCCGAGGTCGGGGCTCAGGCCGTTCGCGCCGCGGAAAAGTTCGCCGTTGTGCAGAATGCCGAGCCCGAGATTGCGCTCGACATTGACGACGAGGAAGTCGTTGAGGTCGCGCGCCTGCCCGAACCAGTGCTCCGCGAGCGCGACCAGATTGACGTCGCTGTCGATCGAGGCGGGGACGCCGAGCCGCCGTTCGAGATCGGCGCCGAACGGGACGTCGCGCTCCTGGAGGATCGGGCTCTGGCGGCAGACCCCCGCCGCGCGCTCGACCACGCCGGGCAGTCCGACGCAGACGCCGGAGATCGCGGACATTTCGAGGCCGGCGTCGCCGACGCAGCGGCGCACGCCGTCCTCGACCAGATCGGCGATGACGGACGCCGTCTGGCGGTCGATGCGGATCGGCAGCCCAAGCGAAGAGACGACATCGCCGCAGAAATCGGTGACGGCGACGGTGATCTGGTCGGAGGCGAGCTTGACGCCGACGACGTGCGCCGCGTCCGGGTTGAGCTGCAGCATCACCCGCGGCCGGCCCCGGGCGGCGTCGCGCAGGGCGCCGACATGCAGCGGAACGATCAGCCGGTCGTCGAGCAGCGCCGCCGTGATCGCCGAGACGGTGGTCGCGCTGAGTTCGGTGAGCCCGGAGATCTCGACCCGGGAGACCGGCCCGAAGCGGCGGATCGCATCCATCACGTGGAAGCGATTGATCGCGCGCATCAATTCCGGGTCGGCGGTTTTCATGGCTCTGGCGGCTTCCGCTTCCGCGGTTTAATGCGGATCGCGGATTTATTTCCATGTCGTACGCCGCCTTGTCAACGGCGATGGCGGGAGTTTGAAGCTGTCAACCTCGCCGATCGACTTGACAGACGCGCAGAGCCGCGACAGATTTAATTTGCATCGCGGATAAAAGCCGCTCGAGCGTGTCCCGGAGGAAGCCCATGACCCTCCGCCAACTGATATTGTCCGCGGCCTGCCTCGCCGCCCTTGTCGCTTCCGGCGCTGGCCGACACCACCGTCACCGTCCTTCACGTCAGCGACAACCCCGACCAAAAAGCGGTCTGGGAAAAGATCGCCAGCGATTACAACGCGAGCCACAAGGGCGTGAAAGTCGAGTTCAAGTATCTGGAGAACGAAGCCTTCAAGGCGAAGCTGCCGACCATGCTGCAGTCCGAGCGACCGTCCGGACCTGTTCTACAGCTGGGCCGGCGGCGTCATGCAGGCGCAGGAGAAGGCGGGGTTCCTCAAGGACATCACCGCCGATGTCGCCGCCGTCGAAGCCGACATGTCCCCGACCGCGGTCGACGCCTTCAAGGTCGACGGCAAAGTCGTCGGCGTGCCGTTCGAGGTGGGCGAGGTCGCCTTCTACTACAACAAGAAGCTGTTCGAGAAGGCCGGGCGTGAAGGCCGAGGACATCAAGACCTGGGACGACTTCCTCGGCGCGGTGAAGAAGCTCAAGGCCGCCGGCATCACGCCGATCTCGGTCGGGGCCGGCGAGAAGTGGCCGATGCACTTCTACTATTCCTATCTCGTCATGCGCATCGGCGGCGAACACGCGCTCGCCGACGCCAAGGCCGGCAAGGACGGCGGCTTCAAGAACGCGACCTTTGTCGAGGCCGGCAAGCGCCTGCGCGAACTCGCGGCGCTCGAGCCGTTCCAGCCCGGCTATCTCTCGACGTCGCACGCCCAGTCGGCCGGCATCTTCGGCGACGGCAAGGCGGCGATGGATCTGATGGGCCAGTGGCTGCTCGGCATGCAGGGGCCGAATTCCGCGAGCGGCAAGGGCCTGCCGGAAGAGGACATCGGCATCCTGTCCTTCCCGATCGTCCCCGGCGGCAAGGGCAAGGCGACCGATACGCTCGGCGGCATCAACGGCTGGCTCGTCACCAAGACCGCGCCGCCCGAGGCCGTCGACTTCCTCAAGTTCTTCAGCCAGGCGAAATACGCGCAAGGAGGCCGCCGCGCACGGCGGCTATATCCCCGTCGTCAAGGGCTCCGAAGCCGTCATCACCGATCCCGCTGGTGAAGCGCCTGGCCGACGACCTCGCCAGGACGACCTACCACCAGAACTATCTTCGACCAGGACCTCGGTCCCTCGGTCGGGCGCGTCATCAACGACGTCTCGGTCGCGGTCGCGGCCGGCGAAATGACGCCCGAAGCGGCCGCCGCGGCGATCCAGGACGCGGCCGACCAGCAGTAAGTCGGAGGGGCGGCGTCTCGCCGCCAAGGCGCCGGAAGGATGCCCGCTTTCGACGGTTATCGGAGCGCGAGACGCGCTCTCGGAAGCTTCGATCGCGACTGGACCCGGGACATGGACAGCAGCGGAGTGAGCTTGTCGACGGCAGATGTCTCCTGTCGAGGCCTCCTATGTCGAACCGGCCCGACGCATGTCGGCGAACGGCTGGGCGACGCTGCTCATCTTCCTGCCGCCGGCGCTGCTCCTCTTCACCGTCTTCGTCGCCCTGCCGATGGCGGAGGCCGGCTGGTACGGCTTCTACAACTGGAACGGCTACGGCCGGCCGGAAAAATTCATCGGGCTCAAGAACTACGGCTATCTGATCGGCAACGCGACCTTCACGCGCTCGCTGATCAACAACGGCCTCATCATCGTCGTCTCGCTTCTCGTCCAGCTGCCGCTGGCGCTCGGCGTGGCGCATGATGGTGGCCGGACGGATCGCCGGCGCGGCCGTGTTCCGGATGATCTTCTTTCTGCCCTATGTCCTGGCGGACGTCGCGGCGGGGCTGATCTGGCGCTTCATGTTCGACGGCGGCTACGGTCTCGCCGAGCGTCGATCACCGGCGCGCTCGGCCTCGCGCCCTATTATCTGCTCGCGGACAAGACCTGGGCGTTCAGCGCGGTGCTGATCGTCGTCCTGTGGAAATATTTCGGCTTCCACATGATGCTCTATGTCGCGGGCCTGCAGGGCATCGACAAGTCGCTGCTCGAGGCGGCCGAGATGGACGGCGCGACCGCCTTCCAGCGCTTCCGGCACATCACCCTGCCGCTGCTCGGGCCGATGATCCGCCTGTCGATCTTCTTTTCGGTCGTCGGCGCGCTGCAGCTCTTCGACGTCATCGTGCCGCTGACCGGCGGCGGCCCGTTCGAGACGACGAACACGATGGTCTCGTACCTCTACTATTTCGGCATCACGCGCATGCGCGTCGGCTTCGGCTCGGCGGTCGGCGTGGTGCTGTTCCTGATCTGCGTGACCTTCGCCTTCGGCTACAGACGGCTCTTCATGCGCGATGACTGAGACTGCGCTCCCGACATCCGAAGCCGCGACGGCGGCTCACGAACCCGCCGGCCGCGCTCCGCACGGCTTCGGCGCGCATCGCGATCTTCGCGGCGCTGGTCGTGCTCGCCGGCGTCGTGCTCGTTCCGATCCTCGCGACCGCGCTCAACGGCTTCAAGGAACTGGGCGACCTGCAGGCGCAATCCGTTCGGCCTGCCGCGCGTCTGGGTGTGGAAGAACTACTGGGACATCCTGACCGGGCTACCGCTACTGGCAGGTGCTCGGCAATTCGCTGCTGATCGCGCTGCATGACCGTCGCGCTGACGCTCGCGCTGTCCTCGATGGCGGCCTTCACCTTCGCGCACCTGCGCTTCTTCGGCGACCGCTTTCTCTTCAGCTACCTTCAGCTCGGGCTGCTGTTTCCGGTGGCGACGGCGATCCTGCCGCTGTTCATCAAGATCCGCGATCTCGGGCTGCTCGATTCCTACTGGGGCGTCATCCTGCCGCAGGTCGCCTTCTCGCTCGCGATGGCCATTCTGCTGCTGCGCAACGCGTTCAAGCAGCTGCCGATCGAACTTCTGGACGCGGCGATGATGGATGGCTGCGGCTATTTCCGCTACTTTTTCTACATCACGCTGCCGCTCTCGGGGCCGATCCTGTCGACCGTCGCCGTGATCTCGTTCGTCGCCAGCTGGAACGGCTATCTGCTGCCGCTCGTCGTTCTCAACAGCGAGTCGCGCTACCCGTGGACGCTGGGCCTGATGGCCTACCAGGGCCAGTATATCGACGTCCTGGCAGCTCGTGCTCGCCTTCATCACGCTGACGATCCTGCCGGCGATCCTGATGTTCCTGATGGCGCAGCGCTACATCGTCGCCGGCCTCACCGCGGGCGCCGTCAAGGCGTAACATGAGCGGTTCCAAGGGCCGCAAGCGCGTCCCCGACGTCCGCCAAAGGCGCCGTCGCGCAGTTCCGAACGGTCTGGAACTCGCGCTTCTGCCGATCGCGAGGGCTTGGGCGAGAGGGTGGGCGCGAGGGCATGGGCGAGGGCATGGGCTTGTGCCGACCGCACATCGAGGGATATCTTGGCTCAACGTTACGGAAGGGGCGCCGACGACCACAAGCCGGCCTCGATCTGCAGTCCGGCCGGCAAGCCAGGGCGCCAGCGCGCAAGAGGAGGTCACGCCCATGCCGCGATATCGAGTGACCATTTCGAGCGACGACAAAGAGGCGATGCTCGATCTCGTGCGCAAGCACAAGATCGAGGTGCTTGATCACGGCCAGAAGCGGACCGCGCAGGGCTGGAGCGTCGACGCCATCCTCGATCAGTCCGCGATCAAGACGTTTCAGGCGGCGCCCTATCAAATCGTTCGCCACGAGGACGTCGATAAGGTCGGTCGCGAAAGGCAGAGAGAGGTTGGCGCCGGAAACCGCTACCTGCGGCCACAGCAACCCCATAAATAGCCCACGTGAAGATCAGGGAGGCGCGGCATGCCCTATCTCAACATCGCCGAGGTCGAAATCCGCGCTGTCGGTGGCGGCGGCCGCGCCCTACGCGGGATTCACCCAGCTCATCGCCCTGCCGAACCTCACCTGGGAGGGGCGGCAATGCCATGCGATCAAGATCGCCAACGGCTCACGGCCCGGAAGGCCCGGCGTCTATTTCCTTGGCGGCATCCATTCGCGCGAATGGGGCAGCTCGGACATCCTGATCAATTTCATCGAGGTTCTGGAGCAGGCCTATCAACAGGGGACGGGCATCACGATCGGCTCGATGACCTTCTCGCCGGCCGACATTCAGGACATCGTCAATAACCTCGACATCTTCGTCTTTCCCCAGGCCAATCCCGACGGCCGCAACTATTCGATGAACACCGAGGCGCTGTGGCGGAAGAACCGCCGCACCCAGGCGCCGAACACGACGGGCGCCTGCGTCGGCGTCGACGTCAACCGCAACTACGACTTCCTATGGAACTTCCCGCAATATTTCAGTCCCTCGGCGCCGATCGAGGACGCGACCGACCCCTGCGACTATCAACTCTACAACGGGCCGAGCGCCTTCTCCGAGCCCGAGAGCCAGAACGCAAAATGGATTTTCGATCAGTACCCCGACATCGGCTATTTCGTCGACCTGCACAGCTACGGGTCGCTCATCCTCTACAGCTGGGGCGACTTGGTCGACCAAACGACCGACCCGACGATGAACTTCCTCAACGCCGCCTTCGACGGACAGAGAGGGCTCGCCGCCGGCCCCTACAACGAATACATCCCCGCCGCGGATCTGGCGACCGCGCAATCGCTCGCCGGCGCGCTGCAGGCCGGAATCCTGGCGCTGCGCGGGACCAACTACACGGTCGAGCAATCCTTCGGGCTCTATCCTACCGCCGGGACTTCGGACGACTACGCCTATAGCCGGCATTTCGTCGACCCGAGCAACGGGAAGATCATCGCGTACACGGTGGAATGGGGCACGGAATTCCAGCCGCCCTACAGCGAGATGCAGAACATCATTCAGGAGAACACCTGCGGTCTCCTCAACTTCTGCCTGTGGGTGCGCAACAGCCTGAGGTCCTGCCAATTCTGCTCAACCGCAACCCGATCGGACAGGATGAGATTTCCGCGCGCCGCAAGCAGCCGCGAGGGACGCCGGGCGGCCTGCCGATCGCGGATGCGCTCAGGGTTATCGTCGACGGATACTCCGCCCCCGAACTCGGCCTCGCCGGCCCGAACTCGACGCTCGCCGCGGCGCCCGCCTTCACCCCCGCGGTCGCCGGGCTTTCGATTCTGCCGTCTTCGACGACGCCGAATTTCTCCGACAACGGCGACTACGGGAGCGAGCTGCAGCGCTTCACCTTCGTCTACGATCTCGACTTCCCCGATCCGAGCGATCCGGAATTCTCGTTCTCGACGCCGACGTCTCCCGCCCCGCTCGGCGTCGCGGTCAGCGGGGCGCCCTCGGCTTCGGCGATCCTGACGCTGATCAAGCAGCCCGACCCGTTTCTGCTGCATGGCGATCCGGCGTGGCTCAGCATCGACTTGCGCGTCTTCACCGTGAAGGCCGGCGAGACGAGCGCGTTCGGGCCGACCATGGGCGCAGACGCCTCCGCCGCGCCGACTTTCATCCAGAACGTGATCTCGGCCTTGAACACGTCAGGAAGCTCGGCGCCGGCCGCCTTCGCGGCGCTGCCGACCGACGAGTCGTCAAAGCTCTACATCTACCCGAAGACCGATGGCGCGCTGGTGTTCGACTTCGCGGTGGCGAAAGTCCAATATATCGGGCTCATCGGCGCAGCCAACGTGCGCGTGTTCTTCCGCCTCTTCCAGGCGCAGAGCACGAACGGCGTGTTCGACTATCCGCCGGGGGCCCAATACCGGCGCAACCCGAGCAATCCCGACGGGCAGCCGATCCCGCTCGCGGGAATCCTCGGCGGCGAATATGTGACCATTCCCTGCTTCGCCCATCAGCGCGTCGACTCGACCACGTCCGACATGGGCCAGCAGACCGACATGCCGAACGTGCTGCCGTTCAACGCCAAGGCGGACGGCTCGGAGGTCGACGTCTATTACGGCTGCTGGCTCGACATCAATCAGCCCTTCAAGCCCGGCGGCGGCGCCAATAATGTGCTGCCGCAGACCGTTCCCTCGATGAACGTCGACGGGCCGTTCCAGGACGCCGCCAATCCGCCGCAGCCGATCCAGAGCGCCATCTTACGCGCGCTGCATCAGTGCCTGGTGGCGGAGATCGCCTTCGACGGGTCGCTGATCCCGCCCGGCGTCGACACGATCAACTGGGACAAGCTCGCCCAGCGCAACCTCGCCTGGGCGGACGTCGGCTCGGCCGTCGCCGCAACCCCGTTCGAGATCCGCCCAACGCCGCAAGAGCCCAGGGGCGAGCGGCCGGACGAACTGATGATCGACTGGGGCGCGCTGCCGCGCGGCGGCAAGGCGGAAATCTATCTGCCCGCAGTCAAAGCCGACGAGGTGCTGGCGATCGCGGCAAAGCGCTACCGATCGCATCGGCTTGCCAAGAAGGACGCGCATACGCTGGCCCTGGACGTCGGCGGCGTCTCCTACGTGCCAATCCCGCGTGGCGGCGAGGCGAATTTCGCCGGGCTCCTGACCGTGACGCCGCCGGCGCATGCGCGCCCGGGCGAGCGGTTCGACGTGGTCGTGCGGCAGATCACCGATGCTTCCGGGGAGGCGCCCCTTCCGCCGTCCCCGTCCCCGCCGCCGCGGATCGCCGTCGCCGGCGCGGCGCGCGAGGGCGAGACGCTGACGTGGCGCAAGGAGATCGGGGCGTTCCAGCTCGCCATTCCCGTTCATCCGCACGAGACCCTGCTCGGCAGGGAGGAGCGCGATTATTCGACGCTGAAATGGATCGGACGGACGATCCCGGCGGCGAGCCGCTGGCGCAAAGTGTTTGACCGCTACCTCGAGGAGATCGCCCTCAGGATCAGGCATTTCGGCGGCGACCCCTCGCAGATCGAGCCATCGCCCGAGGGGAACGGCACGCCTAAACATGCGCCCAAGGGCGGCAAACGGTTCGAGCGCACCGGAAAGATCGCGGGCTTGATTTACGACCGCTTCGGCGACTTCGAGGGATTCATCCTCGATGCGGAGGAGGGAGAGCGAACCTACGACAGCCGCGAGCGCGACATGGAGAGGCTCGTCGAGCGCGCCTGGCGCGAACGCATCCGGCTCAGCGTCTGGGCCGAACAGGAGGCGCCGCAGCGTCCGCTCAGAGTCGTGCTCCACCGGCCTCCGTCGCGCCCGAACGAATAGAGCAGGTCCCGACCACTTGGCGCGCCAGATGGCGGGCCACGGCGAGATTCAGGCGCTGATGAGGGGCAGCCTGCACACCGACGTCCTGCTCCATGCGGTCCTGTGAGGCGGGCCTCCGGACGGGGCGACTCCTCAGCGACTGCGCTCTCATCTTCTCGCCTGCTTACGGCCGTCGCATCATTCTCTCGGACGCCGCGATCAACATGACGCTCGGCGGGCATCGGCGAGAAGGCGGCGCCGATCCGCGCGGCGGTCTGCGAAAAGCTGGCCTGGCTCGGCCTCGAACTTGACGCGACGGCCAACAAGACCCATGGCCCTCTGATCTCGACCAGGGCCAGCAAGGTGCGGGCCTGGGTGATCCCGACCAACGAAGAGATCATGATCGCCCGGCATACTTTGAAACTGGTGGACGCGCGCAGGTAGACGCAAAATAGCGGCGCTTTTTGCAAGTTTGGCTGCGGCAGACGACCGTGGGACTACGTGTGGGACTGAAAATCTATTTCAATAGAAGTCCAGCAGCAATGGTGCCCCTAGCCGGAATCGAACCAGCACTCCTTGCGGAATCCGATTTTGAGTTGGACGCGTCTACCAGTTCCGCCATAGGGGCCCGCGTGATGCGGATGGCGGCGGTATAAACCGCCGCCCGGCCGAGGGTCAACGCCGCCGCATCGCCTTTCGCGTGGACACGCCGCCGCGAACCGCGTAAAGGGTCCCGCCCCCGCAAGGATCCGGAATGATCGACCCGCTCTACGCCCGCGTCAGGGCGCTCGCGCAAAGGCCGGCGCTGAGATATCGCCAGCGGCGATCGCCTCCGCGGTGCGCGCGTTCCGCCTGGTTGATCTGATGGATGCGATCCGGATCGTCCTGCCGCCCTCGCAGGCCGGCCGCGCGCTGCGTCTTCTTGCGGCTGCGCTGGCGACGCTGGCTGCGGTGTGGACGTTTGAGGTCCTTGGCTACGCGCCCTGCGAGCTGTGCCTCGCCGAGCGCTACGCCTTCTACGCCGGCGCAGCCCTCGCCGCTTTGACCGCGTACCAGGCGAGCCGCCGCGCGCACGGGGCGGCGCGGGCGCTGTTCGTTTTGCTGGCGCTGATCTTTTTCGCCAACGCCGGCTTCGCCTTCTATCACGTCGGCGTCGAGCAGCACTGGTGGCCGGGTCCGACCGCCTGCACCGGCTCGCTGAGCGGCCCGGTCGACGCCAACGACCTGATGAAGTCGCTGAACTCCGTCCGCGTCGTCAATTGCGACGAGGTGCAGCTGCGCATCCTCGGGCTGTCGCTCGCCGGCTGGGACGTGATCGCGAGCGCGGCGATGGCGATATACGCCGGGTTCGCCGCCAGACTCGGGCGCTGAAGCGCGCTCAGCGGCGCTTCGTTTTGCGAATCGATCGCTCACGCGCCGGCGCCCCGGCCGCGGCGAGAATCTTCCGGAATTCGTCGCGCTTCTCGTGGATCGAGGCGATCACGAAGCCCATCGGCACGCCGAGGTCGACCAGCGTCGCCTCGGCGAGCTGGAGGCTCGCTTCGACCGTCTCCGGCACCGCGTCGGTGACGCCGAGGTCGTAGAGCTTGTGGGCGTGGTCGGCGTCGCGGGCGCGCGCCACCAGCGTCACGTCGGGGCGGAGTTTTCGCGTCGTCTCGACCACCGCCTCGTTGGCGCGCGGCGAGTCCATCGTCACCACCACCGCGCGCGCCGTCTCGACGCCGCTCCGGCGCAGGTATTCGGCGCGCGAGGCGTCGCCGTAATAGACCGGCTTGCCGGCCTCGCGGGCGCGGGCGACGAGGCGCGGATCGGAATCGACGGCGACGAACGGGATGCCGTGAATGTCGAGCATGTCGCCGATCAGCGCCCCGACCCGGCCGTAGCCGACGATGATGACGCGCGGCGCGTCGCCTTCCGGCGGCGGCTCCTCGGGCGGGGCGTCGGACCGCGCCCGGATCAGCGGGTCGATCAGCGCCCCGACCCTTGCGAGCGCCGGGATCGCGAGCATCGAGATCGCGATCGACGTCACCAGCGTGGTCGACAGCGGGCGGTCGATCAGACCGCCGGCTAGCGCCGCGCCGACCATCACGAAGCCGAACTCGCCGCCGGGTCCGAGCAAAAGCGCCATTTCCGCGCTCACCCTTGCGGGCAGGCGGAAGGCGAGGGCCAGTCCGAAGAGAACCAGGACCTTGACCGCGACGAAAGCGGCGGCGAGGCCGAGGATGAGGCCGGGCCGGGCGACGATCAGAGCCGGATTGATCCCGGCGCCGACCGAGACGAAATAGAGCCCGAGCAGCAGGCCCTTGAACGGTTCGATCGTCACCTCGATCTCGCGGCGATACTCGGTCTCCGCCAAGAGGAGCCCGGCGACGAAGGCGCCGAGCGCCATCGACAGATGGCTCGCCGCGGCGAGCAGACCGTCGCCGAGCACGACCAGGAGACAGGCGGCCATGAAGAACTCGGCGCTCCGGGTCTCGGCGATGAAATGGAAGAACGGCCTCAGCGCCAGCCGGCCGAACGCGATCAGCCCCGCCAGCCCCAAAGCCGCCGGCACGAGCGTCTCGACCAGCGCCAGACCGAAACCACGGCTCCCGCCGCCGGAAAAGGCGGCCGCCATGACGAGGAGCGGCGCAACCGCGAGGTCCTGGAACAGGAGCACGGCGAAGCTCGCGCGCCCGACCGGCGCTTTGAGCCGCTTGCCCTCGATGAGGACCGGGATGACGATCGCGGTCGACGACACGCTGAGCGCTGCGGCGACAATCAGCGCGGAGGCCGGGGCGAGACCGAGCGCCGCCGCGATCGCGGTCAGCGTCAGGATGGTGACCACGACCTGGCCGAACCCGAGCCCGAACACCAACCGCCGCATCAGCCGGATGCGCTCGAACGACAGTTCGAGGCCCATCGTGAACAGGAGCACGACGACGCCGAAGCCCGCGATCCGGTCGATCGTCTCGACGTTGCTGATGCCGACCGCGCTCAGCCACGGCGCCTTTTCGTGCAGCGCGCCGAGGCCATAGGGTCCGAGCGCGACGCCGCCGAGCAGATAGCCGTAGACCGGACTGAGGCGCAGACGAAAGAACAGCGGCGCGACGCCGCCGGCCATCGCCAGAAACAGCAGCGCCTCTCTGTAGAGGGGAAGGTCCAACGTATCGTTCAAGGGGCTCCGCCGTCTGTGCGTCCGGAGACCTTAGTCGATTTGAACGGCGGCGCGAGCCTCGCGGCGGCGCCCCGGGGCGTGTTATGGCGTGCCTGACAGTTCCAGGCCGAACGTGAGGAGCAGGCGAATGGCGCATTATTCCCGCGACGCAGAATCCGCCGCGATCATGGCGCTCGCGCCGGTTATTCCGGTGCTGACGGTCGAGAGCGTCGAGGACGGCCTCGGTCAGGCGAAGGCGCTGGTGGCGGGCGGGATTTTCGCCATCGAAGTGACCTTGCGCACCTCGAGCGCGCTGAGCGCCATCGCGGCGATCGCGAAGCAGGTTCCGGGCGCCGTCGTCGGCGCCGGGACGATCACGTCGCCGGCCCAAATCGCCGAGGCGGTCGCGGCGGGCGCGCGCTTTCTGGTCAGCCCCGGCGCGACGCCTGCCCTCGCTGAGGCCGCGGCCGCCGCTCCTGTTCCGTTCCTGCCCGGCTGCGCCACGGTCTCCGAGGCGATGGCGCTCAGAGAGCTCGGCTTTCGCGCGCTAAAACTGTTTCCGGCGGAGGCGGTCGGGGGCGCGAAACTCCTCGCCTCGCTCTTTGCGCCTCTGCCGGACCTGCGCTTCTGCCCGACCGGCGGCATCGATCTCGCCAGGGCGCCGGACTATCTCAAGCTCGGCAACGTCGCCTGCGTCGGCGGGTCCTGGATGCTGCCGAAGGACGCGCTGGCGAAGGGCGATTATGCGACGGTGGAAAAGCTCGCCCGCGAGGCGGCGGGGTTGAGGCGGAAGACGGCATAGGGATCGCTCGGCGAGCGGCGTGATGCTCTTTATCGGATGACGCGCAGCGAACGGACCCGCGAAAAGTCACGATCGTGCGTCACCAAGGCGTCTGCGTTTATGGCTATTGCGCTGGCGGCCTGGACAGCATCCGGGAGCTTTAGGCGATAGGCGCCGCGTATGCTCGCGACGCGAAGCGCTATATCGGCGTCAAGCGGAACGACGCGCCACGACTCGAGAATGTTGCGGTATTGACTGACCAGAAAGTCATCGTCAGCCTGCATCGGGCCGGTTAGCACTTCGGCAATCGTCACTGTAGTTACCGCGAGTTGCACCGCTCCATCCTCATAGGCTTTGAAGACAGGCTTGAACCGCTCTACGAATTCGAGGCGCCCTTCGAACGTGTAAATGATCGGCGCGGTATCTACCAAGAGTAAGGCGTTCTTGGGCAGATCCTCGATGTTCAACGGCTCCATTCGTCCCGAAGCTCGCGGATGGTTTGGGTGCTGTCTTCACCCCACAGCTTATGACCAGACCCGACAAGCGAAAGTGGAGAGAGCCGTCGAGAACGGAGACTGGACTCGTAAGCCTCGTAGATGGCAATCGGCACTATCGCGGCCACGCGACGGCCGTGCCTCGAAACAATTGTGGGGATTCCGCGCTCAGCTAACTCTAGCAGCGCAGGAAGCGTGCTGCGCGCTTCCTCGGCACCTTTGGTTTCTACGACGTCTGGCATGAATAGCACTGTACGGAGCCGTACGGCTGTTGTCAAGGGCGGTCCGTCTCCACGCACGGCAACCGCCAACCGTCAAGCACCCAGCTCAGCACCAGCGAACTCGGCGCCGAGGTTCCATGCTTTTCTTAAGCCGCTTTCGCTTCCGGCGCGGCCTCGGCGCGCTTCTTCTCGACCTCGCGCTTGAGGCTCACGGCGCCGTCGGAGAGCTCCGCGTCGCGCGCCTTGACGAGAAAATTGTCGAGGCCGCCGCGATGCTCGACCGAGCGCAGCGCCGCCGCGGTGATGCGCAGACGCACGGCGCGCTCGAGCGAATCGGAAAGCAGCGTGACCTGGACGAGGTTGGGCAAGAAGCGGGTCCGCGTCTTGCGGTTCGAGTGGCTGACCTTGTTGCCGTACTGAACGGCCTTGCCTGTCAGCTCGCAGCGGCGTGACATCGCGCTAAATCCTTCGTAAAATTGGGACGCGTGAGCCCGGAAAACAAAAGACGGGCCGCCTCTGTCAGGAAGCGTCCCGCCGGTCGATCCGGCCCTGGCGTGTTGGGTCGGGTCTATAGGGGATGGGGTTTTCCGCGTCAAGTTGTGCATCGGCCAAACTTCTGGCAAGGCGCACGCGTGCGATTGGAGAGGACCTTGACCGACATCGCTGATCCCGCCGACTCGCTCGGCGCCGTCTCCCGTCTCGAGGCGTTGCGCGCCGCGATTGCGCAGCGCGCCCGCGACTGCGGCCGCGATCCTCAGGAAATCACGCTCGTCGCCGTCTCCAAAACCTTCTCCGCCGATGAGGTCTGGCCGACGATCGCGGCCGGCGGCCAGGCCGTATTCGGCGAGAATCGGGTGCAGGAGGCGGTTCCCAAATGGCGGGATCTCCGCGCCCGCGCGGCCGCTCTCGGCAAGACGATGGAACTGCATCTGATCGGGCCGCTGCAAAGCAACAAGGCGCGCGAGGCGGTCGAGCATTTCGACGTGATCGAAACCGTCGACCGGGAGAAGATCGCATCGAGCCTCGCCCACGAGATCCAGCGGCTCGGCAAGCATCCGCGCCTCTACGTCGAGATCAACACCGGGGCCGAGCCGCAGAAGGCCGGCGTCCTGCCGGAAGAGGCGGACCGCTTTCTGGCGCGTTGCCGCGACGCCTACGGCCTGACGATCGACGGGCTGATGGCGATCCCGCCGGTCGGCGAGCAGGCCTCGCCGCATTTCGCTCTGCTAGGCCAGATCGCCAAGCGCAACGGACTTCGGCAGTTGTCGATGGGGATGAGCGCGGATTGGCCGCTGGCGGTGCAGCTTGGCGCGACGGCGATCCGGGTCGGCAGCGCCATTTTCGGCGCGCGCGCGCCGCACTGACATTGGCGCTCCGGTCCCATCATGAGAAGAACCTGAAGAGGTCGCATGGCGTTTCTGGTCCTTGTCCTCAGCCTGGTCCTGCTGGTCGCCGGCCTCGGCGCCGGCTATCTGAGTCTCGACCTCCTGCCGACCGAGCCGGGGTTGCTAGACGCCTTCGCGGGCGCCGTCTCCGTCGTCGGGGCGATTATCGTCTTCGCTCTCGGCCTCCTGATCGTGCGGCTCGGCCGCCTCACGACGGCCGTGCGCGAGCAGGCCGCCGCTGCGGCGCTTTCGGCCGCCGCGCCGCTCGCGCCGGCCGAGGAGCCGGCCGAGCTCATGTCGGGGGTCGAGGGGGCGGAGCCGCTCGAAGCCGAAGCCGAAGCCGAAGCCGTCGAGGCGCAGGCAGTCGAAGGCGAGGACGTGGAAATCGCGCCGGCGGCGGAGCCTGTGCCTGAGCCGGGGTGGGAAGCCGAGGAGGCGGCCGCCGAGGAGCCGGAGACGGCGCATCTCGCCGAAGAGACCGATGAAGAGGCGGAGGCGTTCGAAGACCCCGTCAACGAGAACCGCGCCGGCCGCCTGCCGACACTCGGCGAGATCGAACGCGCCATCGAGACGCCCGAGCGCCCGCCGACCCTGATCGGCCGCTACGCGTCCGGCGGCGCCAACTACATGATCTTCTCCGACGGCTCGATCGAGGCGGAGACCGACGAGGGCGCATTCAAGTTCGGTTCGATGGGCGAATTCAAGAAATTCCTGCTGGACCGCGGCATAGGCAAGGCGTGATCCCGCTGCTCTGTGCGCCTTTGCGACGGGGCCCGTACAACCCGTGCCCGGCTCGAAAGGGGCCGATCGGCATTGAGTATTTCTCGACTAGGGAAATTATATTTGAGTCTTCTTATTTTTCCTAAATGACAAAAGGCGACCGTTCTGCGAAAATTGGCCGCGCAAGTTCCAGGGGAACGGCCCGGGAGAAAGCGCTTAGCGCCACACTCGTTGAGCGCGCCCGGCGAAGGCCGGCCGCGGGCGGGGGGACGCGAATGATCTTCCGGCAATTGTTCGACAGCGTCTCGAGCACCTACAGCTACGTCCTTGCCAGCCGTCGCGGCGGCGAGGCGCTGATCATCGATCCGGTGCTCGAAAAGGTCGACCGGTATGTCCAGCTGATGGAGGAACTCGACCTCCGGCTGGTCAAGGCGGTCGACACCCACCTGCACGCCGATCACATCACCGGGCTCGGCGCGCTGCGGGACCGCACCCGTTGCGTGACCGTGATGGGAGAGCAGAGCAATGTGGACGTCGTGTCGATGCGGATCGCCGACGGCGATCGGCTGACGATCGAAGGCCTGACCTTCGACGCGCTCTATACCCCCGGCCACACCGACAATTCCTACAGCTTTCTGTGCGGCGATCGCGTCTTCACCGGCGATACGCTGCTCATTCGCGGCACGGGCCGCACCGACTTCCAGAACGGCAACTCGCGCGCCGCCTGGGACAGCCTGCAGCGCCTTCTGCGGTTGCCGGACGAGACGCTCGTCTTCCCGGGGCACGACTACAAGGGCGACATGGTCAGCACCATCGCGGAGGAGAAGCGTTTCAATCCGCGCCTCAAAGTCCGCAACGCCGACGAATATGCGGCCCTGATGGCCTCGCTGAATCTGCCGAATCCGAAGATGATGGACGTGGCGGTCCCCGCCAACATGCTTCAGGGGTTTCATCAGGAAGAGGTCGCGCGGCGCGGCTGGGCTTTTTCCGCCGAGGCGGCGAAGGGGCTCGTCGGTCGCGCCGACGTCGCCCTCATCGACCTGCGCGAGAAGGGCGAGCGCGAGCGGAAAGGCGCCATTCCCGGCTCGCTGCACGCGCCCTACGCCGACCTCATGGACAATATCGAAGAGGGCGGACTGATCCACGAACTCGCCGCGAGCGGCAAGACGCTCGTGTTCTACTGCGCCTTCGGCGAACGCTCGGCGATGGCGGTGCAGGCCGCGCAGGACAAGGGGATCACGTCGGCGCGCCACGTCGAAGGCGGCATGGCGGCCTGGGCGAAGGCGGGCAGTAGGACAAAGTGAAGGCAGATTAGGGACTCATATCCGGGCATCGACGCAAGGGGATGGCAAAATGGCTACAATATTGGTCTGGTATCCGACTTTTCAGAAACCATCCGGAAGCTTTCCGAAAAGTGCAAGCGACGCCACGCGCAAGGCGATTAGCAGCATCGACAATGTCGGTCACGCGGCAGTTCAATTGGAGGACGGAACTTACATTAGCTGGTGGCCGAACGTCACGGTCGATCAAAACTTTCGTTCTCCAAGCTTTAGCGCACACACTTTCAATGACGATGTCCAAGACGAGGGATCTCATCCTAGCTTGAGACAAAAAATTGCTCAATTAGAAGAAGATGTTATGCGAAGTTGGTGGATACGGGTGGCGAGGACGGGTTTTGCGATCCCATATACGTTTGAAAATAACCCAAAAACACCGAATTTTGATCTGAAAACGACAAACTGCTCAAATATTGTTGCTGTTGCACTCCGGCTTGGAAACGCTGAGAAGATCCTGCCCTTGCCTAACTTCGCCATTATGACCCCCCTTCATATCGCGGCTTGGGCAAAGGCGGCCGGGGCAATTCAAGCCGTTAAGGGAGTCCGCTAAATAACCTTTCGGCCCCCGCGCTAAAATTGCGCGGAGGCGGGCGCACAGCGCCGTTGCGAGCGCAGGAATTCCGTCGAAACTGACGCGCCGGTTTCGGGCCATTTGATCTTGACCCGCTCAACCTGCCGTCGGACAGTCTCTTTCGGGCGCTCCACAGCGCCTACGCAGCCGGGGGGTGAGCGCATTTGACCGTCCTGTTCGACACCGTCAGCCGCTCGACGCCGATGGGCGCGAATCTCGCCGAGGGCGGCGCGACCTTCCGGACATGGGCGCCGCGCGCCGTTGGCGTCTATCTGCTCACGGGAGATGCGCTCGCGTCTTCCGCCGCCGCGGGCTTCGCGCCCGACACCCGCGACCGGCTGACCCCGCTCGGCGATGGAACGTGGGGCGGGTTCTTGCCCGGCGCGACCGATGGAATCGAGTACCTGTTCTGGATCGACGGGCCCGCCGGGCAGGGGCCGAAGCGCGACCCCTATGCCCGCGAGCTGACGGTGACTCCGGCCTTCCCCGACTCCTACGCCATCCTGCGCGATCCGGAATCCTACCCCTGGCATGACGCGGCCTGGATCGCGCCCGACTTCAGCAGGCTCGTCATCTATCAGCTGCATGTCGGCACGTGGTGGGCGGTGGACGCGAACGGCGCCGACGTCCGCGCCACGCGCGGCGGGCGGTTCCTCGACGTCGCAACCCGGCTCGATTATCTCGTCGACCTCGGCGTCAACGCGATCCAGCTCCTGCCGATCCAGGAATTCGCGACCGAGTTCAGCGAGGGCTACAACGGCGTCGATTATTTCTCGCCCGAGCAGCTCTATCAGGCGGCGAGCGACGCAGATCTTCTGGCCTATCTCGGCGCGATCAACGCGTCCCTCACGGCCGCGGGCGCCGCGGCGCTGACGCTCGATGAGATCCGGCCGGGGATCAATCAGCTCAAGTGCCTGATCGATCTCGCTCACCTCAAGGGCGTCGCGGTGATCTTCGATCTCGTCTACAACCACGCCGGCGGCGGGTTCGACGACCACAGCCTCTATTTCTATGATCGTCTCGCTTACGGGAACCAGAACGACAGCCTCTACTTCACCGACGAGGGCTGGGCGGGCGGCCTCGTCTTCGCCTACTGGAACGCCAACGTGCGGCAGTTCCTGATCGACAACGCCACCGCGTTTTTCAAGGAGTATCGCATCGACGGCATTCGCTACGACGAGGTGCGGGTCATTTCCGACAATCGTCCCTCCGGCGTCACGCTGTGCCAGAACATGACCGACACGCTGCGCTTCATCCGCGCTTCCGCAATCCAGATCGCGGAATACTGGGACTGGGATCGCGCCTTTCCGGTGACCCCGACGCCGGGCGGCCTCGGTTTCGACGCCGCGCTTGGCGACGCGTTCCGCGACTCGGCCCGCAGCGTGCTGACGCAAGCCGCCGGCGGCGAAGAGGCTCAGCTTCAGCTCGAACCGGTCGCCGCTGCGCTCTATACGCCCGCCGGCTACGACGCCGCGTGGCGGCTCGTTCAGTGCATCGAGAACCACGACATCACCTATGCGAATCATGACGGCGCCGCGCGGGTCGCCTATCTCGCCGATCCCGCCGATCGGGACTCCTGGTACGCCCGCAGCCGCGCCCGGGCCGCAACCGCGCTCCTGTTCGCGGCGCCCGGCATTCCCGCGCTGTTCATGGGTCAGGAGATCCTCGAGGACAAGCTCTGGTGCGACGACGAGAAGGACAATCCCGGCCATCTGATCTGGTGGGACGGCCTGAAGTCCGATCCCGCGCGGACGGACTTCCGCCGTTTCATGCGCGATCTCGTGGGGTTAAGGCGCAGCCAGCCGGCGCTCGGCGCCGAGGGCGTGCGCGTCTCGCGCGTCAACGACTACGACCGGGTGATCGTCGTCCACCGCTGGGTCGCGGACGGCGGCCCTGGCGACGACGTCGTCGCGGTGGTCAGTTTCGACGAACAGGCGAAATATGCGTATGAAATCGGGCTGCCAAGCCGCGGCCAATGGGTCGAGCTCTTCAATTCCGACGTCTACGAAGGCTTTCCCAATCCGTCGCCGGTCGGCAACGACGGCGCTGTCTTCGCCTACGGGCCGCCCCTCGACGGTTTCGCGCAATCGACGTCGCTGACAATCCCGGCGAACGGCGCGCTGTTCCTCAAGGCGGGCTGAGCCGCGCGCGATTGGGGCCGCCGCTACCCGGCCATCAGCCCGACCCGAGCCAATCCCGCGACGAGCGCGTCGAGCGCCTGCATGGCCTCGCCGGGCGGGACGCTCGACACTTGGCGCAGGGTCTCCGCCAACTCTGCGCGCGTGCGGGTCCCGTCCATCAGCGGCAACATCGCGAGTGACGTCGAATCCAGCTCGACCATTGTGTGCGTCAGCGCCGCAACGACGGTTTCGCCGCGCGCCGCCTGCTCGAGGGCGAGCGGGCTCGCCGCAGGACGTTCTCCGGGGACGCGCGCCAGCGCCAGGGGCGCCGAGTAAAGCTGAACGACCCCCGAGACGAACAGCCCGTACAGATGATCGGCAAGCGAATCCAGGCCGGGCGTGTCGGCGAGCGGCAGGCTGAGCGGATAGGCCTCCGTGAGACTCGTCAACAGGCCGACGAGGTGCGGGTTGTTGGTGCGCAGCTTCACCCCGTTTTGCGACAGCAGCAGCGCGCCGTCTTTTGTGTTCGGGTCGGGCTCCTCGACCCAAAGGTCGGCGGATGCCCAGAGGCCGCGCAATCGGTCGGGCGCACGCTGCTGGTCCACCGCGCCCCCGCGGGCGAAGACCGAGTTCTTGAATGTGCGCAGCTCCCGGAAATCGGCGAGCTGCTCGAACCTCGCCCAGTCGCCGTTCGCCTTGGCGCGAATTGAGGCGTAAGCCTCGGTCGGGAAAAACGCCTGCGTGTTCAGCTTCGGCTGCGCGTCGCAGACATAAGACAAGCCGAAAGTCGCGGCGCGCGCGACGACCTGACTGAGGAGTTCCGGCGCCCAATACGCGCTGAGTTCGTCGTGGTAGAGGACTTCCGGCCTGAAGCCGAGCATCTGCTTGGCGCGACCCTTCATCAGCGCCTGATCGGCGTCCGTATCCGACCAAGTCTCGATCTGCTCGCCGAGAAACGCCCGCGAGAGGTCCAGCGCCGCTCCGGGGTCCTCGACTCCTTCCGTGAGGAAAACGAGCATGTCGCGAAGGGCCTGCTGGAAGCGGGCGCCGGGAAGCGCGTTGAAGCTGACGAACGCGAGTCCGTCGGGGGAAAGACGCTCGCTCATGACGCGCATCAGGGCGGTGCGGACAGGTTCAGGCGTCCAGGCGTAGACGCCATGGGCGACAATCGTGTCGAACTGGCCGAAGGCTTCGTCGATCGCCGCCAGGTCAAGGGCCCGAAAGCGGACGTTGGCGACCCCGGTCCGCGCAGCCATCTGGCGCGCGGCCGCAATCGCGGTATCGGCAAGATCGACCCCGACGAATTCGGCGCCCGGGGCCCCGAGCGCCATGTTGATCAGGTTGAGGCCTTCGCCGCAGCCGATCTCCAGCACGCGCGACGCGCCGAACGGCGCGACCTTGCGGCCGTGCAGCGTGGCGAGGGCGCCGATCAGGGCGGGATGGGTCTGTACGTAGACGCCGGGAGGATAGCGGACGCGATCGTAGAGGTTGGCCACTGGCGAGCCCCGGAGCAGGACTATAGCGAGAGCTTATTCTCCTTCGCCAGCGCTTTCAGCGACGCCTTGGGCCGCGCGCCGAGGTGCTGGATGATCTCGGCCGCCGCGAGCGCGCCGAGCCGGCCGCAGGTCGTCATGTCGCGCCCTCGCGCCAGCCCCGCCAGAAACCCGGCCGCGAACATGTCGCCCGCGCCGGTCGTGTCGACGAGGCGCTCGATCGGGAAGGCGGCGGCTTCCCAGGTGCGATCGCCCTCGACCACGACACAGCCTTTCTCCGAGCGGGTGACGATCCCGAGCACGCCCTCGGCGCGCAGCGCATCGAGCGCCTCGTCGAAATGCGGCGTCTCGTACAGCGACAGGAGTTCGTCGGTGTTGGCGAAGATCGTGTCGACCGTCTTCGAGCGCATGAGATCGATGAACTCGCCGCGGAAACGGTCGACGCAGAACGAATCCGACAGCGTCAGCGCCACCCGACGCCCCGCCGCGTGGGCGAGCGCGCCGGCCTTCTGGAAGGCGGATTTCGCCGCCGGCCGGTCCCACATGTAGCCTTCCAGATAGACGACCTTCGCGGAGCGGACGAGCTCCTCGTCGACATCGGGCGGCGCGAGATAGGTGCTGGCGCCGAGAAAGGTGTTCATCGTGCGCTCGCCGTCGGGCGTGACATAGACGAAGCAGCGTCCCGTCGCCGGCCCGTGCTCGGCCGGATGCGTGTCGAACGCTACGCCCGTCGAGCGGATGTCGGCGATGAACGCTTGCCCAAGCGGGTCCCGCTTGACCTTGCCGATATAGGCGGCGGAGACGCCGAGCGAGGCGACGCCGACGATCGTGTTGGCGGCCGAGCCGCCCGAGACGACGATCGGATCGACGCGGGCGGCGTAAAGCTGCTCGGCGCGGTCCTCGTCGATCAGCGTCATCGCGCCCTTCACCATGTCCTGCGCGTCGAGATAGGCGTCCTCGGCATGGGCGAGAAGGTCGACCAGCGCATTGCCCAGCCCCAGAACTTCGATCGTTGTCGTCATCGCCCCGCTCTCAAACATCCGGCGACGGCCTTTCGCATTGCGGAAAGGCGCGGTCAATCGCAGGGTGGATCGACTATCGATGCGGCGCCCGCGTAAGACCATCATCGAGAGCCGGGTCGAGGATGGTCGGGATGGAGGTCGGGAGCTGGCTCAGGGCGCTGGGCCTCGGGCAATACGAGGCCGCGTTTCGCGACAACGCGATCGACGGCGCGGTGCTGCCGAAGCTGACGCTCGAGGATCTCAGGGATCTCGGCGTCGCCGCCGTCGGCCATCGCCGCAAGATGATGTCCGCGATCGAGGCGCTGAACGTCCCGTCCGTGGCCGAGGTTGCCGCCGACGTCGCCGAACGGCGCCAGCTCACCGTCATGTTCTGCGATCTCGTCGGCTCGACGGCGCTGTCGGCGCGGCTCGATCCCGAGGACATGCGCCAGGTCATCCACGCCTATCAGGACGCCTGCTCGGGCGTGCTGGCGCGCTATGACGGCTTTGTCGCCAAATTCTTCGGCGACGGCATTCTGGCTACTTCGGCTTTCCCCGGGCGCACGAGGACGACGCGGCGCGCGCGGTCCACGCAGCGCTCGACATCAGCGAGGCCGTCGTGCGGCTGCAAACCCGCGCGCGCGAAAGACACGCCGTGCGCATCGGGATCGCGACCGGCCTCGTCGTCGTCGGCGACATCGTCGGACAGGGCGCCGCGCAGGAGCAGGTCGTCGTCGGCGACACGCCCAATCTGGCCGCGCGGCTGCAAGGCCTCGCCGAGCCGGGCGGCGTCGTCCTGTCTTCGGCGACCCGGCGGCTGATCGGCGACCGGTTCCGCCTGAAGGATCTGGGCCGGCACGCGGTCAAGGGCCTCGCCGAGCCGGTGGAGGCCTACGCCGCGCTCGGCGTATCCCAGAGCGAGAGCCGCTTCGACGCTGCGCATGCCGCGCGGCTGACCGGCTTCGTCGGGCGCGAGGCCGAGAGCGCCGAGCTGATCGCGCGCCAGCGCCGCGCCTGGGCCGGCGAGGGCCAGATCGTGCTGATCTCCGGCGAAGCGGGAATCGGCAAGTCGCGCCTGTCCGCCTGGCTCGCCGAACAGGTCGCGGACACGCCTCACACGCAGCTTCGCTACCAATGCTCGCCCTATCATCGCGACAGCGCGCTCTATCCCTTCGCGCAGCAGTTCGAGCGCGCGGCGGGGATCGCGCCGCAGGAGCCGCCCGAGGCCAAGCTCGACAAGCTCGAGAAGGCGCTCGGCCTCGCGTCCGAGCGTCGGAACGAGGTCGCCCCGCTGATCGCCTCGATGCTGTCGATTCCGCTCGGCAAGCGCTATCCCGCGCTGACCCTCTCGCCCGCGCAGCAGCGGCGGCACACCCTTTCGGCGCTCCTCGATCAGATGGAGGGTCTGGCCAAGCAGCAGCCGCTGTTGATCCTGTTCGAGGACGCGCATTGGGCCGACGCCACCTCGCTCGAAGTGCTCGACCTCGTGATCGAGCGCGCGCGCCGGCTGCCGGTCCTGTTGCTGATCACCTTCCGTCCCGAGTTCGAGCCGCCTTGGACCGGCTGCGCCCGGCGTTGTCGACCGTCACGCTCGGGCGGCTCGATCGCGCCCAGGCGGAGACGCTGGTCGAGCGCGTCGCGGGCGGACGAAAGCTGCCCTGCCGAGGTGCTCGCGCAGATCGTCGCCAAGACCGACGGCGTGCCGCTGTTCGTCGAGGAGCTGACCAAGAACGTGCTGGAATCCGGCCTCCTGGTCGAGGAGTCGGAGCGCTTTCGGCTCGACGGCCCGCTGCCGCCGCTGGCGATTCCCTCGACGTTGCAGGATTCGCTGATGGCGCGCCTCGACCGCCTCGCCGCGGTGAAGGAGATCGCGCAGATCGGCGCCGCGATCGGGCGCGAGTTCTCCTACGCTCTGCTGCGCGCCGTCGTCGGCCGCGACGAGCCGACGCTGCGCGTCTCGCTGTCGCAACTGGAAGACTCGGAGCTGGTGTTCCGCACTGGCGAGCCGCCCGACGCGCGCTACACGTTCAAACACGCGCTGGTGCAGGACACCGCCTACGAGAGCCTGCTCAAGAGCCGGCGGCAGATCCTGCATCGGAAGATCGCCGAGACGTTGCGTGAGCAATTCCCCGACATCGTCGAGGCCGAGCCTGAATTGCTCGCCCACCATTTCACCCAAGCCGGCCTCGCCGAGCGCGCCATCGAATATTGGGGCAAGGCCGGCGATCTCGCGCTTCGGCGCTCGGCCTACAAGGAGGCGATCGCCCATCTCGGCAAGGCGATCGAGATGACGGATGCGATCGTGGGCGCGGGGGAGGGGAACTGGGCGGCCGGAAGGCTGAAGCTGCAAGTCGCCTACGGCAACGCCATGATCGCCGCGCATGGCCACGGCGCGCCGGAGACCATTGCGGCCTTCGAGCGCGCGCGCGAGCTCGGCGCGGACGCGGTGGACGTCGACTCGCGCTTTTCGTCCAATTACGGGCTCTGGGCGGGAAGCTACGTCCATGGCGATCTGACGGGCATGCGCGGACCCGCGCAGGCTTTTCTGCACGACGTCGAGTCGAGGCCCGGTTCGCCCGAGGCTGGGGTCGCCCATCGCGCCTATGGCGTGACCCAATGGTTCACCGGGAACTACGTGGAGGCGCGCGCGCATTTCGAAAAGGCGGCGGCGATTTTCGATCCAGAGCGGGATCGCGATCTCGCCTTCCGCTTCGGCCAGGACGTCGGCGTTTCCGCAACCGTCTATCTGGCGATCGCGCTCTTTCCGCTCGGCGAAGTCGACCGCGCCCGCGAGCTTGCCGACGCGACGGCGGCGCGAATCGCAAGATTCGAGCCATCTCGCGACCTCGACCTACGGGCTGATGCACTGCGCCATGTTCGAGATCATCGCCCGGAGGGTCGATCGCGCGGCCCCGCTCGCCAGGGCGGTGTCGAGCGTCGCGCATGAGCATGGCATCGCCTTGTGGATCGCCTTCGGCGCCTTCCTGGAGGGGTGGGTGGAGCTGCGCTCCGGCGATCCCGAAAGGGGTCTCGCGAATGTCCGGCGCGGCGCCGAGCTGCTTCAGCAGGGTCGTGTCGGGGCCTTTCAGCCGCTCGTCCGGGCGGCTTTGGCCGAAGCGGAGGCGCGGAACGGCGACACGACGGCGGCGCTCTCCACGCTCGGCCGTTCGCTCAAGGACCTCGAGCGCAGCGGACAGCGCTGGTTCGACGCAGAGCTTCACCGCATGCGCGGCGAAGTCCTGCTTCGGCAAAATCCGTCCGATCCTGTCCCTGCTGAAAAGGCCTTCCTCGCCGCGCTCGCCGTGGCGCAGGCGCAGAAGGCGCGCAGCTTCGAACTGCGCGCGGCGCTGGCGCTGGCAAAGCTCTATCGCGCGACCGGGCGCAGCGCGGCCGCCCACGCCCTCCTTACGCCCGCGCTCGAAGGCTTTGCGCCGACGCCTGAATTTCCGGAGATTGCGGAGGGGCTGGAGGCGGCGGCGGCGCTCAAGGCCAAGGCAGGCGCATGATGGCGAGCGGGCGGGAGGCCAGGGGTCCTATCGGACCCTTGGCCGTCCCTGCCGGCCTTCAGCCGCTGGATTGGCAAGGCGACCGCAATTGCGTATCGATCGGTTGAAACGCTCCGGATAGGAACAGCGAGCGCGCGCCGTGAAGCGGCCCCCCGGGAGGAAACCATGACGACCACAACCCTGTTGATCGACGGCGTCGCGCGCGGCGCCTCGAACGGCGCGACGTTCGAGCGCCGCAATCCGCTCGACGGCGAGGTGGCGACGCGCGCGGCCGCAGCGACGCCGGCGGACGCCGCGGCGGCGGTCGAGGCCGCGGCGAAGGCGTTTCCCGCCTGGTCGGCGACCGGCCCGTCGCAGCGCCGAGCCCTCCTGATGAAGGCCGCCCATGCGCTTGAAGCCAAGGGCGCCGCGTTCGCAGCCGCCGTCGCTGCGGAGACCGGCGCCTCAAGCCTTTGGGCCGGATTCAACGTCCATCTCGCCGCCGGCATGCTGATCGAGGCGGCGGCGACGACCACCCAGATTTCCGGCGAGATCATTCCGTCCGACGTCCCGGGCTCTCTCGCCATGGGGATACGCCAGCCCGCCGGCGTCGTGCTCGGCATGGCGCCCTGGAACGCGCCGATCATCCTGGGCGTCCGTGCGATCGCCATGCCGCTCGCCTGCGGCAACACGGTCGTGCTCAAGGGCTCGGAGCTCTGCCCGGCGACGCACAGCCTCATCGTCGAAGCGTTCCAGGACGCGGGCTTTCCGGTCGGCGTGGTCAATTACATCACCAACGCGCCGGCCGACGCCGGCGCCGTCGTCGAAGCCATGGTCGCCCACCCGGCCGTCCGCCGCGTCAACTTCACCGGTTCGACGCGCGTGGGCAAGATCATCGCGAACCTCTGCGCCAAATACCTGAAGCCCGTCCTGCTCGAGCTCGGCGGCAAGGCGCCGCTGATCGTGCTCGACGACGCCGATCTCGACGCGGCGGTCAATGGCGCAGCGTTCGGCGCCTTCGCCAATTCCGGCCAGATCTGCATGTCGACCGAGCGGATCATCGTCGTGGAGACGATCGCCGACGCTTTCGTCGCCAAACTCGCTGCGAAAGCGCAGAGCCTGCCGCTCGGCGACCCCCGCAAGGGGCCCTGCGTGCTCGGCTCCGTGGTCGACAAAACGACCGTGGATCGATGCAACGGGCTGATCGACGACGCGCTTGCGAAAGGCGCGAAGCTTGTTTGCGGCGGAAAGGCGGAGTCAACGCTGATGCCGGCGACGCTGATCGATAACGTGACGGCGGGGATGAAGATCTATTCGGAGGAGTCGTTCGGGCCGGTGAAGCCGATCGTGCGCGTCAAGGACGAGGAGGCGGCGATCGCTTGCGCCAACGACAACGCCTACGGCCTCTCCTCGGCCGTGTTCACCAAAGACAGTTCGCGGGGCTTCCGCGTCGCCGCGCGCATTCAATCGGGCATCTGCCATGTCAACGGCCCGACCGTCCATGACGAGGCGCAAATGCCGTTTGGCGGCGTGAAAGACTCGGGCTGGGGCCGATTCGGCGGCAAGGCGGGCATTGCGGAGTTCACCGACTTGCGATGGGTCACGGTCCAGACGACGCCGCGGCATTATCCGTTCTGAGTAAAAGGTAGGCAAACGCCCAGAGGGGGGGAGATTTCATTGCGGGGAATTGCGGCTTTGCCGATAGCGCTGGCGCTCGCCGGATGCGTCTCCGCCGGAGACGGCTCCCCGGGCGCCGGGTTGTCCATCTACGAAGATGTCCTGAGGCCGCACGGTCATGAGCGCGGCGATGCGGCCGAGCAAGCGGCCGCCAGGGTGTGCGACAAAGGCGACACGCGGCGCATCGGCACGCCGAAGTTCGACGCCTGCATGCGCGCCCGCGGTTGGCGCCTGGCCAATTTCGAGCCCAGCCCGTCCAACTCCTCGCCCCCGCCGTCATACAGATTTCGGGACCGCCGCCGGGGCCGGACCCCAGCCTGCAAATCTCGCAGGACCTCGCAGCATCCCAAGCCGCCAACGATGCGGCTCAACAGGCCAACGACGCGGCCGCCGCAGCGGCGACGCAGACCGAAGTTCAATTCAACACCATCTACAACAATCCGAACTGAAGGGTCGCGGGTCGCCGCCAGGGCCGGTTCACGACCACGGACAACGGAAGGAGCCGGCGCCGGGACCCAGGTTCCGGCCGGGCAGGACGACCTCGCCGCCGCCGACGTCGCAGAGATTGATCCGCGCGTCAGGGCCGATCTTGAGCCGATCGACCTGGGCGCCGCCGTCGTACACGAACGCGGCGAAGCGGTTGGAATTCGAGCGTTTGCGGGTCCATGGCGGCTCCATTTGTCGGGTTCCCGACAATTCGTCGCGCCGAACCGGCGACAAATTCGGCCCCGCATACGGCCCCCGTAACGGCGGCGAGTGGCCCGAACCTTGCGACATTCCCATGGGGTCCATCGACGCAGCGCTCCGACCGCAACGTTCTTCCCGCAAAGGGGTCGCGATCGCCAAGGGCGCGACCACCGCGCATGTCAGATCGAGGTCCGCGCCGAAACGACGGCGACGGCCTCGATTGATGGACGAGGCGGTCGACGCGCTCGGGCAAGCCCGCGTCTGCGGCGATCAAGGCGTCCGACGTCATGAGCGCGATCGACGTCTGAAGGAGATTGAGAATCATGTCGCAAACCCACGCATCATCCCACGCGTTCGAGCGCCTCGACGATTTGGCCGGGCCGCTGCTTCTGGAGGATGCGGCGGCCGGGGATCTGACGACCGAGGCGCTCGGGCTTCACGGCCAGCGCGGTCATGTCGTTTTTTTCGCGCGCGGTCCCATGACGGTCGCGGGAACCGAGTTAGCCGCCGCCATGTTCATGCGGCGCGGGGTCCCGGTCGTGCTGCACCGGCGATCGGGCGAGACGGTCAAGGCCGGCGCCCAGCTGCTCGCCGGCGCCGGCGATGCGGCCGATCTGCATCTGGTGTTCAAGGCGGCGCAGACGATGGTCGAAACCCTGTCGGGGATGGCCACGGCGGCGCGGGCGATGGTCGACGCGGTCGAAGCGGTCAATCCGAACGCCCGCGTCGCCTGCACCCGCAAGGCGTTTCCGGGCGGGCGGCGGCTCTCGCATGTCGCGGTCACGGCGGGCGGAGCGATCGTGCATCGCTCGGGCCTCTCCGAGACGATTCTCATCTTCGCCGAGCACCGCGCCTTCCTGCGCGACAAGCCGCTCGCCGCCGTCATGGACAGGCTGCGCCGCGTCGCCCCCGAGAAGAAAATCGCGATCGAAGTCGACGACATCGAAGAGGCGCGCGAGGCGATCGACGCCGGCTTCGACATGCTCCAGCTGGAAAGGTTCAGCGTCGCAGCGGTCGGCGAGGTCGCGGCGCTCGCGCGCGCCCGCGCCATCCCGCCGCTGATCGCGGCGGCAGGGGGCGTCACGGTCGCCAACGCCGCCGACTACGTGCGCGCCGGCGCCGGCATGATCGTCACGAGCGCCCCTTTCGGGGCGCCCCCCGCGGACGTCAATGTCAGCATCGCGGAAGTGAAATTGAGCTGAACGAAGCCGCCGGCGCCGTCGCTAGCTCTTGAGCCCGGCCTCGGCGATGGCGGCGAGGAGCGCGGCCTCGTCGTTGTCGGAGGTGTCGCCCGACGCGCCGGCCGCGCCGATCACCGCGCCGTCGGCGTCGCGGATCAGCACCCCGCCGGGCACGGGGACCACGCCTTCACTGAACACGCTCGCGAGCGACGCCACGAAGTGCGGGCGCTCGATCGCCATGTCATGCAGCTTGCGCGAGCTGACGCCCATGCTGAGCGCGCCATGCGCCTTGCCATAGGCCACTTTCCAGCGCGCGAGGCTGGTCTCGTCCTCGACCGCCGCAGCGCGCAGCGCGCCCCGTTCGTCGAGCACGACGAAGCCCATCGGTTTCAGGCTCTTCGCCCTTGCGTAGTCCAGCGCCGCCGCCACGATCGCCTGCGCCTCGATCGAGTTTAAGCCCCATCTCCGCTTATCCTTGGGTAAAGCGCGGCGCCGCTTTCGGGCGCCCGAGGCTCTTCTTACCCCGAAAGCCGCGGCGCTCCAAAGCGGGGGCCTTTCCCCTCTCCCGTTCGGGAGAGGGGCCAGGGGTGAGGGCGCCGCCCGTCGCAAGCGCGCGCGGCCAGTCGCCGCCTGGCGATGTTGCCGCGGACCACGACCGGACCGGGCGTCAGCGTAACTCGCGGCGGATTTGCGTGACGGGATCCCACCCGGCCTTTTGGATGTTCGGCGTGATGAAAAGGTCGCAGATATCGATCTCGCTGAGATCGCGCTTGTTGATCCTGTCGCCGCCCCCGGCCATTCGCTCGCTATCCCGCCTCGGGCCCGTCGACGCGCTTCGCCGCGTCGTCAGGCCTTTGTCATTCTACACGACAGCCGGCTTGTTTGTCCCTGATTATCAGCGCGCCGCTGTGATCCGCAATGTCAGCCGCCACCTTCTATTTATCCAAAACATTTTCTTGACGGCTCTTCGGAATTCGTACTAGTTTTGTTCTCCATGGACAACTCAGGAGAACTCGCATGTCCGAACCCGCCAACACCCCCGAAGCCCCCTCCGCGCCGGGAATTCGCCGTGACCGTTCGCCGGCGGCGCGCCAGGCGGCGCGGGCGAAAAAGGTCGAACGGGAGCAGCGGATTGTCGGCCTGCTCAACCGCGGCGTATCGGTCGCCGAGATCGCGGGGCGGGAGGGCGTCACGCTTTTCCACATGCGCAATCTGGTGCGAACGATCCTGGCGCGGCGCGCGCCCCAGCCGCCCGCCGAATACCTCGCCCTGCAGGTGAGCCGGCTCAACGAGGCGATGATGTTATCCTATACGTCAATGTATAATACGGAGTCCGGAGCCAACTTCGGCGCGATCGATCGCGTGTTGAAGATCGTGCGCGAGATGGACCGTTATCACGGTTTCGCCGCGCAGACCGCGCCGCGCGCCGAGCCGGCGCCGCCTCTGCCCACGGCCGCCGCGCCCCCGCTCGCGCTCGCCGCCCCGGCCGGGGAGCAAATCGAAAATGGCGGGCCGCAACGGATTGAAAAGGCTCGAATCGGAACCGCAAATGGCAGGGCGGCTAAAGGGGGACCAGGAACCTTGCGGGTCGATCGCGCGGCCGTCCTTGCGCAGCTCGAAATGCAGGCGCGGCGAGGGCGCGCCGCCGCTCTCGCCGGACTTGGCGATGATCTGCCCGCGCCGGACCTTGTCGCCCTCCTTGACCTGGAGCTCGCTGTTGTCGGCGTAGACGGTGACGTAGCCGTTGTCGTGGCGGATCACGACGAGCTTGCCGTAGGTCTGGATCTCGTCGCTCGCGGCGATGCAGACCCCGTCGGCGGCCGCGTGGACCGGCCTCGCCGACCGGCGCGGCGATGTCGATGCCGTCGTTGGTCCCGGCCTTGAACGGCTGGACGATCGCGCCGCGCAGCGGCCAGCGGAATTTCTCGCGCTCGGGCGCGCGGGCGGGCGTCCTGGGCGAGCGCCGGCGCCGGCGAGGCCGGCGAGGAGGAGGCGGCGAGGCCGCCCCTCGCGAAGCGCGGCCGCGCCCATCGCGCCGCTCAGTGCCGCCAGCGCCTTGACGATCGAGTCGGTCATCTTCTTGGCGTCGCCGAACAGCATCAGCGTGTTGTCGCGGAAGAAGAGCTCGTTCTCGACGCCGGCGTAGCCGGAGCCCATGCCGCGCTTGACGAACAGCACGGTCTTGGCCTTCTCGACGTCGAGGATCGGCATGCCGGAGATCGGCGACTTCGGGTCGGTCTTGGCGGCCGGGTTGGTCACGTCGTTGGCGCCGATGACGTAGGCGACGTCGGCCTGCGGCGAACTCGCTGTTGATGTCCTCGAGCTCGAACACCTCGTCGTAGGGGACGTTCGCCTCGGCGAGCAGCACGTTCATGTGGCCGGGCATGCGGCCGGCGACCGGATGGATCGCGTATTTGACCTCGACGCCCTCCTTCTTGAGCAGGTCGGCCATCTCGCGCAGGCTAGTGCTGCGCCTGCGCCACCGCCATGCCGTAGCCCGGCACGATGATGACCTTGGAGGCGTTCTTCATCATGAAGGCCGCGTCGTCCGCCGAGCCCTGCTTGACCGGCCGCGTCTCCTTGCCGCCCGCGGCCGCGGCCGTCTCGCCGCCGAAGCCGCCGAGGATGACCGAGATGAACGAGCGGTTCATGCCCTTGCACATGATGTAGGACAGGATCGCGCCCGAGGAGCCGACCAGCGCGCCGGTGATGATGAGCGCCAGATTGCCGAGCGTGAAGCCGATGCCCGCCGCCGCCCAGCCGGAATAGGAGTTCAGCATCGAGATGACGACCGGCATGTCCGCGCCGCCGATCGGGATGATCAGGAGCACGCCGAGCGCGAGCGAGACGAGCGCGATCAGCCAGAAGAAGACGGCCGACTGCGTCGCGTAGAAGAGCACGATGAACAGCAGCACGAGCGCACGCCGAGGCCGATGTTGATGACGTGGCGCTGCGGCAGCAGGATCGGCGCGCCGGACATGCGCCCGTCGAGCTTGAGGAAGGCGATGATCGAGCCGGTGAAGGTCATCGCGCCGATGGCGAGGCCGAGCGACATCTCGATGATGCTGGCCGGGATGGATGCCGCCGCCCTCCGCGATGCCGAAGGCGTCGGGCGCGTAGAGCGCGCCGGCGGCGACCAGCACCGCGGCGAGGCCGACCAGCGAGTGGAACATCGCCACGAGCTGCGGCATCGCCGTCATCTGCACGGTGCGCGCGCGCCAGGCGCCGATGCCGCCGCCGATGGCGAAGCCGAGGATGACCAGCAGCCAGGAGAGGAAGCCGGCGGGCGGCCTCAGCGCCAGCGTGGTCAGCACGGCGACGCCCATGCCGATCATGCCGAAGCGGTTGCCCTGCCGCGAGGTGGCGGGCGACGACAGGCCGCGCAGCGCCAGGATGAACAGGACGCCGGCGACGAGATAGAGCAGGGCGGCGAAATTGGCGTTCATCGGCCGTCAGCCCTTCTTCTTGTACATCGCCAGCATGCGCTCGGTGACGAGGAAGCCGCCGAAGATGTTGACCGAGGCGAGGATGAGCGCGAGGAAGCCGACGAACCTGGCGAAGCCCGAGCCGCTGTCGACCCCGGCGACGCCGACCGACAGCAGCGCGCCGACGACGATGACCGAGGAGATCGCGTTGGTGACCGACATCAGCGGCGTGTGCAGCGCCGGCGTCACCGACCAGACGACGTAATAGCCGACGAACACCGCGAGCGCGAAGATCGCGAGCCGGAACACGAAGGGATCGATCGCGCCGCCCGAGGCGGCGTGGCCGGCGGCGGCGAGCTGGTCGCCGTAGGCTTGCGCGACTGGGCGGCCTGCTGCGCGGCGTCCGCTGCGGCTCTCAGTTTGGCGATTGCGGCGTCGAGGTTGTCCATCCGGCTCTCCGGTGTTCAGGGTCGGGCCGCAGGTCGGGCCTATTTGGGCAGGAAGTTGGGATGAACGATCGCGCCGCCGCGGGTGAGGCAGGTCGCCTTGACGAGTTCGTCGTCCCAGTTGACCGCGAGCGTCTTGTTCGCCTTGTCGATCAGCGTCTCGACGAAGGCGTAGAGGTTGCGCGCATAGAGCGCGGAGGCGGTGGCGGCGAGCCGGGTGACGTTGGAATAGCCGACGATCTTGACGCCGTTGTCGGTGATCACGACTTCGCCGGCCTTGGCGAGTTCGCACGTTGCCGCCGCGCTCGACGGCGAGGTCGACGATCACCGAGCCCGGCGCGCATCGACTTGACCATGTCGGCGCTGACGAGGCGCGGCGCCGGGCGGCCCGGGATCAGCGCGGTCGTGATGACGATGTCCTGCTTGGCGATGTGCGCGGCGACCAGCGCCGCCTGCTTGGCCTTGTAGGCGTCCGACATTTCCTTGGCGTAGCCGCCCGCGGTTTCCGCCTGCTTGAATTCCTCGTCCTCGACGGCGACGAATTTCGCGCCGAGCGACTCGACCTGCTCCTTGGTCGCCGGGCGCACGTCGGTCGCGGTGACGATCGCGCCGAGGCGCCGGCCGGTCGCGATCGCCTGCAGGCCCGCGACGCCGACGCCCATGACGAACAGCCTCGCGGCCGGCACGGTGCCCGCCGGGCGTCATCATCATCGGCAAGGCGCGGCCGTATTCGGCCGCCGCGTCGATCACCGCGCGATAGCCGGCGAGATTGGCCTGGCTCGACAGCACGTCCATCACCTGCGCGCGGGTGATGCGCGGCATCAGCTCCATCGCGAAGGCGGACGACGCCCGGCCTTCGCCATCGCCTCGATCGCGTCGGCGATGGCCATAGGGGTCCATCGTCGCGATGACGAGCGCGCCGGGCTTGAGACGCGGCGATCTCCTGCGGCGTTCGGCCGGCGAACCTTCAGCACCATGTCGGCGCCGAGCGCTTCCGTCGGCGGAGACGAGCCGCGCGCCGGCGCGACTGATATTCGGCGTCGGGAACTCCGGCCTTTGCGCCTGCGCCGTGCTCGACCGCGACTTCCGCGCCGAGGCCGATGAATTTCTTGACCGTCTCCGGGGTCGCCGCGACGCGCGTCTCCGCCGGATCCGTTTCCGCCGGCGCTGCTATCAGCATGAAACTTCCCCCAAGACCGTCTCGACTGGCGGCGCGACTAGCTTTGCTCGGCGTCGTCCCCGCGCAGCGGCGCGAGCTCGCGGCGCGGACAGACTTAGATCATCGGCCTTCGCGCCGCAACGCGAATGGAGCGGCAAAGCGCTCGAGGCCGCAATGTACGGACGGAGGCCAGCGGACGCCAGCGTCGCGCTGCAGCGCGTCGCGGCTGCGGTCAGGCGCGCGCGACGGCTTCGATCAAGCCGCTCGTTCGCCTTGTCGCGGACTTCGAGCGTCTCGAACTTGACGAGTTCGGCCTGGGCTTCCTCCTGCGCGGCCTTGGCCTCCTCGATCTGAGCCGACAAGCTCGGCGATCGAGCTCTTGAGGTTGTCGCGCCGCGACCGACGCCGCGCGGGCGTAGGTCGGATAGGCGAAATGAGCGGGGTCGGCTGATCCCGGCGCGCTTTTCCTCGTTGGCGATCTCGCGATCGAGGTCGCCGATCATGCGGGCGAACTCGGCGACCATCAGTCTCGATCTGCCGAACGCGGCGGCGCTTTTCCTCGAGTTGAAAGCGCTTCAGACGAATCAAGCGTGTCCCGCGACTTCATTCCAGAACACTCCTTGCAAAGCCAACGCGAGAGGGCGTCGACGTCCTCGACCCACGACCGCGAGACGGCTGGACGATGCATGACGAAGGTTTCGCCTTTCTTACGTCAGTGCGTACGCCGGATCGGCGCTTCTGCGCGTCCGACGAGGCGCGGCGGCCAACTGCGGGCGGCGTTAGCGGTTCGTTTACGCGGCTCGTTAACAATCCGGGCGAGGATCGGCGCGAGGCGACAATCTTTTCGACGGCTTTCAACGGCGCGAGCGGCGTCGATCAGCGAGCGCCGAACTGCGAGTCCGATGAATCCGTTAGAGGCGATTTGTTAATGTGATGCATTAAATTTTATCGATCCGAAATACCGTTTCATTATCAAATTGTTACGTAATGTCGCTGGAATGCTGGCAGGGGACTTGCGCAGAAGGAATCATGGTTTGTTAACCAATGGCGGCCACTGTTCGATTCGAATCAGTCCGAGCTCCGTCCGGCTGCGCGCCCGCGAGGGTTGGGTATGAGAAGCGACGTACATAACCGCGGTCACGAAGCAACGGGCGAGGCGGGGAGCCTAACATGCGCGTATTATTGATCGAAGACGATGCGGCGACCGCGCAAAGCATCGAATTGATGCTGAAGTCGGAGAACTTCAACGTCTATGTCACCGACCTCGGCGAGGAAGGCATCGATCTCGGCAAGCTCTATGATTACGACATCATCCTGCTCGATCTCAATCTGCCGGACATGTCGGGCTACGAGGTGCTGCGCTCGCTGCGGGTCACCAAGATCAAGACGCCGATCCTGATCCTGTCCGGCATGGCCGGCATCGAGGACAAGGTCAAAGGGCTCGGCCACGGCGCCGACGACTACCTCACCAAGCCGTTCCACAAGGACGAACTGGTCGCCCGCATCCACGCCATCGTCCGCCGCTCGAAGGGCCACGCCCAGTCGGTCATCATCACCGGCGACCTCACCGTCAATCTCGACCAGAAGACGGTCGAAGTCGACGGAGCGCGCGTGCATCTGACCGGCAAGGAATATCAGATGCTGGAGCTGCTCTCGCTGCGCAAGGGCACGACGCTGACCAAGGAGATGTTCCTCAACCACCTCTACGGCGGCATGGACGAGCCGGAGCTCAAGATCATCGACGTCTTCATCTGCAAACTGCGCAAGAAGCTGGCGACGGCCTCGAGCGGCCGCAACTACATCGAGACGGTCTGGGGCCGCGGCTACGTGCTGCGCGAGCCGTCGCCCGAACGAAGAGCGCATCACCGCTTGATCAAATCGAATGCGGACGGCCTGAATGCGACGTCGGTCACAATACGTTCCGTGCGTCTCCCGCGGCATGTAACGGCGCGCCGCTTCTGGCGACGGAACGCGATCAGCCTGTCATCCCAGACGACAGTTAGCTCCTGAGGCTTTTTCGCTATGGCCATGAAGCCGGGCGCTTCCGGCTTCGGAAACTCGCCATACGTCCAAACGCTCTGCGCTGCCGCGCCGTCCGCGGCGTTCCTCCGCCCACAGTTGGCTCCTCAGGGCGACCGACCGCATCCGAAGATCTCGCTTCGATCTTTAGCCTTTGCAAGAGGTATGCCGAGAGCTATCCCGCGCGGACGGCCGTATTAACACGGCCTTGATCGGAGACCACCAGCCCGGCTCGCCGGTTCATGCTAATGCACTAGTGCTTCCAAGGATGTCCTGGACACACCGACGGGCGAAAGCGTAAGCAGGGCCTCGTCCGTAGTCGCTGCCGATCGCCTCGTCTATGCCCAGCCCGGATCGCGACCGGAAGAGGGCGACTCGCTGAGCGGGAAGGGCGGCGAGCCCAAATCCATGCCAACTCCTGTCAAGAGCGGACCCTTGCCGTTTCCTGTTATTCCAAAGCGTTGAGCCAAACCAACATGCTCATTTCTACAAAGCCCCGTCCGCACACCTCCCCGGCCCCGCAAAGGGAAGGAAGCGACAACGAGAACATATATAGAACAAGGCTTGGCTCGTCCGAGCCAATGCCGCAACCTTTCGGTTGGAAGGCGAGCGCATACGTTTTGGCGAGGGACGCTGGCTCCCGGCGAGGGCGCCCCCGACCAACTCGTCGCGTCCCTCGAACGGCCTCTCTCCCGATCATGGGAGAGGAGCAGCCGCACTTCTCTACCGCGGCAGCACCGTCGCGCCCATCAGCGCCTCGTCGATCGCCGCCGCGCATTGGCGGCCTTCGCGGATCGCCCAGACGACCAGCGACTGGCCGCGGCGCATGTCGCCGCAGGCAAAGACCTTTGGCGAGCGAGGTCGCATAGCCGACTGTGTCGGCGGCGACGTTGCCGCGCTTGTCGAGCGCGACGCCGAGCTCGGTCGAGCAGGCCCTCCTTGACCGGCGAGACGAAGCCCATCGCCAGGAGAACGAGGTCGGCCTTGAGCGTGAATTCGCGTGCCCGCGATCGGCTTCATCTTCTCGTCGACGCGCGCGCATCTCAAGCCCGGTCACGACGCCGTTCTCGCCCTCGAAGGCGATCGTCGTCACCGCGAAGTCGCGCTCGGCGCCTTCCTCGTGGCTCGACGAGGTCCGAGCTTCAGCGGCCAGTTCGGCCAGGTCAGCAGCTTGTCCTCGTGCTTGGGCGGCATCGGCATGATCTCGAGCTGCGTCACCTTGAGCGCGCCCTGACGGATCGAGGTGCCGATGCAGTCGGAGCCGGTGTCGCCGCCGCCGATCACCACGACATGCTTGCCGCGCGGCGAGGATCGGCTGGTTGGTGCCGACCGGCTCGCCGGACACGCGCCGGTTCTGCTGCGGCAAGAAGTCCATCGCGAAATGAACGCCGCCGAGATCGCGCCCCGGAACGGGCAGATCGCGCGAGGCCTCGGCGCCGCCGGCGAGCGCAATCGCGTCGTGGCGCTCGAGCAGATCTCCTTGGCGCTGACCGTCTTGCCGACATGGGCGTTATAGTGGAACGTGACGCCTTCGGCCTCCATCTGCTCGATGCGCCGGTCGACATGGCGCTTCTCGAGCTTGAAGTCCGGAATGCCGTAGCGCAGCAGGCCGCCCGCCTTGGCGTTCTTTTCGTAGACGTGGACGTCGTGGCCGGCGCGCGCGAGCTGCTGGGCGCAGGCGAGACCCGCCGGGCCCGACCCGATGACGGCGACCGATCTTGCCGGTCTTTGCGCCGGCGGCTCGGGCTTGACCCAGCCTTCCGCGAAGGCGCGGTCGATGATCGCGCATTCGATCGTCTTGATCGTGACCGGCGTGTCCTGGATGTTGAGCGTGCAGGACGCTTCGCACGGCGCCGGGCAGACGCGGCCGGTGAATTCCGGAAAATTGTTGGTCGAGAGCAGATTGCGCGCGGCTTCCTCCCATTCGCCGCGATAGGCGAGGTCGTTCCAGTCGGGGATCTGGTTGTTGACCGGACAGCCGTTGTGACAATAGGGGATGCCGCAGTTCATGCAGCGCGCCGCCTGATTGCGCGTCGCCTCCTCGCTCAGCGGGAGGACGAACTCGCGATAATGGCGAATTCGGTCGGAGGCCGGCGCGTAGCGCCGGTCTGCGCGATCGATTTCCAGAAATCCCGTGACCTTGCCCATTTACCGCGTCGCTCGCCCCCAATTCGCGGCCGACGTCTATCGGCGCCGCCCGAACGCGCCAGTCCTCTTGCGATCGCGACGCTCTCCGGCGCAAGCCAGCGACCCGTTGCGTCCGTAGATCGGTCCGTCTAGCTCCGCGCCCTCTGCCTCTATTCGCCCGCCGCCAGCATCGCGCCGTCGCTGCTGCGCCGCGAGCTCCGCCAGCGCGCGCCGGTACTCGACCGGCATGACCTTGCGGAACTTCGGCAGATAGGCCTCCCAGTTCTCCAGGATATGCGCGCGCGCGCGTCGAGCCGGTGGCCCGCGCGTGATTGGCGATCAGCTGATGCAGCCGCTCGGCGTCGAAGCGGCTCATGTCGCTCATCACGTCGACCCGGCCGTGCGCCTGCAGATCGCCGCCCGAATGCAGGTGGCGCAGCATCATCTCCTCCTCGGCCGGCGACCGGCTCGAGTTCGACCATCGCCAGATTGCAGCGCTGCGCGAACGTCGCCGTCCTCGTCGAGCACGTAGGCGATGCCGCCCGACATGCCGGCCGCGAAATTGCGGCCGGTCGAGCCGATGACGACGACGACGCCGCCGGTCATGTATTCGCAGCCGTGGTCGCCGACGCCCTCGACGACCGCGACCGCGCCGGAGTTGCGCACCGCCGAAGCGCTCGCCCGCGACGCCGCGGAAATAGCACTCGCCGGAGATCGCGCCGTAGAGCACGGTGTTGCCGACGATGATCGAGTCCTCCGGCGACGATCTTCCGTGGCCTCCTGCGGCGGATAGACGACGATGCGGCCGCCCGACAGGCCCTTGCCGACATAGTCGTTGGCTTCGCCCTCGAGTTCGAGCGTCACGCCCTTGGCGAGGAAGGCGCCGAAGCTCTGGCCGGCCGTGCCCTTGAACTTGACGTGGATCGCCTCGTCGCGAAGGCCCGCGTGGCCGTAACGCTTGGCGATCGCGCCCGACAGCATCGCGCCGGTCGACCGATCGGAGTTGCGGATGGAGAGGTCGAGCCGGACGTGCTTGCCGCGCTCGATCGCGTCCGTCGTTTCGGCGATCAGGCGGCGGTCGAGGACATGGTCGATCTCGTGGTCCTGCGCGACGCTGCGGTAGATCGTGTCGCCCGGCCACGGGTCCGGCTTCAGGAACAGCCTCGAGAAGTCGAGCCCCTGAGCCTTGGCGTGGGCGATCGAGCTCCGCCTTGTCGAGCATCTGCCGCTGGCCGATCATCTCGTCGAACCTTGCGGTAGCCGAGCGAGGCCATCAGCTCGCGCACCTCCTCGGCGACGAAGAAGAAGTAGTTGATGACGTGCTCCGGCTTGCCGACGAAGCGCTTGCGCAGGACCGGGTCCTGCGTCGCGACGCCGACCGGGCAGGTGTTGAGGTGGCACTTGCGCATCATGATGCAGCCGGCGGCGATCAGCGGCGCGGTCGCGAAGCCGAATTCGTCGGCGCCGAGAAGGGCGCCGACCACGACGTCGCGGCCCGTGCGCAAGCCGCCGTCGACCTGCACGGCGATGCGCGAGCGCAAGCCGTTCATCACCAGCGTCTGGTGGGTCTCGGCGAGGCCGATCTCCCACGGGCTGACCCGGCGTGCTTGATCGAGGTCAGGGGCGACGCGCCGGTTCCGCCCTCGAAGCCGGAGATCGTGACGTGATCGGCCTTGCACTTGGCGACGCCCGCCGCGACCGTGCCGACGCCGACCTCGGAGACGAGCTTGACCGAGACGGCGGCGTCCGGATTGACGTTCTTCAGATCGTAGACGAGCTGCTTCAGGTCCTCGATCGAATAGATGTCGTGGTGCGGCGGCGGAGAGATCAGGCCCACGCCCTGAGTCGAGTGGCGCACCTTGGCGATCACCGCGTCGACCTTGTGGCCGGGCAACTGTCCGCCTTCGCCGGGCTTCGCGCCCTGCGCCATCTTGATCTGCATCATGTCGGAGTTGGCGAGGTATTCCGCCGTGACGCCGAAGCGGCCGGACGCGACCTGCTTGATGGCGCTGCGCATCGAATCGCCGTTCGCCATCGGCTTGAAGCGGTCCGGCTCCTCGCCGCCTTCGCCGGTGTTCGACTTGCCGCCGATCCGGTTCATCGCGATGGCGAGCGTCGTGTGCGCCTCGCGCGAGATCGAGCCGAACGACATGGCGCCGGTCGCGAACCGCTTGACGATCTCGGAGGCCGGCTCGACCTCTTCGAGCGGAACGGGCGCGCCGTCCGTCCTCCTCGGCCGACTTGATGCGGAAGAGGCCGCGGACGGTGAGCAACTGCGCGCTCTGGTCGTTGAGCGTCCTGGCGAAGGCGTCGTAGCGGTCGCGCGCATTGCCGCGCACGGCGTGCTGGAGCAGCGCCACCGTCTCCGGCGTCCAGTTGTGCGCTTCGCCGCGCACCCGATAGGCGTATTCGCCGCCGACTTCGAGCGAAGTGCGAAGGACGGGCGAATCGCCGAAGGCGTCGGCATGGCGCCGCACGGTTTCCGCGGCGATCTCGTTGAGGCCCGCGCCCTCGATCGTGGTCGCCGTGCCGAAGAAGAACTCGTCGACGAAAGCCCTGGACAGGCCGATGGCGTCGAAGATCTGCGCGCCGCAATAGGACTGATAGGTCGAGATGCCCATCTTGGACATGACCTTGAGCAGGCCCTTGTCGACCGACTTGATGAAGCGCTTGACGACCTCGTAGCCGCTGATCGGCTCCGGCAGGTCCTTCGCCATCGCGGTCAGGGTCTCGAAGGCGAGATAGGGGTTGATCGCCTCCGCGCCGTATCCCGCGAGACAGGCGAAATGATGGATCTCGCGCGCTTCGCCGGTCTCGACGACGAGGCCGACCGAGGTCCGCAGGCCCTTGCGGATCAGGTGATGATGGACCGCCGCGGTCGCGAGCAGCGCGGGAATCGGAATGCGGTCCGGCCCCACCATGCGGTCGGACAGGACGATGATGTTGTAGCGGCCGTGGACGGCGGCTTCCGCGCGTTCGCAAAGCCGGTTCAGCGCTCCGCGCATGCCTTCGGCGCCGCGTTGCGCCGAGTAGGTGATGTCGAGCGTCTTGGTGTCGAACGAATCCTCGAGGAGGCCGATGCAGCGGATCTTCTCGAGGTCTTCGTTGGTCAGGATCGGCTGCCGGACTTCGAGGCGCTTGTGGCGCGCCGTGCCCTCGAGGTCGAGCAGGTTCGGCCGCGGCCCGATGAACGAGACGAGGCTCATGACCAGCTCCTCGCGGATCGGGTCGATCGGCGGGTTGGTCACCTGGGCGAAGTTCTGCTTGAAATAGGTGTAGAGAAGCTTCGACTTCGACGACAGCGCGGAAATGGGCGTGTCGGTTCCCATCGAACCGACCGCCTCCTGGCCGGTGGTCGCCATCGGCGAGAGCAGGAAGCTCAGATCCTCCTGCGAGTAGCCGAAGGCCTGCTGGCGATCGAGCAGCGACACGTCGGTGCGGGAGGCGCGCGGCTCGACGCTGCTCAGGTCCTCGAGCACGATCTGCGTCTTCTTCAGCCACTTGTCATAGGGGTGGGCGCGCGACAGCGTCTGCTTGATCTCGGCGTCGGACACGATGCGGTGCTCGACGAGGTCGACAAGCAGCATCTTGCCGGGCTGCAGGCGCCACTTCGTGACGATGCTTTCCTCGGGAACGGGAAGCACGCCCATCTCGGAGGCGAGCACGACCAGATCGTCGTCCGTCACGTAGTAGCGCGCCGGCCTCAGGCCGTTGCGGTCGAGGGTCGCGCCGATCTGCCGTCCGTCGGTGAAGGCGACCGCGGCCGGCCCGTCCCACGGCTCCATCAGCGCGGCGTGATATTCGTAGAAGGCGCGCCGCTCCTCGTCCATGAGCGGATTGCCCGCCCAGGCTTCCGGGATCAGCATCATCATCGCGTGGCTCAGCGAATAGCCGCCGCGCACCAGGAACTCGAGCGCGTTGTCGAAGCAGGCGGTGTCCGACTGCCCCTCGTAGGAGACCGGCCACAGCTTCTGGATGTCGTTGCCGAACAGTTCCGAATCGACGCTCGCCTGCCGCGCCGCCATCCAGTTGAGGTTGCCGCGCAGCGTGTTGATCTCGCCGTTGTGCGCGACCATCCGGTAAGGATGCGCGCGGCGCCAGGACGGGAAGGTGTTGGTGGCGAAACGCTGATGCACCAGCGCCAGCGCCGTCTCGTAGCGCGGGTCCTGAAGGTCGCGGTAATAGGGCGCGAGCTGGTTCACCAGCACCATGCCCTTGTAGACAGATCGTGCGGGCCGACAGCGACACCGGATAATACTCGGCCAGCTGCAGGTCCTTGGTGTCGTAGAGCCGGTTCGAGATCACCTTGCGGATGATGAACAGCCGGCGCTCGAAATCGTCCTCGCTGGCGAGTTTGGCGAGCGCGTCCGATGAAAATCTGCTGCATCACCGGCTCGACCGCCTTGACGCGCTCGCCGAGCACGGAACTGTCGACCGGCACGTCGCGCCAGCCGAGCACCCGCAAGCCCTCGCCGTTCACGGCGAAGTTCACCGTCTCCCGCACCTGCTTCGCGCGCCGCGGCGTCGCGCGGCATGAAGAACTGGCCGATGGCGTAATGGCCCGGCTCCGGCAGGGCGAAGCCCAGCTTCTCGCATTCCGACGCGAAGAACGCGTGCGGAATTTGGGTCAGCACGCCGCAGCCGTCGCCGAGCATCGGATCGGCCCCGACCGCTCCGCGGTGGTCGAGGTTCGACCAGGATCTGGAGGCCCTTCTCGAGGATGGCGTGCGACTTGCGGTTCTTCATGTCGGCGACGAAGCCGACGCCGCAGGAATCGTGCTCCTTGGCGGGATCGTAGAGGCCCTGCGCGCCGGGAGTGAGCGGATCGGCGCCGGCGCGGAGATCGCGCGCGGCGCGCGGCTCTCGATCGAGCGTCTCATGGGGTGTGGCGTTCATCTTGTTCTGCTCCCCGGGGCACAGTCGCCGCCTATATGCAACTGTCATTCCAAATTTTGAGGGCGTCGTGGACTAGCAGGGGCTGCGCCGCGCGCAGCCGGAAGGCGTCACGCGTCGGATTTTTTTCTATCCGCTTTCGTCGTTCGATACGACAACGCCGTGGCCCCGCACTTCTGCTGCGCGGCGAGGCTCCGCGCCTCGACCGCAAAAATGGTCAGCAAAACTGTCCTATTTGGGGACCTTGCCAGAAATGGCTCGGCGAGACAAGCGGAAGGCGGACGAATTTTTGGCGCGGCGGCGCGCAGGCGCCGCCGAATTGCCACGGCGCCGAAAAATGCGGCGCCGGGGGCGGCAAAGAGCAAACAGGGAGCACGCAATGAACTTCGCGAGCGACAACGGCGCCGGCGTCGCGCCGGAGATTTTGGAGGCGATCGCGACGTCGTCGCGGGTCAACGCGCCCGCCTACGGCGCCGACGCGTTCACGGCGCGCGGCGACGGCGATGCTCTCAGCGACGTGTTCGAAACGAAAGTCGAGGCGTTCCTGGTGGCGACCGGAACGGCGGCGAACGCGCTTGCGCTTTCGGCGCTCGTCCGGCCCTGGGAGGCGGTGTTCTGCCACGAGGAGGCGCACATCCACGACGACGAATGCGGCGCGCCGGAACTTTTTCACCGGCGGCGCCAAGCTGGTCGGGATCCCGGGCGAGGGCGGCAAGATCACGCCCGACGCTCTGCGGGAGACGCTCGCGCGCTTTCCGCGCGGGCTCGTCAAGTCGGCGCAGCCCGGCGCGCTGTCGCTGTCGCAGGCGACCGAGGCCGGAACGATCTACAGCGTCGAGCGAGATCGCCGAGCTTTGCCGCATCGCGCGCGCCGACGGCGTCAGGACCCACATGGACGGCGCGCGCTTCGCCAACGCGATCGTGTCGCAGCGGCGCGTCGCCCGCCGACATGACCTGGCGGGCCGGGATCGACGCGCTGTCGTTCGGCGCGACCAAGAACGGCGCGCTCGCCTGCGAGGCGGTGGTGTTCTTCGATCCCGCGCTTGCGGAGAATTTCGCCTACCTGCGCAAGCGCGGCGGCCACACGCTGTCCAAGGGCCGCTTTCTCGGCGCGCAGATGGAGGCCTACCTCAAGGACGGCCTCTGGCTGCGGCTCGCGGAGCGCGCGAACGCCGCGGCGCGCCGGCTCGCCCAGCGGCCTGTCGGCTGCGCCGGGCGTGCGGCTCGCCTGGCCGACGCGAGGCGAACGAGGTGTTTGTCGTCGCGCCCGACGCCACGGTCGCGGCCTGGCGCGACGCGGGCGCGAAGTTCCACCTGTGGACGACGCGTTCGCTCGCGGCCGAGCGCGCGCCGCGCGCCGGGGAGACGCTGGTCCGGCTGGTCACGTCGTTCGAGACCCAGGACGGCGAAATCGACCGGCTCGCGGCGCTTGCCGGGGCGCCGGCGCCCTAGCGGAGGGCGCGCGTCTCGCGCACCGTCAAAACGGGCGCCCTTCCGGACGCCCTGTGGGCGGCGAGACGCCGCCCTCCGACAAAAAAGGGCGTCCTTTCGGACGCCCCTCGTTCAGACCGATCCGCTCGCGTTACGCGGCGTGCTTCTCGGGCGCAGCCTCGATCGTCTTCGGAGGCCTTGCCGCCGCCGTTGATGGCGATCGTCCGGGGCTTCTGGGCCTCGGGCACTTCGCGGACGAGATCGATGTGCAGGAGCCCGTTCTCGCTGACCGCGCCGGTCACGACGACGTGGTCGGCAAGCTGGAAGCGGCGCTCGAACGCGCGGGCGGCGATGCCCTGATAGAGCACGTCGCGCTTCTCGTCCTTGGCCGTCGTTTCCTTGGAGCCGCGCACGGTCAGCGTGCTCTCGCGCGTTTCGACCGAAAGCTCCTTCTCGCCGAAGCCGGCGACGGCGAGCGTGATTCTGTAGGCGTTCTCGCCGGTCCGCTCGATGTTGTAGGGCGGATAGGCGGGCGCGTTCTGCTCGGCGCCGACGGCCTTGTCGAGCATCGACAGCAGGCGGTCGAATCCAACGGTGGAGCGATAGAACGGGGAGAGATCATAGTTCAGCATGGGTTCACATCCTCATTGAGCGACATGAGCGGAAAAGCGCCCCTATCGGCTGCGCTTGCCGCTTGCGGTCCCGTCATGGGCCCCGCACCTCATGATCTGGGGCGACGGGACCGTTTTTCAAGGGGTGGCGACCCCGCCACAAAAAACGCACGCTTCTCGGCCATGGCCCCGATTGCGCGGCCGAAGCGCCGCTCGATATAGCGCCAAACCAGGAGGCCGTAGGCCTCCGAATCGCAGGGTGTCGAAACGCATGCTGCAAGTCTCTGTTGGCCGCCGCTCTCGCCGTCGCCGTCCTGGGCCTGGCCGCGCCCGGCTCTCGCCGGGCCGCCCAAGGGGCCGCGTGGACGAGGAGGACAAGACGCCGAAGCCGCTGCCGCCGCTGCAGAAGAACTTTCCCCTCGACCAGACCTGGTCGCTTGAAGGAGCTCAACGGCAAGCCCGTGCCGGACGGCCTCGACGCCAGCCTGAAGATCGACGGGAGTCTGCGCGGCTCCGGCTTCACCGGCTGCAATTCCTGGTCGGCGACGCTCTATCCGGTCAAGGACCAGCACCTGATGGTCGGTCCGTTCGCGCTGACCAAGAAGCAGTGCCCCAAGGACGTCATGCAGCTCGAGATCGGCTTTCTGTCGACCCTGATCGGCAATCCGACCTGGGATCTGGTCAACGGCGACCTGGTGATCAAGGGCCCGCGCGGCTCGGCCCGCCTCGCCCGCTCGCTCTGATGAGGACAGGCGGCCGTCGCCTGTCTCGTCCGATTGCGCGGACTGCCGACCGAAGCGTAATGATTTCAAGAGTTTATGGATCGTCATGGCGGGCATTTCGTCTCACGACTCCATGATCTCAGCGGGTTGTCTCGTTCGATCGTCGCGGCTTAGGTCTCCGGCCCGGCGCGCCCTCGTGTGATCGTCCGCACAGACCCGCGGGGTAGTTCAATATAGGGCCGTCGGGCGCGGTCTTCGGAGCCGGGGCTCCGAAGCCCCGGCGCCAGGGTGACGCGGGAGGGGACCCCCATGATTGCGAGCCGGTTGCTTTCGACGACGTTCGTTCTGGCGATGTTCGCGCCGCATGCGGCCCTGGCCCTCGATTGGGAGATCGAGCGCAACTTCCGCTATTTTCTCTATCCGTCCGACGCCGCCATGCAGCGGGTCGCGCGCGACCTCTATGTCGCGGAGAAGGGCGCCAGTCCGACGCCGCTGCAACTCGAAGAGTTCTTGAACGGCGGGGGCTTCTGGGGGACGAAGCTCGGCGAGGCTGGCGACCTCAGAAAGAGCTGGCCGATCGAATGGCCGCGCGATGACGACGCCACGCCCTATCAGCTGATCAAGCAACTGAGAGCCGAGGAGGGACGGCCGCCGCCGGTTTCGGAACTGGAGCTCGACCGGCGTGGATGGGCCAGTCTTCTCGTCCGCGAGCGGTCGCCGTCGCGCCCGCAAGAGGCGACGCTGACCGGCTCCACCGCCACCTGCTGGAATCCGGTCCAGCGCCTGCATAGCGGCTGCGCGGTCTGGGGCGACTATGTGCGCCCGCCCGGATGGATCGTCCGCATTTTCGATCCCGCCGCGGCGGCTGGGCAGCCCTGCCAATGGAGCTTTACGGGAGCCGTCGCCGCGCCGGCCGATCCCTCGGGGTTCGTCGCCGCAACGCAGCGCGCGCTTCAGGCCGGGTCGACGAAGGTCACGGCCGATTGCCGCGAGCTGCGGATCGTCGTCCCCTCGAATCCGGGCGATCCCAAGTCGGTCGCGGGCCAGACCATCGTCACCCGGACCTCGCCGGACGCATCTCAGGCGAGCGTGATGGTCTCTCCGCAAGACCGTCTGGTGATCGGCTTCGGCAACTCCTTCACCTCCGGCGAAGGCAATCCGGAGCGCCTCGCCCTGTTCTCCGGCGCGCCCTGGACAGGGGGCAATCTTCCGGCTCGCGATCCCGATCCTGTGTCCCTCGCCGCGAAGGACACGCGCGCGCAATGGACCGACCGCTGGTGCCATCGCTCGGTCTATTCGTGGCAGATCCGGACGGCGCTCGGCGCCGCGCTCGAGGACCCCCACCAGTCCTTCACGATCCTGCCCTATGGCTGCTCGGGCGCGACGATCCCGGAAGGCGTCCTCTACGGCTATAACGGCGTCGAATGGAGCGCCTCGACCGACAAGGGCGTGATCGGAAGCCGCTCCGAAATCGGACTGGCCTATCAGGAGATCTGCCAGCCCGACGCGTTCCGGCCGTATTGCGCCTCCGGCCATCCGTGGTGCGGACCGACCGAGGCGCCGACGTCCCAACAGGAGCAGGCGCCCGGATACTACGGCGCCGCCGCTCCCGCTCTGCGCCGCGCCGTCATGCGCTGTGGGCCGACCAATGTCTTCAAGCGCTCGGCCGACGCGCTTTTGCTCGACATCGGCGTCAATGACGTCGGCTTCGCCGGCTGGGCGGCGGCGATCATTCTGCAGGACCCGGTCCTGCGCGCCAGCGCCGGCGCAGCCGCGCCCTGCTTCGACGGGACCCAGCGTTGCGCGCCGACGGGAAGCCTGTTCGCCCGACTCGACAGCCGCTACGGGCTGTTACGGACGGTTCTCGATCAGTACATGCTGCCTGATTTCGGGATCGACCCTTCGCATGTGATCGTCGCCGTCTATCCGCCGGCTTTGGAAAACGAGAGCGGCGTTCTCTGCCCTCAGGGCAACGCCGGGCTGACGATCGCGACCCTGCCGACGCTCCCGTTCGCGAGCGCATGCAGCGGCTCCTTGGCGTTGGGCGGCGCGCTCGCGCAATATCCGTCGAGCGACCAGGTCGAGAGGGACGTCGAGCACGCGCGGGTGAAACTGAACGAAAGTCTCGCGGCCTTCGCTCTTCGGCCTCCGGCCTTCGACGTGGTCACCGCCTATACGTCCGATTACGCGAAGCGCGGGGTGTGCGCGACGACGGACCGGCAAAGCCATCCTCCCGCCGGCCAGTCGTGTTTCACGGCGCAGGATTTCGCCAATCTCAGCTGCGAACTCAACCCGGAATCGATGCATGTGCCGCGGGCGGAGGCGGGCGGCTGCTCCTACGGGACGGCGGAGTTTCTGCCGTTCGCGCCGACCCAATTTGGGCCGTACCGGAGCCGCACGCGGCTGTTCCGCACCATGAACGACGTTTTCCTCTCCATCAATCAGAGGCCCCAGACCTATCTCGACCAAAGCGCCTTCGGGGTGCTCGACCTTTCCGGACGGGCGACAGGCGGGGCCTTCCATCCGACGGCGGCGGGACACGCGACCATAGCCAACGACACGACGCCGGAGCTTTGCGAGCGACTCGGCTGCGGCCGCTGATCCGGCGGACAGTTGAGCAGCGACTGGAGCGGGGGCGCGGACCGACTTAGGGTTTCGCGGGCGCCCCCGGGGCTCCAGCCGCTTGACCTTCCCTGCGCGGCTTTTCCTTTATCGCGCGCTTCATTGCTTGATATTTCCCTTTGCGTACTGAACCGACTCTTCGGGCGACCAGTCCCAATAGCGCGCGCGGCTGTATCTCAAGCCCCAGACCTCGTCCTCCGCGTAGGTCGGCGAGCAGTCCGCGATCCTCGCGATCTCAGTCCACTGTAGATGATCGATGAAGCGCAGCTTTTCCATCTGCGCGGCCGTACGCATCGCCCTCGGCATGGCGAGCCTCCTGCTGCCCTTATTTCATTTAGCAACAAATAATTCTGACACGAATTGTTCGAGTTGGCAAGCATAATTTAACGAAACGTATAATAGTGGTTTTTTAATGAGGCGATGCTTACATAGCGCCGTTGACGTTTACGCGACAAATTGAACACGATCAGTCACGAGTACTTGGTGACGGCTGAAACGATAAATTCAGGCGGACCTCTTTGGCTTCCGTTTCAACAACCCCAGCGAGCACGACGGCGAACGCCTCTTCGGATTCCGCGCGGTCGCGCGCTTAAGAGGCCAGGCCGCTCGGATTTCAGGAGTACGTGGTCAATATTGAACAGCCAGCGTCCCAGCCGATTGTCATAAATCGAGTTGTACTCGCGGCGCCTAGGCCGGATGGCCCATTGTGGAGGACAGGTCTGCGCGTTTTGCGCTCGGGCCGGGCGCTTCTCCGGAATAGGCCTTAATTCTCCGGGATAGGCCTTAAGGAGGCTGGATCAGATGATCCCTCAGGAGCAACTTGTCGCCGTCCTGGACTCGCCAGCCGATCCAGATATCGAGTTCGCGAGGCCTGTGCGCGATCTGTTAGAGACTGAAATTCGAGCGCATTTTCACAATTTAACCTGTCGCCAACGGGAGGTCCTGAAATTGGTGATCGAGGGAAGACCCACCAAGGACGTCGCTTTAGCGCTCGGAATAAGTCCGCGAACTGTCGAAGTGCACCGGATGCGCATCTTGAGAAAGACGCTCAAGGCCAATTTTTTGGAAGTGTCTCGCGCGCTTCACGAGCTCTCGCGCTCCGGACGGTCCGAATAGCGAAACCGTCGTCGAAACGCTTGTGCTCAGATCACGGGATCTACGAAAGGCCTGCCCGGACCGAGTGCAATGCCTTCCTGGGCGGGAAAAAGCGGGCCCAGCCCAAGAGAGAGAACCCGGTCAGCATCATGAGCCAAGTACTCGTCTCGGGAATCAGGGTCACGAGCGGCTGATTGCCGTCATCGTACAGTATACCGACGTTGTAGTAAGGGTTAAGAGCGCCTGAGGTGGCCGCGTTGTAGTACCAATCGGATTCCGTATTGATCCAGGCCGAAGACGCGGTCCCGAACGAGCTCACGGAATATGGAAAACCATAGCCTTCCACGCGCCAGATAGCTATCGCGATGGCCGCCGCGGCTTCGGCCGGTGACGCTTGCGTCGCGATCCACTGCTCGCCGTCGAGGACCAGCGCGCCGATCTCTCCAACTTGAGCATTACTCAAAGGCCCTGGAAGCTCGGGATACGAGAGTCCAGGGGTGAGCATTTCCTCATTGTAAGTTCCGCTCCACAGCACAGGGGTGGGGGGGCCCAAACAAAAAGCCTCAATCATACCGGTGGTGGTAATGAGCCCCAGTTCACCGGCGCCGTAGCCATTATAATCAAATCCATTATAGGTTACCGTCTCTGCATAGGCGCCAGTTGTATAAGTTAATGCCGCAAACACATAAGTAATAAGTTTATATTTCATCATGGCCCCAGAATATCTAAACCCGCAAGGTAAACTGAAGTATCAATGTATTTTGTCCAAAAAGAGGCCACTCGTGAGCAAACACTCCGAGCCAAGTAATTGACAATGATCTCGTGCGAATTCTCGCTGATCTGCATCAGCTCCCGAATCTTGGATTTGCTGTAAACACATCTATTTTGTAATTGAGTTCAAATAGAATCTGGTTTTCGACCAGATGATGCTGCGCCGACACCCAGCCGCCGGGGTCGGAAAAAATTGCCGTCGGGGAGTTGGTGAAATGACCAAAATCCGAGTAGCGATACTGTACTCCGACTGACCAGTTGTTGTTGATCGCGTAGTCGACTCCACCACCGATCGTCCAGCCGGCGCGCGTGTGAGAGAGCTTGCTGGCCAGCAGCAAGGACGGGGGGCCGACGATAGCCGCAGTATAGGCGTTGCTGACGCCCGCCATCGCTGCGCCGCCGGCGGAGTAGATCAGGACGCGATCGAACGCGATTCCGAGGCGACCAAGAATGTCAGCCTGAAGAGGCGCGTTGACGGCATCGGCGAAGCCTGGAACGCCCACCCCTGTCGCCTTCAGATTGCTGCCGTCGATCACGCCCTCGAGGCCAAAGACCAACCGTCTGAACTGGTAATTGTATCCGATATGCGCGCCGCCGATCACCCCTTGAGACGCGGCGCCAAACGAACCGGCGGCGAACAACGGAGAAATCGCCGGGACTGACGCAGTTCCCGGAGTTCCGGGGGTCGCAGGGACGGCAGGAACCGCCGGGACCGCCGGGACGGCGGGTTTGATGATGCATAGCGGGCTGTCCGGAGGGACGCATCCCGGGACGACGTCTGCCGGCGTCCCCGGGATGCCGGGCGAGCCCGGAGTTCCCGGCGTCCCTGGCGTTCCGGGGGTTCCAGGCGTTCCGGCCTTCCCAGGATCAAACACATTCGCGCCGGCGTGGTCGCTGCCCCATGCCTCGCCAACCTCCGCGCCGACATAAAGGCCGGTCCAGGAATAGGGCGGCGGCGGCGCAAGGATAGGCGGCGCCTTGCGCGTCGGAAGATCGGCTGCAACCGCCGAGCCAGTGAGCGCTACAAGAGCGATTTGAACCAGGGCAAATTTACCGAACATGTATACCTCCCTCAAGGAGACTCACGCCACTTCGGCAGGGTGACAATCCGGTCTTCGACCCTTCGATTGTTATTCGAACGACTGTGGTAACTTTACCACCCAATGACTTGAGGGAGTCCGACCAGAGATAGCGTGCAATGCGGCGCCGTCCCGGCCGGAGCCGCGCCGCCGGCGAGGGGCGGACGCCCGGGCGTCATTGACGGCCGCAATTCGCCGAACAGAGCCTCAGGCGCGCAGGGTCTGCTTCGACCGCAATAGGTCGAAACCGAACGGCCGGGCGCGCCCGGCGCCAGGACCTGACGGCGGAAGCGGCGCGCCCTACATCGCCGCCGCCTCGACCGTCGCCGGCGCGTCGCCGTGGGGCGTGAAGGCGATGCGGCGCTTGTGGAAGGCGTTCAGCGTCGAGCGGTGGCCGATCGACACCAGCGTCGTGTCCGGCAGCGTCTTCGCGATGGCGTGGTAGAGGTCGGCCTCGCTCTTTTCGTCGAGCGAAGCGGTCGCCTCGTCGAGGAACAGCCAGTCCGGCCGCGCCAGAAGCGCGCGGGCGACCGCGAGGCGCTGCTGCTCGCCGCCCGACATGCGCATCTGCCAGTTGTCGTGCTCGTCGAGCCGGTTCTGGAAGCTCGCCGAGGCCGACCTTGATCGAGCGCGTCGCGCAAGCTCCGCGTCCGAGAAGGTCGAGGCCTCGGCCGGGATAGGCGAGGGCGTCGCGCAGCGCGCCGATCGGGATATAGGGCCGCTGCGGCAGCAGCATCAGCTTGGCGTAGGCCGGCTGCCGGATCTCGCCCGAGCCGAACGGCCAGAGGCCCGAGATGGCGCGGAACAGCGTCGACTTGCCGACGCCCGAGGGGCCGACGACCAGCGTCGATTCCTGCGGCACCAGCGCGAGGTCGCCGACATGGGCGAGCTTGCGGCCGTCGGGCAGCGCGAGGTCGACGTCGGGCAGCGACAGGATCGGGCCGTCGGCCGCGACCGTCGTGATGCGCGGCTCGCGCGTCTCCTCGCGCGCGGACGCGCTCGAACGAGTCCTCGAACGTAGTCAGACGCTGGACGGCGGCGCTGAAATCGGCGAGCCCGATGTAGCGGTCGACGAAGAAGTTCATCGAGCCGTTGACGGCGCCGAAGGCGTCGGCGGACTGGCTGAAGCGGCCGAAGTCGACCACCTTCATGTAATAGAACGGCGCGACCACGACGATAGGGAATGATGACGGAGATCTGGCTGTAGAACTGGTTGAAGGCGATCAGCCAGGTGCGCACCCGGATGATGCGCTGGATGGTGTGGAAGACGTCGTCGAACACCGTCCCGGCGCGGTCGATCTCGCGGTCCTCGCCCTTGAGCAGCGCGATCTGCTCGCTGTATTCGCGGATGCGCGCGAGATCGAAGCGGAAGTTCGCCTCGACCGCCTGCTGGCGGAAATAGAGGCGCGACAGGCTGCGGCCGATGAGATGCGTGACGCCGGTCGCGAGCCGCGGCGTAGAGCACCGCGACCCAGAACAGGAAGCCGGGAATCTCGGACGCCGAAGATCGGCGCGTTCAGCGCGTTCGAGATCCCCCACAGGATGATCGAGAACGACACGAGGTTGGTCGCCGAGGAGATCAGCTGGATCGTGTAGTTGTAGATGCCGGCGTTGCCGGAATTGATGCCGGTGCCGCTGCCGTTGATGAAGCCGCCGACGTCCTGCGAGATGCGCTGGTCGGGGTTGTCGGCCTCGGCGGCGCCGAGCGCGAGCTTGTAGTGCATCGAGTGGATGAGCCAGCGCGAGGTGAACGACGCCGTCATCCAGCGCCGCCATTGCAGCACGAAATTCGAGGCGACGAAGAACTCGACCAGGCCGCGCGAGGATGGCGATGAAGGCCAGCGGCACGAAGACGTAGAGGAGCTGATGCCAGAATTCGGCGCGATGGGCCTCGTCGGCGACCTGGATGGCGTTGCCGAAATCGCGCTGCAAGAAGTTGAACCGGAGGCCGAGCGCGACCTGGAACTGGTTGATCAGGATCAGAAACCAGACGTTGATCGCGGGCGTAGACGTCCTGGCGCGCGATCATTCGGGGCAGCGGCCAGGGACGGATCGAGATCGGCGTCCGGGCGTCGAAGAACGGGTCGGCGATCGCGCATCATCCGCCGGACGATGCCGAAATGCGAGACCGCGAAGATGGCGAGAACGAAGATCGCGGTCGCGAGCGGCAGATAGGTCGGGAGCTGCATAGTCCTCGTAGGCCTTCGGCCAGTAGCCGAGCAGGGCGACGAGGTCGAGCGACGCCGAAGATCACCGTCTCGGCGACGAACAGTTCCGAGAGCATCGTCAGGAAGGTCGAGAGCCGCCAGCGGGGCAGGGAGGCGACGGCCGCCAGCGCCGACGACGATCCCGATCAGGATCGTCATGCCGCTTTCCTCGTAGGCGCCGATCGCGAGGGCGAGGACGGCGAAAACGGCGAGGCTCAGCATGCGCATGGGGCTTCGACCTTCGAGCGGGCGGGAAGACGGGAACGCGCGCCCTAGCAGAGGCGAGCGGGCAAATGAAGGGCGGCCGCGTTGCGCGGGGGTGAAATGTTGGCAAGGTGAACGAACGGGCAGGCCTCGCGGGGCGCGGGCGTTTGTCGAATGATCCCGCCAAGCTGACAGACCGCAGGGCGGGGTCTCGCCGCCCGATTGGGGCGTCCGGGGGACGCCCGTCTTCCGACGCGCCTTGGGGAGCGCCGGCTCCCTCGCCAGCTTGGCGCCGGCGCTCAAAAGCCTCATTGTCGACGGTGTTTCGATTTGCTGGGGCGAACCATGAAAACCGCCGACTTCGTCGTCACCCGACACCCTCGCCTCGCCGACATCCGGCATTTTCCCGCCGTCGACTTCGCCGACTACGAGCGGCGCCTCGCCGAGTTCCAGGAGACGCTCCAGCGCATCCAGCAGGCCTATCTCGCCAGCCCGAACCGCGCGGTCGTCGTGCTCGAGGGCTGGGACACGGCGGGCAAGGGCGGCGTCGTCAGGCGGCTCGGCTGGGCGCTCGATCCGCGCAGCTTCAAGGTCCACTCGATCGCCGCGCCGACGGAGCGCGAAAAGACGCTGCACTATCTCCAGCGCTTCTGGGAGCGGCTGCCGCAGCACGGCCAGATCGTCGTGTTCGACCGCTCGTGGTACGGCCGCGTCATGGTCGAGCGCGTCGAGGGCTTTGCGACAGGGGAAGAGTGGAAGAGGGCCTATGACGAGATCAACGACTTCGAGCGCATGCTGATCGCCGACGGGATGAGGATCGTGAAGCTCTTTCTCCACATCACGCCGGAAGAGCAGATCCGCCGGTTCCGCAGCCGGCTGAGCGATCCGCTCAAGCGCTGGAAGCTGTCCTATGAGGATTTCCGCAACCGCGCCCGCTGGGCGGACTACGAGCAGGCGATCGAGGACATGATGCAGAAGACCTCGACCCATCGGGCGCCGTGGCATCTCATTCCCGCCAACGACAAGCCTTACGGACGGCTCGCCGCCTTGCGGATCATGGTCGACCGTCTGTCGAAGGGCGTGTCGCTCGATCCCCGTCCGCTCGACCCGAAGGTGCTCGAGGCCGCCGAAAAGCTGCTCGGGGTTCTCGTGCCCCAAAACGGCGCGCCGGGAAAGAAGGCCGCGCGTCACGGAAAGTGACCGATGTCCGCGCGTCTTGGACGTTCGCGGGGTTGTTTGGACGGTTTGTCGGCGGTAGATCGCGGAGCCCGCGCCGCGCGCGGGAAAGGGAGTGCCGAGGATTCCTCGAAAGCCCAGCAAACGCAAGGCGAAAGCCGCGGTGCGCGTCCAGTATGGCGCGCTGCCCTATCGATTCACGCCGGAGGCGGCGCTGGAAATCCTGGTCGTCACCACGCGGCGGACCCGGCGCTGGATCATTCCCAAGGGCTGGCCGATCAAGGGCCTCAGGCCGCCGAAGGCCGCCGCGCGCGAGGCCTACGAAGAAGCCGGCGTGACCGGCCGGATTGGCGTCAAGCCGATCGGGACGTTCACTTACGAAAAGGCGCTCGACGAAGCCGGCGTCGAGGCGACCTGCGAGGTCAAGGTCTATCCGCTGCTGGTGAAGCGGCAGGCCGAGGTCTTCCCGGAGTTCGAGCAACGCATGCTGCAATGGGTCGACCCGGCGAAGGCGGTCGCCCTGATCAAGGACGCCGGCCTCAAGAAGCTGGTGAAGGCCTTCGCCAAGCGCCTGTCGATCGCCGCGAGCAACGCGATTCCCTGAGAACGCATCCGGCGATAAAAAGGGCGGCCGAAGCCGCCCTTTCCGTATCTCTTGCGAGGGAGACGCGGACTTAGAAGTCCATGCCGCCCATGCCGCCGCCGCCGCCGCCGCCCATCGGCATCGCGGGCTTGTCCTTCGGCACTTCGGCGACCATCGCCTCGGTGGTGATCAGCAGGCCCGCGACCGAGGCCGCGTCCTGCAGCGCCGTGCGCACGACCTTGGCCGGATCGACGATGCCGGCTTCGATCATGTCGACGTACTGCTCGGTCTGGGCGTCGAAGCCGTAGGTCTGCGACTTGTTCTCGAGGATCTTGCCGACCACGATCGAGCCTTCGACGCCCGCGTTCTCGACGATCTGGCGGATCGGCGACTCGAGCGCCTTGCAGCACGATGTTGATGCCGGCCTGTTCGTCGGCGTTCTCGCTCTTGAGCTTGGCGACCGCCGCCTTGGCGCGCAGCAGCGCGACGCCGCCGCCCGGGAACGATGCCTTCCTCGACCGCCGCGCGGGTGGCGTTGAGGGCGTCGTCGACGCGGTCCTTCTTCTCCTTGACCTCGACCTCGGTCGCGCCGCCGACGCGGATCACCGCGACGCCGCCGGCGAGCTTGGCCAGACGCTCCTGCAGCTTCTCCTTGTCGTAGTCCGAGGTGGTCTCCTCGATCTGCGCCTTGATCTGCGCCGACGCGCGCCTCGATGTCGGCCTTCTTGCCGGCGCCGTTGATGATCGTGGTGTTCTCCTTCTCGATGCGGACGCGCTTGGCCTTGCCGAGCATCTGCAGCGTGACGTTCTCGAGCTTGATGCCGAGGTCTTCGGCGATCATCTGGCCGCCGGTGAGGATGGCGATGTCCTCGAGCATCGCCTTGCGGCGATCGCCGAAGCCCGGCGCCTTGACCGCCGCGACCTTGAGGCCGCCGCGCAGCTTGTTGACGACGAGGGTGGCGAGCGCCTCGCCCTCGATGTCCTCGGCGATGATGACGAGCGGCTTGCCGGTCTGCACGACCGCCTCGAGCACGGGCAGCATCGGCTGCAGCGAGGAGAGCTTCTTCTCGTGGATGAGGATGTAGGCGTCCTCGAGCTCGGCGACCATCTTCTCGGCGTTGGTGATGAAGTAGGGCGAGAGATAGCCGCGGTCGAACTGCATGCCCTCGACGACGTCGAGCTCGGTCTCGAGGCTCTTGGCCTCCTCGACCGTGATGACGCCCTCGTTGCCGACCTTCTGCATCGCGTCGGCGATCATCTTGCCGATCGACTTGTCGCCGTTCGCCGAGATCGTGCCGACCTGCGCGACTTCGGCCGAGTCCTTGATCTTCTTGGAGCGCTTGGCGATGTCCTTGACGGCTTCGGCGACCGCGAGGTCGACGCCGCGCTTGAGGTCCATCGGGTTCATGCCGGCGGCGACCGACTTGGCGCCTTCGCTTGACGATCGCCTGGGCGAGCACGGTCGCGGTCGTGGTGCCGTCGCCGGCGGTGTCGTTGGTCTTCGAGGCGACTTCGCGCACCATCTGCGCGCCCATGTTCTCGAACTTGTCCTCGAGCTCGATCTCCTTGGCGACGGTGACGCCGTCCTTGGTGATGCGCGGGGCGCCGAACGACTTGTCGAGGATGACGTTGCGGCCCTTGGGGCCGAGCGTCACCTTGACGGCGTTGGCGAGAATGTCGACGCCGCGCAGCATCTTGCTCGCGCGCGTCGGTGGAAAAACGTACGTCTTTGGCAGCCATGTGGCTTGATCTCCTGGTTAGGAATGGCGAATGGCGATCGGCGAGTGGCGATGGTCAGCGGCGGCGGGATTCCATTCGCTACTGCCACTGCCATGCCGTCCGATCAGCCGATCACGCCCATGATGTCGGACTCCTTCATGATCAGGAGTTCCTGACCGTCGATCTTGACTTCGGTGCCGCTCCACTTGCCGAACAGCACCCTGTCGCCGGTCTTGACGTCGAGCGGGATCAGCTTGCCGCTCTCGTCGCGGCCGCCGGGGCCGACGGCGATGATTTCGCCCTCTTGCGGCTTCTCCTTGGCGGTGTCCGGGATGATGATGCCGCCCTTCGTCTTCTCCTCGCCTTCGAGGCGACGGACGACGACGCGGTCATGCAGGGGACGGAATTTCATGAGTGAACTTTCCTCTCGCGAGAGCGCCCATTTTCGGGGCGCGAAATGCAGTTAGCACTCGATCGGGGTGAGTGCTAACGGCGCTCAGATAGGCACCGTCGCGCGGGCGTCAAGCCCCGATTGGAACCGAATAGCGGCGCAATCGTTGGGTGTTCGATAACGGCCCAACGAGGTTTCGCACCTGAATGATGGCAAGCGCTTTGGGCGGCCTGGTGGACTGTGACCGAAGTGAAGTTCGACTAACAGTAGAATATTTGACACACTCGGTCCGAGTGGCCGGACGGTTACGAAAAGAATACGTCGCCGGTAACTGGCCGTCACGGATGTGCGATTAACAAAGGAAATATTAAGAAATATTAAGCGGACTTGAAGCAACCGGGGTTCAACATAACTTGTTAAGGAAGTCGGGGGGCGTGTGGCCTCAGAGGCCAAAGCACGTCTTGTGGAGATCCCTATGACTTTCACTGCTGTTCGCAATGTTTTTCTCGCCGCCGCCGCAACTGCGGCTGCGGCGATCGCTCCCATGCCGCGGGCGGATGCGGCAACTTACGTGCATCATGGCGCGCATGCGCGCGCCTACGGGCATGTTGCGTATCGGAACGTCGGGCATGGGCACGCCTATCGACACGGCTACCACGGCTATGTTTCGGGGTACGGCTACAATCCCGGGGCCGCTGTCGCGGCCGGCGTGATCGGCGGCATTCTCGGGGCGGGCGTCGCCGGCTATCCCTATGCGTGCGGCTACGGGCCGTACGGCTATCCCTATAATGGCGGCTGCAGCGACTATGGATACGGTTACCCGTACTACGGCGGCGATTATGGCTATGGCTATGGGACCTGGCGTCTACGGTTATGGCCATCGATACGGCGCCTATGGCGTCGGCCACGGCGGGGGCCACTTCGCCGGCGGCTTCAACCACGGCTTCGGCGGCCACATGGGCGGCGGCCACGGCGGATTTGGCGGCGGCCATTTCACCCGCTAACGAACGGCCTAACGGTTAAGCGAGACCCGATCCTTTCGAATCGCGCCTCATTCATTCCTTGAAGACGCGGACGCGCCGGCATCCGCGTCTTCAACTACTGAAGCCATTTGGCGCGGACCGCGTCGAGCGAACCGTTTTCCTTCATGATATGCAGCCACTGGTCGACGAAGGCCTTCAGCGCGGGGTCGGGCGCCATCCAGTAGGCCTTCTCGGCGAAGTCGAATGGCTTGTCGGGGTGGATCGCGCACAGGGCGTCCGGATGCAGCTTTTGCTGGAGACGGGTCTCCGAGGCGTCCGTGATCATCACGTCGGCGCCGCCGGCGGCGAGCGTATCGAAAATCGCCGTGTTGTCGGGCTGGACGACGATCTCCGCCTCATGGAGATGGGCGCGGTCGAAGCGCTCGTTGGTCCCGCCGGGATTGACGATCACCCGCACCGCGGGCCGGTCGATGTCGGCGAGCGTCTGATACTTTGGCGCGTCGGCGCAGCGCGCGATCGGCGTCTTGCCGTCGCGAAGGTAGGGCTCGGAGAAGAAGCCGATCTTCTGCCGGTCGAGCGTGACCGAGACGCCGCCCATGGCGATGTCGAACGCGCCGGCCTTGAGGTCATGGGAGAGGCTGGGCCAGGCGGTCGGAACGAACGCGACCTTGACGCCGAGCGCCTCGCCGAGCGCGTTCGCCATGTCGACGTCGAAGCCGGAATAGGCGCCGGTCGTCTTGTCCAGGGCGCTGAACGGCCGGTAGTCGCCGGTCGTGCCGACGCGAAGAACCTGCGCTGAAAGGATGGCGTCGAGCCGCGAGGGGTCCGCGAGAGCCGGGCAGGGCGAAAGGCCGGCGAGACCGGGAATCAGAAGCGCGACCAGGACGAGGGGCCGCATGGCGCCGACGCCGACGGCCGGCTAAGCGGCTTTCAGGAGCCGCTCGACCTCGGAGACCAGCTCGCGCAGATGGAACGGCTTCGACAGGATGCGGGCGTCCTTCGGGGCGTTGTTGTCGGGATTGAGCGCCACCGCAGCGAAGCCGGTGATGAACATGACCTTGATTTCAGGGTCGAGCTCGGTCGCCCGGCGAGCGAGCTCGATGCCGTCCATCTCCGGCATGACGATGTCGGTGAGAAGAAGCTCGAACGGCTCCTCGCGAAGGCGGTTGTAGGCCGACATCCCGTTGTCGAACGAGGCGACGGCATACCCGGCATTCTGCAGAGCCTTGACGAGGAACCGACGCATGTCGTTGTCGTCCTCGGCGAGCAGGATCTTTGGCGAAATCTCGACCGGCGTACGCATACCCATCCCCTGTTCAGGCTTGCAACTCTCCGGCGCCCCGGTAAAAATTCCTTGAAAGGCGGCAATGGATCTTGCCGCTCCGCCGTTCGCGATCCCATATGATAAAGCCTATGCCCGCGCCGAGAGCAAGCGCGTAGTGCCTCCTGGAGCTGCAATGAAGGAATTCGAGAGGCCGGCGCTGTCGGAATTCGATCCTCCCGTCGAGACGATCGAGCCGGCGCGCCTGACTTCGGCGCTCGTGTTCAGCTCGCCGCACTCAGGATCGCGCTATCCCGAAGATTTCCTCGAATCGTCCCGGCTCGACGCGCTGACCCTCCGGCGCTCCGAGGACGCCTTCGTCGACGAATTGTTTTTGCCCTGCGTGGCGCTCGGCGCGCCGCTGTTGCGGGCTCTGTTTCCGCGCGCCTATCTCGACGTCAATCGCGAGCCCTACGAACTCGACCCGAAAGTTTTCGACGGCCCGCTTCCCGATTACGCCAACACGCGCTCGCTTCGGGTCGCCGTCGGCCTCGGCACGATCCCGCGGGTGGTTGGCGACGCGCAGCCGATCTACCGGCAGCCGCTTGCGGTCAAAGAGGGCCTGGCGCGCATCGAGGCCCTGTATCGGCCTTATCACGCGCGGCTCGAAGCGCTCATCGCGCGCGCCCGACGGCAATTCGGGCAAGGCGTTGCTGATCGACTGCCATTCGATGCCGAGCAACGCCGCTGACGTCGGCGGTCTGGACATCGTGCTCGGCGACCGCTTCGGCGCGAGCGCCGCGCCCTTTGTGATCGAAACGCTGGAGACGAGTTTGAGAGCGTCGGGATACCGGGTCCGGCGCAACAAGCCGTTCGCCGGGGGCTACATCACCGAGCGTTTCGGCGCGCCGGCGGAAGGCGTGCATGCCGTTCAGATCGAAATCGCGCGGGCGATTTACCTCGACGAACGCCGCATCGTGCGAAACGAGCGCTGGTCGACGTTGCGTGACGATCTCTTTGTCGCCGCAAAGGCCCTTGCGAGGGCGTTCGCCGCGGCCGAAGGCCCAGAGAGCCTCGCGGCCGAGTGAGCGAGCGATGAATGCGGTAGATGACGCGGTGCAGCAAACGATATTGCAGCGCGAAACGAATGGGCGAGACGGCGGCGAGCATTTTCGGCCGGCGCCGGTGGCGCGCCGGGCAAAAAAGGAGGCCGCCAGTGTTTCCACGGCGGCCTTCAGTCTAGGGAGGAAACGCCCAAGGAGGGCATATGCGGCAGGTCATGCCGCACCGCAACAATATCGGCGCCCGGAGCCGGTCTTGCAAGCGCTTTCTTCCTCCGTTACGCCGCGCTCGGTCGACGGCGTTGCTCGCGGGCTTGCGACTCGGACGCGACGCCAGCCTTGAGTCTGAGATAAAAATCGTAAAATCAAAGCCTTACGCCGTTAACAACGAGTTGAGGCGTGGCGGAGGTGCTGAAAGTGGGGATGGCTGATATGCGAGAATGGCATGGCTTAACCGGCGATTTTGGGGACAAGAGATGACGGCCGTAGACTTTGCGGCGTTCGTCGAGCGCCTCGCGCAGGTTTCCGGCGAGGTGATTCTGCCATTTTTTCGCAGTGCGATCGGAGCCGAGGACAAGTCCAAGGGAGGCGTGTTCGATCCGGTGACCGAGGCGGACCGCGGCGCCGAAGCGGCGATGCGCCGATTGATCGGGCAGACGTTTCCCGCTCACGGGGTGATCGGCGAGGAATACGGCGTCGACCGCGCCGACGCCGAATATGTCTGGGTTCTCGATCCGATCGACGGCACCAAGAGCTTCATCTCCGGCATGCCGACCTGGGGCACGCTGATCGGGCTGATGCACCGCGGCCGGCCCGTGTACGGCATGATGGCGCAGCCTTTCACCCGCGAGCGCTTCACGGGCGACGGCAAACGGGCGCGGTTGCGGACGCTGGCCCCGAGCCGCGGCGACGCGCCGCCGACCGAATGGGCCACCCGGACGCTGCGAACCCGCGCCTGCGCCTCCCTCGCCGAGTCGACGATTTCGACCACGAATCCGGCATTGATCCGGGACGAAGCCGACCTCGAAGCCTTCCGTCGCGTCGAGGCCAAGACGCGGCTCTCACGCTACGGCGGGGACTGCTACGCCTATTGCGCGCTCGCGGCGGGCTTCGTCGACCTCGTCATCGAGACTGGCCTGAAGCCGCACGACGTCGTGGCGCTCGCGCCGATCATCGAGGGCGCGGGCGGCGTCATCACGACCTGGGAGGGCGAGGACGCCTCGAAGGGCGGCCGGATCCTCGCGGCAGGCGATCGGCGCGTCTACGACGAAGCGCTGGGCCTGCTCAAGGCGTCAGCCTGAGAGACCTGAGAACGGGTCGAACGGGCCCGGCGTCGGCGCGGGGCCGCGACGCGGCGCGAAAAGGGCGACGAGCGATCCGACGACGAAGGCCGCCGCGCCGGCCGCGAGCGCGTCGCCGAGGAGCTCTGTCGCTGAGGAAGGCGAACTCCCCGCAATAAAGCGACCGGCTGCGACCCCTGTCGCCGTCAACATCGCCGCCGCCGCCGCAAGGGGCCCGGCGCGTCGTATCGCCGCGAGCGCCGCGATCGGCGCGGTCACCGCGAGCGTGAGCGCCATCGCGCCGATCAAAGCGGTCGCGGAATCGACAACGCCGGCGCTGTCGGCCGAGGCGAAAGCGACAACGACCGCCGCCTGGGCGATTCGCATGCGCGCAAGCCGCACGCTTGCGAGCGTCGGGAAAGGTCTGGCCGGTCGAGCCAGGGCCGCTCCAAATGCGCGGGAGACGCCGAGGACCCCGAGGCCGGCGAGCGCCAACGCCGCGGCGAGTGTGGCCGCGCCAATCAGCGATCCCGCCAGCGGGCTCGCGCCGGCGAAGCCGCCGTCGACCAGGACAATCGGCGCAGAGGAAAAAGCCAGCGCCGCGAGCGCGGCGAACAGAACGATTCCGCCGAGACCGGATTTGACCGCCGCGGTCGCGTCGCGACAGCCTGCCGTCGGCGGCGCCGCGCCGATCAGACCGGCCGCGCCGATCGTTGCCGCGCCGAAAACGGCCAGCGCTTCGGGCGATGTCAGCGAGGCGAGGAGCAATGTAGTCCGCTCCCCGATCGCCATGGGGGTCGCGGCGGTTTCTGACGATAAACCCCAGCCGATCAGGGCGATGAGGCCGACGCCCGCGCCGGTGGCGGCCGAGCACCAGACGAGGCTCGCAAGGCCTCCCGCGGCGACGGACGCGAGCAGCGCCGCGCCCACGATCGTTTCGGCCCAGGGGCGGCTGGTCGTGATCAGGGCTTCGGCGATCGCGACGGCCGTCCGGTAGCCGGCGAGGCCCATGAGCGCCGCCGCCGCCGCGACGACAAGGCCTGAGGCGATCCGAAGCAAAGGGTTCGGAAAACGAGTGGCGATGACGTCGCTGAGCGATGCGCCGCCAAAGCGCCGGACGAGAGGTCCGAGCGCCGCCGCGCCGAGCCCGACGCCGACCATCGCGCCGAACCAGATCGGGTCCGCGGGCGGGGCGGCCGCAGGCCGAGACCGAGCGCCGCGCCAGCGGCGGCGGCTGCGACGGCCAGCGCGGCGTAGAACGCCGGCGCGCGGCGGCCGGCCGCGATGAACAAGGCGAGCGTCGAGGTGCGACCGCCGATTCCGAAGACGGCGATTGCGATCAGCGCCAGGATCGGGCCGAGCGCAAGGATGAGACGCTCCGGCGCTCCTGCGCGGTCGAGCGCGGCGATGGACACGACGCAAACCGCGAAGATCGCCACAGCGAACGACGCCAGTCCGGCAATGCGACTCGAATGGGGCTGTGACGACATAGGCTCAAGACGACATAGGCTCAAAGACCGGCGTAGGCCCGCGTCTTAGCGGCTGCAGCCGCTTTCCGCCAATTCGCGCCGGGCAGGCTGATCGTCAGGCTCAGGCGGCTTTGGCCTTCTTGACCTTTTTGCCTGTTCCCTCCGCTTTCGGGCCGCGCGTCTTCTCGCTCGAGGCTTTCGATGTGGAAGGCTGTGTATAGCCGTGCGGACCGCTCCAGCCAGGAAGGTAGTCCGCGTCGCCCGTCTTGGCCAATTTCAACGCCTCGCCGATCGCCGTCTGAAAGTCCGTCTTGATCGACTTGACCTTGATGCGCGGCCGAAAAAAGTCCGCCCACAAGAATTCGGCGAAAGGCGTCGAATCCTTTGCGAATCCGCCGTTGTTGCGAAGCACGCCGGCGAGCGACCGATAGGGATCGTCCACGAGGCCGGTCACGACCTTGGGCAGGTCGGCGTAAGGACGACGGCGGCCCTTGCCGTCATAAGGGTGGGTCCAGCCCCTGAAATCCATCATGTTCCAGAAATGGTCTTCCGCCATGCGACTGAGATCGGCGACCGCGGTGACGAACACGCTGTCGACGCCCTCCTCGTGCAGGGCTAGCGCGAGATGATGATGATCGATGACATAATGCGCGCCGCCGGGTCCGATGATCGTCGGGACCATGTGCTGGGCGAGGAACTTCTGCAGATCGGTCGCAGTCTGCGTCTTCCACTCGTCACGCTTGCGCCGGACCTCCTGCAAGCCGACCGACATCTGGGTTGGCCGCAGACTGAGGATCGGGGTCGAATGCAGGACGGGATCCTGAGCGCTCATACGAGAAATTTCCTTTCGCGGCGGTCACGGCAATGTCGTAAAAGTGTCATGCGTCGTTGTCGCAGTCGAGCGGTTTCCCGAGATTCTTGTTGATCCATGCTCGCTGCGCCGCGGGCGCCGTCATTTGACCCTCTGGTCAAATCGTGATTTGTCGCGCCGCGAATCCATCAAGACGACACAGTATCCAACGACACCTGGCGAGACCATCCGGCGATGCGTTCTGAACGCTACAATGTGCGCGAGTCCGAGGCGAAATGGCGCAACGCCTGGGCGGAGGCGGGCGTCTTCAAGACGCTGAACGCCGATCCGCGGCCGAAGTACTACGTGCTCGAGATGTTCCCGTATCCGTCGGGCCGCATCCATATGGGCCACGTTCGCAATTACGCGATGGGCGACGTCGTCGCCCGGTTCCGGCGCGCCCGCGGGTACAACGTGCTGCATCCGATGGGCTGGGACGCGTTCGGCATGCCGGCGGAAAACGCCGCGATGAAGAACGACACCCATCCGGCGACCTGGACCTACGCCAACATCGACGCGATGCGGGCGCAATTGCAGTCGATGGGCCTGTCGCTCGACTGGTCCCGCGAGATCGCGACCTGCGACCCCAGCTACTACCGCCACCAGCAGAAGCTTTTCCTCGACTTTCTCGCGGCCGGCCTCGTGGCGCGGAAGAAGTCGAAGGTCAACTGGGACCCGGTCGACCACACGGTGCTCGCCAACGAGCAGGTGATCGACGGCCGCGGCTGGCGCTCGGGCGCCGTCGTCGAGCAGCGCGAGCTGACGCAATGGTTCTTGAAGATCACGGACTTTTCCGAAGACCTGCTTTCGAGCCTCGATCGGCTCGACCGCTGGCCGGAAAAGGTGCGCCTGATGCAGCGCAACTGGATCGGCCGCTCCGAGGGCCTGATGGTCCGGTTCGTCATCGATCCGGCGACGGTCGGCGTGCTCGATGGCGAGCCCGAGACGGAACTCGAGATCTATACGACGCGGCCCGACACGCTGTTCGGCGCGAAGTTCATGGCGATCGCCCCCGATCACCCGCTTGCCGCCGCGGCTGCGCGGCACAATCCCGAGCTTGCGGCTTTCATCGAGGAATGCCGCAAGGTCGGCACCTCGGTTGCGGCCATCGAGACGGCGGAAAAGAGGGGTTACGACACAGGGCTCAAGGTTTTCCACCCTTTCGATTCCGAGTGGCGTCTGCCGGTCTATGTCGCCAATTTCATCCTGATGGATTACGGCACGGGCGCCATCTTCGGCTGCCCGGCGCACGATCAGCGCGATCTCGACTTCGTCAACGTCTATGGACTCGGCGCGACTCCGGTCGTCTGCCCCCCGGGCGTCGATCCCGCGACTTTTACCGTTGACACGGTCGCCTATGACGGCGACGGCCTGATGATCAACTCGCGCTTCCTCGATGGGCTGACGATCGAGGCCGCGAAGGAGGAGGTGGCGAGGCGGCTCGAGGCGGTGACGATCGGCAATCGCCCGCAGGCCAAGCGCCAGGTCAACTTCAAGCTGCGCGACTGGGGCATATCGCGTCAGCGCTACTGGGGCTGCCCGATCCCGATCATCCATTGCGAGCGCTGCGGCGTCGTGCCCGTTCCGGAGAAGGATCTGCCGGTGCGGCTGCCCGAGGATGTGACCTTCGATCAGCCCGGCAATCCGCTCGACCGCCACCCGACCTGGAAGCACGTCGCCTGCCCGCACTGCGGAGGGACGGCGCGGCGCGAGACCGACACGATGGACACGTTCGTCGATTCGTCGTGGTATTTCGTCCGATTCACCGACCCGACCAACGAGACGGCGCCGACCGACCCCGCCGTCGCCGACCACTGGCTGCCGGTCGATCAGTACATTGGCGGCATCGAGCACGCGATCCTGCATCTGCTCTATTCGCGCTTTTTCACCCGGGCGATGCGCGAGTGCGGCCACCTCGCGCTCGACGAGCCGTTCGCCGGGCTCTTCACCCAGGGCATGGTGGTGCACGAGACCTACCGCGACGCGCGCGGGCAGTGGATCGCGCCGACCGAGGTGCAGATCGACGCCGAGGACGGCGCACGACGCGCAGTGCTGATCGACACCGGCGAGCCGATCGAAATCGGGCCGGTCGAGAAGATGTCGAAGTCGAAGCGCAATACGGTCGACCCCGACGAGATCATCGAAACCTATGGCGCCGACACGGCGCGCTGGTTCATGCTGTCCGATTCGCCGCCCGAGCGCGACGTGATCTGGACCGAAGCCGGCGTCCAGGGCGCCTACAAGCAGACCCAACGGCTGTGGCGGCTTGTCTGCGAGATCGAGCGCGTCGTCGGCCCCGAACGTCCGGGCCGGCCCGAGGCGTTCGGCGACGAAGCCCGACGCATCCGACAGATCGCTCATGCCGCGCTCGCCAGGATCGAGGACGAGATCGAGAGGCTGCGCTTCAACGTCTGCATCGCCCAGATCTACGAATTCGCCAATGCGCTGTCGGCGGCGGTCGGCGCGATCGAGGCGGCGCCGGTCGCCGACGACCTGCGCTGGGCCTTCGCCGAGGCCGGCGATATCCTGGTGCACGGCTTTGCGCCGATGATGCCGCACCTGGCCGAGGAATGCTGGGAGGTCCTCGGCCATACGACCTTCGTCGCGCAGAGCCCGTGGCCGGTCGCCGACCGCAGCCTGATCGTCTCCGACACCGTGACCTACGTCGCGCAGGTCAACGGCAAGAAGCGCGGCGAACTGACGATGCCCCGCGACGCCGACAATTCGGCGATCGAAAAGGCCGCGCTCGCCCTCGACGCCGTCATGCGGGCGATGGATAATAAGCCCGCCCGCAAGGTGATTATCGTTCCCAACAGGATCGTCAATGTCGTGGTCTAGGATTGCCGCCTCCGCGGCGGCGCTTGGTTTCGCTGCGGGCCTCTCCGGCTGCTTTCAGCCGCTCTACAGCGAATCCGCCCATCCGGGCCTCGTCGAAGACCTGCGCGCCATCGAGGTCTCGCCGATCCCTCTCCGCATCGGCCACTATCTCGGCGAGGACCTGATCGCCGACCTCAACGGCACCGGCCAGACGACAACGCCGAAATACCGCCTTGCGGTCAAGGTCTCGACCGGCGTGCAGACGCCGACCGTCAATTCCGAGACCAGCGTCGCCTCGTCGGCGACGCTGACCGGCGATGCGGACTATTCGCTGACCAAGGTCGACGGCGGCGCCGAGGTCGCGAAGGGCACGGCGAACGCCGCCGCCGCCTACGATCGCACGACCCAGCGCTACGCGGACCTTCGCGCCTCGCGCGACGCGGAGATTCGCCTCGCCCGGGCGCTGTCGCAGGAGATTGCGTTCCGCGTCGCCGCGCAACTCGCCGCGAAGGCGCCGTAGAGGCCTTGTGCCGGCTTCGCCATACGCACTAGCCTGAGGCGATGCTGCTCTATCTCGTTCAGCGACTCGCCGTCCTCGCGGCGACGCTCGTCATCGCGTCCTTGGTCGTGTTCGCCGTCATGGAGATTCTTCCCGGCGACGCGGCCGAGACGATTCTGGGACCGACCGCTACGCCCGAATCGGTGGCGGCGCTCGCCCACAAGCTTGGCATCGACCTGCCGCTTTACGTCCGCTACGCGCAATGGATTGCCGGACTGCTGCGCGGCGATCTCGGAGTGTCCTACGCCTATGGGTCGCCGATCGCGCCGCTGATCGGGGCGAGCCTCGCGGTCAGCCTGCCGCTCGCCTTCATGGCGATGGCGTTGTCGGCGGCGATCGCGCTCGCAGCCGGCGTCTACGCGGCCGACCGGCGCGGGCGCGCAGGCGACGCGGTCGTCATGGGCATGACGCAAATCGGCCTCGCGGTGCCGAATTTCTGGCTGGCCATCCTGATGGTGATCGTCTTCGCGGTCACGCTGAGGCTCGTGCCTGCGGGCGGCTTTCCCGGCTGGGCGTACCCCGCGCGGGCGATCGGCGCGCTGATCCTGCCGGCGATCGCGCTCGGGGTCGTCCAGGCGGCGATCCTCACGCGCGTCACCCGGTCCGCGCTGATCGAGGCGCTGGGCGAAGACTACATGCGCACCGCGCGGGCCAAGGGCGTATCGCGCCGCGCCGCGCTTTGGCGCGACGCGCTCCCGAACGCGCTGGTGCCCGTGCTCACGATCATGGGCCTGCAGTTCGCCAACCTGATCGCGGGCGCGATCGTGATCGAGAACGTGTTCGTCCTTCCCGGCCTCGGGCGGCTGATGCTGCAATCGATCTCCAACCGCGACACGCCGGTGGTCCAGGACTGCGTCATGCTGACCGCCATCCTGGTGATCGGCCTCAATTTCCTGGTCGACGTGGCCTGCGCGGCGATCGATCCGCGGCTCCGGAGCCGTCCGGCGTGAGCGGCTCTCCGCGCGGCGGGCTCAGCCTTTGGCTCGGGGCCATGCTCGTGGCCGCGCTGTTGCTCATGGCTGCGGTCTCGATCGTCTGGACGCCATACCCGCCCGCCGCCATCGACATCCCCCATAAGCTCGCGCCGCCCACGCTCGCCCATTGGTTCGGCACGGATCACCTCGGCCGCGACGTCGCCTCCGAGATCATCGCCGGGGCGCGCGTCTCGATCCTCGTCGGCGTCGTGGCGGTCGGCATCGGCCTCGTCTTCGGCGTCGCGCTCGGCCTCTTCGCGGCCTTCAGGAAGGGCGTCGTCGAGGACGCGCTGATGAAGGCCTGCGACTTCGTCTTCGCGTTTCCGGCGCTTTTGTCGGCGATCATGTTGACCGCGACATTCGGGGCCGGCGTCGTCAACGCGATTGTTGCGATCGGCATTTCCAACGTGCCGATTATCGCCAAGCTCACCCGCGCGACCGCCAACTCGGTGCTGGCGCGCGAATATGCGCTCGCCGCGCGGGCCGCAGGGCGCGGTCCGCTGGGAATCGCCTTTGACCACGTGCTGCCCAACATCGCCCCGGCCCTGATCGTCCAGGCGACGATCCAGTTCGCCATCGCGATCCTGGCGGAGGCCGCGCTCTCCTATCTCGGGCTCGGGGCGCAGCCGCCGCAGGCGTCATGGGGCCGGATGCTGTCCGATGCGCAGAACGTGCTCTACAACGCGCCGCATCTGGCGATCTATCCCGGCGCCGCCATTGCGCTGAGCGTCCTCGGCCTCAATCTTCTCGGCGACGGTTTGCGCGACGCGCTCGACCCCAGGCTCAAGGCGCGGTCTTGAGATGCTGCTCGAGGTGACAGAGCTCGTCGTCGACCTGCCGGTCCAGGACGGCGCCGTCCGGATCGTCAACGGCGCGACCTTCCGCCTCGACGAAGGCGAGAGCCTCGGCGTGGTCGGCGAATCCGGCTCCGGAAAGACGATGACGGCGCTCGCGCTGATGGGCCTGACGCCGGACGGCGCGCGTATCGGGGGCTCGATCCTATTCGAAGGGCGCGAGCTTGTCGGTCTCGAAGAAGACGCCATGCGCCGCCTGCGGGGCGACCGGATCGCCATGGTCTTCCAGGAGCCGATGACCGCGCTGAACCCGTTGCGCCGGGTCGGCGCCCAAGTCGCCGAGCCGCTCGTCCTGCATCGCGGCCTGAGCCGCAAGGCCGCCTACGCCGAGGCGGTGCGCCTGCTCGAGCATGTCCGCGTCGCCGATCCCGAGCGCGCCGCACGCGCCTATCCGTTCGGCCTCTCCGGGGGCGAGCGGCAGCGGGCGCTGATCGCCATGGCGATCGGCTGCGGTCCGCGGCTCATCATCGCCGACGAGCCGACGACGGCGCTCGACGTCACCGTGCAGGCGCGGATTCTCGCGCTGATTGATGGCCTCCGCGACGAATCGAAGACGGCGCTGATCCTGGTCAGTCACGACCTCGCGATCGTCGCCGGCCATTGCGACCGGGTGATCGTGATGTACGGCGGCCTGATCCTGGAGAGCGGGCCGGTCGACGTCGTGTTGCGGGAGCCGAGGAACCCGTACACTCGCGCGCTGCTCGAGGCGCGCCCCGCGCCCGGCGCGCCGCGCGGCGCGCGCCTCAAGACCATTCCCGGTTCCCCCCCCACCATCGCGAGGTCGGCGCCGGCTGCCCGTTCGCCGGGCGCTGCGAGCTGACCGCCGACGTCTGCCGCAGGGCGCCCCCGCCGGCGGTCGCCTTCGGCCCCGAACACGTCTCGCGCTGCTGGCGCGCGACCGAACTGGGCCCTCGGGCATGAGCGCGGCGCCGCTCCTCGACATTGTCGAGCTCTTCAAGGCCTATCGGCTCAATCGGCCGCGGCCGTTCGCGCCGCATCGGCTCCGCCCGGCGCTCAGCGGCGTGAGCTTTTCGGTCGTCGCCGGGCGCTCGTTCGGCATCGTCGGCGAATCGGGATCGGGGAAGTCTACGCTCGCCCGCATCGCGCTGGCGCTCGACAAGCCCGATGCCGGCGTGGTCAGGCTCGAAGGACGCTCGCTGTTCGATCTGAGCCGGGGCGAGCTCAGGCGCATGCGGGCTCACATGCAACTGATCTTCCAGGACCCTTACGGCTCGCTCGATCCGCGCATGCGAGTCGGAAGAATCGTCGCCGAGCCGCTTGCCGCGCTTGGGCAGACTCCTGGGCCCGAGCGGCGCGCGCGCGTCGCCGAGTTGCTCCATGCGGTAGGCCTGAGGGAGTCGGACGCCGCCAAGTACCCGCACGAATTCTCGGGCGGCCAGCGGCAGCGGATCGCCATCGCCCGCGCGCTGATCACCCGGCCGAAGCTGGTGATCGCGGACGAGCCGGTGTCGGCGCTCGACGTCTCGGTTCAGGCGCAGGCCTTGAACCTGATGAGCGACCTTCAGCGCGAGGCGGGCGTCACCTTTCTCCTGATCAGCCACGATCTCGGAGTGGTCGCCCACATCTGCGAGACGACGGCGGTGATGTTCCGCGGGCGGATCGTCGAGATCGGCCCGACCGCGGACTTGTTCGGGGCGCCCGCGCATCCTTATACGCGCGAGCTCGTCGACGCGACGCCGAGGCTCGACCCGTCGGTAAGGGTCGCAGCTCCGCCCAAGGCCGTGCCCGCTCCCGCCACCGGCCCGGGCTGCCCCTATGCGCCGCGCTGCGGATACGCCGAGCCGCGCTGCCTCGCGGAGAGGCCGGCGCTTACCGCCGTCGCCGGCGAGGGGCGGCGCGCGGCCTGCCACTTCCCGCTGGTCTGAGCAGGGCTGCGCCCATGGGTCCGCGCCTCAATGGAGGGAGCGCGTCTCGCGCTCCGTCGGCCTGTCGAGCGAGGCTCGCCATTCCCGAGTTCGTTTTGCGCCTTTTCAAGGACCTGCAGCGAGTTTTCCGGGCGGGCGATTCGACCGAGGGGTCGCGCAGGCCGCGGCTTCGAGGTTCGGCGCTGCGCCTATCCTTGCTTCGGAGACGCAGCGCCCGTCATCGGAAGGGCCGGCGCCCGAAGCCACAGGGCGGCGAGCCTACAGATCCACCTTCAACGTGCGCGCCTCCGATGAACTCCGCCGAGCCAATTCCAGCAGCCGAATGACGCGGAATCCGTCCTCTGCCGTGACTGCGAGCGGCGCCCCTCAAGGATCGCGTCGCGCACATTCGCGTAGAAGCCGCGATAGTCGCCGACCTCGGTCTTCACCCGACTCTCGACCAGCCTCTCCGGAGTCGCCGGATCTGGCGCAACCGTCAGCTTCCCCCACGCCGACTCGTCCTCCTGCAGCCACACGTCCGGCGACCCCTGCGCAGGAACTTTGGCCCCGCCGACGAGCGCCGGTTCCTGCGGATCGAGCCCATACTTGCGAAAGCTGCCCCTCGTCCCGTGCAGCAGGAATTGCGGCGCATTTTCACAGGCCAGGTAGCTCGTCCGGCAATGCGCCAGCAACCTCTTGCCGTTCGCCCCCGGATAGCTCAGCGTGATGTCGAAAGCGTCCTCGATCGCGGTTTCGTCGCGATCCGACCGGACGCTCGCCGTGATCGAGTCCGGCAGGCCGAACAGCGCCAGCGCCTGATCGACAAGATGCGGCCCCAGGTCGAACAGCATTCCGTTCGCCGGATTCTCCGCCTCCTGCCATTTCCCCTCGCGCGGCGCCGGGCGGAAGCGATCGAAGTGCGACTCGAAAGTGACGAGCCGCCCGAGCGCTTGCTCGGCGATCAGCTTCCTTACGGTCAGGAAATCCCCATCCCAGCGGCGATTGTGAAAGGGAACCGCCAACAAGCCCTTGCTCCTCGCAAGCCGGTCCAGTTCCAGCGCCTCCTCACCGGTCGCGGTAAACGGCTTGTCGATCACGACATGCTTGCCCGCCTCCAGGGACTGCTTCGCCAAATCGAAGTGGGTGGCGTTCGGCGTCGTGATGACAATCAGCCCGATCGCGCTGTTTGCCAGCACCTCATCGAGCGAGCGGGCGATCTGGGCCGCAGGGTAAGCTCGAGCAGCCTCATCGCCCCGGCGTTGGACAATCGCGGCCAAACAGAGTCCACGCACAGCGCTTACAAAAGGCGCATGAAAGACCCGACCGCCCAGTCCGAAGCCGACGATTCCGACGCCAATCGCTCGGTCAGCCATTCCACCCTCTCAATCTCTGTTCCCGTGCCGATCTCACCTTAAGCGAAATTCAAGCCTTCGACAGCGCGCCGTTCCGCCGCGAAGCGGCAAGAGCCGCGCCGCAGCCCTGGGTAAGGCGACGTCGCGGGTTGAGCGGGCAGCGGAATCAATCTCTATCGGTATTCTCTTTTTGTCAAACAATTAAATAACAGATTCTGATTATGTGAATATCGGGCCAGGCTCCGGTAAAGTCAGCCATTGGTCGCGGTCCAACGCATGTCGGGCCGAAGCCGCCGACGGCCAGGCGATCAAAAAGAACGCTTGGCGCGCTCGTCGGGCGCTGGGCCGCGGAGGGAGGACATTCAGCGATTATGCGCGTGCAATGTCGATGCGGCGAACTCGAAATCGAAGTGGCGGCGCCCGTCGCTCAGGTCTTGGCGGCGCCCACGCGCCGGAATCCGCCTATCGCGCCGAGGCGGTCACGACCGTGCGCGCTGCCCGAACTGCGGAAAGGCGGCGAATGCGGGGCGCAGGCGTCAGCTTTCGTCGGGCGACCATCTCGACGTGAACCCCGCCGGCCGCTCCGGCGGCAGGCGGTAAAGATCGTTCCCGTCCTGGTCGAGCAGACCGGTCCGTCGCGGCATCTTATCCGACACGATGACGTCGATCGAGGATCGGTCGATCTTCCAAAAGTCGTCGCCGACATACGCTCGCTCGGGATGCGGCTCGCGGCGGATTCCGATATAGCGTGGCACTGGCGGTCTTTGCTCCTTCAGTCCTCGGTGCTCATCGAGCGTCATTCGGTTCGCGATCGGTACGGCGAGAGCGTTTTTGGACGATATTCCAGTTCGTCATCCGGCTTGTCGGCGTCCCTTTACTTGCAAAGGTGGTCAGGGCAGCGTGCTCAAGTCTCGTAGCTGACCAGAACGGCGACCACGAGACGGCAAATTGACGCGTCGGGCGTTAAGCGGTTGCTGGCGTTCTTTCATGACCATGCGCGCCGCCCGAGTCCCTGATACAAGCCGTATTGTCATCGGGCGCGGGTTCGAGAGCATCGACACCTCGGCCGGCATGATGTAAGCCCTCTTTACATGAGCTGGAGCAAGGACGGACGCGGCGAGGGCGATGCGCCGCGCGGCTATCATCATGGAAATCTGCGCGAGGCCTTGATCGCGGCGGCGCTGGAGCTGATCGCAAAGAAGGGGATCGCAGGATTCACTTTCGCCGAGGCCGCGCGCTTTGCCGGCGTCAGCCCCGGGGCCCCCTACCGCCATTTCCGCGACCGCGACGAACTCATGGCGAGCGTGGCGTTGCGCGGCTTCGAGCTGTTCGAGGCTGCGCTCGCGCGCGCATGGAACGGCGGACGCCCCGATGTCTTCAGCGCCCTGGACCGGCTCGGCAAGGCCTATCTCGAATTCGCGCGCGGCCAGCCGGCGTTCTACTCGGCGATGTTCGAAGGCGGCGTTCCGGTGGGCGACAATCCTCCGTTGCGGGAAGCGAGCGAGCGCGCTTTCGCGGTCTTGCGCGGCGCGGCCGACCAGATTTGCGCGGCAATGCCGGCGGCCGGACGCCCGCCGGCCCTGATGGTCGCGCTCCACGTCTGGGCGATGGCGCACGGCGTCGCCTCGCTCTTCGGGCGCGGCGACGGCGCGCAGCGCGCGACGCCCATGTCGCCGGCGGAACTCCTCGAAGCCGACATGCTGGTCTATCTGCGAGGCCTCGGCGCCCGGTCCTGAGACGCGGCGCAGAGGGGCTTGACAACGGCCGCCAATAAAGTAAATGTTCATTACATTCACGAGCGAGGACACACGAATGCCAATCGTTCTCACGGTTTTGGGGTTTCTGTGGTGGTGGCCGCTCGGACTCCTCATTCTCGCCTTCCTGATCGCGCGGGGAAGGTTCGGCTTTCGCCGGCTCCCGGCCTATGCAGGGGATGGACCGATGTTCGAACACGCCGGGGATCGCTGGGAGCGCAAGACCGCGCGCATGCAGCACAAGATGGAACGCATCCGCGCCAAAATGGAGCGGGTCAGGAGCCGCAGCGGGTTCGGCGAGAGCGCAAGCGGCAATCGCGCGTTCGACGACTATCGCGAGGAGACGCTGAAGCGCCTCGAAGACGAGCAACGCGAGTTCAAGGATTTCCTTGCGCGGCTGCGCTTCGCCAAGGACCGCGCCGAGTTCGATCAGTTCATGGGCGAGCGGCGTCAGCGCCCAGTCGATTCGCAAGCCGGGCCGGCGAGCGCCGATCCGCGCGACTAATTTTTTGCCGAGCTTTGGCAAATCCCTGCCCGCGCGCCGGCGCGGGCCGACCTGACAGGCTCCGATTTTTCGGCTCGCCGCCCTTGCGCAGCCAGAAGCCGGCGCCAATCTGTCAGTCGCTCGAGGGAGACGGCGCCGGCGGCGTCGCTACTCAAGGGCATTCATGGAGGTCCTTTATGGGCACGGCGGATAATACGATGGGCGGCGGCTACGGCGCGCGGGAGTTCGGCCCGAGCGACTGGGCGAACGCCCGGTGGCGGCGAAGAGGCACGCGCTGGACGGCGTTCGAAATCGTCGCCGTCGTACTCGGCTTCATCGTCTTCTGGCCGATCGGTCTCGCGATCCTCGGCTACAAGTACTGGCAGCGCCAGAGCGGGGGCCCCGATCTGCAAACCTTCGCAACGGCAAGATGGCAGGATGCGCGCACCATGATGTCTTCGAATTCCTCCTGGAGCTGCGGCGGCGCCATGCGGCGCGCGAGCCGCTACTATGCCTCCGCGACCGCGACCGGCAACATGGCGTTCGACGAGTGGCGGACGGCCGAGCTCGCCCGGCTCGACGAGGAGCGCCGCAAGCTCGACGACGCCCAGCGCGAATTCGCCGAATATGTCGAAGAGCATTCGCCGCGCCAAGGACCGCGAGGAGTTCGACCGGTTCATGGCCGAGCGCCGGGCGCGTCCCGCGAACGGCGGCGCGCAGCCGGGCTGACCGCGCTCGTCTGACTTGCCGACTCTGTCGGCGAAAGACTTAAGCCCCTTTGTCTAGCGACAGAAGTGGCTTTTTCACGCTTGACCGTCGCGTGCCGCTGAATGCTATGCTCCGGCGCCTCTTGATCTCCGGAGCCTTTCATGCGTCGCGCCACCCGTCTTCTGATTTCCGCCGCCCTCGCGCTTGTCGCGTCCGGCGGGCTCGCCTTCGCCAAGGACAGCGTGACGATCGGCATCGTGCTCGAGCCGCCGGGGCTCGATCCGACGACCGCGCCCGCCGCGGCGATCGGCGAGGTCACGCATTACACCATCTTCGAGGGTCTGACGAAGATCAACGAGGACTTCTCGGTGACGCCGCTGCTCGCGGAGAAATGGACGTTCTCGCCCGACCTCAAGACGCTCACCTTCACCCTCAAGCCGAACGTCAAGTTCCAGGACGGCGAGCCGTTCACCTCGAAGGACGTCAAGTCCTCGTTCGAGCGCTACGGCGCCAAGGACTTCGACCAACAAGGACAAAGCCTTCTTCGCCTCGATCGAGTCGATCGAGACGCCCGACCCGCCGACCGTCGTGCTGCATTTCAAGGAGCCGAGCTTCCAGGCGCTGTATCATCTGGGCATCGAAACCGCCGTGATCATCGACGAGAAGAGCGCGGCGAGCGCGGCGACCAACCCGGTCGGCACCGGCCCCTACAAGTTCGGCTCCTGGACCAAAGGGCGCCTCGCTCACCCTCGACAAGTGGGACGGCTATCGCGACGCGGCCAAGGTTCCGCTCGCGCACGCGACCTTCCGCTTCATCTCCGATCCCGTCGGCCGAGGTCGACGGCGATGCTCGCCGGCGACGTCGACGTCTTCGCCGACCTCGCAGAACATCCAGGCGCTCGGCCAGTTCAAGGACAACCCGCAATTCCAGGTCCTGATCGGCGGCACCGAGGGCAAGACGATCCTCGCGATCAACAACAAGAAGCAAGCCGCTCGACGACGTCAGGGTCCGACAGGCGATCGCCTATGCGATCGACCGCAAGGCGATCATCGACGGCGCGATGGACGGCCTCGGCACGCCGATCGGCAGCCACCTGACGCCGAACGATCCGGGCTACGTCGACCTGACCGGCCTCTATCCGCACGATCCCGAGAAGGCGAAGGCGCTGCTCGAAGGAGGCGGGCGTGAAGACGCCGCTCGACCTCACGCCTGATCCTGCCGCCGCCGGCCTATGCGCGTCAGGGCGGCGAGATCATCGCCGCCGAACTCGCCGAGGTCGGCATCAACGCCAAGATCCAGAAGGTCGAGTGGGCGCAGTGGCTCTCGGGCGTCTACAAGGACAAGAACTACGATCTGACCATCATCAGCCACGTCGAGCCGCTCGACATCGGCATCTACGCCAATCCCGAACTACTACTTCCAGTATGACAGCCAGGCGTTCCGCGACATCAACGCGAAGATCACCTCGGCGCCGAACCTCGACGCCTACAAGGCGGCGCTCGGCGAGGCGCAGAAGAAGCTCGCCGAGCGACAGCGTCAACGCCTTCCTGTTCCAGTTTCCGAACGTGACGGTCGCCGACGCCAATCTCAAGGGCCTGTGGAAGAACGCGCCGATCTTCGCGAACGACCTCTCGGCGATGTCGTGGAAATGAGTCGCGGAACGCGAGGGCGTAAGAGCCGGCATTGCAGCCATTCCGCTGGTCGGCGCTCGAGCTCCTGAGCGCCTACCGCACGCGAAAACTCTCGCCGGTCGAGGCGATGGCCTCGGTGCATCGCGCGCGTCGAGGCGTTCGAGCCGCACATCGCGGCGACCTGGCTCTATGCGCCCGAGCGCGCGCTGAAAGAGGCGCGCGCGTCCGAAGCGCGCTGGATGAAGGGCGAGCCGATCGGCCCGCTCGACGGCGTGCCGGTCACGGTCAAGGACAACATCGCCACGCAGGGGCGAGCCGACGCCGGTCGGCACGGCGGCGAGCGACATGACGCCGGCCGAGGCCGACGCGCCGCCGGCCGCGCGGCTGCGCGAGGCCGGCGCGATCCTGTTCGCCAAGACGACCATGCCCGATTACGGCATGCTGTCGTCGGGCCTGTCGAGCCATCATCCGCTCGCGCGCAATCCCGTGGAAGCTCGACCGCAATCCGGGCGGATCGTCGGCGGGGGCGGGCGCGGCGGCGGCGGCGCTCTACGGGCCGCTGCATGTCGGCACCGACATCGGCGGCTCGGTCCGCCTGCCGGCCGGCTGGTGCGGGATCGTCGGCCTGAAGCCGAGCGCCGGGCGCGTGCCGATCGACCCGCCCTATATCGGCCGCGTCGCCGGGCCGATGACGCGCGACGTCGCCGACGCGGCGCTGATGATGGCGACGCTGTCGCTGCCCGACGCGCGCGACTATACGAGCCTCGAATACGAGACGCTCGACTGGGCGATTCGGCCGGCGCCGCTCAAGGGCCTGCGCATCGGGCTCCTGCTGGAGGCCGGCTGCGGCGCGCCGCCGACGCCGGAGGTCGCGCGCGGCGGTCGAGCGGGCGGCGCGCGATTTCGAGGCGGCGGGGGCGCATGTCGAGCCGCTTCCGCCGTTTCTGACCCAAGAGATGCTCGACGGGCTCGACCATTTCTGGCGCACGCGGGCGCTGATCGACATCAACGCGCTCGCCGCCCGGCGAAGCGCGCGTCGGTGCTGCCGTTCATCCGCGACTGGGCGGAGTCGGCCGACGGCTTTTCCGGGCAGCCATGTGTTCCGCGGCTTCAGCCAGATCCCGGCGATGCAGAAGGCGGCGGTCGCGGCGACGCTGCCGTTCGACTACGTGCTGTCGCCGACCGCGCCGATGACCGCCTTTCCGGCCGAATGGGCCTCGCCGAGCCGCGATCCCTTGAACCCGTTCCCGCATATCGGCTTCACCGTCGCCTTCAACATGTCCGGGCAGCCGGCGGTCTCGGTCAACTGCGGCTTTTCGAGCGAGGGCCTGCCGATCGGGTTGCAGATCGTCGGGCGGCGGTTCGACGACGTCGGCGTGCTCGCGGTCGCGCGCGCCTACGAGGAGCATTCGCTCGGCGCGAGATGCGGCCGTGGCCGGAGCCGCCGGCGGAATAGGATTCCACCACAAAGGACATAAAGGAACACGAAGCCTTGGTGGACCTTCGTGTTCTTTGTGGTGAATTCGTAGCCTCGGCCCTCAGCTTTTCGGCGCGAGCGACGTCCCGTTCCACTCCGCCACCAGGTCCGACAGCATCGGCACGTAGTCCTCGCCGTGGCCGGTCGCGACCGCCTGCGCGAAGGAGTTGCGCACCGCCGCGCCGACCGGATTGGCGACGCCGAGCGCGAGCGCGAAGCCGGCGAGATAGGTCATGTCCTTCGAGGCGTTGGCCAGCGTGAAGCGGTGCGCGTTGCGGTCGCGCTCGATCACGTACTTGTCGGAAGGTCTGGTAGAACGGGCAGTCCATCCGGCCGTTGCTGATCACCGCGTCGAACACCTTTGGCGACAGGCCCGCCTTGGCGCCCGACCGCCAGCGCCTCGGAATAGAGCGCGGCGTAGCCCATCGACACGAAATTGTTGAGAAGCTTCATCGTGTGGCCCGTGCCGACCGGCCCGGTCTCGACGATGCGGCCGGCGAAGGCTTTCAGGATCGGCATGGCGCGCGCGACGGCGGCGGGATCGCCGCCGACCATCACGTCGAGCGTGCCCTCCCAGGCGTCCTTCGGCGTGCGGCTCAAGGGGGCGTCGACGAACGCGATCCCCTTCGGCGCTGAAGCTCCGCCGCGAGGCGGCGGGTCGAGGCCGGCTCCGAGGTCGAGCAGTCGATGACGAGCAGCGGTTTGCCGGCCGACGGCGAGGCCGTCCGGCCCAAGCACGACCGCCTCGACCTGAGGCGAGCCGGTGACGCAGAGGACGACGATGTCGCTGCGCCTCCGCGACCGCGCGCGGGTTCGCCGCCTCGCTGCGCGCCGCGGCTCTTCGAGGTCGTCCACCGCCTCGCGCTTCCTGTGCGCCAGCACGGTCAGCGGAAAGCCCTTCTCGACGAGGTTCTTCGCCATGCCGTGGCCCATGAGCCCGACGCCGATGAAGCCGATGCGTTCCGTCATGCGCGTCTCCTCGCGACAAAGCGATAAGCTGGCATGCCAGCGGGTCGATCCTTTGGCGAAAGCGCGAGAAGGTCAACCCGTCGGAGGGGCGGCGTCTCGCCGCCCGTCCTTCGACGGCGCTATGGGTGCGCGAGACGGGCACCCTCCTGCCGGGCGATCTCCGCCCGCACCTTCGGCGCGACGACCGTCCCGAACAGCTCGATCGAGCGCAGGATCGCCGCGTGCGCCTGCTGGCCGACCTTCATCTGCATGAGATAGCGGTCGTGGCCGAAGACCTCGTGCTGGGCGAGGATTTTCGCGACCACGTCGTCGGGCGAGCCGATCATCAGATGGCCGCGTGGGGATCGGCCGACGTCGAACTGCTCGCGGGTCAGCGGCGGCCAGCCGCGCTCGCGCCCGAGGCGGCGCATCACCTCGGCGTAAGGGCGCGAAATAGGCGTCGGCCGCCGCATCCGCGGTGTCGGCGACAAAGCCGTGGCCATTGATCCCGAGCTTCAGCGAGGCTCTCCGGAGACGCCCGCGCGGCGCGCGGACTCGCGATAGAGCGCGGCGAGCGGGGCGAAGCGCGCCGGCTCGCCGCCGATGATGGCGATCGCGAGCGGCAGGCCGAGGCTTCCTGCGCGCGCCACCGACTGCGGCGTGCCGCCCGAGGCGATCCAGACGGGCAGGGGGTCCTGCAAAGCGCGCGGATAGACGCCCTGGCCGTCCAGCGGCGGACGGCGCCCGCCCCGCCAGTCGGGCCGCGCGCTCCTTGCGGATGGCGAGCAGAAGCTCGAGGTTTTCCGCGAACAGCGTCTCGTAGTCCTCGAGATCGTAGCCGAACAGCGGGAAGGATTCGATGAACGCGCCGCGCCCGGCCATGATCTCCGCCCGCCCGCCCGAGACGCAGTCGAGCGTGGCGAACTGCTGGTAGACGCGCACCGGATCGTCGGACGACAGCACCGTCACGGCGCTCGTCAGCCTGATGCGTTTCGTGCGCGCGGCCCCCGCCGCCAGCGCCACCGCCGGCGCCGAAATCGCGTAGTCCGGGCGATGGTGCTCGCCGAGGCCGAACACGTCGAGCCCGACGCGGTCGGCAAGCTCGATCTGCTCCAGAAGCTCGGCGAAGGTTTTGTCGAGGTCGACCGGCTCGCCGGTCTGCGGGTCGAGCCGGGTCTCGACAAAAGTGTAGACGCCGAATTCCATGCGAGTCCTCGAAAAGGAGACGCGGCCGATTTTTGAAGCCGCGCGGCCGCGATGATAGCATGCGCGCCGGAAAGCAAAGGCGCGGCCCATGAGCAACACACCGATCAGCCGATTCGAACCGCCTGACCTCAAGGACCTGCCCGCCGACATCGCCGAGCGGATCGCGGCGGTGCAGGAAAAGTCCGGCTTCGTGCCCAACGTCTTTCTGGCGCTGGCGCGCCGTCCCGACGAGTTCCGCGCCTTCTTCGCCTATCATGACGCGCTGATGGAGAAGCCCGGCGGCCTGACCAAGGCCGAGCGGGAGATGATCGTGGTCGCCACCTCCGGCCTCAACCATTGCCAGTATTGCGTCGTCGCGCATGGCGCGATCCTGCGCATCCGGGCGAAGAACCCGCTGATCGCCGATCAGGTGGCGATCAACCCGCGGAAGGCCGACCTCGACGCCGCGCGAGAGCGCGATGCTCGACTTCGCCGAGAAGGTCGCGAAGCGCTCGCACGCCATCGACGACGCCGACTACGCGACGCTCGCAGGCGCACGGCTTCACCGACGACGAGGCCTGGGACATCGCCGCGATCGCGGCCCTCTTCGCCATGTCGAACCGGCTGGCGAACGCCTTCTCGATCCGCCCCAACGAGGAATTCTACGCGATGGGGCGCGAGCCGCGCCGCTGACGCGAATTCTCCCGACCTCCGCCATCCCTCGGGTCACCGGTCGGCCTTCGTCGAACCATTCGCGCGCCTTTTATGTGGACGTTCCGGCGCGTCGCCTTGACGGCCGCGCCGGAGCGTGAGCCTGGCGTCGCCCGGGTCGCGGCGACCCGGGTCCAAACTTCATGACGTTCCTGAACGGTCTGCCGGCCGGCGGAAACGCGCGGCGGCGCACGCTTGTCGTTCCTTTCTGTCGCCGGCGCTGGTCGCCTGCGCGGTCGCCGCGTCCGTGCGGACAGACGCGCCCCTGCCGGTTTTCCTCGTCGACGCCGGCGGCGAGCCGCGAGCGCGGCGGCGGAGAGCTACGCCCTGCCGATCACGGCCCCGCTCGACCAGGGCGAAACCGGGCCTCTGCTGGGCGTTCGCGACGCTGAGCATGCTCGAGACGAATTACATGAGCCGGCATCCGGGCGCGCATGTCGAATTCTCGCGCGGCGGCCTGCAGCGCGACGCGGTCGCCGACCGGTTTCATCGCCTTGTCCACGGCGAGGGAAGAGCGCCGAGCGCGGACGACGGCGGCCTGGCGGTCGAGGCGCTCGCGCTCATTCGCGAGAACGGGCTGATCGAGCGCGGCGACTTCCACGACGTCGTGAACGTCGACCCGATCGTCGCGACGCTCAAGCAGACGCTCGCCCAAGAGGCCGAGCCGCAGCGACAGGAACGCGCGCTGGACGACCAGCTCACGGCGGCGCTCGGCGCGAAGCCCGGAACGACCCATCTGGAAGGCAAGCCCGTGAGCCCCGCCGCGCTTGCCCGCGCCGCGCTCGCCGGCGAGACGTGGACGGAGTTCGATCTGTCGCGCGACGGCGCGCAGGGCTGGGGACCGTCGCACGATCCCGGACGCGCGCCCGGAAACGCGGGTCCGCTATGTGGCGCTCGACGCGCTGATCGCCCTGATCCACAAATCCCTGGCGCAGCGAGAGGCGGTCGTGGCCGGCACGCTCGATCACGCCTTCCTGGTCTATGGCGCCGACTACGACCGGGCATGGCAAGCCGCTGGCCTATCTGGTCAAGGACAGTCTGGCGCCGTACCTCTACCGGGTCGATGCGGAGGCGCTGCACCAGGAGCTTAACGACGTGACCGTCGCCGTCGACGGACCTCTGCCGAGCGTCGCGGAACACCGCCCCGCCGACGCCGCGGTCTCGAGCCAACTGTCCCCGTAGGTCGGGCTCGCGCCCTTGGACCAGCTCGCGGGACGTGCATATGTTCGAGAGACGGCAGGAGGAACCGATGCGCGGCATCGCGGCGATCGCGCTGATTTCGCTTGCGGCGGCGCGCCGCGGCGCTCGCAGACGACGCCGTGCGGACCGGGCCGGCGGCCTATGGCGACTGGCGGTCGGACGCGCCGGGCGTCCAGCGGCTGATCACGCCCGCCGACCTTCCTCCGCCCTATGCGACGGCGTCGGCCGCCAATCCGTCGGCTCGCGTTCCGCGTCCGCCCGGCGCCCTGCCGAAGGCCCCGCCCGGCTTTTCCGTCGGCCTCTACGCCTCCGGCCTCGCGGCGCCGCGGGTTATTCGCATGGCCCCGAACGGCGACATCTTCGTCGCCGAAAGCGGGGCGGGGCGCGTGCTCGTCTTTCGCGGCGACGGGACGGGCGCGGCGCCGGCGGAGCCGCATGTCTTCGCCGCCAATCTGCCGAGAGTTTACGGGATCGCGTTCTATCCGCCCGGTCCCGATCCCCGCTGGGTCTATGTCGCGACCGAGGGCGCGGTGCAGCGTTTCGCTTACCGGATCGGGCGACCTCGCGGCCTCGGGTCCCCCCGAGGTCATCGTCCCGAACCTGCCGGCCGGCGGCGCGCACTGGACGCGCGATCTCGCCGTGTCGCAGGACGGCAAGACCCTGTTCGTCTCCGTCGGTTCGGCGACCAACGACGCGCAGAACGTCGCGCCGCCTGATCGGGCGGAGGCCGCCGCCGCGCCCGTCGGGGCGTCCTTTGGCGAGGAGCGGGACCGCGCCGACGTGCTGGCCTTCGATCCCGAGGGCGGAGGCAAGCGGGTCTACGCCACCGGCCTTCGCAACTGCTCGGGCCTGACGGTCGAGCCGGTCAGCGGAGACCTCTGGTGCGTCGTCAACGAGCGCGACGGGCTCGGCGACGACCTTCCGCCCGACTACGCCGCGCGGATCGAGAACGGCGCCTTCTACGGCTGGCCGTGGTCCTACATCGGGGCGCATCTGGACCCGCGCCACCAGGGCGAGCGCCCCGATCTCGCGGGCCGGGCAAGGCTTCCCGACGTGCTGTTCCAGCCCCACTCGGCCCCGCTCGGGATCGCGTTCTATCAGGGGGAGCAGTTCCCGCCCGACTATCGAGGCGACGCCTTCGTCGCCTTTCACGGGTCCTGGAACCGCGCCAAGCGCACGGGCTACAAGGTGGTGCGTCTCATGATGAAGGAGGGGCGGCCGACTGGGGCGTATGAGGATTTCCTCGTGGGATTCGTATCGGGCGACGCGGGCGTCTGGGGTCGGCCGGTCGGCGTCGCCGTGACGAAAGACGGCGCGCTCCTCGTGACCGACGACGAGGGCGGCGCGATCTGGCGGGTGAGCTACAGCGGGCCGCCCTGAGACGCTGATCGGAGGGCCGGCGTTCCGCCGCCCAATCCGCGCCGTTCGACGCGCAAGGGCGCGCGAGACGGGCGCGCTCCTTCTGCAGAGCGGCTACCGCGCCAGCGGGTCCGGCATGCCGACAAGCTCGAAACTCAGCGCGCGCAGCCGCTTGCGCGCGGCGGGGTCGTAAGCCTGCGCGTCGGCCTGCGCTTCCCGCTTGCCGTTGAAATAGAGGCCGCTCCGCCCCTCGAGCGCGGGCGATGCGACGAGCTCAAGGATCGCTTCGCCCCCTTCCGCGACGGTGCTGATAGGCTGCGCGCCGCTCGCGCGGACCATGGTCGTGTCCATGTAGGTCGCCGGATGCAGCGCGTTGACCGTCACGTTGCGGCCGTTCAACTCCTCCGCCACGTCGATGGTGAAAAGGATCTGAGCGAGCTTCGACTGGCGATAGGCGCGGCCGCCGCTGTAGCCGCGGGTCAGCATCACGTCCGAGAAGTCGATCGTCTGTTGCCCGGCGGAGGCGACATTGACGATCCGCGCAGGCGCGCGCTTCTTGAGGTCGGGCAGGAGCAGCCTGGCGAGCAGGAAGCCGGCGAGATAATTGACCGCGAACCGCAGTTCGTAGCCGTCGGCGCTGACCTCGCGCGCGTTTCCGGCCGTGCCGATCCCGGCGTTGTTGACCAACACGTCGAGACCGTCGGTTTCTCGTCGCACGGCTTCGGCCAGCCCTCGAACCTCCGCCAGCGAGGCGAGATCGGCCTGAAGGAATGTCGCGGCCGCCGCCGGCTTTGACGATGTCGCTGACGACGGCTTCGCCCCGCGTTCCGATCGCGTCCGTGGATGAGGACGCGCGCGCCGTCCGCCGCGAGCCGCCCCGCGACCCAGCGCCCGACGCCGTCGGTCGAGCCGGTGACGAGGATGGTCTTGCCCTTCACGGTCATGCGTTTCCTCTCCGTGGAGGGAGCGCGTCTCGCGCTCCCTAGCCCGTCGAAAGACGGCGTGCTTCCGAACGCCCTGGGGACGGCGTACGCCGCCCCTCCAACGCCTACGCCTTCAGGATTTCGACCCGGTTGGGATAGAACGCCAGATGCGAGGCGATCTCGGCCGACGTCCCCCTTGGGCGTCTCGTAGGTCCAGACCGCATTGTCGTCGCGGTCGTGGCCGTCGCGGATCGAGAAGTAATTGGCCTCGCCTTTGAAGGGGCAGGTCGTGACGCGGTCGGTGCGCTCGAGAAGGTCCATGTCGGACGTCCTCGCGCGGGATGTAGGCGACCGGCTTGTAGCCGGCCTCGGCAAGCTCGAGCGCCCGCGTCGTCTCGCCGATCGTGCGGCCGCGCCAGACGACGCGCACACGGCCCTCGATCGGCGCGATCGTGATCGGATGGTCCTTCGTGCCGGCTTGAGTCATTGGCCGCTCCTTGGTTCCCTCGAAGAGGATCACTCGTGCCCCGTCACCGCCTTGGGCCGATAGGGTTCCTCGAGTTTGGCGATTGTGGGGGCGTCGAGCTTGAGCTCGGTCGCCGCGACCGCGTCGGCGAGGTGGTGCGGCTTCGAGGCGCCGATGATCGGCGCGGTCACGGTAGGGCTTCGACAGCACCCAGGCGAGCGCCACGATCGCGGGCTTCGTCCCGAGCTCTTCGGCGACCTCGTTCACCCGCTCGCGGATCGCCTCGTCCTGTCGGCGAGCCGAGGCCCAGCGCCGCGCTGTAAGGGTCGGTGCGGCCGCGCACGGTCGAAGCCCCGGCGCCGAGGCCGGAGCCGGCGAGATAGCCGCGCGCCATCGGCGACCAGGGGATGACGGCGATGTTCTCGAACGCGGCAGAACGCCATCATCTCGCGCTCTTCCTCGCGATAGACGAGGTTGTAGTAGTTCTGCATCGAGACGAATTCGGCGTGGCCGCGGGCGCGGGCGATGTCGATCATGCGGGCGAACTGCCACGCGTACATCGAGGAGGCGCCGATATAGAGCGCCTTGCCGGCGCGCACGACGTCGTTCAGCGCCTCCATCGTCTCCTCCATCGGCGTCTCCGGGTCGAAGCGATGGATCTGGTAGAGGTCGACGTAATCCGTCGCCGAGCCGCTTCAGCGAGGCGTCGATCCCTTCGAGGATGTGCTTGCGCGACAGGCCCTTGGCGTTCGCGGCCGGTCCCATCGCGCCATGCACCTTGGTGGCGATCACCACCTCGGAGCGCTTGGCGTATTCCTTGAGCGCCCGCCCGAGAATCTCCTCGCTCGCGCCCTGCGAATAGACGTCGGCGGTGTCGAAGAAGGTGATCCCCTTCTCCAGCGCTTCGCGGATGAAGGGCCGCGAAGCCTCCTCCGTCGAAGAACCCATTCGCGCCACGTGGGCGAGCCGTAGGTCATGCAGCCGAGGCAGAGCCTCGACACCCGCATGCCCGTCTTGCCGAACCTGACATAATCCATAGGGGTCTCCAATCGCCTGTGAGTTGCGCCGATCATAGGACCTTTCGTAGGGTCACGGCGCGGCGAAGATTGGGCGTGTGCGAGGGTCAGGCGTGAAAGCGAAGGGCGGCTGGGACTTCTGGGTCGATCGCGGCGGCACCTTCACCGACGTCATCGGCCGCGATCCGGACGGACGCCTGCACGCGCGAAAGCTCCTTTCGGAAAGCGCGCTCTATGACGACGCGGCGGTCGAGGCGATCCGCCGCCTCATCGGGCTCGCCAGCGGCGAGGCGATCCCGGAGGGGGCGATCGGCGTCGTCAAGATGGGCACGACGGTCGCGACCAATGCGCTGCTCGAGCGGCGCGGCGAGCGCACGCTGCTCGTCACGACGCGCGGCTTTCGCGACGCGCTCGAGATCGGCTACCAGGCGCGCCCGAAAATCTTCGCGAAAAACATCGTCAAGCCGGAGCAGCTCTACGCCGGCGTGATCGAGATCGACGAGCGCGTGCGGGCCGACGGAACCGTCGAGGCCGCGCCTCGACCCCGAGGCCGTACGCGCGGCGCTCGCTGAGAAGAAGGCCGAAGGCTTCGACGCGGTCGCGATCGTCTTCATGCACGCCTATCGCTATCCCGAGCACGAGCGGCTGGTCGGCGATATCGCCCGCGCGCTCAGTTCGCGCAGGTCTCCGAGAGCCACGCCTGCTCGGCGCTGATAAAGCTCGTCGGGCGCGGCGACACTACGGTGGTCGACGCCTATCTGTCGCCGATCCTCGCCCGCTACGTGCGAGCGGGTCTCGCAAGCGCTCGACGTCGAGCGCACGAAAGCCCGTGTCATGTTCATGATGTCGTCGGGCGGCCTGACCTCGGCGAACCTCTTCGCCGGCAAGGACGCGATCCTGTCGGGCCCCGCAGGCGGGGTCGTGGCGATGGCGCGAACGGCCGCGAGCGCCGGGTTCAAGCGCGTCATCGGCTTCGACATGGGGGGCACCTCGACCGACGTCTCCCATTACGACGGCGAATTCGAGCGCGCCTTCGAGACCGAGGTCGCGGGCGTGCGCATGCGCGCGCCGATGATGAAGATCCACACCGTCGCGGCGGGCGGCGGCTCGCTCCTCTATTTCGACGGCGCGCGCTATCGCGTCGGCCCCGATTCCGCCGGCGCCGATCCGGGCCCGGCGGCCTACGGCCATGGCGGCCCGCTCGCCGTCACCGACGCTAACCTGATGACCGGCAAGCTCATTCCTGACCTCTTCCCCAAGGTGTTCGGACGGTCCGGCGACGCGCCGCTCGACGCCATGGTCGTTCGAGAGAAATTCGCAGCGCTGGCGGAAACAATCGGGGACGGCCGCGCGCCCGAAGCGGTCGCCGACGGCTTTCTCGCCATCGCGGTCGCCAAGATGGCGGAAGCGATCAAGACGATCTCGGTCGCGCGCGGCTACGACGTGACGCGCTATGCGCTCAACTGCTTCGGCGGCGCCGGCGGCCAGCACGCCTGCGACGTCGCCGATGCGCTGGCGATCACGACGGTGCTCATCCACCCTTTGTCGTCGCTGCTCTCGGCCTACGGCATGGGGCTCGCCGACATCGCGGCTCAGCGCGCGCAAGGGGTCGACGAGCCGCTCGACGCGCGCGCCGTTTCCCGTGTCGATCTGCTCGTCGGCCTGCTCGCCGAACAGGCGATTCGCGAAGTCGAATCGCAGGGCGTCGCGCGGGCGCACATCAGGATTCATCGGCGGGCGCAGCTTCGCTACGCGGGCTCCGACACGCCGATCGAGGTCAAGCTCGCTTCGCCCCGTGCGATGCAGCGCGCCTTCGAGAGGGCGCACAAGGCGCGGTTCGGCTTCATCGACAAGACCAAGGCGCTGGTGATCGAGGCGGTGTCGGCGGAGGCGGTCGGCGGCGCGGCGCGGTTTTCGGAGCGGGCGCTTCTCGTTGCGCCGGCCGAGCGCGCCAGCGCCCGCGCGCAGGACGCGCTTCTTCTCCAAGGGCGCGTGGCGCGAAGCCGACGTTTTCCTTCGCGAGGCGCTGCCGATCGGCGCGCGCCTCGACGGGCCGGCGCTCGTCATCGAGCCGCATCAGACGATCGTGGTCGAAGAGGGCTGGCGCGCCGACGATCACGCCGAAGAACCATGTCGTGATGACGCGCGTCAGAGCCCGCGCCGAAGCGCGAGGCGATCGGCTCGAAGGCCGATCCGGTGATGCTCGAGATCTTCAATAACCTCTTCATGTCGATCGCCGAGCAGATGGGCGTGACGCTGCAGAACACCGCCTATTCGGTCAACATCAAGGAGCGGCTCGACTTCTCCTGCGCGGTGTTCGACCGTCAGGGCCGCCTCGTCGCCAACGCGCCGCACATGCCGGTGCATCTCGGCTCGATGGACCGCTCGGTCGAGACGATCATCAAGGACAATGCCGGGCGCATCCGGCCCGGCGACGTGTTCGCGCTGAACGCGCCCTACAACGGCGGCACGCACCTGCCCGACATCACCGTCTGCACGCCGGTGTTCGACGAGCGCGGGCGAGACGATCCTCTTCTGGGTCGCCTCGCGCGGCCATCACGCCGACATCGGCGGGATCGCGCCGGGCTCGATGTCGCCGCTCGCGACCACGATCCACGAGGAGGGGATCTACATCGACAATTTCCTGCTGGTCGAGCAGGGCCGCTTTCGCGAGCGCGAGCTTGATCGCGCTCCTGACGAGCGGGCCGTGGCCGGCGCGCAACCCGACGCAGAACGTCAACGACCTCAAGGCGCAGATCGCCGCCAACGAGAAGGGCGTGCGGCGAGCTTCGGCGCATGGTCGAGCATTTCAGCCTCGAGACGGTCGAGGCCTACATGGGCCACGTGCAGGACAACGCCGAGGAGAGCGTGCGGCGGGTGATCGACCGGCTCGACCGACAGCGAGGCGGAATCGGTCTCCGACCAGGGCGCGGTCATCAAGGTCAAGATCACGGTCGACAAGGCGCGACGCGAGGCGACCGTCGATTTCACCGGCACGTCGCCGCAGCAGCCGACCAACTTCAACGCGCCGGAGCCGGTGACGCGCGCCGCCGTGCTCTACGTGTTCCGCGTCATGGTCGACGACGACATCCCGATGAACGCGGGCTGCCTGAAGCCGATCCGGGTGATCCTGCCGGAGGGCTCGATGCTTTCGCCCGCGCTATCCGGCCGCGGTGGTCGCGGGCAACGTGGAAGTGTCGCAGGCGGTGACGACACGCTGTTCGCGGCGCTTCGAGCGCTTGGCTCCGCGCAGGGCACGATGAACAACCTGACCTTCGGCGACGCCACGCACCAGTATTACGAGACGATCTGCTCGGGCGCGCCGGCCGGCCCCGGCTTCGACGGCGCGGCGGCGGTGCACACGCACATGACCAACTCGCGCCTGACCGATCCCGAGATTCTCGAGAGCCGCTTCCCGGTGGTGCTCGAGGACTTCCACATCCGCCGCGGCTCGGGCGGCAAGGGAAAGTGGAACGCCGGCGACGGGACGCTGCAGGCGCATCCGGTTCCTCAGAACCATGGACGTCGCGGTGCTCAGCGGCCACCGCGACCGTCCCCAATCCGGGGACGGAGGGCGGCGAGCCCGGCGAACTCGGACGCAATTCCGTGCGCCGCAACGACGGCCGCGATCGAGATCCTGCCCGGCTGCGCCCAGACCGAGGTCGAGGCGGGCGAAGCGATCGAGATCGTCACGCCGACCGGGGGAGGGTGGGGAGCTGTAGGGCCGGTCGATGACGCGTCGCCAACAAACGGCGTATAATCGTCCAAAGCCGACGCAACACGTTTGGGCGAACCGCGCGTCGTTGTCGCCGCCGCCAGGAATGAACCATCATGCAGAACCTCACGCCCGAAGGCCTTCGAATCGTGACCGACATCGCGGCGCGCCATGGGGTCAGCGTCGAGGCGGCGCTCACCCTGCTCGGCGCGCTCGCGCGGAGTCACGGCGCCCAGGCGCAATTCAATCACCCCGAACTCGGCGGCATGGGGCAGTGGTCGGAGGGCGGCATGATCATGATCGGCGACATGTTCAATTCCGGCTCTGAAGGCTCGGGTCGATGCGCTCTGCATCGAGCTTGCCGCGCTGCTGCGCAGCCAGCCTTCCGCGGAGGTCTGCGCCGCGCGTTCTCGGGCGCAAAGCCACAGCCAGAGCGATGGCGGCGGCGTCAGCCTGTTCGCGGCGGGAGGGGGAGCGAGCGGTTCATGGTGGCCTCCGGAGCTCGGCGCGCCGGCCTCGACCGGCGCCCAGAACGACATGCGATACGCCTGGTTTCCAGGGCTCCGCCGGCTTGCGATCGATGAGGGCGGCGAGGTCCGCGTCTATGACTCCGGAGAGCATCAGATCTCCGGATTCTCCCAGCAGCAGGGCGGCGATCGCTCGCTGACGTTCACCAGCCAGTTCGGCGTCGTCCGCCTGTCCGAGCTTGCCCTAGTCTCGCCGCGCAGCGACGTCAGTCGGAAGACGCCGTCGCCGGCCGCGGCGTCCTCCCCTAAGCCGGCGGCCGCTGCGCCTGCGCCAACGGGCGCAACCTCTCCCTCCCCCGCGGCGAACCTCGGGATGGAGGACATCGTCAAGACGATCGAGCGCCTTGCGGAGCTGCGCCAGAAAAACATTCTGACCGAAGACGAGTTCGCAGCGAAGAAGGCGGAGCTCCTCAGTCGGCTTTAGCCCCCTCGCTCACGCTTCGGCGGCGTGGTGAAGAACCAGGGATGCCCTTCGGGATCGTTGGCCCAATAGTTCCGGCCGTAGTCGGCGTCCTTCGGCGGGTGGACGATTTCGGCGCCGGCCGTCCTTGGCGGCCTCGTAGTGCTTGTCGACGTCGTCGATATAGACGAACACGCCCATCGTCGCCGCGCCGACGTCGGGCGGCGGCTTGAGGGCCTGGGACGCCCCGCCCTGGCCCATCATGACCAGTTGGCCCTGAAGGGAAGCCTCGCCATGCACGCCGCCGCTCGGAGTTTCGATGACGCATCTCTTCCTTGAAGCCGAAGGCGCGGGTGAGGAAGGCGAGCGCCGCGGGAACGTCGCGATAGAAGAGATAGGGAATGATCTGAGGCGGATGCGGGGTCGTAGACATGCCTGACTCCGGTGCGCGTGAGGACCGACGGTCCCAGTAGCCGCCGCGCATGGCGACTTTGTGGAGCTCGAACTCAGCGACTTAAGCGGTGCAGGCGTGAAACACGGGCGGCCGAGCGCCGCGCAGAAGAGGGGAAAGCCATGGCCCCGTTTCTCAAGAGGCTGTCGGTCCTCGCGCTCGTCCTGAGCCTGGCGGGGTGCATGACGCCCGAGCCGCCCTACCCGAACTACCTGCGGATTGACACCACGGGGAATTACGGCGCCCGATAGGCGCGCGGCGCCATACCCTTTTCCGGCTCACTTCTCCTTCGTCGTCCAGCTGATGTCGTAGCTCAGCGTGAAGGCGAACAGGCTCGCGGTGTTGCCGGGCGCGTCGGCGACGGTCCAGGTTCCCTTGCCGGCGATGTCCTTGTACTTGCCCGTCCCGCCGAGGAGCGCGATGTCGCCGCCCTCCGGGCCCTCGTAGGTCATGTAGAGCTTGTCGCCGTCGCCGTCCGTCTGGATGCAGGTCCCGGTGAAGGCGTAGCCCTCGGGGCGCGCCTTGGCCTCCTCGAGGCAGCGGATGGCGAGATTGTCGAGCAGCTTCGCGCCGTCCCGGGTCTTCACGATGCCGGTGCACTCGGCCGAGGAGTTCGAGCCGGCCGGCCCATGTCGACGATCGCGAGCGAGCGGCACACCGAATAGGCCGCGAGCTTGGCTTCGCCGGTTTTTGGAAAGGGCTCGTCGGCGAGGGCCGCATGGAGCCACGCAGTTGTCGCCAGAAACAGGAACAGGCCAAAGATCCGCATGAACCTTACCTCCTCGCCTGACGTATTCGAAGACCTTTGCGTACGGCGGCGATCGGCGACGCGCCGAAGCTCAACCGTGCGGGCGCTCGACAGCCGAAAGGCGATCCTCGAGTTCCGCGATCCGCTCGTCCATTCGCGTCTCGAAATGCGTCAGCCGTCCCAGCAACTCCGCCTCGACCATCAGTTCGATTTCCGCGCGGGTATCGGAAATCCTCCGTTCGGGTTCCGGCATCCGGGACCGCCTTCGCGGTTCGTCAGTTTTCCTTTTCGACAATCGGCCTTTCCGACCGAGTTCCGTCAATGCTTTGCGGCAGCTGTCAGCGCAACCCGCCGCCCTCGATTACAGACTTCCTTCTGCCTTCCCGCGAGTTCGCCAGCGCCTCGGCCAGCGCTCGTCTCAGGCCGTGCATCTGGTCGATCAGGTGCAGGATCACGTCGAGCCCCTCGTCGTTGACCCCCATGTTGTGCTTGAGGTCGTGGATGAGGCTCGGCGCGGGCGAGGTCCATCTCGGTGAAGGCCGGCTCGGGCGCGTTGCGGTCGGGGCAGATCCACGATTCGCGGATCCACACCTCGAGCGTCGCCCGGTCGAGATGGGCGCGCTCCAGGAAATTCGCGCTCGTTGATCATGGCTCACATCTCCTTGCGGGGATCGTAGCTCGCGGGCGGCGTCCAGCCGGCGAGGAAACTGTCGAGCTCGGCGTCCGGCTCCTTCGGCATCACGACTTTCAGCCGGACGAATTCGTCGCCCGGCGCCCTTGCGCGTCTTCACGCCCTTGCCCTTGAGGCGCAGGGTGTCGCCGGTGTTCGAGCCCTTCGGGATCTTGAGCATCACGCCGCCCGTCGTCGTCGGCGTCCGCACCTCGCCGCCGAGCGCCGCCTCCTTCACCGTGATCGGCAGCTCGACATGGATGTCGTCGCCCTCGCGGGTGAAGAAGCGGTGCGGCTCGACCACGATCTGCACCAGCGCGTCGCCCGCCGGCCCTTCGCCGGGCGCACGGCGCGCCCTTGCCGCGCAGGCGCAGGATCTGGCCGTCCTCGACGCCCGCCGGGATGGTCACATCGAGCGTTCCGCCCTGGGGCAGGCGTGATCGTCTGCACGCGCGCCGTTGACCGCGTCGAGAAAGGGGACGTGCAACTCGTAGTGCAGGTCGGCGCCCGGCGCGCGCCGCGCCTGCTCCCGCGCCTGCTCGCGGCTGCGGCGCAGGAGCTCGGCGAAGATGTCGTTGCCCTCGGCGAAGTCGGCGTAGCCCTCGGCGCTTTCGTAAGGGTGGCCCGCGCCGCTCGGCGTATTCGCGATAGTATCGCCCTGCGGCTGCGGCGGCGCCTTCTCGGCCCCCGAGGCGTCGATCTCGCCCGCGTCGTAGCGGCTGCGCTTGTCCGGGTCGGACAGGAGGTCGTTGGCGGAGGCGACTTCCTTGAACCGCTCCTCGGCGTGGCTGTCGCCGGGGTTGAGGTCCGGATGCAGCTTCTTGGCGAGCTGCCGGTAGGCCTTGCGGATCTCCTCGGGCGTCGCCGTCCTGGCGACGCCGAGGATCTCATAGGGGTCTTTCATGCGGGCGTCCGGAATGAGCGGGGTCGGGGGACGCTTAGCAGGATCGGGACGCCGTCTCCAGACTTGTCGTGCGGCCGCGGTTGGGGAATAGTGCGCCCGTCTTTGAGGGGGCGCCCCTTTGCTGCGGGAAGTCCGGCGGAAGCGCCGGCAGGAGGAGCAAGCCATGAGTTTGATCAGTTTCATCAAGAACGCCGGCGCGTCGATTTTCGGCTCGACCGAAGCCAAGGCCGCTCCGGCCGACGAGCTCAAGAAGGAGCTCGACAAGCACGGGCTCGATCACTCGGACGTCAAGGTCGAAGTGAACGGCGACAAGGTGACGGTGTCGGGGACGGCGAAGTCGACCGAGGAGGCCGAGAAGATCGCCATCGCGCTCGGCAACACCAAAGGCGTGCAGACCGTCCAGAACGACATCAAGCCCGCCAAGGCCGATCAGAGATTCGAAGTTCTACACCGTAAAAAGCGGCGACACGCTGTGGGCGATCTCGGAGCGGGAATACGGCAAGGGCCACGGCGACAAGTACAACGTCATCTTCGAGGCCAACAAGCCGATGCTGAAGAACCCGGACCTGATCTACCCGGGCCAGGTGCTGCGCATCCCGCCGCTGCCGTGAGGCGCGGCGCCGCCTGAGCGCCGGCCAGGGACGAGCGCGCCGGCGCCGTCCCGGCTCGCGAATCCAGATTTTCCAGCAGGTTGCGGCGCCCTTCGGTTCCGCGCTGGCCCCGACTTTGTCCTTGCGGAGCGGGACCGGCGAGGAACGCGGTCCGATCGGAAATCCAGTCCGAATCGCCCGCGCAGCCTCGCTGCCCAATCCTCGTGGGGCGAGGGGGAGAGGGGGCCGGCGTCGTCCGGCTCCCGAATCGGGACTTTCCAGGGGGTTGCGGCGCATTCCGGTTCCGCGCGCTCCCCGCCTTCCCGTTGCGAAAGAGAGTCGCCGAGACGTGCGGCCGGATCGGGCGACTCGGTCGACCGACGCCTCGCGCCGGGGATCTCGGCCATCGACAGGCCGCCGTCGAGCCCCTCGACGACCCGCCGCTCCCGCTCGGACTTGTCTGGCTCGGACCTGGCTTGCCCCGACTTCACTGAGCGCGTCCCGTCGCGTGCGGCGGGAGAGCGGTCGCGGCCGGTATCGGGACCGGAGATGGGATCGGACACACGCTCGCCTCGGCTTCGGTCGATGAGAACAAAAATAGAACAAACCTGGGCGGGCTGTCAAGGACTTGTCGATTCGCGAGAAGCATCGGTCCCCGTCCGGCGCGCCGGGCGCAATGCGGGCGGCGAATGGTCAGTTGCCCGAGAACGGCGCGAAAGCGCGAGATCGCCCGGCGCCGAAATTCTCGGCGGACTGTCGGCGGCGACCCGTTCGGCCACGGCTTCTGCCTCATCGAGTTCGCCGGCCGCGGCTACGACGAGATCGCCGATCGCGAGCGTGAAGCCGTCGATCGCCGGAGGGGCGGCGTCTCGCCGCCCGGAGGGCGCGACGCCGGCCACAGGTGCGCGACACGCGCACCCTCCGCAGGCGGTTCGCCAATCACCGTCCCAGCCGCCCGAGCGCCTCGATCAGCGCGGCGTTGAAGCGCTGGGGCTCCTGGATCTGGGGGGCGTGGCCGGCGTCGGGGAATTCGATCAGCTCAGCGCCCGGAATCGCGGCCTTGGTCTTCTGCGCCAGCTCGGGATAATGGCCGAGGCGGGCGCGGACCTCGGGGGGCGCGACGTCCTTGCCGATCGCGGTCACGTCCTTCAAGCCGATCATGAGCAGCGTCGGGACCTTGATCAGCGGAAACTCGTAGACGACCGGCTGGGTGAAAATCATGTCGTCGATCAGCCCGAGGTTGCGGGCGACGATGTCGTGGCCGGAGCCCTGCACGAGTCCCGCGAGCATCGTCACCCAGCGGTCGTATTCGGGCCGCCATGCGCCCGCGTAATAGGTCGTCTGCTCGTAGGCCTTGATGCGCTCGGCGGTCGTCGCCTTCTCGCGTTCGATCCACTGATCGACCGAAAGCGTCGGCACGCCGAGCGCCTTCCAGTCCTCGAGCCCGATCGGATTGACGAGAACCAGCGCCGAGACGTCGTCGGGATACATCAGCGCGTAGCGCGCCGCGATCATGCCGCCGGTCGAGTGGGCGATCAGCACCGGGTCCTTCACGCCGAGCGACTCGAGAAGCGCATGCGTGTTCGCCGCAAGCTCATGAAAGCTGTACTGATAGCGCTCGGGCTTCGAGGACTTGCAGAAGCCGATCTGGTCGGGCGCGACGACGCGATAGCCGGCGCCGGAAAGCGCCCGGATCGTGTCTTCCCAGGTGGCGGCGCAAAAATTCTTGCCGTGCAGCAGCACCGCGGTCTTGCCCATTCGCCGGAGCGGACGGCGCGACGTCCATATAGCGCATCGTCAGCGCCTCGCCCTGCGAGGAGAAGGCGTAAGTTCGCACCGGCCAGGGATAGTCGAAGCCCTGCAATTCCGGCCCATAGGAGGGCGCGTCGGCGCGGCCGGGCGCGACAGAGAGCGCAACCGCAAGAGCGCCGAGAAGGGCGGCGCCGAGCGCCCGTGGAACGCGCATCATGGCCATCGATCCTCGTAGGAGGGCGCCCGTCCCGCGCACCCCAGGATGAGGACTTGGCTAGATCGGCATTGCGCCATGGTCATGACGTCGTTGCGGAACAAAGTGGCGGCCGTGGGACCCGCCAAAACCTTTGGCGTCCCGGAAGGCAAGAGGAGGAGGGCGACCATGGCGCCAGACGGACTGATCACGATCGAGAGCCGGTTCGGCTCCGGAGGAGACCATGGACCGCCTCGTTGCCGCGGTGAAGGCGCGCGGCATGGCGGTGCTGGCGCGCATCGACCACGCCAAGGCCGCGGCGGAGGCGGGGCTCGAACTGCGGCCGACCGAGGTGCTCGTGTTCGGCGCCGCGAAAGCCGGCACGCCGCTCATGCAGGCCGCTCAGACGATCGGCATCGACCTGCCGCTGAAGGCGCTGGTGTGGCGGGATGAAAACGGCGCGACGCATCTCTCCACCAACGACCCGCGCTGGCTCGCGGCGCGCCATGACGTGGTCAAGGGCCATGCGGCGGTTCTCGCCGCGATGGCGACGGCGCTTGCGGCCGTCACGTCTCAGGCCGCCGGAACCGGCGAAGCCTGAGCGGCCCCGTCACTCCAGCATCATCCGCGCCGCAGCGGCCAGAACCGCGCCGAGCACCGCGTGCTGGTCGGGCGCATAATGGATGCCGTCGATGGGCGAACACTGAATGAACTCGCCGGCGTCGACAAAACCGATCCGGCGGCTTTCCGCGAGCGCCCGATAAAACGCGGGCAGGCGCAGCGATTTCTGAGGACCGCCTTCGAACATCTCCGCATAGCCGGTGAGCGTGGACAGCGGCGGCGGGGCGACGAGAATGACGTTGGGCGGCGAGCCGTCCGGACCGGTCGCCGAGGCGTCCGCGCAATCGACCAGCCGGGCGGCGCCGGCGGCGATCGTCTCGGGGTCGGCTTCGAATCGCGCCTTCACGTCATTGCAGCCGAGCGAAAGGATGACGAGGTCGAGCGGCGCGTGGCTTCTGAGGCACGGACCCAGATAGGCGAGGCCGTTGCGGCCCTCCTCCTCCGGGTCGTCGTAGACGGTGGTTCGGCCGCAAAGCCCTTCCTCGATGATCGCGAAGCCGGGGCCGAGCGCCTGCGCCATCACGCCGGGCCAGCGCACGCCGGGCGCCATCCGCCCGCCTTCGCCGGGCTTGAAACCCCAGGTGTTCGAGTTGCCGAAGGCGAGGATGACGGGCATGAGGGTCCTCTTACTGGAACGTGACGAGCGCGTTCTCGGCCGGGTAGTCGTCGACGAACGGCTTTTGCGGCCCGATCGCGCCGAAGGTGATCGCTTCGGGAGAGGCGACGTCGGCTTCGACCGGGCCGCTCGCCAACCCCTTGGTGAAAGCGTAGGGGACGCCGTGGCCGGCCAGAAACGACGGCTCGTCGACGATGTGGAAGTGCAGATGCGGCTCCTCCGAGCTGCCGCTGTTGCCGACATGGCCGATGAGGTCGCCGGCATGCACGCTCTCGCCGATTTTCACCTGCACGGTGCCCGGGCGCATGTGGGCGTAGAAGGCGTAGCGATCCGGGGCGATCTGAACGACGGCGTGATTGCCGCCGGCGTTGTCGAAGGTGATCGGCTCGGCGTGGGCGCCCGAATGCGGGACGTTTTCGGCCATGCCGTCGCTCGCGTCCACGACCGTTCCGTCGGCGACGCTCAAGATCGGCTGGTCGTAGCAGAAGTAGCTCGCATTCTTGTCCTCCGGGCCCTTCCAGGTCGTGACCTTTCCGTCCACGGTTTCAACCTGCACCCAGTCGATCGCATAGCGCTGGGCGATCCACGGTTTCCCGTCGACGACGAGGATCGCCCGGCGATGGGCGGCGTCCTTGCCGTTGTTGACCGAGTTGCCGGCGATCCATGTCCCTCGGAGCGGCGGAGCGACGACGATCGGGCTCTGCTGGCTTACCGCGAGCGGCGCGGGGTCGACGGCATGGGACTCGCCATGATCGTCGATGACGGTGAGACGATGCGCGATTTCCGCCGGCGCCGTCGCCTTGCCGAGGTCGAGCATCAGGAACACGACTGCGCTGCGGCCGCCTTCGAGGGTCGTGGGGTCGCCGGCCGGCGGCTTGCCGCCGCGCTGGTCGAAGCGCTGCATCATCGACGAGAGCGCCGTCGCGCCGAAAGTCTTGTCCGTCTCGCCGGCGCGCGCCTCGATCGCGTCGATCACATAGCGGCTGTTGACGAAGTTCGTCAGCACCATCTCGTAGACGAGCTTTGTCGAGCCGTCCTGCACGATCGGCGCCGGCGGCGAGAGGAAGGACACCGCGAGTTGAGGCGGGCGCGGGTCGGCGGCGTCCGCCGACGACGCGAGCGCGGCGATCGCGGCGGCGAGCACGAGTTGGATCACGTTCCTGGCCATCGCCATGTTCTCTCAAGTCGCCTGCGGCGCGATACGGCTGTGCACCTCCGCCGTCATGCTCTCGATGCGCTCGACCAGGGCGTGGACCGTTGCGGTGAGTTCGGTGTTCTGGCGCAAGAGCTTTTCAACCGTTTCGGTCAAAGTTGTGTTCTGCCTCAGCATGCTCAGCATCAGCTCCGACTGTTGCCGCATCTGCTGCTGGCGCTCGTCGTTGACGCTGATGCAACTCCTCGCGGTGCTGTGCGTCGGCGAGGCTCATCACCTTGTCGCGGTCGGCCTGGCGGGTCTGGGCGAGCAGGATCAGGGGGGCGGCGTAGGCGGCTTGCAGCGAGAAGGCGAGGTTCAGGAGGATGAACGGGTAGATGTCGAACTGCGTCCAGCCCGCGACGTTGACCAAGATCCAGACCGCGACGATGATCGTCTGGGCGATGAGAAACGTGGGCGTGCCGAAGAAGCGCGCGAAACTCTCGGCCCGCACGCCGAACCAGTCGCCGCCGAACGCCGACTCGAGATGAGCGTGCGGCATGTGAAAGCGCCGCGTCCGCTCGTGGTTGAAGTCATTGTGCTGTCTGCTCATTCGCGTATCGTCTCCTGCCAGCGGCTGCATCGGCCTGTTTCGGCCTTCCGATCTTGCCGCCCCGACAATACAGGAGCTTGAAACGGATTTCGAGGCCAGCGGCGGGATGCGCCGGAATGGGTCGACAACGACGCCGATCGGGCGATCTTCGCCTTGCGTCGCCGGTAGCCACCGACTATGGTCCACAAAATCTACCGATTTGGTGCATGATACGAGGTAAGTGACACGCGCCAAATGTGAAAGAAGCGCCCGGCGTCGTCGCGTCGACTCGAGAGCTTCGCCCTAAAGACGACGCGAGCGGAACGAAGAGGGAAGTCCCCATGTCTCAGAAGCCTGAAACCCTGGCCCTGCACGCCGGCTGGCGCGCCGACCCCGCGACCGGCGCGGTCGCGGTGCCGATCTATCAGACGACCTCGTATCAGTTTCAGAGCGCCGAGCATGCGGCGAACCTGTTCGCGCTGAAGGAACTCGGCAACATCTACACCCGCATCATGAACCCGACCAACGACGTGCTGGAGAAGCGCGTCGCCGCGCTCGAGGGCGGCGTCGGGGCGCTGGCGCTCGCGAGCGGGCAGGCGGCTTCGGCCTTCGCGCTGCAGAACCTCGCCCGCGCCGGCGACAACGTCGTCTCCTCGACCGACCTCTACGGCGGCACCTGGAACCTGTTCGCCAACACGCTGAAGGACCAGGGCATCGAGGTCCGCTTCGTCGATCCGGACGACCCGGAGAATTTCGCCCGCGCGACCGACGACCGCACCCGCGCCTACTACGCCGAGACGCTGCCCAACCCGAAGCTGATCGCCTTCCCGATCGCGGAAGTGGCGGCGATCGGCCGCCGCTTCGGCATCCCGCTGATCATGGACAACACCGCCGCCCCGATCCTGACCCGGCCGTTCGACCACGGCGCGGCGATCATCGTCTATTCCTCGACCAAGTATCTCGGCGGCCACGGCACCTCGATCGGCGGCCTCCTGGTCGACAGCGGGACCTTCCCGTGGGAGGAGCACAAAGGGCGTCAGCCGGCGCTGAACACGCCCGACCCGAGCTACCACGGCGCGATCTGGACCGAGGCGGTGAAGCCGCTCGGTCCCATCGCCTACATCATCAAGGCGCGCGTCACGCTGCTGCGCGACCTCGGCTCGGCGATGTCGCCGTTCAACGCCTTCCTGACGCTGCAGGGGATCGAGACGCTGCCCTTGCGCATCGAGCGCCATTCGAGCAACGCGCTCGCTGTCGCCCAGTGGCTCGCCAAGCGCCCGGAGGTGACGAAGGTCATCCATCCCTCGCAGCAGGTCGGCGAAGCGCGCCGTCGCGCCGAGAAATACCTGAAAGGGGGGCAGGGCGGCCTTGTCGGGTTCGAGATCAAGGGCGGCAAGGACGCCGGTCGCAAGTTCATCGATGCGCTGAAGCTCCTCTATCACGTCGCCAACATCGGCGACGCGCGCTCGCTCGCCATCCATCCGGCGACGACCACGCACTCGCAGCTCTCGCCCGAGGACCAGCTCGCCACCGGCGTGTCGGACAGCTACGTCCGCCTGTCGGTCGGCATCGAGCACATCGACGACATCCTCGAAGACGTCGAGCAGGCGCTGGTGAAGGCGGCGGCGTAACCTCCTATCGGTGGGGCGGCGTCTCGCCGCCCCACAGGGCGTCCGAAGGACGCCCGTCTTTCGACGGGCTATCGGAGCGGGAGACGCGCTCCCTCCGGTCGCGCAGGTCGCGCTTGAGCACCTTGCCGATCGCGCTGCGCGGCAGGCTGTCGACGATGGTCAGCGAAGACAGGCGCTGGGTCTTGCCGAGCCGCGCGTTGACCCAATCCATGAGCGCCGCCGCGTCGATCGTCGCGCCCTCTCGAAGGGCGACGTAGGCGACCGGCGTCTCGCCCCAGCGCTCCGAGGCGACGCCTACGACTGCGGCCTCGAGCACGGCTTCGTGGCGCACGAGCTCGGCCTCGATGTCCGACGGATAGATATTGAAGCCGCCGGAAATGATGACGTCCTTGGCCCGGTCGAGAAGAATCAAAAAGCCGTCCTCGTCGAAGCGCCCGATGTCGCCGGTGCGGATGAAGCGGCGGCCTTCCGCATCGCGCCATTCGGCCTCGCGCGTCTTCTCCGGCAGGTTGTGGTAGCCGACCATCATCATGTCCGAGCGGCCCACGACCTCGCCCGCTTCGCCTTTCGCGACCTCCCGGCCGGCCTCGTCGATCAAACGGATGTCGTTGCCGGGGAAGGGCTTGCCGACGGTGTGCAGCTTTTGCGGGAACTGATGGGCTGCGAGAACGGTCGCGCCGCCGCCTTCGGTCATTCCGTAAAACTCGATCCGCTCTTATAGCGTTAGCTGTTGGTATGTGGTAAGGAGCGGAGCATCTGTCCGAAAGCGAAGGGGATTGGCGATGGATACGGGCGAGTTTGCCGGTTGGCTTTCGGGGATGGGACGGTTGAGCGGCGCGCAGATTGCGCTGGCGCTCGCCGAACTTTGGGAATTTGCGCGGCGACCCGGTGAAACCGGCGCCCCTCCGTCTTCCGAGGTTCGGCCCGATCCGGCGTCGTCGACTGGAAAGGGCGAACGAAAGGCTTCGAGGGCCGAGCGGGACGAGTTGGCGGCGATTGGCGAGCAGAAGGTCGATCGCCTCGGCTGCGCGCATTGCGGCGCCGAAGAGATGATCGGCTGGGGTCGATCGCATGGGTTGCCGAGGTATCGCTGCAAGTCGTGCGGGCGCACCTTCAACGCCGCGACCGGGACGGCGATGGCCCGGTTGCGCAAGAAGGACCGCTGGCTTGACCAGGCGCAGGCGATGATCGAGGGCGTCAGCCTCGCGAAGGCGGCTGAGCGCTGCGGCGTCCACCCGACCACGGCCTATCGGTGGCGGCATCGGTTCCTGAGCGCCCCGGCGCTGGACAAGCCGCAGATTTTGCAGGGGATTGTGGAAGCGGACGAAACCTTCATCCTCGAATCGTTCAAAGGCCGGCGCTCGGGTCTGGCGCGCAAAGCCCGCAAGCGCGGCGGCAAGGCGAGACATCCCGGCGCCTTTTCCGACAACATCCCCGTTCTCGTGGCCCGCGACCGTTCCGGCGCCACGACCGACGCCGTCCTGCCCGAGGACACGGCCCTGTGCATAACCCAGGCGCTCTCGAGCGCCATGTCGCCAGCCAACCTGCTGGTCTGCGACGGTGGACGCCCTTTGCGGGCTTTCGCGCGACGCGCCAAAATTCCCGTCCGCGTGGTCCCTGCCCCGGGAAAGCCGCTGCCCGGCGCGCCCGATATCCACATCAACAACGTCAATGCCTACCACTCGCGTCTCAAGGAGTGGCTGCGCCGCTTCCACGGCGTCGCCACGAGAAACCTGCCCAACTATCTGGGCTGGCGCCGAGCGCTCGAAGCCTCTGCCGAACCCATCAATCCACAAAGCTGGATGCTATCGGCACTCGGCCACGGCGTGTACCAACAACTAACGCTATAAGAGCAACTCGATCAGTCCGCCCGGCCAGCGCTTCAGCACGTCGGCCTTGAGCGCTGCGGCGAACGGCGCGCTGGTCGAGAGTTTCAGCACGTAGCTCGAAAGATCGTACCGGTCGAAGTCGGGCCGCTCCAGGATTCGGCGGTACTGCACCGGGACGAGCATCGCGTGGGTCGCGCGATGCTGCTCAGACAGGCGGAGGAACTCGCCGGCGTCGAACTCTGGCGAGGAGCACGGCCGTCCCGCCATGCGCCAGCGTCGGAACGAAGACGACGAGGGTGGTGTTCGAATAGAGCGGCGTCGAGACGATCGTGACCGCCCCTTTGTAGGAAACCCGCTTGGACTGGCCCCACCGCATCGCATGCGGCTGGACGATGCCCTTCGGCTCGCCGGTGGTGCCTGACGAGTAGATGATGTTGAACGGCTGGCCCGGCGCGATCGAAACCGGGGCGGGTTCGGCGCCCTCCGGGCCCAGCCACCGCGAGAAAGGCTCGCCGGCGCCGCCGTCGTCGAGCGCGACCGGCCGGACGAACGTCTCGTAGCCGCTTCCCTGAAGCGTCGCCGCCGTTTCGCTGTCGAGCAGCAACAGCCTTGCGCCGCTGTCCCTGAGCATCGACGCGAGGCTCGCCGGACTGGACGACGGCGCGAGCGGCGCGACCGCGGCGCCGGCTGCGAGAATGCCGCAGAACGCCGCCGCGTAGGCGATCGACGTCCTGGCGCAGACGGCGACCGCATCGCCGCTCTTCACGCCGTCGCGTTGCAGCGCAAAGGCGATGCGGTCCATGAGCGCGACGAGACCGCCATAAGTCAGCGTCTCGTCGCCCTCGATCAGCGCCGGGTGGTCCGGGCGCTCTGCGGCGTGGGCGCGAACGAGGTCGGGGAGCGAGGCGAAGTCGCTCCCCAGAAGGTCTTCGGCCGACACGCTTTTCCCTGTCTCCAATGGCGATCCAAATGCCCGGGCCGCGGCTTGAAGTCCGGCTCGATGTTCGCGCCCGCGCAGAACGGCTCGAAAGCGACGACTTAGGCGCTATAACGACCACGAGGAAGGTGAATAGATTCCAGGTGATCCGGCGCAACGTCATGCATCATCTTGTAACGATCCATATAAATCTGGATCTGGCGGATCGGGAAGTTCCCTTCCTGGTCGAATGAAAACACGCCGAACGCCGGGACTTCCGTGGTCTTGTTGGACCCATGTTCGAGTTCCGACAGCGGCATTGAAAAATGCGGATCGCCTTTCGGATACCAACCCGCGCTGTGCTTTCCCTTGACGTCAAACTGGATGCCAATACTGTCCGAAGAGGTGAGCGGAGTCGATTTCGCCACCGGCGTCCAGGTCATGTCGGGAAAGGTCCGGAGGAGCTGATCGAAAAAGCCAGCGATATCTTTGTGCTTTCTGAATGCGGGACCGTGGTCGGTGATGCCGAGGCACGGAAACTGCTGCTTTCCCACCGTCCGGTCTGGGGAAAACAGCTGCAACAACCGATCGATCTTTTGCTGTTTTGGCAGATGCTGGTCATTGAGCGTGTCAATAAAAGACTTAAGCGTATCGGAATTAGCCATTTTTTGCCTCCCGAATTTAGCGGAACCGTCGCGTTGCTAATGCTAATCACGAATGTGGCGAGGCAACCTAGCTTCGCGCGCAAAAATTTGTCAACGTGCGTTGGTATGAGTGACATGGACCCCATTCGCGGCAGGGAGACGTTCGTCGGCCGGAGCCGCGAGCTGACCGAGATTCGAAGCGGAATCGACGGCGCGATTTCTGGTCGCGGCAGCCTGTTCACGCTCGCGGGCGAACCCGGGGTCGGCAAGAGCCGGCTCTCCCAGGAGGCGGCGACGTACGCCCGGGAGAAAGGCCTGCGCGTGCTCTGGGGCCGATGCTGGGAGCATGGCGGAGCGCCGGCGTACTGGCCCTGGGTTCAGGTTCTGCGTGGACTGACGAGGAGCGTCGAGCCGGCCCGGATTGCGGACTGGATGGGATCGGGCGCCGCGGAGATTGCGCAAATCGCGCCGGAACTGAGGGAGCGGATCGGCGTCCCGGAACTGCCGAGCGCTTTGCTGGGCCAGCCGGAGAAGGCGCGATTCCGGCTGTTCAACTCCCTGATCGCGTTCTTCGTGAACGCTGCGGAGGCTCAGCCTCTGCTGATCGTGCTGGACGACCTGCACGCCGCCGACCCGACGTCCCTGCTGATGCTGGTTGCGTTTTCGCGTCACGTCCGAAACATGCCGGCCTGCGCAATCGGCACCTATCGCGCGCTGGAGGTGAAACAGTCGCACGAGCACGCCGCGTTGCTCGCGCAGGCCGAGCGAGAGGGCGTCGCCTTTTCGCTGGCCGGTCTCGAAGAGAACGCCATCGACAAGTTCATCGAGACCGCTTGGGGAGTCTCGCCCAACCGGCAATTGGTCCGCCGCCTGCACGAAATGACGGAAGGCAATCCGTTCTTCCTGAGCGAGGTCCTTCGGCAGATGGCGAGCGAAGGTCACCTCGCAAGCGATTCGTCGACGGTGCCCGTCCGGTTGACGATCCCGCGCGGCGTCATCGAATTCATCAGGGGCGTGATCCAGCCCCTGGACGAGGATGCGCGCAACGTTCTCGAAACCGCTTCGGTCATCGGGCGCGAATTCGCTCTCAACTCCCTTGAAGCCGCGACCGGCGCCTCGCGCGACGATTTGATCGAACACCTCGATCGGGCCGAATCGTTCGACCTTGTCCACGAGGTGCGCGGCGTGGCGGGACGCTACACCTTCCGCCACGCGCTCATCCGCGAAGCGCTCTACGACGGTCTGCCCGCGTCCAACGCCGCCGCCTCCATCGCGTCGTCGCGGAATCGATCCGGGGCCTCAACGCGTCTCGCGAGCCGCTCGCCGAGATCGCCTATCACTATTGCCAGGGCGCCTCGCCCGGAGACGCGGACGCCGCGATCGACTATTCGAGGCGGGCGGCGCAAACCGCGCAAAAGCAATTGGCCTACGAGGAGGCGGCCAGCCATTTCAACAACGCCATCGAGGCCCTCGCGCTCAAGCGGGCTGGCGACGATCCGATCCTGGCGGAACTGCTCTGCGACCTCGCCGAGGCGCAGGTCAAGACGGGCGACGTCGCCGCGGCCCGCAAGAGCTCTCTGCGAGCCGCCGACATCGCGCGTCGCGTCGGCAGGTCCGATCTGTTCGCCCGCGCGGTTCTTGCGCCCGGTCGGGTTCTCAGCCTCTCCGGCGTGACCGATCATGGCCTCGTGCAGCTTCTCCAGGAAGCGCGGACGATGCTCGGCCCCGCCGACAGCAGGCTCCTCGCCCAGACGCTCGCAAGACTGGGGATCGAACTCTACTGGTCGGAGCGCGACCAGGCTGTCGCGCTGTGCCAGCAGGCCGCCGAGATGGCCGGCAGGCTCGACGATCCGTACACGACGATCGTGGCGCTCTGGGGCCGTTGGCTGTCGCTGAGAAACCCGGACAGCCTCGAGCAGCGGCTTGCCGACACGCGCGAAATGATCGAACTCGCCGAACGCGAAGGCGAGCGGGATTTCGCGCTCGAGGCGCGATACAATCGGATCGCCGACCTGATTGAAGCGGGCGATATCGTCGGCGCGGATGTGGCGCACCGCGAATACCTGAGCGTCGAGGCCGACCTGCGCGACCGTTTCAAGCGAGGCCTGCTGCTCGACGGAAAGCGGGCGCTGATGGACGGCCGTCTCGACGAGTCGTTGGGTCTGGCGCAGCGGGCCTTTGCGGCCGGGCAGCAGAGCGGTCGCCCGCTGACCCCCAACTCGTTCCTCGTCCAGCACGGCATGGCGTTGTGGGAGCTTGGCCGATTTGGCGAACTCGAATCGACGCTGCGGGGATTCATCGCCCAGAACCCTTTGATCGTGTTCGCGCGTTGCGCGCTCCAGCTCATCCTGCTCGAGCAGGGCCGCGCGAACGACGCGCGGATCGAATTCGAGCGCCTGGCCGAGGGCGGATTTCGACTGGTCGCACGCGACTGGAACTGGTTGCCGTCCATGTTCGTGCTCGCCGACGTTTGCGCAGAGCTCAGCCATGTCGAACACGCCGAAATCCTGTACCGCCTGCTCAAGCCCTATGAGGCGCGCAATGCGGTGCTGGGCAATGTCTACACCTATGGTTCGGTCGCCTTTGCTCTGGGCAGGCTGGCGGCGGCGCTGGGCAGTCGGGAAGACGCGGAAGCCCATCTCGAGAACGCGCTCGTCGCCAATCGCAGAATTCGCGCGACGGTCTGGCTCGGTCACGCGCAATACGAGCTTGGCCGCGTGCTGTCGGCGCGCGAGGAGGACCACGCGCGCGCGCGGGCTCAGGAATTGTTTCAGGCGGCGCGCCAAACGGCCGATGCTCTCGGTCTCGTCCGGCTGCAAAGAAAACTGCAAGCGCTGACCGGCGGCGCCGAAGCGCCTCCCCAAAGCGCGGGCGCCGCAACAGCGGCAGCGGAGGCGGGCGAGGGCGCCGGCGCGAAGCGGGAGGACGTCGGGTCGATCGAGGCGGTGGTCGCGTCGGCGATTTCCCGCGCCCGCGATCTCGGCGCCCAAGCCTCGCTGGAAGGCACGGTGACGATCCTGTTTTCGGACATCGTGGAACTCCTCCTTGCTGTACGAGAAGCTCGGCGATCTTCGCGCCCACGAGGTCGTCCGGATCCACAACGAGATCATTCGCCAGCAGATTACGGCGCATCGGGGAATCGAAGTGAAGGCGCTGGGCGACAGCTTCATGATCGCCTTCTCGAGCGCGCGGCGGGCGGCGCTGTGCGCGATCGCGACGCAACAGTCTTTTGCGGCCTATTGCGACGCCCATCCCGATCAGCCGATACGGGTCCGCATGGGCATCCATGTCGGCGAGGCGATCAACGAATCGGCCGACTATTTCGGCAAGGCGGTGATCCAGGCGGCGCGGATCGCGACCCTCGCGGAGGGCGAGCAGATCCTGGTGTCGTCCACCTTCCGCGACCTCACGGCGAGCGCCGGGGACCTCCGCTTTTCCTTCGTGGGCGAGAAACAGCTCAAGGGCCTCGGCGGAGCCCATCTGATCTTCGAGGTCGCATGGAAGTCCGAAGCCGCCTGAAAAGGACGCCGCTCTAGCCTCTCGCCCTGAGGAGCCGCGACTTGTCGCGGTTCCAGTCGCGCTCCTTCTCGGTCTCGCGCTTGTCGTGCAGCTTCTTGCCGCGCCCGAGCGCGATGGCGATCTTGGCGCGGCCCTTGGCGTTGAAATAGATGCGCAGCGGCACGATCGTCATGCCCTCGCGCTCGACGCCCTTGGCGAGCTTGGCGATCTCCTTGGCGTGCAGCAGCAGCTTTCGCGGCCGCTTCGGCTCGTGGTTGAAGCGGTTGGCCTGCAGATATTCCGGGATGTTGGCGTTGTAGAGGATGACCGCGCCGCTGCGGTCGACCGCGGCGTAGCTCTCGGCGACCGTCGCCTTGCCGGTGCGCAGCGACTTGACCTCGGTGCCGGTCAGCATCAGGCCGGCCTCGAACGTCTCGCCGATCTCGTAGTCGAAGCGGGCGCGGCGGTTGTCGGCCACGACCTTGAAATTGGGAGCTTCTTTTTCAGCCATCGATCCATCATCAGGGGTCGGCGCATCGCCGCGCCGTGCGCGGGTCAGGCGTTCAGAAGCCCGGCGTGGACCATGGCGCGGCGGATGACGAGTTCCGTCGCCTCCTTCACCGGCACGAGCGGCAGGCGGGTCTCGTCGCGCGCGCGGCCGATCAGGCTCAAGGCGTATTTCGTGCCGTTGACCCCCGGCTCGGCGAAGATCGCCGCATGCAGCGGCGCGAGCCGGTCCTGAAGCTTCAGGGCGTGGTCCCAGTCGCCCTTGAACACCGCCTCCATCTGCTCGGCGCACAGCGCCGGGCGCGACGTTGGCCGTCACCGAGATGCAGCCGTGGCCGCCGGCCGCCATGGCGGCGAGCGCGGTCATATCTTCGCCGGAAAGCTGGATAAAGTCCGGCCCCATCGCGTGACTCTGGCGCGACACCCGGCCCACGTCGCCGGTCGCGTCCTTGACGCCGACGATGTTGGGCAGCTCGTATAGCCGCTTCATCGTGTCGACCGACATGTCGACCACGCTGCGCGGAGGAATGTTGTAGATGATGATCGGAATGCCGATGGCGTCGTTGATCGCCTTGAAGTGCAGGTAGAGGCCTTCCTGCGTCGGCTTGTTGTAATAGGGCGTGACGACGAGCACCGCGTCGGCGCCGGCGCGCTCGGCGTGCCTGGCGAGCGCCACCGCCTCGGCGGTGTTGTTGGAGCCCGCGCCGGCGATCACCGGCACGCGTCCGCGCGCCTCGTCGATGCAGATGTCGACGACGCGGCGGTGCTCCTCGTGGGAGAGCGTCGGGCTCTCGCCGGTCGTGCCGCAGGGCACGAGCCCGTGCGATCCGGAGGCGATCTGCCAGTCGATCAGGGCGCGGAACGCCGGCTCGTCGAACGCGCCGTCCTTGAAGGGCGTGACCAGCGCCGGAATCGACCCGTGGAACTTCGCCCGTTCTCTCATGTCATTCCGTCCGTCGAACTTTCCGCCGGGCGGCGCCGCTGCGCCGGCCGGGTCAGGACACATAGACCCGCTGGCGCCGCGCGCGAAAGGGGGAAGCGCGCGCCGGCGTCAAGGTTAACTCTTCGTCAGCAAAGACGCTCCATCCTCGCCGCAAAGGATCGAGCGCATGAGGATCTGGCTTCCCGCGGTCTTCGTGACCGTCACCGTTTCCGTCGCCGCGGTCGTTCTGGCGGCGCCGCCGCATCGCGCGGCCGTTCCGAAGGGCGCGGGCGTCGCCCATCGCGCGCCTTCGGAAACCCCCGAAACGCTCGCGCAGGAAGTCGGGTCGCTCTTGCGGCGCAGTCTCGCCCGGATCGACGGCGCTGCGACCGGCAGCCTCAAGTGGCCCGGCGTCGAGTGGCCCAGTGTGGAGCGGCCCGGCTCGAGCGGCCGAAGAGCGCCGGCGCTGCCTCCGCGCCGCCGAAGCCGCCTTGAGGGAGGTCGGCCGGTCGGTCGAGACGCTGGCGGGCGAGGCCGGAACGGAGGCCGAGACCCTGGCGCAGGAAACGGCCGCGCTCTTCCGCCGCGGCTTCGCATCGGCCTGGCCCGCTCGTCCGGACGCGGGCCCGCCGAACGGCTCCAGCGCGTCGCCGCCTCCGCCGCCGGTCGTTCCGCCCGCCGTGGCCGCCTACCGCAAGGGCGACGTCGCCGGCCTCGCGGCGCTCGCCCGGGCCGAGACCGACCCCGACCGCCGCCTCGCCCTCGAATGGGCGGCGTTGCGGGCCGATCCGCATCCCGCCTTCGCCGCGCTCTCCGCCTTCGCCGCCGCGCATCCGGACTGGCCGGGCGACGGCTACCTCCGCTATCGCCAGGAGGCGGAGCTGCTCGTCCATCCGGCCGCGCCCGGCCGAGATCGCTCGCGTTTTTCGCCGCCGAGCCGCCCGCAGTCGAGCGCGGGCAAGCTCGCGCTCGCGCGCGCGCTCGGCGCGTCGGGCAAGACGAGCGAGGCGATCCGGATCGTCCGGGACGCTGTGGCGCGACGGCAGCGTCGATTCCTGGACCGAGAGCGCGATCCTGCGCGAGTTCGGACCGGTCCTGACGCAGGCCGACCACAAATATCGCGCCGACCGCCTGCTCTACGCCGAGAGCTGGGCGGCCGCCTACCGCGCCGCCGCGCTCGCCGGTCCCGACGAGACGAAGCTCGCCGACGCGCGCTACGCGGCCGCGCGCGGGCCGCTGCCGCCCGCGCTCATCAAGGCCGTCCCGGATTCGCTCGAAGAGCGACCCGGGGCTCCTGTTCGCCCGCGTCCAGGACGCGCGGCGCTCCGGCCGCGTCTACGAGGCGGCGACGCTGCTCGCGCTCGCGCCGACCGACCGCGACGCGCTCGATCAACCCGGACCGCTGGTGGAGCGAGCGGCGCATGGTGGCGCGCGCAGCTGCTCGACCTCAACGAGCCGAAGCTCGCCTTCGACGCTCTGCGCCGGAGGCGGCGCGGCCGGACGATTCGGCCAACGAGGTCGACCGCGAGTTCCACGCCGGCTGGATCGCGCTGCGCTTCCTCGGCGACGCGCGGCGAGGCCGCGGACCGCTTCGCGCTTGCCGCGGTCGCCGCCGAGACGCCGCTGTCGATCGCGCGGGCCGAATACTGGCGCGGCCGCGCCGCCGAGGCGATGGGCGACAGCGACGAGGCGACGCTGCACTACCAGAACGCGGCGACCGAGCCGGTCGCCTATTACGGCCAGCTCGCCGCCGAGCGCCTCGGCGTGAAGCGGCTCGCGCTGCGCGCGCCGCTGAGGGCCGCCGAGGGCGCCGAGCGCAACGACGCGGTGCGCGCGGCCGACGCGCTCTACGCCGAAGGGCTCGACGACCTCGCGACGGCGCTCGCCTACGAGGCGGCGCGCGTCCTGGCGCGACGAGGCGCAGATCGCGGCGATGGCCGAGGTGGTGCAGGCGGCGCGGCGACGCCGCGACCCAGGTCCAGTTCGGCAAGATCGCGATGCTGCGCGGCTACGCCTTCGACGCGATGGCCTTCCCGGCGACCGGCGTGCCGGCCTTCCTGCCGCTCGCCCACTCGGCCGACCTCGCCAGCGTCTATGCGGTCGCGCGGCAGGAGAGCGAGTTCATCTGGCGCGCCGCGTCCGGCGCCGGCGCCAAGGGCCTGATGCAGATCCTGCCCTCGACCGCGGCCTCGACCGCGCGCCGGGCCGGCGTCGCCTACGACTACGCGCGGCTGATCGTCGATCCCGCCTTCAACACCCAGCTCGGCGCCGCCTTCCTCGGCCAGGTGATGGAGGACGAGGGCGGCTCGCTCGACCTGGCCTTCGCCGCCTACAACGCCGGCCCGGGACGGGTGGCGCAATGGATCGCGGCCTATGGCGATCCGCGCAACGGCGCCGATCCGGTCGACTGGGTCGAGCGCATCCCGTTCGACGAGACGCGCGACTACGTCCAGCGGGTCAGCGAGAACCTCGCCGTCTACCGGCAGCGCTTCGCCGACGAGCCGGCGCCGGCCGCCCAGCTTTCGCACAGGCTGGCGACGGAGTGAACGAACCCTTTCCGTCCTTGTCGAGTTGAGAACAGCCGCCGTCGCGAGGCTGACCTCGATCCAGAGCCGTCGCCTGCGAAACCGACCGCGCGACTCCGCCAGCCCCGGCGACACGAAGAAGGCCCCCGGCGACCACGGCGCCGAACGTCGTTCCGGCGCGCCGTATGAACCGCGCGCTTCGACGCGAGTGCGCGGATCAAGCCCGGCGAAATCGACGACACGGCGCCGATCCGTCCGCTCTCCAAGTGGAAGTCAATTCGAGAATACATTCATGACAATGTTGCCCCGACCGAGGGGCGGCTTTTCAAGTTCGACACGGCGAGCGTCGCCGTGCTCGCCTTCGAGCGCGACAGCCGCGACGGGCCGGCGATCGCGCTCTGGAACGAGGTTTGAGCGGCTGCTCGAGATGGTCGCCCCAAGCCGCCGACCGCGTCCGGCGGCAATGGATTTCGGATGGCGCGTCGCGATAGGGCGTCGAAAGACGGGCGTCCTTCCGGACGCCCTGTCGCGCCACTTTCCGCGCTTCGCGGAGAAGTGGGAGCCGCCCGGCGAGGTGCGACAATTTTGCAGTTGACGATGTCAATTACAACGCCAAATATTTGTATTTGGGGAACACGGAAGGGACGCGCCGTTTCGGCGGGTCGAAGGGGCGGCTACGACAATGCAGCATCATCTTCTTTGCGCGAACGGCGACGCTTGCGCTCAAAATAACAAATATATAGAGGCCAATTCCGGAGCGGGGGGACCCGCTCCGAGAGACTCCGCCGCGCGGTCGCCGGGCGCGCCCGGGCGCGACCCGGCCAAAGCGGTCAGGACCGCCGGGAGGCCTCCGCTGCTCGCGGGCCTGCTGGTTCTCGGCGCGTCGTGCGCGGCGCCGCCGGCGCTGGCGACGACCTGGGACGTGAACGACTACGTGTCGCTGAGCAACGCGCTCACGAGCGCAGTGAGCGGCGACACGATCGTCTTTACGAGCAACATCATGTGGGCGGGAACCGATCTTCCGGCAATCATGACCAACCTCACCATCGAAGGCGCGGGTTACACGCTGGACGCCGGCGCCTCCCGCGGCTTCCTCGCCTACAGCGGAACCTCGTCGATCTCCGATCTGACGATCACCGGCGGGGTGGCTCATGGCGGCGCGGGAGGAAGCGGAGATTTCGGCGGCGGGGGCGGCGCGGGTCTCGGCGGGGGTCTGTTCGTCGCCACGGGCGCTACGGTCACCACGTCCAATCTCCAGATCGTCAACAATCAGGCTGCCGGCGGCGCGGGAGGAAGCTATTTCAGCTCTGGCAGCGGGACCTATGCGTACGGCGGCGGCGGCGGCCTGGGCGGGCCTGGCGGCGGCACGGACTACGGCGGCGGCGGCGGCGTCGGGGAACTGGCCTATGGCGGCTGGTTCGTACCCGACGGATTCAAAGGGATCATCAACGGCGCCGCCCCGGGCGGCAACGGCTTCGGTCCAGCCAACTCGAGCGATGTGAGCGGGGTCGGAGGCTCCGACGGCGGCGGCGGCGGATCCGGAACCGAGGGCGGGGGCGGCGGCGGTGTGGCCGGCGGCCAAGGCGCATTTGTGCCCGACGGCGGCTGGGGCGGCGGCGGCGGCGGTTCCCAGGGCGGCGCAGGCGGCTTCGGCGGCGGCGCCGGAGGCTATTCCGGCGGCGGCGGCGGCGGCGCGGGCATGGGCGGCGGCATTTTTGTCGAGGAGGGCGGAACGCTCGTCCTCGGATCGGGAACGGTCAGCGGCAACAGCGTGACCGCCGGGACTGGCGGGTTCGGCGCCGAAAGCGGCTCCGCCTACGGCGCAGGCCTGTTCCTCCAGGGAACGGGAACGCTGACCCTCGCCCCCGCGGCGGGAACGACCGAGACGATCTCGGACACCATCGCGGACCAGACCGGCGTCGGCGGGACCGGCAGAAACTCCGGCCAATGGGGCCTGACCTTGCAGCCCGGGAACCCTGGCGCTCGGGGCGGTCAATACGTTCTCCGGCCCGATCGTCGTCAACGGGGGGACGCTGAACGCGACCGTCTCCGGCGCCCTCTACGGCGGACCGGTCGTCGGCGATGTCACGGTGAACAGCGGGACGCTCGCCATCGGCGCCACGACGCAGACCGTCAACTCGCTGACCACAACCAACGGGACGTTCACCCTGACGGGCGGGACGCTGACCGCTTCGTCGGTCAGTACGGCGCTCGACAACGAGGGAACAATCGCGGGCTACGGAACGATCAACAACGCGGGCGGCGGCTATATGGCCAACCAGGGGCAGATCGCGGTGGCCACGGGCGAGACGCTGACGTTCGGAAACACGGGATCGGGATCTGGCTTCTTCGGTTCGGGCGCCTCGCTCGCCAACATGGGGACGATCGCTCTCAACGGCGGCACGCTGGCCACGGCCGGGTTCTTCATGATCGACAATCAGCTTGGCGGTCTCGTCACCGGAAACGGGACGATCAGCGGCTCGTTCGCCAACGAGGCCGGAGGCGAAGTGCTCGTCGACACCGGCCAGACGATCACCGTTTCCGGCTTTTTCACGAACGCCGGCCTCGTGCAGCTCAACGGCTTCTCCTCCACCCTGAAGGGCGGCGAGATCCAGAACAGCGGCGAAATCGCGGGGTTTGGCCGGATCAGCGCCGAGATCTTCAATTCCGGATCGATCGCTCCCTCCTCCGGCGGCTCGCTAGACTCTGCTTCAGCGCCTCACGGTCACGGCGAACGGCGCCCTGACAGTTGTCCAGGGCGCCTCCGTCAACCTGACGCAGTCCACCTCGAACGCGGGCGTCATCAGCCTCGCCGGCGGCTCGATCGTCCAGGCGTCGACCGCGACGATCCTCAACAGCGGGACGTTCTCGGGCTACGGCGCGCTGACCGGAGGAACGCTCGACAATTCGGGCACGGTGACCTTTGCGGGTGGGGCGGGCACCATCACCGCGAAGGTGATCAACGAGTCCAGCGGGACGATCACGCTCGACCACGCCGCCGCGATCTTCAACGGGTCGGTGGACAACGAGGGAACCTTCGTCACGATCGGCGTCAACGCGACCTTCACCGGCGCGTTCACCAACAACGGCGTCATGACCTCCGATCCGTCGACGCTGAAGTTCGGCACGCTCACGGAAGGCGCCAACGCCTCGGTCCAGCTCTCCGCCGGAGACGTCTATCAGATCAGCGGAGACTTTTTGAACCAGAGCACGCAAAACACGTCCTGGAACACGTCGCAGGCGACGCTCGAATTCGTCTGCCCCGCGGGCGGATGCCGCGCGGGCGCGGACCACACGATGGACCTCCCCGGCGCGAACGAGGGGGCGACCGCCGCGGGATATGTCGACAACTTCGAATGGGGCGAGCTCGAGATCGACCCAGGCAACCTGCTCGTTCTCGCCGACGGCAATTCTACGTCCAGCGGGGCCTTCTACGCCGGCCTCGTGATCGGCGCGGACATTTCCGGCGGGGTCGTCACCAACATCGTCGGCGCGGCCGGGCTCGACATCTATTACGACCCGAAGCTCGCCGGGAACGACTACCTCGACGACAAGACCTATGCGCTGACCGATGGCGGCTACCTCGTCGCCGAGGCGGCGGCGCCCGAGCCGAAGACATGGGTCCTGATGGCGCTCGGCTTCGCCGGTCTCGGCTTCCTGGGCCGGCGCGCCGCGCGAGCCAGGGCGACGGCCGCCGCCTGACGCAGGGTCGCGCCCCCTCGAGTCGGCAACGGCCGCTCTTGCGAGAGCGGCCGTTCTCGCTTCTGCCGAGCCTCGACGCGTTCGCGACCGCTCGAAGCCCAGACATGGCGGATCGGCGTGGGCGAAAACGGCCTGGGCCATTCGCGAGTTTCTCCGAGCCCGGGTCGAGTTCGGCCGAAACGCCTTCGCCGCCGACTCCCGCATCGTCGCCATGAGATGGGAAAGGCCTGGTCCTGGCCGGCGGCGATCGGACCTCGGCCCGCCGCTGATCGCGCGTTTCAAGGGCGTCGACCGTGGGCCTTTTGGGAGACGTGCAGACGCCAGGCGAACCGCAGCAAGGGGCCCAGGAGCGCGGAACAGAGCTCGATGATCTGCGGCGCGGACAGCGAGGCGTCGCTGGCGGCGCCAGGGCGGCGGCCGTGGCGCGGATCGCCTTCAACGCCTTCGCCATCCTGCTGCTGACGATCCTGGGAGCCGCCGGCGAAAGCCTCGGCACGGCGCACGGCGATTCCTCCGGTGTAACGCCTGCACCTGGGCTCGCGCATCCTGCGGGACGCGCGCGCCTCTTGTCCGGGCTGTTTGTTCGCCGTTGACGGACGAACGCCTCAGCCCTTCTTCAGCTTCTCCGCCGCCCGCGGCGCGAAATAGGTCAGCACGCCGTCGGCGCCGGCGCGCTTGAAGGCGATCAGGCTCTCCATCATCGCCTTGTCGCCGTCGATCCAGCCGTTCTGCGCCGCCGCCATGATCATCGCATATTCGCCGCTGACCTGATAGGCGAAGGTCGGCGCGCCGAATTCGTCCTTCACCCGGCGGATGATGTCGAGATAGGGCATGCCGGGCTTGACCATCACCATGTCGGCGCCTTCGTCGAGGTCGAGCTCGACCTCGCGCAGCGCCTCGTCGCTGTTGGCCGGGTCCATCTGGTAGGTGCGCTTGTCGCCCTTGAGCGCGCCCGTCGAGCCGAGCGCGTCGCGGAACGGCCCGTAGAAGGCGGAGGCGTATTTGGCGGCGTAGGCGAGGATCTGGACGTCGAGGAAGCCCTCGGCGTCGAGCGCCTCGCGGATCGCGCCGACCCGCCCGTCCATCATGTCGGAGGGCGCGATGACGTCGGCGCCGGCGCGCGCCTGGTTCGAGCGCCTGGCGGACCAGCGCCGCGACCGTCTCGTCGTTGAGGATGTGCAGGTCGTCGCCGTGCTCGCGCACGAGGCCGTCGTGGCCGTGGCTGGTGTAGGGGTCGAGCGCGACGTCGGTGACGAGGCCGAGCTCGGGAAACTCCTTCTTGATCGCGCGGCAGGCGCGGCAGACGAGGTTGCCCTCGTTGAAGGCCTCGCTGCCGTGCTCGTCCTTCAGATGCGGCCTCGGTGTAGGGGAAGAAGGCGATCGCGGGGATGTCGAGCTTCGACCGCGCGCTCGGCCTCGCGCACCGCCTCGTCGACGCTGAGCCGGTCGACGCCGGGCATCGCCGCGACCGGCGTACGCGACGCTTTTCGCCCTCGATCAGGAACAGCGGCCAGATGAGATCGTCGGTCGTCAGCACGTGCTCGCGACACGAGCCGCCGCGCCCATTCCGCCTTGCGGTTGCGGCGCGGACGGTGGGCGAGGTCGAGGCGATGGGCTTCGGCGATGCGGGGCGGCTTGTTCATGGCGGATAAGGGCTCCTTCGGCGCCGTTATACACTCTCATGTCCGATGAGCGACCCCCGCGCGTTGACGCAGGCGACGCCGCCCAGCCGGTCGAAAGACGGGCGCCTGTTGACGCCCTATGCGGGGAGAAGGGACCGCGCCAGCGTCGGCTTCGCTGGGCGTTCCGCCTCAGGCGTACTTGCCGCCCTCGTACATCTTGAGCCATACTGCGGACTGCCCCTTGATCCACCGCCGCGCTTCGGCTTGCGTCCGGAAGCCGTCGATCTCGGGTTGTTGCCCTCCGGGAAGCGTCAGCCGAACGAGCCACTGTCCGTCTTTGGTTTCGACCGCGTCGAAGCGCGCTTTTGATTTCGGAGAGGAGGTCATCGTCGCATTATGGGGAGAGGGGATCGATCGCGCTAGGACTTTTTGTTGGTTCGCTCTTACTCGCAGACTTCCACGGGCCTCCAGGCGCCTTTGAGATGCTGGCGGAAGACGTAGCAGCCGAGCCTCGGCGTCCGGATCGGCAACGCCAGCGGCGGCGGCGCCACGGGCGTTCCGCTATAGCCGAAGAGGCCGGAGCCGACCGTCCAGGCGACCCGGGCCGGCGGGTAGGGATAGGGCAGAGGCCCCGCGGCGCAGGACTGCGAAACGGCCGCGAGCGCAAGCAGGGCCGCCGCGAGCGAGGCTGAAGCTTTGGTCATGTCGAGACTCTCCTCGAACGCCGGCGACCCGAGGAGCGCGTCGCCTTCGTGAGCCGCCTTGGCCATTCGATAGCGCGCCGCGCCAGTCGGCGGCAAGACATTCCATGATTAAGTCGTCGCGGTGCGAGACAGTCTCCGACCGTGACGGGAGATTCTGGAGCGGAAGGATGAGCGAGAACGAGATTCGAGAGGCGCTGGGTCGCCACTGGGCGGCCTCGGACGCCAATGACTTCGATGCCGAGCACGCCATATACCGGGAGGACGCCCTGCTCGAGTATCCGCAATCGGGCGAGCGCATCCGGGGCCGGCGCAACATCCAGGCCTCACGCGTCGCGCAGCCGAACGCGAAGCGCTTCACGGTGCGCCGCATCGTGGGCTCGGGCGACCTCTGGGTGACGGAATTCATCCTCGCCTACGACGGCCGCCCGTCCTATTCGGTGAGCGTCATGGAGTTCGTGGACGGCAAGGTCGCCCGCGAGACCCAATACTTCGCCGACCCCTTCGATCCCGGACCCTCGCGGGCGCAATGGGTCGAGCGAATGGGGTGAGATCGGCGGGACGTTGTCGATCCCGCCCACCTCGCGCCGCCAGCCGGCCATGACCGCCGCTCGGGTCAGAGACTTTGCACGACCGCCGTCCTCTTGGGAGTTGGGGTCTCCGCCAAACTCGTCCTCGCCTCGGCGGAAACAGGGTCGGCCCAGGTGACGAGGGCGACGTGACCGGACGCGCTCAGCCCGTATCGTCCCCGCTCGATCCGCTCGAACCAGCCGTAGACGTTGCCCTGAAGGATCTTGGCGGCGTCCGGAGCAAGGATCCGAAGATCCCGGGGGCGACCCGGCCTGCTGGTCAGCGCACGAGCCACGGCCAGCGCCTGCTGACGATAGGCGGTCATCTGGGGCGTCCGAGTCGAACCGCCCATGACGGGATCCCCCTTGCGGCGACGATGCTCCTCGACGATGCGCGAACGCCGCCTGGCGTCGCGCCTCGGCTTCCAGGGCGCCGGCTCCACCACCACGTCGACCCGGCCATTCGCGTTGACGGTGAGAAGGCCGAAGCCCAGGAAGCGACAGAGCTTCTTCACGCGCGCGTCGTTCTCACGGCCGCGCCCGCGCTTCGATGCGCCGACGGCGAGCCAGACCTCGTCGCAGGCGGCGGTGCGATCGACGGCCTGAAGCACCAGTTCGAGCGTGAAGCTTTGTTTGATCTCGCCGATCACGACCAGTTCGGGCGAGCCATCGGAAAGGGCGACGAGGTCGCAGCCGCGCACCTCGCCTTTGACCTCCAGGCCGAGCGTCTCCAGATGGCGCTTGATGGGTAGGTAGAGGTCGGTTTCCAACGGAGATGGCCTCTTGATCCGGACTCGGATCAGCTTGGCGGGGCCTCGTTAAGATTGCGTGGATTCAGGGCGAGAGATCGCCGAACACCGTCGGCACGAGCTCGGATACCGTCGGGTGGATCGGCATGACGCGCGTGTAGGCGGTCGCGGTGACCCCTGCCGCCATCGCCTCGATCACCGCATGGATCGCCTCGTCGCCGCCGACCCCCAGAATCGCGGCGCCGAGGATCGCGTCGCTCGCGCGGTCGACCACGACCTTGATGAAGCCGCTCGTTTCCCCTTTCTCGACCGCCCGAGCGACCCGGGTCATCGGGCGTTTGCCGATGCGCACGCGCATGGCCCTTGGCCCGCGCCTCCGTTTCGGTCATGCCGACCCGGCCGAGCGGCGGATCGACATAGAGGGCATAGGCGAGAAGGCGGTCGGTCACCTTGCGGTTTGCGCCCTCGAGGAGGTTCGCGGCGACAATCTCGTAGTCGTTGTACGCGGTATGGGTGAACGCGCCGCGGCCGTTGCAGTCGCCGAGCGCCCAGATGTGCGGGACGCTGGTCCTGAGTGCGTCATCCACCACAACGTAGCCGCGCGCGTCGACGGCGACGCCGGCCGCGTCGAGGCCGAGGTCGTCGGTGTTCGGCCGGCGGCCGACCGCGAGCAGGACGTGCGAGCCGACAACCGCGGGGTCGCCGGTCCGACAATTGACGCCGGCTTCGACATCCGTCCCGCGCGGGGCGAAGCGGATGCACTCGGCCTCGCAGCGCACGGCGATCCCCTCCGCCTCCAGAATGCTGCGGATGGCGTCCGACACGTCAGAATCTTCGCGCGGAACGAGCCTTGGGGCTTTTTCGACCACGGTCACGTCGGCGCCGAGCCGGCGAAAAATCTGGGCGAACTCGAGCCCGATATAGCTGCCGCCGACGATCACCAGATGGCGGGGCAGGGCGTCGAGTTCGAGCAGCGTCGAGTTGGTCAGGAAGCGGAACCTGATCGACCCCGGGAAAGTCCGGGATCGCGGCGCGCGCACCAACGTTGATGAAAATCTGATCGGCTTCGAGCCGTTCGCCCGCGACCTCGACCGCGTGCGGCGACACGAAGCGGGCGTGGCCCCGGACGATCGCGCAGTTCCGCATGCCGCTGAGCCACGATTGGAGACCCGAGCGCTTGTCGCCGACGATCCGGGCCTTGCGCGCCATGACCGCGGCGAAGTCGACGCCGACCGCTCCGGCGCTGATCCCATAGTCCGCCGCCCGGCGCGCGAGATGCGCGGCATAGGCGCTCGCGACCAGCGTCTTGGTCGGCGTGCAGCCGACATTGACGCAGGTTCCCCCGAGACGCTCGCGCTCGATGACTGCGACCGTTTTTCCGGACGCCGCGAGCCGGCCGGCCATCGGGGGTCCGGCCTGGCCGGCGCCGATGACGATCGCGTCGAACCGGGCGCTCATCGGAGCGCCAGGATGATGACGAAGCCGAGGGCGATCGCGAAGATGTCCTCGATCAACGCGGCCGGAGGATCGCGCCCGAAGGCCTTGGCCATCAGCGCGCGAAGCTCGGCGCCGCCATAGGTTCCGATCACGGCGCCGATCACACCGGCGACAAGGCCCACAAGCCACGATCCGCCCGAGACGCCGAGCGTCGCGCCGCACAGCGCCCCGCTGACGATCCGGGCGCCGAATTGCAGCGGAACCTTGCGGCTCGGCGTGGACGGCAACTGGTCGGCGATCAACTCGACGAGCGCCAGGACCGAGAAGACTGTCACCGTCCACTTGTCGCCCATGAAGGCGAGCCGCGACCCGTCGAGGTCGAGCAACCCGAGATGGGCGGCCCAACTGACGGCCGCGGGCGCGGTCAGGGTGCGCGAGCCGGCGACGATGCCGGCGAGAAGGGCGAGCGCGTAAAGCATGGTTGCGGGCTCCGTCACACCTCGTTCCAAAGCGCGATGACCGGCTCGTCGCGGCTGTCGTGCTCATAACCCAGGACGCTGAGGCTCGCGGTGTCGAGCCGGAAGAGCGCGCCGTCGGCAGGCGGGAGGCCGAGCCAGCGCGCCGTCAGGACACGCAGCACGTGGGCGCTGGAGAAGAGGATCGCGCGATCCTCGACGGCGCGCAGTTTTGCGATGACGCGGTCGACGCGGGCGCCGACGTCGGCGGCCGTTTCTCCGTGCGGACAGCCGTCGCGGAAGACCTTCCAGCCTGGGCGGTCGGTTTGAATCTCGCGAGAGGTCCGTCCCTCATAGTCGCCGTAGTCCCATTCGAGGAGGTCCGGGTCGACCACGGCCCTGTCGCCGAAGCCGGCGAGCGCGCAGGTGCGGGCGGCGCGTTGCAAGGGGCTCGTGAACACCCGGTCGAAGGTCTGGCCGGCGAGGCGTCCGCGCAAATGCGCGGCCTTGCGCTCGCCTTCCTCGGTGAGGGGGATGTCGGTGCGGCCGGTGTGGCGGCCGGCGGCGCTCCAGGCGGTTTCGCCGTGGCGGACTAGCGTGACGCGAGACGGCAAAAAAATCCTCCTGTCAAACACGAGGGGTCGGCCACGATTGTCGCGCGCCAGCCGCGCGCGCTCAAGGGGTCAGACGAATTGGGAGAGCAGGCAGTAGAGGCCGCCGGAAAGCATCATCGCCGCCGGCAACGTGAACACCCAGGCGAGCAAGATGTTGCGCACCATCGGCCAATGGAATCCGGCCCCGCTCGCCGTCATGGTCCCGGCGATGCCCGAGGACAGCACGTGCGTGGTCGATACCGGCAGGCCGTATCCGTCCGCGAGCGCGATCGTCGCCGCCGCCGTGATTTCGGCGCAGGCGCCCTGGGCGACGCTCAGCCTGGCCTTGCCGATGCGCTCGCCGACGGTGATCACGATCCGCTTCCAGCCGATCATGGTGCCGATTCCAAGCGCGATGGCGACGGCGATCTTGACCCAGAGCGGAATGAACTTCGTCGCCCGATCGAGCGCGTGCTGATAGTCGCGGAGCTTGGCGACGTCGTCCGGGCTGAGGTCGCTCTCCCGATCCCGCATCAGAAGCCGCACGGATTCCGACGCGAGGTACATGTCGTTCCGGGTCTGGGCGACGCGCTCCGGCGGCATCTTGGCGATGGAACCGTACTGCTTCAAATCCTCGCCGACGGTTTTGACCAGGACCGCCAGGGACGGATAGGTCCCCTCGTCGATTTCGTGATGCGACAGGTAGAGTTTGACCGCCGGACGAGGATCGCCGAGGACGTCATATCCGCTCGCCTTTGCCGCGATCACCTGGCTTGCCGCCTCCGAGGCGGCCTCGAAGCGCTCGATCTGCGCCGGGGAAACATCGCGGTTCAGCGCATAGGCGTTGGGCATCGTGCCGATCAGGATCAGCATGACGAGGTTCATCCCCTTCTGCCCGTCATTGGCGCCGTGGAAGAAGCTGACTGCGGTGCAGGTCGCAATCAGGACGCTGCGCGTCCGCCACGGCGGCGTCTCGTCGCCCGTCGCGGCCGCTTGAACCGAGGCCTTGCCGAGCCCAAGCCGCATTGCCAGGATAAGAAGCCCGGCGACGCCGAAGCCGAAAATCGGCGACAGCAGCAGCGAGTAACCGATCTCGACCGCCCTCGACCAATTGATTCCCGATGTGCCGATTTGGCCGTGAACAAGCGCATCGGCGACGCCGACGCCGATAATCGACCCGATCATGGTATGCGAGCTCGACACCGGCAGGCCGAGATACCACGTGCCGAGGTTCCAGGTGATCGCGGCGAAGAGCAGCGAGAACACCATGATCGTGCCGGAGCTGCGGCCGACCTGAAGGATCAGCTCGACCGGCAGGAGCGCAAGGATGGCGAAGGCGACGGCCCCGGAAGACAGCAGCACGCCGGCGAGGTTTGCAAGGCCCGACCAGACAACCGCGACGTGCGGCGGCAGCGAGCGCGTGTAGATCACGGTCGCCACCGCATTGGCGGTATCATGGAAGCCGTTGATGAACTCGAAACTCAACGCGATCGCCAGGGCGGCGAAGATCGCCAGATAGGGGGCGAGCAAGGGCACGGGAGACCCGCCAGCATTGACGTCGGAGTAGATGCTGTAGGCGACATAAATCAGCCCGGCGGCGAGCGTTCCAGCGATGGCGGCGCCCATCGGCCAGGAGTAGCCGCGCTCGAGGCTGGGCCATTGTGCAGGCCTGGACGACGCCAGCTTCTGCGCTCCGCCGTCCGCGCCGGCATCGCGGTGGACAGGCCGCTGGCCGGGGGGCTTGGGCCAGGTCAGAGCCATCGCACGGATGCGTCTCCAGGGAAGTGAGCAACGTTAGCACTGTCCTCGATAGGATTGAATTCGGCAAGCCGGATTGGGGAGGGCAAAGGGCGCACGCATGCGCCAAGCGCTTCGACTTGCCGCTCAGGCTCGTCAGCGACGTCTAATATTACTAATATCATCAGTAAAATCATTCGAATCGAAAATGGCGCCGCAATCTCTTGAAAACGCTCATTCCGAATCGAAAATGGCGACCTGTCCCGATCCTACGACTTCACCAGCACATATTCGCCCGGCGCGTCGCCGATCGGCTTCAGCTTGCCGTCGCCGGGCTTGCGGGCGGGGACCTTCTCGGGCGCCTGCGCGGTCAGCCATCGGAGCCAGTCCGGCCACCAGGAGCCGGGCGTCTCCTTGGCCGCGCTTGACCCAGTCTTCGAACTCGCCCTCGGCCGGGCCGTCGGTCCAGTACTGGTACTTCGCCTTGCTCGGCGGGTTGACGACGCCGGCGATGTGGCCCGATCCCGCCATGACGTAGCGCACCGGTCCGCCGAGGCACTTGGCGCCGTTGAACGCCGAGCGGGCGGGGGCGATGTGGTCCTCCTTGGCCGCAAGCTCATAGACCGGGATCGTCACCTTCTTCAGGTCGATCGTCTTGCCGCCGAGGACCATGCGCCCGTTGGAGAGGTCGTTCTGCAGGTAGCAGTGGCGGAGGTAGAACTTGTGGTTGGCCGCCGGCATGCGGGTGGCGTCGGCGTTCCAGACCAGGAGATCGAAGGGCATCGGCTCTTTGCCCTTGAGGTAGTTGTTGACGTAGTAGGACCAGATCAGGTCGTTCGGCCTCAGCATGTTGAAGGCCTGCGCCATGGACGCGCCTTCGAGATAGCCCTGCTCGGCCATCCGCTCCTCGATCTGCTTCAACTGCTCGGCGTCGACGAACACCTTGAGGTCGCCGGCGTCGGTGAAGTCGATCTGGGTGGTGAAGAAGGTCGCGCTGTCGATCCGGTCGTCGCCGACCGCGGCCATGTAGCCGAGCGTGCCCGCAAGCAGCGTGCCGCCGACGCAATAGCCGATCGCCGTCACCTTGCGCTCGCCGGTCGCCTGCTCGACGCAGTCGAGCGCGGCCAGAATGCCTTCGCGCATGTAGGCGTCGAAGTCCTTGTCGGCGTGCCGCGCGTCGGGATTGACCCAGGAAACGACGAACACGGTCAGGCCCTGCGCCACGGCCCAGCGGATGAACGACTTCTCCGGGTTGAGGTCGAGGATGTAGAACTTGTTGATCCAGGGCGGGAAGATGAGCAGCGGCCGCTTGTAGACCTCGGGCGTCGTCGGCTCGTACTGGATGAGCTCGATGAGGTCGTTGCGGAAGATCACCTTGCCGGGCGTATTGGCCATGTTGACGCCGAGCTCGAAGGCGCTCGCGTCGACCTGGCGGATGCGCACGTTGCCCTTGCCGGCCTCGATGTCCTCGGCAAGCATCTTGAGCCCCCGCACCAGGTTCTCGCCGCTTTCGGCCAGCGTCGCGCGCAGGAGTTCGGGGTTGGTGCCGACGAAGTTCGACGGGGAGAAAGCGGCCGAAACCTGCTTGAGGTAGAAGCGCGCCTTGTCGCGCGCGTGCGGCTCCATGTCGTCGGCGTGCTGGACGAGATTCTCGGCCCAGTCCGAGGTCAGCACGTAGGCCTGCTTGAGGAAGTCGAAGAACGGATTGTCGCGCCACTCCGCGTCGGAGAACCGCTTGTCCTTGCGCTCCGGCTTCGGCGACCGGCTTGGCCATTCCGCCCTGGAAACGCTGGAGCGTCGCCGCCCAGAGATTGATGAACTGGGTCGCATAAGCGGTCTGGGCCTCGAACGCTCGCCTCGGATCGGCCATGTAGTATTCCGCGACCCGGCCGAGCGACCGGACCATCTCGCCGATGTCCTCGGCGACCGTGGTCTTGATCTCCCCGGATCTCCCGCGGACGCATATAGGCCGCGAAGACCTTGCCGGCGAGCTCGATGGCGTTGGCGATGTTGCGGGCGAGCGCCTCGATGTTGGGCATCGGATATTGGCCGCCGAAACCAATTGCGACGCTCTTCCCATCCGCAAGCGGCGCAGCCGCAGCTGGAAGCGTCGTCCCGACCGGCGGGGCCGCCGCCGCGGTTTCTGCGGGCGGGGAAACCGAGGCGATCGTCGCGACCGCGGTCGGGGCGGCCTCCGGCTTCGGCTCGGCGCCGACCGGCGTCTCGGCGGGCGGCAGGGCGGCTGCGATCGTTGAGGCGAAGGCCTCGGCGGCAGCGGGCGGCGCCTCGACTGGCGTCTTCGCAGGCGCTGGCTTGGCTCTGCGCGCCGCGCGGGTCCTCGGGGCGGCCGGAGCGTCTTCGGGCGCCGGCGGCCGCTGCGCCGCGGCCGGCTGACTGCGCGGGCGCTTGACGGCGACGGCGGACGCCTTTGCGGGCGGGCGCTTCGCCGTCGTGGCGAACACCGGCCTGACCGCGGCGGGCGCCGGATTTTCGGATGGCGCAGGCGAATCGGGCAGACCGAGTTCGGCCGGCGTGTTCACCCATGCGTCGAGCGCGCCCGCGTCGGCTCCGCGCGTCTTTGACGTGCGCGGCTTCGTCGCCGCGACCGAGGGCGAGAGCGTGCTGACCCATTTCGGCTTGACGGAAGTCTTCGCCGGTTTCGCCGCCGGCAAGGCGTTCTTCTTGACGCTCGGCGCCTTGACCGCCGACTTCCGGTTCTTGGCCCTGCTTTTCGGGTCTTCGCCGGAAGCGCTCTTTGCAATCGCCTCGACGGGCGCCGCCGTCGTTTGGGATTTCGAGGATTTCTTGCGATTTGTCGCCATGAAAGAGCGTTCCCTGATGATCAACGGGAAGGCCCCGTCCCGTTTTCGTCATAATAAGTCACTACGGCGGCGCGACGCCACAACGACTTTTGACGCGCCGGCGCGTCTTCGGGTAATCATCGAGCAGGATTGAGAGGGCGGCAGCATGGTCGCAGCGCGCACGACGATAGGGGCGATCGCTTTGGCCGTCGCGGTCGGCTCGGCGTCCGCCGCCGCCGCCCAGCAGCCCGACAACCCGATCAAGAGCGTGATGAAGTTGTTGGGGTTTGCGACCGACCCCCCTCAGGCGCAGGACTTCGTCGTCAAAACACGCCCGGAGAAAGAGCCGGACTATATCCCGATCTTCCAGCCGCCGCCGGAGCCCGCCAAGCCTGTCCTCAAGGACAAGGAGGTGAACGCGCTCAAGGGCGACCTCGATTCGGTCGAGAAACGGGCAGACGCAGTGCGAGCGGCCTTCCCGCCTGCCGCAAAGGCCGCCGCCGAGGAGCAGGCCCAGGCGGCGGCGGCGAAAAAGACGCCTGCGGCGCCGGCGAATCAGTAGGAGCGGTTTGCGACGGCGCCCGGGCCGGTGCTAATCGAAACGTGCCGGCGCGACGCGCCGGAGGACCGGGACATAGACCCAAGGACAGTTTTTCCCAATGAGCGATTTTCACCGCGTGCGGCGCCTGCCGCCTTACGTCTTCGAGCAGGTCAACAAGCTCAAGGCCAAGGCCCGCGCCGCCGGCGCCGATATCATCGACCTCGGCATGGGCAACCCGGACCTGCCGGCGCCGAAGCACGTGATCGACAAGCTCGTCGAGACGGTCGGCAAGCCGCGCACCGACCGCTATTCCGCCTCGAAGGGGATCGCCGGCCTGCGCCGCGCCCAGGCCGCCTATTATGGGCGTCGTTTCGGCGTGAAGCTCGATCCGGAGACGCAGGTCGTCGTGACCCTCGGCTCCAAGGAAGGCTTCGCCAACATGGCGCAGGCGATCACTGCGCCCGGCGACGTGGTGCTGGTTCCGAACCCCTCCTATCCGATCCACGCTTTCGGCTTCCTGATGGCGGGAGGCGTTATCCGCTCGGTGCCGATCGAGCCGACGCCGGAGTTCTTCGTCGCGCTCGAGCGCGCCATCATCCATTCGATTCCAAAGCCGATCGCGGTGGTGGTCTGCTATCCGTCCAACCCGACGGCGATGGTCGCCTCGCTCGACTTCTACAGGGACCTCGTCCTGTTCGCCCGGAAGCACGAGATCTTCGTGCTGTCCGATGTCGCCTATGCCGAGGTCTATTTCGAGGACGAGCCGCCGCCCTCGATCCTGCAGGCGCCGGGCGCTTTCGACGTCGCGGTCGAGTTCTCGTCGCTGTCCAAGACCTTCTCGATGGCCGGCTGGCGCATGGGCTTCGCGGTCGGCAACGAGCGGCTTCTTGCCGCGCTCGCGCGGGTCAAATCCTATCTCGACTACGGCGCGTACACCCCGATCCAGGTCGCCGCCGCCGCCGCCTTGAACGGTCCCGAGGACTGCATCCGCGAGATGCGCGCGACCTACAAGCGCCGCCGCGACGTGATGATCGAGAGCTTCGGCGCCGCCGGCTGGCAGATCGACAAGCCGAGCGCGTCGATGTTCGCCTGGACGCCGGTGCCGGAGAAGTTCCGCCATCTCGGCAGCCTCGAGTTCTCCAAGCTCCTGATCGAGAAGGCGGACGTCGCGGTCGCGCCGGGCATCGGCTTCGGCGAGCACGGCGACGATTTCGTCCGCCTCGCGCTGGTCGAGAACGAGCAGCGCATCCGCCAGGCCGCGCGCGGCGTCCGCCGCTTTTTCGATACCGCGGACGACACGCTGCACAATGTGGTGAAGCTGAAGCAGCAGGCGTGAGCGGGGGAAGGACTATCGTCTTCGCGCCTGAGGCCGCGCGGGAGTACGATGCGTTGGACGCTGTGATTAAGGACAGGGTTGAGCGGGCGATGGACCAACTCGCGACCAACCTGCTTGCCGTTTTGGGGTCAGATCAAACGACTAAAGGGCGATCCGGCGTTGCGCTTGCGCGTCGGGGATTGGCTCATCATATTCGAACCCCGACAAGACGAAATCTCAGGTCAGTTCGAGCTCATCCAGCCGCAGCGCGAACGCTTCCGGGGCGAAGAGCGGGACGAGCGGGTCCGATGCCGAGGCATCCTGCGCCTGTCGGTAGCCGTCCGGAGCGGGGTCGCGAAAGACGCGCGCCGTCAGCTTGACGGCGTCGATCACCCAAAGCTCGCGAATGCCGAAGCTGGCATACAGCGCCGCCTTGCGGCCTATGTCGTAGCGCAGCGAGGAATCGGCTATCTCGACGACGAGCAGCGCATTCTCAGCCTTCAGGCCGCGGATGCCGGTCGCGCGGGGGAAGATGACGACATCGGGCTCCAGATAGGTGTCTTCGCTCAGCCGGAACGTCGTCTCTGGGACCAGGCCATAGCGCTCCGGAGCCGCCCGATACCAGCGATAGAGCAGCGCAGCCTTCAAGACCTCGTGATGATTCCCCTTCGGCGACATCGGAACCAGCTCCCCCCCGATCAGTTCGACCCGCTCGTCCTCGTCCATCACGCCGGCCGCGACCATCGCCTCGACCTCGGCCACGGTGAAGCGGCGGCGGGGCAGACCCTCGGCGGCTGTGGTGACGCGGGCGGCGACCGTCATGGCTCCGGCTCTCCTTTCCAGGGGCCGACTATAGCATCATCGGTCGCGGACGTCGCCGCGACGGCGCTACGCTAGAAGAACCGCGCCTCGACCGTGATCGTGTCGCCCGGCCGCACCGGATAGGTTAGCGGCGCCGCGAAAGTGGAGGCCTGCCCGTCGATGATCCGCGTAACGCCGACGCTGGAGTCGACGGCGTGAGGCGCGAAGCCGCCGGCGACCGCGACCGCCTGCTGGATCGTCATCCCGTTGATGAAGGGATATTGTCCGGCGCACGCGACTGCGCCGAGGATGAAAAACGGCCGGAAGTCTTCGACCTCGATCGAGACGCTCGGATCGCGAAGATAGCCCTGGCGCAGCCGCGCCGCGACCGTTCGCTCGAGTTCGGCGGTCGTCAGGCCCTGCGCCGGCACGCGGCCGATCAGCGGCATCGACACCGCGCCCGAGCCGTCGACCGAATAGGTGTTGGTGAGGTCGGCCTGGCCGAAGACGATGATCGCGCAGCCGGTCGCCGCTCGCCAGCCGATAGGGCGCGTTGACGAGCCGCCCGCGGCGCGGGCGCTTCCGCCGAGAGTTCGGCAGGCGGCGCCGCGCAGCCGGCGAGCGTCGCGGTCGCCAGAATTGCCGCAATGACTCGCAAGACACTCATGCCGACATCCGCGCCGCAAGGCGTTGGGCGCTCGGGCCGGTCTATCGACGTATGGTTAACGAACGGCTGACGGCGCGGCATTCTTAACGCGAGGGAAACCATGTCGAGCGAAACTGCGGGAAATCGGCAGGCGCTCGGAGCGCGTGAAAGGACAGACCGAATGGCCGGCGAACATGCCAGAGGCGACGCGACCGGCGCGCGTCGAGGTTTTCTGTCCGCCGTCGGCCGCCGCTGGCCCTGGATGGCCGGCGGGACGCTTGCCGCGCTGATCGGTTCGGCGGCCTTCGTTCTCGCCGTCCCGCCGCGCTATGCTGCGGTCGCGACGGTGCTTGCCGGCGAGCGCCGCCCGCCCCGCCCCAGGAGCCGCGGCGCCCTGGGATCAAGAGGCCGTCCCAGTGGATACGCTTGCCTCGGCCGACCTCGCCCGCGCGGCGGTCGACCGGCTGGGGCTCGCCGCGAATCCCGAGTTTGCCGGAGACGGCGCTTCGGGCGAGCGCGCGGCCGATGCGTTTCTCTCGCGGCTGACCGTCGCGCCCGCGCCTGGATCGCGGGCGATCGCGATCACGTTCGCCTCGCGCGACCCGGAGCTTGCGGCGCGGGGCGCGAACACGGTCGCCGAACTCGCCGTGCAGTCTCTGAACGAGGCGCGAGCGCGCTCCTCCCGCGCGGTCGCGACGTGGCTCGCAAAGAAAATCGAAGACGGCAAGACCAGGGTCGCCGACGCCGAGGCGAAGGTCGAGGCGGCCCGGGCCGGGTCCGGACCGGTCCGGCGAGGACGGACCGAGGGCCGGCGGACCAGGCGTCCGACCTCAATGCGAAACTCGCCGCCGCGCGCGCCGAGCAGTCCGCGGCGGCCGGGAAGGCGACGCTCCTGCGCAATCTCGAACGCGAAGGACGACTGGCGGACGCGCCGCCGTCGATCGCCGACGAATCGCTCCGGCGCCTGTTGGACCAGCGGGTCGCGCTCAGGGCCGAGATCGCCGACGCCTCGCGGACGCTGCTGCCCTTGCACCCGCGCATGAAGGATCTCGCCGCCCGGCTCGCGGCGCTCGACGGCGAGATCCGCGACGCGGCCGATGAGGCCGCACGCGCGAGCGAAGCCGAGGCGCGCCGGGCGGGCGACGAGGCGGACGCGATCGCCCCGAGGCTGGCCGAGCAGGTCGAAGCCGGCCGCGACGGCTTCCGGCGCGGAGGCCTCGCTCCGCGCGCTCGAAGCCGAGGCGCAATCGGCGCGGGACGAACTGGCCTCGTACCAACAGATGGCGCGGGAGGACGAGGCGCGCGGAGCGGCGGACGCCGAGGCCGGGGAAGCGCGGATCGGCTCCCGGGCGGAGCCGCCGCGCGCGCCGGTTTTTCCCAAGGTCGCGCCGATCCTCCTTGCGGGCGCCGTCGGCCGGCTTCGGGCTGTCGGCGCTCGCCGCCGCGATCGCGGCCCTCGCCGAGGCGAGGCGGCAGTATCCGCCTTCGCCGCAAGCGGCGCCCGCGACGCCGGCGGCTGCGAGCTGCGCCCGAGGTCCTGCCGAAACGGAGGCCGGCGATATCGACGCCGTCGCGCCGGCCCCCGAGCGCGCGGCCGGGGGGCGCGCTCGACAGCGCCGCGGGGATCGTCGCAGCGCTCAAGCGCGTGAAGCCGCAAGGCGGGGTCGTCGTGCTCGTGGCGGGGGACCGGGCGGGACAGGCGCTCGGCGTGGCGCTCGAGGCGGCGCGGCGCCTCGCCGCTGAGCGCGCCGCCGTCTTCGTCGATCTCGGCGACACGCAGGACTGGCTCGCCGACATCCTCTACCGCGAGGCCCCGGACGAATTCGTCTATCCCCGGCCTTTCGGACCTGATCGCGGAACGCGTCGGCTTTGGCGACGTGATCCGGCGCGACCTGTCCTCGAACCTCGACGTCGTCCTGCCGGGCCAGGATCGGGCAGGGCGGAGGATCGACGACGCGCTGACCGCCTTCGCCGCCGCCTATGGCGCGGTCGTTCTTCACGCTTCCGATTGGCGCAGCGACTGGGCGCGAGCGGCGGCGGGATCTTGCGGACGCGGTCGTCGTCGTCGCCCCGGCGGCCCGTGCAGGATCGGTCCTGGATCAGGCGAGACACGCGCTCGGCGACGCCTGCGCGACGATCCTCGCCTACGGCGTCCGGGCGCCGCAAAGGATGCCCGAGGCGGCGTGAAGACGGCGAGGCGGGCGGCCATTCGCCTTGCCAGGGGCGCCCTCGCAGGGGCAATCTGAGCCGCCGCGAGGCGGTTGTCGAAACGTCTCGCGGGTCCTCGACTTTCGTAAGGGCATCGGCAAGCGCAGCCTGCCAGGGCCGCGCCGAAGACCCGGGGAGGGATCGTGACGCAGATTCGCGGCTTGCGATGGTGGGTCGTCGCGCTGATCTCGCTCGGGACCATCATCAACTACCTTTCCCGTAACGCGCTCGGCGTGCTCGCTCCCACGCTCAAGGGCGAGATGGGCATCAGCACGGAGCAGTATTCTTACATCGTCGGGGCGTTCCAGATCGGCTACACGATCATGCAACCGGTCTGCGGCCTGATTGTCGACGCGATCGGCCTGCAGCTCGGCTTTGCCCTGTTCGCGGCGCTGTGGTCGATCGCAGGCTGCCTGCAGGGGGTCGTGACGGGCTGGGTTTCGCTAGCCGGGGCGCGAGGCCTGATGGGGTTGACGGAAGCCGCGGCGATCCCAGCCGGCATGAAGGCGGTCGCGGAGTGGTTTCCCGACAGGGAGAAGTCGATCGCGGTCGGCTTTTTCAACGTCGGCACGTCGTTCGGAGCGCTGCTCGCGCCGCCGCTCGTCGCGGCGGTCACGCTGGCGTACGGATGGCGCTCGGCCTTCGTCGTCACCGGCGCGATCGGGTTTTTCTGGGCGGCGCTGTGGTACGCCTTCTACCGCAGCCCGAGCGAGCACGGCCTGCTCTCGCCCGGCGAGCGCGAAGAGATCCTCTCGGGGCAGAGCCACCCGGACGGAAGCGCCCCCAAGCCCTCGGTGCGGGAACTGCTCGCCGCCCGCCGCTTCTGGGCGATCGCAATTCCGCGCTTCTTCGCCGAACCGGCCTGGCAGACGTTCAGCTTCTGGATCCCGCTCTACCTCGCGACCGAGCGGCACATGGATCTGAAACAGATCGCGCTCTTCGCCTGGCTGCCGTTCCTTGCGGCGGACTTCGGGGGCGTGTTTGGCGGCTTTGTCGCGCCGTTCCTGATGAAGACCTTCGGCGTGACGCTGATATGGTCGCGCATCTGGGGCGTGGTCCTGGGCGCGGTGATGATGATCGGGCCGGGGAGCATCGGCCTCGTCTCGTCGCCCTACGTCGCCATCGCGCTTTTCTGCATCGGCGGTTTCGCCCACCAGACGATCTCGGTGCTGGTCAACACGCTGAGCGCCGATCTCTTCGAATTCGCGTGAAGTCGGAACGGTTAGCGGTTTCGCCGGCATGGCGGCATGGACGGGAGGCCTCGGGTTTTCCCTGCTGGTCGGCGCGCTCGCCGACACGCTGGGCTACGGCCCGCTGTTCGGCCTGCTCGGCGTTTTCGATCTTCTGGGGGCTGCCGCGCTGATCGTGCTCATCGGCGGCGAGCGCCACACCCGACGGGTCGCGACGGCTTAAGGCAAGGAGCCCGAGTGATATGAAACCGATCCTTCGCGCCCGGCTCGCCTCGTCCAACTCGCGCGGACTGACCCTCGACTGCGGCGACGGCGCTGCGATGCGGATCGTCGCGCTGGCCGACGACCTCGTCCGGATCACCGTGCTGCGCGGAGGCGAGGTTCGGCAGAAGCGCACATGGGCCGTCCCCGCGTACGGCGAGGCCGACACGGATTGGGCCGGCCGCGCGCGGCTCGACGACTCGTCGTGGCCGGCCGTCGCGACCGAGATCGCGGCGTCGCCCACGCATGTCGTTCTGGCGACCAAGTGCCTCGGCCTGTCGATCACGCTCGACGGCTTTCGCATGGACTGGTCGCTGCCGGACGGAAGGATTTTCGCGCGCGACCGCGAGACGCAGCCCTATTTTCTCGGACAGAAGACGCATGCCTTCAAACACGCGATGGCGCGGGCGCCGGGCGATCGGCACTATGGCCTCGGCGACAAGACCGGCCCGCTCGACCTGACCGGGCGGCGGCTTGCGCTCCGCCATGCGCGATTCGCTCGGCTTCGATCCCGAGCGCGGCGATCCCCTCTACAAGAACTGGCCATTCCTGATCGTGCGCGATGGGCCGAGCGGCGTCTCGCATGGGCTCTTCTACGACAACGGCGCCGAGGGCGCGTTCGATCTCGGCTGCGAACACGACAACTACTTCGGCCGCTATCGCGCTTACGAGGCCGAGGACGGCGATCTCGATCTCTATCTGATCCTCGGGCCGCGCCTTCTGGACGTCACCCAAAAATTCGTCGCGCTCACCGGACGCGCCGCGCTGCCGCCGCGCTGGTCGCTCGGTTTCGCCCAGACCGCAATGGCGCTCGCCGACGCGCCCGACGCTCAAGCTCAGATCCAGGGCGTGATCGACGCCGCGAAGGCCTATGACGTCCCGATCTCCGCGTTTCACTTCGGCTCGGGCTACACCTCGATCGGCAAGAAGCGTTACGTCTTTACCTGGAGCCGCGCGAAATTCCCCGACCCGAAAGCGCTTACGCGCGCGTTTGCCGATGCGGGCATAAAAGTGGTCGCCAACATCAAGCCGTGTCTGCTCGACGACCATCCGCTCTATGGCGAGGTCGAGGCGAAGGGCGGCTTCATCGCCGGCAGCAAGGCCCACGCGCCGCTGAAGTCGCAGTTCTGGGACGGCGAAGGCGCGCATGTCGATTTCACCAATCCCGCGGGCGTCGCCTGGTGGAAGGACGGCCTGACCCGAGAAGTCCTCGCCTACGGGATCGACGCGGGCTGGAACGACAACAATGAATATGGCTTATGGGACGACGAGGCGACCTGCGCCGGGTTCGGCGAGCCGACGCCGCTCGCGCTCATGCGCCCGGCGCAGGCGCTCCTGATGACGCGCGCGACGCGCGAGGCTCAGCTCGCCGCAAGGCCCGGCGTCCGCCCCTTCACCGTCACCCGCGCCGGCGGCCCCGGCCTGCAGCGCTACGCCCAGACCTGGAGCGGCGACAACACGACGAGCTGGGAGTCGTTGAGATGGAACTTCCGCACCGGCCTCGGCATGTCGCTCTCGGGCCTCTTCAACATCGGCCATGACGTCGGAGGCTTCGCGGGGCCGCCGCCCGACGCAGAGCTCCTGATCCGCTGGACGCAGGCGGGGCTCATCCATCCGCGCTTTATCATGAACAGTTGGAAGGACGACGGCGTCACGACCTCGCCCTGGCTGCACCTGGAGGCGCTGCCGACGATCCGCGAGGCGCTGCGGCTGCGCTTGCGGCTCATGCCGTATCTCTACAGCGCGATGGTCTTGGCGCACGAGGCGCATGTCCCCGTGCTCAGGCCGACGTTCGTCGCCTTCGAGGACGACCCGGCCTGCTTCGCCGACGCAGACGCCGCGATGTTCGGGCCGTGCCTGCTCGCCGCGCCGGTTCTCAGCGAAGGGGCGCGCGAGGTCGAGGTCTATCTCCCCCGCGGCCCCGAAAGTTGGCGCGATATCTGGACGGGGTGGGTTTATGCGGCCGGCCGGCGCGTGAAGATCCCGGCGCCGATCGATCGGCTGCCGCTGCTCGCGCCGGCGGGAGCGATCGTCGCCACGACGGACAGCGGCGACGACTATTCGCGTCTGCACGACGAGCCGTCGCGAGCGGTGTATCTCTTTCCAGGCGGCGGCGAGGGCGCCTCCGGCGCCTTGCTCTTCGAAGACGACGGCGTCTCCCTCGCCGGCGCCTCGACCCGTGTGACGATCGGGCTCAACTGGACCGCAAGCCGCGTGCGGGTCGAAGTCGGTAGAAGCGGCGATTACCCGCTGCCCTATCAGGAATTGCGCGTGATCCTGCCCGAGGACGAGACGCGGACGGTTGAGTTGTCCGGCGCGGATGGGATCGGGCTGCGGCTGTGAAGATGCGAAATCGACGAGCGCACGGTTACGACCGAGCGGAATCGTCTTATTTCCCGCAGGCCCAGCGGCGTCTTGACGCAGGAACCGCAAGCCGCGGCCCTCGTCTTGACGGGGCTCGCGCGGCGTTTCACGATCCTTCCCATGAAATCCGGTCCGCGCAAATTCGAGCTGACGGCGGACGTTCTGCTCCGCGCCTATTCGATCGGCGTCTTTCCGATGGCCGAAAGCCGCGAGTTCGACGGAGCTCTTCTGGGTCGAGCCGCAGGAGCGGGGCGTGTTTCCCCTCGACGGCCTCGTCGTATCGCGCTCTCTCGCCAGGACCGTGCGCTCGGACCGGTTCGAGGTCGTCGCCGACCGCGACTTTTCCGAGGTGATGCAGGCCTGCGCCGAGCGCGATTCGACCTGGATCAACGACGAGATTCTTCGGCTCTATCGCGGCCTCCACGACGCGGGTTACGCCCATTCCGTCGAGGTCTATGAGGACGGCGCGCTGGTCGGCGGCCTTTATGGGGTAAGCCTGCGCAGCGCGTTCTTTGGCGAAAGCATGTTTCACCGCGCCCGCGACGCCTCCAAGGCGGCGCTGGTGCATCTCGTCGCGAGGCTGCGCGCCGGGGGCTATCGGCTGCTCGACACGCAGTTCCTGACCGAGCACCTGGCGAGCCTCGGCGCGATTGCGGTGACGCGTGAGGACTTTCGGCACATGCTGGCTGAATCGCTTAGGACTTCCGCCGATTTTTGCGCCATACCGGCCGACTGGGCCCTTCCGGGCGGGGAGGCTCTGGCCCTCGCCCTCGGCACGGAAGTTGCGAAGCGGACGCGAGACGACGGCGATCGTCGTTAGGACATAGGTAGCGGCATGGCGGGGGTTGCAGCGTTTGACGAGATGGGGCGCGCGGGCGAGCCGACGCGGGCGCTCTATAACAAGGTGGCGCGCTGGCTTCGCGAGACGCCGCCCGATCTGCTGGCCTCGCGCCGCGCCCAGGCCGAATACATGTTCCGCCGCATCGGCATCACCTTCGGCGTCTACGGCGACAAGGACGCGGCCGAGCGTCTCATCCCGTTCGACATCGTGCCGCGCCTCATCTCGCGCGCCGAATGGCGGAAGCTCGAGGCTGGCCTCACCCAGCGGGTCAAGGCGTTGAACCTGTTCCTGAAGGATGTGTATGGCGCACGCGCGATCCTCAAAGAGGGGATCGTTCCGCCGGAGCTGATCCTGCGCAATCCGTTCTATCGGCCGGAAATGATCGGCCGGCGCGCGCCGCATGATGTCTGGGTTCACATCGCCGGCATCGATATCGTCAGGGTCGATGACGAAGAGTTCTACGTGCTCGAGGACAACGCCCGCACGCCGTCCGGCGTCTCCTATATGCTGGAAAACCGCGAAGTGACGATGCGGCTCCTGCCGGACCTTTTCGCCAGCCACAAGGTCGCGCCGGTCGACGACTACCCGGACGAGCTGCTCGCCTGCCTGCGTTCGGTCGCTCCGCGCGACGACCGCGGCGAGGCGACCATCGTGATCCTGACGCCGGGCCTCTACAACTCGGCCTATTACGAGCACTCGTTCCTGGCGGACAAGCTCGGAGTCGAACTGGTCGAGGGGCGCGACCTGTTCGTCGAGGACGACCAGGTCTTCATGCGCACGACGCTCGGTCCGCGGCGGGTGGACGTCATCTATCGCCGCGTCGACGACGACTTCCTCGACCCGCTGGTGTTCAATCCGGACTCGGTGCTCGGGGTGCCGGGCCTGGTCGGCGCCTATTTGGCAGGCAACGTGACGATTGCGAATGCAATCGGCACCGGCGTCGCCGACGACAAGGCGATCTACAGCTATGTGCCGGACCTGATCCGGTTCTACTTGTCCGAAGAGCCGCTCCTGAAGAACGTCCCCACCTACCGCTGCCGCGAGCCCGAGGGGCTCAAGTACGTGGTCGAACGGCTCGACCAGCTCGTCGTCAAGGAGGTCAACGGCTCGGGCGGCTACGGCATGCTGGTCGGCCCGCACGCCACCGCCGCCCAGCGCGAGCAGTTCGCCGCCAAGGTCAAGGCGGACCCGTCCAACTACATCGCCCAACCGACGCTGGCGCTCTCGACCTGTCCCGCCTCGTTCGACGGCGGCGTCTCCCCCCGCCATGTCGATCTGAGGCCCTTCATCCTGTCTGGCGCCGACGGCGTGCGCATCGTCCCCGGCGGCCTCACCCGCGTCGCGCTGAAGGAGGGCTCGCTGGTCGTCAACTCGAGCCAGGGCGGCGGCACGAAAGACACCTGGATTGTCGACGATATCGAGGACGAGGCCTGACACCGATGCTCGCTCGCACCGCCGACAACCTGTTCTGGCTCGCCCGCTCGATGGAGCGCGCCGATTACATCGCCCGCACCATAGAAGCGACCCTGAGGCTGGAGTACCTGCCCAAGACCGAGGGGGAAAAGACCGGCGAATGGGAGGGCGCGCTCAACGCCGCCGGGGCCTACGACAGTTTCATCGCCGACCGGGGCGTGCTCGACGAGGAGGGGGCGGTCGAGTATCTCACCTTCGACCGGACCAATCCGTCGTCGATCTGCAATTGCCTCGAGAACGCCCGCACGGCCGGGCGGGCGGTGCGGACCGCGCTCACCGCCGAGACGTGGACCGCGATCAACGACGCCTGGCTCGAGCTCAAGCGGTTCGAGGCGAGCCACCGCTTCTCGCGGCCGATGGACCGCGTCGCGCTGACCCGCTTCCTCGATTACGTCAAGAAGGCCTCGCTCGACTTCGACGGCTCCTGCTACCGCACGATGCTGCGCAACGACGCCTACTGGTTCAACCGGCTCGGCGTCTTCATCGAGCGCGCGGACAACACCGCGCGACTGCTCGACGTGAAATACCACCTGCTCCTGCCCTCGACCGAAACGGTCGGCGGCTCGCTCGACTATTTCCAGTGGGTCGCAATTCTTCGCGCGGTGTCGGCAGCCACAGCTTATCACTGGGTCTATCGCGACCGGGTCAAGCCCTGGCTGATCGCCGATCTCCTGATCCTGAAGCGGGCGATGCCGCGCTCGCTGATTTCCTGCTACGAGAGCATCGACCGCGCGCTCGACAGCCTGGCCCGCTACGACGGGCGCAGCGGGATCGCGCAACGGCAGGCGCGGGCGATGCACGCCAAGCTCGAACGGTCGAGCATGACCCAGATCTTCCAGGGCGGGCTGCACGAGTTCATCACGGCGTTCATCGAGGACAACGCCGGGCTGTCGTCCACCATCTCCGAGCAATATCTCTTCACCTGAGCGGGGCGCCCCATGCGGATCCGGATTGCGCACGAGATCATTCACCGCTACGCGCCGCCGGCCAGGATGCTCGTCCAGAACCTGCGGCTGACGCCGTATGGCTTCGACAGTCAGTACGTTCTGCGTTGGCGGATCGCCCTCGACATGGACAGCATGCTGAAACAGTCCGAGGACGCCCACGGCAATGTGGTGAGCACGTTCTCGCATCACGGGGCGCCGGTCGAGCGCCTGACGGTGACGGCGGACGGCGAAATCGAGACCAGCGACAGCGCCGGGGTCGTGGGGGGTACGGTCGAGCGGCTGCCGGCGGAGATGTACCTGCGCGATAGCCCGCTCGCCCATGTCAACGGCGCCTTACGCGCGTTCGCGACCGAGGCGAAGGCGGGCGCCGAGGATCCGCTTGACGCCATGCACCGGCTGATGAGCGCGCTGAACGAGAACATGACCTTCGACCCGCACCAGACCGACGAACCCGATTCGGCGGCGGAAGCCTTCGCGCTGCGCCGGGGACGGGCGCGCGACTTCGCCCATATTTTCATCGCCTGCGCGCGCTTCCTCGACGCGCCGGCGCGGTTCGTCAGCGGCTATCGCGCGGCGGACGAAGCGGGCGAGGAGGAACCCGGCGCGCACGCCTGGGCGGAGGCGCATGTGCCGCGGCTCGGCTGGGTCGCCTTCGACGCCACGGCCTGCATCTGCGCCGATCCGCGCTATGTCCGGGTCGCCGTCGGCTTCGATGCCCGGGACGGCGGTTTCGTCAGCGCCGCCCACGGCCGGGGAGACGACACGGTCGAAAACGTCATCCGGGTCGAGCAGGCGGGGTTCCAGACGCAGGGGTGACGGGCGGGCGCCGTTTTCGATTCAGAATTGAGCGTTGACAGGGGTTTGCGGCGCCATTGCCAATTCGGTCGAGTCGCAAGCGGAAGTATTACATAATACTTATGTAAAAAATGTTTCGAGAGGGGCCTATGGTCGATCGATTCGGAGCGATCGGGCGCGCTGTCCTGGGGATCGACGCCGCCTGGACTGCAACCGAGCCGAGCGGGGTCGCGCTGGCGGTCGAGGACGCGGGCGGATGGCGGCTCGCGGCGGTCGAGGCGTCGTACGACCACTTTCTCGCGCGTGCGCGCGGCGCGACTCCGGGCGAGGCGCGCCCGAAAGGCTCGCAACCCGACGCCGGCGCGTTGGTCGGAGCGGCGGTCCTTCTTTGCGAACGGGCGCTCGACTGCGTCGCGGTCGACATGCCGGTCGGACCGAATCCGATCGTCCGCCGGCGCCCCTGCGACGACGCGATTTCCCGAGCTTTACGGGGCGAAGAAAGCGGCCGTGCATTCGCCGGGCGCGGAGCGACCGGGGCCGATCAGCGATGCCCTGCGCGCCGATTTCGAGGCGTTCGGCCTTCCCGTGCGGATCGAGCCTCCGGCGCTGGGCGTCATCGAGGTCTATCCCCACGCCGCGCTGATCGAGTTCATGGGGGAGGGCGAGCGGCTTCCCTACAAAGCCGGCAAGACGCTGACCTATTGGCCGAGCCTCAGCGTCGCCGAACGCCAGCAAAAGCTCCGGACAGTGTGGGCGCGCATCGTCGAAACGCTCGGTCGCCGCATCGCCGGCGTCGCCTCGGCGCTTCCCGTCCCCGCTCCCGACATGCGAGGCTGGCGCCTTAAGGCGTTTGAAGACAAACTCGACGCCGTCGTCTGCGCCGCCGTCGCCATCGCCGCGCTGAACGGAGAGGCGGTGGCGCACGGCGACGCGGAGGGCGCGATCTGGGTCCCGAACGGGGCCGGGACCGCGTAGAGGGAGCGGCGCGATGGTCAAGAGCGGCGCCATTTTCGCCGGTGTCCGGCCGGGCCTCTCCGGCGAGGAGACCGCCGTCCTCGCCGCGCATCCGGGCGCGGTCGTCGAGCGGATCGTCTCGACCGGGCAGGCGAGCCCGCCGGGTTTCTGGTACGATCAGGACTGGACCGAATGGGTCATCGTCCTTGCCGGCGAAGCGAGGCTCAGGATCCAAGGCGAGGCGGCCCCGCGCGCCCTGCGTCCAGGCGATTACGTCGAACTGCCGCCGCGCGCGCGCCATCGCGTCGAATGGACCTCAGCCGACCCGCCGACCGTCTGGCTGGCCGTGCATTGGAAGGGCGGCGAAACGCCGGCGGCGCCGAGCCGCGCGTCCTCGGACCAACGGTGATGCGAATGCGCGCGCCGAACGCCTCGTCTCGCGCGCCTCAGGCGCCGAACGCGCGAGCCGCCAATCCGATCATGGTCACGAAGGCGGCGAGCGACGCGAGTTCGGCGAAATCGCGCAACGTGAGAAGAGCAAATTCACGCATCAGGACCTCCTCGGATCTCAATGATCGCGATAAGATCATGGTATGTTCTATTTTTGTTCGAGTCAAGCGAAGCCTTCCCGATCGCTGCAAGAGCGGCGGGGCTCAGCGCGTTTTGGCGATGGAGAGGGATATGGTAACACGCTCCCCGCTTGGGGTCCGCCGCGCTTCGGCCCGCGCCACCCGCGAGGCCAAGCGCAGGATCGCGACAATGGGAGACGAGCGGTGAGCGCGGGAAGGCTGAAGGACTGTCTGACGGGGGTCGCGTTCGTGCTTGCCGCCGCGGCGGCGGCGCCCGCGCTGGCCCAATCGACCAACGTCCTGCCCGATCTCACCACCGGCAACGCCGCCTTCGACCCTGGAAGGGTCGCGGGTCTCCCCGCCGACGCGAGGGCGGCGTTCGCCTCGGCAGTGGAGAAATTTCGCACCGGCCAACTCGGGGGCGTTGTCCTTGTCGCCTCGCCTGATGGCGCGATCTGGACGCTGAACGGCGCGCCGAAGGGGATGGCCGGCTACAACCCCTCGGAGAGCGCCCGGCAGGCGCTGGAAATCTGCGAGTTCCGGGCTGGGCAGCCGTGTGTGGTCCTCTCGGTCGACGGCTACGAAGCCGTGAGGCCCTCCGGCAATCCCCCCGAGCCTCAGCGGATGCTCTCGAATCGCCCGAGCGACTTCGACGCGACCACGCTGCCGTTCGCGCCGGCCTCGAAGCGCGCCGCCGCCGCCGCCTATGTCGCCGCCAAGGGCCCGCGCGCCCTCGCCATCACCACCAGCGGGCTCTGGCTGTGGCGCGCCGGGACGACCGTCCAGCAGGCGATCGACAAGACGATGGCCGACTGCGCGGAAGCCTTCAAGTCCGCCGATTGCGTGCTCTACGCGGTCGGCAGCCGCGTGGTGTTCGCGGCGGAGTAGCGCATGAAGGCGCCTACACGAACAGAACAACCGGCGGCCACCCTCACGGAGCAAAAAGTCCAGCGGCTGGCGTCAGATTGGACGACGGCATTGCGCAGGAAGTGGGCGTTCGCCGTAAGTCTACCCAACGAGCAGTCTCGGCCCGTTGGCTGCCCTTGCCGATCAGCGCTGTAGGGGCAGGAAGCAGCGATAATCGGCAGTAGGCTTTACGGAACCCATGCGTCAGCTCCGCCGCTCCCGGGAGCGAGCTGCGAACGCGTCAGTTCGACCTTTTGGCGACCTCCCGGGCTGATGCGGACGGAGAACGACGCAAAACCGGCGTCACCTGACGCAAATGCAGGTACCGGGACACACCTTGCTCTCCCTGCCTTCCCCCTTGGGTGGAAACTGCTAGTCTTATGGAACCGGGAGGAGGCCATGGCGGAGTCGCGGAAGCTTGCCGCGATCCTCGCCGCCGATGTCGTCGGCTACAGCCGGCTGACCGGCGCGGACGAGGAGCGGACGCTTGCGCGGCTTAGGGCCCTGCGAAGCGACCTGATCGACCCGGTCATTGCCATCCACCGCGGCCGAGTGGTGAAGCGGACGGGCGACGGCGCGATCGTCGAATTCCGCAGTGTGGTCGATGCCGTGCGCTGCGCCATCGAGATGCAGAACGGCATGGCCGAGCGGAACGCCGGCCTTCCGCCTGAGCGGCGCATCGAGTTCAGGATGGGGGTCCATCTCGGCGATGTCGTCGAGGAGAGTGACGGCGACCTGATGGGAGACGGCATCAATGTCGCGGCGCGGCTCGAAGGGATCGCTAGGCCCGGAGCAGTCTGCCTGTCGGAAGACGCATACCGGCAGGTCAAGGGCCGGCTCGATGTATCGATTGTCGATCTCGGGCCGAAACAGCTTAAGAACATTGCGGAGCCGGTGCGCGCCTATTCGGTCGAGGTGGGCGTTCCCGCCAAGGCTAAGCGGGTTGCGAGGCCCGCCCCATCGAAGGCATCGCGGCTTGTGCTTACCGTGGTTGCTCTCGTCGCGCTATTGGCTCTCGTGGGGGCGGCGGTTGTCACATGGCATTTATCAAGCTCCTCCCGGACGGGGCTGAAGCCCGGTGAGGCGACTGTCATCGTGCTGCCGTTCGCCAACCTATCGGGCGACGCCAACCAGGACTACCTCGCCGAGGCGCTCACCGATGGGCTCACCGATGCGGTCTCCCGCATCTCTGGCTTTTTCGTGATCGCGAATAGCACCGCGAGGACGTACAAGGACAAGCCTATCGATGCCGAGCAGATCGGCAAGGATCTCGGCGTACACTTCGTGCTGACTGGATCGATCCAACCGAGCGCGAATGGGGTCCGTGTCGATGTGAGGCTCGTTGACACGGACACGGGAGCTCAGGTCTGGGCGGATCGGTTCGACCAGGAGCGCACCGACTTGGTCGAGATGGAGGACGACATCATCGCGCGGCTCGGGACCGAGCTCGACGTTCGCCTAGCCGATGTGGAGGCGGCGCGTGCCGCGCGGGTCCGCCCGGACAACCCACAGGCGCAAGATCTCGCTGATAGATGTTACGTCAACATTGTCGACAACCCACTGGCCAACGCCGACCCGCAAACGAGAGCGGCGCTCTACGAGCCGTGTCATCGCGCGCTCGCCCGGGACCCCCGGAACACTCTCGCGCTCAAGCTCCGCGCTCTCGAGCTTCTCGATGGGATCACCCGCGGCGGCAGCAACGACAAACCGGGCGATGTTAAGCGGGCGAGCGAGGCGCTTGAAACAGCGCTCGCCATCGACCCCAATGATCCCGGGGTCCACACGCTGAACGCCTATCTTCTCACCGTCGAGGGACAGCCTGAGCAGGGGATCGCCGAAGCCGAGCGCAGCCTCGCGCTCAATCCGAGCTACTTATACGGCTACCTCTATCTCTGTCCCTCACTCCTCTCCAGCGGCCAGCTGGACAATGCGCTTGCCTGCGTCGACAAAGAGATAACCAATCAGCCCCCGCGATCCGAACATGCCCGAGTTCTTCCGTTTGAGGGCCGACATTCTGCAAACCATCGGCCGCGACCAGGAAGCCTTGGACTCCGCACAACGCAGCCTAAACCTGCTGCCCAACTTTCCAACAGCTCGCTTGTTGCAAATCGCCTTGCTCGCGAACCTAGGGCATGATTCCGCGGCGCGCGCAAATCGTGGCAAAATTACTTGGATTCGTCGGGCTTGAAGCAGTTCAAGACGGTCGCCGACTATCAAAGCTATTACGCCGGCCGCTGGAACTGAACCGATTCTGAAAAGCGCGCTCAAGCGCCGCTTAGACGGCCTGCGCAAAGCCGGCATGCCGGAGCAATAGACGACGTCCCACATCGCAGGAGGTCGTTGCGAGGCTGTATGGACGGCCTTTCGCGACGATTTGTGGCGCTCCGGAGAATGCGTACTTCGGGCAGACATCAAGCCTTCCCTGGGCGCTCGCCCTTGTACGCCCGCTACCTCTCCCGTTCTGGTCGTTCGGCCAACTACCGCTTCCCGCCCACTTTCGCCATTCATGGACGCGATCTCGAACGCCCGCAATACGTCGACTCCGGTCCACCAGAATCGGTAGCCGAGCGCCGCCCGGCTACGCCGGCTGGTCAAGCTCCGTGTAGTGACGGAAGATCCCCTTCTGGTTGAACGGATAGCGTCGGTCGGAGGCGAGATAGCGGGCGATGTTGGGACGCTTTTCCACCGCCGCGACCAGCGCCGCGAGGTGCGGATAGCGCGCCCCAGCGTCTGCGAAGGCGCGCGGAAAGGCGTAGGTCATTCCGGCCCAGAGCTGGAACAGCGACAGATCGACGGTCGTCAGGCCGGCGCCCACCGCGTGCGCCGGACCCGCCGGGTTGTTCGGCGAGCGCCCGCTCGAAATAGCCGAAAAATTTTGGCACCGCCGGTCGAGAAAGGCGTTGGCGCGCGCCTTGGCCTCGTGCCTTCTGGTCCTCGTAGTAGAGCGCGGCCGAGATCGGGTGGTGCGTGTCGTGAACCTCGGCGACAAAGTCCTCGATCGTCAGCTGGAGGCCCTGGGCGAAGAGCTTGAGCGCCTCGCCTTCCGGCGCGAGGCCGAGCTTCGGCCCAAGATAGGCGAGGATGTTGGCCACGTGCGAAACGAGGAGGCCGCCGTCGCGCAGGAAGGGCGGCGCGAAGGGGGCGAAAGGCCCCTCGCCGAACAGCGCCATCATCGCCTTGACCCCTCGTCCGGGCCCCTTCTCCCGGGCGACGTCGATATAATCGGCCCCCGCTTCCTCGAGCGCGAGGCGAATGAATTCGCCGCGCCCCTGGATGCCGGGCCAGTAGAAGAGCTCGTAGGGCAACTCAATCTCCGTGGTTTGCCAGAAGGGCGATTGGGGAGCGGCGATTGGCGAAAGCGTCTGCAAATCTATTCGCTACGCGCTACTCACCCGGCTACTCGCGTCGCCGCTCACGTCTGCGGCCGCAGGCGGTCGGCGGCTTTGACGAAGCGGCGGGCGTGATCGAGAAGCTCGCCGTCGGTTGGATGGTCCGCGCTCTCGACCGCCTCGACATGGGTGCGGATCGCTGGATACTTCTGCGCGAGGAATTTCGCGAATTCGTCCTTCTCCTGCGCCGGGCCGACGATCAGGATCGCCTGCGCATCGGAGATGGCCTCGGCGATCCGCTCGAAGAACGCGCGGTCGTCGGGGATGCGATGGCCGGTGCGCTTCTCGCCGTGGTGAATGTCGCGGACCGCGTGGTCGGGTCGGATCACGACCTTGTCCGCCTTGTCCTCCTCGTCCACATTGAAATGGAAGATCCGCGCCCGAGCGTGATCGATCCAGACGACGGCGTGGTAGTGGCCGGCCATGGCGAGGGTCCTTGTTGTTGGCGTGGGTCCATTCTAGCGCTCAGGTCGGGGTTTGTCCGTGCTGTTCTAGCGCCGGAACGCTGAGGCGGACGGCCCTATCGCGCGTCCCGGAGCTGCGTTAAGAGGCGCGCATGCGCAACACCGCAAAAACCGGCGGCGCGCCGGCCGCCGCCGCGCCGGAAAAGGTCGCCGTCTACGCCATCGGCGAGGACGAGGCGGGTATGCGGCTCGACCGCTGGTTCCGGCGGCGGTTTCCCGACCTGCCGCAGTCTCACCTCAACAAGATCGTTCGCAAGGGCGAGGTGCGCGTGTCCGGCAAGCGTTCCGACGTGTCGACGCGCCTGGAACTCGGCCAGACCGTCCGCGTGCCGCCGCTCAATCTCCCGGCGACGCCCGCAAAGGGCGAGAAGCGCGTCAATCCGGAGGACGCCGAGGCGATCCGGGCGATGACGCTCTACGAAGACAAGGACGTCATCGTGCTGAACAAGCCCTACGGGCTTGCGGTGCAGGGCGGCTCGGGGACGAAGCGTCACATCGACGGCATGCTGGAAGCGCTGGCGGACAAGGACGGGACTCGGCCGGTGCTGGTCCACCGGCTCGACCGCGACACGTCCGGAGTGCTGCTGCTGGCGAAATCGCGCAAGATGGCGTCGGAGCTTGGCGAGATTTTTCGCGGTCGCCAGGCGAAGAAGATCTACTGGGCGCTGGTCGAGGGCGTGCCGAAGCCCGCGCAGGGGCGCATCTCGATGTTCCTAGCCAAGGGCGCGGCCATGGGCGACGAGCGCGGCGCCAAAGGCGAGGGCCGGGCCGATCTCGAACGCATGCGGGTCGCCAAACACGGCGATCCCGACGCGCAGCACTCGCTGACCCTTTATGCCGTCGTCGACAAGGTCCCTCCGCGCCTCGCGTGGCTGTCGATGCGGCCGATCACCGGCCGCACCCATCAGTTGCGCGCCCATTGCGAGGCGATCGGCCATCCGATCATCGGCGATCCCAAGTACAATCGCAAGCCCGAGAACGACCCGGCCCGCCACGATCCCTTGCGCGCCGTGCCGCCGGGGATCGAGCCGAAGCTGCATCTCCTCGCCCGCCGGCTGATCCTGCCTCATCCACGCGGCGGCGTCATCGACGTGACCGCGCCGTTGCCGGAGCACATGAAAAGCACCTTCGCCATGTTCGGCTTCGAGCCGCCCGCCTACGACCCGATCGAGGACGCGCCGGATGCCTGACGGCGGACCCGAGAACCCGATGCGCGCGGCCCAGCTCAACATGCGGCCGGCGCCGGTCAAGCGGTTCTACAAGGTCGCGGAGGTCGGCGAAGAGGCGGACGGCCGGTATGCGCTGACCCTCGACGGACGGCGGGCCCGCACGCCCGGCCGCAATGCGCTCGCGGCGAGGAGCCGCGCCGTCATGCAGGCCGTCGCCGAGGAATGGGCGCGCCAGGGCGAGGCGCTCGATCCGGCCGACATGCCGTTGACCCGGCTCCTCAATTCCGCGATCGACGGCGTGGCGAAAGCGATGGACGAGACGCGGGCCGAGATCGTCCGCTACGCCGGCTCGGACCTGCTGTGCTACCGCGCCGAAAGCCCGGAGGCGCTCGCCGAGCGCCAGCGCGCGGCCTACGATCCCGTGCTCGACTGGGCGGCCGAGGTTTTGGGCGCGCGCTTCGTCCTCGCCGCAGGAGTCATTCATGTCGAGCAGCCGCCAGACCCTCTTGCCGCCGTCCGCGCCGCGGTCGCGGCGGTCGACGACCCGGTCGCGCTCGCGGGCTTGAGCGTCGTCACGACGCTCACGGGTTCCGCGGTGCTGGCGCTGGCGGTCGCGCGCGGGCGGCTCACGGCTGCGGAGGCGTGGCGCATCGCCCATGTCGACGAGGATTTTCAGATCGAGAAATGGGGCGAAGACGCCGAGGCCGCGCGGCGGCGCGAAAGACGCTGGCGCGAGATGAAGGCGGCGGCGGACGTCATCGCGGCGCTTTAGAGCGGTATGAAACAGGCTTGCGGCGGCAAACCCTCACCCTGCCGCTTCGCGGCTTCCCTCTCCCGGCGGAGGGGATCGTCCTTCCCCCTCGGGGCGCCTACGATTCGAACCGGAAATCATTCTGCTCCCGCGCCCGTCTCAAGCTCCCGCGGGCTCGCTCGCGGCAAAATCGATTTCGACCCGGGCGCCGCTGGGATCGAAGAAGAACAATTGCCAGAGGCCGCCGAGATGCCCGCCCTCGGGCAGCCGCCTCAGATCGTACGTCATTCCCAGCGACTGCAACTTGGCGACGTAGCTCGCCAGATTGGTTCCCCAGAAGGCCATGTGGTCGAGGACGCCGGTCCCGTCGGGGATCGCGTCCTTCTCGACCACGTGGAGAACAGCCCTGCCGTCGTGATAGAGCCACGCGCCGGGGAACGGGAACGCCGGGCGCGCTCCGGGCTCGAAGCCGAGCACGTCGCGATAGAAGGCGACGGTCTTCTCGGCGTCAGTCGTCAGAATCGTGAAATGATCCATCCGGGCGATGGGCATCTTTGCTTCCTCCCTTTTGGCGGTCCCGTCTTCCGGCATTGGCCGCCGACGACGCCCGAAACATAATCGGGATGTCGGCCTCGGGCGAGTCCAAGCGCGCGAAGGCGGGGCGCCGTTTGAGCCAGCGACTCCGCGACGCTGCGGGGCGTGGTGCGCGGGCGGCGCCCCTCCGATGCGCCTCCAAACGACTGCGATGGTCATGGCGCCGCCCTGGAGGATTGCGCCGACGGCGTTGGATACCCGCGTCGCGGGGTTGACAGCCGCGCGTTAGGGCCCCCGCGCGACCCCCGGCTTCGTTTCCGGCAAAAGCGCCGCCAGCATGCCGATCAGCGGCAGGAAGGCGCAGACCTTGTAGACGAACTCGATGCTGGTCGCGTCCGCGAGCACGCCGAGCACCGCAGCGCCGAGACCGCCCATGCCGAAGGCGAGGCCGAAGAACAGTCCGGACACCATGCCGATCCGGTGGGGCATCAGCTCCTGCGCGTAGACCACGATCGCCGAGAAGGCCGAGGCGAGGATCAGCCCGATCACCGCGCTGAGCGCGATCGTGACGGATAAGCTCGCGTAAGGGAGGACGAGCGTGAAGGGCAGGATGCCGAGGATCGACCCCCAGATCACGGTCTTGCGGCCGATCCGGTCTCCCACCGGGCCGCCGACCAGCGTTCCGAGCGCGACCGCGCCGAGGAACACGAAGAGACAGATCTGCGCGGTCCGCTGCGTCGTCTGAAATCGGCTCTCCAGGTAGAAGACGTAATAGCTGGTGAAGCTCGCGATATAGAAATACTTGGAGAAGATCAGCGCGGCGAGGATCGCCATCGCCCGGCCGATGCGCGCCGGAGGCGCGGCGCCGCAGCCCGCGCGGCGGCGGAGCGCGGCCTGTCGTGCAGGACGCCGGCGTACCATTGGCTGAGGCGGGTGAGGATCGCGATGCCGCAGAGCGCAAGCACCGCGAACCAGGCGAGGCGGCTCTGGCCGCCCGGCAGGACGAAGAAGACGACAAGCAGGGGTCCAACCGAGGCGCCGATATTTCCGCCGACCTGGAAGATCGACTGCGCAAGGCCATGGGCGCCGCCGGACGCGAGGCGCGCGAGGCGCGAGGATTCCGGGTGGAAGATCGACGATCCCACCCCGAGCAGCGCCGCCCCGGCGACGACGGCGGGATAGTTCGGCGCATAAGCCAGGGCGATGAGCGCCGCAGCCGAGATGCCCATGCCGACGGGCAGGGAAAAGGGCAGGGGATGACGGTCCGTGTAAAGCCCGATGAGGGGCTGAAGTATCGAGGCGGAGAGTTGATAGGCGAGCGTCAGGAGGCCGATCTGCGCGAAGCTCAGGTCGAAGCTCGTCCGGAAGATCGGATAGCTCGCGGTGAACAGCGACTGGGTCGCGTCGTTCAGAAAATGGCAGACGCTCGCGGCGAGGAGAACCGGCAGGGCGAGTCCGACGGGGCCTCGGCGGGATAGCGCGACTGGGGTCATGAGGGCGGCGTCTCCTTTCCCGGCGCCTCCCAGCCTTGCGCGGCGCGGCGGACGCCCTTACTAGACTTCGGGCGAATGGCCCGCAACCGGGTCTGGGCCGTCTTCTTACGAGAGTGGGACATGCTCGAGCCGCACGCCGAGACATTCTTCGCCGAGGTCGGCCGGCCTGTCGTCGCGCGCAGCGCCGATTATCCCGACGGCCATTCCATCCGTCCGCACCGCCACCGCCGCCATCAGCTGCTCTATGGGGCGACGGGGGTCGTCGTGGTCAGCGCGGCGAACGGCGCCTGGGTGATGCCGCCGCAACGGGGGATGTGGATCCCCGCCGGCGTCACCCACAGCGTGCGCATGCTCGGCGCGGTTCAGACCAACAGCCTCTATTTCGAGCCGGCGGCGATCGATCGGATGCCGGAGCATTGCCAGGTGGTCGGCGTCTCGCCGTTCATGCGCAGCCTGCTCGCGGAAGCGGTCCGGCTGCCGCGCGAATACGATGTCCACGGCCGCGAGGGGGCGCTGATGCTGCTGATCCAGCACGAGATCCATCAGCTTCCCCATCTGCCGTTGTCCCTGCCGTTTCCGGCGCGCGAGGACCTGGCGCGCCGCTGCCGCGCCTTCCTTCGCCGGCCCGACGTGCACGACACCATCGACGCCTGGAGCGATGCGCTCGGGGTGAACCGCCGCAGTTTCACGCGGCTTTTCCGGCGCGAGACCGGCATGACCTTCATGACCTGGCGCCAGCAGGCATGCCTCGTCATGGCGCTGCCGAGACTGGCGGCGGGGGAGACGGTGACGTCGGTCGCGATGGAGTTCGGCTACGACAATCCGGCGGCGTTCACCGCCATGTTCCAGCGGACGCTCGGCGCGCCGCCGCGCGCCTATTTTCGGCAATCGCAAGACTGAGGGCCCCGCGCGAGTCCGACTTCGGGCGGCGTCCCAGCTATGCCCGCAAGCCCCTACGCCATCGCCTCGAGTTCGCCGATCATCCGCTCGATCACGCTGAGCCCGATGCTCCAGAAGGCCGGGTCCTTGGCGTCGAGGCCGAACGGCTTCAGGAGTTCGTTGTAGGACTTCGAGCCGCCGGCCGCGAGCATCGCCAGATACCGCTCGGCGAAGCCTTCGCGGGCGTTCTCGTAGACGCCGTAGAGCGAGTTCACCAGGCAGTCGCCGAAAGCGTAGGCGTAGACGTAGAACGGCGAATGGATGAAGTGGCCGATATAGGCCCAGAAGGTCTCGTAGCCCGCCCTCAAATCGATCGCCGGGCCGAGGCTCTCGCTCTGGACCTGCATCCAGAATTCGTTGATCTTCTCCGAGGTCAGCTCCCCGTTGCGGCGTTCGAGGTGGACGAGGCGCTCGAACTTGTAGAAGGCGATCTGGCGCACGACCGTGTTCAGCATGTCCTCGACCTTGCCCGCAAGCATCGCCTTCCGCTCCGCCGGATCGCTCACCGTTTCGAGCATCGAGCGAAAGGTCAGCATCTCCCCGAACACGGACGCCGTCTCCGCGAGCGTCAGCGGCGTCGGCGCCATCAAGGCGCCGTTCGGCGCGGCGAGCACCTGGTGGACGCCGTGCCCGAGCTCGTGGGCGAGCGTGGTCACGTCGCGCGGTTTGCCGAGGAAGTTGACCAGCACGTAGGGGTGCGCCGAGGGCGTCGTCGGATGGGCGAAGGCGCCGGGCGCCTTGCCGGGCCTCACGGGCGCGTCGATCCAGCCCTCGTCGAAGAATTTTCGCGCGATGTCGGCCATCCGCGGCGAGAAGCCGGCGTAGGCCGTCAGCACCGTGTCGCGGGCGGTCGTCCAGGAATAGACTCTTGGGGTCAAACCCGGCAGCGGCGCGTTGCGGTCCCAGTGGGCGAGCTTGTCCTTTCCGAACCAGCGCGCCTTCAGCGCATAATAGCGGTGGGAGAGACGCGGATAGGCCTCGGTGACGGCTGCGACCAGCGCCTCGACCACTTGCCCCTCGACGCGGTTGGCGAGATGGCGCGAATCCGCGACATCCGCGAACTTGCGCCAGCGGTCGGAGACCTCCTTGTCCTTGGCGAGCGTGTTGGTGATGAGGGTGAAGAGGCGCAGGTTCGCCCCAAGGGTCGCGGCAAGCGCGTTCGCCGCCGCCTCGCGCTTCGTCTCGTCCGGGTCCTGAAGCTTGCCGAGCAGCGGTTCGAGCGTCAGGCTTTCGCCTTCGAAATCGAAGCGCAGGGACGACATCGTGTCGTCGAACAGGCGGTTCCAGGCGGCTGCGCCCGACACCGACTTCTCCAGGAACAGCTGCTCGATGGTATCGGGAAGCTGGTGCGGCTTCTCCTTGCGGATGTCCTCGAGCCACGGCCGGTAATGGCCGAGCGCCGGCGCCCCCATCGCCTGTTCGAGCGCGGCGTCGTCGAGCCGGTTGAGCTCCAGCTCGAAGAACAGGAGGTCGCCCGCGAGCGCCGTCACCCGCTCCTGCGCGTCGCCGTAGAACTTCGCCCGCGCCGAATCGCTGGTGTCGGACGCATAGAGAAGCGAGGCGTAGGACATCACCCGGCCGACCAGGTCTTGCAGCGCCTCGTAGTCCCTGACCGCGCCGGCGAGCGTGTCGCCCGCATCGGCCGCGGCGAGGATCGCGGCCAGCTTGCCGCGCCAACGTTCGGCGAAGGCCTTGGCCTCGCCTTGCGCGCGTTGGAGGTCGGCGGCGAAGCGCGGCGAGTTCATGCTCTCGTAAAGATCGTCGAGACGCCACTGCGGCAACGCCCCGAGTTCGGCGCCCGCGGCCGCGGGCGCCGAAGCTGCGGCAACGGCTTGAAAAAGACTTCTCATTGTCGAAACCTCTGCAATCCCTTGTTCATCAAGCCGCTATCCTTCTGGCGGACAAAACGGCCCTTTTGAGGATCGTCCCTTGATCATGGGACGTCATTAACATGGCGTTTACCGTGATGGCCGAGTGTGGCGCAATGCGTGCGGCGGAACGCCAACCGCAGTCCCGGGAACACAATGGCCGCCCTCATCCTCGTTGTCGACGACGATCCCATCCAGCGGCGTCTTCTGGAGGCGATGGCGAGGCGATTCGGCTACGACGTGGAAAGCGCGGAGTCGGGCGAAACGGCGCTGGCGCGCCTCCAGGCGCCCGACCGGCCTCCGGTCAGTCTCGTCATTCTCGACCTCGTCATGCCCGACCTCGATGGGATGGGCGTGCTCGAACGCCTGCGCAAGCGCGACATCGCCGTGCCGGCGATCGTGCAAACGGCGCACGGCTCGATCGAAGCCGTGATCTCGGCGATGCGCGCGGGGGCGATCGACTTCGTGGTGAAGCCCGTCGGCGCGGAGCGCCTGCAGGTGTCGATCAAGAACGCGCTGAGAGTCGACGCGCTCGAGGACGAATTGCGCCGGGCGAACCGCCGCAACGCGGGCGAGCTCGGCTTCCGCGACATTGTCAGCCGCGCGGAATCGATGGCCCGCACCGTGCGCCTCGCCGAGCGCGCCGCCAAGTCGAACATCCCCGTCCTGATCGAAGGCGAATCCGGGGTCGGCAAGGAGCTGCTGGCGCGCGCGATCCAGGGCGGCTCCGAGCGGCGAGGCAAGCCGTTCGTCACCGTCAATTGCGGCGCGCTGCCCGAGACTCTGGTGGAATTGATCCTGTTCGGCCACGAGAAGGGCTCCTTCACCGGCGCGACCGAAAAGCACGTCGGCAAATTCGCCGAGGCGAACACCGGCACCCTGTTTCTCGACGAGATCGGCGAACTGTCGCTCGACGCCCAGGTCAAGCTTTTGCGGGCGTTGCAGGAAGGCGAAATCGATCCGGTCGGCGCGCGCCGTCCGGTGAAGGTCGACGTCCGCGTGATCTCCGCGACCAACCAGAACCTGATCGAACTGGTCAAGGCCGGCCGGTTCCGCGAGGATCTGTTCTACCGGCTCAACGTCTTTCCCGTCTCCATTCCCCCCTTGCGCGCCCGCGCCTGCGACGTTCCGGACCTGGCGCGCCGCTTCCTCGCCCGCTTCTGCGCCGAGGAGGGCAAGCGCATTCGCGGCCTCACGGCCGAGGCTGTGGCGCTGCTTTCCGCTTACGACTGGCCGGGCAACGTGCGCCAGCTCGAAAACGCCGTTTTCCGTGCGGTGGTGCTGGCCGACGGCGACGAACTGACGACTGCCGAATTCCCGCAGATTGCGGCGCAGGTCGAGGGCTTCGACATCCGCATTCCACCTGCCCCGCCGCCGGTGGCGGCGGACCCGGACGCCCACCCGTTGCGGCCGACGACGATCCTCGCGGCCGATCCGCACGCGCTGCGGCTGATCAACGACCGGGGCGACGTCCGTACGCTCGAGGACATCGAGGCCGAGTCGATCCGCTTCGCGCTTGCGCATTACCGCGGGCAAATGTCGCAGGTCGCGCGTAAGCTCGGCATCGGGCGCTCGACGCTCTATCGCAAGATGAAGGACTGCGGCCTCGGCGACGGCGAAGTCGAGAGCGAGGGCTTGATCGGCGACGCGGCGTGACGATAGTCAGCCGGTTCGCAAGCCCCGGCGCGTCGGCGTCGCACCGTCGCCGGTTCGTGACGACGCCGAAAACGGCACGGAAAGGGACCATGGGCCGAGGGTCTTTGAAGCGGCGACGGGCGCCGTTACGGGTCTGCCTCGCCTTCGCCGCGACAAGCGCCGCCGCGAGCGGCGCCGTGGCGGACGACGCGCCGGCTTCACCCGTCCCGTCGATCGCACTCCCAGCGCCAGCCGCCGACGCCGGATCCCGTCCCGACCGCGATCGCATCGGCGCTCGCGCGCCTCATCGTCCGCGACGAGCGCATCAATCCACTCGGCCTTGGCGACTGGCCTGCCGCCAAGGCGGAAATCGGCGCCTTCTACGCCGACCGCGGCTTCCGGCCGATCTGGGCCGACGCCGACGGACTGACAGCCGCCGGTCGCGCCGTGCTCACGCGCGTGGCGCGCGCGCCGGAGGACGGCCTAACCTTAGGCGGCCTCGCGCTGCCCCACGACCTTGTCGGTCCGCTCGACCCGGAAGCGCTCGCCGCGGCCGAGGCCGCGATCGCCGCCGCCGTCGTCGCCTATGCCGAGCAGGCGACCGGGGCGCGGCTTTCGCCGTATCGCCTCTCGCCGATCCTGGCCGCCGATCCCCAGATTGTGGACCCCGCAGAAGCCTTGGCCGAGACCGCCGCCGCGTCCGATCCGGGAGCCCGGCTCGCCGCGTTCAATCCGCCGCAAAAGGGCTATCGCGCGCTGCGCGAAACGCTCCAGCGCATGAACGATGCCGCAGCTTCGACGCAGAACGACCTCGGCGCCGCCGCTTCCGACGCGCCGGCGCTGAGCGACGATCCGCTGCTCGTCGCGGCCGGCGGGACAAGACAGGCGCCGGGCCGTCGGCGCGCTGCGCTCGCCTCCGCGGCGACCCGGGCTGCGCGCAACCTGCATGCGCGCGAGCGGGCCGCGATCCTGGCCAACATGGAGATGTGGCGCTGGGAGCCGCGCGACATGGGCGAGCGCCGGATCGAGGTCAACATCCCTGACTACTCCGTCTCGGTGATGGAAGGCGATTCGGTCCTGATGAGTTCCCGCGTCGTGGTCGGCAAGCCGGAGACGCCGACGCCGGTGTTCTCCGACCGGATGCGCTACGTGCTGATCAACCCATCGTGGGAGGTTCCGACTCCATCATCAAGAAGGAGATCCTGCCGCGCCTCGATCATTTCACCCGCCTCGGCTACGACGTGAAGACGGTCGGGGGCCGGCTGGTCGTGCGCCAGCCGCCCGGCGAGGACAATGCGCTCGGACGCCTCGCCTTCATGTTTCCCAACGACCACTCCGTCTATCTGCACGACACGCCGGCGCGCGCGCTGTTCGACGAGGACATGCGGGCGCTGAGCCACGGCTGCGTGCGGGTCGAGGATCCGGAGCGGCTCGCCGAAATCGTGCTGAATTGGCCGGAGGCGCGCCTCGAGGCGGCGATCGGCGGAGCGGAGCGGACGGTGTTCCTGCCGCAGCCGCTGCCGATCCACATCGAGTATTTCACCGCGTTCGTCGACGCGGACGGGGCGCTCGAGCAGCGGCCGGACGTCTACGGGCTGACGCAACGAGTGGCGCGCATATTGGCGGCGACAAGTCAAGATTGAAACAGGCGCGCAATGGGTCTATACGCCGAAGCGAGTGAATTTCCCGACGTTGTGACGTTCTGGTCACAGCCTCGGCGCAAGTCCGGTTTGCCCGCGCCGGGCGCGCGCCCGGACAATGGGGCAGCCGGCCGGGCGGATCCCCGGTCGGAGGACATGCGGACGAACGGACGCATGGGTCCGAGGTCACGGCGGCGCCGACGGGCGCGCCGCAATTCGGAAGGAAGATTGGTTGCAGGGGTTTTTTGCGATGAATGGGGGGTGGTGGCGCGGCGCGACTTCGCGCGCGGCCCTCGCCGCGGTCATTGTGGCCGCGTGGCTCGCTCCGAACTCGACCGAGTCCGCGGTCGCCAACGGCGACACCCGCACCGTCACCTTCTCCAACCAGCACACCAGCGAAGAGGGCTCGTTCACCTACATGGTGAACGGGCAGTACGACCAGGGGGTGCTCGACAAACTCAACTGGTTCATGCGCGACTGGCGGCTCAACGAGCCGACCAAGATGGACCCGCATCTCTTCGACATCATCTGGGAAGTCTATCGCGAGTCGGGCTCCCGCCAGCCGATCAACGTGTTTTCCGCCTACCGCTCGCCCCAGACCAACGCGATGCTGCGGCGGCGGTCGCGGCAGGTGGCCGAGCATTCGCAGCACATGGAAGGCAAGGCGATCGACGCCCATTTCGAGGATGTCGGTCCCGGACGCATCCGCGACATCGCCATGCGGATGCAGGAAGGCGGCGTCGGCTTTTATCCGCAGGGCCTCACGTGGGTCCACATAGACAGCGGCTCGGTGCGCTATTGGCCGAAGATGAGCCGCGAGGCGCTGACGCGCCTCTTCCCCGACGGCAAGACGGTGTTCATCCCCGCCGACGGCCAGCCGATGCCGGGCTACGATCTGGCCAAGGCCGAGATCGAGCAGCGCGGCGGCCAGATCCAGACCGCGAGCGGCGGCGGACTATTCGCCTGGCTGTTCGGCTCTCGCGGCGGCGGCTCGGACGACGCCGAGGAGTCCGGCGGCGGCGAGGCTGTTTCTGTCGCCAGCCGCGGCGGCCGGAACGCGGGCGGACGCTCCACGGGCGGCGAAGAGGCCCCGGTCGAGATCGCGGAAGCCGGTCCGGTTGCGGTCGCCAAAGCCAAGCGCGACCTGCCGACTGGCCCCGCCTACGCGGGTCCGGCGCCGGCGCCGGCTCCGCCTGAAGCCAAGCCGCAGGTCGTCGCGGCGCTAGAGGAGCCGAAGGTCGAGAGCGACGCTTCGGCCGAACCGCAGGTCAAGCTCAACGGACCCATCGCAGCGCTCTATCTCGCGCCCCTGCCGCCACGGCGTCCAGCCAATCTCGAACAGCAGCTCGCCTTGCTCGCCGACATTCCGCTGCCTCCCGTGCGGCCTGCCGACCTCGTCCAGCCGTCGGCGACCGCGTCGGCGCCCTTGCCGCCGGCTCGGCCAGCCCACCTCGCCCTGCTGCCCGCCGACATGATCGGGTCGCCGGACGTCACCGCTTCGATCGGCGCGCCGGCCGCTCCGCCCGTGGTCGCGGTCGCCAACGCCACGGCGACTGCGCCCTCCCTCTCATCCGACGACGGCGAGGAACTGCCGAGCGTCATCACAAAGGGCTTGAGGTCGCCGCCGCCAAGCGCCGCGCTGGCGCTCGCCGAGCTTCCGGCTTCGCCGATCGCGGACAAGGACGCGCTGCTCGAGCGCGCGTCCGAATTGACCGCGCCCTTGCCGCCGATGCCGATCCCGAACGCCGGAGCGGTTGCGGCGCAGTCGGCGCCGGTCGTGGAGACGGAACCCGAAGGAGGCTTCGTCGCCCGGGTCGCGCGACTGTTTCGCGTCTTCAAGCCAAAAGCCGGTCCCGACGACCTCCGCGGCCCGCAACAATAGCCGTCGCGACTGACGACGAAAGCGGATCGACGCGGAGCCTCCCCTAGCCTCCCCTCCGCAGATGCGGTTCGAAGCATCCACAGTTGCGCCGTCGCAAAGCGCTGCCCGCCGTGTTGAGCGCGGGTGGCCGCCTCGGCTTTTGGCCCGCCGCCCTGCGGCGCGGCTAACTAGCTCTAAAGATATAGATCCTTTTTTCGACTTGATAACGGAATATAAACGCATAAAACAGACGCGGGTCAAATTGTCGCGAAAGATTCCGTGTTGCTGACGTCGTCAATCGCGTAGGTTGTTTGACAACGGGAAGCGCCGGTCAGTTCGGCGCCGTAACAGCGCCGCAACAAGCGCGGTCGGAAGTGGCCGGTGGAATTGCAGGATTGATCATGACAGCGACCTTTTACGTGAATGACGCGACCGGCTCCGACCCCAACTCCGGAACATCGCCCAACTCACCGTGGAAGCACGCTCCTCGAGACCCGAACGCGGACGTCGCGACCAACAAAACGATCAACAGTCCCAGAAGGTTCTCGACGCCCGCCGCGCGCCGTGTCGAGCGCGGGCGCGCATCTGGGCTTTTCCCCGTTGACCTGCGGGCGCAAGGCGCGGCTGACCAGCGCCAAAGATACGCATACGCATTCCTTTTGGCATGCGGGACGAGGGTCAAATTGTCGCAAGAGATCTTACATTGTTGACATTGTCTAGCGCGTAACGTGGTGGGGCGTAACGTGCTTGGTGACGAGGACAGGGTGCGGCCAGTGGAGATGCGGGATCATGACGACGACGACCTTTTACGTGAACTACGCGACCGGCTCTGACACCAATTCCGGAACGTCGCCCAAGTCGCCGTGGAAGCACGCTCCTGGAGACCCGAACGCGACCGGGAACGCCGCGAAGGTGGATCTGATCGGCGGCGACGAGGTCCTGTTCGCAGGGGGGGTGGTCTACCAGGGCTCTATCAACCTGAATAAGTTTAGCGGGACCCCCGGAAATCCGATCGTCTACTCGGGGACCGGCTGGGGACCCGGACAGGCGATCATGAGCGGCCTCACTTCCGCTCAGCTCACCTTCACCCCTTTGCCCGGCAACCCGAGCCTCTCCGTGGCGACGCTTCCTGCGGGATTGATCCCGGCAGGGATGTCCACGGAAACGGAATCGGCCATGAGCAACGTCGTCGAAATCGACGGAAACGTGACGCAGTTGTCGAACGACTCGACGTCGACCAATCCGAATTTCCCGGATAACGGCCAGATCGCCTATTCAGCGTCCGATATGACGGGTTCAGGCGCCTCATGGACCTTCACCGATCCGGCGCTCAGCCAGCTGCTGTCCAACGCGAGCCCCTCGACCATCACGAACATGGTGTTCCGGGCCTTTGCGTCCGGAGACGCCGAAACCGATCTGACGGTGACGGGATACAATCCCACGACGAATACCTTGAGTTTGTCTGGCTCTTTCACCCCGCCGTCGTCGGGCGCCGCCTTCACCCTGTACAACGATTCGGCCCTGGTGGGTTCGTCCAACCCCTATTCGGAGTACGCCCTCGAAGGCAATCAGATCATCGCCGCCGTGACGCCCGGCGTACATACGGTCTCGGTCTCAACGGCCGGGTATGCGTTCGACGAAACAAACCAGTCGAACGTCACGATCAACGGCTTCAGCCTTTCCGGATATGGAGCCGGAAACGGGCGAGCGATCTATCTCAACGGCGGCCAGAATATCCAGATCACCAACAATACGCTTTCCAACATTGCCACGCACGACGGTTACGGGCTCGCCCCAATCTATGCGGACGTTGTCACCAACCTTACCATCTCCGGCAACAGCGTCGGTCCGAATATCGCCAACGGCGCGGGCATCGACGTCTTCGCCGGGACCAATGACGTCGTCGCCAACAACACGATCAACAGTCCCGGCTACACGGGCATCGTTGCGTTCGATGACGTCAACACGTCTATATCCGACAACCAACTCTCTAATATCGACGGCGTTCACGCCAACGCCATCATTGCGTACGACACCAACAGCACGTCGGGCCCCAATACCAGCCAGAACGTCAGCATCACAAATAACCAGATCAACAACAGCGGCAGCGCGATCAGCGCCGGCGCGATCGCCATCGAGGGCAACGGAGCCGTCGGACTGTCTGCGACGCCGGATAATTTCACCGTCGCCTACAATGTGATCACGAATCAGCTGAACTATGGCATCGCGGATTGGGGCGACACAAACACCGCCAACATCTATGGCAATATTGTGCTGAACATCCCTTCGGCGAACTACGCCTCGCTGGATCTGGCCAGCACGTCCAAGAATATCTCGATCTATGACAACATCCTGGAAGACTACCCGTGGATCAATCCGAAGAGCCCGCAGCCTGGCGACACCTTCTCCAGTAACGTCGCGCTGACCACCAATTTCCTCCAGAATACACCCGTTAATGGCGTCGTAAACTTTGGCGTCAACAACACCGTCGACGCCGCGCTCGCCTCGATCCTGCAGCAGGCGCTCGCCTCCCCGGGCGTCTTGCCCTCCTCGATCGGCTCCATCCTCAGACCGACGACGCCGGGAGCGATCGGGACCGAATACTTGACGACGTCGGCGTCCCTCGGACACGGCGCCGGTAACGCCTAAGACGCCGGTCCGGGCGCGACCCCAAAGCCGTTCGGCCTGGCGAGCGCGGCGTCGAATGTCCATTTCGGGCGCAGCCGCCAGATCCCGGCAACGCAAGAGGCGCTACGCCATGGGCCGACGCGGATAGCTCATCGGGCGCCCACGCCTCCGTACGACCTGAGCTTTGAGCAAGACGACGCTCCGCCGGATCATGCAGGGTCCGGCGGCGTCCGGGACGACCTTTTCACGCGCGGTCTATCGACCACGGCCCCGGGCCTGCTGCGGCGAGCCACAGGAACACGAAGCAGAACAATACCGCCGGCTCGCCGTAATTGATCGCCGGGAAGAAGCTCTGCGGGAAGTGAGCCAGGAAGTAGCCGACGGCCATGAAGCCCGAGAGCACGAAGGCCGCCGGCCGGGTGAAGAGGCCCAGCACGATCAGAACGCCGCCGATGAGTTCCACCGTCCCGGTAAAATAGAGCAACGCCGCGGGCATCTTGTCGATGAACGGGAGCCCAGCGGGAAAGCCGATCAGCTTGCCGGTTCCGTGCTCCAGGAACAGGAGCCCGGCGACGATGCGCAGCACCGAATGGAGCGCCGGCGCCCAGGACCGCGGAAGGATGGTCGACTTCGACGTCGCCCCGCCGATCGGAAATGTCGATGCGCTCATTTGTGTTTCCTCTTTCCAGGCTCGCCGCCCTGCGGGACGCGTAGGCGCGAGACAAAACGAAATGCGATCCGGTTGGAAACGCATCTCGCGTCGGGCTCTTTAAAGATTCCCTGCCGCCCCGTCGCGCGGATGGCGTCACGCCTTGAGCTTGGCCGCGGTCCTTGCGACCAGTTCGCCCTGGTGGCGGGCGCCTTCGAGCTCGATCTTGCTCGGGTGACGCTGGCCCTGGCCGCCGGCGATGGTCGTCGCTCCGTAAGGCGCTCCGCCGGCGATCTCGTCGAGCGTCGTCTGGCCGGCGTGGCTGTAGGGCAGGCCGACAATCACAAGGCCAAAGTGCAACAGGTTGGTGAGGATGGAGAAGAGCGTCGTCTCATTGCCGCCATGCTGGGTCGCGCTCGAGGTGAAGGCCGCGCCGACCTTGCCATGCAGCGCGCCGGTCGCCCAAAGGCCGCCCGCCTGCTCCCAGAAGCTGCCCAGCGCCGCAGGAATGCGGCCGAAGCGCGTCGGCGCGCCGACGATGATCGCATCGTAATTCGCCAGATCCTCGACCTTGGCGATCGGCGCGGCCTGGTCGAGCTTGAAATGCGACGCCTTGGCGATCTCTTCCGGGACGATCTCCGGGACGCGCTTCACATCCACCGTCGCGCCCGCGGCCCGGGCGCCCTCCGCCTCCGCGTAGGCCAGCGCCTCGACGTGGCCGTAGGACGAATAATAGAGAACAAGCACCTTGGTCATGGAAAGGTCTCCGGGTTTGAAGATCAGAGCACCTTCGCCATCTGGTCGAAGGTGAAGCGGGGGCTGCGCGGGAAGAGCTTGGCGTCGTCGCCGTAGCCGATGTTGATCAGCACGTTCGACTTCACCTTGCCGTCGGGGAAGAATTCCGCGTCCACCTTGGCGTTGTCGAAGCCGGCCATCGGACCAGTGTCGAGGCCGAGGGCCCTGAGCGCGAGAATGAGATAGGCGACCTGGAGGGTTCCGCTCTGGAAGGCGGTGCGCTCGGCGAAAGCCTTGTTGCCGGAAAACCAGCTCTTCGCGTCGGCATGCGGGAACAGGAACGGCAGATGCTCGTAGAACTCGAGGTCGTAGGCGGTGATGGCGACGACCGGCGCGGCCAGAGTCTTGGCGAGATTGCCGGCCGACAGAGCCGGGCGCAGGCGCTCCTTGGCTTCCGTCGAGCGGAGGAAGAGCACGCGCAGCGGCTGCGAATTGGCCGCGGTCGGCCCGATCTTGGCGAGGTCGAGCGCCTCGACGAGCAGCGCGTCGGGCACAGGCTTGTCGAGGAACGCGTTGTGGGTGCGCGCGTCAGTGAACAGTTTGCCAAGGGCGGCCGCGCCGAGGCCGGCGCCGCGCTCATTCCTGATTTCAGTCATGGGGATCTCCGTGTACCCTACCATGGGCTCGGGAGATCATCAGCGCAACAGGGAAATTATGATGCTTTCCATCAGTTCAAATGATATGACGTCCAAATGATCGACGCGCTCACCCTCGACCAGATGCGCATTTTCGTCGCAGCCGCCGACGCAGGCAGCTTTTCGGCCGCGGCGCGCAAGCTCGGCCGCGTCCAGTCGGCGATCAGTCAGTCGATCGCGGGACTGGAATCGAACCTCGGCGTGACGCTGTTCGACCGGTCGGGAAAGGCGCCCCGGCTGACGCCGGCGGGCGCCGCGATGATCAAGGACGCCCGCCGTCTCCTCGAAAGGGCGGATGAACTGAAGGCGCGCGCGGCGAGCATCGCGTCGGGCGTCGAGCCGGAACTTTCCCTCGCCGTCGACCCGATCTTCCCGCATGAGCCGCTGATGGCGAGTCTCAAGGCGCTGAGCCAGGCGTTTCCCAAGCTGCCGGTCACGATCTTCACCGAGAACCTCGGCGGCTCGGAGCAGCGGCTGCGCGACGGGGTGGCGCAATTCGCGATCGCGCCGATGCCTCTCAACCGGGTCGGCGACCTTCCGGCCGAATTTCTCGCCGCTTTCGACGTTATCCCGGTGGTCTCCATGGAGCACCCGCTCGCGCGCGAGCCCGAGCCGATCTCCCGCGCGACGCTCGAGCCCTATGTCCAGCTCGTTCTCACAGACCGCACGCCGCTGACGCATAACTTCAGCGGCGGCATTGTCGGCCATCACATCTGGCGCTTCGCCGATCTATCGACCCGCCTCGAATTTCTGCTCGCCGGTTTCGGCTGGTGCAACATGCCGTTGCACATGGTGCGCGACCCTATTGCCGCTGGACGTCTGAAGGCGCTCAAGCTCGCCGAGCAGGATCCGTTCCAGTTCCGGGTCCATGTGATGCGGTTGCGCGGCAGCGAAATCGGACTGGCCGGGCGGTGGCTGATCGACGATCTGCGGCGCCTGCTCACGGTCTGCCCGGAGGCGTACCGCGCCTCTCAAACTGCTGCTTGAGGCTTGTCCGATCCGGCGCGTCGGGCCGCGTAAAATACGAAAGGCCCCCGCGGGATCGCTCCCGTAAGGGCCTCTCCAGCCGGCGCCCGGAAAGCCCGGGAGCGAATTCGTCAGTAGTCAGTGCAGCCCGTGTTGCATTGGCCGGGATTGCGGCTCAGTCCGTCGGCGTTGTCAAACGTCCGGGCTGCCGGCGCCGCGGGAGAAAGCGCGTCGGCGTTGGCCGGAATGCCATGGCGGTGAACGAGGCGCTGAACATGCGCTGCGTGCGGCGCATCGCCCTCGGAAGCGCTCGCGACGGGGGGAATGGCCAGGGCCAGCGTGCAGGTCACAACGAAACCAGAGAAAACAAGAGCTGTCCGCCTCATGATATCCTCCATCAAATGGTTCGGTCCAGAGGGAGCCGACGTTCAACGTCAGTCTCTGTTCCCATAACCAAAGTTGAACATGGCGTTGACACATACGCTGTGATCGGCGTCACACAACCGTCGTGAAACGGGCATTTCCTTGAATATCCAGAAGGTTACGACGTATACACTGACGGCAGGGGCCGCGGCGGCGCTGTAGACCGGATTCAACGAATGGAGCCAGGTGCGCGCGGCGATCGAAATGAAGCGCGGCGAATTGGCGGCGCTGATCGCACAAGGTCTCGATGACGGCGGCGATCACCCGCCGCTCGACATAACGCGCGCGGCGTTTGCTCCGCCAGGCGAGCATATGCGGATTGTCAAAGCCGTGATTGACCGGAGCCGTGCTCGTTATCCGGGTCGGATGCGACCTGATAGGCTCGCCGAGCAACCGATTCGGCATTATCCGGCGGGGCGGGCGAATGAGGGGTCATGCATGAACGCGACACCCACTTGGCTTGCGGCTCTGGCCGCGGCCGCTCTGCTCGGGACGGCGCCCGCGGGTGCGCAGCAGGGTCCGGTCGAGGCAACTCAGGCCGCCAGGACGGCCGACGTTACCGCGGGCGCGGGCGACACGGCCGCCGAGAGCGACACGGACATCGCCAAGAAGATCCAGAATCCGATTGGCGACCTCTACAGCTTCCCGTTCCAGAACAATGCGAATTTTGGCGCGGGTCCGCATGGCGGGACCCAGGACATCCTCAATATCCAGCCGGTCATCCCAATCCACCTCAACGACGACTGGAACATCATCACCCGCACGATCCTGCCGGTGGTCTGGAATCCGGACCTCTCGCCATTGCCGAGCGCGCCGGTCGGCACGGGGCCGACCGACTTTTCCGCCTTCCTGTCGCCTCACAGTCCGACCAACGGCTGGCTCTGGGGCTTGGGTCCGATCGTCCAGATTCCGACCATCAGCGGTCCCGGTCTCGGCTCCAACGTCTGGGGCGGCGGGCCGACCGCCGCGCTCGTCTACACCAGCGGACCCTGGGTCGTCGGCGGGCTCGTCAACAACATCTGGTCGTTGGGCGGAACGAAGGGCCCCCTCGGCAATGCCTATAACAATTTCCTGACCCAGCCTTTCATCAATTACAACTTCGGCGGGGGCTGGTACGTCTCGACTTCGCCGATCATAACCGCGAGCTGGGAGACGCCGGGAACGAAATGGACCGTGCCGATCGGCGGCGGCGCGGGGCGCGTGTTCCGGATCGGAAAGCTCCCGATCAATTTCAGTATGGCCGCCTACTACAATCTCGTGAAGCCGCAATTCGGCGCGGACTGGCAGTGGCGCACGCAGCTGACGTTCATTTTCTGAGGCTCGGCGTTGCGGGCGCCGATGGCGGGACCAGTCCGTCGCGGGCCAGCTCTTGGAGGGCGATTTTGAACCCGGCCTACATCTCGGCTTTCGCCGCCCTCGCGGGCGCGCTGATCGGCGGCCTGACGTCCTTCGCTACGTCGTGGCTGACGCAGCGGACGCAGCTCCTCGCCGCGCATCGCGAAGCGGAAACGGCGAAGCTCGATGCGCTATACAGCGACTTCATCGCCGAGGCCGCCCGCATCTTCGGCGACGCCCTCACCCATCAGACGGACGATGCGACCGCCATGGTGCGGCTCTCCGCCATGGTTGGGCGCATGCGCCTGATTTCCGACCGAGCCGTGATCGACGCCGCCGTGCGGGTCGAGGACACGCTCATTGAAACCTATCTCTCGGAAAACCGCACCCTGCGCGAGGCGCGGGAATTTGCGCACGGGGGCGGCATGAACTCCCTGACCGAATTCGGCGAAGCCGCGAGGAAACACCTTACCGCGCGGGCGACCGCGGGCCGTTGACGCCGGCCGGGTCGCGGCCGGCGGGCTCGGCCGCGGTCGCGCCAAACGAGGGGGAAGCGCGTGGCCGGTTCGTGGGTTCCTTGACTTGTCGTGGGGCGCGCCGCTCCTCGTTCTCACGGTCGTCGCGCATGTCTCCGCGATCGTCTGGACCGCGAAGGCGCGGTTCCCGCCCACGCACGGCGTCGCGCTTCCGCCCGGAATTAAAAAAGGCCCGCGGGGAAACGCTCCCCGCGGGCCTGAACGCCTGCGCCCGATAAGGGCGTAACGCTTACTTCTTCTGTTCGCGCGCCTTCAGCGCCGCGCCGAGAATGTCGCCGAGCGAAGCGCCGGAGTCGGCCGAGCCGTACTGGGCGATCGCCTCCTTCTCCTCGGCGACTTCGAGCGCCTTGATCGACACCGCGATCTTGCGGGCGCGGCGGTCGAACTGGATGATGCGGGCGTCGACCTTCTCGCCGACCGAGAAGCGCTCGGGGCGCTGGTCGCCGCGGTCGCGGGCGAGTTCGTTGCGCTTGATGAAGGTGGTGAGGTCGGTGCCGGCGATCTTCACCTCGAGGCCGCCTTCCTTGACCTCGATCACCTCGCAGGTCACGACGCCGCCCTTGCGCAGGTCGCCCTCGCCGCCGGCGCCCTCCTCGCCGGCCTTGCGGGCGGCGAACGGGTCGGTGGCGAGCTGCTTGATGCCGATCGCGATGCGCTCCTTCTCGACGTCGACGTCGAGCACCTTGGCCTCGACCTTGTCGCCCTTCTTGTAGTCCTCGATCGCCTGCTCGCCCGGACGCTGCCAGTCGAGGTCGGAGAGGTGGACCATGCCGTCGACGTCGCCGTCGAGGCCGATGAACAGGCCGAACTCGGTCTTGTTCTTGACCTCGCCCTCGACCGTCGAGCCGACCGGATGCTTCTCGAGGAAGGCCTCCCACGGGTTCTGCAGGGTCTGCTTGAGGCCGAGCGAGATGCGGCGCTTGGCGGAATCGACCTCGAGCACCTGAACCTCGACCTCCTGGCTGGTCGAGACGATCTTGCCGGGATGGACGTTCTTCTTGGTCCACGACATTTCGGAGACGTGGATCAGGCCCTCGATGCCCGGCTCGAGCTCGACGAACGCGCCGTAGTCGGCGATGTTGGTCACGCGGCCCTTGAGCTTCTGGCCGACCGCGTAGCGGGTCTCGATGTTCGACCACGGATCTTCCTGCAGCTGCTTCATGCCGAGCGAGATGCGGTGGGTCTCGTGGTTGATCTTGATGATCCGGACCTTGACCTGCTGGCCGATGGTCAGGACCTCGCTCGGATGGTTGACGCGCCGCCAGGCGATGTCGGTGACGTGCAGGAGGCCGTCGATGCCGCCGAGGTCGACGAACGCGCCGTAGTCGGTGAGGTTCTTGACCGTGCCGTCGACGACCTGGCCCTTCGGCGAGGTTGGCGACGATCTCGTGGCGCTGCTCGGCCCGGCTCTCTTCGAGCACGGTGCGGCGCGAGACGACGATGTTGCCGCGGCGGCGGTCCATCTTGAGGATCTGGAACGGCTGCGGCACGTTCATCAGCGGCGCGACGTCGCGCACCGGGCGGATGTCGACCTGGCTGCGCGGCAGGAAGGCCACGGCGCCGTCGAGGTCGACGGTGAAGCCGCCCTTGACCTGGTTGAAGATGACGCCCTCGACCTTCTCGTTCTTCTCGAACGCCTGCTCGAGCTTGACCCAGCTCTCCTCGCGGCGCGCCTTGTCGCGCGACATGACGGCTTCGCCGAGCGCGTTCTCGATCCGCTCGAGATAGACCTCGACCTCGTCGCCGACGCCCGGGGCGGGATCGCGGCCGTGATTGGTGAATTCCTTGAGGGCGACGCGGCCCTTCGGTCTTCAGGCCGACGTCGATGACGGCCATGTCCTTTTCGATCGCGACGATCCGGCCCTTGACGACCGAGCCCTCGAAGGCCTCGTCGTCGCCATAGGTCTCGTTGAGAAGCGCAGTGAAATCCTCGCGCGACGGCGCGGAGGTCTTGAGTTTGCGACATTGGTTCTCCTGGTGTGCCCGAATGCGGGCGGCGCCGGCGGTTGGGTTCGCGTTGACGGTCAGGCGCTCTCTCGCCGGGAAAGTCTCAACGACCTTCTCACCGCTCTATGAGCGGGCCGGCGCATCGGGCCGGCGAAACGAACGCCCAAGTTTCAGCCCCGGCGAAAGCCGGAGCAAGGGCCGTCCGCTAGCAGGAAAGCCCGGCTGGAGCAAGGCGAAAATCGGGCGTCCGCCGGCGAAATCCGCGCGGCCTCTAGCCCTCCTCGACCCCGGTCTCCGGCCGGTCTCCGCCCTTTGCGGTCTCGACATGCCAGCGCCCTTGCGTGTCCTCCCAGGAAATCTCCGCCGTCTCTCCGCCGACCCGCTGTTCCGCCGCCGCCCGTTCGGCCTCCTCACGGGCGTGGTCGTGGCTGGGAAACGTCTCCGAGATGACGTCGCCGACGCGATAGGCCCAGCCGCCGTCGTGCTCGATGATGTGGTAAGTCACTTTGGGCATCCCAGGCCTCCTTCGCCGGCCGCCTGCTGCGCGCCGCCGGTCGGACGGACGGAAAAGCGGTTCAGGGAAACGCGCCAAGACCCCGATCCGATCCGCGCCGTCACCGGCGCGTCGAGCCGGCCGCACACCACGATCTCGTCGATCTTGATGTCGCCGATGAGGCCGGTGGCGACGAAGTCGACCGGGTCCGGGGTTTTCTCGGTCGCGGTCAGCGCGGCGTAAGGCGAGAGGCCCTGCTTGACCACGCTGACCGTAACCTCCCCGTCCTTCGGCTGGGCGCCGCCGGGCTTCGACAGCCGCGCCGCCCCGAGCGCAACGTGACCGTCCGCGGACGTCACCGCGAAGGTGATCTCCTGGCCGGGCTTCAGGTCGAGGCTCGGGCCGGGTTGCTGCGCCTTGCGGCGAAGGGGACGACGAGGAGCACGAGAGCACAGGCGCCGGAGAGAGTCGGCGCGAGGCGGCCAAACCTCTGCTTCCCGCGTATGATCGCCCTGCCCTCCCTAAAGCGGAATGTTGTCGTGCTTCTTCCAGGGGTTCTCGAGCTTCTTGTTGCGCAGCATGTTGAGCACGCGCGACAGCCGCCTGCGGGTCGAGTGCGGCATGATCACCTCGTCGATGTAGCCGCGCTCGGCCGCGATGAAGGGCGAGAGGAAGGTCTCCTCGTATTCCCTTGTCTTTTCAGCGATCACGCTCCGGATTGTTGATGTCGGACCTGAAGATGATCTCGACCGCGCCCTTGGCGCCCATGACCGCGATCTGCGCCGTCGGCCAGGCGAGGTTGATGTCGCCGCGCAAGTGCTTGGACGACATGACGTCGTAGGCGCCGCCGAACGCCTTGCGGGTGATGACGGTCACCTTCGGCACGGTCGCCTCGGCGAAGGCGAACAGGAGCTTCGCGCCGTGCTTGATCAGGCCGCCGTATTCCTGCGCCGTGCCCGGCAGGAAGCCCGGCACGTCGACGAAGGTCACGATCGGGATGTTGAAGCAGTCGCAGAAGCGGACGAACCGCGCGCCCTTTGCGCGAAGCGTCCGAAGTCGAGCACGCCCGCCAGCGCCAGCGGCTGGTTGGCGACGATGCCGACCGTCGTCCCCTCGATCCGGATGAAGCCGGTGACCATGTTCTTGGCGTGGGCCTCCTGGATCTCGAAGAAGTCGCCCTCGTCGGCGATCTTCAGGATCAGCTCCTTGATGTCGTAGGGCTTGTTCGGGTTGTCCGGCACCAGCGTGTCGAGCGACATGTCGATCCGGTCCGGACTGTCGAAGCTCGGCAGCATCGGCGGCTGCTCGAGGTTGGAGGCCGGCAGGAAGTCGATCAGCCGGCGCATCTGCAACAGCGCCTCGACGTCGTTGTCGTAGGCGCGGTCGGCGATCGAGGACTTGGTCGTGTGGACCTGGGCGCCGCCGAGCTCCTCGGCGGTCACCGTCTCGTTGGTCACCGTCTTCACCACGTCCGGGCCGGTGACGAACATGTAGCTCGTGTCGCGCACCATGAAGATGAAGTCGGTCATCGCCGGCGAATAGACGTCGCCGCCGGCGCACGGGCCCATGATCACCGAAATCTGCGGAATGACGCCGGACGACAGCACGTTGCGCTGGAACACCTCGCCATAGCCGCCGAGCGCCGCGACGCCCTCCTGGATGCGGGCGCCGCCGGCGTCGAAGAGGCCGACGATCGGCGCGCGGTTCTTCACCGCCATGTCCTGGATCTTGGTGATCTTCTGCGCGTGCGTTTCGCTAAGAGACCCGCCGAAGACCGTGAAATCCTTGGCGAAAACGTAGACGGTGCGGCCGTTGACCGTGCCCCAGCCGGTCACCACGCCGTCGCCGGGAATCTTGGTCGCCTCCATGCCGAAGTCGTCGCAGCGATGCTGGACGAACATGTCGAACTCCTCGAACGAAGTCGTGGTCGAGCAGGAGTTCGATGCGCTCGCGCGCCGTGAGCTTGCCCTTCGCGTGCTGCGACGCGATGCGCTGCTCGCCGCCGCCGAGGCGGGCGCGATTGCGGCGGGCGTCGAGTGCGGCGAGGATGTTCTTCACGGCTTTTCTTGGCTCCGAAACCTTACCCGGCGCCGGGAATAGCACGTCGCGGGCGGGGCCGGAACGGCGCCGGCCTGCGACGTTCGCATGACAGGCGCGCGAAGGGACGGCCGCCGGCGCCCGGCGGTCGCCCCAAAGCGCGTCAGCGAACCACGCAGCCCTTCGGGTAGCCGACGCGTTTGCAGTAGACGACCGGGCCGGTGTGGACGACGACGGGGGCCGGATGCACGACGACCGCCGCCGGACGCGCTACGCAGCCGCGCGGCACGCCATACGTCTTGCAATAGATGACCGCCCCGGCCGGCGCCGTTGTCGCCAGCATTCCCCCGCCGGCGACCATCGCCACGAGCGCCGCAGCCGCGGCCAAGCGAATTGTCTTCATAGCTGTTCCCTCCACCCAATTGCCGGCCCTGGCGAAGGGCCCGCCGTCCCGGCCGCACGGCGAGGACTTGTCCAAAACGCGCTATGGCTAGCACAGTCGCGTGAACTCGTAAGCTAGCGCAGTCGCGCGCAAGGGTATCAGGGAGGATGAGGCAGCGCCGCATGACGCTGCAGCGTCACGAGGTCGCAGGGTCCTGTTCCGTCCTGCGAACCGAGCCGCGCCGGCCTTGGCGCGGCGCTTCCGACTCTCGTCCGCGGGTCACGGCGCCGGCGGTTTGGCGTGGCGGCCTTTCTGCGACGCATGGAAGCCGACCGCCATGTCGAAGGCCGCGCCGACGAACTTCAGCGCATGGGCGAAGTCTTCGTCGCTCAGGCGGCGCGCGGCGTCGTTCGCCCGGTAGAGATTGGCGAAGTCGCGCTCGCGGCCGGCCTGCACCACGAGCTTGCCGACCCCGAGATCGTCGAGCGCCTTCCAGATTCCAGGGTTGTAGGAGCGCGTGAGCTTCAGCGCGAAGGAGATCGGATCGTTCCTGCCCAAGACGCCTGCGAGCCGCAGGACGAGGTCGAAGGGGAGGGCCGCCTTGCCCTCCTCGGCGTCCACGATCAGCGTCGGGTCGCGAAGGTCGACCGCCGTTCCAAGCTCGTCCACCGTGATCCCCGCGGCCTCGCGGGCCGCTCGCAGGAATTCGCCCGCCTTGCCGATCGCCGCCTTCTCCCCGGGACCCCGCGCCAGGCTCTTGGCCGCAGCGACCGTCATCTCCGTCGCGCCCTCGGCGACGCCGAGCGCCGAATTCGCCCAGGAGGCGAGCTCGTGCGCGATCCGCATAATGGCCGAAGGCCCCGCGGCCTCCGCCGGAGTCGCAGCCGGCTTTGTCTGACGCGCCGGCGCGCGCGATTTCGGGCGAGACGCGGACGGCATTTTGACCTCCCTCGGGCCTGCTTTGCGACGCGCGGCGGATCGATAGGATCGGGTCGGCGCGTGTTTATACGGCGACACTGTGTATTGCGGCGACGCATTGCGCAACCCCAATTTCGTGTGAGCTTCGGGGCTGACGCTAGAATTCGGGAAATCCGCAGCGTCCTGTTCGGCGTGTAATCGGCCGGCGCTCGGCCTATATGCAAGTCCGACGCGACCCATGGACCCTCGCCTTTGACCGAAGACAACGAAGCCAACCGCCTTTCCGCCCGCGCCTCGCGCTACGCCCGTCTCGGCGTCAACGCCGGCGCCTTTGCGGCCCGGGTCGGCGTCAACCGCCTGACCGGAGGCGGGCGCGATACCGACGCGCGCGCGCTCGCCTCGGCGCTGGGCTCGATGAAGGGGCCGCTGATGAAGGTCGCGCAGATTCTGACGACCATTCCCGACGCGCTGCCGGCCGACTACGCCAACGAGCTGATCCGGCTTCAGTCCCAGGCGCCGCCGATGGGCGCGGGCTTCGTCCGCCGCCGGATGATCGCGGAGCTCGGCCTGAACTGGCGCGACCGCTTTGCGGAATTCGACTTGAAGCCCGCCGCGGCGGCCTCGCTCGGCCAGGTGCACAAGGGACGGACGCTCGACGGCGAAGGCCTCGCCTGCAAGCTGCAATATCCGGAGATGGCGTCGGCGGTCGAAACCGACCTGTCCCAGCTCGACCTTCTGTTCTCGCTCCACCGGCGCATGGGCGCGGCGATCGACACCCGCGAGGTCGCGCATGAGATCCGCGAGCGGGTGCGCGAGGAGCTCGACTATGTTCGCGAGGCGAAGATCGCGCGCCTCTACGGCATGATGCTCGCCGACCGGCCGTTCGTGCGGGTGCCGCGCGTCCATGAAGAGCTGTCGACGCGCCGCCTCCTGACCCTGCAATGGCTCGAGGGCGAGAAGCTCACCGAATTCGAAGGCGCGCCGCAGGCCGCGCGCGACGCGATCGCGGTCGGGCTGTTCGACGCGTGGTGGCGGCCCTTCTTACGCTACGGCATCATTCACGGCGATCCCCATCTCGGCAATTACGCCGTGGTCGCCAAGGGCGCCGGGCCCAGGCAGACCGTCGAGGCGGTCAATCTCTTCGACTACGGCTGCGTGCGCATTTTTTCGCCGCGGTTCGTGGCGGGCGTCGTCGAACTCTATCGCGCGCTGCTCGCCGAGGACGAGAAGCGCCTCGTCGCGGCTTACGCGCTGTGGGGCTTTTCCGGGCTTTCGCGCGGAGCGATCGAGGCGATGAACCTCTGGGCGCGGTTCATCTGCGGGCCGATCCTCGACGACCGCGTGCGCACGGCGGCCGATGGGGTCAGCCCCTCCGAATACGGACGAAAGGAGATCGGCCAGGTGATGCGCGCGCTGAAGTCCGAGGGCGGGGGGCTCCTCATTCCGCGCGAGTTCGTGTTTCTCGAACGCGCAACAATCGGTCTCGGCGGCGCATTTTTGCGGCTCGGCGCGCGGCTCAACTTCCATCGGATGTACGAGGACGCGATCGCCGACTTCGACGTCGATGCGGTCGCCAGACGGCAGGCGGAGGGTCTCAAGGCGGTGGGGCTGAAGGGGTAGCCCTCAGCTCCAGTTCGTCCAGCGCGGCGCGGCGGCGTAGTTGAACTGGACGAGGATGATCAGCGCCACGCCGAGCGGCACGTTCAGGAGGCCGACGAGCGCGCCGGCGCCGTAGAGCGACTGGGCGACGATCACCCGGCGCTTCACCGCGCGCGAGACCTCGCCGTGAGCATCCTCGCGGATGAGGTCCGCCCGCTCGGCGTAAGCCCAGGCCGCGTAGACCGCCGCGCCGAGCAGAAAAATGTTGGCCCAATAGATCAGGAACGCCGTGCGGTAGGTCAGGAAGTCGGCGAGCAGCCGGGTCGAGAACGGCAGCACCGTGACGACCGCCAGGAACACGAAATGCAGCCAGGTCAGGTTCCGGTTCGAGCGTTCGAGCTGGCTGAGCTGGGTCTGCTTGCCGAGCCAGAAGATGCCGAGCGTCATGAGACTGAGGAGCCAGGGCAGGAGCCGCGGCGCGGACGCCAAGAGCGCGCCCGCGAGCTCGGCCTCCGAGTGGACGTCGGCGATCTCCGGCGTGTGGAAGTCGACCACGAGCACGGTCGCTGCGAAGGCGAACACGCCGTCGCTCAGCGCGGCGATGCGTCCGACGTCGCCGCCGGCGATGGCGTTGTAGGGGGTCGGGGTCGGCATCGCCCGGGAGCTTCGCTTGGGCGAAGCGGGCGCGTCAATCCGTCCGCTCACTCTTCGGGCAGAACGCCCTTCTTGAAGATGAAGCAGCCGTAATGGCGGCGTTCGCCGGTGACCAGGATCGCGAAGGCCTCGGCGGCGCGGTCGTAGAAGGCGAAGCGCTCGATTCCGACGAGCGGCTGGCGCCGGCCGACGGACCGGTCGATCGCCGCCTGGACCTCCTGCTGCACCGGCGGGACGGCGAGCGGGTCGCCGGTCACCTCCATGCGCAACGCCGGATCGGGCACGAACGTGTCGAGCGGCATCACCGACAGCACGGCTTCGACCGCGCGGGCGGACGAGACGCCGCCCATGACGATCGGCTGGCCGGTGACGGTCTGCGTGGCGGTCGAGGCCGCAGGAAAGTTGGCGTCGACAATGGCGATCTCGTCGCCGTGCCCCATGCGGCGCAGAGCGTAAAGCAGCTCGGCATCCAGGAGCGGATCGATTCCCCAGAGCATGTTTGGCCTCCCCGTTGTATGGCCCTGAACGACCTTATCGGTCCCGGCGGAGGCGGGCAACATGGGGCGCGCGGGGGCGCGTCACGCAAGGATTGCGCAAACACCGGCCATGCATCCCCGCTTGAGCCAATGGCCGACAACGGCTATGCTGAGCTACAGGCTGCGAGGATGGCAGTTCTGGCTGTTTCCGGCGCCCTGTTTTATCGGCGGCGGCATAGGGGTTAGCGTCAGGCGGATTTGGTCCCAACGGCCGGCGCAATGCATTTGAGCGTTGCGACACAGATCTGTGGCCACAAGTCGTCTTCTTTTAGAGTTTACCGTTCTGTTAGAGTGTACCGTTGCTCGCGGCCCGCTCCACCGCGTCATGCTGGTTTGAATATGGGGCCCGGCGACGAGGGAGCGAAGCATGAAGTTACCCACGAAATCCGTTAAACTCCTGGCCGCCCTTCTGCCCGCCGGCTTCCTGGGAATGTCCGCGGCGCTCGCTTCCACGGCGCCGTCCGCCGAGGCCGATCCGCCCGCCGACAGCCAAGGCGTAGCCAGCCGCCTCGCCGCCATCCGCGACGCCGTCTCGAGCGTCGCCGACCAGGGGATCGCCGAAGATCCGCTGGCGATCGACCAGAACAAGGACAACATGCGCGTCGCCTGGTGGGCAAATCGCGCCGGCTGGCATCGCCATCCCTGGCGAAACGTCGCCTGGCGGAACGGCGGATGGCGCAACGGGGGTTGGCGCAATGGCGGCTGGCGCAACTGGCACAACGGCTGGCGCAACTTTTGAGCGACGGCGCGCTCGCTTCCGAACTGCACGGGATCATGGATACGGTGGTCGTGCAACCGACCCCGTTCTGCAACATCGCCTGCACCTATTGCTACCTGCCCGACCGCGACGCGAAGTCGGTGATCGCGCTCGACACCGTGAAGACGCTTTTCCGCAAGATCTTCGATTCCCCTTACGCCTCGCCTGAGATCACCGTCATCTGGCACGCGGGCGAACCGCTGGTCGTGCCGGTCGCGTTCTATCGACAGCTTTTTGAAGCCATCGAGGCGCTGCGGCCCGAGGCGATCGACGTGCGGCATGCGTTCCAGACGAACGGAATGCTGCTCACCAGCGAATGGTGCGATCTCTTCAAGCAGCATGACGTCGGCGTCGGCGTCAGCATCGACGGTCCGAAGCCCCTGCACGACGCGCATCGCGTCACGCGGTCCGGACGCGGCACGTTCGACAAGACCATGGCGGGCATTCGCCTCCTGCAACGCGAGGGCGTGCCCTTCCACGTGATCACGGTGGTCGGGAGCGACCACCTCGACGATCCGGACAGGCTGATCGACTTCTACATCGAGAGCGGGATCGAGGACGTCTGCTTCAATGTCGAGGAGTCGGAGGGCCAGCACGTCTCGTCGCTGTTTCAGGCTTCGGATCTCAAGGCCCGCTACGCAAAGTTCCTCAAGCGCTTCTGGAGCCGTGCAAGAGGAACCGGAAAGTTCAATTTCATTCGTGAGATCGACGGCCTGCTGCCGCTCGTTTTCCGGCCGAACGAGTCCTCGGTGCGCAACGAGCAGGTCGTCCCCTTCGCCATGCTGAACGTCGACTGCCACGGCAATGTGTCGACCTTCTCGCCCGAACTGCTCGGCTACAAGAACGCCGCCTATGACGACTTCATCGTCGGAAACATCTTGACCGGCGAGCTCGAGGACATGATGCAAAGCCCGGCCATGCAGGCGATGCGGCGCGACATCGACGCCGGGGTGCAGGCTTGCCAGGCCGAGTGCGGCTATTTCTCGGCGTGCGGCGGCGGCGCGCCGATCAACAAGCTCACAGAGCGGGGCACGTTTCGGGCGACGCGGACGTCCTACTGCGCCCTGTCGCAAATCGCGCCCGTCGACGTGATCCTCGCGGCGTTCGATCGCATCGCCGACGATCCGAACGCCATTGCGGCGCTCGCCGAAGCGAGCGCCGCCGCCGCCGCCCGATGGCCGGTGACTGCAGTCACTTGAGCGAGAGTCCTTGGCGGCTCTTAAGCCGCCGCGGCGCCGCCCCGACGCGCGCGTTGTGGCCGCCGGGACAGCGGCCATGCGGCTCTCGCGGTTTGGCCATAGCCATGGCTCAGGCTCTCGAACCGGTGGACAAGCCTGTGCGCGCGCGTAAAATGGGCATTGCCGCTGCGGGAGCGGCCTCCGGGCGCGCGCAGACGGCCCGGAGCGCGGGATTGCGGAGGAGATCATGAGCGATTCGAAAGGACCCCCGAAGGCGACCGATATCGTTTCGAATTTGCATAAGTCCTTGGATCACCTTGAAAGACTGCGGCCGGAGACGTTCCCGGCCGAACTCGGGGCGCTTCGCGACGCCCTGAGGAACGTGGCCAAGAGCGACGTCTTCAAGGACCTGAACAAGCTGCTTCCCGATCTGGTTCCGAAAAGTTGGGTTCCGTGGCCCAAGGACGACGAAGAAAGTAAGAAAGACAAAGACGACAAGAAAATTACATAGTTTTTCCAAGAAAGGCCCTTTGGAAGCGAGTTCCGTTCGATGAGCGAATTGAGCGAAAGGCAAAAAAGAGAACTTGAAGACAAATACGACGACGATTATATCATTGGCAAATACTTCTTGGTTGCAGTCAAGAAGGGGCCCAATCCGCGAGACATCGAGTTCAGCGTTCCGAGCGGGGCCAGCGTCCCCGACGCGTATCTAAACTTGCAGACGCAGATCGAGCACACCTCGACCGTCCTGTCGATCCTGTTCCCCGGCGAGGACGCCTGGTCGAAGGAGAGATTCGGCCTTTACTTCACCCGATTGAAAAACCTGGCTTTCCTGTCCCTCGGTCAGGATCAGGTCGCGCTCGGCGAGATGGCGCTCAAGACGTTTCAGAATGACGTGCTCATGCGCGAAGGCGGACGCGTGAAAAACGCCTACATCCTGAAACTCGGCCTGTGGGCCGCTCTCTTCGGCGCGGCGTTCTTCGGCGCCTATCTCTTGTCGCTCGCGCCGAACGTCAACAAGTCGATCGAGGACAAGACGTTTTTCCTGATGTTGCTCGGCAGCATGCTCGGGACGTGGCTCTCGTTCTCGATCCGCAAGCCGACGCTCTCGTTCGATGATCTCGCCGGCGTCGAGAAAGACCTGCTCGAACCCCAGGTGAGGCTCTTGTTCGTCGCGGGTTTGACGGTCGTCGTGGCGCTCATTCTGGCGACGGGCATGGTGGTCGTGTCGGTTGGAGGGTTCAAGACGACCTTTCTCGTTTCGCAGGCTGTCGGAGGCGACTTCAACGCCGGAATTGCGGCGATGCGGGCCCTTCTCATAGGCTGCTTCTGCGGCATCGGCGAACAGCTTCTCCCCGACGTCATCGGCCGACGGGCGACCGTGTTCGTGGGGGCTTTGGGCGGAGGCGCCGCGTCCTTGGACGCGGCCCGGAGCCCCAGGGCCGTCCCGCAAGAACCCGAGTCCGCCCCCTCGCAGGCGACGCCTACCCAAAGCCAGGGGAAGGGGACCGCAGAACCTGCGGCCGGCGAGGCCGCGAAAGGCGAGGCGCTCAAGCCGACCAGCGAGACGGCGACCAAACCGGCGAAGCCGGGCTAGGGGTTGGGCCGGGGACAACCTGCGGGTGGGGGATTATGGCGACAATCTATCCTCCGCGCCATGCGCTGCGGCACGACATCCGTTTGCGGGTGGGCCTCCTAAAGGACGCCCTACGCGGCGCCGGCGGGGGCGCGTCGCTTCACGGCTCGCCTCGCCGGCTCGTTGACGAAATCGAGCTTTCCCTCGGCTGTCAGCCGCACGAAGGCCCCGCCGACGTTGGCGGCGAGCGGCCGTTCCTCCGCGACGGCCTCGCAAAGCCGCGCCGCCAGCGCTTCGATCTTCTCAAGCCGGATTCGGCTCTCGTCCTTTCCGCCCGCGGCTGCGATCCGCCCAGCAAGCACGCGCTGGGCGATCGCAATCGGGTGGGCGAAGAGGGCGCGGGCGTCGATGGGGCCTTCGCCGAGCCGTACGTCGACTTCGGCCGTCATCCGCGCCAGCGCGGCGTCGGCTTCCGCCGCGCGCCGGGCGAGGCGGGCGAACCCCTGGGCGTCCAAACCTTCTTCGGCGAGCGGGCGCAAAAGCGCCCGCAGCCGCGTGCGCGCATAGGTCCGATCGACGTTGGACGCGTCCTCGACGAAGTCGGCGCCGCGGACGCGGCAGAAGGCGACGAGGTCGGCCTTGGACAGCGCGAGCAGCGGCCGCGCGAGACGTCACGCCGTCGCGCTCCGACATCGCCGCCATGCCGGCGAGGCCCGCCACGCCCGAGCCGCGCATCAGGCGGAAGAGCACGGTCTCGGCCTGGTCGTCGGCATGGTGGGCGGTGGCGATCGCGTCGGCGTCGATCGCTCGGGCGTGGGCGACGAGCAGCCGGTAGCGCGCCTCGCGCGCCCGCTCCTGAAGCCGGGTCGCGGGCTTCGCGCCCGTCCAGACCAGCGTCGCATGCGGGACGCCGAGCTTGTCGCACAAGGCGGAAACGACCGCCGCCTCGGCCGCGCTCTCGGCCCTGAGGCGGTGGTCGACGGTCGCCGCGAAGACGCGCCCGCCCCGCCGCGCCGCCCATTCCGCCGCCATCAGGAGGAGCGCCGTCGAGTTCGGGCCCGCCGGAGACCGCGATCAGCGTCGCCTTATCGGTCCGCGAGCGGCGCGAGCAGCGCGTCGATCCGCGCGTCGGAAAGCGGCTCGCCGCGCGCGGCGCTCAACAGTGGTTCTTCGCCGCTTCGCGATCGGAGAGGCGCTTCACCGACGCCGTCGCGGTGGGGTAGCGCTTGCCGAATTCGGCGAAGGTTGCGCAGGCCTGATCCTTGTTGCCGAGCGCGGCGAGCGTCTGGCCGAGCCGCACCATGCTTTCGGGCGCACGGCTCGACTTGGAATAGTCGGTCGTGACCTTCAAGTATTGCTCGGCCGCCTCGCGCGGGCGCCCGCGCTGGAAGTAGGTCTCGCCGACGTAAAAGACGGCGTCGGGGGTCAGCCGGTGGCCGGGATTGGCGGTCATGAACGCCTTGAACCCGTCCTCCGCCTGCTGGAACTGGCCGCCCTGGAAGGCCTGAAGCGCGGCGTTGAACTGGTCGCGGGGCCCGTCGAGCATCGCCACGCCTGAGCCCGCGATGGTCGGGCCGGTGGCGGCGGGGCTTGAGGGCTGCGGCGCGGCGCCAAGCGCAAGCGGCGGCCCCGCGGGCGTCGAAGGCGCGGGACGGGCGAGCGGGACGCTCGGCGGCGTCGTTCCGAGCGGCCGGGGCGCGCCCGGGGCGTTGGGCTCGGCGTTGGGGTCGAAGGCGTCGGACCGCCGCGGTTTCGGCGGGGCCGAGCCGTCGATCACGACCGGGGGGGCGATTGCGGCGGCCGGTGCCGAGGCGACCGCCGATGGCGGAGCGGCGGCCGGCGCTGCGGCGCCCGAACGGTCGCCAAAACGGAACTCGACGTCCTGACGGAATTTCTGAAACGCATCCTCCAGCCGGCGCTGAGCGTTCTCCAGCTCCTCGATGCGGCCGTTCGCCTGGCGCAGCTGTTCCTCGAGCCGGTTGATGCGGAGAACGAGGGCGGCGGCCTGGTTCTCCTCCGCCTGGCCGTTTTCCCCGGAATGTCGGACGGCGGCGCCGTCTGCGCCGTCTGGCGGTGGAAGAAGTCGAAGTTTTGCGCGCCGGCCGGCGAAACGACCGCGCCCGCGGCGAGGAGGATGGCGGCGATCATCGCGATGACGCGCCCCTTCGCTCCGGATTCGTACGGCACAAGCGTCCGATTCACGTTCTTCCCTCTGCGCGGCTCAGCTGCCCGGCGCGCCGTTCAGGACGGTCACGGCGCGCCGGTTCTGCGACCAGCACGAGATGTCGTCGCACACGGCGACCGGGCGCTCCTTGCCGTAGCTGATCGTTTTCATGCGGGACGTCGAGACGCCCTTGGCGGCGAGATAGTCGTGCGCCGCCTGCGCCCGCTGGGCGCCGAGCGCGAAATTGTATTCGCGCGTGCCGCGCTCGTCGGCGTGGCCCTCGATGGTGAAGCTGTAGCGATTGTACTGGGTGAGCCAGGCCGCCTGTTTGTCGAGCGTCGCCTGGGCGGTCGGCGAGAGGTCGATCTGGTCGGTGTCGAAGAACACCCGGTCGCCGACAGTCTGGTTGAATTCCTGGATGCTGCCGGGTCCGGAGGCGCCATAGGCCGCCCGCGCCCGCTGCGAGTCGCTGTCCGCGTCGTGGCGAGCACAGGCGCTCATGCTCAATCCGAGCGCGAGAGCGCCGACGAGCGCGAGCGAAAACCTCGATCCAACCGCAACCATGCCGTGCTCCTGACCGTCGCTTGAGCTCATTTCAGGCTTAACGCCGACGCGTTAATGCGACGTTCCGGCAACCTTACCGATTCCCTGCCGGCGCTCGTGTGACCTTCGCACGACGGGGAGCGTTAACAGGTCTTTCATGGCCATAATGGGGCGCGGGACGCCTTGCGTTGGACGCGTTTGACGGGCATGGTCACGAAAGCGTGAAGGTAGATTTCGCGGGACTTTTCAGGCGGGTTCTGTTTGGCATGAAGCATCACAGGCTCAGGCGGACGGCGCTTCTGGCGCTGGCGTTGGCCTTTCTGGCCGTCGCCTGGGTGTGGGACGCGCTCGCGGCGTTCGTGCGCTCGGCTCGTCGCCTTCATCCCGTGGCGGCGCGTCAAGGCGGCGTTCGTCGTCGTCATCGACCGGCTGCCCGCGCCGCTGGTTCTGCTGGTCTTTCTCGTGCCGTTCCTGATCGTCGAGCCTCTGATGGTCGTGGCGACGGTCGCCATCGCGATGGGCTACGTCTTCTGGGGCGCGGTCTGCTGGATCGGCCTGAAACTGCTGGCGATCTCCGTCCTGCCGGCGATCTTCGACCTACCAAGCACCGGCTGATGACGATGCCCTGGTTCGTCTGGGCGTTCGACAAGGTCATGGCCTTTCATGACTACGCCGACCGGATCGTCGCGCCCTACAAGCGCGCGGCGAAGGCGCTCTCGCCCGCTGGCGGGCGAGCGCGTCGGCCCTTCTCCGGCGGCGGTCGGCGGGCCTCACTCAGCGCGCCGTTCGCTTCGTATCCCGGCGCCGGGCCAACGAGCGGGCATCCGTGACGTCGGCAAAATGACGCGCCGAGCGTCGAGCGTATGGCGCCCTGAGTTCGTCGCTCACCCTATCTCGATGTAAGTCTTTGATATCGCTGGGAACCTCGACGCGGAATCGGGCCGGACGCCATCTAAGTCATTGAGAAGACTGAGGTCCGGTCGGAAAACCGCGCTCATCGGCGCGAGGCGGCGACTTCGGGCGCCGATCAATTGGCGCAGTTCACGAGGGAAATTGCGCTTGCGGGGCCTGAGCTTGACATCGGCATTGGCCAAGCCCAGATTCAACGCTTCACACGAGGGGCGCCCCGAACGGGGCTGAGACGGCGAGACGCCGAACCCTTTGAACCTGATCCGGGTCATGCCGGCGAAGGGACGTGGCCGACCTCCGATCATAGGCCGCCCGCCTCCTCCCGCCGCCGATTCCGGCCCGCGAGGAGACGGCCCATGAACGAGATCCCGAAATTCGCCGCGCCCGCAGACGCGTCACCACCGGGCCGATCGCGGGTTCGCGCAAAGTCTACGCCGCGCCGAAGGAGCAGCCCCGACCTGCGCATTCCGTTCCGCGAGATCGCGCTCTCCGATCCGAACGAGCCGCCGGTGCGCGTCTACGACCCGTCCGGCCCCTACACCGAGGCCGACGCGCGGATCGACCTCGCCGAGGGCCTGGCGCCGGTGCGCGAGGCCTGGATCGCCGCGCGCGGCTATGCGACCGTCGAGGGCCGGGCGATCAAGCCGGAGGACAACGGCAACGTCGGCGCCGACCGGCTCGCGCCGCTCTGCCCGGCGACGCGGACGCTTGCGCGCCGGGAAGCCCGGCCAGCTCGTCACCCAGTTCGAGTTCGCCCGCGCCGGGATCGTCACCGAGGAGATGATCTACGTCGCCCACCGCGAGAATCTCGCGCGCGAGGCGGCGGTCGAGGGCGCAGGGGCGCGCATCGCCGACGGCGAGAGCTTCGGCGCCGAGATCCCCGACTTCGTCACGCCCGAGTTCGTGCGCGCCGAGGTCGCGCGCGGCCGCGCGATCATCCCGGCCAACATCAACCACGTCGAACTCGAGCCGATGGCGATCGGCCGCAATTTCCTGGTCAAGGTCAACGCCAACATCGGCAATTCGGCGGTGAGCTCCGGCGTCGCCGAGGAAGTCGAGAAGATGGTGTGGGCGATCCGCTGGGGCGCCGACACGGTCATGGACCTCTCGACCGGCCGCAACATCCACAACATCCGCTCCTGGATCGTGCGCAACGCGCCGGTGCCGATCGGCACCGTGCCGATCTACCAGGCGCTGGAGAAGGTCGGCGGCGATCCGCTGAAGCTCGACTGGGAGGTGTTCAAGGACACGCTGATCGAGCAGGCCGAGCAGGGGGTCGACTATTTCACCATCCACGCCGGCGTCCGGCTCGCCTACGTGCCGCTGACCGCGAAGCGCGTCACCGGCATCGTCTCGCGCGGCGGCTCGATCATGGCGCGCTGGTGCCTCGCCGGCCACCGCGAGAGCTTCCTCTACGAGCGGTTCGGCGACATCTGCGACATCATGCGCAAGTACGACGTGTCGTTCTCGCTCGGCGACGGCCTGCGGCCCGGCTCCAACGCCGACGCCAACGACGCCGCGCAGTTCGCCGAGCTCGAGACGCTGGGCGAGCTGACCAAGGTCGCCTGGGACAAGGGCTGCCAGGTGATGATCGAGGGCCCCGGCCACGTGCCGATGCACAAGATCAAGGTCAACATGGAGAAGCAGCTCCGCGAATGCGGCGAGGCGCCGTTCTATACCCTCGGGCCGCTGGTGACCGACATCGCGCCGGGCTACGACCACATCACCTCGGGCATCGGCGCGGCGATGATCGGCTGGTTCGGCACCGCGATGCTCTGCTACGTCACGCCGAAGGAGCACCTCGGCCTGCCCGACCGCGAGGACGTCAAGACCGGCGTCATCACCTACCGCATCGCGGCCCACGCGGCCGACCTCGCCAAGGGCCATCCGGCCGCGCGCATCCGCGACGACGCCATCTCGCGCGCCCGCTTCGACTTCCGCTGGCAGGACCAGTTCAACCTGTCGCTCGACCCCGACACGGCGCAGAAGTTCCACGACGAGACCCTGCCGAAGGACTCCCACAAGGTCGCGCATTTCTGCTCGATGTGCGGGCCGAAATTCTGCTCGATGAAGATCAGCCAGGACATCCGGGCCGAAGCCGAGGCGATGGCCGGCATGGCGGAGAAGTCGCGCGAGTTCCTCGAGGGCGGCGGGGCGCTCTACGTGGACGCGGCGGAGTAGGCTGATGCGCGCGACGGTGGTTGGCGCCGGCGTCGTCGGCCTCGCGACCGCGACCGCGCTCGCCGAGCGCGGCGCGAAGGTCACGCTGATCGAGCGCGCGGAAAGCTTGAGCGCCAGCGCTTCGTGGCTCGCGGGCGGCATGCTCGCGCCGTTCTGCGAGGGCGAGAGCGCCCCGCAGTCGGTGGTCGAGCGCGGTCTCAGCGCGATCGACTGGTGGAAAGCCCATGCGCCCGGCGTCGTGCGCGCCGGCACGCTGGTCGTCGCGCCGCCGCGCGACGTCGGCGAGGTCGAGCGCTTCGCCGCGCGGACCTTCGGATGGGAGCGGGTGGACGAGGCGCGTATCGCGGCGCTCGAGCCGGACCTCGCCGGGCGCTTCCAGAAGGGCCTGTTCTTCGCCGGCGAGGGCCACGTCGATCCGCGCGTGGCGCTCGGCGCGCTATTGGAGGGATTGCGCGCCCGCGGCGCCGAGATTCGCTTCCGGGAAGACGGCGAGCGGCTCGGGCCCGAGGCCGGGATCGTCGTCGATTGCCGGGGTTTTGGCGCGCGGGCGCATCTGCCGGAGTTGCGGGGCGTGCGCGGCGAGATGGTGCGGGTGCGCGCGCGGGACGTGGCCGTGGCGCGAACCGTGCGGTTGCTGCATCCGCGCATGCCCATGTACATCGTGCCCAGGACGGATGGCGAGTTCATGATCGGGGCGACAATGATCGAGAGCGCCGGGACGAGCGCGGTCACGGTTCGCTCGGCGCTCGACCTGCTCGGCGCCGCCTACGCCCTCCATCCCGCCTTTGGCGAAGCCGAGATTCTGGAAATGAGCGCCGGCGTGCGGCCGGCCTATCCGGACAACGAACCGCGCATCGAGGAACGCGAGGGGCGCCTGTTCGTCAACGGCTTCTACCGCCACGGTTTTCTTCTCGCGCCCGCCTTCGCCGATCGCGTCGCCGCGTTGGCGTTCGAAAGGGCGGAGGAAAGGGTATGAGACTGGTCGTGAATGGAGAGGCGCGCGAAGTCGAGGCGGCGAGCCTTGCGGCCCTGCTCGAAGCGCTCGACTACGGCGAGGCGAAGGTCGCGACAGCGCTGAACGGCGAATTCGTACCTGCCCGGCTGCGCGAGGCGAGGCCGGTCAAAGACGGCGACCGGATCGAAATCCTCGCGCCGCGGCAGGGAGGGTGAGATGCGGAAAACGCTCCACCTCGCGCGTCATGGCGGGGGCGACCACCGATGAGCCAATCCTCCGACTTCACCCTCTACGGCGTGTCCCTGCGTTCCCGCCTCATGCTCGGCACGTCGCAATATCCTTCGCCCGCGATCCTCGCCGAGGCGGTGCGCGCGAGCGGGGCGGAGATCGTCACGGTGTCGCTCCGGCGCGAGTCGGCGCGGCTGAAGGAAGGGCAGGATTTCTGGCGGCTCATCCGCGAGATCGGCGTCCGGGTCCTGCCGAACACCGCTGGCTGCTACAGCGTGAAGGAGGCGGTGACGACGGCCCAGATGGCGCGCGAGGCGTTCGGCACGCCCTGGGTCAAGCTCGAAGTGATCGGCGAGGCCGACACGCTCCAGCCCGACGTCTTCGGCCTCGTCGAGGCGGCGCGGATTCTCTCGGACGATGGCTTCGAGGTATTCCCCTATACGACCGAGGACCTCGTCGTCGCCGAGAGGCTGCTTCAGGCGGGCTGCAAGGTGCTGATGCCCTGGGGCGCGCCGATCGGCTCGGGGCTGGGGCTCAACAACGTCTTCGGCCTGCGCGCCATGCGCGCCCATTTCCCCGATACGCCGCTGATCGTCGACGCCGGGCTCGGGCGGCCGTCGCACGCGGCCGCTGCGATGGAGCTCGGGCTTCGACGGCGCGCTCCTCAACACCGCGGTCGCCAAGGCCGGCGATCCGGTCGCGATGGCGCGCGCCTTCGGCCAGGCGGTTCAAGCCGGCCGCGCAGCCTTCCTCGCCGGCCCGATGCCGCCGCGCGACATGGCCGCGCCCTCAACCCCCGTCGTCGGAAAGGCGATGTTCTCGTGACCTCTTGGACCCCTTCTACCCGATCGTCGACAGCAGCGGCCTGGGTCGGCCGGCTAGTCGGCGTCGGCGCGCGGCTCATCCAGTTGCGCGTCAAGAACAAGGACGACGCGTCGGTCGCGCGCGAGACGCGCGAGTCGCTGGCGCTCGCCCGCAAGGCCGGCGCGACGCTGTCGTCAACGACTACTGGCGGATCGCCATCGACGAGGGCGCCGACTGGGTGCATCTCGGCCAGGAGGATCTCGACACGGCGGACCTCGCCGCGATCCGCAGGGCGGGCCTCAAGCTCGGCGTCTCCACGCACGACGAGGCCGAACTCGAGCGCGGGCTCGCGGTCGATCCCGACTATGTCGCGCTCGGACCGATCTTCCCGACCATCTCGAAAGACATGGCCGTTCGCGCCGCAGGGGCTCGAGACGGCTGGCCGAGTGGAAGCGCCGCGTCGGCCCGCTGCCGCTCGTGCGCCATCGGCGGGCTCGACCTCGAACGGGCGAAACGGTGTCTCGCCGCCGGCGCCGACATCGTCTCGGTGATCTCCGGACATCACGCTCAACGCGGACCCGGAGGCGCGCGCGCGCGCAATGGATCGCGGCGACCCGGCCCGCGTGAGCGCGCGGACGCCGATCGCGCTGACGATCGCCGGCTCGGACTCGGGCGCCGGCGCGGGGATCCAGGCGGATCTGAAGACGTTCGCCGCGCTCGGCGTCTACGGCGCGAGCGCGATCACGGCGCTGACCGCGCAGAACACACGCGGCGTCCGCGCGATCCATCCCGTTCCGCCTGAGATCGTGAGCGCCCAGATCGAGCGCGGTTCTGGACGATTTTTACGTCGCGGCGATCAAGATCGGCATGCTGGCGAATGCGGAGATCGTGGAGGCGGTGGCGGCCTCCCTTCTCCCTCCGGGAGAAGGTGGCCCGAAGCGCCGGACGAGGGGGCGTCTCGTTCGGGGCGCGCGCGCGACCGGCGAATGGCGCGGGCCCTCATCCCCGGCCCCTCTCCCGGAGGGAGAAGGGAACGCATCCATCGTCTACGACCCCGTGCTCGCCGCCTCGTCCGGCGATCCGCTCGCCGGCGCGGGCTTCGTCGGGGCGGTCAGGGCGAAGCTCCTGCCGCTCGTCGACTGCCTCACTCCAAACCTTGCCGGAGGCTGCGGCGCTTCTCGGCGCGGCCGAGGCGGAGAGCGAAGCCGAGATGATCCAGCAAGGACGGGCGCTTCTCGCCTTCGGTCCCCGCGCCGTGCTGATGAAGGGCGGCCATCTCGACGGCGCCGATGCGGTCGACTGGCTCTTCACCGCCGAGGACGTCCAGCGCTTCGCCGCGCCGAGGATCGGCTCGGCGAACACCCACGGCACCGGCTGCACGCTGTCGAGCGCCATCGCCGCCCACATCGTCCTCGGGCGGGCGCTTCCCGAGGCGGTCGCCGCCGCCAAGGCCTTCGTGCGGGCGGCGATCGAGCGCGGCGCGAAGGTCACGCTCGGCGCGGGGGCGGGACCGCTTCTGCAGGCGCCGCTGGTCGCGCCCGCGGAGTCCCGCGAGCCGGATCGGGCGCGATGACGCTCGCGCCGCTCCTGAACGCCTCGCCGATCATTCAGGCTCACGCCGCTCTCGCCTTTGCCGCGATCGCGCTCGGCGCCGCGCAGTTCGCGCTGCCGAAGGGCGTGACGCTGCATCGGGCGCTCGGCTGGTCCTTTGCGCTCGCGATGATCGGGGTCGCGGGCGTGTCGCTCTTCATCCACACCATCCGCATGTGGGGGCCATGGAGTCCGATCCACCTTCTGTCGCTTTTCACGCTGGCGATGACGCCGCTCGCGGTCTGGGCCGCACGGCGCGGTCGCATCGAAAACCATCGCTCCGCGATGACCTGGCTTTATGCGCTCGCGCTGGTCGTCACCGGCCTCTTCACCCTCTGGCCGGGACGGATCATGCACGCGGTGGTCTTCGGGCCCTGAGGCGCCGTTCTCAAACGCGACACCTGGCGTCGCGCCGCCTTGTTCCGCAGCGGCGTTGCACTACTTTAGGCGGGGAGGGCGGCCTATGCTCGACATCGCGCGCGATTTCTACCAATCCCTGCCGATCCTGACCGACTTCGCCACCGTGGTGAAGGCGGAGAATTATCGCCCCGTCCCCGACGACTGGTCCGTCGGCTTCGCAGACGTCATCGGCTCGACCCGGGCGATCGCGGAAGGGCGCTACAAGGCGGTGAACTTCGTCGGCGCGGGCGTCATCGCCGCTGTCTCCAACGCATTGGGCCGCCGCCCTTTTCCGTTCGTCTTCGGCGGCGACGGGGCGAGCTTCGCTGCGCCGGAAGCGGACGCCGCCGCCGCGGCCGATGCGCTGGCGCGCATGGCCGCATTCGCCGCGGCCGAGTTCGAGCTTGAACTCCGCGCCGCGACCGTTCCGATCGCCGCGATCCGCGCGGCCGGACGCGATGTGCGGGTTGCGCGCTTTGCGGCGTCCGAGCATTGCGTCTACGCGATGTTCGCCGGGGGCGGCCTCACCTGGTTCGAAAAGCAGGTGAAAGCCGGCGCCTACGCCGTGCCTCCGGCGGCGCCAGGCGCGCGTCCGGACCTGTCCGGCCTCTCCTGCCGGTGGGGCGTCGCGCCGGCGAGGCACGGCCTCGTCGCCTCGCTGATCGTCGCGTCCCGCGGCGAGGATCCGCGCTATCCGGCGCTGATCGAGGAGATCGTCAGGCTGGCGACGGAAGCGGGCCAGTCCGGGCGGCCGGTGACCGTGGACATGCTCGGCGCCGGCGATTATGCCCAGGCGATCGCCCTCGAAGGCTCGGCGATCAAGGCGTCGGGCGTCCCGGCGTTCAAGGCGCGGCTCAAGGCCGCAACGAGCTACGCCCTCGGCTATGCGTTCAACCGGTTCAAACTCAAGGCGGGCGGCTTCGACGCGGCGACCTACGCGGGCGACGTCGCCGCAAACGCCGACTTTCGCAAGTTCGACGACAGCCTGCGCATGACGCTCGACTGCACGATGGGCTTCGCCGACAGGCTGGAGGAGAGGCTCGCGGAGGCGGACGACTTCGCCGACTGGGGCCTCTATCGGCAAAAATCGGCGCAGATCACCTGCTTCGTGCCCTCGATCGGCGACCGCAGCCACATGCACTTTGTCGACGGCGCGGAAGGAGGCTACACGGCGGCGGCGAGCGCTTTGAAGGCGCGGCGGCTCCTGAAGGGGTGAGGAGGGCGCGCGTCTCGCGCGCCTTCACGGGCGGCCCAACAGGGCGGCGAGACGCCGCCCTGCGAAATGCAAGCGTCCCCGTGGATATCGCGTTCCGCGCCCTCACGGACCGCGAGCCGATTTGCTAGGGTCGCGCGCATGGATGCGCCGACCGTCAACCCCGTTCCCGAAAGCCTCGAGCCCGCGCCTCCGCGCCTGACCCCGATGATGGCGCAGTATTTCGAGATCAAGGCGGCCAATCCGGACTGCCTCTTGTTCTACCGGATGGGCGACTTCTACGAGCTCTTCTTCGACGACGCGGAGGTGGCGAGCCGGGCGCTCGGCATCGTCTTGACCAAGCGCGGCAAGCACGAGGGCGAGGACATCCGCATGTGCGGCGTGCCGATCGAGCGCTCCGACGACTATCTCAACCGGCTGATCGCGCTCGGTTATCGCGTGGCGGTCTGCGAGCAGCTCGAGGACCCGGCGGAAGCGAAGAAGCGCGGCGCGAAGTCGGTCGTCAAGCGCGACGTCACCCGGCTCGTCACTCCGGGCACGATCACCGAGGAGCGGCTGCTCGAACCGGGCCGCGCGCGGCTCCTCGTCGCCGTGCAGCGGGTTCGGGCGAACGAGGCGCGCGCGACCTACGGGTTCGCCGCGCTCGACCTGTCGACCGGGGCGTTCGCGCTGTCGGAGACGGACGAAGCGGGGCTCGCGGCGGAGATCGCGCGGCTCGAGCCCTCGCGAGATCGTCGCGGCGCAAAGCGGTCTGCGACGAGCCGCCGTTCGCGCGGCTGATCGCGCGAGATGCGCGTGCCCGTGACCCCGTTCGCGCGCGAGGCGGCGACGGCGCGGCGGCCGAGCGGCGGGTGTGCGAATTCTATGGCGTCGAAACCCTCGACGGCTTCGGCGCCTTCTCGCGGGCCGAGATCGCCGCGGCCGCGCTGGCGCTGGCCTACGTCAAGCGCACGCAGCTCGAGGCGCGCCCGGCGCTTGTCGCCGCCGGCCCGCCGGGCGCGCGGGGCGAGCCTCGAAATCGATCCCGCCACCCGCGCCAACCTGGAGCTGACCCGGACGCTCAGCGGCGCGCGCGAAGGCTCGCTCCTCGCGACCATCGACCTCACCGTCACGCCGGCCGGCGCGCGGCTTCTCGCCGAGCGGCTGGCGAGTCCGCTGACCGATCCGGGCGCGATCAATGAGCGGCTCGATGCGCTCGATTTCCTGATTCGGGCCGCGCCGATGCGAGACGCGCTGAAAGGCGAACTCAAGGGCGCGCCGGATTTCCTGCGGTCGCTGGCGCGGCTCAGCCTCGATCGCGGCGGCCCGCGCGACCTCGCCGCCATCCGCGACGGCCTCGCAGCGGCCGGGGCGCTGGCGCGCATTCTCGAGACGGCCGAAGACGCTGCCGCCCGAGCTTCTGCGCGCCTACGCCGCGCTCAGGCGCGACTGCGGCGCGTTGCACGCCGAACTCGCCGGAACGCTCGCCGACGACCTGCCGCTGATCAAGCGCGACGGCGGCTTCGTCCGCGCCGGCGCGCTTGCCGCCGCTCGACGAGGCGCGGTCGCTCCGCGACGAGAGCCGACGGGTGATCGCCGAGATGCAGGCGGCTTACGCCGAGGAGACCGGCGTTCGGCAGCTCAAGATCAAGCACAACAACTTCCTCGGCTATTACATCGAAACGCCGCAGGCGCAGGGCGAGGCGCTGCTCAAAGCGCCGCTCAACGCGACCTTCATCCATCGCCAGACCATGGCTGGGGCGCTGCGCTTCACCACCAGCGCGCTCGTCGAGCTCGAGGCGAAGATCGCCTCGGCCGCCGACCGGGCGCTGAAGCTCGAGCTCGACGTCTTCGAGCGGCTGCGCCAGGCCTGCCTCGCCGAGGGCGACGCCTTGCGCGCCTTCGGCGCCGCGCTCGCCGTGATCGACGTCGCGGCGGCGCTCGCCGAGCTCGCGCGTCAAACGCGACTGGACGCGGCCGCTGGTCGACGCCTCGCTCGCCTTCCGCATCGAGGGCGGCCGCCATCCGGTGGTCGAGGCGGCGCTGAAGGCCGCGGGCGAGCCGTTCGTCGCCAACGCCTGCGACCTCTCCGGCGAGGTCGACGAGGGCGGCCGGATCGCCGTCGTCACCGGCCCCAACATGGCCGGCAAGTCGACCTATCTGCGCCAGAACGCCCTGATCGCGCTGCTCGCGCAGATGGGCTCCTACGTGCCCGCGAGCGCGCGCGCATATCGGCGTGGTCGACCGGCTGTTCTCGCGCGTCGGCGCCGCCGACGATCTCGCCCGCGGACGCTCGACCTTCATGGTCGAGATGGTCGAGACGGCGGCGATCCTCAACCAGGCGACCGAGCGCTCGCTGGTCATCCTCGACGAGATCGGCCGCGGCACGGCGACCTTCGACGGCCTCTCGATCGCCTACGCCTGCGTCGAGCACCTGAACGCGGTCAACCGCTCGCAGCACCCTGTTCGCCACCCATTTTCACGAGCTGACCCAGCTCGCCGAGACCCTGCCGCGGCTCGTGCAACCTCACCATGCGGGTCAGCGAGTTCAAGGGCAGCCTCGTCTTCCTGCACGAGGTCTGCGCCGGCGCGGCCGACCGCTCCTACGGCATCCAGGTCGCCAAGCTCGCGGGGCTGCCGGCCTCCGTGGTGCGGCGGGCGCGAAAGGTGCTCGCCGACCTCGAGGCGTCGCGGCCGAGCGGAACGCTCGATTCCCTGCCGCTCTTCTCCTACGAGCCGCACGAGCCTGCAGCCGCCGCCGCGCGCGACGCCCTGCGCGACGCGGTCGCGGCGCTCGACCCCGACGAGATGAGCCCGCGCGACGCGCACGCGGCGCTCTACGCGCTGAAGCGGCTGGTGGAGGATAAGCGCTGACGTTCCTTCCCCAGCTTGCTGTGGAAGAGTACGCGGGTCAGGCCGCCGTCCAATCCTCGACTCGGAGACCGGGCACTGCGCCGAACGCGCCATCATTGGTGACGAGCGCCATGTCGTGTTCCGCCGCATGGGCCGCGATCATCAGGTCGAGCGCGCTGAGCGGCCGTCCGCGCCGTTCAAGCTCCGCCCGAACCATCCCGTAGCGGCGCGCCGTTGCGCTGGTCCAGGGCAGAACGTCGATCGCGGCGAGAAGCTCGTCGACCGCGACGCGAAGTTTTGTCGCTTCCGGGCGTTTGGCGACGCCGAAAAGCAGCTCGGCCTCCGTCACCACCGAAAGACAGACGCTTTCAGGCGTCGCCGCCTTGAGGCGCGCAGCGACGAACGGCTGACCTCTCATCAGCGCGCTTGCGGTGTTGGTGTCGAGCATGAAGCGCGTCACTCACGCCAATCCTCGAAAGGATCGCGCTCTCGCGACTCTCGTTCGCGTTCGCTCTGGCTCAGAAAATCATCCGGGGCTTTGCCTTCCGCGAGCGCGGCGAAAAAGCGCTCAAAGGAACGGGGCTTGGCCGAGAGAATCACATCGCCTGTCGCCGGATCGCGGCGGACATAGACCTCGTCGCCCTCGAAGCGAAAGGCCGCCGGCAGGCGCACCGCCTGGCTGCGGCCGTTCTTGAACAGTTTCGCCACCTGACTCATCGTCACGCACCTTCAGAAGCGCTGATATATATCAGGATCTATACCGTGGGCAAGCGCCTTGCCTTTGTGGCCCTTGCATCCTTGGTGGTAAGGCCCCTCACCACGAAGAACACCAGGGGACACGAAGCGAGCTTTGTGGGTCTTCATGTGCTTGGTGGCGAACCCAGAGCGCGAACGAGGAGCCCGCATGACCAACCCGCAAATTTTGATCGCGACGCTCGTCGCCGCCTATCTCTATGTGGTCACGCCGGGGCCTGCGTTTCTCGCGCTTTTCACCCTCTCCGCCGCGCGCGGGCGGAGGTCGGGCGCGTGGTTCATTTGTGGCCACCTGGTCGGCGACGTGGTGTGGGGCGCGCTCGCGGTCGCGGCGATTGTAGGGGCCAACACGCTTGGGCCGACCCTGTTCGAGGCGCTCGGGTTCGTCTGCGGCCTCTATCTGATCTATCTCGGCGTCCGCGCGGTGATGACCCGCAGGGACGCCCCGCCGAAGACGATCGGGGCGGAAAGGCCGCTCGCGACCGGCATGGCCTTCGGCCTTACCAACCCGAAGTCCTATCCCGTGGCGCTGGCGATGTTCTCGGCGATCGTCGCGCCCTATATCGGGGCGCTCAAAGCCGTCGACGCGCCGCAGATGTTCGTGGCCGCCTTCGCCGGCTTCCTGCTCGCCGACGCGACCCTCATCTTCACCGCAGGGCTGCCCGCGGTGCGGAAATTCTTCCTCGGTCACGGCGTCGCGGTGACGCGCGTGGTCGGCGTGATCTTCATTCTGTTCGGCGCGCGGTCGATCGCGGACGCGGCGGGAAGCGCCATGCGGCGGACGGCGTAGGCGCTGTAAGGGTTGGTCGTTGGTCCGCCGCGGCCCGGTCGGCGACTGCGCGCCACCGCGCATTGAATTGCGCCGCAAGGACCGGAGTTCTCGCGAAGGGCGACAGCGGTACGACGGGACCCGAAGGAAATCTCCGGAGCAGCCCCCTATGTTCACCGCCATGACCGAGCCCGTCCACGACTTGACGTCCGAGACCAAGTGGAACGCCGTCCGCCGCCGCGACGCGGCTTTCGACGACGCCTTCGTCTTCGCGGTCAAGACCACCGGCGTCTATTGCCGCCCGAGCTGCGGCTCGCGCCCGGCGAAGCGCGAGAACGTGTCCTTCTTTGCGACCCCCGACGAGGCCCGGCGCGCCGGCTTTCGCGCCTGCAAGCGCTGCCGTCCCGACCGGGTCGGCGAGCCGGATCCCCATGTCGCGCTCGTCCGGCGCGCCTGCGCGACGATCGCCGGAGCCGAGGAGCCGCCCACCGTCGCAGAGCTTGCCGCCAAAGCGTCCTTGAGCCCGTTCCATTTTCACCGCGTCTTCAAAAATGTGACGGGCGTGACGCCCAAGGCCTACGCCGCCGAGACGCGGGCGCGTCGGGCGGCCGAAAGCCTGCGCACTGCGAGCACTGTCACCGAAGCGATCTACGACGCCGGGTTCAACGCTTCGAGCCGATTCTACGAGACGTCCGCGGCGCGGCTTGGCATGACGCCGACCGCGGCGCGGCGGGGAGGGGAGGGCGAAGTCATCCGCTTCGCGGTCGGCGAGGCCTCGCTCGGCGCGGTGCTGGTCGCCGCCACCGAAAAGGGCGTCGCGGCCATCCTGCTCGGCGACGATCCGGAGGCGCTGGTGCGCGAGCTTCAGGACCAGTTCCCGCGCGCAAAGCTCGTCGGCGGCGACGCGGCGTTCGAGCGCACCGTCGCTCGGGTCGTAGGCCTCGTGGAGGCGCCCGGCCAGCGGCTCGACCTGCCGCTCGACATCCGCGGCACGGCCTTCCAGCAGCAGGTCTGGCAGGCCCTTCGCGCAATTCCGGCCGGCCGCACGGCGACCTATGCCGAGATCGCCAACGCAGTCGGACGTCCGAGCGCCGTCCGCGCGGTGGCTCAGGCCTGCGCAACGAACCCGCTCGCCGTCGCGATCCCCTGCCACCGCGTGGTGCGGACCGACGGCGGCCTTTCGGGCTACCGCTGGGGCGTCGCGCGCAAGCGCGCGCTCCTCGCGCGCGAGGCTGCCGAATGACGACGGCGCGAATTCGAAGGCCTCGCGGTGGACCCGCTCGACTGGGCCGCTATCACGGGCGACCTCGACGCCAATGGCGCGGCCGTCGCGCCTAAGCTCCTGTCGCCCGACGCCTGCCGTGCGCTGGCCGAGCTCTACTCGGACGACCAAAAATTCCGCTCGACCGTCGTCATGGCGCGTCACGGGTTCGGGCGGGGCGAGTACAAATATTTTGCAGACCCGCTCCCGGCGGCTGTCGGAGCGTTGCGTCAAAAACTCTACCGGCCGCTCGCGCCGATTGCCAACCGGTGGAACGAGACGATGGGTGTGGACACGCGCTATCCCGCGGACCACGAGACCTTTCGCGCCGCTTGCCGCGCCGCCGGCCAGACCCGGCCGACCCCGCTTCTGCTGCGCTATCAGCCCGGCGACTACAACTGCCTGCATCAGGACGTCTATGGCGCACTGGTGTTCCCGCTGCAGGTCGCAATCCTGCTCTCGGCGCCGGGGCGGGATTTTTCGGGCGGCGAGTTTGTGCTGACCGAACAGCGTCCGCGGATGCAGTCGCGCGCCGAGGTCGTGAGCCTGGGGCAGGGCGATGGCGTGATCTTCGCCGTGCGCGAGCGGCCGGTTCACGGAACGCGCGGGCCGTACCGGGTTGCGCTGCGCCACGGCGTCAGCCGCATCAGGAGCGGCGAGCGCTTCACTCTGGGGATCATCTTCCACGACGCGACGTGAGCCCGGAGCCGCATCCTGCCCGCTGTTCAGCGCCGCTTCGCGCGCCGCTGGGTATGCATTCGACGCGCGTTCGACAACGGAAAACAAGGTATTATCCGATGGCCACGTTACACTTGCCGTAGCACGAGCGTTGCGCCGATATTTGTTTTATTCGAAAATATCATAGCATGTTTTTCTTAAAACGAAATTCGTTCCTCGCCAAAACCGTCACCAGCGGGACGGACTGTTGCGGCAACCGCGCCGTCACGCCGTTGCTGCGCGGCGCGGCGCGACCTATCTATGGCGGGCGTCAGAACGCCGAGGAAGCCATGCCCGTCCGCCAGCCCGCAATCTTCCTGCCCCACGGGGGCGGACCCTGCTTCTGGATGGAGTTCCCGCCGCCGTTCGGGCCGCGCGCCTGGGACGGCCTGCGCGCTTATCTCTCTGGCCTCGTCGGATCGCTGCCCGAGCGGCCGAAGGCTTTCCTGGTCGTCACCGGCCATTGGGAGGCGGCTCAGCCGACGGTGAGCGTCAACCCCAAGCCGGGCATGCTCTATGACTATTACGGCTTCCCAGCCCACACCTATACTCTTCAATACCCGGCGCCCGGCGCGCCCGAACTCGGCCTTGAGGTCAAGCGACTGATCGAGGCCGCGGGCCTTCCAGTCGCGACCGACGACAAGCGCGGTTTCGACCACGGGGTGTTCGTGCCCTTCCTGATTGTCGATCCGGACGCCGGGATCCCCGTCGTCATGCTGTCGCTGCGGAAGGACCTCGACGCGGCCTTCCACATCAAGCTCGGCAAGGCGCTCGCCCCCCTGCGCGATCAGGGCGTGGCGATCGTCGGCAGCGGGATGAGCTATCACGACCTCCGGAACTTCTTCGCCGGCGGCGACGGCGCGTCGTCGGCGTTCGACGCCTGGCTCGACGAGACGGCGAAGGCGCCGGCGCCCGAGCGCGAGGCGCGGCTCGCCGCCTGGGACAAGGCCCCCGGCGCCCGCGCCTGCCACCCGCGCGAAGAACACCTCATTCCGCTGATGGTGATCGCCGGCGCGGCCGGCGACAGCGTTGGCGAGCACGCCTTTCGCGACGTGATCGGGGGCAAGACGATCTCGGCGTTCGAGTTTCGCTGACGCGCGCCGCGTCCCGCCCTGAGCCGCCGCGTCACAGCAAAGCGAGCACGGCCGACATGGTGAAGAAGGCGAACACGGTTCCGCCGAGGAGCGCGGCGGCTGCCTGGCGCTCGAAATCGTAGGTCTGCGCGATCAGCGGGTAAGCCGACAGCATCGGCGCGGAGGCGAAAATCAGCATCGATTTGACAAGGGGCGGGTCGAGGCCCGGGAGGAGCATCACGCCGACGAAGATCAGGAGCGGATGCAGGAGGAGCTTGGCGGCAACAATCCGTCCGACCTCGACGCCGAGCCCTTTCAGCGCCAGACCCGCCAAGGCGCCCCCGACGCCGAACAGCGCGGCGGCGCTCGAAGCGTTGGCGAGCATGTCGACGGCGCGGAGCAGCGGTTCCGGCAGATGCAGGCGCGCCGCCGAGGCGGCCGCGCCAAATACGATCGCGAGCACCATCGGATTTTTCGTCAGCCGGCGGACAACGTGCAACAGGATCTCATGAAGCCTGCCGTCCTTTCGCTCCTCGCTTTCGGCAAGGCCGAGCGCGAGCGGGATGATCACCACGTTTTCGATCAGCATGGTCATGGACAGCGCGATGACGGCGGGGCCTCCGATCACGAGCGCCGCTGCCGGAAAGCCTACGAATCCCGAGTTGGAGCAGGAGACGCCGAGCGCAGACATCGCGCTGATCCTGACGCTGCTCTTTTCCGCGAAACGGCAGTAGAAGAACATCGCGGCGAACGTGGCCAGCGAGCCGAGTCCGTAGATCGTCAGGTAACGGACGTTGAGAATATCCGTCATGTTGCGCTGCGACAGCGCGCGGAAAATCAGAGCCGGCAGAGCGAAGCGCAGCACGAAGACGCCGATGCCGCGAATGTTGTCCTTTGTCGTCAGACCACGCGCGGTGGCCGCATAGCCGAGAGCGATCAGGAGAAAGATCGGTAGGGTAATGGAGAGGACGGAAACCAAGGTCGCTCTTTGAACTTTGGACGGTCGCAATAGCCGACGCGGCTCGGCTCACGCTGCGGCTACACCGATTCCCGCCGGGTTGCGAGGTCAATCGGAGGGGGCGGCGTCTCGCCGCCGGAGGAGCGGAGCGGCTTGGAGGAGCGGAGCGGATTGGCGCACCGATGTCGTTTACGCTAGTTCGATGTCGACCCGTAGTCGTAACGGACCCTCGTGGACCGCCACTGGCGCTGGACCGCAGGTTGCATTAAATTCAAAATGTTCACGCGCACGTCTATCGACGAATGCGGCCGAACATTGGGGGAGCCAGTTCGTGGAGACGATCGCGGCCATTGCGGCCAGAAAGCTGGCGAAGTTTCTCGCGGACGACTTTCGCGACATCTTCGGCTCAGCGCATTCGGAGATGGCCGAACGGCTTGGTTCACTGGCGCGCAGCGCGGTCGAGGCTATCGCCAAGAGCGACGCGCTTTACCACAATTTTGAACACACGATGCTGGTGACGTTGGTGGGCCGCGACATATTGCGCGGCCGGGTCCTGTCGCAGTTTATCGAGCCGACCGATTACCTGCACCTGATCTGCGCCTGCCTTTTGCACGACATTGGGTTCGTGCGCGGCATCCTGAAGGGCGACACCGCGAACGAGTTCGTCGTCGACCAGAGCGGCCGCAAGGTGACCCTGCGGCGCGGCGCGTCGGACGCCGCCCTGATGCCTTTTCACGTCGACCGGTCGAAGCTGTTCGTCTACGAGCGGCTGGGGAATTCGCCGTTTGTCGATCCGGCGCGAATCGCCGAGTCGATCGAGCTGACCCGCTTCCCGCCCTGCCTCGATGGCCGGGACAACGCCGATCTCGAAGGGCGGCTGGTGATGGCCTCGGATCTGATCGGGCAGCTCGGCGACCCGCTTTATCCGAAAAAGGCCAATGCGCTGTTCGCCGAGTTCGAGGAGATCGGTCAGAACCGGCAGTTCGGCTACGATAGCCCGGCCGACCTTGTTGACAAATATCCCTCATTCTTCTCCCACAGCGTCGCCGGCCATATCGCGGAGGGGGTGAAGTTCCTCTCGATCACCGCTTCCGGGCGCCAGTGGGTCGCCAATCTCCACAATCACGTCTGGTGCGCCGAGCATAACCAATGGATGATGGGCCCGCAGCACTGAGGCTCGGAAACGCCGGCGCGTTTCAGTCCGGCGCGGCGACCGGCGCGAAGCGAGGAACGAGATGGAGCGCATCGCCCTTTCCAGGGATGGGCGTTCGCCGACCTCCTCGTCGAGTTCGACCCCGAGCCCCGGCTCGCTCGGGCGGGATGACGTAGCCGTCCTCCCAGCGGATCGGCGTTTTCAGGATCGCGGCGTGGAAGCCGTCCCAGCGCTCGATGCCTTCGAGGATGAGGAAGTTCGGGCTGCAGGCGGCGAGCTGGATGTTGGCCGCCCCGACCACGGGCCCGCAATAGAGATGCGGCGCGATCTGGGCGTAGTGCGCCTCCGCCATCGCGGCGATCTTCTTGGCCTCGAGGATGCCGCCGACGCGGCCGAGGTTCGGCTGCAGGATCGAGGCGGCGCCGGTTTCGAGCACGCGCGCGAACTCGTACTTGGTCGTGAGCCGCTCGCCGGTCGCGATCGGCATGCGGCAGAGGGCGGCGACCTTCGCCATCTCCTCCGGCGCCTCGGGAGGGGTCGGCTCCTCGAACCACAGCGGCTCGTAGGGCTCGATCCGGCGCGCGAGCCTGAGCGCGCCCGAGACGGTGAATTGGCCGTGGGTGCCGAACAGGAGGTCGCATCGGGTCCCGACCGCCTCGCGCAGGGTCTTGCAGAAGGCCTCGCTGAGTTCGAGCCGCTCGAGGCTCGGCTGGCGGGGATCGAACGTCGAGTAGGGACCGGCGGGATCGAACTTCACCGCGGTGAAGCCCTGCTGCGAGATATTTCAGCGCCCGCTCCGCCGCCGCGTGCGGGATGGAGTAGACCGGGCTGTCGGAATAGGCGTGCGAGCCGGGCTCGTCCGGATAGAGATAGGTGTAGCTGCGCAGCCGCTCGTGAACCTTGCCGCCGAGGAGCTCGTAGACGGGCTTGTCCGACCGCCTTGCCGACGATGTCCCACAGCGCCATTTCGACGCCGCGAGAGCACGCCCATCAGCGAGGCGTCCGGCCGGCCGGTGTAGCCGCGGCCGTAGACGTTGCGCCACAACGCCTCGATCCGGAACGGATCGGCGCCCGAGGACGTGGCGCTCGAAGACGTCGCGGATCATCGGGACGATCGCCTCGGGGGCGAAGCTCGCGGCGTAGACCTCGCCGACCCCCTCGACGCCGCAGGCGGTCACGAGCTTGAGGAAGAGGAAATAGCGTCCGCCGAACGCCGGCGGCGGATTGCCGACGACGAAGGTCTTGAGCTCGGCGATCTTCATCGGCGCGGCCTCCCGCTTCAGAACACGATGACGTTCCGCACCGCCTGCGCCGGAGCGGGAGGAGGCGAGGGCGTCGTTGATCCGCTCCAAGGGATAGCGGCCGGTGATGAGTTCGTCGAGCTTCAGCCGCCCGTCGCGATAGAGCGCGACGATCTTCGGCACGTCGACGGCAGGGCGCGCCGAGCCCATCTTCGAGCCCAGAATCCTCTGCCCGTCCGCGGCGAGCCAGCCGGGATCGATCGTTGCATGGACGCCCGAGGGCGGCATGCCGACGAGCACCGTCGCCGCCGTTGCGCTTCATCAGCGACACGCCCTGTTCCGCCGCTCCCTTGACGCCGACGGTGACGAACACCCAGTCGGCCTTGCGGCCCTGGGTCAGCGCCTTCACGCGGTCCTCGACGGCCTCGGTCTTGGCGTTGATCGTGTGGGTCGCGCCGAATTCGCGCGCCGCGACGAGCTTCTTCGGCTCGACGTCGACGGCGATGATCGGATCGCAGCCCGCGATTCGCGCGCCCTGGACGGCGTTGAGCCCGACGCCGCCGCAGCCGATCACCACGGCGCTGGATCCGGCCTTGACGTCGGCGGTGTTGAAGACCGCGCCGAGGCCGGTCATCACGCCGCAGGCGATCAGCGAGGCGACGTCGAGCTTGACGTCCCTGGGAGATCGCCACCGCCTGGGAGGCGTCGACGAGGATATGCTCGGCGAAGGCGCCGGTGCGCAGTCCGTGGACGAGCGGCTTGCCGTCGGCGTCGTGGAGCGGGGTCTGCCGGTCGAGCGGGAACACCTCTTCGCAGAAGACCGGCGCGCCCTCGGCGCAGGCGGGGCAGAAGCCGCAGTTGCGGATCAGGGTGGCGACGACGGGGTCGCCGCGCTTCAGCCGGGTCACGCCGGCCCCGACCGCCTCGACCACGCCGGCTGCTTCATGGCCATAGACCGCGGGCAGTTCGCCCCCCCAGGCGCCGTCGATGTAGAGGATGTCGCTATGGCAGATCGCGCAGGCGGCGGTCTTGATCAGGACTTCGCCGGGCCCCGGCGCGGCGATTTCGATCCGCTCGATCGAAAGCGGCGCTCCGAAGGCCCGGCAGACGGCGGCTCTGGTTTTCATGGACCTTCCGAGATTCGTCAGCGAAACCGGCCGGAAGGTTTCCCGCGCCGGGTTTGTTTTCAAGCGCAGCCTTGATGACGGGGCATGCCTTTTTGAGGGGAGGGCGATGTCCTCCACCGGGCGGCGACGTCTTTGGCCGGCCCAAAATCCCCGGGCGCAGAATTCAACGTCTTCAAGGGCTTGCGGCAGAATTTCCGGGCGCCTGCCAGGGATCGGGGCGTGCGCCTGCGCGGACGACCCTTCGCGCCGCATCCGCGCCGCCCGCATCGTCCGGCGCCCTCGCAAGTCCGGGCGCGGATTCCATCGTTTCAAGGGCTTGCGGCGGATTTTCCGGGCGTTCGTCGCGTTCGCAGAGGGAAGCCGGCGCCGAGGCCTCCGGCGCCGGCTCGGCCGGATGGTCGGCTCCGGGCGCCAAAGCCATTCCGGGCGCGAATTCAATCTTTTCAGGACCTTGCGGCGCAAATTCCGGGCGATCGGGGCGGCGAAACAGCGCCGCGCCGAACGCTGAGGTCCCTTGGACGGGCGTCTCCAAAGACGACGCCTCAGGCAGGCGGCGCCGAGCGGCGGAAAACCCGTGATAGCGGTCGAGCGCGCGCACGATCCTCACCACGCGGTCGACCGCCTTGAGGTTCACGTCGGTCATGGCGCTGGTGGCGACCATCAGCGCCTCGTTGAGACGGCTAACCTGCATTGCGACAAACTCCTCGGGGGCGCCGGCATGCGGCGCCAAACGCGCCGCCCGCGGGTCCGTGGTGTGCGGGGGGCGGTCGAAAGGCGGCTTCGGCGCCATGCGTCATGGGGTCTGTTCTCGCTCTTATAGCGTTAGTTGTTGGTACACGCCGTGGCCGAGTGCCGATAGCATCCAGCTTTGTGGATTGATGGGTTCGGCAGAGGCTTCGAGCGCTCGGCGCCAGCCCAGATAGTTGGGCAGGTTTCTCGTGGCGACGCCGTGGAAGCGGCGCAGCCACTCCTTGAGACGCGAGTGGTAGGCATTGACGTTGTTGATGTGGATATCGGGCGCGCCGGGCAGCGGCTTTCCCGGGGCAGGGACCACGCGGACGGGAATTTTGGCGCGTCGCGCGAAAGCCCGCAAAGGGCGTCCACCGTCGCAGACCAGCAGGTTGGCTGGCGACATGGCGCTCGAGAGCGCCTGGGTTATGCACAGGGCCGTGTCCTCGGGCAGGACGGCGTCGGTCGTGGCGCCGGAACGGTCGCGGGCCACGAGAACGGGGATGTTGTCGGAAAAGGCGCCGGGATGTCTCGCCTTGCCGCCGCGCTTGCGGGCTTTGCGCGCCAGACCCGAGCGCCGGCCTTTGAACGATTCGAGGATGAAGGTTTCGTCCGCTTCCACAATCCCCTGCAAAATCTGCGGCTTGTCCAGCGCCGGGGCGCTCAGGAACCGATGCCGCCACCGATAGGCCGTGGTCGGGTGGACGCCGCAGCGCTCAGCCGCCTTCGCGAGGCTGACGCCCTCGATCATCGCCTGCGCCTGGTCAAGCCAGCGGTCCTTCTTGCGCAACCGGGCCATCGCCGTCCCGGTCGCGGCGTTGAAGGTGCGCCCGCACGACTTGCAGCGATACCTCGGCAACCCATGCGATCGACCCCAGCCGATCATCTCTTCGGCGCCGCAATGCGCGCAGCCGAGGCGATCGACCTTCTGCTCGCCAATCGCCGCCAACTCGTCCCGCTCGGCCCTCGAAGCCTTTCGTTCGCCCTTTCCAGTCGACGACGCCGGATCGGGCCGAACCTCGGAAGACGGAGGGGCGCCGGTTTCACCGGGTCGCCGCGCAAATTCCCAAAGTTCGGCGAGCGCCAGCGCAATCTGCGCGCCGCTCAACCGTCCCATCCCCGAAAGCCAACCGGCAAACTCGCCCGTATCCATCGCCAATCCCCTTCGCTTTCGGACAGATGCTCCGCTCCTTACCACATACCAACAGCTAACGCTATAAGAGCGTCTGTTCTCATTCTGACCAGAACAAATGTAGAACAAGCCTGTTCGGCTGTCAAGAAAATGTAGCAACTGCGACGCCCCGGCGGGTCCCGACGCCGAGGGTCTCGATGGCCCAATGAATGGCGGGAGTTGACGTAGAGCTGGCGTTGCAGGCTGCGGCCTTGTACGCCCCAACCGGGCGAGGAAGCGGACCTACAGCGTATGCGCGGAGTCCGCCCGAACGGGGCTCTTACTTATCAGATGACTGACCGGGTCGTAACTACGTCGGTGCCTGTGTTATCTAGCGCTTGGGAATTGGGCAGACTATATCGGGACGACGCTTGGGGGCGCACGAATGAAAGAGCAGTTTATCACCGCTGAAGAGGCGATTCGGCTTTCGTGCCGCGCCGAGGACCACTTCTTTGATCGGAAGGCTCCCGGTCTTAGCGGGGCAAAGCTTCAAAAGCTTGTAGTCGCGTTCGCAAACGCAGACGGTGGCGAGTTGATCGTAGGCATCGCCGACGACAAGGAAGAGGTCGAGCCTGCTAAGCGTTGGCGCGGACTCGCGGCGATCGAGGATTTCAATGGCCTTCTACAAGCAGTGCACACGCTTGATCCGCCGATTGAAACAAGATATGAGTTTCTTAAGCACACCAGCACCTATGCGTTACGCATGTTTGTGGAGCGCAGCGCAAACGTAAATAAAACCGGGGATGGAAAAGTTTATCAGCGATTCGGAGCACAATCCCTGCCGCTTGCAGCAGAGAAGATTACTGAACTCGGCTTTGCTAAAGGTGCTCACTCCTTCGAAAATATGAAGGCTAGTGAGATTCGTGCCGAACAGATAGTCGATTCGCAGGAGCTGAAGGCATTTCTGACGGACGTGTCGCCGTCGACCGATCCGCTTAGTTTTGCAGTAAACCAACACTTAGTTGACGAGAAAGATTGGAGCCCTCTTGTTGCCGGCGTCATCCTCTTCGCAGATGTACCGCAAGCTATTTTACCTAGGAAGTGCGGCGTACGGATATCACGCTACGAAACAAGGGAGGACGATCCTGAACGAGAGCACCTCAAGGAATCATACTACATTGAAGGGCCGGCGTATAGGTTGATCCATGACTCTGTTGAACAAATCACGGCCATTCTGAGCGAACTTTCACAAAGAGCAGACAAGGGAGCAAGCCCAGTTTCGTATCCGCCAGAAGCTATTTGGGAAGTGTTTGTGAATGCCATTATTCACCGAGACTATTCTATCTCTGACGATGTACATGTGACTATTTTCAACGATCGAATTGTCATTGCTAGTCCGGGCCGGTTGCCGGGCTACGTGCGGGTGGACAACATACTAGACGCGCGCTTCTCTCGAAATTCAAAAATTGTTAGGTGTCTAAACAGATACAAGAATGCCCCAAATAAGGATATGGGCGAGGGGCTGAACACTGCTTTCCAAAAGATGAAAGAATGGAAACTAAAGCCACCGATCATCGAAGAGGACAGTAATTATATTAAAGTGACTATACGTCACGCTCCATTGGCGCTACCAACGGAGGCCATTCTTACTTGGCTTGATGCGCATTCTGAGATTACAAACGCACAGGCGAGGATCTTAACTGGAATCAAGTCCGAGAATGCGGTCAAAAAAGAGTTCTACAAACTGCGGGACACGGGGGTGATCGAGCGCGTGCCAGGCAAAGGTGGCGGGCACGCAGCTTGGAGGAAGGCCGAGATGCCGGCGGCGGACAAGGCCTAAATGAAGCTAGAGTTGGAATCCCGGATTGCTCCGGCAACGTCGGTCTGGCGGCCTCGGCGTACCGGAGCGAGCGGGAACGGAAGCAAAGGCCCCGATGGGTCACGTTCGCCAAGCCGCGCCCCATCCTCGCGCACTCCCGCCATTCCAGTCGGCGCCCTATCCCCGTTTGATCGGCTTCGAGCGCGAGCGGGCGACGGTCTCGCGCTGGGGCGGGGCGGAAGGGGGCGGGAGGCCGCGCGGGATCCGTTCCGCACCGGCGACCGTCTGTCGGCCGGTCTCGAGCCGCGGATCCGTCAGCGGCGGCGGCGGTCGCGGTTAAAAAATCCGCGGCGCGCCTCTTGCAGTCTGTGGACAATCGCGCTATTTGGACCGGCCGGGGTTGACGGCGCGATGCGACCCCGAATGATCATACATGGCTACCGCCCTGTTTGGACTGGACCTCGAAAGGGGCAGGCTTGAAGAGAGGCGGCGGATGGGCCGGAGGACGGAAGGGGGAACCCTTGCGTCCACTCCGGCCATGTCCTGTCCGAGACTGCCGGCGCGGAAGACCCTCGGGTCTGCCGCTTAATTCCGAAAGGGTCCCCTCAAAGGACCTGACCGGGGCCAGCATAGACGGGGAAGACCGAATTTCCAACCGTGAGGATTTTCTTACGGCCAATGCGGTTCGAACCATCTGTCCGGCGCTGGGTTCGCCCATCTCCGGGGACAGGCGCAAGTCGCCGCGACGCGGGAATCGCTCAGATTTTCGCGGCGCGGCATGTGCAACAGGCGGGCTTTACAGCCCGCCGACCGGAGACAGCACCGTGGATAGAGCGGAAAAGAAAGACGCTGTCGCGGCCCTTCACGACGTCTTCTCGAAGACGTCGGTCGTGGTCGTGGCGCACTATTCCGGCTTGACGGTCGCCCAGATGCAGCGTCTGCGCAAGCAGATGCGCGCCGCTGGCGCTACCGTCCAGGTCGCAAAGAACCGCCTCGCCCAGATTGCTCTCGAATGGCACGGACGTCGCCTCCATCGGCCCCTTGCTCAAGGGACCGACCCTGATCGCCCATTCGGTCGATCCGGTGGCGGCGGCCAAGGCAGCCGTGGCTTTCGCCAAGGATAACGAGAAATTCGTGCTCCTCGGCGGCGCCATGGGCAAAACCGCCCTCGACGTCAACGGGGTCAAGGCGCTCGCGACCTTGCCTTCGCTCGACGAGCTGCGCGCCAAACTGCTGGGGATCCTCGTCGCCCCGGCGACCAAGCTCGCCCAGCTCTCCACCGCGCCCGCCGCCAAGCTTGCGCGCGTGGTCGGGGCCTATGCCGCCAAAGACGCAGCCTGACAGAGGCTCTTCAAAATCCTCAGTTCGAACCCATATTAAGGAACACGCACAATGGCCAATCTCGAAAAGATCGTCGAAGAACTGTCCTCGCTGACCGTTCTCGAAGCCGCTGATCTCGCCAAGCTCCTCGAAGCCAAGTGGGGCGTCTCGGCCGCCGCCGCGGTCGCGGTCGCCGCCGCTCCCGCGGCGCCGCCGCCGCCGCCCCGGTCGAGGAGCAGACCGAGTTCACCGTCATCCTCGCCGCCATCGGCGACAAGAAGATCGAGGTCATCAAGGAAGTCCGCGCGATCACCTCGCTCGGCCTCAAGGAGGCCAAGGATCTCGTCGAAGGCGCGCCCAAGCCCGTCAAGGAAGGCGTCTCCAAGGACGAGGCCGAAAAGATCAAGGCCGCTCTGGAGAAGGTCGGCGCGAAGGTCGAGCTCAAGTAATGAGCGGGCGGCCCCGGCACGGGGCTCGTTAGTCAAACTGTGAACGGTCCCGGGCCTTATCCGCCCGGGGCCGTTCCGGCGTTTTGAAGGTTGGGTTTCATTCGGCCGTCCGAGGGGCGCATGGGGCGCGCTTCGAATGGGAATTGAAGAGGGGCGAGATCGGTTCGCCCTGGCGCCCTGACAGCGATCCTTGGCCGCAAGGATCGCCCGAAGGGCGCGAGCATTGAGGAACGACATGGCGCAGACATTCACCGGCCGCAAGCGCGTTCGCAAAGTCTTCGGGCACGTCAGGGAAGTCGGCGAGATGCCGAACCTGATCGAAGTGCAGAAGGCGTCCTACGACCAGTTCCTCCTCATGGACGCGCCGAAGGGCGGCCGTCCCAACGAGGGCTTGCAGGCGGTGTTCAAGTCGGTGTTTCCGATCAAGGATTTCGCCGACACCGCGCATCTCGAGTTCGTCAAGTACGAATACGAGGCGCCCAAGTACGACATCGACGAGTGCCGCCAGCGCGGCATGACCTACGCCGCGCCGCTCAAGGTGACGCTCCGCCTCATCGTGTTCGATGTCGATCCGGAGACGCAGGCCAAGTCCGTCAAGGACATCAAGGAGCAGGACGTCTACATGGGCGACATGCCGCTCATGACGCCGAACGGCACCTTCATCGTCAACGGCACAGAGCGCGTCATCGTCTCGCAGATGCACCGCTCGCCCGGCGTGTTCTTCGATCATGACAAGGGCAAGAGCCACTCGTCCGGCAAGCTCCTGTTCGCGGCCCGCATCATTCCCTACCGCGGCTCCTGGCTCGACATCGAGTTCGACGCCAAGGACATCGTCTATGCCCGCATCGACCGTCGCCGCAAGATTCCGGTGACGTCGCTCTTGTTCGCCCTCGGCCTCGACGGCGAGGAGATTCTCAAGACCTTCTACCGCACCGTGACATACGGGCGGCTCAAGGACGGCTGGCGCGTGCCTTACGATCCCGACCGGATGAAGGGCTTCAAGGGCACGGTCGACATGATCGACGCCGACACGGGCGAGGTCGCGATCGAGGCCGGCCGCAAGCTGACCGTGCGCTCGGCCAAGCAGCTCGCCGACAAGGGCCTCAAGGCCCTGCTTTCGGTCGACGCCGACCTCTACGGCCAGTACATCGCGGAGGACCTCTACAACCCGCAGACCGGCGAGATCTACGCCGAGGCCGGCGACGAGATCACCGAGAAGTCGCTTGGGCAACTGCTCGAGGTCGGCTTCACCGAGCTGCCGATCCTCGACATCGACCACGTCAACGTCGGCCCCTACATCCGCAATACGCTGAAGGT
>CAWANA010000014.1:0-85585 GCA_963783275.1 uncultured Alphaproteobacteria bacterium | reverse complement strand
GGGTCCGCCGCCGTCGCGGCGTCGCCGGACCCTCAATTCGTGGTCTTTGGCCGCGCGCGACGCCGTTGCGCCGCGCCCGTGGGTTGGCCGGTGGACGAGCCGGAAACCGTCGCTGTCGAGCCGAGTGGAGGCCTCGGACGGATCGAGGATCAGGAGACGGCGCCGCCGTTCGCGCGCCACTGGGACATGCCGCCGGCGAAGTGCTTGACCTCGTTGCGTCCCGCCGCGTGGGCCTGGTCGAGGGCCTTCCGGGAGCGGCCGCCGGCCTGGCAGATGAGGACGACCGGCTTGCCGTTCGGCAGCCTTTTCGCGTCGAACCGCGAAAGCGGCTGGCTCACCGCGCCGGGGATGTGGCCAGCGGCGAACTCGTTCGGCTCGCGGACGTCCACGACGGTGACGTCACCGGCGCGCACCGCCTTGGCGAAGGTTTCGAGGTCGATGCTGGCGGGTCGGGCTTGCGGGAAAACAGGCTTCCAGAACATTATTGCTCCGGATTCAGGATGGCGCCCGCCCCGTGGCGACGGACGCGGGTGCAGGCGCGAGTGTGCGGTGTCCGCGGCGGAGGGCCGGCGACCGTGCGCCTCTCTGATCAGATTGGCGTCGTCGGGCTCATTTGCCGCATCACTGGAATGCGCACCCCGCCTTGACGCCCAGGCGCTTGAAGACCATCGCTGCGGGGCAGAAGCCGGTGAACGAGGCCTGGATCATGTTCACGCCGGCGAAGGCCGCGAGCCACAGCCAGTACGGGCTGAAGATGTAGGCGAGGGCGAGGCTGAGCAGGACGACGAAGCCCGCGAAGCGCATCACCGATTGATCGAGCGTCATGAGGTTTTCCTTGTCTTCGGTTTGGCGGATTTGTCCGGCGCATCGCACGCCGGGGCGCAGTAGAGCTCGTCGAGCAGGCCGATCAGGCGGGAGACCTTCTCGCTCGCGAGCGAATAGTGGATGGACTGCTGTTCCCGCCTCGTCGTGACGATGCCGTCGAGGCGCAGGCGCGCCAGATTTTGCGACAGCGCCGACTGGCTGATGCCCAGCGCCTGCTGCAGCGCGCCGACCGACCGCTCGCCCTTCGAGAGTTCGCACAGCACGGCCAGCCGGTTGCGGTTGCCGACCGACTTCAGGAGCGCCTCGACCGCTTCGGCCCTGGATTGCAGCCCGTTCAAATTCATGCTTGATAAATTATGATATCCGAATATGAATGTCAAGAGCGTCGAATGAAGGAACCCGCCATGCGCCTCGCCCTGTGTCTCGCCGCCGCCCTGGCGGCGCCGCTGCCCGCGGTCGCCGCGGAAGCCCTCGTCGTCCATGCGTCCGCCGCGCCGGACGAGAAGGCGATCGTGGCGACGGTCGAGCCCGCGCACGAGCTCACCGCCCGCGCACGGATCGGCGGAACCATCGCTTCGCTTTCCGTCAAGGAGGGCGACCGCGTGACGGCCGGCCAGGAGCTCGCGGTCATCGCCGACGAGAAGCTCGTGCTGCAGCGGCAGGCGCTCGATTCGCGCATCCAGTCGCAGCAGTCGCAGCGCGACAAGGCGAAGTCGGACTACGACCGGGCGGTCGAACTGCATGAAGCGCGGCGTCGGCACGCAGGTGCAGGTCGATGCGACGAAGACCGCGCTCGACGTCGCCGACCGCACGCTGTCGGCGATGGGGTCGGATCGCGACGTCCTGCTCCAGCAGATGAAGGAGGGCGCCGTGCTCGCGCCGGGCGCGGGCCGGGTGCTCAAGACGCCGGTCACCGAGGGCTCGGTCGTGCTTCCCGGCGAGACGATCGCGACCATCGCCGAGGACCACTACATCCTGCGCCTGCAGCTTCCCGAGCGCCACGCGCGCTTCATGCGCGCAGGCGACGTCGTCCATATCGGCGAGCGCGGCTCGGCCGCACGGCGGCGCGTCGAAGGAAGGGAAGGTGCGCATCGTCTATCCGGAGATCCAGGGCGGCCGCGTGATCGCGGACGTCGAAGCGCCGGACGTCGGCGACTATTTCGTCGGCGAGCGAACGCGGGTCTACTGTTTCGACCGGCGAGCGGCGCGCGATCGTCGTTCCCGCGCGCCTACGTCTACCGCCGCGCTGGCGTCGACTACGCAAGGCTCAAGGACGGCGCCGAGGTCGTCGTCCAGCTCGGCTCCGGCGAACGACGCCGTCGGTCGAGATCCTCGCCGGGTCTCAAGGACGGCGACGAGGTCGTGACGCCATGAAGCTCGGCATCTCGGGTGCGCTCACCCGCACCTTCATCAATTCGCCGCTGACGCCGCTGCTGCTGCTCGCGGCGCTGGTCGCCGGCGCGATCGCCCTCGTCTCGCTGCCGCGCGAGGAGGAGCCGCAGATCAGCGTGCCGATGGTCGACATCATCGTCCAGGCCAACGGCTACAAGGCCGACCAGGCGGTCGAGCTCGTCACCCGCCCGCTCGAGGACATCATCAAGGGCATCGACGGCGTCGAGCACGTCTATTCCCAGACCAACGACGATTCGCGTCATGGTCACGGCGCGCTTCCTCGTCGGCACCGACGAGGACACGGCGACGACGCGCGTGCACGAGAAGATCCGGGCGAACATCGGCGACCTGCCCAAGGGCATTCCCGAGCCGCTGATCGTCGGGCGCGGCATCAACGACGTCGCCATCGTCACCCTCACGCTCTCCGCCTCGCCCGGTCAGGCCAGCCGGTGGTCCGACAACGGCCTCTTCCAGGTCGCCGAGGAACTGCAGCACGAACTCGCCAAGGTCGACAACGTCGGCGCCGCCTATATCGTCGGCGGCGCGCCCGAACCAGATCCGCGTCGAGCCCGACCCGGAAAAGCTCTCGCGTGTTCGGCGTCACGCTCAACCAGCTCGTCGACAAGATCTCCAACGCCAACCGCTCGTTCCAGGTCGGGACCTTCCGCGACGGCGGCAAGGCGCTGCCGGTGCTGGCCGGCCAGACCCTGCAGGGCGTCCCGGACATCGGCCTTCTGCTGCTCACGACCCGCGACGGGCGGCCGGTCTACGTCAAGGACGTGGCGAACGTCGTCGTCGGCGCCGCCGAGCCCGAGCGTCGCGCCTGGACGATCGACGCGCGCCGCGAACGGCGAGCTCGAGCGCCGCCCGGCCGTCACCCTCGCCGTCGCCAAGCGCAAGGGCGCGAACGCGGTCACGGTCGCCGACGACGTCCTGAAGCGGCTCGAGATCGTGCGCGGCCGGGTCGTCCCGGCCGGGCTCGAGATCGCGGTCACCCGCAACTACGGCGCGACCGCGACCGAGAAGGCGAACGAGCTCCTGTTCCATCTCGCGCTCGCCACCGTCTCGATCGTCGCCCTGATCACGGTCGCGATCGGCTGGCGCGAGGGCCTCGTCGTGCTGATCGTCATCCCGACGACGATCCTGCTCACCCTGTTCGCCTCCTGGCTGATGGGCTACACGATCAACCGCGTGAGCCTGTTCGCGCTGATCTTCTCGATCGGCATCCTGGTCGACGACGCGATCGTGATGGTCGAGAACATCGCGCGCCACTGGGGCATGCTCGGCAAGCGCAGTCCCGCCGAGGCCGCGATCGAGGCGGTCGCCGAGGTCGGCAACCCGACGATCGTCGCGACGCTGACCATCGTCGCGGCGCTCCTGCCGATGATGTTCGTCAGCGGCATGATGGGGCCGTACATGAGCCCGATCCCGGCCAACGCCTCGATCGCGATGCTGTTCTCGTTCTTCGTCGCGGTGACGGTGACGCCGTGGCTGCTGCTGCGCTTCGCCGGCCGCAAGGCCGCCGCGCTCGGCGAGGCGGGCATCACGGGATCGGCGCGATGGGCCGCTTCTACGTCCGCATCGCCGAGCCGCTGCTGAAAGGCCGCCTGCGTTCGAAGGTCTTCCTGATCGCGGTCGGCATCGCGACGGTCGCCGCCTGCTCGCTGTTCTACACCAAGGACGTGCGGGTCAAGCTGCTGCCGTTCGACAACAAGTCGGAGATCCAGGTCGTGCTCGACCTGCCGCATGGGGCGAGCCTCGAGGACACCGACCGCGCGCTGATGGCGGCGGCCGAGCGGCTGAAGGACCTGCCGGAGCTGGTCTCGATCCAGGCCTATTCCGGGACGGCCATGCCGTTCAACTTCAACGGCCTCGTGCGCCACTATTACATGCGCGCGAACCCCGAGCAGGGCGACCTCGCGGTCAACCTGAAGGACAAGGGCAAGCGCGACCGGGCGAGCCACGCGATCGCGCTCGACATCCGCAACCGGCTTCAGGGCCTCCCCCTGCCGCCGGGTTCGGCGCTCAAGGTGGTCGAGGTGCCGCCGGGGCCGCCGGTGCTCTCGACCCTGCTCGCGGAGGTCTACGGGCCGACGCCGGAGGCGCGCCGGGAGCTCGCGACGAAGGTGCGCAAGGCGTTCGATTCGGTCGACTTCGTCGTCGATTCGCGACATGAGCTTCGGCAAGCCGTCGGAGCGCCTGCGCTTCGCGGTCGACCAGGAGGCGGCAGAGTTCCACGGCGTCGAGCAGCAGGCGATCTACGACACGATCGGCGCGCTGATCGGCGGGGTGAAGGTCGGCTATTCGCAGCGCGGCGAGGGGACGAAGCCGATCGACATCAGCGTCGCGCTGCCGCGAAGCGAACGGACGCTCGGCGAAAAGATCCTGTCGACGCCGCTGCCCGCGGGCGGCACGGCGCGGCAGGGCGCCAACGTCGAGCTCGGCGACGTCGTCAAGGTCGTGCGCGAGCCGGCCTCCTATCCGATCTTCCGCCACAACGGCCGCTTCGCCGAAATGGTGACGGCCGACGTCGCGGGGCGGCTCGAGGCGCCGGTCTACGGCATGCTCTCGGTCGAGGACGCGATCGGCAAAGCAGGACTGGGGCAAGGACGGCCCGCCGACGATCAAGTACCACGGCCAGCCGCTCGACGATTCGAAGCCGACGCTGCTCTGGGACGGCGAATGGGAGGTGACCTACGTCACGTTCCGCGACATGGGCGCGGCGTTCGGGGTGGCGATCCTCGGCATCTACCTGCTGGTCGTCGCGCAGTTCGGCTCGTTCCTGCTGCCGCTCGTGATCCTCGTGCCGGTGCCCCTGACCCTGATCGGCATCGTGATCGGGCACTGGCTGTTCAACGCCGCCTTCACCGCGACCTCGATGATCGGCTTCATCGCGCTCGCCGGCATCATCGTGCGCAACTCGATCCTGCTCGTCGACTTCATCCGCCACAAGCGGGCGGAGGGCGACATTCCGCTGAGGCAAGGCGCTGATCGAAGCGGGCGCGACGCGGTTCAAGCCGATCGTGCTGACGGCGGCGGCGGCGATGATCGGGGCGGCCTTCATCCTGACCGACCCGATCTTCCAGGGCCTCGCCATCTCGCTCGTCTTCGGCCTCGCCTCGTCGACGGCGCTGACGGTGCTCGTCATCCCGGCGATCTACGTCTGGCTGAGGGACGACGGGCGGCCGCTCGACGGCGACCCGCCGGCGGCAGCGGAGGGCGAAGAGGGAGGGCATGGCTGAGCCCCCTGACGCGCGGCTTTGCGCGACCGAACCCGCAGAACCCCGATCGCCGCTTCAGTCCACCCGCTCGATATCGCCGGGCTTCCAGCTCTTGTCGAACCAGGGCTCCAGCAGGCCGTAGAGACGCAGCAGCACGTTCCAGCCCTTGCCGGGCCATGGTCTGAACCCAGTTGTCCTCCTCGCCCGTCGGGCGGCTCGGGCCGAACCAGATCGTGGCGGAGCCATCCCGGCCTCGCCTTCAGCCCCGGTGGTGGCTGTCGACGCCGGCGAGTCTTCTGGTCGGTCTCGAGCAGCGAGCGGGTCTGGTTGTCGTAGACCACGAAGGCCCCAGAACTCCTTCGGCCGGGATCGGGCCGGGCAGCGTGACCTTGTAGGTCTTGCCGCCGTCGAGCGGCGATCGCCTGCAAATTGCGGAAGGCGCCCGCATAGGCCGAGCCGGCCCCGGCTTCGCATCGCCATCGCGGGCGTTATGCCCGTGGCGTAGTAGAGGAACATCGTGCGCGCATCGAGCAGGCGCTCGCCCCGTCGCGAACAGATAGCTGCCGCCGACGAAGCGGCGTTCAGCCATGCCGGTCGGGATAGAACTTCACGCGCGGGTCGCGGCCGACGAACAGGATCGCGCGAGCCGTGGCGTTGCCGACCGCGACGGCGTCGGTAAGGATCCCCTTCATGCGGCGTCGGGCGCGAACGGCTGGCCCTTCCGGATGCCGATCGAGGCGAACAGGCCCACGCTCTCGGGATCGACGAAATTGGCGGGCTCGGTCTGACCCGCCGGTTGAGCTCCTCGAAGAAGTGAAGTCGTTGGCGCTGATCGTGTTGAACTGCACGCCCGAGGTGTTGACGAAGTCCGCCTTCGGCGGCTCGCCATCGGTGGTCGCGTCCGCAAGCGGATAGAGCTGCGCCGCGGCCTTCACGCCCCTCCGGCGGCGGCGATGTCGCCGTTCCGCGACGAAGGCGCGAAAGAAGACGAGCAGCCGTGTTGGTCTTGGGCTTCCGACGAAATTGCCGAAGGTCGGCAGAGCCGCTGTCGACCGTGGGACCGCCGGCGCTTGGCAGCTCGCCGGGGTAGCCCGGCGGCACGAACAGGTACTTGCCGCCCTTGCCCCGGTCGGGGCCGGTCAGGCCGATGTCCGTGACCCAGCGGAAGTAGGCGTCGTCGACCGGGCCGAGCACGCCGGCGGCGCCTCCAGGACGACCGGCCCTCTCGCAGATCGAGGCAGGTGAAGCCGTAGACGGTGGTGGTGTTGGGCGTCAGGAACAGCGAGCGGGCGTCCATCAGGTCCTCGGTCAGCCCGAAGGTCCGGTTCGGCTTGACGCCGATGCCGCGACGTCCGTTGACAGGCCGCCGGACGGAGGTCGCCGGGACCCCATTGTAGAACGCCTCGACGCCGCGGCGAGATCGAGATTGTCGTAGACGAGCTTGACGGTCGCCTCGTCCGGCGCGCCGTTGTGGAACTTCAGCGTGCCGAGCCGAGGTCTGGACCCTGTCCGGCGTGGTGATTGTGGCGGGACGTCGGCCGAGAATTTCGGCGTGTCAGACGCTTGCGACAGGGCCGCGCCGCCGGCCATCAGGAGCAGCGCCCCGGCCATCGACATCGCCGACTTCATCCCCATGCCTCCCCCCAGCAGCCCGGCGGCTGGATAGGCGAGGGCCACATGCCGGTCAAGGTTCTGGGCGGTTTGGTTACGGTGACACGCGATTACGGATTACGGTGACACGCCCGTCAGTCCCCATTCATCGCCGGCGGGGGCCGTCTTCGGCTTCGGGCCTCGTTTCCCGGGCGTGAGCGTGCGGTGAGCAAGGCTTCGGCGCGGCGGGTGATCGGCGGAGCCCAGCGGACGGCCGATCAATTCCGAGCGGCGCAGCGCGGCGAAAGCGGGATCGGCGTCGGTTTCCAGAAGATCGGCGAAGCGATGTGGGTCATGGCGAGAGGATGGCAGCAATTTCTATTCTTTAGAACTTCCCGGAAAGCTGGTCTGCCCCTACAATTTCCCCGCAGCGGCACCGAACATAAAGTCGCCCGTCGTTCCGTCCAGAGCGTGAAATGACCACCGCCGCTCATTCCGCTGTTGTCGCGGGTCGCGGTGATAATGCCTTTGCGGCCATCATTGCACAGGACTGGGATCGAGATGGTCGGAGAATAATCGAGGGCGTTGTAGTCCCCGCCACAGGAGAGCGTGCCGTTGGACACGCTAAAGGAACCGCCGCTCATGGATGCCGTGGTCGTGCCTCTCATGATTCCGCCGGGAATGCCGCTACTGACGACCGCCACCGGCTCTGTCACCGCACAGCCACCGCACAACGCAGAAATTAAGGCAAACACACCGATCATTGGTGATCTACCCATAGTCCCCTCCAGTAACCCAAATGTACTGCGACCCGTCCCTCGCCGGCCAGCCGGTCGGCGCAACTTCGATTTGAACTTACGCGCCGCGTTTAAAGAGCCTGCCCCTTTGCCGGTTCGGTCTTAGCCGGCCCTCCGGACGGTTTCGCGGCCGACGCGCGCGCATTCAGGACCAGTGCCAAGAGGTTGGGGCGCACTTCCTTCAAAGTCCGTCTAGCCAATCGACCGACTTGGCGATTCCCGTGGCGCTCTAACGCGTTTTCAAGCGCTATCTCTTCCGTAGGACATTCGCCCTTCGCCGCGTCGACGACCGTCTGCGCCGGCTCATTCGAGATAGCCGCCAGTGCTACGGCTGCAGCGTCTACGCAATCGAGGAACTTCTTTATTTCGAGGTCCGGCAAACTGGGAGGAGGCGCGGGCCGCGGGGCCTGGATTGACGGCGGCGGCGCACTCTGAGGAGGCGAGCGTTTCGCACTGCACCGTAATCCAGGTGACCCCCGTCGCAAAGCGATGTTACTTGCGCAACAGTCCTTCCGCCTCGGAGATTGTCATGGACCGTCTCAAGGTAAAAAAGCCGGCCTTGGTTGCGCTGGAATGACCCCATTATCCCGACATTAGGATTGTTACGCAAGCGACCGAGCCAATATCGGAAATTCCCCTCCTGTCCGTTTATGTTTTCGTATTGGGTGGCACGGTCAATAATTGTTCCATTAGCAGCCCTGTAGACGACTGAGGAGAAAGCTCCGTTCGGCTTTAGCCTGATTTCGACGGACACAAGCCTGTCCGGAGCGGATACACGAGGCTCATCCGGCACACAGTAGTAAATCGTGTCGGCCGCCTTTGAGCTGTTCGCCGCCGCAATACCTGCAGCGGCGAGCCCAGCCAACAAGATGGTGCGCAACATAGCCCAGCCCCCGTTTGCCGGACGGCATGCTACGCATAATTACTCCGAAACGTCTATGGTGAAAAATGCCACACGCTCGTCACCGCTTCACACATGCTTCCCAAAACAACTCGCCGGGAAGCAAACCCGCCTCGCCGATACGGCCTAAGTTATTGATATTGTATGGCGTCCCGGAAGGGAATCGAACCCCTGACCCCAGGTTTAGGAATAACGTGCCTCAGGTCACACTCTATGATACCCGCCTAGTTCTCGATCATTCCCGGTAAGCAAATAAGACCATTGAAATACAAAGACACTCTCTTTCTCCTTTCCCTTTTCACATTCCTATTCCTTCCCCAGGTCCCTCCTCCATGGCGCTTACCCAGCACTTACCGGAGGTCCGTTATGCGAGTGACGCTGGACAAAGACTTTGTTGCCAAACCTCCGCTGCCAGAGGGCTCAAAGGATCGGGTGATCCATTGGGACGCAACTCAGCCGAGCTTCGGATTGCTCGTCACTGCGACAGGCCACAAATCGTTCGTTGTGCAGTACCGCGTCGGTCATCAGTCGCGCCGGATGCATCTCAAGAGCGGCTTGAAGCTCGCCGAGGCGAAGAAGGAGGCGACCAAGTTTCTGGGGGACGTCGCCCGCGGAAAAGACCCGCTCGCCGAGAAGCGGAAGGCAGCTGCTGCCGGTGCTGACACGTTCAAGAGCATCGCCGATGATTATTTCAGGCGAGGGGGGAAGCTTCGCTCGATGGGCCGAGCGCGAGGCCATCCTGAAGCGCCACGTGTTCGCAAAATTGGGCGCGCGCCCTATCGGCGAGATCAAGCGAAGCGAGATCGTCAGGTTGCTCGACAAGATCGACGACAATTCGGGGCCATCTGCGGCTGACCACACGCTCGCGGTGATCCGGCGAGTGATGTCTTGGCACGCATCTCGGTCCGACGACTTCCGGAGTCCAATCGTTCGCGGAATGACCCGCATCAAGCCGAAGGAACGGGCAAGGCAGCGCGTCCTTACCGATGACGAAATCCGGGCCGTCTGGAAGGCCGCTGAAACCACCGACGCTGAAAAGGCGGTTGAGGGCCCGAGGACGGCCGCGAGCCTGTTCGGCCCCTACGTGCAGTTCCTCCTGACGACCGCAGCGCGACGGACGGAGGATTTCGCGCATGCGCCGAGCCGAGGTTGAGGACGGCGTCTGGACCATCCCCCAGGAGCGCTACAAGACCGGCTTAGAGCTTGTGATCCCTCTCTCCGATCTCGCAACCGGCGCGCTCGCGCGCCTGCCGAAGATAGGCAAGGGCGAATTCTTCTTCACCAGCGACGGCGTCAGCCCGTTGAGCGGCTATTCGAAGGCCAAGGCGAAGTTCGACAAGCAATGCGGCGTCTCGGACTGGACGCTGCACGATCTTCGCCGCACCGCCCGCTCCCTTATGAGCCGTGCTGGCGTCTCCGCAGACGTAGGGGAGCGCTGGTTTGAGCCATCGTTGTCGAAAGCGTGCGCGGGACATATGACCGGCATGCCTCTTTCGATGAGAAAAAGCAGGCTTTTGCGGCTCTCGCGACGCAGGTTGAGCGAATTATGGCCCCAAAAACGCGCGAACGTCGTGTCGTTGAAAGTGGGATAAGCCCATGTCGCGAAGATCAGCCCGCATTATGGACAAGAAGAATCGATCTATTTTTGAGGCGAATTTCTGATCTCTATCCTGATGGCGCTGACCTCAGGGAAAAAGCCATACGGCGCGCCGCGATGTTGTGGGATTTTGACGCCGCAAACTCAGGCGACCGGGACTTAATGCTCGGCATCATGGCGGCGATTTTGTTTCCCCCGTTTCAATTACCCATAAGCGAGGCGTAAAGAGAAGCATTCATCGTGAGAAGCTCTTAAAGTGCATCAGTGCTCTCAAGTCGGAAGGATGCACAGCTACCTCACCTTACGAGCTTGCAAGATTGGTCGCCGACCGCTTCCCGGAACAGTACGGCCACCTCCAGAACCCGGCCGACAGCCTTAGGCATTCAATCGGCAAGTTAGAGACTTGAGGGCTATCTGATCTGGAATTAATTCTGCACCGTTTTTTTTCCGATGCGCGCATATTCGACTTCCGGCACGTTCGCGTTGTCAGTTCAACGCGGGTCGGATTTCACGTCCGCCTCGTCTCACTCGCAGGCAAGCCGTCGAATGGCTGAACGCCAACGGCCTTACCCCATAGCTGAGCGACAGTTCGCAAAACTTTGCTGCCCCTCTGGTGGCGAAGGCCCAAAGGTTGATGCGGTGTTTGGAGGCCGATGCCTCTACTTGACCGGCGACCTTCGCGATTGGGCCGAAGCCCGCTGCCGCCCCGCCAAGCGGGCCGCGTAATGACGGGAAGGAAAAGCCCGGCCGGGGGCGACGGCCGAGCTACCGCCTATCAATCTCAGTCCGTGCTCGGTGTTGACGTCGGCGTCAACGGCGCTATCGCGTTGCTAGTTCGTCGAGCACTCGGTCGCCACGCTGGTCGGGCAGCGCGTGTTCGGCATCGCGCTCGGCTACGAGGACCTGAACGATCACGACGAGCTTCGCCACGATCCGGTGATGGCGGTTCTGGCGGGCAAGCTCGAAGCCCGGCGCGAGGACTGCGCGCCGGTGGCGGGCAAGTCGACGCTGAACCGGCTGGAACTGTCGCGCGCCGGCGCCGACGCGCTACCACAAGATCAGCCACGACCCGGCGGCGATCGAGGCGCTGTTCGTCGACCTCTTCCTCGAGGCGCACGCCAAGGCGCCCAAGCAGATCATCCTCGACCTCGACGCCACCGACGATCCGCTGCACGGCCATCAGGAAGGCCGGTTCTTCCACGGCTACTACGACTGCTACTGCTACCTGCCGCTCTACGTGTTCTGCGGCCGGCATCTGCTGGCGGCCAAGCTCCGGCCGTCGAACATCGACGGCAGCGCCGGGGCGGTCGAGGAGATCGCGCGCATCGTCGCGCAGATCCGGGCGCGCTGGCCGCAGGACGCGCATCCTGCTGCGCGCCGATTCCGGCTTCTGCCCGCGAGGCGCTGATGGCGTGGTGCGAAGCAGAACCGGGTCGACTTCGTGTTCGGCCTGGCGCGCAACGCGCGGCTCGTCGACGAGATCGCCGTCGAACTGCCTGCAGGCCGAGGCGGAGGCGACCGCGACCGGCAAGCCCGCCCGCCGCTTCAAGGACTTCCGCTATTCGACGCTCGACAGCTGGTCGCGCCGGCGCCGCGTGATCGGCAAGGCGGAATGGACGCAGGGCGAGGCCAATCCGCGCTTCATCGTCACCTCGCTCAAGAAGGCCGAGACGCAACGGCCGCTTCCTCTACGAGGAGGTCTACTGCGCCCGCGGCGAGATGGAGAACCGCATCAAGGAATGCCAGGGCGACCTGTTCGCCGACCGCACCTCGACGGCCACCATGCGCGCCAACCAGCTGCGGCTCTGGTTCGCCTCGTTCGCCTATGTCCTGCTCTGCGCGCTCCGGCGCATCGGCCTCGCCCACACCCAGTTCGCCGACGCGACCTGCGGCACGATCCGGCTCAAGCTCCTCAAGCTCGCCGCGCCTCGTGCGCATCAGCGCGCGGCGCATCAAGTTCGCCCTCGCCTCGGCCTGCCCCTACGCCGACGAATGGCGCCTGGCCGCCGCCCGCCTCGCCCAGCCGCCTGAGGCGTCGCCGCGACGCCGACCAAAACCGCGGCAATCACCCCTCGGCCCACCGGAGACCCGAAACAGCCCGACACGATCCGCGCAAACGGCGCAACGGACCCGCTCGTCTGTCATTCAGACGCGGCAAGGCTACGCGGCAGATCGTCAGCTATGCGAGCGGAGTTTGAGAAATGCGGGCTAACTCCGAGCTGGGCGCCGGCAAGCTTCGCCAAGAGGTTTACAACGACCTGCTAGACTGGTCGGTCGAGACTTGTCTTGTTCCCTAATGATGATCCGGCGGTTTTTGGACCAAATGTAAAATCAAGATAACGATCAGGATAGTATTGCCCAGACCGCAACCTCCTTCCCGTTTGCACTGAGGGCGGCGTCGCCAGCAACTCTTGTCGTGCAAACTCAAACGTTTCGAGCCATTTTGATGCCGGAGCGGAGACGTCATCAACAAACCACGTCAGGGGCCGCCCCTCCAACCGTTCCGACAGTGCGCCGATTCTCGACGCAACGATCGGTAACCCGCTGTCGATCGCCGTTGTCAATGTGTAGCTGTAAGTCTCAGGTACTGGCTGGGGAAACCAAATTACATGCGGCGCGAATTCTTCAAGAAGACCAATCAGCCCCGCATCCTTGTACACTCCGGTTTCGATAAACTTTCCGCTTGGATCCGCCGGAATTGGTGGCTGGGCCGCGCCGACCAGTACGAATTCGATCGGCATTCCCGCGCATTGTTTTAGACAGGCTTCGACGATCTCGCGACCCTTGTGGGCGACTAGGTGTCCGATCAACGCGACACGCAGAGGTTGATCAACTGACAAAGGTCGAGCATTGACCGACCACGAGTCCGACGCATTTGCTTCATGTGGCGCCAGGACCAAATTTGCCCTCGGATAGTATTTTTCGATTCTGCTCAGGACGTCCATTGTCGGGCAAAGGACTGGTCGGCGTTCTCGACGAACCATGCATGTTCAGTTCGCCATGTCTGAATGTCACTTGCGCCAAATGGCTTATTTATTGCGATGCATTGATCACATTGACTTCTCCCTCGCTCTCCACAATAGCGCGCCGTTCTCGGCATGCAGAGATGCATCTGCGGACAAATCAAATAATAATCATGTACGGTTATGTCAAATGGAACTGACAATTCATTTACGGTTGTACGAATTATTGTATCATTCCCAGAGAATCTGATGAATATGCACGCGATTAATTTGGAAGTCCCTCAGCATATTAACGATCTCTACCGTTTCCGTTTTCTCAATTTTGATGCAGTTGTCACGCTTATCCGGAATGCTTAGCTCTAATTCAATATCAGTAAACCGAGCAATTACAATATTAGCCATACTGCTTAGAGCTTGCGTTAACTCCTTAACATGGCGGTCAGTCCCTCCCCCCAATTATGGGTCACAATTAAGATGGTTCTTTGACTCGGCGAGCGTTGCAATAATTCATAAATCACGTCTTTAATATAGGCGTTCTTCAATTTGCGCCGATACACACTCCGTTTATCGCGATCGAAAGGATGCCGGCAAATCGCTCTCAAGTTTATATACAAAGCCATTTCTCTTCACACAGGCTTATGTGCTGAGGCGAGCAGACGGAAAGTCCCCTCTGTGGTGACCGTCGGCCGAGGCAAAGTACGTCGTCGACCTTGGTGACGAGATTCGCAAACTTCTTCCCAGCGGGCTTGAGCTTCGGCGACTTGGCGAGAAGGCCGGCAATCGCGACTAGTTCGTCGAGGACCGCTGCTTACGTCGCTTCGTCGATCGTTCCTAGGGCGCGCCCGGGAATGATTGCAAGCGACGCCAATTTTGCGCCGGAGACTAGCATTCCAATGCGGATAACGACCCTTCTCGCGCTCTGTCTCAAGTAAACTGTTCTCTTTCAATCTATGCTGCGCTCCTTCCCGCTAGTACTGCGCGCGCGACGCGATCTGTTCCCGCGGCGTCGCATAGCTTCGAGCTAGCCTGTGAAAGCGCGACTTGGGCGGCCTTATCGCGCAGCAACGAGATGGCACATTGCGCCGCGCGAATGGGACCAGAATTCTCGCCCCCAGCGAAAATGCCTGCGCCTGTTCTCGCAAGATTTTCTGCGATCTCAAGCTGATTATCGGCAACGGCCAGTACTATTGTCGGCAAGCCGGAACTGCATCGTTCCCACGAAGTGTTGGCCCCAGCAGCGCCTATTGCAAGATCGGCTTCGGCCATAAGACGGGCCATATCTCGAACGTCCGACAGAACGTTAGTCTGGAATGGCATTTCCAAAGCCAGTCTGCGGATATCTTTGGTCCAAGGCGCGTTTGCGCCCAGAACAACATTTGTAACGATGTCGCCCGGTAATCCGCTCGTCTTTAGCGCACGCAGAACCCGGCCCGTCGCATTCGTACGGTCAACACCGCCCATCGTGATCAGAATCGTTTTGACTTTAGGCCTTTCGCGCCGAGGCAGGCTGATTTTTCTCCAGTGCGCAAATTCTGGCCGCAGCAACGCATATTTCGTCCCGACTAATATGTGAGAACCGGGCGTGACTAGGCCCTCATAGTTAGCGTGCTGACGTCCCAGAGTCTGATCCAGCAACAAATCGCAGCTGTGCCGCCGGTCGGCAAGGTCATCGATTACCATCAACTTAACGCAATTCTTTTGCAACACGCTTTCCCATCGAGCGTCCAGTGCATAGTGATCAACGATCAGCCAATCTGGCCGCGTTTCGCCCAAAGCCGCGCGCGTTTGCCACGCATCGCGCTCCCAAGACACGCCGAGCCACGAAGCGTGGGCCTGTTCATCATCGGGCGCCTCCTCAACTCCTGACTTTCTCTCCTGACCTTTCGGCAACGCGGTCGTCGAAAAACCTCGCTGACGGATGGAGTCCATCAGATGTCCTTCATGCTGGCGACACACGAAGGCGCATTTCCCCCCCCTGTCGCGAAGGACCTGCGCCAGCGTCAAGCAGCGCATGACGTGACCAGTTCCGATATGCAAGGATGCATCAACGCGAAAGACGATGTTCATGCGCTAGTCAGTCCGGCGCTTAAGAGCGGCATGGCACGGCCCTCTATCAAATTGATCAGCAGCCACGGTCACTTTCCCGGACCGCGGCGCCTTTTTTCGTCGCCCAAAGTTCACAGGCGGACTTTTTCCCGCAGGGGTTCGGAACGCTGCGGGAGGCGCAGCGAGTTTCTTTGTCTGCCGTCGGACCCCGAAAAGCATATGCGAAGGGTAGACGGGACCTCGAAATGGGCGGCGCAGCAATAATCGGGGGGTCAGAGCGTAATGATGGGTCAAAGGGGGCGCGTGAGGCGGCGCACTGCGTCGGAGATGTGGTCTCCCACTGGGATGGTCTCCTTCCTCGACGGCCGGCGGATCGATCTTCAATCTAAACACGCCCGAGCGATCCATGCGGCCTATCGCGCACAATCGAAAAGCGCTCTATTCAGTGCGGAGTTCTCCGCAGACATGGACCTACTGACGATACCCCTCCGCCGCCTCGTCCCAGGCCTCCGTCTCGTTCCAGTCGCCGACGTAGCGCGCGGCGGAGTCGATGTTGACCCGCATCAGCGGCTCGGAGAAATCGGTCTGGACGCCGAGTTCGAGCCCGCACGCCAGCCCGAGCCTCGGCCGCATCGCGGCGGCGAAGCGTTCGGCGAAGGCGCCCTGGCTCTCGACGTAGCCGCTCGGGTTGAGCTTCGCCCGGCCGCCGCCCGCCGCGGTCTCGGCGGCGAACTTCGCGTAAGCCTTCGCCAGCAGCGAGACGGGAATGTTGTCGCGCACATAGGCCGGCGTGTTGACCCGCGCGGTCTCGCCCTTCTTCCAGGTGCGGACGAGATAGGCGCAGAAGCGCGGCTCCTCGAGCGGGCCGAACGGGTTGGGGATGACGAACTTGGCGAAGGGCAGTCCGGCCTCGCGGCAGCGATGGCTGACGACCGCCGCGGTCAGGCCCTTCGACAGGCCGTAGGGCGAGAAGGCGACGAGCGGCGTTTCGCCCGCGCCTTCGTCCTGCTTCGAACACGCTGCCGGTCAGCGACGACGCCCTTGAGGCCGCCCTTGCCGAGGACGTCCAGAACCGCGCGCAGATTGGCGGTGTTTTCGGCGAGCGCGCCGGCGATGTCGAAATCGGGGCTGCGGTAATCGCCGACCCGGGCCGCGTGATGGCAGAGAAGGTCGAAGCCGCCCGCACTTCGCGACGTCGAGAAAGCGCTCCGAGCCGAACGGCGCCGCGTCGACGATCTCCGCGACGCGCGCGAGCCGCCGCACCCGCTCGGCCCGCGTCCCCTCGGCGTAGCTCGCGGCGGCCGCGCGAAGCGGCGCGACCACATGGGCGCCCGCCGCGTGCAGCGCATGGGCGAACCAGTAGCCCGTGAACGAGCTCGCGCCGGTCAGCAGGACCTTCATGTGAGGCCCCGCATGGCCTCGACCCCGTGGAACTCGGGATTGAGGTCCGGCCACTTGCCGTCCTTCTCCGACATCTCCTCAGGCTTCACCGGCCATTCGATTCCGACGGCCGGATCGTTCCAGCGCACGCCGCGCTCGGCCTCGGGCGCATAGAAGGCGCTGTCGAGATAGAGCGCCTCGACATTGTCGGTCAGCGTCACGAAGCCGTGTCCGAAGCCGCGCGGCACGTACATCATGCGCCGATTGTCTTCGTTGAGCTCTGCGCCGAACCATTTGAGATAGGTCGGCGAGCCGGCGCGCAGGTCGACGATCACGTCCCAGAGCGCGCCCTTGACGGCCCTCACGACCTTCACCTCGGCGGCGGGGGAAGCTGATAGTGGAGCCCGCGCAAGGTGCCCTTGGCGCCGGTCAGCGAGTTGTTGATCTGGACGAAGCGGGTTTCGAGCCCCGCCGCGGCGAATTCGTTCTCGCAAAAGAACCGGGCGAAGAAGCCGCGATCGTCGCCGCGTCGCTCGAGATCGATCAGATAGGCGCCCTGGAGCGGCGTTTCCTGGAACTTCATCGGAAGCGTCTCCTCAAGCGGCGCTTGTGGCCCGGCCGGGGAGCCAGCGAAGATCGGGGCCGAGCCGCCCGACGGCCATGTGACGCTCGAGCGTTTTCAGCCGCATGTAGGGCGAGTTGCGGAACTCCTTGTCGGCGAAGCCCATGCCGTTCAGGCCCTGGTAGAGCCGCCGGATCGACTCGTCGAGCGTCACCTGCGGGATATGCGCCGGAGCCAGCGACTTGAACAGGCTGAAATCGACCTTATACGATCGCTTGTCCGGCGGAGCGTTAGTGTTGATGGAGACCTTGGTTCCCGGCGCCTGCCGGGCGACCGATTCGGCAAGCTCGCGCACCTGATAATTGCCCTCGTCCCGTCCGGCGTTGACGGCCAAAAACTTCCCGCCGTTCTCGGACTGACGAACGATCGCCCAGGATATGGCGCGGGCCATGTCCTCGACGTCGATCAGCGGGACGCCAGGGCGTGCCGTCGCTCAGCACGGTGATTTCGCTCGAGGCGATCGCGCATGCGACGAAATCGTTCAGCACGAGATCGAGTCTCAGCCGGTCCGACATGCCGCAGGCGGTGGCGAACCGAAGCGACGTCACCGCCATATTGCCGAGGTCGAGCTGGGCGAAAGCCTGCTCCGACCCGATCTTGGATCGCGCGTAGGCGGTCAGCGGGTTGGTCGGATCGGTCTCCTTGCGCGCGCCGCCCTCGGCGTAGCCGTACATGCTGCAGCTCGATGCGAACACGAAGTTCTTGACCCCGCGTTCGGCGGAGAGCTGGGCCAGCCGCACGCTCGCCTGCTGATTGATTTCGTTGGTGACCGCCTCGAACTTGTTCCCCATCGGGTCGTTCGAGACCGCGGAGAGATGGACGACGGCGTCCACGCCGTCCAGCAGCTCCGTCGGAAAGTCGCGAATGTCGCCGAAAACCTGCTTGTTCAGCAGCGTCTCCGGCAGTAGTTCCGCGCCGGTCAGACTATGGCCAAAGAAGCCGGCGTCGTAGCCGATCAGCTCCGCATCCCCGAGGTTCGACCGCAGAAAGCGCGTCAAAACCGGACCGACATACCCCATGTTGCCGGTGATCAAAATTCGCATGCGCCTACGCTCCCCTTTGACGTCCAATCACCGCAGTTTCACCAGAGCTTCCACGGGGCTTTTCCAGCCGCCCACAGATCCTCGAGTTGTCGCTTGTCTCGCAGCGTGTCCATCGGCTGCCAGAAGCCTTGGTGGAAGTGCACGCTTAGTTGGCCGTCGGCGGCGAGCCTCTGCATCGGCTCCTGCTCCCACACCGTAGCGTCGCCCTCTATGTACCGGCTAACTTCAGGCGACAAGACGAAAAATCCGCCGTTGATCCATCCGCCGTCGCCCATCGGCTTCTCCTGGAAGCCCGTGATCTTGTGACCGTCGTGCTTGATCGATCCGAACCGGCCGGGGGGTTGCGTGGCCGTCACCGTCGCCAGCCGCCCCTCCTTGCGATGGAGATCGATGACGGCGCGGATGTCGACGTCGCCGACGCCGTCGCCGTAGGTCAGGCAGAATTCCTTATCGTCGCCCAGGAACGGAAGAATGCGCTTGATGCGCCCGCCGATCATGGTCTTCTCGCCCGTGTCCACCAGCGTCACGCGCCAGGGCTCGGCGGAGGCGTTGTGCACCTCCATGGCGTTGGTTTTCATGTCGAAGGTCACATTCGACATGTGCAGAAAATAGTTCTTGAAATATTCCTTGATGACATAGCCTTTATAACCAAGGCAGATCACGAACTCGTTGATGCCGTGATGAGAGTAGATTTTCATGATGTGCCAGATGATCGGCATGCCGCCGATCTCGATCATCGGTTTCGGCTTGACGTCAGTTTCCTCGGAAAACCGCGTGCCGAGCCCGCCAGCAAGAAGAACTGCTTTCATAGGTTTTTCACCCCAGACGGAGCCTTCTCGCGAGGCCATTCATTTCTATCACACGACGATCCATACGCCCGACAGACGCTTCAAGGCGTTCCCATGCGGCAGGAGGGAAATCAGGCGAAATCGTGCGGTCGCCCCGTATCACCGCAAAGCGCTGTCTGTCGAGGGCTTTTTGCAGTCGCTCCTCGCAGCAGTCGTACGGGAGCCCCGCGATGTCCCCAAGCCAATACGGCCTTGGTGCTCGACGCCCCAAGTCTAGACGTGGTCTCCCACGGGCACGGTCTGCCCCACTAAGCAATATACTTGGCGTAGGCCGCCCTTTGGAGCATTCAGTTTGCCGGACGACTAGTTCAGCGTTCGCTCAACCATTTCCTCTTGATCGCCGATAGACTTCGGCAAATCCGCCGTCATCGGTAAAAACATTTGGGTCTCAGCTGATCAGCGCGTGCCCTCCAGCGAGGGTGAGGTGGCTGGCGGACAGTACGGCGGCGGTGTCGGCTGAGGGCATGTTCAGGAGGACGACGCCATGGTTGGGGTCGACGCTGCTGAAGATCGAAATCGCGTGCTGGCCGCCGACCATGGTGTTGTAGATTTCGAACGTGCTGTTTGCGGCGCCCATCAGGTCGATGTTCAGTTCGTCCTGGCCGAGGACGAAGTTGGAGATCGTCTCGATGCCGCTGGACGGCGTCAAAGCGTATTCGACGATGTCGGGGTCCGCACCCAAGGTTATGGCGTCGGGCGTGCCGGTGAATCCGAGGCTCGGGGCGTTCAGGCCGGCGTTCGCGCTGGCTGAGTTGGCGCCGAGATTGATAGTGGCGCTCTGCGTCTGCGACGACAGGTTCAGGACGCCGCCCGGGCTTGTGCTGGTTATCAAAGTGGCCGACGGGGCTCTGCCGTCGCCGTTCAGCTCCTCGCCGAAGGCCGGCTCGAGGTCCTCAAGGGCGAAGCTCTGGCCTGACACGACCCCTGTGGCTGAACTCGTGTAGTCGCCATTGGCGTCGGTGTTCCAGACCGTGTACTGGTCTGAGCCGAGCAGGCTCCAGGCGACCTCGTATCCGGTTGCCGTCTTTTCGGCCGCGACTGGCGACCAGGTCCCGCCAGAAGTGGCCAGGTTTCCCTGGTACTGGAGCAACGGTCCCGTCCCCCCGCCGGGGTTCAGTTCGAACAGGTCGCCGATCGCCGTTATGCCGTTGGCCGTAGTCCCCGGCGTCGCCGGCGTCCCGGCGCCGCCGGCGAACTGCTCGCCGAAGTAGCCTTCCACGGCCTCCAGCTCCGAGCTAGAGCCGGTCAGAACGCCCGTGGCGGAACTCGTGTAGTCGCCGTTGGCGTCGGTGTTCCAGACCGTGTATTCGTTCGCGCTCGCATCGCCCCACGCGACCTCGTAGCCGTTTCCGGTCTTGACCGCCGCGATCGGCGCCCAGGCCGCGGACAGGCTCGCAGTGAAAAGGCTGCCCTGGTACTGGAGCAACGGTCCCGTTCCCCCGCCGGGGTTCAGTTCGAACAGGTCGCCGATCGCCGTTATGCCGTTGGCCGTAGTCCCCGGCGTCGCCGGCGTCCCGGCGCCGCCGGCGAACTGCTCGCCGAAGTAGCCTTCCACCGCCTCCAGCTCCGAGCTGGAGCCGGTCAGAACGCCCGTGGCGGAACTCGTGTAGTCGCCGTTGGCGTCGGTGTTCCAGACCGTGTATTCGTTCGCGCTCGCATCGCCCCACGCGACCTCGTAGCCGTTTCCGGTCTTGACCGCCGAGATCGGCGTCCAGACCCCGCCGGAAGTGATCAGGCTGCCCTGGTACTGGAGCAACGGTCCCGTCCCCCCGCCGGGGTTCAGTTCGAACAGGTCGCCGATCGCCGTTACGCCGTTGGTCGCAATCCCCGGCGTCGCCGGCGTCCCGCCGCCGGCGAACGGCTCGCCGAAGTAGCCTTCCACCGCCTCAAGCTCCTGGCTGGAGGCGGTCAGAACGCCCGTGGCGCTGCTCGTGTAGTCGCCGTTTACGTCGGTGTTCCAGACTGTGTACGCGTTCGCGCTCGCATCGACCCAGGCGACCTCGTAGCCATTTCCGGTCTTGACCGCCCCGATCGGCGCCCACGCGCCCCCGCTGGTGATCGGACTGCCCTGGTCCTCAACCCACGCCTGGATGGTCCCGCCGCTCTCAAGAGCATACTGGTTGGCGACAAGCGCCAGGCTGCCGTTGGTTCCGATGCTGGTCGTCGTCGGACCGATCGTTCCGTCGCCGTTGAGATCCTCGCCGAACGACAGTTCGAGGTCTTCCAGAGCGTAGCTCCCACCCGACAAAACCCCTGTGGCGCTGCTCACGTAGTCGCCGTTCGCGTCGGTGTCCCACACCGTGTACAGCGCGCTTGAGCCGCTGCCGTTCTTCCACGCCACCTCGTAGCCGCCGCCCGAAAGCGCCGCGGCCGCGACCGGCGTCCAAGCCGCCCCGGCCACAGCGGTGAAAAGGCTGCCCTGGCTCTGGAGCAACGGTCCCGTCCCCCCGCCAGGGTCCAGTTCGAACAGGTCGCCGATCGCCGTTATGCCGTTGGCCGTAGTCCCCGGCGTCGTCGGCGTCCCGCCGCCGGCGAACGGCTCGCCGAAGTAGCCTTCCACCGCCTCCAGCTCCGGGCTGGAGCCAGTCAGAACGCCCGTGGCGCTGCTCGTGTAGTCGCCGTTTAAGTCGGTGTTCCAGACAATGTATTGGTTCGCGCTCGCATCGGCCCAGGCGACCTCGTACCCGTTTCCGGTCTTGACCGCCGCGATCGGCGCCCAGACCCCGCCAGAAGTGATCAAGCTGCCCTGATCCTGGATCAACGGTCCCGTCCCCCCGCCGGGGTTCAGTTCGAACAGGTCGCCGATCGCCGTTATGCCGTTGGCCGTAGTCCCCGGCGTCGCCGGCGTCCCGGCGCCGCCGGCGAACTGCTCGCCGAAGTAGCCTTCCACCGCCTCCAGCTCCGGGCTGGAGGCGGTCAGAACGCCCGTGGCGCTGCTCGTGTAGTCGCCGTTTAAGTCGGTGTTCCAGACAATGTATTGGTTCGCGCTCGCATCGGCCCAGGCGACCTCGTAGCCGTTTCCGGTCTTGACCGCTCCGACGGGCGCCCACACGCCCCCGCTGGTGATCGGACTGCCCTGGTCCTCAACCCACGCCTGGATGGTCCCGCCGCTCTCAAGAGCATACTGGTTGGCGACAAGCGCCAGGCTGCCATTGGTTCCGATGCTGGTCGTCGTCGGACCGATCGTTCCGTCGCCGTTCAGGTCCTCGCCGAACGACAGTTCGAGGTCTTCCAGAGCGTAGCTCCCACCCGACACAACCCCGGTGGCGCTGCTCACGTAGTCGCCGTTCGCGTCGGTGTCCCACACCGTGTACAGCGCGCTTGAGCCGCTGCCGTTCTTCCACGCCACCTCGTAGCCGCCGCCCGAAAGCGCCGCGGCCGCGACCGGCGTCCAGGCCGCCCCGCTCACAGCGGTGAAAAAGCTGCCCTGGCTCTGGAGCAACGATCCCGTCCCCCCGCCAGGGTCCAGTTCGAACAGGTCGCCGATCGCCGTTATGCCGTTGGCCGTAGTCCCCGGCGTCGTCGGCGTCCCGCCGCCGGCGAACGGCTCGCCGAAGTAGCCTTCCACCGCCTCCAGCTCCGGGCTGGAGCCAGTCAGAACGCCCGTGGCGCTGCTCGTGTAGTCGCCGTTTAAGTCGGTGTTCCAGACAATGTATTGGTTCGCGCTCGCATCGGCCCAGGCGACCTCGTACCCGTTTCCGGTCTTGACCGCCGCGATCGGCGCCCAGACCCCGCCAGAAGTGATCAAGCTGCCCTGATCCTGGATCAACGGTCCCGTCCCCCCGCCGGGGTTCAGTTCGAACAGGTCGCCGATCGCCGTTATGCCGTTCGTCGGCGTACCGGGCGTCGCCGGCGTCCCGCCGCCGGCGAACGGCTCGCCGAAGTAGCCTTCCACCGCCTCCAGCTCCGGGCTGGAGCCGGTCAGAACGCCCGTGGCGCTGCTCGTGTAGTCGCCGTTCAGGTCGGTGTTCCAGACAATGTATTGGTTCGAGCCGAGGCTCCAGGCGACCTCGTAGCCATTGCCCGTCTGCATCGCCCCGACCGGCGTGACGCCGGCCCCGAACTGGCCCAGCGTGACAGCGCTGCTTCCATCTTGCAGCGTCGGGCCGGTCCAAATTCCTTTGGTATTCGTTGCTAGTTCATACTTGCCGCCGACCAGGAGAACAGTAACTGCTCCCTCAAATCCAATCGCAAACTCGACCGGCGAGCCGTTCGCGTAGGTCGCCTTGTTGATCGCCGCCGCGTCGTTGACGACTTGCGATGGCGTCAGATTGAGGATCGGCGTTCCTGCGTCGGTCAGCGTGATTGACGTGACTTGCGTGTCGGCGGCGATCCCGGCCAGGTTCTCGAGAAGATAGGCCGACGAAACGGAGATATTTCCGGATGGATCGTCGTCGATCACCGACGTCGTCGAGTCGCTGGCTGTCGTGCTGCTCGCGACGCTGGCGTCGCTCAGCGCAAACGATGTGGTTCCGCTGGAATTGGGCCAAACTGCGCTTGGCGTGAAGACCAACGCATCGAGTTCGGCCGTAATCGCCTGGGCGGTTCCTGACAACGCGTAGATATTCGCGCCTTTGGTCACGAGACCGCTGTAGCCTGAACCATCAGCCAGCGTTCCACCCGACCCGGACAAAGCGATGGTCAGCGCATCGGTCGCTCCGGCATTCGAGTCGGTGATCGTGACTTTGGCGAAGGGCGAAACCCCCGTCTCGAGGGTCGTCGTCAGACCGGCGACGGCGCCCGTGATGGTCGGTGGGACGGCCAAGTCTTTGTCGATGACGCTCGTCGTGCTGTCAGTCACCGGCGTCGCGTAGGCGCTGCTCGCGTCGCTCAGCGCGAATGTTGTGGTCGAGGTCGTATTCGCCGCACCGGCCGTCGGGGTAAACGAGAGCGCGTCCAGTTCGCTGGTGATCGCCGTGGCCGCGCCCGTCAGCGTATAGGACCCGCCCGAACCGGACAGCCCGGTCCCACTCAATGTTCCGCCGCCTCCTGACAGCGTAATCGTCAGCGTGTCTGTCGCGTTGGCGTTCGGGTCGGTGATCGTGACTTTGGCGAAGGGCGAAACCGCCGCCTCGGAGGTTGTCGATTGATCGGCGACCGTTCCCGTAATCGTCTGCGCGACGGCAGGGTCCGAATCTATGACGGTGGTCGTGCTGTTGACGATCGCCGTCCCGTAGGCGCTGCTGAGATCGCTAAGGATGAATGTGGTGGTCGATGACGTGTTCGGCTTGCCGGCCGCGGGCGTGAACGACAACGCGTCGAGTTCGCTTGTGACCGTCGCGGCGGCTCCGGACAGCGTGTAGATCCCGTTGGAGACTGTGAACCCGGTTCCAGTCAGCGCTCCGCCTGGTCCGGACAGGCTGATGGTCAGCGTCTCGGTCGCGTTGGCGGTCGGGTCGTTGATTGTGACTTTGGCGAAAGGCGAAACCGCCGCTTCCGACGTCGTCTTCTGGCCGGAGAGGGTTCCCGTGATTGTCGGCGCCAAACCTGCCGGGTCGTTGTCGACGACCGTCGTCGTGCCGTCGGCCGTCGGCGTTACATAAGCGCTGCTCAGGTCGCTCAGCGTGAACGTTGTTGTAGAGGACGTGCCTGGCGCGCCGCCGGTCGGCGTGAACGACAGAGCGTCGAGGTCACTGGTGATGATCGAAACCGCGCCCGACAACGCATATACGCCTGAGCCCTTTGGCGTGAGACCGACACCGGAGAGGCTTCCGCCTTTTCCGGTCAAGGTGATTGTCAACGTGTCGGTCGCGTTGGCGTTGACGTCGCCAATCGTGACGTTGGCGAAAGGCGAAACTGGCGCTTCCGAGGTCGTCGTCTGGCTGACGACAGTTCCCGCGATGGTCGGCGCGACGGCGGGATCCGAGTTGATGACGGTGGTCGTGCTGTTGGTGATCGCCGTCGCATAAGCGTTGCTGAGATCGCTCAGCGTGAACGTCGTTGTCGAGGTCGTATTCGCGCCACCGGCCGCGGGCGTGAACGACAACGCGTCCAGTTCGCTCGTGATGGTCGACGCCGCCCCCGTCAGCGTGTAAGCGGCGCCAGAGCCCAAAAGTCCGGTCCCGCTCAAGGCGCCAGCCCCGGACAGAGCGATTGTGAGCGTGTCGGTCGCGTTCGCGTTGACGTCGCCGATCGTGACGTTGGCGAATGGCTTGACGGGGGCTTCCGAAGTCGTCTTCTGGCCGGCGACGGTGCCCAAAATTGTCGGCGCAACAGTCGTCGAGCCATTCAAGAACTCGATTTCCGTGCCTCCTGTTGCGTCCGAAACGAGCTCGAGTTCGCCTTGCGGGGAAGCGGACGAAGCCAAATTCAAGATCGCCGTGGCCGATCCTTCGCTCACGGTCACTGGATACTGGCCGCCTGACGGCGTCCCGACCGCGTAGCTGGAACTGCCCGAGACATAGGTCAGCTCGGGCAGGTCGATCACGTCGCCCGACACGTAGCCCGAAATGGCTCCGGTGAAAGCTTGCTGCAGCGTAAGCGTACCGGCGCCTTCGAACGCGACGCTGTCGCTCGACGCAACGGTGAATGTCAGCGTTCCGCCATTCAGCGTGAAAGCCGTGGTCAGCGGACCGGAGACCGTCAACGCGCCGCCGGATATCGTCGTCGCGCCGATGGCGGACGTCCCGCCAAGAGACCACGAAGCGCCGCTGCCCACAGTGAGCGTATTGAAGCCGGTAAACGTGCTGTTGGACGTTCCCGAGCCCGATAACACCAACTGGTTGGTCGCGCCGGACGTTGTGCTGCCTAGCACGGCGCCTGACAGCGTTGAGCCGCCCTCGAGGTCGAGCAGGAACGAACCCGCGCCATCGAACTCGACGGCAGCCGTGGTTCCGCTAATCGAGCCCGCGTTCAGGACCGACCCGCCGCTCCTAACCTCCACGCCGACGCCGCTTGATCCCGCGATCACCGATCCCATGTTGTCAAGCGATGCGCCGGAGCCGGGAGGTCCTCCCAATTCGCTGAGACTCGATGACTCCGTCGCCGTGGCTGACGACGACGCCGGCGTCCGAGCCGCCGAAAGAGATAGAATTCGCCGCCTCCGCTGTCGACGATTGTGCCGCTCGCCACGCCCCCCTGATCGACATCGAGATATCCACCGCTGCTGACGATGAATCCGGAGATGGACCCGCCCGAACTCGACCTCCAGACCGACCGTAGCGCCCGCCTGGACGGTTACGCCGTCGATCGTTTGGCTGCTGGACGGCGTCCAGGCGCCATAGGCGCTCGAGAGAGAGGCCTCGAAGAAACCACCGCTGCTGACGACTGCGCCCGTCGCCTGACCTCCGTAAAGGACAAGCGTGCCGCCGCTCTCGACCACGGCGTCGCTGGCTGAGCCGCCCGAGTCGACAAAAAGGTATGCGCCGCTGCCGACGATGAATCCGGAAACGGAGCCGCCCTCTTCGAGGGTCAGATCAACAACGGCGCCCGGAAGGATGGTTACGCCGTCGATCGTTTGGCTGCTGGACGGCGTCCAGGCGCCGAAGGCGCTCGAAACGGATAGCTCAACCGTGCCTCCGCTGCTGACGACCACGTCGGAAGCCTGGCCGCCAACCACACCGAGCGGGCCACCGCCGAGGCTGAACGCGCCGCCGCTATCGACGATCGCGCCGCTCTCGAAACCGCCGGACGCGACCCATTCGAAGCCGCCGCTCTCAATGATCGTGTCGCTCGCCGACCCGCCGGACTCGACAGACAAGATTTCGCCGCTGCTGACGACGAAGCCGGAAACAGAGCCGCCCGACGCGACGCTCAGGTTGAGCCTGGCGCCCGCCTGGACAGTGACGCCGTCAATCGAATCCGCCGGCGTCCAATCGCCCAGCGGGCTCGAGGTGGTCAGGTCGACTGCGCCTCCGCTGCTGACGACGACGCCAGAAGCCTGGCCGCCATCGAGATCGAGCGTGCCGCCGCTGTTGACGACGACGTCGGAAGCCTGGCCGCCATCGAGGTCGAACGTGCCGCCGCTGTTGACGACAGCGCCGCTCTCGGAACCGTTGTACAGGTCCTCGTAGCCGCCGCTATTGATGATCGAGCCGCTCGCGGAGCCGAACTGGATCTGGAGGGACCCGCCGGCGTCGACGATCGTTCCGATCGCCGACCCGCCACTCTCGACATCCACGTCGCCGCCGCTGCTCGCGACAAATCCGGAGATGGAGCCGCCCGAATCGATGCTCAGATCGACGCTGGCGCCCGAGAGAACCGTCACACCGTCGATTGATCCGCCGCCGGACGGGGTCCAGGCGCTCACGGCGCTCGAGACGGACAGGCCTGCGGAGCCCCCGCTGCTGACGACGACGCCGGACGCCTGACCGCCCTCAAGACTGAACGTGCCGCCGCTTTCGACGATAGCGCCGCTCTCAAATCCGCCGGAGTAGACCCATTCATGGCCGCCGTTATTGATGATCGAGTCGGACGCCGAACCGCCGGACTGCACCCATTCGTCGCCGCCGCTGTTGACGATCGAGTCGGACGCCGAACCGCCGGACTGGACCGAGAGTTGTCCGCCGCCATTGACGATCGTTCCGGTCGCAGATCCGCCAGCCAAAACGGGAACGTATCCGCCGCTTTCGATGGTCGCTCCGCTCGCAAGTCCGCCGTAGATGTCCAGCTCGGCGCCACTGCTGGCGACAAAGCCGGAAACGGAGCCGCCCGACTCCAGGCTTAAGTCGATCGCGGCGCCGGCGGAAACGGTCACGCCGGTGAACGAAGCCCCTGGGGTCCATTCGCCAAAGGGGCTCGACACGAAGATGTCGAGGCTGCCGCCGCTCTTGACGACGACGCCGGAAGCCTGACCGCCGTCGAGATTGAACTGGCCGCCGCTGTTGACGACGGCGCCGCTCTCGAAGCCGCCGAACTCGACCGATTCGGAGCCGCCGCTGTTGATGATCGAGTTGTATGCCGAGCCCCCGCCGCTTACGTACTCGTCGTCGCCGCTGCTCGCGACAAATCCGGAGATCGAGGCGCCCAACTCGACGTTCAGATCGACCTCTGCGCCCGGGAGAACGGTCACCCCGTCGATGGCTTCGCCCCCGCTGGACGAGGTCCAGGCCCCTATGGCGCTCGAGAAGGAGATGTCCAGAGCGCCCCCGCTGCTGACGACGACGCCGGAAGCCTGTCCGCCATCGAGGCTGAACGTGCCGCCGCTACTGACGACGGCGCCGCTCTCGAAGCCGCCGATGTAGTCCTCTTCGTCGCCGCCGCTGTTGATGATCGTGCCGCTCGCGGAGCCGCCGCTGTAAACGAACTCCACGCCGCCGCTGCCGATGACCGTACCGCTCGCGGAGCCGCCGCTGTACACGTCCTCTTCGCCGCCGGAGCTGATGACTGTGCCGATCGCGGTACCGCGGTTCACTTCCTCTTCGCCGCCGTTGCTGATGGTCGTACCGCTCGCAAAGCCGCCCGCGTCCACATCCTCTTCGCCGCCGCTGCCGATGACTGTGCCGATCGTGGAGCCGCCGCTGGACGCGCGCTCCTCGCCGCCGCTACTGACAACGGCGCCGGTCGCGGAGCCGCCGCCGTACACGTTCTCCTCGCCGCCGCTGCTGATGACGTCTCCGGTCGCGGAGCCGCCGCCGTACACGTTCTCTTCGCCGCCGCTGCTGATGACGTCTCCGGTCGCGGAGCCGCCGCCGTACACGTTCTCTTCGCCGCCGCTGCTGATGACGGTGCCGCTCGCGGAGCCGCCGTTCACGTACGCGTCGCCGCCGCTGCTGATGACGACGTCGCTCGCGAAGCCACCGCTGGTGACAGAAAGGCTTCCGCCGCTCTCCACGATCAGTCCAATCGCGGATGACTGCTGAGCGTCAGACGTGTGTCCGGGCGCCCAGGCGGACCCGTTCCATGTGACGTAGTTCAGAATCTCGCCACTCGAGCCGATGGATTCAGATTCGTCGATTGGTCCGGGAATGATCAGTGGACCGCCGAGATTCATCTTAAGCCTCTGTAACTCTGTATGTTTTGATCAGACCACTTCGTGATTGAAATGGACCGGGTAATGGATGCGCCGATTTGTCTCCATTGCTTGCGCCCCTCCCGCCTTTCGCCACGAGCCGCTGACGCACTCCTTTTCGGGCTTTCGGGTCCTTCGTCTTCTCCAAATCGCCGCCCCCTTAATAGGTTCTTCGAGTCGAATAGCATACACAGGAAAGTTATCAGCGCTTACTCGACACCGAGGCGTTACAGGTCCCTAATGGACTGTCGCGATGAACGGAATATCCCGCGATCCGCTTAAGATTTTAGGACTTCGCGCGGACTCCGCGTCCTCGCCTGTTCCGCAAACGCCGGAATCCCCGCAATCATCCGCTTGACGTGCTCCGCCGTGATAAGCCGCGTGCATTCGAACTGGCGCGGCGTGTTCTTGTGACGCGGGCACCAGAGAAAGTCCTTGTTGTCAAAACGCAGAGCCGGGTCGTTCCAGCACGAATTGCAGGTGTGGTAATTGATCGCCCGGTAGGGCGTGTCGAATTCCGTCGACGGATGCGAGAAACCGGAAATCATCGCCACGGGAACGCCGACCGCCCAGCCTAGCCACGAGAGGCCGCTCGACAGGCCGACGAGGAAATCGGCGTGCTTCAGCCAGCGCGCGCACTCCTGCAGCGAGAGGCCCGTCATGTCCTCGGCGCCGTGCGGCAGGTGGTTCCAGACAAGACCTAGTCCATGAACCGGCTTCTGGTCGACGCAGACGACCCGGTAACCGGAATCCTTCAGGTGCTTGATGACCTCGCGCCAGCCGTGTGGGTTGTTCCAATATTTAGCCTGGGAAGTGCTTTGGGTCGCGATGCAGACGTAGCGATCGGCGATCGGGCGGCCAGGGTCGGGGAAGGCCACGCGCGGAGGCTCTTCTTGCGGATCGACGCCCAAAATATAGCCCGCTGTGCGATGCAGGCCAACGAGGCGGAAATCGCACGGCTGATGGATGCATTCGAGATCGCTGAAGAAGAGGCCGAGATAGTAGCTCGCGTAGAACCGCTCGGGTTCGGCGTCCTTGTGCTCAAGAAAGGCGATGTCCGGATAGGCGTCGCGAAAGATCGGGATCAGCGCGGGGACCATGGCGCAGGTCAGCCGGCACCTGTGAGCCGCCTGGAAACGCGCCGCATAGGTCATCCAGCCGATCGCGTCGCCGAGCGTGCCGCCGGGGAAATTGATCAGCACGTGCTTGTCCGCGGCGTCGTAATCGTGGACGAAGGGAGTCTCGCCCCGTCGCTCGATCTCGATCCGCACCCGGACGTAATATCGCTTCGAGGTGTTGACCCGCCCGTCCTCGATCTTTGTCTGATAGAGGATGTTGCCGGTGTCCAGGTCGCTGATCCGAACCTTCCACGGCGCGCCGCCTTTCGGCAGCAACAACCGGGCGCCCGAATTAAAGTCGAAGCGGATGCCGTTCGGACCTACCTGGGTAGGCGTCTCTGCCGGCCGCACCCAGCCCTTCATCGATCGGTCCGATGCAGCGGCCTCGAACGTCGAGGCGCTGTCGGTTCGGCCCTCGGAAGGGTTCGCGCCGCCGGCCACGGGCGTTTCCGAATCCGACGCCGTACCGGGCCTGTCGGCGGAAGCTTCAACAATTCGGTTGAGTATCGATTCCGGCATGTCATTTACCAAAGCCACAACCCATGTGCGATGAATTGCCCGGCTCTCCGGGTTGTGGCGCGGTGGCTCACGTCTGTATCAGCGAACCTGTTCACCCGTAAACTGCAGAAGCTAAATTCGCGGCGAGGCTCGCACGAAGGAGCCCCGCCCCCCAGATGATAGGGAGTGTGGCTTCGGAAACTGAGGCGGATGACTGGGCGCCGCAGCGGCGCCTCAGCTTCGAGAAAGTCTCAGTAGGCCGAATAGGACTTTTCCTCGACAAGGGACGAACCAAACAAAGAGTTGATAGCCCGCTTTATCTGCGATCGACGATCGTTATTCATGTAAACGGCGCGCGCCAACTCCACGAACGAAGCTCCGAAATCTTGCCGCCGCTCGTGGTCCCGAATGTCGTTCTCGATGTCCCACAGAGTCAGGTTGACGTCTCGAAGCGCATCGTACAGCGCTGGCAAGGCGTCGAGCGGCTCGATTTGGGAGTCGAACGCGGCTCGAAGCACATTATATTCGACCGCAAGGTTCGCTTGCTTGTGAGCGTCCCGAATGCGCTCTCGCTTGATCTCAAGAATCGTCAATTTGTCGACCAATTCGGCCGGGGAAACCTCTACCTTAATCGATGCGGCCATGGGGAGACTCGGAATGCGACATGGTCCCTGTCAGGGATTTTTGCCAAGCGCATCCTATCGGCCAGGCGATAATATAACAGAGCCCTTTCTATGAAATGCACCGCATGAACCACAGGCGCTCAATCAGCCGCGAGCCGTCCGCCTTTTTCGACATCGTTGTCGGAGCGTCCGTCGACTGAAGCGTCAAACCCGTCCGTATCAGCCAGGCGATAGCCTGCCGCTACGCGCGGAGGGGTTCTTCGGGCGGCCGGTCGGCGACCTGGTGCTCCGGGGCCGGAGCGAACCCCTGCGCGCCTTTGAACCGCTGCCGGAGGCGGAGCGGTCAACCCCGCACACCCTCGCCTATCTCAAAGCCTTTGCGAAGCTCGAGGCGGGCGAAGCCGGCGCGCTCGCAGCCTTCGCGGCGCTGATCGGCGAGCAGCCCGGGGACGCGCTCGCCCAGTACCACCTGAAGCGGCTGCTCAATGGCGCCGCGGGAACGCGGATCGAAATGAGGTAGGTCCGACTCCGGTTTCGAGCGCGAATGTCGTCGTCCGCGTGACGAGGTGACGCCCGCGGCAAGCCTTCTCGAGTGAACGCGCAGATTTCGATTGCTTCCCCGCGAGCCTCTTGAGGCTCGCTGCTCATGTCAGCCCCGCCTCCTTGAGCGCGGACTGAATCTCGGCGACGCCCTTCTTCGCATAGGGAAGGGCCGGAGCTTTTTTCGGGTCCTGTTCGGCCTCGAGCACCACCCAGCCGGAATAGCCCTTGAGCGCCCGGAACACCGCGACGTAGTCGATCACCCCGTCGCCCGGGACGGTGTAGACGCCGAGATCCTTGCCCTTGCCGAGGATGGAGTTGAGGAAGCTCCAGTCGCCCGCGTTCGACTGACGCATCTGGGCCTCGCGCACGTCCTTGCAGTGGACGTGGCCGATGCGCTCACGGTACGCGCGCGCCAGCGCCGCCGGATCGGAGCCACCCCACCGGGCGTGCCCGGTGTCGAGCAGCAAATGCACGGGCGGCTTGGTGTGGGCCATGAAGGCGTCGATGTCGCGCTCCGACTGGACGACCGTGCCCATGTGGTGATGGTAGCAGAGCTTAGCCCCTCCCCGGCGAGACGCTCGGCGAACTCCGTCATTTTGGCGCCGAAGGCAGCCCAATCGCCCTTGCCGAGCCGCGGGCGCTCCGACAATGGACGCGAACGATCGCCGTGGATGCAGTTCGACGTTTCGGCGACCACGACCACGTCCGCGCCCGCGCCCTTCGTCATGGCGATATGGGCCCCCGCCGCGTCGAACTCTTCCCGGGCGGAGCGCTTGAGCAGTTCGGTCGAATACCAGCCGCCGACAAACGCCAGTCCGAATTCGGCGAGCTTGTCCTTCAGCGCGAGCCCGTCGGATGGCATCTTGTGGCCCTTCTCCATGCCGACGATGCCCGCTTCCCGGGCCTCGGCAAGGCAGGTTTCGAGCGGAGTGTCGCCGCCGATCTCCTGCAGGTCGTCGTTCGTCCAGCCGATAGGGTTCGCGCCGATGCGTATGCTCACTTTTCCGTCTCCATTCGATTCCACCGCTTTTACGGCCGGCAAGCCGCACGGTGAAGACAATGCCGACCCTTTCGCTCACGCCCCCTTGCGCCGCCGCTGGCGATACTGGTCGGCGACCACCGCCGCGATGATGACGCCGCCCTTGATGATTTCCTGGTAATGCGCGTCGACGTTGAGGAAGGTGAAGCCCGAGGTCAGGATGCCGAGGATGACCGCGCCGATCACGGTGCCGGTCATGCGGCCGACGCCGCCCGAGAGCGACGTGCCGCCGATGACCGCCGCGGCGATCGCGTCGAGCTCGAAGCCGACGCCGACGCCCGCCTGGCCGCTGATCGCGCGCGCGGTGTGCACGATGCCGCGACAGGCCCGAGAGCAGCCCCGGCGAGCGTGTAGACGAGCACGATGTGGCGCTCGACGTTGATGCCCGAGACGCGCGCCGCGAGCGGATTGGCGCCGATCGCGTAGGTGAACTTGCCGTAGCGCGTGTAGCGCAGCGCGATATGGAAGATGAAGGCGACGCCGAGGAAGATGATGACCGGCCACCAGCCGGAGCCGATCGCGGCGAAGGAGTCGCTCGAGATTGCCGATCGGCTGGCCGTTCGTGTACCAGTCGGCGACGCCGCGCGCCGACACCATCATGCCGAGCGTGGCGATGAACGGCGGGATCTTGGTGTAGGCGATCAGCGCAGCCGTTGATGAGCGCCGACGAGCAGGCCGCAGAGCAGGCCCGCCGCCACCGGGAAAGATCGGATTGAGGCCCGTGAGGCTCGGGATAGATCGGCGTGGCTGTAGCCGGCGGCCTGGGCGAGGCTCGCCGCGATCATCGCCGTCATGCCGACGACCGAGCCCGGACGACAGGTCGATGCCGCCCATGATGATGATCTGCGTGACGCCGACGGCGATGATGCCGATCTCCGCCTCCTGCAGGATCATGATCTTGAGGCGCAGCGGATTGGCGATGAAGCTCTGGCCGACGAAGATCCAGCCCAGCACCTCGAACAGCAGCATCATGCCGATCATGACGCCGAGAATGCTGAGCTCCGGCGGCAGGCGGCGGCGGCCGGCTGCGGGCGCTTCGGCGGTCGCGGCGGCGGTGGAGGTGTCGGTGGCCATGGTCTTTCGTTCCTCGTGCTTGCGGCTCGCGCGCTACTGCGACGCGAGCTCCATGATCCTGACCTGGGTTGCGTCCTTGCGGTCGACGATGCCGGTCATGCGGCCCTCGTGCATGACCAGGACGCGGTCGCTCATGCCGAGCACCTCGGGCAGTTCCGACGAGATCATCAGCACCGCGACGCCCTGGCCGGCCAGTTCGGTGATCAGCCTGTGGATCTCGGCCTTGGCGCCGACGTCGATGCCGCGCGTCGGCTCGTCGAGGATGAGGATGCTCGGCTTGGTCATCAGCCAGCGCGCGATCAGCACCTTCTGCTGATTGCCGCCGGAGAGATTGATGATCGGCTCGTCGAGATCGGGCGTGCGCACGCGCAGGCGTCGCCTTCTGCTGCTGGCAGAGCGCCTCGATCTCGCCGCTCCTTGACGAAGCCGGCCGTGCGCATGGCCGTGGCGCAGGAGCGCGATCTGCATGTTGGCCATGATGTCGAGCAGCAGGAAGCAGCCGCTCTCCTTGCGGTCCTCGGTGAGGAAGCGCCATGCCGGCGTCCATCGCGACGCCGGGATTGCGTGATCGCGATCTCCTTGCCGTCGATCGAGGATCTGCGCCCGAGGTCGCCGGCGTCACGCCGAACAGCGTCTCGGCGACATTGCTGCGCCCCGAGCCGACGAGGCCGGCGAAGCCGAGAATCTCGCCCTTGCGCAGATCGAACGAGACGTCGCGAAACGTGCCCTCGAGCGCCGAGGTCGCGCACCGAGAGCACGACATCGCCGATCGGCGACGGTCTGCTTCGGGAACATCTGGGTGATTTCGCGCCCGACCATCAGCCTGATGATGTCGTCGCGGGTGACGTCGGCGGCGGCGTGCTCGCCGACGAACCGGCCGTCGCGGAACACCGACACTTCGTCGGCGATCTCGAACAGCTCGTTCATCTTGTGGGTGATGTAGATGATGCCCTTGCCCTGGGCCTTGAGCGTGCGGATGATCTGGAAGAGATGCTCGACCTCGCGCTCGGTCAGCGCCGAGGTCGGCTCGTCCATGATGAGGATGTCGGAATCGTAGGACACCGCCTTGGCGATCTCGACCATCTGCCGGTTGGCGACGGAGAGGTCGCGCACCTCCGCCTCGGGATCGATGCGGAATGTCGAGCCGGTCGAACAGCGCCTGGGTGCGCCGGCGCATCTCGTCGTGGTCGACGAAGCCGAAGCGCGTTCAGCGGCTCGCGGCGGATCCAGATGTTCTCGGCCACCGTCATGTAGTTCATCAGGTTGAGCTCCTGATGGATCATGGCGATGCCGTACTGGAGCGCGTCGAGCGGCGAGGTCAGCTGGATCTCCTGGCCCTTCAGCCTGAAGGAGCCGGAGTCGGGCGTGTAGATGCCGGCGATGATCTTCATCAGCGTCGACTTGCCGGCGCCGTTCTCGCCCATCAGCGCGTGGACGTGGCCGCGCTTCAGGCGGAACGACACGTCGTCGAGCGCCAGCACGCCGGGGAAGGCCTTGCGGACGCCCTCGACTTCGAGCAGGTATTCGGCGCCGGGGACGGCGCCGCTTTGCCTGACGATCTCGGCGGTCGACGGACTGATGGTCGCCATGGCGCTCCGTCCCGTTTGTTTCGGCGCCGCCCTGCGTTCCGGGGGCCGGCGCCGACACTATCACGTTTCAGCCCCCGCGAAGGCCGGAGGCGCGCTGGGAGGACCGCGCGCCTCCGGTGTCGCCCTGGCGCGCCGAGCGCGACGGCGAGCGGCGTTCCGCGTCAGTTCTTCTTGGTGTACTTGTCCATGTTGGCCGGCGTCACGAGCTGGAAGGGGATGTAGACCTTCTTGTCGACCGTCTTGCCGGCGGCGAGCGCCAGCGCCGCGTCGACCGCGCCCTTGCCCTGGCCGGCGGCGTCCTGGAACACGGTGACCTTGAGGTCGCCCGCCTTCATCGAGGCGAGCGCGTCCTGCGTCGCGTCGACGCCGCCGACGATCGCCGTCTTGGTGTCGACGCCGGCCGCCTTCATCGCCTGGAGCGCGCCGATCGCCATCTCGTCGTTGTTGGAGACGACCGCGTCGAACTTCAGGCCCTTCGACAGCCAGTTGGTCATCAGGTTCTGCGCCTGGGTGCGGTCCCAGTTGGCGGTCTGCTCGGCGACGATCTTCATGCCGCTTGCAGTCGGGTCGGTCGCGATCACGTCGTGGATGTCCTGCGGTGCGCTGCACCGCGGCCTGGTTGGAGAGCTGGCCCTCGATGACGAGAATGTTGCCCTTGCCGCCGAGCAGCTTGCAGATCTCCTTGGTCTCGAGCGTGCCGGATTCGCTTCTCGTTCGAGCCGACGAAAGCGGCCTTCGGCCCGAGCTTCTCGACGTCGGCCGGCTGGCGGTTGACGTAGACGAGCGGCACGCCGGCGTCGGCGGCGGCCTTGGTGATCGCGGCGGTCGCGCGAGGTGTCGACGGGGTTGACGATGATCGCGTCGACGCCGTTGGCGATGAAGTTCTGCACCTGGCTGAGCTGCTTGGAGACGTCGTCCTTGGCGTCCTCGATCTGCAGCGTCACGCCGGGCTGCGTCTTGGCGTAGTCGGCTCATGCCGTTGCGCAGGACGGTGAGGAAGTTGTCGTCGAACTTGTCCATCGACACGCCGATCTTGGCGGCGAAGGCGGGGCTCGGCGAGCATGGTCGTGGCGGCGAGCGCAATAAGAATGCGTTTCATGGTCAGTCCTCCCTCTGCGGCGCATTCGGCGCCGAACGGTTTATCGTGGACCTTCGATCGGGAAAGGTCTCGACTCTCGGTGTAGGCGAGAAAATTGCGCCGCGCACGCAGCTTTTTGACGTTTTAGCATCAATTGCTAGGATGCCGCGAAACTTCAGGAAGAGCTGAGAAGAGGGAGGAGCGGGTGGTCGCGCGGAGGCGTCGCAAGCGGTCTCCGAGATTTATCGAGATCGCAGTTGAGGCCGGGGTCAGCCCATCGACCGTCGACCGCGTGCTAAACGAACGCGGCAGCGCGTCGAAAAAGGCGCGCCAAAAGGTCATCGCCGCCGCGCAGAAGCTGGGCGTGCCCCGAATCCTGCCGAGCGCCGCTCACGAATTGATTCATCTAGACGTTCTTCTTCCGGACAACACGACGCCGTTCTTTCTGCGCCTGCGAGCGGCGCTGACAAGCGCTTGCTCGATCCTCGACAAGCGGATTGTCGTTCACCGTCGAACCGTTGACGGGGCCGACGAGACGTCGCTGGTCAAGGCGATCATGAAACCGCCCTATCGCCGTAAGGGTTTGATCGTGGCAGCGCCTGACACCCGGTCTGTGCGACAGGCGCTGAGGGACGTCCTCGATCAGAGCGAATCTGTCGTGACCGTCGCGTCGAATGTCGCCGACGTCGAAGGCATCGCCTACTTCGGCATCGACAACTACCGCGCCGGCCGCACCGCCGGGCTCGTCATGGGGCGCTTCGCTCGCCGTCCCGGACGCGTCATGTTCTTGAGCGGACGCAACGACTGGGCCGCGCACCAGGAGAGAACGGCAGGCTGCCGGGAAGCCCTGACCAATTCGTTCCCGAATCTTCGCTGCGACGCGTCGTCGTTCGAAACCCTCGATGACGAATACCGTTGCTTTGTCGGGGTCGCGGAGGCGATGCGCTCGGCCGATCTCGCGGGCATCTACAACAGCGGCGCGGGCTCCGCCGGAATCAAGGACGCCCTCGATCGGTTCGATCCGCAACGCAACGTGACCTGGATAACGCACGAGCTTTCGGACGACCACCGGCAGTATCTCCAGTCCGGCGTGCTCGACATGGTCATCGACCAGGATCCGGACATGCAGGCGCTTCATGGCCCTGCGTTACCTGGTCGAGAGCGCAAATCCGAATCCTCCGGGGACTGCTCCTGGCTCTTTCGGATGCGAGTTTCACGTCTATTTCAGAGAAAATGTGACGGAGGGGCAATATCTCTCCGGAGACGAACGCCCTCCCGATCGAGCGAGAAGATAGCGATAGTCCATCGCCGGCGCAGACTTTCGCCACACTACAGAGGCGGAGGCGGACGAATGCGCCTTAAAAAGGCTTATCCGTCGTTGACGATAAACCATCAAGATGTCGCGTGCTCGACGACGCGCCTTGGCCTACAACGCATCAAAACGGCGACGGAGGAGACGGAATGAAAATCGCCCTCGATCCCTACATGCACCGGCATCTGTCGCTGGAAGAGCTGCCGCGCAAGGTCGCCGAGCTCGGCTACGAGTGGATCGAGCTCTCGCCGCGCGACGATTTCCTCGCCTGGTGGGTCCATCCGCGCGCCTATCCCGAACGCATCGCGAGCTTCAAGAAATCGCTGAAGGACCACGGCGTGAAGATCGCCTCGCTCCTGCCGATGTACCGCTGGGCGAGCCCGCACGAGGACGAGCGCCAGACGGCCGTGCGCTACTGGAAGAAGGCGATCGAGATCGCGGTCGAGATGGGCGTCGACACGATGAACTCCGAGTTCGGCCGCGGCCCCTCGCCCGATCGCGGCCATTCAGCGCCAATTGCTGCGGCGGCCAGTTCACCCACGAGACGAGCGAAGCCGCATGGTGGCGCTCGATGGAGGAGCTTGTCCCCGTGTTCGAGAAGGAAGGCGATCCAGCTCAACATCGAGCCGCATCCGGAGGACTGGTGCGAGACGCTGCATCCGGCGCGTCGACATGATCCGCGACGATCGGCTCGAAGGCCGTCAAGTTCCTCTACTGCGCGCCGCATACGTTCTATTTCGGCGACGACATCCCGCAAGATGATCCGGGACGCGGGCTCGCTGATCGCGCATGTCCACGTCGCCGACACCTACAACCACAAGGCTTCGTCGGGCCTGCGCTACATCTGCAATCCGCCCGGCGCGAAGGTCACGATTCATCAGCACATGGACATCGGCCAGGGCGAGGTGAACTGGGACCAGTTCTTCTCCTCGCTCGCCGCGATCGGCTTCGACGGGATCATGACGGCCTGCGTCTTCGCCTGGGAGGAGCGCGCCGACGAACTCCGGCCGCTTCATGCGCGAGACGATGCAGAGATACGTCGACAAGTACTGGACGAAGCCGAAAGCCTGAAGCCATCCGCGGCGCCGGCCGCGTCGGACACTCTCTCATCAAGGACATGCGAAAATGACCCTCAATGTCGGCGTCATCGGCGTCGGAATGATCGGCCGGGAGCACATCCATCGGCTGGCGAACAAACTCGTCGGCGCGAAAGTCGTCGCGCTCGCCGACGTCAACGCCAAGCAGGCCGAAGAGGTCGCAGCCGGCCTGCCCGGGCGCCAAGGTCTACCCGACCGGCGAGGCGCTGATCGCGGCGCCAGAAGTCCACGCGGTCGTCGTGACCTCCTGGGGGCCGACGCACGACGCCTATGTGCTCGCGGCGATCAAGGCGGGCAAGCCGGTTTTCTGCGAGAAGCCGCTCGCCACGACCGCCGAGGCCTGCCTTCGCATTGTCGAAGCGGAAATCGCCTCCGGCCGTCATCTCGTTCAGGTCGGCTTCCAGCGCCGCTACGACAAGGGCTATCGCGCGCTGAAGAAGGCGATCGACGACGGCGTCGATCGGCGCGCCGCTGATGATCCATTGCGCCCACCGCAACCCGTCGGTGCCGGAGGCCTACGTCAGCGACATGGCGATCGTCGACACCTTCATTCACGAGATCGACGCGCTGCGCTGGCTGATCGACGACGACTACGTTTCGGCGCAGGTGCTCGTTCCCCGCAACACGAAGCACACGCACGCGAAGCTCAACGATCCGATCATCGTCCTGCTTGCGACCAAGAGCGGCGTGCGCATCGACGGCGAGGTGTTCGTCAACTGCCGCTACGGCTACGACATCCAGTGCCAGGTGGTCGGCGAGGAGGGCGTCGCAAGCCTGCCCGAGCCCGAGAGCGTGCTTCTGCGCAAGGACGCGAAGCTCTCGACCACGATCATGCAGGACTGGAAGCTGCGCTTCATCGACTCCTACGACGTCGAGTTGCAGGACTGGATCGAAGCGGCGCAGGCCGGCAAGGTCAACGGCCCCAACGCCTGGGACGGCTACTTCGCCGCCGTCACCGCCGACGCGTGCCTGAAGGCCATGCACACTGGCGAAGTCGCGCCGATCGTCACCAAGCCCCGCCCCGCCTTCTACGCCTGAAAATTCTCCCGAAGGCCCGGAGCCGGATCGCCAATTCAAGGACACGAGCATGACAACCCGCAAGATCAAGTTCGGCTTCAACCACATGATTTATCCGGCGCTGAACTCCTGACGCGCTGGTGGACGCGGCCGTCACGCTCGGCGCCGTCGCGATCGAGTTGCGCAACGACGTCGGCGGGAACAGCCTGAAGGATGAAGCGACCGCCCGCCGGGTCGGCGCGAAAGCGAAGGACGCCGGGATCGAAGTCGCGAGCGTCAACGCGCTCTATCCGTTCAACGTCTGGAACGACGAGCGGGCCCGTCAGACCGAGGCGCTCGCCAAGCTTGCCGCGGCCGCCGGCGCGAAGGCTCTCGTGATGTGCCCGCTCAACGAAGGCAAGATGCTGGAGGACACGCCGGAGAAGGCGGCGTCTCTACGCGCTGCGCTGACCGCAATCCGGCCGATCCTCGTGGCTCACGGCCTCAAGGGTTACGTCGAGCCGCTCGGGTTCCCGGTCTCGTCGCTGCGCATTGAAGCGCGACGCGCTGGCCGCGATCGACGACATCGGCGGCGCCGACGTCTTCTCGCTCGTGCACGACACGTTTCATCACCGCGGCGCGGGGGAGGAGGCCGTGTTCGCTTCGCGCACCGGTCTCGTTCACATTTCGGGGCTCGAGGATCCCGCCATCACCTTCACCGACATGCTCGACGGCCATCGCGTGCTCGTCGGCCCGAAGGATCGCCTCGGCAACGTGGAGCAGCTTCGCCGGCTCTATGCCGATGGCTACGACGGCGTTGTCTCGTTCGAGCCTTTCGCCAAGGAGGTCCACGACCTGGCCGATCCGATCGCGGCGGTTCGAAACAGCATGGCCTATGTGCGCGAAGCTCTGGCCTGAACGCCAGCGCCTCGAGGTCACAGTCCACAGGGAGGATTCAAACGACGACCAAACGTTTCCGCGACAGCTTCGGTCCAAATCAGGCGCTAATCGGAATTCGTGTTCCTTTTTTCGTTGAGACGCCGCTGCTCCGCGACGGCGACCGCGAGCGCCGCGGCCAGGGTCATCGTGGCGGCGAGCGTGCGGAATCCCTCGAAGTCGCTCTCGACGATCTCGAACCAGACGCGGGTGTTCAACGCCAGCGGACTGAAAGGGCTGTCGGTGATGGCGACGAGCGGCGTGTTCTGGCTGACGACCTGGCGCGTGTATTCGACCGTCGCGGGCGCGTAGGGCGTGAAACTGACTGCGAGCGCGGCGTCGCGCGGGCCGGCGAAGGACAGCATCTCGCGGTCGACCCCGCTCGGCGATCCGGCCAGCACCGTCCTGACGCCAAGCGTTCCGAACGCGTAGCTCAAATAGGCGGTGATCGGGTACGATCGCCGGAGGCCGATCAGATAGATGGTGTCGGCGGCGGCGAGAATTCGCGCCGCCTCGTCCAGGTCGCCCGGCTTGACCCGCTCCCTGAACCTTTCGACCGAACGGATCGCCGCCTGACTGAATCCGTCGATCACCGCCATCGCGGGCGAACGGCCGGACGTGTGCGCGTCGAGCGCCTGCAGACGCGCCTCGTAGTTGTTCGGCCGGTCGCGCAGCCGCTGCTGGAACACCGCCTGCAGTTCGCTGAAACCGCTGTAGCCGAGCGCCTTGGCGAAACGCACCAGAGTCGACGGTTGCACGGACGCCCGCTCGGATATGCTGCCGACCGTCCCGAACGCGATATCGTCCGGAAACTCGATCGTGTAGGCTGCGACCTGCGCCAGCCTTTTCGGCAGCTTGCCGCGCTTTTCGATGATCAGGTCGCGCAGTTCGTTGAAAGCCTGCGGCGGGACGTCGGTCAGCGCTTCCGTCATCGGTGTTTCTCTTGGGCCCGGATTCAGGCACAGGCGGGTGGGAGAATAGCCTAGCCGAAATCCTCACGATTGCAAAACGAATCTGTTGACGATCGAGAAAAATGGAATATAAGTTCCAGAATGGGCCTGCTCTGAGCGCCGCAACAAGCCGAGAGGGCAGAGACCGCGACGGTTTGCTCGAGAGAGGGTCTTGCGCGCCGAAAAGCAGGGTGGAGACTGAGACGATGACGCTGAAGTTTGGGCTTCTGGGCGCCGGCCGCATCGGCAAGGTTCACGCCGGCGCCGTCGCCGCCTCCTCCGGCGCAAAGCTCGTCGCGGTCGCCGACGCGCTTCCCGAGGCCGCCGAGGCGATCGCCAGGAGTTCCGGCGCCGAGGTCCGCTCGGTCGACGCGATCATGAAGGCCAAGGACGTCGACGCGGTCCTGATCACCACGCCGACCGACCTGCACGCCGACATGATCGAACAGGCCGCGCGAGCCGGAAAGGCGATCTTCTGCGAAAAGCCGATCGACCTGTCGGTCGAGCGCGTCCGGCGCTGCCTCGACGTCGTGCGGGCGCGAAAAGGCGCCGCTGATGATCGGCTTCAACCGCCGCTTCGACCCGAACTTCCGGGAGGCGCGCGCCCGCATCGACGCCGGCGCGATCGGCGAGGTGGAGATGGTGTCGATCACCTCGCGCGATCCCGGCCCGCCGCCGGTCGCCTATATCGCGCGCTCGGGCGGCCTGTTCCGCGACATGACGATCCATGATTTCGACATGGCGGCGTTCCTCCTCGGCGAGGATCCGGTCGCCGTGTTCGCCGCCGCCTCGAACCTCGTCGATCCGGCGATCGGCGCGGCGGGCGACGTCGACAGCGCCGTCGCTCGTGCTGACGACCAAGTCCGGGCAAGATCGCGCAGATCTCCAATTCGCGGCGGGCGACCTACGGCTACGACCAGCGCATCGAGGTTCACGGGTCCAAGGGCCTGGTTTCGGCGGAGAACGTCCGCGAGACGACGGTCGAAGTGGCGGACGCCAGCGGCTATCGCCGCGACCCGCTCCTGAACTTCTTCATGACGCGCTACACCGCAGGCCTACGCCAACGAGATCGCGGCCTTCATCGCGGCGGTCGAAGCCGGTCGTCCGATGAGCCCGTCGGGCGAGGACGGGCTGAAGGCGCTGCGTCATGGCGGACGCGGCGCTGAAATCGCTGAAGGAAGGCCGCCAGGTCGAGATCGTCTATTGACCGACGGCCGGGACGGTCGCGCCGCGCGCTTGGGGATCGGACTGGAGCACGCTCGCGCACCGTCGGCGTCGGCTGCGGCGGACGTTGGCAGGAACCTGAGACGGAAGCCGCGAGAGCCGCATGGAAAAGACGCTCGACCTGATCGCCATCGGCCGCTCTTCGGTCGACCTCTACGGCCAGCAGATCGGCAGCCGGCTCGAGGACATCGGCAGCTTCGCCAAGTCGGTCGGCGGCTGCCCGGCCAACATCGCCATCGGCACGGCGCGGCTGGGCCTGAAGTCGGCGCTGATCACCCGGGTCGGCGCCGAGCAGATGGGCAGCTTCATCCGCGAGCAGCTCGTTCGCGAGGGCGTCGCCGTCGACGGCGTTCACGTCGACCAGGACCGCCTGACCGCGCTGGTGCTGCTCGCCGTGCAGAGCCGAAGGCGTCTCGCCGACGATCTTCTATCGCGCCGACTGCGCCGACATGGCGCTCGACGAAAGCGACATCGACGAAGCCTTCATCGCCCGCAGCCGCGCGATCGTCGTGACCGGCACCCATTTCTCCAAGCCGACCGCCGCCGCGGCGCAGGCGAAGGCGATCGCGCTCGCCAGGAAGCATGGCGGCAAGGTCGTCTTCGACGTCGACTATCGGCCGAACCTCTGGGGGCTCGCCGGCCACGAGGCGGGCTTCGAGCGCTACGTCAAGTCGGAGGCGGTGTCGGCGCGCCTCAAGACCGTGCTCCCCGATTGCGACCTGATCGTCGGCACCGAAGAGGAGATCATGATCGCCGGCGGCGCCGACAGCGTGCTCGACGCGCTGAAGGCGCATCCGCGCGATGTCCGGCGCGACCATCGTGCTCAAGCGCGGCGCCGAGGGCTGCGTCGTCTACGACGGGCCGATCCCCGACGATCTCGAAGCCGGAATCGTCGGCAAGGGATTCCCGATCGAGGTGTTCAACGTGCTCGGCGCCGGCGACGCCTTCATGTCCGGCTTCCTGCGCGGCTGGCTGCGCGGCGAAGACCTCGCGACCTGCGCGACCTGGGCCAACGCCTGCGGCGCCTTCGCGGTGTCGCGCCTGCTCTGCTCGCCCGAATATCCGACCTGGGCCGAGCTGCAGCATTTCCTCGATCACGGCAGCCGCGAGCGGGCGCTGCGCAAGGACGCCGCGCTCAACCACATCCACTGGGCGACGACGCGCCGGCGCGAGTATCCGCGGCTGATGGCGCTCGCCATCGACCATCGCATTCAGCTCGAGGAGCTGGCGCCGGACGCAGGCGGCGCTCGCGCGCATTCCCGCCTTCAAGGTGCTGGCGGTCCACGCCGCGCGGCGCGTCGCCAACGGGCGCCCCGGCTTCGGCATGCTGCTCGACGACAAGTATGGCCGCGACGCGCTGTTCGCCGCCGGCGCCGGACAGGACCTCTGGGTGGCGAAGCCGATCGAACTGCCGGGCTCCCGCCCGCTTGCAGTTCGAGTTCGGCCAGGACCTCGGCAGCCGGCTGATCGAATGGCCGGTGGACCACTGCGTCAAGGTCCTGTGCTTCTACCATCCCGACGACGACGCGGCGCTGAAGCGCGAGCAGACGGCGAAGCTCGTCGTCGGCCTTCGACGCCGCGCGCAAGGTCGGCCGCGAGATCCTGATCGAGATCATCGCCTCCAAGTCCGGGCCCGTCGACGACGACACGGTCGCGCGCGCGCTCGCGCGAGCTTTACGACGCCGGCCTCAAGCCCGACTGGTGGAAGCTCGAACCGCAGGCGTCGGTCGCGGCCGTGGCAGGCGATCGACGACGTGATCGCCGCGCGCGATCCGCTACTGCCGCGGCGTCGTGCTGCTCGGCCTCGAGGCGCCGATCGAGACGCTGAAGCAGAGCTTCGCCGCCGCGCGCGACCGCCAGATCGGTGCGAGGCTTTGCGGTCGGGCGGACGATCTTCGCCGAGGCGGCCGAGCGCTGGCTCGACGGCGAGATCGGCGACGACGCAGGCGGTCGACGACATGGCCGCGAAAGTTCGGCGCGCTGGTCGATCTCTGGCTGTCGCTCGAACAGCGCGGCGCTGACGGCGCTGACGGATAGCGCGCGAGAGGTCGAGTTCGACGGTCGACGAACGACGGCGAAGGCCGCGTCGGGAGGGAAGTGACGATGAACGGACAAGACGGTGCGGCTCACGGTTGCGCAGGCGCTGGTGCGGTTTCTCGCCAAGCAGATGACGGTGATCGACGGCGAGACGCTGCCGATCGTCGCCGGATGCTGGGCGATCTTCGGCCACGGCAATGTGGCGGGCATCGGCGAGGCGCTCTATCAGGCGCGCGACAGCCTGCCGACCTACCGCGCCCACAACGAGCAGGCGCATGGCGCTGGCGGCGATCGCCTTACGCCAAGGCGATGTTCCGCCGCCGCTTCATGGCCTGCACCACCTCGATCGGCCCCGGCGCGCTCAACATGGTGACCGCCGCGGCGGTCGCCCATGTCAACCGGCTGCCGCTCCTGCTGCTGCCCGGCGACGTGTTCGCCAACCGCCTGCCCGACCCGGTGCTGCAGCAGATCGAGGACTTTCGGCGACGGCACGGTGTCGGCCAACGACTGCTTCCGCCCGGTGTCGCGCTATTTCGACCGGATCAATCGCCCCGAGCAGCTGATCCCGGCGCTGCAGCGCGCGATGCGCGTGCTGACCGATCCGGCCGAATGCGGCCCGGTGACGCTCGCGATGTGCCAGGACGTGCAGACCGAGGCCTATGACTGGCCGGAAAGCCTGTTCGCCGAGAAGAGTGTGGACGCCGCGCCGCATCCGCCCGGACGAGAACGAGCTCGCCGCGGCCGTCGCCGCGATCAAGGCGGCGAAGCGGCCGCTGATCATCGCCGGCGGCGGCGTCCTCTATTCGGAGGCCTCGGCCGAGCTCACGGCGTTCGCCGAGACGCACGGGATTCCGGTCGCCGTCACGCCAGGCCGGCAAGTCGGCGATCGACGAGACCCATCCGCTGGCCCTCGGCGCGGTCGGCGTCACCGGCACGTCGGCGGCCAACGCGCTCGCCGCGCGACGCCGATCTGCTGCTCGCGGTCGGCACGCGCTTGCAGGACTTCACCACCGGCTCGTGGGCGCTGTTCAAGTCGGACGACCTCAAGATCGTCGCGCTCAACGTCGCGCCCTACGACACCGCCAAGCACGACGCGCTGCCGCTGGTCTGCGACGCCAAGGTCGGCCTGACGCGAGCTGTCCGAGGCGCTCGGGGCTGGAAGGCCGACCCGGCCGTGGCCGAGCGCGCCGCGAAGGAGAAGGCGACCTGGCTCGAGGCGGCGGGCAAGGCGCTCGCCTCGACCAACGCCGAGACTGCCGTCGGACGCGCAGGTGATCGGCGCGGTCGCGCGCGCGCTCGGCGGCGACGACACCGATCGTCGTCAACGCCGCCGGCGGCCTGCCGGGCGAACTGCACAAGCTGTGGGTCGCCGACCGCGCCCGGGCGGCTATCACATGGAATACGGCTTCTCCTGCATGGGCTACGAGATCGCCGGCGGCATCGGGCGTCAAGATGGCCCGGCCCGACAAGGAGGTCGTCGTCATGGTCGGCGACGGCTCCTACATGATGATGAACTCGGAGATCGCCACCTCGGTCAGCCTCGGCCAGAAGCTCATCATCGTCGTGCTCGACAACCACGGCTTCGGCTGCATCAACCGCCTGCAGATGGCGACCGGCGGCGCCAACTTCAACAATCTCTGGCAGGACTGCGCCATGGTCGGCGCAGCCGGACATCGACTTCGCCAGGCACGCCGAGAGCATGGGCGCGATCGCCGTCAAGGTCGTCGTCGATCGGCGATCTCGAGGCCGCGCTCGAGGCGGCCAAGGCCAACGACCGCACCACGGTCATCGTCATCGAGACCCATCCGCTGATCGTCACCGAAGCCGGCGGCCACTGGTGGGACGTCGCCGTGCCGGAAGTGTCGGCGCGCGCCGAAGTGGTCGAGGCGCGCGAGAAATACGAGGCCGCCCGCCGTCTCCAGCGGGTGTTCGACTGAGCGCAGCGGCTCGGACGACTTCGAACCGACGCGAGTCGGCGAAGTCAGGAGGAGAAGAGCGATGTCGCAACTGCGCGTGAGGCCGAAGGGCGACCCACGGCCTCGTCACCGAGGTGACGCCGGAGAGCGCCGGCTGGACCTACGTCGGCTTCGCGCTCCACCGCCTCGACGCAGGCGAGACGCCTCGCCGCCGAAACGGGCGAGCGCGAGGTCTGTCTGGTGCTCGTCTCGGGCAAGGCGAGGCTCACGATCGACGGCAAGGATTTCGGCGAGATCGGCGGGCGCATGAGCCCGTTCGAGGGACCGCCTTGGGCCGCCTACGTGCCGGCTGGCGGCCGCTACGCCGTCGACGGCGACTGACGCCGCTCGAACTCGCGCGTCTGCTCGGCGCCGGGCGGCGCCGGCCATCCGGCGAAGCTGATCCCGCCCGGCGCGCATCCGCAGATCGTGCGCGGCAAGGGGTCGAACACCCGCCACGTCACCAACATCATGCCGGAGGACGACGGCTCGGCCAATGCGCTGCTCGTGGTCGAGGTGATCACGCCGGGCGGCAACACCTCGTCCTATCCGCCGCACAAGCACGACCGCGACGACCTGCCGAACGAGAGCTATCTCGAGGAGACCTACTACCACCGCTTCAACCCGCCGCAGGGCTACGGCTTCCAGCGCGTCTACACCGACGACCGCTCGCTCGACGAAGCCGTGCTCGATCGAGGACGGCGACGTGGTGATGGTGCCGAAAGGCTATCACCCGGTCGCGACCATGCACGGCTATGACAGCTACTACCTCAACGTCATGGCCGGCCCGAAGCGGGTCTGGAAGTTCCACAACGAGCCGCAGCACGCGTGGCTGTTCACCGGCGTCGGCGCGCCGGCGAAGGCGGCCCTGTAGGGAGGGGTCGTCGACTGCGCCCTACAGCGCGGTCTGTTGAGCGAGAGGCTTCCCATTGTCTGACACGGTTTCCATCGGCATCGTCGGCCTCGGTCGGCTCGGCCGCCGCCATGCGGAAAACCTCGCGTTCCGCGTCGCCGGCGCGCGCCTCGTGGCCGCGGCGAGCCCGGTCGCCGAGGAGCGCGCCTGGGCCGAAAATCGCTGAACGGCGTCGCGACCTATCCCGGACTGCCGGAGCTGCTGGCACATCCCGGCCTCGACGCGGTGTGGCTGGTGACGCCCACGTCGCTGCACGCCGATCAGACGATCGCTTCCGATCGCGCCGGCAAGCACGTCTTCTGCGAGAAGCCGCTGGCGCTGATACCGCCGACTGCGACCGCGCCATCGCGGCCGCGGCCGAGCGTCCGGGCCAGGTGGTGATGGTCGGCTTCATGCGCCGTTTCGATCCGGCCTACGCGGAAGCCAAGCGCCGTATCGACGCGGGCGAACTCGGCAAGGTGTTCGCCATCCGCTGCGTCTCGGAGGACCCGGTCGACCCCAGCGGGTTCTTCGTTCGCTTCGCCCCGACCTCAGGCGGCATTTTCCTCGACTGCTGCATCCACGACATCGACCTCGTGCGGTGGATGCTCGGCGGCGCAAAGCCGATCTCGGTCGCCGCCGTCGGCAGCCGCATCCTCACCCGGCGCTCGAGGCTTGCGGCGACGTCGACACCGCCTCGCGCCGTCGTCGCCTTCGAGGGCGGCGGGATCGCGGACTTTCTACGTGACGCGCACGTCGCATCGCGGCTACGAGGCGTCGATGACCGTCGTCGGCTCCAAGGCGACGCTCGAACTCGGCCGGGGCATTCCCAAACTTCCGCTGACGCTGGAATCGGACGGCCGCCGGTCGGTCGCCGGCCAGGTCGATTTTTTCGACCGCTTCGGCGAGGCCTTCCTTCACGAGGCGCGCGCCTTCGTCGAGGCCGTCCGCAACGGCGGCCCGACGCCGCTCAGTCTCGAGGACGCCCGGGAAGCGACCCGGCTCGCCTGCGCGATGCGCGAAGCGCTCAAGGTCGGCTGAGCCGCCGACGCCGCATCGCCACGGTCGGGCGCCTCGCGGCCGCCCGGTTGATCTCAGCCGCTTGGCCGCCGTCGGCTCAGGGCGGCGGCAGCATGGAATCGCGGACGACCGCCGTCAGGTCCCGATAGGCCTCGATGAACGACCGCAATGTCCTGACGGTCGCGCCGTAGTGGTCGAATTCCGGAACGCGACAGGCCGTCTTCGTCGTAGGCGCGGCGGAACTCGGCGAACTTCCGATAGAGCTCGTCGACGATCGCGGGGTCGACCGGATCGTCGATGCGCGGCTTGACCTCGATGTCGGACTTGTTGAATTGCACCTGCCACTCGTAGGGAATCGTCAGGATGACGTCGCCGCCGATCAGCTCCGACCAATGCATGTGGTGGCGATAGGCCGCGGCGAGCAGCCGGGCGCGGTATCCGCGCGCCTTGAAGATGCCGTAGGCCTTCTTGAAGACGGCGATGCCGCGCCCAGTCGAGATGGCCTGGGCGTGATGGTGACGCCCTCGCGCTTGGCGACCACCTTCAGCCAGTCGTCCAGCCGCCCGATCATGAGCGTGCAGACCGGCCGCATGCCGGACGACGTCGTGACCTTCCTTGGCGCGGCGGTTCGAGGCCGCGCTCCACCGCCTCCGCCACGGCGATCGCCTGCGGCAGCGTGAAGCTGACCGTGGCGTTGATGTTGACGCCGAGGCGCGTCGCCTCCTCGATGGCGACGATGCCGGCGGCGGTCGCCGGGATCTTGACCTGGATGTTCGGCGCGAGCCCGTTGAAATGAACCGCCTGTTCCACCAGCTTGGGAGAAGTCCATGTAGTTGACCGGGTTGGTCTGCATGGACAGACGCCCCTTGAGATGCCGCTCCCGCTCGAACACCGGCAGCAGCATCTCGGCGCCGCGCAGCCCCATCTCCTCGATGAGCTTCCAGGCGATCGCGTCTTCGGTCGCCGTCGGGTTTTCGGCGATCAGACTGCCGGAGCTTGCCCTTCCAGGCGTCGAATTCCTTCTTGAGCACCGCCGAGAACGATGGACGGGTTGGTCGTCGCGCCGACCGCGCCGTTGCCGATCGCGTATTCGAGTTCACGCGGCGAGCAGGAGTTGTTCCAGACGTCGGTCGGCGCGCCGTGCACCGTCCGATAGAGCGGCGACGAGTTTGGGGGCGAAATGGTCACGTCAGCGTCTCCTCGATCGTTCGCGCCGATCCATCCCGGATCGCGCACACCCGGCGTCGACTGTCGGTATGTATGTTCCAATTTATGGCATAAACAGATTGATTAGTCCAGATCTATCTGAAGCGGCGCGGCCGCCTCGCCTTGCCGCTCCGGCGCCGATATGCCACCATCCTTTCGGCGATGCGGCCTTGTGAGCCGCCGGAATGGATCGCCCTTTTGGGAGGGATGGCTATGCTCAAAACGCTCACGCGCTTCGTGGCGTTGCTGGTTTTTGCGCTCGCTTTGCCGCTGGCGGCTCAGGCCAAGACTTTCTACTGGATCTCGCACGGCTCGCCGGCCGATCCCGGTCTGGACCTATTTCCTCGCCGGCGCGAACATGTGGGCCAAGGACACCGGCCAAACGGTCAAGACCTCGTTCCACAACGGCGACGTCGCCTCGCAGCAGGAAGCGATCCGCGCCGCGATCGCCGCCAAGGCCGACGGCATCGTCACCACGCAGCCCCGATCCGGGCAGCCTGGTCGAGGTCGTCAAGGAGGCGCGCGCCGCGGGCATTCCGATCATCAACTTCAACACGCCGGACCCGAAGGTCGAACTTCAACGCTTATGTCGGCGGCGACCTCGCGATCGTCGGCAAGGGCTGGGCGCAATATCTCGTCGACCACAAGCCTGGTGAAGTCCGGCGACTTCGTCTGGATGCCGGTCGAGGTTCCGGGCGCGAGCTACGGCGTCGAGGAGGAGCAGGCGATCGCCAGCGTCTTCAAGCCGCTCGGCATCACCTGGGAAGTCACCGACGACGACGCTCGATCAGGCGAACGTCATCTCCCGCATGAGCGACTATCTCACCGCCAACCGCAAGAAGATCAAGGCGATCATCGGCCTCGGCGATCTCGTCACCGGCTGATCAAGCGCGTGTTCGACCAGGTCGGCGTGAAGCCCGGCGAAATCCCGGTGGTCGGCTGGGGCAATTCGCGCGACACCACGCAGCGAAGTGCTGCGACGGCTACGTCAACGCCGGCGAGTGGCAGGACCCGCAGGCGACGAGCTACCTGGCGCTGTCGCTCGCCGCGATGGCGACGAGCGGCATTCCGCCCGGGCTTCAACATCACACGTCGGCGCGCTCTACGACAAGGACACGGCGTCGCATCTACGACAAGATCCTGTCCGGCAAGTAGGCCGCAGCTCGGCCGCGCCCGGCCCTCGACGACGACGGCGCAGGCCGGCGGCTTCACCTCGACGAAGCGGGCGCCGCCCGCGGACGAAGACGCTTGGCCGACGCGGCGCCTTCCCAGACCGAGCTCGACCTGGCGCGCGCGCAAACAAGCTCGTTCCTGCGCAACGCTGATCGCGCGCGCCCGAGTTCGGCCCGTTCGTGCTGCTCGTCGCTCGAGCTTGCGGTCTTCTGCGGCGATCAACCCCGATTTCCTGTCCGCCCTCAACATCAGCAACACGCTGACCTTCACGGTCGAGCTCGGCCTGATCGCGCTCGCGATGACGCTGCTGATGACGGCCGGCGAATTCGACCTCTCGGTCGGCTCGCTGTTCGGCTTCGCGCCCGTGCTCATGTGGACGCTGTTCAACGGCGGCCTCGACCTCGCTGAGCGTCGCATTCGTCGTCAGCCTGGTCGTGGCGGCGCTGATCGGGCTCGTCAACGGCCTGTTCGTGACGCGGCTCAAGATCCCGTCGTTCCTGGTCACGCTCGGCATGCTGCTGGTGGTGCGCGGCACGGCGCTGTTCGTCACCGACGGCTTCCCGCAGCGCACCTGGAGCGCCGGCGGGCAATGGCTGGCGAATGTCCTGGTCGGCGACTTCTACATCGGCTCGTTCCGGGTCTACGCGTCGCTGTTCTGGTTCGTCGGCTGCCGCGATCATGCTCGGCTACGTGCTGACGCAGATCGAAATACGGCAACTGGATCCAGGCGACCGGCGGCAACCCGGTGGCGGCGCGGGCGCGCGGCGTCGACGTCGACCGGCGTCAAGGTCATCGCTGTTCGTGCTGTCCGCGGTGATGTCGGCGTTCGCGGGCGTCATCAGCTCGATCCGCACCTCGGCCGCCAATCCGAACAGCGGCACGGGCTACGAGCTCGAGGTGATCGCGATGGTGGTCATCGGCGGCACGGCGCTGACCGGCGGGCGCGGCACGATCATCGGCACCGTGCTCGGCATCTTCATCCTGCGCGTGATGCGCAACGGCATCGTGCTGATCGGCGTGCCGGGCCTCGCCTACAACATCTTCATCGGCGCGATCATCCTCGGCATGATGGCGCTGCATTCCTGGCTCGAACGCCGACATCAGGCGGGGACCTGAGCCGATGGCCGAAGCCCTCATCCGCATGGAGCACATCAGCAAGTTCTACGGCCGGGTTCAGGCGCTCGACGACGTCAATTTCAGCGTCGCGCGGCAGGAGATCGTCGGGCTGCTCGGCGACAACGGCGCGGGCAAGTCGACGCTGATCAAGGTGCTGTCGGGCGCGCGTGCACGCGACCAGCGGCGACATTTTCGTGCGCGGCAAGAAGGTCGACATCCGCAGCACCACCGACGCGATCGCGCTCGGCATCGAGACGATCTACCAGGATTCGGCGCTGGTCACGCAGCTCTCGATCGCGCGCAACCTGTTCCTCGGCCGCGAGCCGATCAAGGGCCCGCGCTTCCTCAACCGCATGGACACGGAGCTGATGGAGCGAGGTGGCCGGCGAACTCCTGAAGCGGGTCGGCATCGGCAAGTCGATCCCGGCCTCGACGCCGATCAGCTCGCTGTCCGGCGGCGAGCGGCAGGCGGTGGCGATCGCGCGCGCGATGCATTTCGACAGCGACCTCATCATCCTCGACGAGCCGACCAACAACCTCGGCGTCGCCGAGACGCAAGGCGTGCTGCGGTTCGTGCGCAACGCGCGCGATTCCGGTCACTCCTGCATCTTCATCGCCCACAACATCCACCACGTGTTCCAGGTGGTCGACCGCATCGTGGTCATGCGGCGCGGGCGGATCGTCGCCGACGACATCGACCCGAAGACGACGTCCGTCGCGGAGGTCGAGAACGTGATCACCGGCGACCTACCCAGTCTGGCGCACTGAACGACAAGAACGAATTCGGCTTGAATTCGACGCCGTTCCTCCCTCAGAAATACTCCTGGAATTCTTCGATCGAAGTCTCCCCGACCGGCTTGTCGAAGACGATTTCGCCACGCGCCATGGCGACGATGCGGTCGCACGCCTCGATGACGTGGTGCAGGTTGTGGCTGATCAGAATGCCTGTCGACGCCCTGCGCGGGCAGTCCGCGCACGAAGCCCAGCACTCGGGCCGTCTCCTTGACCGAAAGATGATTGGTCGGCTCATCGAGAATGAGCACCCGCGATTTGAAGTGCATGGCGCGCGCGATGGCCACGCCCTGCCGCTGCCCGCCGGACAGCTCGCCGACCAGCGCATCGGGCGAGCGCAGATGAAGGTCGACGTCGGCGATCGCCTTCACGCTTTCGCGCCGCATGCGCGCCTGGTCCATCAGCCCGAAGCCGAAGATCGAGAACGCCAGCGGCTCCCGGCCGATGAACAGGTTGCGCGCGATCGACATCATCGGAACCATGGAATTGGTTTGATAGATGGTTTCGATGCCAAGGTTGCATCGCTTGTTTGGGCGTGCGGATGTCGACCCGCCTGCCGTCGATCGAGGATCTCGCCACGGTCCGGAGGATGAACGCCGGAGAGGATCTTGATCAGCGTCGACTTGCCGGCGCCGTTGTCGCCGACGAGGCCGACCACCTCGTCGCGCTTGATCGTGAGGCTCACGTCTTTCAGGGCGTGGACGCCCGCATACCATTTGTGCAGATGGCGGCACTGGATGATCGGGGCGGCGACTGCAGCCGCGTCGGCGGAGACCCCGGGAAAGGCGCTGGCGTCCGTCATGCCGGGCTCTCCAGCTTGATGTTGCGCGCCGTCCGGCGGAGCCACGAGTTGCCGATCACGGCCAGGATCGTCAGCGCGCCGACCGCGAACTTGAACCAGTTGGCGTCCACCTGGGACATCACGAGGCCATTGTCGATCATGCGGATGAGCAGCGCCCCGACGATTCCGCCGAGCACCGTCCCGATCGCCGCCCGTCAACGCCGTGCCTCCCATGACCGCCGCGGCGACGGCCTGCAGCTCGAGCCCGTCGCCGATGGACGGCAGCGGCGACTGCAGCCGGAACACCTGGATGATCCCCCCGAAGCCGGCCAGCACCGAGCAGAGAATGAAGCAGAACAGCTTCACCCGCCGCGCCGGCACCCCCATCGTTGCGGCCGCCTCGAGATTGCCGCCGGTGGCGCGAATCCAGTTGCCGAGATTGGAGAGCGTCATGATCGCCGAAGCGGCGATCGAGACACCGAGAAACCAGAGGAACGAAGCGCGCAGCAGACCGCCCGGGCCGACATACTGGGTGAACACTCCGGTCGCGAGATCGTCCGGCAGCAGCGGCGGAAAGCCGCCTGAGATGACCACCGTCAGCGAGCGGACGATGAACAGCATCCCGAGCGTGGTGATGAAGCTCGGGATGGCGAAGGTCAGCGTGATGAACCCGTTCACGAACCCGATCGCCGCGGCGATGACCAGTCCGATGACGATGGCGGGGAGCAGCGGAACGCCGCCGATTATGGTGAGCGAGGTCGCCATCGGCGCGAGCGCGAACGTCGAGCCGACCGAGAGATCGAATTCGCCGCAGATCATCAGAATCGTCACGCCGACCGATACGAGGCCGACCTCCGGCAACAGCCCGAGAATGCCCCGCAGGTTGTCCCGGGACAGGAAGGCGCCGCCGGAGCGCGCTTCGAACACCGCCGTTAGGATGCAGAGCAGCGCAGCGCCGGCGAGCTCCGGCTTTTCGAGATAAATCCGTAACAGGTTTCTCAAGTTTGAAGCGTCCCCGAGCGCCGGCGGAGCCCCGGCCGACGCAAGGCGGCCGGAGCCTCTTTGGACGCTGGTCTAGCGAAGGCCCTGCTTGGAGAGCGACATAATCTGATCGGCCTGCTCGGGCGTAAACACCGCTTCGCCGGTATCGATGTCAGCCGGCGCCAAGCCGACCTTCTTCTGGAGGTAGACCTGCATCACCGGAAGGAACCCCTGCTCATAGGGCTGCTGGTCGATCTCGACCTGAATGTATCCGGCCTTCATGCCGTCGATCACCTGAGGCGTAAGGTCGAAGCCGCCAAGCAGAATTTTCCCCGGCCCAATTCCTCGGTCCTTGAGCGTCTTGGCCACGAACGAATGCCAAAGGCCGGTGTCGATATAGGCCGTGGTGTCGGGATGCGCGCTGAGATAGGCGCCGACGCGGTCCGCGACGACCGCGCCCTCGGCGCTCACGTCAAGCCGGTCGATGACGACGTCGCGGCCGGGGTTCGCCTTCTTGAATTCGTCGAGGCCGAGCAGGATTCCCTTGGCGCGCTGCTCAGACCAGTTCTGGCCGGGCCCGTTGACGCCGACCAAAACCCGGATCGGGCCCTCCTTCGGGAAGAGCGCGGCCATCCGCCGTCCAAGCGTCTGCCCGGCGGGGACGAAGTTCTGGCCGACGAAGGCCGCGCGAAGCTCGAGTTCGGGCCCCTCGGTCGCGTCCACGTTCGTCGCGATCACGATAACGCCCTTCTCCTTGGCGTCTTTCAGGTTGCCGAGGAAGGCCTTGTTGTCGACGAGGGTGGTGAGGAGCGCGTCCGGCTTGCGCGCAAGCGCCGCCTGCTGATTGGCGACCTCCTGTTCGATCGAGTTTTCGGTCTGCGTGAAGATCATCTGGCAATTCGCCTCGATCTTCGCGCAGGCGTCGTCGAAGCCCTTCTTCACCGCCTGCCAGAACGGATTTGACGCCGACGAGTGGTGAGTGAAGACGATGGTCAGCTTGTCGTCAGCGCGGGCCGGCGCGGTCAGGGCCAGAACGGCGAGACTCGCGCCGATGAGCGCCGCCGCCGTGGTACGTTTCGTCATGTTTTCCTCCTCCCGTCAGCGGTCATACCTGACCGTTGAACTCCTTCACCGCGTCGATCAACGCGACCATGTTTTCAATCGGCGTATTGGCCTGGACGTTGTGGATGGCGTTGAACACGAAGCCGCCGCCGTCCGAGAAGATTGCGCAGCGCTCCAGGACCTCGGCTCGCACTTCGGCTGGCGTCCCGAACGGCAAGGTCCTCTGCGTGTCGACGCCGCCGCCCCAGAAGACAAGGCGGCCTTTGTACTTCTCTTTCAGCATGCGCGGGTCCATGCCCTTGGCTGAGCACTGGACCGGGTTGATGATGTCGATCCCGGCGTCGATCATCGATTCGAAGAACTTCTCCGACGACCCGCACGAATGCTTGAACACCTTCCAGGTCGTGTTCGTGTGGATCCAGTTGCAAAGCTCGGCGTAGTGCGGCTTCCACAGCGTGTCGAACGTACGGACCGAGCAGAAAGATGACGTCTGCGTGCCAAAGTCCGTGCCACAGAGAAAGATCACGTCGATCGCGTCGCCGACGCGGTCGTGAATCTTCGCCATGTTCTCGACGCCGACCGCGACTTGACGCTCAAAGATCTTGTGCACCACGTCCGGGTGGCTCGCGGTCAGCATGTACCATTCGGCGATGTCGCGCACGCCTTTTGGGTCGGTGAGGTCCGGGCCCGGGACGAAGGCGATGTCCCCGAGCGCGGTGTTCACGAGCGAAGCGAAAACGGCGTATTCGCCGGTGTTCGCGGCCCGCGCGTCTTCCTCGATCCCGTCGAGTTGCGCGTCGGTCAGCGGCGTGTACTGCTCGGCGTTGTCCTCGGGGTTCAAATGGTCGAGGTCGAGCGGCTTCTGGCGGACGATCGCATCGAAGAAGTAGCCGTCCTTCGGCATGTGCCCGCTCGGGGGGGCGCTCAGGTCGCCCTTGGGGTAGATCAGCGTCCCGCCTTTCTCCGGTTCGACGGTTGTCTGGAAGCCTTCAGGGACCAGGACTTCCAGCCCGTTGAAGTCCCACGGCTTCCAATCGCGGTTCTCGAAGCCGAACATGGTGGTGCGCCCCGGCAGCGGCGTCACGTCGATGCCCATCGCCTCCTTGAGATCGTCCTCGACCAGGCCCAGCATCTGGAACGGCTCGTGAACTTTCACCAGCCGTCTTTCGAGCCCGTAATGATCTCTGAGCTTCGCGACGCAGTTGACGTGAATGCCGGTAACGGCCGATCCGCCGAAATCCACCGGAACGCGATCGGGCGCGCGGTGGTTGATCGCATCAAGCACCCGTTTGCGCTTCGGCCCGATTTTTTTCTCGGCGTTCATCTTCGCAACTCCCTGCTTCCCCGTTGCCCCACCGCGTCAGGCGAGCCCGTAACTCTCCTTGTCGTAGAGATGCCCGTATTGGGGCTCGACCTGAGCCTGAAGCTCGCGCCAGTCGGTCGGGAGCGCTGCGAGCGCGCCGGCGATTCGATCCAGCCACTGCCGCTCCTTTCGGGCCAGCGACAGACGGCCTTCCCGCGCGCCGCGCTCAAGGACGTCGACCGCCGCCTTGCCTGCGACGACCGTCCGTTCGTAGGGATCGGTCTTCGAAACGATCGCGCGCGCGATTTCGATCGTCGCCGCCGGGGACAGAACCGCCGCCTGAGGGCTCAGCCACTCGTCGGACAGGGTCAGGAGATCGCGCAGCGCCTTCGCCTGGCCGCTCGCCGAAGCTGCGTTCATCAGGCGGCAGTCGTATTCGAGAAGCTCGGCGAAGGCCTCCGGCGCGTTTCCCGACAGAAGCCGAACATTCTGGACGGACTCGTTGCTCCATAGATCGCACATCGCGCTCGCAATGTTGCCGACCGGGCTGAAATGCGCGCAGGCCGCCGATTTGCCTTCCATCGCGATCGGCACGCCGGCGATCGCCTTCATGATCGGGCCTTCGTAGGCGCAGTCTTTCGAAGGTCCAAGGGCGCCCTGCTCGAACGCCACCAGGGCGCGCGCGGCGCTCATCGCGCGCACGACGGCGGCCAGCACTTCGGGCAGCATCTTCTGGCCGGCGAGTTGCATCGCGGTGTTGGCGAATCCGCACGCCGAGTTGCCGCCGGGAACGACGCCGGGACGCCTTTCGCAAATCTCCCGGATCCGCGCCCACAGCCAGGCCATGTCGCGCGGGGCGAGAACGCCGAGGGCGAAGGCGATCGCAGGAATGTCGGCGATCACCAGCGCCTTGTCATGCACCTCCTTGCCCCCGACCGACTCGATGGAAAGGATGTCCGCGCCGGCCTCGGCGCTTAGCTCGAAGGCGCGGAGCAGCGTTTCGCAGGGTTCGCCCTGTCGCAACCGGGGCGGCTTGGCTTTCTCGCGGATATCGGTCGGCGTTACACGCAACGCCGAGGGCAGGCCGCTTTTCTCCCGCGCCTCAACGAGGCGCGCCTTGAGGATCTGCGTCAGCTCCGCCCCCCACTCCGGCCTTTCGGTCATGGGCGGCAGGTGCTCGAATTCGAGCACGAGCCCGGGGGCCTTCAGACGCACGGCTCTGGCCACGACCTGCTGGGCGATCTCCTCGTAATGGGCGCGCACCCGCGGCCAGGACGCCTCCTCCAGCTCCATCGTCGGGAGGGTGAAATTGACCTCCGGATAGACCTTGCCCGATCCGATCTCGAGCCCGAGGCCGCACCGAACGGGATGGGGCGCGACGCCGAAGACCAGATCGTCCGCGCTTCCGATCGCGAGATTCGCGAAGACACGCGGCGTGAACTCGGCGCGCATTCAGTTCGAAAGCCCCACCTGCCTGCGGGCGAGCGCCACCGCGTCGGTCGCCGTCGCGCCATAACCGTCCGCGCCGATGTCCTTTGCGTAAGTCTCGCTGATGGGCGCGCCGCCCACGAAAATCTTGACGTCGCGTCTGAGGCCCGCCGCCTTGATCGCCTCGATCGTCGTCTTCATCGCCGTCATGGTCGTGGTGAGAAGCGCCGACAGGCAGACGATCTGGGGATGGTGCTCCCGGACCGCTTCGACGAATTTTTCGGGCCACACGTCGGTGCCAAGATCAACGACCTTGAAGCTGGCGCCTTCCAGCATCGAGACGACGAGGTTCTTGCCGATGTCGTGAAGGTCGCCCTTGACGGTCCCCGCGACCACCACGCCGGCGGGCTGCGCGCCCGCAGCCGCGAGCAGGGGCCGCAGAGGCTCCATCGCCGCTTTCATCGCGCGTCCGGCAAGCAGCAGTTCGGGCACGAAAAACTCTTCCTCCTGAAAGAGCTTGCCGACCTCGTCCATTGCCGGAATCATTGTCTCGGCAATGAGCGCCACGGGATCGACGCCCGCCTTGAGCTCCTCCTGGACCAGCGACTCCGCAAGCTGGGCCTGTCCGTCGACGATCGCGTCGAACAGCTTCTGCGAGAGCGCCATCGCCTCCCCCTTTACTTCGTTGGGAGTCCTTTCGGACGAATTACCTGTATCACTCTATGTATTCGTCGGGTCTGCGTCATTGAGACGCACAACCGGCGACGGATGTCGTCCCTCGGTTCATTTCCTGCATCGAGTCTTCGGCGGTTCGGAGCGTAGCCGGTTCTCTTCCTGCGCGAGGACTTGGAGACCTCAGTCGGCGCAGATCGCATAATGAAGCCCGCTCACGTCTCGGGCATGTTCTCACGGAAGATGACATGCAAACGGGGAGGATGATATTCGTACGGAAGATTCCTGACGCTCTGGCTCAAAATATTCAGGGCCTCTCGCGCTTCGACCCGCGGATTCTGGTCGATGACGGCGTCAAGCGTCCCGTCGAGAAGGCGCGCCCTGTTGTTCGGGGTGAGATCATGGGCGACGTAGACGGGCCGTCTTCTCGAAGACGCGGCGTCGAGCGCCCGCGCGATGCCTTCGTTGCCTCCGCCGATATTGTAGATGCCGGCCAGGTCCCGATGTCGCTCGAGGAGCTGCGTCGCCTCCGAAAACGCCGTCTCCGCGTCATCCCGGACTTCGTGGAGCTCGACGATTTCGAGATTGGGAAATTCCTCCCTGACGATGTGCCGGAAGCCCATTTCGCGCTCTTCATGCCCGCGATACGACAGCGACCCCGCAAAGAGCGCCACTTTGCGCCGGTCGGATGCGCCGAGAAAGCGTCCGAGGAGATAGCCGGCGAGCCGGCCGGCGGCCCGGTTGTCGATTTCCAACGTAGGCGACGCGCGGGACGTGCAGGATGTCGGAGGCCAGGGTGACGACCTTGACCCCGGCTTCGGAGAGCCCCCGGATCGCTTCGCGAACCGTTGGATGGTCGAGGGCTATGATCCCGACGCCGTTCGCGGCGCCCGGGACCTTGGCCAGGGCCAGCGCGAGCCGATCGGGATTGAACCCCTCGATCGCCGTGATTCGCACTTCGACATGATCGCGCAAAGCGGCCTGGGCCTCGAGCTGCCCATGAAGCGCGCGAATGAACATGTTCGAGCCTTCAGGCAGAATGAACTCGAGCCGAACCGGCGCAAGGCCGCCGCTCGGGATCGCGAACGCCGAGGCCTCGGACGTATATCCGAGCCGCTGCGCCGCATTGACGACGATCGCTCGCGTCCGCCCGCGAACCCCGGAGCGGTTGTTGAGCGCCCGCTCCACCGTGGCGGTCGAAAACCCGGTTTCGCGCGCGACGTCGCTCAGGGTCAACCGCGCGCCCTTCGATCGTTCACGAGAAGGACGAGCGGATGCTGCGCGAGAATCGTCCTCTCGTTTTGACGTCGCAGGCGCCGCCTCTCTGCTCATCATCTCGCCCCTCGAACTCGGGACGGACTGCGCTCCTCGAAGGCTCACCGCAACGCTCCCAAGGACGACATGCGCGGCGCCGCGCGATAGGGTTGGGCGGTCGGCGGCAACGCGCGCTCGATGAAATAGTCCTCGTCGCGCAGCTGGCGGACGAAAGCCGAAATCATCTCGCGGTAGGCGTCCCATATCGAGGGGTTCGCAGGAGGAAGATCGTTCTTCACCAGCTCATGCAATCGCGGCAGCGCATGGAAGGGAACGAGCGGATACATGTGATGCTCGATATGGTAATTCATGTTCCAATAGAGGAACCGACTGATCGGATTCATGTGCACCGTTCGGGTGTTCAGCCGGAAGTCGACGACATTGTCGGCGAGGCCGCCGTGCTGAATGAGACCGACCAGCACCATATGCCAGGCGCCGTATAGGCGAGGCAGACCGATGACCATGAGCGGCAGCGCCGACCAGGTCGCGACCGCTGCGGCGAGCGTCGCGCCGTAGATCGCGACATGCACGCGCGCCACCGTTACGGCCTTGCCCTGCTCCGACGCCGGAATGAAGCTCTTCTCGTCGTCCGACAGGAGTCCCGCCGCGTTACGCACCAGGGTCGAGAGCGACCGCGGGGCGTCGACAAGGCCGACAAAGTTGAGCACGACGCGCGCGAGGTCCGGCGGGCGCATCACGGCGATCTCGGCGTCGCGTCCGACGATGATGGTGTCCGAGTGATGTCGCGTGTGGCTCCAACGCCAGGTCACCGAGTTGCGCATCAGCATGAAGCTCGCAATCTCGTAAATGACGTCGTTCATCCACTGGGTCTTGAAGGCGGTGCGATGCCCGCATTCATGCCAGCGCGAATCGCTCGCCGAGCCGTAAAGCGCCCCATAGACGAAGAAGAACGGGACGCACCGCCAGGTTGGCCAGAACCATATCCCGCCGGCGACAGCCAGCGCCATGACGCCGAGCCAGATGACGGTGTCGCGGATCGCCGGACCATCCGAGCGCTTCATAAGCGCTTTCATAGCCTCGCGGGGAACGGGGGTCCGATACCAGTCGGCCGACGCCAGACCGCTTTCAAGCGCCAACCGCGTGCTCTCGCCAACGAGACTGTAGTCTCGCTTCACGTGGATCTCAGAAAGGGATTCCGCTGCTGTCATGCGCTCCGCCGCCGGACGAGTGACGCTCCGACGCCGCTCCTGAGCCGAGCGTCGCCGCCGCGTTCGGCTCGGACCGAGTGGAAATCGCCGCGTGCGAGACGCGTCGGCGTACTCCGCCGACCACGTTGGCGAGAGTATCGGCGGAAGTCAACATCATTTTTGATCATACGACATCAAGACAGATCGAACAACCCGCGAGTCACGGTGATCTTTTTGCCGCTTTTTGATGTCGGTGGGATTGTCTTGTGATCAGGAATGAGCAACCATGGCGGAAAGACGTGAGCTGCGCCCGCTATGACATCCGAGCCGGTCGCCTGGGAATATCTTTTGCCCGAGGAATTCGAGCGCCGCCTCGCGGCGCGCCCGGTCGTCTATCTTCCGCTGGGCTTATGCGAACCCCACGGCCATGTCGCGCCGTTCGGGCTCGACACCATCAAGGCCCGCTATCTCTGCGACGAGGCCGCGCGCCGCTTCGGCGGAATCGTCGCTCCGACCATGGCCTATCAAATCCACGAGACCGGCTATCACGCGCCATGGCTTCGCGAGGTCATGGGCGGCGTCAATCCACGCCTCGCTGCGCTGCCGCCGCACGTGGTCCTCGAGACCTTCCTGTACCAGCTTCGCGCCTTCCGGAACGCCGGCTTCGCGGCGACGGTCGCCGTGTCGGGGCATCACGGCGGAAACCAGGAAGACTTGCGCACTGTCGCGAGCGCCTTCTCGTCGACCTACCCGTTCGAAGTCTTCGCGTGCAGCGACCCCGAACTCGTGGGGGACCGCTATCGTGGCGATCATGCGGGCTTCTACGAGATCTCGCAATTGCTGGCCATCGATCCCGATCTGATCGACCTCAGCCGCGTCGGCAGAGCCGCCAGCGATCGGCTTGGGCGGTTCGCCCAGAATCCCGACGCCGGCTCGGCCACCGCAGCCGATGGACGGCAAATGCTCGATCTCGCGATCGAACGCATCGGAGACGTCGTGACCGGGTTCTCCCTCGCCGCCCGCAATTCGGCGCCCATCCCGATGGAGGCGATGGCGCCGCTTTGGGCGGAGATCGAGGGCAGGCGCGCGACATGGCGGACGCTCAACCTGTGAGCAACGACAGCGGTCATTCAGCGCGCTTTGCGCAGCGCGGTATCGGATCGGCAACCTCGGGGCCTACCGCCCGAAACTGAGAAATGGACGGGCATCTTGGATCACACGACCTTTCCTCGCACGGATCGACAGGTTAGCCGCCTCGGCTTCGGCGCCATGGGATTTGCCGGCTGGTTTGGCGACCAGCCCGAAGCCGAACACATTCGTGCGCTGCATTACGCCCTCGATCAGGGCGTCAGCTTCATCGATACGGCGCGGGCCTATGGGGAATCCGAGTCGATCCTCGGTCGCGGGCTCAAGCAGTGGTCCGGCCCGCCGCCCTTTGTGGCGACGAAGGTCGAAGGCCTGGCGGGCGGCCCGCAATGGAGCACCGTCGTTCCGGTCGAGCGCTCGCTGCCGAAGGGACAAGTCACGGCGAGTTGCGAAGCCTCGCTTGGCGCCCTTGGACTCGATGTGATCGATTGCCTGCAGCTCCACGCCTACTGGCCGACGTGGGGGGTGGAAGGCTATTGGCTCGACGAGCTCAGAACCCTGAAGGAACAGGGCAAGGTGCGCACCATCGGAATTTCCGTCCCGGATCACCGCTCTGACATGGTGCTGCCGATCGTGATCAGCGGCGCCATCGATTCCGTCCAGACGGTGATCAATATCTTCGATCCGATCGCTCTCGAAAATCTCGTGCCGCTTTGCCAGAAGCACAATGTCGCGGTGATCGCGCGTTGCATCCTGGACGAGGGCGGCCTCACCGGATTCTTGACGCCCGACACGACGTTCCCGCCAGGGGACTTTCGGTACGGCTACTTCGACGACACCGTTCCTCGCGCGTCCTATATCGCAAAGGTCGACGCCCTCCGACGATACGTTCCGGACCACGCAAGCAGTCTCGCGGCCCTCGCGATCAAATTCGCGCTCTGGCATCCAGGCGTCACGACGGCCATCACCTCGATGCACGAGCAGCGCTACGCGGCGATGAACATCGCAGCGAGCCTGGAACCCCGGCTGCCGGAACCCATCTATAAGGCGCTCATGTTTCGACACCGCTTCCTCAAGGCCTTCATGGACGTGCGCAACTTCGCCGACCTCGATGCGATCCCCGATCAGCCCGTCCCGCTGGCCTGATGGACTTCGCGCGACAGCCTTTCGGAGGGGCGGCGTCTCGCCGCCCCATAGGGTCCGAGCGGACGCCGGTCTTTCGACGGGCTGGCCGCGCCCGAGACGCGCACCCTCCGACAGAGTCGGCGGCTGGACATCGGAAACGGAGGGTCAGATGAGTGAGACCTGGATCGACGCGGGCCCCGCGGATCGGATTTCGCGCGAGGATGTCGGGCGCTTCGAGCACGACGGAAAACTCTATGCGCTTTACCGCACCGAAGACGATCGCTATTTCGCCACCGATGGTCTCTGCACCCATGAGCAGGTTGACCTTTCGGACGGATTCGTCTCCGGAACGATCATCGAGTGTCCGATGCACAACGGCCGCTTTGACTTCACCACCGGCGAAGCCAAGGGGCGCCGGTCTGCGTCAATCTGGCGACCTATCCGGTCGAGATCGACAACGGACGCATTCGTGTGGGCTTGAAGTAGGCGCGGCGCGTCCGGAGGAAAAAACCAATGCGAAAGCAGCGCATCGTCGGCATCAGTTTCGAACACATGCACATGGGCGACCTCCTGCGCGAGGCGCATGACCATCCGAACGCGGAAATCGTCGGCGTTTGCGATCCCGATCCTGCGCGTATGGCCGACGCGATCCGGAACTTCGCCATCCCTGACGAGCATGTGTATCGGGATATCGAGCGTTGCGTGCGGGAGACGCACCCGGACCTCGCCATTCTCTGTCCGGCCACCGCGCGCCACGCCGACTGCGTCGAAAAGGTCGCGCCGCTTGGGGTCGACATTCTGCTGGAGAAGCCCTTTGCCGCCTCGCTCGCCGACGCCGACCGAATCCTCGCCGCCGTAGCGAAGTCCGGCGTGAGGCTCGCGATCAACTGGCCGCTGCGCTGGTATCCGCCGCATGTCACCGCCAAGCGGTTGATCGACGAGGGCGTGATCGGCGAAGTCGTCGAGGTGCATTTCTACGACGGGAATCGAGGACCGCTCTTCCATCGCGCCGACAAGGTCGTGGTTTCGGAGGAGGAGGTGCGTCGCGAGAAGCCGACGTCATGGTGGTACAGCCAGGCTGCCGGGGGCGGCAGCCTGCTCGACTATCTCGGCTACGGGGCGACGCTCGGAACCTGGTTCATGAACGGCGAGGCGCCGATCGAAGTGACCGCGGTTGTCGATCAGCCCGACGGGCTCGAGGTCGACGAGCACTCGATCACGATCTGCCGCTACCGCCGGGGACTATCGAAACTCGAAACGCGCTGGGGAACCTTTACCGATCCCTGGACCACGCAACCGCAGCCCAAATGCGGGTTCGTCGTCGTCGGAACGGAGGGGACGATTTCGAGCTACGACTTCGAGCCGCACGTCGGGGTCCAGACCCGTTCCCACCGCGACATCCGCAACGTCCCGGTCGACAAACTCGAGCCGCCGTTCCGTGCGCCGGTCGAATACGTCCTGCATTGCAAAGAGCGAGGCGTCGCCTTCGAAGGGCCGCTCGACCCTGCGGTCTGCCGGACCGCGCAGCGCATCGTCGACACCGCCGCGCTTTCGGCCAGGGAGCGGCGAACTCTGCCGCTGTTGCCATGAGCGCGACGAAAGCCGAACCTTCGGCGGACGATTACGCGCTGAAGGTCAAGGCGGCGCCCGACGCGCCGGCGCCGGAGCTGCCGTATCGTCCGCCGATGCCGAAAGACCGCTCGATCGGCATCGCCCTTGTCGGCGCCGGCGGGATCAGCGCAGCCCACCTCGACGCCTACCGCGCCCACGGTCTGAACGTCGTTTCGATCTGCTCGCGCGACCCTGGAGCACGCGCAAGGCCGCCGCGACGCTTTCTTTCCCGAAGCCGCGCGCCACCGACAATTTCGAGGACGTGCTCGGCGATCCCCGGATCGCGGTGCTCGACATCGCGACCCATCCCGACGTGCGGGTCGACCTGATGCGGCGCGCGTTCGCGGCCGGCAAGCATGTCCTGTCGCAGAAGCCGTTCGTCGAGGACCTCGCGACCGGCGAGGCGCTGGTCGCGGAGGCCGAGCGGCGGGGCGTAAAGCTCGCGGTCAACCAGAACGGCCGCTGGGCGCCGCATCTCGCCTACATGCGTGAGGCCGTCGCGGCCGGGCTGATCGGCGAGGTCATCGGCGCGCATGTCGGCATTCGCTGGAATCACGGCTGGATCGCCGGCACCGCCTTCGAGGCGGTCGACGATCTCGTGCTGTGGGATTTCGGCATCCACTGGTTCGATTTCCTCGCGAGCGTGCTCGGCGAGCGCGCGCTTCAGGTCCGCGCGACCGCCGCCCGCGCGGCTTCGCAGACCGTGCGCCCGCCCGTTGCTCGCCGAGGCGCTCGTGAATTTCGACGGCGGTCAGGCGTCGCTCGTCTTCGACGGGGCGACCCGCTATGGCGCGAGCGACGCGACCGCGATCGTGGGAACGTTGGGAACGATTTCGAGCCGAGGTCCCGACCTCGGCGTCCAGTCGGTCGAACTCCATACCGAAGCCGGCGTCGCCCGCCCCGAGCTGAAGGGGACCTGGTTCAACGACGGCTTCGCGGGAACGATGGGCGAGCTTCTCAGCGCGATCGAAGAGGGCCGCGAACCGAAAAATTCCGCGCGCGGCAATCTCCATTCGCTCAGGCTTTGCCTGGCCGCCGTCAGGTCGAGCCGAACCGGAGAGACCGTCCGAGTTGAACCGCGCGACCGAGCGATCGCGTGAGCGCCGCCCGGCCAAATGGCTTCCGCCGCGTCGATCGGCTCGGGCCGCGACACTATGGGGAGGTGACGTGAACGCCGTTTAGCGCGATGAGTTGAGACAATTGGGGACGCAGTCAGGAGATCGGGGACAACAACCCGTAAGGCGGCCGGCCGGCGCTTCAATCAATATCGGACAAGGCGCTCACGGCGCCGGCGCTCGATCCCGATCCGCCCTGAAAACCAAGCATATCCAAAGGCTCATGAAAGAGCCGTCTAGCGTGGAGGAGTAGGAAAATGATCCGACATCTCGTTCTCACGGCAAGCGTTGCGGCGGTCCTGTGCGCAACGGCCTTCAGCGCCACCGCCAAGGACAGCTTCCTCATAGGTCTCAGCAATGGCTGGGTAGGCAGCGAATGGCGCACCCAGATGATCGACGAGGCGCAGGCGGCGGCCGCGGCGTGGAAGGACAAAGGCGTCACCGTGAAGACCGACGCCCAAAGCGCGACCGTCGACGTTCCCGGCCAGATCGCCCAGATCCGCAACTTCATCAACGAGGGCGTCGATGCGATCCTGATCAATCCGAACAGCCCGACCGCTTTCGATCCCATCATCGCCCAGGCGAAGGCGAAGGGCATTCTCGTCATCGCCACCGATCAGGAGGTTTCGTCGAAGGACGCGATCTACGTCGGCATCGACCAGAAGGGTTGGGCGGAGAAGTCTGCGGAGTGGCTGGCCAAGACGCTCGGCGGCAAGGGAAATATCGTCGCCATCAACGGCGTCGCCGGACATCCCGCCAACCAGGCGCGGGTCGCGGGCTACAGGGAAGTCTTCGCCAAGTATCCCGACATCAAGATCCTCAACGAGGTCAACGCCGACTGGGACGAGGCCAAGGGCCAGCAGGCCATGCAGACCCTGCTTGCGACCTACCCGAACATCAACGGCGTCTGGGTGCAGGACGGCATGGCCGCCGGCGCATGGCGCGCCATCGAAGCGGCGAAGAGGACCGACATCGCGGCGACCGGCGAGGTGCGCGCCGACTTCCTCAAGCTCTGGGTCGAAAACCACTACAAGAGCGGCGCCTCCGTCAATCCGCCGGGGGTGATGGGCAGCGCCCTCAACGTCGCGGTCCTGAAGCTTCAAGGCCACGCATTCAAGGATGGCGTGTTCGGCGGACCCAACGGCACGGCGATATACATCCCGATTCCGCTGATCGACAACTCGAACGTCCAGCAGGCTTACGATCAGGTGAAGGACAAGCCCGGCTATTACGCGGTCACCACGATCGTCACGCCCGACCAGGCGCTCAAGGAGTACTTCAAGAACTGAGCGGCGACGACGAGGGCGGCCGCTGAACGAAAGGCGGTCGCCCCGGGCTGAGCGGCGCCCTGTAGGCAGCGAGGACGCGCAAGGCGCGGCGGCGAACTGATCGACTGAGCATGCGCGTCCTGGAGGCGACCAACATCCGCAAGCGCTTCGGCGGCGTCCTCGCCCTGGACGGCGCCGAATTTTCGCTCGACGCGGGCGAAGTGCATGCGCTCGTCGGCTCGAACGGCTGCGGCAAGAGCACGCTTTGCAAGATCATCACAGGAGCGGTCGGCGCAGACTCGGGAGCGCTCGCCATCGACGGCGAAAGCGTGTCCTTTGCCGATCCGGGCGCCGCGGAGGCCCGGGGCGTGGAGATGTTTTATCAGGAATTGAGCCTGATCCCGTCGATGACGGTCGCCGAGAACATTCTCCTCGGACGTGAGCCCCTGCGCCGCACTGGACTCATCGATCGCGAGGCGATGAAGGCTTCCGCGGCGAGCCTGCTCGCCGAATTCGCCAGGGTGCTCGGCGGCGCGGTGCGCCCCGACACGAGCGTGGGCGAACTCTCCGCCGACCAGCGGCAAATCGTGGAAATCCTGAAGGTTCTCGCGCGTCCGTCGCGGATCGTGGTGTTCGACGAGGCGACCGCGGCGCTGGATCGCGACCAGGTGGCGGTCGTGTTCGATCGCATCCGAGCGCTGAAGGCGGAAGGGCGGTCGGCGATCTTCATTTCCCACCGCATGGACGAAGTCTTCGCGATCGCCGATCGCATCACCGTGATGCGAAACGGCGTGACGGTGATGACCACGCGAACCGAAGAAGCCGACCGCGATCAGATCGTGATGGCGATGGTCGGCGCCGTTCAGGCCGCAGCCGAGGCGCAGCGCCGGCGCCAGCCGAGCGACGAAGAGGTTCTCGCCGTATCCGACCTTTCCGCCGGCAAGCTGGCGCACGTGTCGTTCACCTTGCGGCGCGGCGAGATCCTTGGGCTTGGAGGCCTGCACGGCCAGGGCCAGTCGGACCTCCTGCGCGCCCTCTACGGCGTCGTTCCGCTGCGCGCAGGGATCGTATCGGTCGACGGACGGCGTTTCGAGCCGAAGCGGCCGATCACGGCGATGCGCCGGTCGATGGCCTATGTGTCCGGCGATCGCGGCAGGAACGGCGTGATGGCGGTCAGGCCGATCTTCGAGAATCTGGTGGTGTCGACGCTTGCGCGCAATCGCGCGCGGATCGTCGCGCGCGGCGCGCTTTCGGCGATGCTCGAACCGATTGTCGAGCGTCTGAAGCTCAAGTTTTCCTCCTTCGCCGCGCCGATTTCCGATCTCAGCGGAGGCAACCAGCAGAAGGTCGTGATCGCCCGGGTTCTCGCCGCCGATCCCGCGATCCTGCTGCTCGACGATCCGACCAAGGGCATCGATCTCGGGACCAAGGCCGACCTCTACGCCTTCATGGACGACCTCTGCCTGCGCGGGGTCTCGATCCTGCTGCATTCCTCCGACGACAAGGAACTGCTTGCGGTGTCGGATCGGGTGCTGGTCTTCAACGGCGGTCGCTGCGTCGCCGAACTCGCCGGTGCCGAGCGCAATGAAGTCTCGCTTTATCGTGCGGCGTACCTCGCCGGCCATGGCGAGGCCGGTCATGCTTGATCAGCACGTCGATTCTGCCGTCAACTCTGCTGGCCCGAGCGCGGAACGGGGCGCGGCCGCGATGCTGCGGAGCCTGCGTTCGCGCCCGTGGCTGCTGGCCGCGGCGGTGTTTATCGCGCTGTCGATCGTCAACGCGGCCCTCCAGCCGACCTTCCTCACGCTCAGCGTCGCGGCGTCGAATCTCTCCGCATTTCTGCCTTTGATCCTGCTCGCGATCGGGCAGACCTACGTGATTCTCGGCTCCGACATCGATCTCTCAAACGGCGGGATCGTCTCTTTGGTCAACGTCGTGGTCGTCGAGCTGATCGAGCGCTTCGGACAGTCGGGCGGGTCTTATGCGATCGGCGTTGCGGGCGGGTTGGCGATCGGCGTGCTCGGCGGCGCCCTCAACGGCTTCTGCGTCGCCTATCTCCGGTTCCAGCCGATCGTCACGACCTTCGCCACCAGCGTGATCTTTGTCGGCCTCGCGCTATGGGTGCTCCCGCAGGCCGGCGGTCAGGTTCCGCCCGAATTCTACAATGTGTACTCCGGCGATACGCTCGCAATCCCCAACGTCCTGATCATGCTCGTCGCGGCCATGACTCTGGCGGCCGTCATCGCGCAGACCCGCTTCTATCAGGCGCTGCGCGCGATCGGGGGCAACATGCAGTCCGCGTTCTACACCGGCCTGCCGGTCGCGCGCGCGCGTGTCGGGGCTTATGTCCTTTCGGGGTTCTTCGCCGCCCTTTGCGGCCTCGCGCTCGTGGGCGAGACCGCCTCCGGCGACCCCTTGATCGGCGGCGCGCTCACATTGTCCTCCGTCACCGCGGTCGTGCTCGGCGGAACGTCGCTTGCGGGATGCGTGGGAAGCGTGACCGGCAGCGTCTTCGGCGGATTGATTCTCGGGCTCATCAACAACGTGATCTTCTTCGCTCATGTGCCCTTCGAGTGGCAGGGGCTCATTCAGGGCGCGATCATTCTGGCGGCTCTCTCGGGCGGCGTCGCAATGGCGCGACGGATGAGGTGACGACGTGTTTGCTGAGACGCAGGCGTTCCTCAAGCGGCCGCTGATCATCGAGGTGATCGCGATCGCGCTGTTGCTGGCGGTCGGAGAGGCGCTGTCGCCGGGATTTGCTTCGCCCAGCCAGATCGTCAACCAGCTTCTGATCGCCGCCCTGCTCGGCGTCGCCGCCGCCGGGCAGAACCTGGTCATTCTCAGCGGACAGGAAGGAATCGACCTTTCGGTCGGCGGCGTCATGTCTTTTGGAGCGTTCCTCGCCGGCAATGTGATGCGGCACCAGGACGCGAATCTGCCGCTTGGGGTCGTCAGCGTCATCGCCGCGACGTTTCTGATCGGGCTCGTGAACGGGATCGGCGTGACGATGTTGCGGATCCCGCCGCTGGTGATGACTTTGGGCATGCTCGGCGTCGTCAACGGCCTCCTGGTCGTCCTGACCCGCGGCCTCTCCTCCGGCCTCGCGGCGCCGATGCTCACCGACATCATGAAGCCGCTGATCTTTGGCATTCCGGCAATCGTCTTTATCTGGATTGCGATCGGCGTCTTCATGGCCCTGATGTTGCGGCGCACGACCTTCGGGCTCAACATCTATGCCGTCGGCGCGAACGAGGAGGCGGCGGCTTTCGCCGGTGTGCCGGTTCGCCGCACGCGCATGCTGGTGTTCGGCCTGAGCGGGTTGTTCAGCGGAATCGCGGGCATTCTCCTGCTCGGCTACACCAGCAGCGTTTTCGTTGGGGCGGGCGAACAATACATGCTGCCCTCGATCATCGCCGTCGTCATCGGCGGAACGTCGCTCGCCGGCGGCAGCGGCGGCTACTGGGGCACGATGGCCGGGGCGGTGTTCCTCGTGGTCCTGCAAAGCATTCTAACGACATTGAGCATCCCGCCCTTCGGCCGGCAGATCATCTATGGCGCCGTCCTGCTGGCGCTCATGCTGTTCTACGGACGTCAGCGGCGCCTCCGCGGTTAGGCGCGGCGGGTCGCGCAAAAGGAGGCGACAACAATGAACGGTTCGGATTCCCTTGCTCGGCTGCGCGTCGGACTGATCGGCGCGGGGTTCATCGCGCAATTCCATGTCCAGGCGTTCCTGTCCGTCCGCCATGTCACGATCGCCGGGGTCACCAATCCGACGGCGGCGCGGAGCGAAGCGCTTGCGAAGGAGATCAATGCGCTCGAGCTCGGCCCCTGCAGGGCCTTCGCCTCGCTCGAGGCGATGCTGACCTCGGGCGAGATCGACGCGGTCTGGATCCTCGCCCCCAACGATGCGCGGCTCGCCATCATGCGCGAAATCAGCGCCTTCAAGACGGCCGGCCGGACGCCGCTCATCGGCGTCGCCTGCGAAAAGCCGCTTGCGCGAACCCTCGCCGAGGCGCGGGAGATGCTGCGCCTGGCGGAGAGCGCCGGGCTCCTGCACGGCTATCTCGAGAACCAGGTCTTCTCGACCGCGATTCAGCGCGGCAAGGACATCATCTGGCGGCGCGCCGCGCCGATCAGCGGCCGGCCCTACATCGCGCGCGCGGCGGAGGAGCATAGCGGTCCGCACAAGCCCTGGTTCTGGCAGGGCGCGAAGCAAGGCGGCGGCGTGCTGTCGGATATGGGCTGTCACAGCGTCGAGGTGGCTCGCTACCTCCTGACGAAGCCCGGCGCGCCGCGCAGCGACCTCACGCTCGTCAGCGCAAGCGCAACGATCGGAAGCCTCAAATGGACGCGGCCCGAGTACGTGGAGAAACTGAAGGCCACGATGGGCCGAGAAGTCGACTACGGCGCCCGCCCCGCCGAGGATTATTCGCGTGCGGCGCTGCTTTTCAAGGACGCGGACGGCGCCGAGGTCCTGGTGGAGGCGACCAATTCGTGGGCCTACGTGGGCGCGGGACTGCGCATCTCCATCGAGGTCCTGGGACCCGAATATGCGATGGAGTTCAACTCGCTGGGCGGGGGGCTCAAGGTCTTCCTGTCGCGCGCCATCGTTGGAGGACAGGGGGAGGACCTCGTCGAGAAGCAGAACGCCGAGCAGGGGTTGATGCCGGTTCTGGAGGACGAGGCGGGCGTCTACGGCTATATCGGCGAAGATCGGCACATGGTCGACGCCTTCCGGCATCGCCGCATGCCGGCCGAAACCTTCGTCGACGGCGTCGGCGTCGCCGAAATGCTCATGGCGCTCTATCGCTCCGCCGAACTCGGCAAGGTGGTCGAACTGCCCTCGCCGGAACTGGAGACCTACATTCCGCCGGTGGCGCGGCCAAGCTGAGGACTCTCGCAAGCCTCAGAAATTTCGAACAGATTCGCGGGGATACAGAAAACGACCGGATGGGATGGTGGAGCCAGACGGAATCGAACCGACGACCTCTTCAATGCCATTGAAGCGCTCTCCCAACTGAGCTATGGCCCCATTTTCCATTCTCGCGACGGCGGCTTCGTTTGGGGCGAAGCGCCGGATCGTCGCGCGGGCCGCGGTATAGCCGCAAAGCTTCGTCCGCCACAAGGCCTATCGCGAAAAAAAGCGGACCCTGTCGCGAAACCGTCGCCTGGAGCCACACGGCGGCCCCAAGGCGACGCTTCAGGTCAGCCTTCCTCGTCCGGCGCGATGTCGCCGTCGATCAGGTTGGTGACGTCGTCCTCGTCCTCTTCCTCCTCCTCGAGGAAGGTGTCGTCCTCGACGTCGGCGGCGTCGTCCTCGACGTCGATGTCCTCGACCGCCGTCTCGACCGCCTTCTCCTCGCCGGCCTCGACCTCGTCGAGCGACACGATGTCGACGCCCGCCGGGGCGGTCAGCTCCGTATCCTCTTCATCGTCCTTCGAGGCGACGCGGGCGCGCAGCGCCGCCCCCTGGAAGACCGTGCCGCATTTCGGGCAGACGATCGGATCCTTGTTGAGATCGAAGAATTTGGCCCCGCACGCCTGACATTGGCGCTTGGCGCCGAGCTCGGGTTTGGCCACTGCGATCGGTTCCCTGTCGTTTCAAGGGCGGTTTTCGGAAGCGCCCCGGTTAGACAGGTCGACGAACCCTGTCAATGCATGTTTCCGCCGCCCTCGACGGGGGTCCGGCGCGATGATACGAGCGGCGCTCGTCGTCTGTCATGAACCGGGTCTCCGCGTGTCCGTTCCTTCGTCCCACGCCGCTCGAGGCTGCTCCGCTCAGCGCGGCCAGCGCGCCGCGCGCTCAGCGGCCGGTTCCGGCCGCCGGGCGACAAGTCGATCTCGCACCGCGCCTTTCTCTTCGGCCTCCTCGCCTGCGGCGAGACGTCGGTCGAGGGTCTGCTCGAGGGCGACGACGTGCTGCGCACCGGCAAGGCCTGCGAGGCGCTTGGGCGCGGCGGTCGAGCGGCTCGCGCCTGGCCGCTGGCGCATCCGCGGGCCCGGCCTCGGCGCGCTTATTCCGCCCCGCGACACGCTCGACTTCGGCAACGCCGGCACCGGCTCGCGGCTGATGATGGGCGTCGTCGGCGGACACGGGATCACGGCGACCTTCGACGGCGACGCCAGCTTGCGCAAGCGGCCGATGAACCGCATCCTCGATCCGCTGCAAGCTGATGGGCGCGCGAGGTTCTGGCCGCAGGCCGAGGGCGGGCGCTGCCCGATCACGCTCAAAGGCGCGCGCGACCCCGCCCCGATCCTCTACCGGACGCCGGTCGCCTCGGCGCAGATCAAGTCAGCCGTGCTGCTCGCCGGCCTCAACGCGCGCGGGACGACGACCGTGATCGAGGCCGAGGCCTCGCGCGACCACACCGAAAAGATGCTCGCCCATTTCGGGGCCGAGGTGACGGTGACGCCCGAGGGCGAGGGCCGGCGCATCGACGCTCGTCGGACGCCCGGAGCTCAAGGCCCGTGCCGGTCGTCGTGCCGGCCGATCCGTCGTCGGCGGCGTTCCCGATCGTCGCGGCGCTGATCGTGCCCGGTTCCGACATCGTGGTCGAGGGCGTGATGACCAACCCGCTGCGCTCGGGGCTGCTCACGACGCTGATCGAGATGGGCGCCGACATCGACATCCTCGACAGGCGCGTCGAGGGCGGCGAGGAGGTCGCGGACCTGCGCGTGCGGGCGAGCGCGCTGAAAGGGGTCGACGTTCCGGCGGCCCGCGCGCCCTCGATGATCGACGAATATCCGATCCTGGCGGTCGCCGCGGCCTTCGCCTCCGGGACGACGCGGATGCGCGGCCTGCACGAACTGCGCGTCAAGGAGAGCGACCGCCTCGCCGCGGTCGCGGCCGGTCTCGCCGCCGCGGGCGTCGCGCAGCGAATCGAAGGCGACGATCTCCTCGTCGAGGGCGGCGCCGCGCCGAAGGCGGCGGCCTGGTCGCGACCCACATGGATCACCGCATCGCCATGAGCTTTCTCGTCATGGGGCTCGCGAGCCGCGAGCCGATGACGGTCGACGACACGGCGCATGATCGCGACCAGCTTCCCGACCTTCCGCCCGGCGATGGAGCGGCTCGGCGCGACGTTCGAATAGGGCGCCGTCGGCGCTCGCGACCCCCGTGACTGGGATCTGTCTCAACGAGACGCAGCGGAACCTTCCAAGGCGTTCGCGTGTTCAAGCCTGGATGCGGGCGTCTGAGTAGATTCCGACCCTCACGCTCTCGGCCGCCGTCGTGTTGATTGGCTCACGTTGCGGGAGCGAGCCCGAAACCGCCAACAAGAAGGACTTGCCCATGACCGACAAACCTGCACCCAAGGACGCCAGAAAAGACGTCAAGCAGCCCGGGGCCATTGTCCATCCGGGAATGATGGGCGACGGCACTGAAGAACAAAACCTCGGAGAGCGCGGCGATCCGGCAAAGCGCATCAAGGAAGGCGAGGTAGACGCCGCTTTCAGTCAGCCTGCGCCAAAGAAGAAACCGTGACTTCCCGATCCGCGTGACGGAACCCCAGGTTAACGGCCGGTGAAGCGCGGCTTCCGTTTCTCGACAAAGGCGGCGGCGCCTTCGCGCAGGTCTTCGGTCGCAAAGGCCGTCGACTGCGCGCTCGCCTCGGCGTCGAGCGCCTCAGCGAGATCGCGGCTCCAGGCCGCTTCGAGCTGCGCCTTGATCAGCCGGATCGCGACGGGCGGCCCTTCGGCGAGACGCTCGGCGAGCGCGAAGGCTTCGCCCATCAGCGCCTCGTCGTCGACGACCTTCCATATGAGGCCTGAGGCCGCCGCGGTCTCGGCGGTCAGCGGCTCGCCGAGCAACGCCAGCGCGCGCGTGCGCGGCGCGCCGATCGCCCGCTGAAGAAAGGCGGTCGTCCCGCCGTCGAGCGCGGCGCCGAGCTTGACGAAACTCAGCACGAATTTCGCCGAGCGCGCCGCGACCACCACGTCGCCCATCAGCGCAAGGCCGACGCCTGCCCCGGCCGCCGGTCCGTTGACCGCAACTACGACGGGCAAGCGCGACGCGCGCACGCTTTCGATCAGCGGATTGATCGAGGCGCGCATCCAGTCGCCGACTTCCCCGCCCGCCTCGAAGGTCGCCGTTCCCAGTTGGGCGCCGCCGCAGAAGCCCTTGCCGGCGCCGGTGAGAAGGACGGCGCGGACCGCATCGTCCGCCTCGGCTTTCGCGAAAGCGGCCGTGAGGTCGGCAAGCATCGAGCCGCCGAGCGCGTTGTATTTCTCGGGATTGTCGAGGGTCAGGACCGCGATCGCCCCGCGCCGCTCGTATGTGGCCATCGTCATCCGCGTTTCTCCCGAATTCGAATGCGCCGTGTCGCCGCTCACAGCGTGCGGGCGATCAGCACCTTCATGATCTCGTTGGCGCCGCCGTAGATGCGCTGGACGCGGCTGTCGCGGAACATGCGGGCGATCGGATATTCGTTCATGTAGCCGTAGCCGCCGAACAAGCTGCAAGCACGCGTCGACGATCTTGCACTCGAGATCGGAGACCCAGTATTTCGCCATCGAAGCCGTGGCCGCGTCGAGCTTGCCCTCGAGATGCAGGCCGATCAGCCGGTCGACGAAGACGCGCGCCGACCGTCGCCTCGGTCTTGCATTCGGCGAGCTTGAACTGGGTGTTCTGGAAGTCGATCAGCCGCTGGCCGAACGCCTTCCGCTCCTTGACGTAGTCGATGGTGTCGTCGAGCGCCCGCTCGATCACCGCGATGCCGCCGATCGCCGATCTTCAGGCGCTCCTGCGGCAATTGCTGCATCAATTGCACGAAGCCCTGGCCCTCCTGCGGCGCCGATCAGGTTGGCGGTCGGGACGCGCACGTCGTCGAAGAACAGTTCGGAGGTGTCCTGCGCCTCCATGCCGATCTTGTCGAGGTTGCGGCCCGCGCTGAAACCCCGGCGCGTCGGCCGTCTCGACGACGATCAGCGAGGTGCCCTTGGCGCCTTTCGCCGGATCGGTCTTGGCGACGACGATGACCAGATCGGCGAGCTGGCCGTTGGTGATGAAGGTCTTCTGGCCGTTGATGACGTAGTGGTTGCCGTCGAGCTTGGCGGTCGTCTTGCACGCCCTGCAGGTCCGAGCCGGCGCCGGGCTCGGTCATGGCGATGGCGCCGATGAATTCGCCGGACGCCATCTTCGGCAGCCACCGCGCTTCTGCTCCTCCGAGCCGTAGTGGAGGATGTAGGGGGCGACGATGGCGTTGTGCAGCGAGGCGGCGAAGCCGCTGATCTGCTTCTTGCGCGATGGCCTCCATCAGGACGACCTCGTGGCGGAAGTCGCCGCCGGCACCGCCGTATTCCTCCGGCACGGCGAGACACAGGAGCCCCGCCTCGCCGGCCTCGCGCCAGAACGACCGCTCGACGATCCCCTCGCGGCGCCAGGATTCGATGCGCTCGGGCGGCGCGTGCTCGTCGAAGAATTTGCCGACCGAATTCTCGAAGATGACGATGTCGTCGTCCTTCAGGAAATCGGCCCTTTCGATATCGAGCGCCGCCATGCCTCTCCTCCCAATGCTCTTCGTCGGCTTTGCGCCGGTCAGGCCGGCGCAGCGAGCCCTTCGGTCAGCCGCTCGGCGAATTCCCCGGCGACGGCGTCAGCCGACAGCGCTCCCCCCGGTCTATACCAGTCGGCGATCCCATTCAGCGCGCCCGCGACCGCGAAGGCGGCGAGCCTTGCGTTGCAGGGCCTGATCGAGCCGTCCTCGACGCCGCGCTCGATCTCCCGGCGAAACGCCAGATCGTAGCGCCGCTTCGAGCGCCGAACGGCCGCGCGCGCTTCGTCTCCCAGCTCCCGGTCGTCGAGCCTCGCGAAGCACATGCCGAAGTCCGTCGTCATCGACCACGCGTAAGCCCGGATCAGCGCCTTGAGTTTTGTGAGCCCTTCGCCGCTCTCGCGCTCGATGCGGCCGAAATTCTCCTCATAAAGCTCGTCGCCGAGACGGAAGAGCTCGATGAGAATCTCCTCCTTGCTTCGGAAATAATTGTAGAGCGCGGGCTTGGTGATGTTGAGCCGCTCGGCGATCCGCGCGAGTGGGGTGCGGTGGTAGCCCTCTTCCAGAAAAAGGCGCACCGCCATGCGCAACACCGCCTCGCGCTTCTCGTCGCGCAGACGCCGGCGGTCCTCGAACGGCGTCCACGGCGGATCGTCGACGATCGGTTTCACCACGCCCAGTTTCACCACATCCTTGCGTCCCGGCGACTTTCTTGACAGGCCTCTTTTGCGCGATATATTACCGTCGGGTAAGATAATGTCCAGCGGGTAAATAGGGAGGTGAGACGATGGCGTCCAAGGTGATCGTCGCGGGCGTCGGCATGATCCCCTTCGCCAAGCCGGGCGCGAGCGCGCCCTATCACGAGATGGGCGCCGAGGCCGCGCGGCGCGCGCTTGCCGACGCCGGCGTCTCCTATGACGCCGTCGAGCAGGCCTATGTCGGCTATGTCTACGGCGACTCGACCTCCGGGCAGCGGGCGCTCTATCGCCTGGGGCTGACCGGCATTCCGATCGTCAACGTCAACAACAACTGCTCGACCGGCTCGACCGCGCTCTTTCTCGCCCGCCAGGCGGTCGCCTCCGGCGCCGCCGACTGCGTGCTCGCGCTCGGCTTCGAGCAGATGAAGCCCGGCGCGCTCGGCTCGGTCTACACCGACCGTCCGAGCCCGTTCGAGGATTTCGACGCGCTCGCCGACGACCTCGATCGACGCGCCGGGCGTCCCGCTGGCGCTGCGCTATTTCGGCGGCGCGGGCCTCGCGCACATGAAGAAATACGGCACGAAGCTCGAGGCCTTCGCCAAGGTCCGCGCCAAGGCGAGCCGCCACGCCAAGGCCAATCCGCTCGCGATCTTCCGCAAGGAGGTGAGCGCCGGACGACGTCATGAACGACACGGTCATCTGGCCCGGCGTGATGACGCGCCTCATGGCCTGCCCGCCGACCTGCGGCGGCGCGGCGGCCGTGCTCGTCTCGGAGCGCTTCGCCAGCGAGAACGGCCTCAACGCCGAGGTCGCGATCAAGGCCCAGGCGATGACGACCGACACGCCCTCGACCTTCGAGGCGCGCGACATGATGCGGCTCGTCGGCTACGACATGGCGAAGGCGGCGGCGAACAAGGTCTACGAGGAAGCGGGCGTCGGCCCGTCGGAGATCACGGTCGTCGAACTGCACGACTGCTTCGCCCAGAACGAGCTCATCACCTACGAGGCGCTGGGCCTCTGCCCCGAAGGCGGCGCGGAAGCGTTCATCGACGCCGGCGACAACACCTACGGCGGGCGGGTCGTCACCAACCCGTCGGGCGGCCTGCTCAGCAAGGGCCATCCGCTCGGCGCGACCGGCCTCGCCCAGTGCTACGAGCTGACCCGCCAGTTGCGCGGGACCGCCGGGCCGACCCAGGTCGAGGGCGCGCGCCACGCGCTCCAGCACAATCTCGGGCTCGGCGGCGCCTGCGTCGTCACCCTGTACGAGCGGACCTGAGGCGCATGGTCGACGCGTCCGCCATCGGGCTCGAGCTGCCGCCGACCCACGCCCGCGTCGAGCCGGGCCGGCTCAGGTTCTTCCTCGACACGATGGGCGAGACGAATCCGATCTACCGCGACGACGAGGCCGCGAAGGCCGCGGGCTTCGCCGGCGCGTCCGATCCCGCCGACCTATCTCTTCTGCCTGGAGATGATCGACCACGAGCGATCCGTTCGCCCTGCTCGAAGCGCTGAACATCGACATCGCCCGCATCCTGCACGGCGAGCAGAAGTTCGTCTATCGCGCGCCGGTCCATGTCGGCGATTCGCTGACCTTCGTCTCCAGCATCACCGACGTGCAGCAGAAGAAGGGCGGCGCGCTGACGATGATCGACATGACGACGCGCGTCACCAACCAGCGCGGCGAGACGGTCGCCGACTGCGTCCGCGTCGTCGTCGTCCGCAACTAGGGAGCGCCGCATGACCGTCAAGCTCGATGAGCGCCGAAGGTCGGCGACGCCGTCGTCGACAAGACCTTCCCGCCGATCACCCGAGCGAAACTCGCGCTCTATGCCGGCGCGTCGGGCGACCACAACCCGATCCACATCGACAGCGATTTCGCCAAAAAGGCCGGGTTCCCCGACGTCTTCTCGCACGGCATGCTGGTCATGGGCCTGCTCGGCCAGGCGCTGACCGACGCCGTCCGCCCGGATCGCCTGCGCGCCTTCTCCACCCGCTTCGTCGCCATCACCCAGCTCGGCGCGGCGATCCGCTGCGAGGGGACGGTCGCCGAGTTCTTCGAGGCCGAGGGCGAGCGCCGCGCCCGCCTCGCGCTCACCGCGAAGGACGAGACCGGCGACGTCAAGCTCGCCGGCGAAGCCATCGTCGCGCTCTGATCGTTCGGGAGGCCTCATGAGCAATCTTGCCGGTAAAGTCGCGCTCGTCTCGGGCTCCGGCCGCGGCATCGGCCGGGCGATCGCGCTGAAGCTCGCCCGCCACGGCGCGAAGGTGGTGGTCAACGACCTCGATTCCGAGCCCGGCGACGCGGTCGCCGCCGAGATCAAGGCCGCCGGCGGCGAGGCGGTCGCGGTCAACGGCGACGTCACCGCGCCGGGCTTCGCCGACCGCTTCGTCGGCGCCGCGATCGAGAAGCTCGGCGGCCTCGACATCATCGTCAACAACGCCGGCTACACCTGGGACGCGACGGTGCAGAAGATGACCGACGAGCAGTTCCAGGCGATGCTCGACGTTCATCTCGTCGCGCCGTTCCGCATCCTGCGCGCGGCCGCCGAGCCGATCCGCGTCTTCGCCAAGCAGGAGGCGGCGGAGGGACGCGAGGTGTTCCGCAAGGTGGTCAACATCTCCTCGCTCGCCGGCCTCTACGGCAATCCGGGCCAGATCAGCTATTCCGCCGCCAAGGCGGCGCTCATCGGGGTCACCCGGACGCTGTGCAAGGAGTGGGGCCGCTACAAGGTCAACGTCAATTGCGTCGCCTTCGGCCTGATCCAGACCCGGCTGACCCAGGCGATCGAGGAGAAGCAGGCGACGATCGACGTCGCCGGGCGCGCGATCAAGGTCGGCGTCCAGCCGCACCTCCTCGAGACGATCGACCGCATGGTCCCGCTCGGCCGCGGCGGCACGCCGGAAGAGGCGGCGGACGCGGTCTATCTCTTCTGCACGCCCGGAATCGAACTACATCAGCGGCCAGGTCGTCGCCGTCGCCGGCGGGCTGCTGATGTAAGCGCATGCGCACGTCTCGACCTCGTCCTGAGGAGCCCGCGACGCGGGCGTCTCGAAGGACGTTCCCGTGGGCGCCGCTCCCGGAGCGGCGGGAGCGTCCTTCGAGACGCGTCGCCTGCGGCGTCGCTCCTCAGGACAAGGTCGTGGGATAAGTCGCCACGAAAATCACAAAGAGGCGCGAAGGCTTTGTAAACCTTCGTGTCCTTCGTGGCGGTGTTTACTCCGCCGGCGCGCGCCGTGCGGCGAACTTGACCTTCGGCACCAGCGCCGCCGTCGCCGCGACCAGCAGCGCGACGACGAACATCGAGATGAAGGTCACCCGCAGCGAGCCGTCGAGCGCGCCCTTCAGCGCCCCGTTCGCCGCCGCCTCGCCGCCGTCGAGCAGGCGGCGGAGCTGGTCCGGGCTGACGGCGCCGAGGCCGGCGTGCTTGAGCCCGAAATTCAGCACGGCGCCGAACACCGTCGCGCCGAACGTGCTGCCGAGCGTGCGCGCGAACAGATAGGCGGCGGTGACGCTGCCGCGCTCCGACCAGTCGACGATCTCCTGGATCATCACGATCGAGGCGCTGCTCGACAGGCCCATGCCGAGGCCGACGATCGCCGAGCCGATCGCCGGCGACGACCGGCGGCGTGTCGGCGCCGGAGAAAGACGAAGGCGAGCGCGCCGATCGGGATCAGCGCCGAGCCGGCCCGCAGCACGTTGCGCAGGCCGAAGCGCTTCCACAGGCGCGGCGACAGCGTCGCGCCGATCGGCCAGCCGAGCACCATCGCCGACAGCGCAAAGCCCGCCGTCAGCGGCGGCCTGCCCATCACGCCCTGCACGAACACCGGCAGGAAGGTCGTGAGCCCGATCATCACCATGCCGGCGAACAGCGAGGAGGCGTTGACCGCCGCGATCGGCCGGCGGCCCCAGAGTTTCGAGCGAGATCATCGGCTCGGGCGAGCGGCGCTCCTGCACGACGAAGGCCGCGACGGCGACGACGGCGATCGCGCTGATGATCGCGATCTCGGTCCAGCCCGCGGTCGAGAAGGCGGTCATCGCCGCCATCACCGCGGCGATGGCGATGGTGAACACGCCGGCGCTGAGGTGGTCGATCGTCCCGCGCTTCTCCGACGTCTTCTCGTGCAGGTAGAACCAGAATCCGGCCGCGGCGGCGAGCGCCGATCGGCAGGTTCATCCAGAAGATCCAGGCCCACGACCAATACTGGATGATGAGCGACGCCGACGAGCGGGCCGAGGACCGCCGAGATCGCCCAGACGCTGGCGAGCCAGCCCTGGATCTTGCCGCGCTCGTGCACGGAATAGAGGTCGCCGACGATCGTCATCGCCGTCGGCTGCACCGCGCCCGCGCCGACGCCCTGCAGCAGGCGGAAGGCGATCAGCGCCGGCATCGACCAGGCGAAGCCGCAGAGAATCGAGCCGACGAGGAAGATCGCGATCCCCGAGAGCATGACGACCTTTCGGCCCCTGAGGTCGGAGAGCTTGCCGAACACGACGGTCGTCGCGGTCTGGGTGAGCAGAAAGGCGGCGAACACCCAGCTGTAGAGCTCGAGGCCGCCGAGTTGCGCCGCGATCTGCGGCATCGCGGTCGAGACGATGGTCGCCTCGATGGCGATCATGAAATTCGCCGCCATCACGGAGGCGAGGACGAGCGTGCGATGCGTCGTGAGGGCGGTCATGGGCGACTCCATAAGGGAGCAGCCCCCCGGCCGCCAATCACGATAAGGGGATCGCTCAACGGACTTTCAAGGCTGGGTTTCGACGTCCGCCGCCGCATCAGGCGATCGAGTCCGCTTAGCCGTCGCCCGTCAGATCGTGATCGAGGGCGTGATACGCCTCCGGAGCAACCGGGCCAAGACCCTTCGGAAGGCCTAATCCATAGCGCGCGAGGACTCTTTGAGCGGTTTCGCTCGGGAGACTCGCGTTTGACCCGCGCCGCAATCGCTTCCCGCAACGCGACGAGGATAGGGACTGAGGACCTCTTACGCGCTCTCGCCCTCGCTCCGGCCCCGGAACCACTCGACCGCCAGCCAAATTGCGACCACCGCCAAACCGATCAGGAACATGAGCAACGCCGCGCGCTGGACCCATGCGATCAGCGGGACCGCGAGGCCGAGAAATGCGCCGGCGACGCAGAGCCTCCACGACCAGAGGTTCAAGCCGGCGGTGAAGACGCCGAGCCCGAGCAGCGTCAGCAGGATCAGGCTGACCGCGTCGACGTTGAGAAGCCCGCGCGTGCTGGTGGTCAGGAGAAGCGCCATTGCGACGAGAAACGCCGCCCAGTGGAGGACCTGCTGGACGATCAGCCGGACCCGATCGCCGCCCGTGTCGCCTGGATTCCATCCCGACCAGATGCAGATGGCCCCCACGATCGGCGTGACAAATTCCCAGTAGGTCGTCGATGGGGTTCGCGAGAGGCTGTTCCAGCTGATGCCGATCAGGCCGAGGACAATGATCGCGAAATACGGAAGCTCGCGCAGCCAGAAGGGCGTCTGTTTATTTGCCGTCGCCGTGGCCAGATTCGAATCCGCCATGTCTAAGTTCCTCGCCGCCGAACCGCCTTGCCGCGGCGTCGCCTTGCGCGCGCGATCTTCGCGCGGATCAAGGAATTACGCAACCCGACAGGATGTCGATAGCATGCCGATAGGCGCTCATGTCCGAGGGACCGGGTATCCGCAAAGGAGGCGGTCCAACGAACGCTCGCGAAGGCTTCGACAACCTTGTCGTCGCTCGCCTTGGCGACCAGCCGCAGTTCGTCGGCGAACCCCCGGCGCGCCTGCAAGATTGCATCGTCGCCCATATCGGACCGCCTTTCCCATCTTCAAACTTTTGTGACGGGGTCCGAAACAGTCCGCGGCCGTCGGCGGATGCGCTTCCCGCACGCGCCCGCTTTGGCTATCCTCGCCAAAATGGGAGAGAGACAATGCCAACTCGCCGCCTCGGCCGAACCGACCTCAGCATCGCGCCGATCGTTCTCGGCGGCAACGTGTTCGGATGGACCGCCGACAAGGCGGCGTCCTTCGCCGTGCTCGACCGCTTCGCGGCAGCGCGCGCCCGCCGCGATCGACACGGCCGACGTCTATTCGTCTTGGGCGCCCGGCAATCACGGCGGCGAGTCCGAGACGATCATCGGCGAATGGATGAAGGCGCGCGGAAACCGCGCCCGCGTCATCCGTCATCACCAAGGTCGGCTCGCCGATGGGCAAGGGCAAGGAGGGCCTGTCGCCGGCCTATATCGAGCAGGCGGTCGAAGCGTCGCTGAAGCGGCTTCAGACCGACGTCATCGACCTCTACCTCTCGCACTGGCCCGACATGGCGACGCCCTTCGCCGAGACGCTCGGCGCCTATCAGCGCCTGATCGAGAAAGGGCAAGATCCGCTGGTGCGGCGCCTCCAACCTCACCGCGACGCTGCTCGAGCAGGCGCTCGCGGCGGCCAAGGCGCGCGGCGGTGCCGCGCTACGAGGTCCTGCAGCCGGAATACAATCTCGCCGACCGCGCCGCGTTCGAGGGCGGCCTCGCGGACCTCTGCCGGCGCGAGGAAATCGGCGTCATCACCTATTTCAGCCTGGCGAAGGGCTTTCTGTCGGGCAAGTACCGCACCGAGGCGGACCTCGCGAAGAGCCCGCGCGGCGGCGGCGTGAAGGCCTATCTCAATCCGCGCGGCTTCCGCATCCTCGACGCGCTCGAAGCGGTCGCGGCGAGCCACAAGGCCAAGCCCGCCGAGGTCGCGCTCGCCTGGATCGATGGCGCGCCCCGGCGTCACCGCGCCGATCGCCAGCGCCACCTCGCTCGAGCAGGTCGAGAGCCTGATCCGCGCGACGGAACTGACGCTGACGCCGGCTGACATGGCGGCGCTGAACGAGGCGAGCGCGTACTGAAACGATGGGCGCCTGTGTAGGGCGGGGTCGCTAATTCCGCCGGCGCTGTCCGCAGGGCGCGTGGTTTCGCGACGGGTATGGACCCCGCCCGACCGGCGGCCGAACGCGCTGCAATCGCGCTACTTGGCTGTAAGCTATTGAAATCATTAAATCGCTCGTGGAAGAATCCCTGGTTTTTGGTAA
>CAWANA010000013.1:0-59828 GCA_963783275.1 uncultured Alphaproteobacteria bacterium | reverse complement strand
GGCGCCGTCACTTTGACATCACTCGATTCCTAGCTGCCAAGGACCGGCGCGAGCCCTCCGCCTTTGCCGATCGCTACGCCCTCGACCGTCGCCGCCGGCCGCCTCCGGTCCAGAACCTCGATCTGGCACGCCGCGCCGCATTCGCGGGCGATGAGGCGGGCGAGACGCGCCGCCGCGGCTTCGACGTCGCCGAAGCCGTTCGACTGGACGGTAAGGACGGCGCGGCGGGTCTCGACGCTCGAGGCGGTGCGCGCGTCCTGGCGCCAGTTCCACCGCCGGCAGAGCACATGGCGGGCGTCGGCGTAGACGACCTCGCCCTCCTTCGGCGGATCGTTCGGGTCCTCGCCCGCCTCCGCGCCCATGTCGACGAAACTGTCGTCGGGCCTCGAGAAGCGGAAGACGAGGTCGCCCTCGGTCCTGTCGAGATCGTCGCAGCCGAGGCAGAGGCGCGCTCGTCAGCGACACCATGTTGTAGAGGTCGACGAGCGCGTTGATCTCCGGCAGCGGCTGGCCCGCCAGCACGCGCTTGATCAGCCGCTCGACCGACGAGCGGTAGCTCGTCCGCTTGATTCCGAAGCCCTTGTAGGCCGCGCGCCAGGCGGCGACGCCGGGGATGGCGGAAAGCTCCATGCCGGCCCAGCGCGCCCGGCACTCGGCCTCGGCCGCGGCGATCTCGGCGGCGAGCGCCGCCGACCGGGCCGGCGCGACCGTCAGCGGCCCGGCCAGCACGAAGGCGACCCGGAAATCGGGAAAATGTTCGACGAGCGGGCTTCGATGGACGAGACGACGCATGGCGGCACGGCTCATAGCGCGACCCGGCAGGCGCTTGTCCTCGCCTCCAGCGCCGCAGCGTCGCGGCGCTCGCGTGTTGAATTTCCGGGCCCGCCGCTTATAAGCGGCGCCGGGCGTGGCAGCCGATCGTGACGGAGATGATTTCGAAATGCGAATTCAAGGCTCTGGCTGGCGCCGCGGCGCTCTGCGTCCTCGTCTCCGGCGCGGCGCTGCGCCTTCGACGCGGCGACCGACGACACGCCGCGACGCGCCGCAGGCGCCGCCAGGGACGCCGGCGCCCGCTCGGCCAGATCGATCGAATGCTCGCAGAAGGCCGACGCGCAGAACCTTCACGGCAAGCCGCGCAAGCACTTCATGCGGGATTGCAAGCACGGGGCGTGACCGCCAGCGGCGCCGCCGGCGCCTCGCCGCAAGCTGGAGCGACGCCAGCGAACGGCTCGAGCTCTTCGCCACGCCGCGCGACTGGCTGCGCTACGCGGTCGGCCGCTTCCGCGCGGCAAGGCCTCGCCTTCGGCCACGGCGCGACGACGGCGCTCGACGAGGCCGCCTATCTCATCCTCGAGGGGCTGCACCTCCCGATCGACACGCTCGATCCGTTCCTCGACGCGCAGGCTGCTGCGCGGCGAGCGGCGAGCGGCTCGACGCGCTGATCGAGGCGCGCGTCGACGACGCGCAAGCCCGCCGCCTATCTCCTCAACCGCGCCTACATCCAGGGCGTGCCGTTCTACGTCGACGAGCGCGTCATCGTGCCGCGCAGCTTCATCGGCGAACTCCTGATGACGGCGCTCGCCGAGGACAACGCGCTGATCGGCGATCCGGAGGCGGTCGTCGCGCGTCCTCGACCTGTGCACGGGCGGCGGCTCGCTCGCCATCCTCGCCGCGCGCGTCTTTCCCAACGCGGCGATCGACGCGGTCGACCTGTCGGCCGACGCGCTCGCGGTCGCCAGGCGCAACGTCGAGGAGCACGGGCTCGCCGACCGCATCCGGCTCGTCGAGGGCGATCTGTTCGCAGCCGCTGGCAGGGCGAGCGCTACGACCTGATCCTGACCAATCCGCCCTATGTCGACGCGGAGGCGGTCGCCGCCTTTCCGCCCGAATACGCGGCCGAGCCGCGCATGGCCCATGCCGGCGGCGCGGACGGGCTCGACATCGTGCGGCGGATTCTCGCCGAGGCGCCGCGAGCATCTGACGCGCGGACGGCGCGCTGATCTGCGAGATCGGCCGGGGGCGCGAGCTCTCTGCGCGCGACTATCCCGGACCTGCCGTTCGTCTGGCTCGACACCGAGGAGAGCGAGGGCGAGGTGTTCTTGCTGCGGGCGGCGGACTTCGCCGCGCCGAAGCGCGCGCGCGAAGCGAAAGGCGCTGAAGAGCGCCTATTCGGCGGCCTCGCGCAGGCTCGCGCGCACGTCGGCGCGCAGATCGTCGATCGACGTCAGCCGCCCGGCCGCGTTCGACGTGCCAGAAGGTCCAGCCGTTGCAGGCGGGCAGGCCCTGCACCAGCGCGCCGATCTTGTGGATCGAGCCGATCGCCGGGCCGGCGGCGAGCGAGCCGTCCGCGCGCACCAGCGCCGCGTGGCGCCGGCGGGCGTCGAGGAGCCGTTCGCCGGGCTGCGACGAGCCCCGCCTCGATCAGGCTCGCGAAGGCGATGCGCGGCTCGCTGCGCCGCGTCGGGGCGGTCGCGACCGCCTCCTCGGCAAGCGGCTCGACCGCGGCGATCCGCTGCCGCGCCGCCTCGGCGTAAGCCGGATCGCGCTCGATGCCGATGTAGGCGCGCCGCAGCCGTCGCGCGACGGCGCCGGTCGTGCCGGAGCCGAAGAACGGGTCGAGCACCAGGTCGCCGGCGTTGGACGCCGCGACCAGCACGCGGCGCGAGCAGCGCCTCGGGCTTCTGCGTCGGATGGGTCTTGCGGCCGGACGCGTCCTTCAGCCGCTCGGCGCCGGTGCAGATCGGCAGGAACCAGTCGGAGCGCGCCTGGCAGTCGTCGTTGCCGGCCTTCAGCGCCTCGTAGTTGAAGGTGTAGCCCTTGGCCTCCGGCCCGCGCGCCGCCCAGATCATGGTCTCGTGGGCGTTGGTGAAGCGCCGGCCGCGGAAGTTCGGCATCGGGTTGGCCTTGCGCCAGACGATGTCGTTGAGGATCCAGAAGCCGAGGTCCTGCAGGATCGCGCCGACGCGGAAGATGTTGTGGTAGGAGCCGATGACGACGATGGTGGCGTTCGGCTTCATCAGCGCGGCGCGCGGCGGCGAGCCAGGCCCGCGTGAAGGCGTCGTATTCGGCGAAATCGGCGAACTTGTCCCAGTCGTCGTCGACCGCGTCGACCACGCTCTGGTCGGGGCGCGACAGCGCGCCTTCGAGCTGGAGATTGTAGGGCGGATCGGCGAAGACGAGGTCGACGGAGGCCGCCGGCAGCTTCTCCATTTCGGCGACGCAGTCGCCGACGAGGATCACGTCGCGCGGCGCGCGGGCCGATTGCGGCCGGGCGTTTCGTCTCGCCGGCGCCAGTACGCAAAACCTGAATCTGGGCGGGGAGACGCGACGCTCCGGCACGCAAGGTACGCATCAACACGAACCACTCGACGCAACGGCCGGCGCGTTCGAGCCGGCGCGTCGTTTATGCGCGGATTTAAGTAAAGGTCCGGTTATGCGGCGGCGCTTGACGCTGTGTCGTTTTCGTACGGCGCGCGACGACAGGAGAGGCCGGCCTCAACGCTTTCGAAACCTTTTCGGCGTCGGCCTCGTCCTTGCGCGAGCCGGAACGAGCGCCGGTGGTAGGGGCAGGGCCCGAGGCGCGCCAGCGCCTCGCGGTGGAAGGCGGTCGCGTAGCCGGCATGGTCGCCGAAGCCGTAGCCGCGGAAAGTCGCGGCCGAGGTTGCGCATCAGCGCGTCGCGGGTCGTCTTGGCGACGATCGAGGCCGCGGCGATCGACATCGACAGCGCGTCGCCGCCGATGATCGGCCGCGCCGGGCAGACGAGGCCCGTCCGGCATGTCGCGCCCGTCGATCAGCACGAGGTCCGGCCGCGACGTGCAGGGCGCGCGACCGCGCGCGCCATGGCGCGCAGCGTCGCGCCGCGGATGTTGAAGCGGTCGATCTCCTCGGCGCTGGCGAAGGCGACCGAGACGCTGATCGCCTTGGCGAAGATGACGGGCCGCAGCGCGTCGCGCTTGGCCTCGGGCAGCGCCTTCGAATCGTCGAGCCCCTCCGGCAGGTCGTCGGGATCGAGGATCACCGCGGCGACGCCGACCGGGCCCGGCGAGCGGGCCGCGCCCGACCTCGTCGACGCCCGCGACCCAGCGGCAGCCCGCGCCGATGCGCCTCGCGCTCGAAATCGAAGTGCGGCCCGCTCACGGCGCGGCCTCCAGCGGCCCGTCGCGCGAGTCGCGCGAGGTCGAAAGCCTGGACGTCGCGCAGCAGCGCGATGAACCGCTCGACGCCGTAGGCGATCGCCGCCTCGCCCTTTTCCGCCGTCGCCTTGTCGGCCTCCCCGACCGCGCCCTCGGGATTGAGGTCGCTCGCCGCCCAGGCGAAGCCGAGCGGCGGCTTGGCGCGCAGGAGCGCGAAGTCGCGCTCGATCGCTTCGGCCGCGCTCGGGAAGTCGCGGACCTCGGCAGGCGCGCACGAGGTCGGGGCGGAGCGCGAGCATGAGCGAGGTCTCGGCGTCGCCGCCGTGAACGCCGTGCGCCGCTTCGCGCGACGAGAACAGACCGTCCGGATAGCCGAGGCGCCGCCAGGAGGCGTGGACCGCGAGCATTCGCCAGCGCATGCGCAGATGAAGCGTCACCGCCTCGATCGCGGCGCCGTTGCCGCCGTGCGAATTCATCACGACGAGCTTGCGGCAGCCGGTCCGCGCGACGCTGTCGCCGATCTCCGTCCAGGCGCGGATCGCGGTCTCGACCGAGAGCGTCAGCGTGCCGGGATAGTCCGGCGTGCTCGCCCGAGACGCCGACCGCCTGAACCGGCAGGAACAGGACCGGCAGGTCGTCCGGCATGGCCGTCCGCGGCGCGCCGGACGTAGCCTTCGTTGATGATGGCATCGACGCCGAGCGGCAGGTGCGGCCCGTGCTGCTCGATCGCGGCGACCGGCAGGACCGCGATGACCTCGCTCATGTCGGCGCGCTCGAAAGTCGCGCCAGGTCATGTCGGCCCAGAATCGTGTCGGCGCCATCAACCGCGCTCCTTGGTGCTGACCCCCTCCCGCTTTAGCTCGAATTGCGCGCGACGCAACTCCCGCGAGCCCCGCGATCAACAGCCCGATCGTGTCTCGAACTCGGTGTCGTATGACTATCCTGGGTTTGCCGACCGCCCTGATCGCGGTAATCTGCTTCTCGAGCCGATCGCTGCTCGCTTCGATCGGGATGACGCCATGGCGTCAGGGCCGGCATCCTGTGCGAATGTCCGCGCCGGAGAGCCGTTCGTCGGCAAGCAGGGCTTTGCCTATGCCCCGGCGGTGTCCGCGGAGACGGTCGGCGCGCGCGCCATCCATATGCAAATTCTCACCATGCCGCCCGGCGCGCGGGCGAAAGCGCACAAGCACGAGCGGCATGAGACCGCGATCTATGTGCTCAGCGGCGAAGCCGGCACCTGGTACGGCGAGCGGCTCGAGCACCACATCGTCTCCCGCGCCGGAGACTTCGTCTATATCCCCGCCGAACGTTCCCCACCTGCCGTACAACCGGAGCGCCACGGAGCCCGCCATCGCCGTCGTCGCCCGCACCGATCCGAACGAGCAGGAGAGCGTTGTCATGCTGCCCGAACTTGACGCGGTCCATCCCCTTGGCGAGCCACAGCCGCATGAGGCCAGCGAGCCTTTCGCGCGCCATGACAGATCGGCGGGCCCTTGCCTGCCCGCGTGCTTTGTGCGACATATTGTGCACTGCAACAAACGCGGTGACTCGACCGTTTCCGGCCGCAAAAGGAACGCGCCATGATTGTCGGCGTTCTCAATCAGAAGGGCGGCGTCGGAAAGACGACCGTCGCGGTCAACCTTGCCGCCGCTTACGCGCGCGGACGGCCGGCGGGTGTTGCTGATCGACGCCGATCCGCAGGGCAGCGCCATGGCCTGGTCGTCGATACGCGAAGCCGAGCCGCCTTTTTCCATCGTCGGCATGGCGAAACCGACGCTGCATCGCGACCTGCCGCGACTCGCCAAGGACTACGACGTCGTCATCATCGACGGCGCGCCGCGGGTCAACGACCTCGGCCGCTCGGCGATCCTCGCCAGCGACTACGTGCTGATCCCCGTCCAGCCCTCGCCCTACGACGTCTGGGCGGCGGCCGACACGGTCGCGCTCATCCGCGAAGCGCAGGTGATGAAGGAGCAGTTAAAGGCCGCCTTCGTCGTCAACCGGCGCATCGCCCGCACCGCCATCGGCCGCGACGCGGCCGATGCGCTGGCGCAGTTCGAGGACGTGCCGGTGCTCGCAGCGGCGCTGCATCAGCGCGTGATCTATGCCGAGAGCGTCGCCAAGGGACTCTCGGTCGTCGAGGCCGCGCCGTCGAGCGAGGCGGCGCGCGAAATCGAGGCCCTCGCCGCCGAGGTGCTCGGCGCATCGCGGAGGAAAGCGGCGTGAGCAGGAAGTCGGTTCCGTTCTCCGTGCCTGAGGGCGCGTCGCGCCCCGGCGACCATCGGCGCCGCGCGCCCGAAGTCGTCAACGCCCATTCCGACGAATGGGTGAGCGACCGGAACAGCGGCGTCAAGGACGCCCCTCGTCCCGGCCCGAGCCTCGTCCTCGATCTCGCCGCCGAACGGAGTTTTACGGAGGTCGTCGCCCTCAGCATGCTGGCGCCGTTCACGCTCGGCTGGGTCTGGCTGATCAACGCGATGAACGGAAAGGCGCGGTTCTAGCGTCGCGTCGGACGCGTGAAAGTCCTGCCCGGGTTCAGGGCGCGCGAAAGTGCGGTCCCGCTCGCGCCGCATTTCCGCTGCCCAACGCTTCGGAGGTCCTCGCAATTCCGGGCGCGAATTCGATGTTTTCAGCAGCTTTGCAGCGGATTTTCCGGGCGTCATCGGGGAGCGGGCGTCGCGGACGGTCTCGCGAACGCCGATATCCGACCCGTTGATGCCGTTCCTGAACAGTTGCCATACCGGCGGACTGCGCCAGGAACGGCCTACCAGAAACGTCCTGCAGATGGGTTGGGGACGCTTTCCTCAACGCTTGCGCAGCGAACAATTTGGCGCGACTGTCCGTTCTTCCGCCAGCATGTATGGTCCCCCCGCGCCCTTCGGGCGCACTTCGAAGGCGAGCATGACGAGCATCCGGCAGAGCCTATGAATGATGAGGTGCGCGTTGTCCTTGTCTGGGACGTTCCCATCCGTCTCGTCCACTGGCTGATGGCGGCTCTGGTGGCGGCGGCGTATGGAACGTGGCGGCTAAACTGGATGATTTGGCACGCACGGTTCGGCGACATCTTGCTCGCGTTGCTGCTGTTCCGGCTGCTGTGGGGCTTCCTTGGCGGCGACACCGCGCGATTTTCCCGCTTTCTCACCCCTCCGCGGTCGGTCGTTCAACACCTAAAGTACGCGCTTCTGCGAGAGCCCGACCGCCAAGTGGGGCATAATCCGGCGGGCGGCTGGATGGCTCTATTTCTGCTCGCGCTGCTTCTCGCCGAGACGTTCAGCGGGTTGTACGTCGCCAACGATATCGCCGATGTCGGACCGCTCACCGAGATTGTCCCGGCTGGGGTCGCCAACGCGATCGAAGCCTCGCACGCAATCGTCTGGGACGCGCTGTTCGCCGCGATCATTCTGCACGTGCTGGCGATCTTCGGCTATGCGGCGGTGAAGGGACAGAACCTGCTGCTGCCGATGATCACCGGGACAAAGGTTCTGCCGGAAAGCATACCCGCGCCGCGCATCGCGAGCCCGGCGAGGGCAGCCGTCCTCCTTGCCGGCAGCGCCGCGGTCGCCGCCATTCTCGCCAATCTCATGTAGTTCGCATCAGCCCTTGGGAGGGATCACTTGGGAGGGTTCACTTGGCCGCGGATTTCGCCCGCCGGGTAGGACTTCGTGTGCACATTTATATACCATGCGCCTGCTGAGAATTGTTGGGCCTGTTCAGGAGTGAGGGTGGCGCTGCCGGTTATCGGGTTTGCGGGAGGACTTCCCTGGACGGAGAGCCAGATCAAAGCTGGCCCATTTTCTCCTTGTTTGGCTGGACCATGGAAATGAGCCATCGTTGTCGCGCTCGACAGTCCGCTATAGGGGATCTTCCAGGTGACGACCCGGGTTGCCGGATCATAGGTCAGGTCGGCCGTTCCCGTGCCGGCCGTTTCGACCGGCGGCACGCATTGCGCCCCCGAGAGTGGAACCTGGAACGCGACGGGCGCCGCCTGGATGCCCGACGTCCCGGCAAGGCCTAGAACGATTGCGAAAGGAATGACGGCTCGCGGAAAGTTTCTGGCGTTCATTTTTTCCCTCCTTCACGCGCGGATCGCAAGGGATCGCTCAGTGTCATTGCAGCTCCAGCACCATCGATGATCGCATGATTTGATACCGAATTCGACAGCCCTTTACTGGCTCGCCGAGTATGTGATGATGCGAGCAGGCAGGAAAGGGAGACGCCTACGGTTTGATGGCGCTGCGGCAAGGGTTTGCCGTCGCGGGCCTTTCGCGCAGCGGCGCTCCGGAATGCCGAAAACAGGCAGGAGAAAGGAGGGCCCAGGGTGATGCCCAACGTGTCGATCCGCGCGCGGTTGATCGTCCTTTCGATCCTGCTGCTCGCGATCCTCGCCGTCTCCTCCGTGCTTCTGATCCGGGAGCTTGCGCGGGACTCGCGGTCCCTTGCCGAGGAGGCGTCGCTCGTCTCCGTTGTCAGGAGCGCCAATTCGGCCAGCAAACACTTTGGCGATTTGAAGTATTGGGTGATCGACTCCGCGGTCACGCAGCTCGCGCGCTCCCAGCAAGCGGCGGGCGCCGCCAAGACGGGCCTCGACTTCGGATCTGAAGGCGATCTCCGTGGTCGATCCGGCGGCCGTCACCGCGATCGAACGCGAAGTCGACACCATGACCGGTCTGGCGAAGAGGGCCGGCGTCGCCTACTCGAGCGACGACAGCGCCGCTGGCGACGCCCTGCTGGAGCAGGCCAAGAGCCACATCCTCGATATCGACACCGCGATCGACAAGATCGTGGACAGGGTCGAACAGGAGGCCGTGGCCCGGCGCGACTCGTCGACGCGCCAGGCCGAGTTCGCGGTCAAGCTCGCGATGGTTGGAGGAACCGTCGCGCTGGCCCTTGCATTAGGCTTCACTGCGCTGACCGTGCGCTCGATCACCGTGCCCCTGAAGCAACTGCAGCGATGCATGGCGTCGATCACGCGCGGCGAACTCGACGTCGCGATGCCGCCGACCGGCGTCTCCGAGATCGTCGCGATGACCGGCACGCTCGGGATGTTGCGCAACAGCCTCATCGAGCGGGACCGCCTCGAGCGCGAGCGTCAGCGCGCCGAATTGGAGATCCGGGCCGCGCGCGACGCCGCCGAGGCGGCGCTGCACGACCTGAAGGCGGCGCAGGCGAATCTGATCCAGGCTGAAAAGATGGCGTCGCTCGGGCAGCTAACCGCCGGGATTGCGCATGAGATCAAGAATCCGCTCAATTTCGTCAATAATTTTGCCGGCCTGTCGATCGGGCTGCTGGGCGAACTCAAAGCCGCGGCCGCATCCGGCTTCGAAGCGCTCGCCCCGCAGCAACGCGACGAGGTCGACGAGGTGACGGAGATGCTGACCGGCAATCTCGAACGGATCGTCGAACACGGCAGACGCGCCGACAATATTGTCCGCAGCATGCTGGCGCATTCCCGCAGCGGCGGCGGCGACCGGCAACGCGTCGACCTCAACGCGTTGGTCGAGGAGTCGCTCAATCTCGCCTATCACGGCGCCCGAGCCCAGGATCAGGATTTCAACATCGCCCTGGAGCGCGAATACGGCGCGGACATCGCTGCGGTCGAACTCGTGCCGCAAGACATGACGCGTGTGTTTCTGAACCTGTTTGGCAACGGGTTTTACGCCGCCAACAAGCGCCGGCGGACCCTGAACGATGGGGCGTTCAGACCGGCGCTCGCCGTGACCACGCGCGATCTGGGCAACGCCGTCGAGGTGACGGTGCGCGACAACGGCGGCGGCATTCCGGAAGACATCAGGGACAAGCTCTTTCAGCCGTTCTTCACGACCAAGCCGCCGGGCGAAGGCACCGGGCTCGGGTTGTCGATCAGCTACGAGATCGTCACAAAAGAGCACGGCGGGACCATCAGAGGTCGCAAGCGAAGTTGGGGCCTTCACCGAATTCATCGTAACTTTGCCGCGCAGCGTCATGCTCATAGGGACCATGGAATTCTTCTGCGGCGAGCGGAGAATCATGACCGTAAGCATCCTGATCGTCGACGACGAACCCGATATCGCCATGCTGTTTCGGCAGCAATTTCGGCGCGAGGCGCGGGAGGGGGCCTATGTCCTGCACTTTGCCCTCTCGGCCTCGGAAGCGCTCGCGCAACTCGCAACCGACATCGAGCCACAATTGATCGTTATTCTATCGGACATCAACATGCCCGGTATGGACGGGCTGGCGCTCCTGCGGGAGATCAAGACGCGCTGGCCCGACTTGCCGGTCATTCTGCTGACCGCCTATGGCGACGAGGAACGGCGACGGCGCGCAGCCGAATACGGAGCGGTCGACTTCATCACAAAGCCGGTCGATTTTGATTTCTTGAAGGAGCGACTGCGCCAGCTGCCCGCGCGATTGACCTGAGGGTATCCCCTTGATCGCTTCAACAAAAATTCTTGCGGTCGACGACGAACCCGATTTCGAGTTTCTGATCAGGCAGCGTTTCCGCCGTCAGATCCGCGAGGGAGAATTCGAATTCCGCTTCGCCCATCATGGCGAAGAGGCGCTGTCCGCGCTCGACGCCGAACCGGATATCGGCCTTATACTCCTCGATATCAACATGCCCGTGATGGATGGGTTGACGCTGCTCAGCGAGTTGCACGAGCGGCAGTCCGCTGTGCGCGCGATCATCGTCTCGGCTTATGGCGACATGGCGAATCTCCGAACCGCGATGAATCGGGGCGCCTTTGATTTCGTCACCAAGCCCGTGGACCTGAGCGATCTCGAGATCACGGTCCGCAAGGCGTTGGCGAACATCGCCAAGCTGCGCGAAATGGATCGCTTGCGCGAGGAAGCCGAGCGAGCGCGCAACAATCTGTCCCGGTACTTTTCGCCGAACGTCGTCGCGTTGCTGGCGGCCCAGGACGAGCCGCTCGGGGCGGGCCGCCGGGAAACGGTCGGCGTCCTGTTCGCCGATATTGTCGGCTTCACGCAAATGACGGAGGCCATGCCTCCGGAAGCGGTCCTGGAAATGTTACGTGAATTCCACGCGCGTATGACCGCACAAATCTTTGCCTGTGGCGGCACCGTCGACAAATACATCGGCGATGCGATCGTGGCCGTGTTCGGCGTTCCGAGCGCCAGCTCCAAAGACGCCGCAAACGCGCTCGCCTGCGCCGAAAAGATGCTTGAGGCGCTCGAGAGTTGGAATGACGATCGCGAGCGTGCGGGGGCGGATCGCCTCGCGATGGGCATCGGCATCCACTACGGGCCAGCGGTCCTCGGCGACGTGGGGAGCGAGTACAGCATGTCGTTCACGGTGATCGGCGACACGGTCAACACGGCCGCCCGATTGCAGACATTGACGCGTACCCTGGGGACTGCGCTGGTCGTTGGCGACCCGCTGGTCTCGGCTGTCAAAACGTCCTGTCCCGACGTCGCGTCTGAAATCATGGCGCGATTGGAGGATCAGGGCGAGCATAGTTTGCGAGGTCGGGCCACCCCCGTAAGGATTTGGACGCGCAAGATGAACGGGTCACGTCGGCTAGGATAGACAAGGGCATTCGTTGGGGCGCCCGCGGGTTGCAACTCCGGGCGGATCTGCTCAACCGGGGCCGCATGTCCGAACGAAGTCCTTCCCATCGGCCTCCCCGCCGGCCCGCCGAGCGCTCATCCGACGGCAGTCACATCAGTAAAGGCGAGGCCCGCGTCGGGTTTTGATCACGAGACCAGATCGAGGGAGCGCCCGCAGGGCGTTGATACGTGTCCGGCGAGTTTGCCAGCCAAGCGTCCGAGCGCCCGCGAATTCGTATAAGCTCATCCCATGATTCTCGGCCCGATTCGCATTCTCGGCGTCGACCCTGGCCTCCGGAACACAGGCTGGGGGATGATCGAGGCTGCCGGCTCGCGCTTGAGCTTTCGTGGCCTGCGGCTCGATCCGCACCGATGCGCAGACCTCGCTCGCCGAGCGGCTCGCCGCCATTCATCGGGCGCTCGCCGACCTGATCGAAACGAACCGGCCGCACGAGGCGGCGGTCGAGGAGACATTCGTCAACCGCGATCCCCAATCGACCCTGAAGCTCGGCCAGGCGCGCGGCGCGGCGATCACGGCGCTGGCGCTGAAAGACCTGCCGGTGTCGGAATACGCGGCCAATCTCATCAAGAAGACGGTGGTCGGCGTCGGCCACGCCGAGAAGAGCCCAGGTGGCGATGATGGTGCAGAATGCTCCTGCCGGCCTCCAACGCCGGAAGCCCCGACGCCGCCGACGCGCTCGCGGTCGCGATCTGCCACGCCCAGCACCGCGCGGCGCGGGCGAGGGGCGCGGCATGATCGGCAAGTTGCGGGGGATCGTCGACAGCTTCGACGCGGACGAACTGATCCTCGACGTCAACGGCGTCGGCTATCTCGTCTCCGCCTCGGCGCGCACGCTGCGGGCGCTGCCGCCGCGGGGCGAGCAGGCCGAGCTCCTGATCGAGACGCATGTGCGCGAGGACGCGATCAGGCTCTACGGCTTCCTCACCGCGGCCGAGCGCGACTGGTTCCGCCTGCTGCAGAGCGTTCAGGGCGTCGGCGCCAAGGTGGCGCTCGGCATTCTTGGGCGCGCTGACGGCCGACGCGCTGTCCGCCGCCATCGCGCGGCAGGACAAGGCGATGATGGCGCGCGCGCCCGGCGTCGGCCCGAAGCTCGCCGCGCGCCTCGTGCTCGAGCTCAAGGACAAGGCGCCGGCGCTCGGGCGCGGCGGCCTTCGACGCGCCGATCGGCGTCGAGCGCGACTCCGGGCTGCCGAAGCCGGCGCAGGACGCCATCCTCGCCCTTGTCGGCCTCGGCTACGCCCAGCCGCAGGCGGCGGCGGCGATCGCCAAGGCTACCGCGGCGGCTCGGGGCCGAGGCGCGAGACGGCGGCGCTGATCCGCGCCGGGCCTGAAGGCGCTGGCGCAGTGATCAGCTTTGCTGTATGGGCATCGATAGGCAATAGGTAAAGCGCATGTCCGCCACGGCGACCGTCTCGTCAAAATTCCAGATCGCTATCCCGAAGGAGGTTCGCGACCGAATGGGCCTGCGGCCGGGGCAAAAAGTGGCCTTCATAGCGACGATCGAGGGCGTGCTGATGGTTCCCGTACCGGCCCGCGAAGAGCTTGCGGGGATGGCCCGCGGAACGAATCCGGAGGGCTATCGCGACCGAAACGATCGTTTCTGATGCGGGCTGTCGACACTTCGGTCTGGATCGAATGGATCCAGGGCTCTGCGCTGGGAGAAACGCTGGCTCCGGAATTACCTCGAAACGATGAGTGGATCGTCCCGACCATCGTTCAATATGAACTTTCACGCTGGCTCGCCCGCGAAATGTCAGCCGCGGCGGCGTCCCGCTTGCTGGCGTTCACGACGGAACTGGTCGTCATGCCTCTGACGACCGATATCGCAATCAAAGCCGCCGGATACGCGGCTGTCCACAAGCTCGCCATGGCTGATGCAATCATTTTCGCCACTGCGAACGACGCCCATGCCGATCTCCTGACCTGCGACGCACATTTCGCCGAACTGCCGGCGTCGTCTACTTTCGGAAGGGGCCTGCCGATGGCTGACTCCCCCCCGCGGCGCTTCATCGGCCCGTTCATCGGCATCGCGCTCGTGTTCGCGGCGCTCGGGCCGCCGATCGGAGGCGCGACCTTCGCGCCCCTCGCGCTTCTCCTCAAGGCCTCGGCCGCCGCGGGCGCTTTCGCTTTCGCCACCCTCGCCGCGTCGCTGTTCGGCCACTGGATCCTGCTTTTCGCCGCATATGCCGTCGGTCTCGGGCCGGCCGTGGCGACCGGCGTCCTCTACGCTCTGTGGGACGCCGCGGCCCGGCAGCGGTGGCCCCGCGCGCTTGCCGCCGCCGTCATCGGCGGCCTTGTGGCCTATATGGTCGCGCTGCGCCTCGCCGCGCTCGGCGCCTCGCTCGACATGATGTTCGAACCCGAGTTCGACGCTCCCAGCGTGGAATCGATCAGCGTAGACGGCCGGCGCCGCCGGTCCCGATGGAGACCGGGCTGTTGCGCGCATTCGTCGCCAGCGGCGCGGTCGCCGGCTTCGTCTGCGCGATGGCCGCGAGTCTCATCGGCCTGACCATGCGGCCGACCCCGTTCCGTGCCGACGCCGAGGGAGCCGCCTGATGGCCGACGCCCCGCGCCGACTCGTCTCGGCGGAAAAGCGTCCCGAGGACGACGCGGCCTTGCGCCCGCAGGTGCTGGCCGACTTCACCGGCCAGGAGGCGGCGCGCAAGAACCTCAAGGTGTTCATCCAATCGGCCAAGGCGCGCGGCGAGGCGCTCGACCACGTGCTGTTCGTCGGCCCCCCGGGTCTCGGCAAGACGACGCTCGCGCAGATCGTGGCGCGCGAGCTCGGCGTCAATTTCCGCTCGACCTCGGGGCCGGTGATCGCCAAGGCCGGCGATCTCGCCGCCCAGCTCACCAACCTCGAGCCGCGCGACGTTCTGTTCATCGACGAGATCCATCGGCTGAACCCGGCGGTCGAGGAGATCCTTTATCCGGCGATGGAGGATTTCCAGCTCGATCTCATCATCGGGGCGGGGCCGGCGGCGCGCTCGGTCAAGATCGACCTCGCCAAATTCACGCTGATCGGCGCGACGACCCGCGCGGGACTGCTGACGACCCCTTTGCGCGACCGGTTCGGCATTCCGGTGCGGCTCAATTTCTACACGCCCGAGGAACTGCAGAGCATCGTCGCGCGCGGCGCGCGCGTGATCGGCCTCGCGCTCGCCGAGGACGGCGCGAACGAGATCGCGCGGCGCTCGCGCGGCACGCCGCGCATCGCGGGCCGCCTCCTGCGCCGGGTGCGCGATTTCGCGGTGGTCGAGGGCGCGAGCGAGGTGACGCGCAGCGCTCGCCGACGAGGCGTTGCGGCTGCTCGACGTCGATTCGATCGGGCTCGACCAGATGGACCGCCGCTATCTCGACGCCATCGCGCTCAAGTTCGGCGGCGGGCCGGTCGGGGTCGAGACCATCGCCGCCGCGCTCTCCGAGCCGCGCGACGCGATCGAGGACATCATCGAGCCCTACCTCATCCAGCAGGGCTTCGTGCAGCGGACGCCGCGCGGGCGCCTCCTGACGCCGCACGCCTTCCGCCATCTCGGTCTCGCCGAGCCGCCGCGCGAGGAGCCGCCGCCGAGCTTGTTCGACGACGAATGAGCCGATAATCCGCATTGCGCCGTTGTTGCAGGAACGCGTCTTGCCGAGTCTCATCCGTTTTCTCGTCGTCGTCGCCGTGCTCGCGGGCCTCGTCTACGCAGGCCTTTTCGCGCTCGCGAACTTCGTTCCGGTGAAGCCGCGCGAGATTACCCAGACGATCCAGCTGCCGAAGGCTAGCCCATGACCCAGAGCCCATGACCGCGGGCGCAAGCGTCCTCGTCGTCGCCTTTCTCGAAGCGCTGGCCGCCGAACGCGGCGCGAGCGTCAACACGATCGAGGCCTATCGGCGCGACCTCTCCGACTACGTGGCGCATCTCGGGGCGAACGGAGCGGACCCGCTGACGGCCGAAGTCGCCGACGTGCGCGCTTATCTTGCCGCGCGCGGCGCGGAAGGGCTCAAGGCCTCGTCGCTCGCGCGCCGCCTTTCGGCCGTCCGCCAGTTCCACAAGCATCTCTACGCCGAAGGCCTGCGGACGGACGACCCGACGCTCGCGATCGAGGGTCCGCGCCGCGGCCGGCCGCTGCCCAAGGTGCTGACGGTCGACGACGTCGAGCGGCTGATCGTCGCGGCGCGACAGGGGCTCGACGATCCCGAACGGCCGATCCGCGAACGCCTCGCGCTCGCGCGCATGGCCTGCCTCATCGAGCTCATCTACGCCTCGGGCCTGCGGGTGTCGGAAGTCCTCGGCCTGCCGAAGTCGGTCGCCCGCTCGAAGGAGCCGTTCGTCGCCGTGCGCGGCAAGGGCGGCAAGGAGCGGCTGGCGCCGCTCTCGAATCCGGCGCGCGCCGCGATGACCGCCTACCGGACGCTGCTCGCCGAGGCCTCGCCCGGCGCGGCCGCCTCGCCGTGGCTCTTTCCCGCCGACAGCGCGAGCGGCCATCTGACCCGGCAGGCTTTCGCGCGCGACCTGAAGGTCGCGGCGGCCGCGGCCGGAATTCCCGCGGCGCGCGTCAGCCCGCACGTGCTGCGCCACGCCTTCGCCAGCCACCTCCTGCAGAACGGCGCGGACCTGCGCGTGGTCCAGGACCTGCTCGGCCACGCCGACATCTCCACCACCCAGATCTACACCCACGTGCTCGACGAGCGGGCCAAGGCGATGGTGCGCGATCTGCACCCGATGAACGACGCCGACGAGGACGGGACATCGTGACCGACGAGCCGTGGCGCGCGACTTTGGATGGCGTCGTCGTCGCCTGCCGTCTGACGCCGAAGGGCGGCCGCGACGCGATCGACGGCGTGGCGCAGCTTTCGGACGGAACGGCCGTGCTGCTGGCGCGCGTGCGCACCGCGCCCGAAGACGGCCGCGCCAACGACGCGCTCTGCGCCCTCATGGCCGATAAGCTCGGCGCGCCGGCGTCGCGGGTCCGGCTGATCGCGGGCTCGAAGAGCCGGCTGAAGCAGGTCGCGGTGAGCGGCGATCCCGAGGCGCTGATCGCCCGGCTGCGCGCGCTTTGACCTGCGAGAGCGCCCCGCGCGCCATTGCGCTTGAACGTAAAAAGCGCTTCGATGTTGCGGGGAGTTGGCCCGGCGTCGCACGGGCCCGCGCGACGGCGCGTTCTATCGCGGACGCTGTTGTCAGGAGGATACGCATGAAATCAGTCATATTCGCCGGGGTCGCGCTGGCGGCTCTCCTCGCGGGCGCGAGCGCGGCTTCCGCCAAGACGCTCGTCTATTGCTCGGAGGGCAGCCCGGAGAACTTCACCCCGGCGATCAACACGACCGGAACCAGCTTCGATGCGGCGCGGCCGGTCTACAATCGTCTGACCGAGTTCAAGCGCGGCACGACCGAGGTCGTCCCGGGCCTCGCCGAAAGCTGGGACATCGCCGACGGCGGCAAGACGATCACCTTCCACCTCAGGAAGGGCGTCAAGTTCCATTCGCTGAAGGACTTCAAGCCGACACGCGATTTCAACGCCGACGACGTGCTCTGGTCGTTCGACCGGCAGTGGAAGCCCGATCATCCCTACGCCAAAGTCTCGGGCGGCAAGTACGACTACTTCAACGACATGGACATGCCGAGCCTGCTCGATTCGGTGACCAAGACCGACGACTACACCGTCGTGATGAAGCTCAAGGAGCCGAACGTCGCCATCCTCGCCAATCTGGCGATGGACTTCATGGCGATCGGCTCGAAGGAATACGCCGACTTCCTGCTCAAGAAGGGGACGCCGGAGCAGTTCGACCAGGCGCCGGTCGGCACCGGACCCTTCTCCTTCGTCGCCTACCAGAAGGATTCGGTCATCCGCTACAAGGCGAACAAGGACTACTACGGCGAAAAGCCGCTGGTCGACGACCTCGTCTTCGCCATCACGCCCGACGCCACCGCCCGCTACGCCAAGCTCAAGGCCGGCGAATGCCACGTCAACGCCTATCCGCGTCCAGCCGACCTCGCCGAAATCGAAGAAGGATCCGACGCTCAAGGTCCTCCAGCGCGCCAGGCCTCAACGTCGCCTACTGGGCGTTCAACAACGACCAAGCCGCCGCTTCGACAAGAAGGAGGTGCGTCAGGCGCTGTCGATGGCGATCGACCGCGACGCGATCATCAAGGACGTCTATCTCGGCGCCGGCGAGAAGGCGACCACGCTGATCCCGCCCACGATGTGGTCGTATGACGACAAGATCCCGGACGTCCCCTACGATCCGGAGAAGGCGAAGGCCCTGCTGGCGGCGGCGGGCGTGCAGACGCCGCTCGAGATCGACCTCTGGTACCAGCCGGTTGCGCGGCCCTACAACCCGAACGGCAAGCGCATCGGCGAGATGATGCAGGCGGATCTCGCCAAGATCGGCGTCAACGCCAAGCTCGTCACCTACGAGTGGGGCGAGTATCGCAAGCGCACTCAGAACGCGCGAATGACATGACCGCGCAAATCGGCTGGACCGGCGACAACGGCGATCCCGACAACTTCTTCTTCCTCCTCGGCTGCCCGGACGGAAAGCCGGCGGGGAACAATATTCCGAAATGGTGCAACGCCGAGTTCAACGATCTGCTGGTCAAGGCTCGCACGATCCCCGACCAGGCCGAGCGCGCCAAGCTCTATCAGCGGATGCAGGAGATCGAGCACGAGGAGAGCGCCGTAGCTGCTCCTCGCCCACTCGATCGTCTACGAGGCGACCCGCGCCAACGTGACGGGCTACAAGCAAAGCCCGCTCGGAACGCACGCGTTCGAAGGCGTCGACATCCAGTAAGGCCGGTTCGGGCTCTGCGGCCTTGAGCAGAGCCCGACGCCCCGGACCCGGCCATGCTTGGTTACTTCCTCCGCCGCGTCGCGCTGACGATCCCGACATTTTTCGCGCTGATGTTCCTGACCTTCATCGCGATCCGCCTCGTGCCGGGCGATCCGGTGGAGGTCCGGGTCGGCGAGCACGGCATGTCGCCCGAGCGGCTCGCGTTCTTCCGCCACGAGCTCGGCCTCGACCAGCCGGTCTGGAAGCAGTTTCTCAGCTACGTCTGGAACCTCCTGCACGGCGATTTCGGGGTCTCGCTCTCCACCCAGCAGAAGGTGCTGACCGAGTTCCTGACGCTGTTTCCCGCAACCCTCGAACTGTCGTTCTTCGCGATGCTGTTCGCCGTCCTCGTCGGCGTCCCGGCCGGCGCGATCGCCGCGGTCAAACGCGGCAGCGTCTTCGATCAGGCGCTGATGACGGTGTCGCTGTTCGGCTATTCGATGCCGATTTTCTGGTGGGGGCTGCTGCTCATCATGTTCGTATCGGTGCGGCTCGGGCTCCTGCCGGTGTCCGGCCGGATCGACCTCATCAACTATTACTTCGACCAGCCGACCGGCTTCATGACCATCGACGCGCTGCTCTCCGACCAGCCTGGCGCCTTCCTCGACGCGCTGCGCCATCTCGTCCTGCCGGCGATCGTGCTCGGCACCGTCCCGCTCGGGGTGATCGCGCGCATGACGCGCTCCTCGATGCTGGAGGTGCTGAGCGAGGACTATGTCCGCACCGCGCGCGCCAAGGGGCTGTCGCCGGCGCGCGTCATCGGCGTGCATGCGCTGCGCAATGCCCTGCTTCCGGTCGTCACCGTGATCGGGCTCTCGGTCTCGGGTCTGCTGGCCGGCGCAGTTCTGACAGAGACGATTTTCTCCTGGCCCGGCGTCGGCAAGTGGCTGATCGAATCGATCGGGCGACGCGACTATCCGGCGTTGCAGGGCGGCGTGATGCTGGTCTCGGCGGTGGTCATTCTTGTCAACCTGCTCGTCGACCTGATCTACGGCGCCATCGATCCGAGGATCAGCCATGGCCGCTGACATAACAGTGTCAGAGCCGGCCGCGGCTGATCTCGGCGCGGCGGAGGTTCTCGCCCAGCCGTCGCCGCTCGCCGCCTTCTGGGCCGCATTCCGCGAGAACAAGGGCGCCGTCTTCGGCATCGCGGTGTTCGGACTGGTGCTCCTCATGGCGCTGGCGGCGGACCTGATCGCGCCCTACTCGCCGATCGAGCAGTTCCGCGACGCCGTGCGCGCTCCGCCGGTGTGGGACGCCGGCGGCTCGTGGCGCTTCATTCTCGGCACCGATGGGGACGGCCATGACATGCTCTCCCGCCTCATTTACGGCGCCCGGGTGTCGCTGTTCATCGGCTTCTCGGTGATGGCGGTCTCGTTCGTCATCGGCGCGGCGCTGGGCCTCTTCGCGGCGATGACCGGTCCGATCGTCGACGTCGCCGTCACGCGGCTCATGGACCTCATCATGGCGGTGCCGAGCCTCGTGCTGGCGATCCTCGTCGTCGCGGTCCTCGGGCCCGAGCCTCACCAACACCATCGTCGCGGTGACGATCGTCTATCTCCCGCGCTACGTCCGTCTCGTGCGCGCCTCCGCGCTCGGCGAGCTCAACAAGGACTATGTGACGGCGGCGAAAGTCGCGGGCGTCGGCCCGTTCCGGCTCGCCTGGTCGACGGTCTTGCCGAACTGCCTTGCGCCCCTCATCGTGATGGCGGCGCTCGGCGTGTCCGACGCGATCCTCGAGGCGGCGGGCCTCGGCTTCCTCGGCCTCGGCGCCCAGCCGCCGACGCCGGAATGGGGCTCGATGCTGGCGGACTCGCGCGAGTTCATCCGCTCCGATCCCTGGATCGTCACCCTGCCGGGCCTCGCCATCCTGATTACCGTCGTCGCGATCAATCTCGCAGGCGACGGCCTGCGCGACGCGCTCGACCCGAAAATGCGGAGGAGCTGAAAAATGCCCCTCCTCGACATCCGCAACCTCACCGTCTCCTTCGCCACCCGGCGCGGCGCCTTCACGGCGGTCGACGGCGTCGACGTCACGGTCGACCGCAACGAGGTGCTGGCGATCGTGGGCGAATCGGGCTCCGGCAAGTCGGTGGCGATGCTGGCGGCGATGGGCCTTCTTCCGCCGACGGCGACCGTGACCGCCGACCGGATGGAGTTCGACGGCGCGGAGTTGACAACCCTCTCCGCCGCCGAGCGCCGCCGCCTCGCCGGCAAGGACATGGCGATGATCTTTCAGGAGCCGATGTCCTCGCTGAACCCCTGCTACACTGTCGGCTTTCAGGTCGGCGAGCCGCTGAAGGCCCATCTCGGCCTCGGACGCAAGGCGCGCGAGGCGCGGGTCGTCGAGTTGCTGGCCGAAGTCGGCATCCCCGATCCCGCCCGCCGCGCGAGTGCCTTCCCCCACCAGCTTTCCGGCGGCATGAGCCAGCGGGTCATGATCGCCATGGCGCTCGCCTGCCGCCCGAAGCTCCTGATCGCCGACGAGCCGACCACTGCGCTCGACGTCACCATCCAGGCGCAGATCCTCGACCTTCTCTTGCGGCTCAAGCGCGACAACGGCATGGGGCTCGTGCTGATCACGCACGACATGGGGGTCGTCGCCGAGACAGCCGATCGCGTGATCGTCCAGTACGCCGGCCAGCAGGTCGAAGCGAACGCGACGGCCGCGCTGTTCGACGATCCTCACCACCCCTATACCGCGGCGCTGCTGGCCGCCCTGCCGGAACGGGCGACGGAGCGGCGTCTGCCCGCGATTCCCGGCGTCGTGCCGGGGCAGTTCGACAGGCCGAAGGGCTGCCTGTTCGCGCCGCGCTGCGCTTTCGCCTTCGACGCCTGTCACCGCCTCGCGCCGCGCCGCGCCAGCGAGGCGCTCGGCGCCGCGCTCTGCCACACTCCGCTGAAAGCGGGCGTGCCGCAGCCCAGCGCCTTGCGGGAGGCTGCCGCGTGACCGCGACGCTCGAAGCCAGGAGCCTCGCACGCGATTACGCGGTCCCGCGCGGCGCCTTCCGTCCGCCGGCGACGGTGAAGGCTCTGGCCGGTGTTTCGTTTTCGCTGGAAGTCGGCCGGACGCTGGCGGTGGTCGGCGAATCCGGCTCGGGCAAGTCGACGCTCGCGCGCCTCCTCACTCTGATCGAAGCGCCGACCGCCGGCGCGCTGATCATCGACGGCGAGGATGTCGCCCATGCGAGCGCCGCCACGCGCAAGCGCCTCAGGCGCGAGATCCAGATGGTGTTCCAGAACCCCTATGGCTCGCTGAACCCGCGTCAGACGATCGGCAAGGCGCTCGAGGAGCCGCTGCTGGTCAACACCGACATGGGCGCGTCGGAACGTCGGGCCGCGGCGCTTGCGATCATGGACAAGGTCGGCTTGAGGCCGGAATATTACCACCGCTATCCGCACATGTTCTCGGGCGGTCAGCGGCAACGCATCGCCATTGCCCGCGCCCTGGTGCTGAGGCCGAAAATCCTGGTTCTCGACGAGCCGGTTTCGGCGCTCGACGTCTCGATCCGCGCCCAGGTGCTGAACCTCCTGGCGGGCATTCAGGAAGAGTTCGGGCTCGCCTATGTGTTCGTCTCGCATGACCTGTCGGTTGTGCGCCACATCGCCGACGACGTGATGGTCATCTACCTCGGCCATGCGGTCGAGACGGGCTCGCGCGACGCCATCTTCGAGAGTCCCCAGCATCCCTATACGCGGGCGCTCTTGTCCGCGACCCCGGTCGCCGACCCGACCGCCAGGCGCGAGCGCATTCTTCTCACCGGCGAGCCGCCGTCGCCGATCGCGCCGCCGCCCGGATGCCCGTTCCATCCCCGCTGTCCTCTGGTGTTCGACCGCTGCCGGAGCGAGAAGCCGCCGGTGGAGGAGAAGCGCGGCCGCGCGGTCGCCTGCTGGGCCGTAACCCCGTGAGCGAAACCTATGACTACATCGTGGTCGGCGCGGGTTCCGCCGGCTGCGTGCTCGCGAACCGCTTGACGGCGGACCCGCGCAATCGGGTCCTCTTGATCGAGGCCGGCGGCAAGGACGACTGGATCTGGTTCCACATTCCGGTCGGCTATCTCTACGCGCTCAACAATCCGCGCGCCGACTGGATGTTTGCGACCGAGGAGGAAGCCGGCCTCAACGGCCGCGCCATCGCCTACCCGCGCGGCAAGGTGCTCGGCGGGTGTTCGGCGATCAACGGCATGATCTACATGCGCGGGCAGGCCGCCGACTACGACGGCTGGCGCCAGCTCGGCCTCGATGGCTGGGGCTGGGACGACGTGCTGCCTTATTTCCTGCGCCACGAGGATCACCACGCCGGACCGTCGGAGTTCCATGGCTCGGGCGGAGAGTGGCGCGTCGAGCGGCCGCGCATCTCCTGGCCGATCCTCGATGCGGCGCGCGACGCGGGCGTCGAGATCGGCATTCCGAAAGTCCGCGACTTCAATCGCGGCGACAACGAGGGCTCGGACTACTTCGAGATCAACCAGCGGCGCGGCAGGCGCTGGAGCGCGGCCACCGCCTTCCTTAAGCCGATCCTCGGACGGCCCAACCTGAGGGTCGTCGATCGCGCCCACGCCGAATCCATCCTTTTCGAACATGGGCGCGCCATTGGCCTCGCCTATGTCCGGGACGGCGAGCCCTATACCGCCCGGGCGCGGGGCGAAGTGCTGCTCGCGGCCGGCGCGATCGGCACGCCGCGGCTCATGGAGATCTCGGGTCTCGGCCGTCCCTCGGTGGTCGAGGCTGCTGGCGCAAGGTTGCGGCGCGCCCTGCCCGGCGTCGGCGAGAATCTGCAGGATCACCTGCAATTGCGTACGGTCTTCCGCATCCAGGGCGCGCGCACCCTCAACGTCGACTCCCAGTCTCATCTGCAAGCGCGGCTTGATGGGCCTCGACTACGCGCTGCGCCGCCGCGGGCCGCTGACCATGGCCCCTTCGCAGCTCGGCATGTTCGCGAAATCGTCTCCCGACTACGACACCGCCAATGTCGAGTTCCACGTCCAGCCGCTGTCGCTCGACCGGTTCGGCGAGCCTTTGCACGATTTTCCCGCGATCACGATCAGCGTCTGCAACCTCAGGCCGACCAGCGTCGGCTCGACCCATGCGACGAGCGCCGACCCCCACGCCGCGCCTGCGATCCGGCCGAACTATCTGTCGACGCCTGAAGACCGGCGCGTCGCCGTCGAGTTCGATCCGCCTCGCGCGGCGCCTCGCCGCCGCGCCGGCGCTCGCGAAATATCGGCCGACCGAGCTGAAGCCGGGCGCCGAACTGACCAGCGAGGAGGATCTCACCAAGGCTGCGGGCGACATCGGCACGACGATCTTCCATCCCGTCGGCACGGCGAAAATGGGCCGCCCCGACGATCCGCTCGCCGTTGTCGACGGCCGGCTCAGGGTGATCGGCGTTCCGGGCCTGCGGGTGGTCGACGCCTCGGTCATGCCGCGGATCGTCTCCGGCAACACGGCGGCGCCGACCATGATGATCGCGGAGCGGGCGGCGGACATGATCCTGGCCGACGCGAAGGCCGGCTCGTGATGTCGGACGAACGTCTGGCCCTCCCGCTCGACGGCCGGCAGTCCGAGACGGCGCTGATGATCGCGCGCGGCGTGCGCCGGCTCCTGCGGGCGCGCGGCTTCTCCAGCGTGACGGAACTGCCGCTCGTCGACGGCCGGCGCGCCGACATCGTCGCGGTCAACGGCGAGGGCGAGGTGCTGATCGTCGAGGTCAAATCCTCGCCTGCCGACCTCAGGGCCGACCGGAAATGGCGCGATTATCTCGCCGCCTGCGATCGGCTCTATTTCGCGATCTCCGAGGCAACTCCGGCCGCCATCATGCCCGCCGAAGCCGGGCTGATCGTCGCCGACCCCTATGGCGCAGAAATCCTGCGGGAGGCGGACATCAGGCGGATGGCCTCGGCGACCCGACGTGCGCTGCTCCTGCGCTTCGCCCAGGCCGCCGCCGACCGCCTGCACCGCCTCGCCGACCCGCATGGCGTGTTGGAGTTCTGATGCGAGGGCGAACGCGACCCTCGTGGATCAATGCGACATCAGCACCGGCAGCGACTGCTGGCGGATCAGGTCGAGGCTCACGCCGCCGAACAGGCCCTCGTAGAGCCGCGAATGGCCGCCGAAGGCGCCCGCGACGATCAGGTCGGAGTTCTGGGTGTCGAGGCTGGCGAACAGCGCCTCGATCGCGGAAAGATCGCCTGTATTGGTCCAGTCTGAAATGTGCGCCACGACCCCGTGCGTCGCGAGATGATCGACCAGCATCTGCGCGGAGGCGCGCAGATCGCTGGGGCGCGACGAAAAGCAGAAGACGGTGACCTTCTTAGCCGCCTTGAGGAAGGGCAAGGCGTCGTGCACCGCGCGCAGCGCCTCCCGTCCGCCGTTCCAGGCGATGACGATGTCGCTGCCGACCGCTCCGCCCGTCCAGTCGGGGGGCAGGATCAGCATCGGCGCGCCGGAGTTCGACCAGCGCGCGGTCGAGCGCCCCGCGGCGGACCACTTCGCGCGACGCGCCAGCGGGAGCTGGCGCGATGATGAGATCGACGCAATGGGTGAAGGCGTCTCCCGCGTCCGGCCTTTCCGCCGGCACGAACACCGCCTTGATCCCCTTCTGACGGGTCGCCTCCAGAAATTCGCTCCTTGGTCACCACGCCTTCGTCCGCGGCCAGCGCGCCTGTCGAGGCGCTGGCGTCGACGCCGATCAGCCGCGCGCCGCTGGTTTTGGCGAGGTTCACCGCGAATTTCAGCCGCTCGTCCGACTCGGCGGTCGGGTCGAGATAGACCAGAATATCCTTGTAAGCCATCGTTGCCTCCGGGGCCGGCCTCGCGATCTTGCGCAGCAAGCCGCTGTCCTTCATCTCCATATGGAGATTGATCGGGTCAAGATCAAAGCCGTTTAGCCAGCTCGGCGCTCCGAATGAGAGGGGCGCGCGACGCGTCGTCGGGTCTCTCGAAGCCCTCGTCGCGCTTCAGTCAGTTGTCCAGGAAGCTTCTCAGCTTCCGGCTGCGGCTGGGGTGCTTCAGCTTGCGCAGCGCCTTGGCCTCGATCTGGCGGATGCGCTCGCGGGTGACCGAGAACTGCTGGCCGACTTCCTCGAGCGTGTGGTCGGTGTTCATGCCGATGCCGAAGCGCATGCGCAGCACCCGCTCCTCGCGGGGCGTGAGCGAAGCGAGCACCCGCGTCGTCGTCTCGCGCAGGTTCGACTGGATCGCCGCGTCGATCGGCAGGACGGCGTTCTTGTCCTCGATGAAATCGCCGAGGTGCGAATCCTCCTCGTCGCCGATCGGCGTCTCGAGGCTGATCGGCTCCTTGGCGATCTTGAGAACCTTGCGGACCTTCTCGAGCGGCATCGCGAGCTTCTCGGAAAGCTCCTCCGGCGTCGGCTCGCGGCCGATCTCGTGCAGCATCTGGCGCGAGGTGCGCACGATCTTGTTGATCGTCTCGATCATGTGCACGGGAATGCGGATCGTGCGCGCCTGATCGGCGATCGAGCGGGTGATCGCCTGCCGGATCCACCAGGTGGCGTAGGTCGAGAACTTGTAGCCGCGGCGGTACTCGAACTTGTCGACCGCCTTCATCAGGCCGATGTTGCCTTCCTGGATCAGGTCGAGGAACTGCAGGCCGCGGTTGGTGTATTTCTTGGCGATCGAGATGACGAGGCGGAGGTTCGCCTCGACCATCTCCTTCTTGGCCTGACGCGCCTCGCGCTCGCCCTTCTGCACCATCTGGACGAGGTTGCGGAACTCCTGGATTTCGAGGCCCGTCTCCTGGGCGAGCGACTGGATCTCCGAGCGGATGTCCTTGATCGCAATCTTGTCTTCCGAGATGAACTCCTTCCAGCCGCGCGTCGTCAGCTTCGAGACGCGCAGAAGCCACTTCGGATCGAGCTCGGAGTTCTGGTAGTTGCGCAGGAAGTCTTCGCGGCTGACGCGGTGCGTCTCCGCCATGCGCATCAGGCGCACGTCGAGGCTGATCAGACGCTTGTTGATGTCGTAAAGCTGCTCGACCAGCGCGTCGATGCGGTTCTGGTTCAAGGACAGCGACTTGACGTCGGTGACGATCTCCTTCTTGAGCGCCTTGTACTTGCGCTCCTGCGCCGGCGAGAGCGACTCGCTGCGGAGCTTGTTCTCGACGTTCTGGTCCTGCAGGCGGCGCAGCTTCTTGTAGGCCTCGGCGATGCGGTCGAAGGTTATCAGCACGCGCGGCTTGAGGTCGGCCTCCATGGCGGAGAGCGACATCGAGTTTTCGAGATCGTCTTCGTCCTCGAAATTATCGGGAATCGGGCCGCCTTCGCCTTCGCCCTCGAAGCCTTCGGGCGGCGCTGCGGGGGCGGTCGCCGGCGCGAGCCGGTCGCGCACCGGGTTCGGCGCAGGCGGCGCGCCGGGCGCGGTATAGTCCACCTTCGGCGGCTTCTTGCCGTCCGGGCCGGTGTAGGACGCTTCGAGATCGATGATGTCGCGCAGCAGGATCTTGCCCTCGTTGAGCTCGTCCCGCCAGATGATGATCGCCTGGAAGGTCAGCGGGCTCTCGCACAGGCCCGCGATCATCGCCTCGCGGCCGGCCTCGATGCGCTTGGCGATGGCGATTTCGCCCTCGCGCGACAGGAGCTCGACCGAGCCCATCTCGCGCAGGTACATGCGCACCGGATCGTCGGTGCGCTCGCTCGGCTCGGAGGTGCGGGTGGCGACGGCGGTCGAGCGGGTCGTCTCGACGATCTCGGTGCCCTCGCTCTCCTCCTCCTCCGGCTCGGCGGGCTCCTTTTCCGCCTCCTCGGCGTCCTCGGCGTCGACGACGTTGATGCCCATCTCGCTGAGCATCGCGTTCATGTCTTCGATCTGGTCGGAGGAGATCTCTTCCGACGGCAGGACGGCGTTCAACTCGTCCTGGGTCACCCAGCCGCGCTTCTTGGCGAGCTTCAGAAGCCGCTTGACGGCGGCGTCGGTCAAATCGAGAAGGGGGCTGTCGGTCGTTTCGACGGCCGCCGCTTCGCCTTCGGCCTTCGCCTCGTCCTTCTTGGCCATGAGATTCTCCGTCCGCCCGCGCCCATAGCGCGGGAATTATTCCAGTTTCCTGAACAGGGCGGCGCAGCCCTCCGCGCGGCCCCGGCTCAAAACGTCAATACGCCGCCGGTTCCAGGCGATAGCCGGATCCGACGGCGTTCAGCATTCCTTTTCGCCCCCATGGAAGCGCGCCCTCGACCGTCATCTTCGCCTCTCCGGTCAGATCGGCGACGAAGGACGCCCGGACTGATCGCCGAAGCCGTCTATGGCCGCCTCCGCGTGCGCGAGATCGGCCAAGTGCGTTTTGATGTCCAGCAATCGGGCGAAATTCCGCTCGTTTGGCTCCTCGGCGAGCGACCGCTCCGCGATTTTCAGTTCCCTATTTAACGCGCCCGCCCGCCGATGCAAGGCCAGGCTCTGCCGAAGAGCGTGTTCGGCGTCGGTCGGCGCGGCCTCGGCCCGCAGGCACCACCAGGCCGGCGTCTTCGCCGCCTCGGAAAGAATGCGCTCCCGTTCCGCGCCCCGACCCGCCGCCCGGAGCGCCTCGGTCAGCGCCTCGGGCGAATCGAGCGCCTCCGGCGGCGTCGCCAGAAGGGCGTCGCGGAATGCGGCGAGCTTCGGCGCGGCGAATTCGAGCGTCGCGAATTCCTCCCAATGGGCCTCGAGCAGCGCGGGATGGCCCAGCGCGATCGCCAGGATGGCGATCTCGCGCGCGGGCTCGCGCCGCCGCCTGCCAAGCCGGTCCTGCGGCGGCAAGGGCGCCTCCGCCAAGCCGACCCGCGGGCCCCGCGGCGGCATCGGTCCGCCGCGTCGTTCGGGATTGAAGGGCCGCTGAGATCCGCGACGCCCTCTCATCGGAAGGCGGTCGTCGCCGAACAGCGCGAGAAGCCTGCGATTCATGTCGGCCTGATAGTGGCGGCGCAGCGTCTCGTCGCCGATCATGGCGACCGCTTCGGCGAGCCTGCGCTCGAGCGCCGCGCGGCTCTCCGGCGTGTCGAGCGGCCCCTCCTCGCATGCGCGCAGGAAGAGCATGTCGGCGAACGGCCGGGCGGCCTTGAGCGCCTCGGCCATCGCCGGAGCGCCGCTCGCGCGAATGAGATCGTCTGGGTCCTGTCCCTCGGGAAGCAGGGCGAAACGCAGGCTTTTCCCCGCGCCGATCAGCGGCAGCGCGGTCTCGATGGCGCGAAAGGCCGCCTTGCGGCCGGCGTTGTCGCCGTCGAAGCACAGGGTCGGTTCGTTCGCCATCGCCCAAAGGAGCGCGCACTGGTCGGCGGTCAGCGCGGTGCCGAGCGGCGCGACGACGTTGGGAAGCCCGCCTCGCTCATCGCGATCGCGTCGATATAGCCCTCCACGACGACGATTTCGCCGGAATCGTGCGCGGCCTTTCGGGCCCGGTGATGATTGAACAGCAGCGAGCCCTTGTGGAAGAGCGGCGTCTCCGGCGAATTGAGATACTTGGCCTTGGCGCCCGGCTCCATCGCCCGGCCGCCGAAGGCCACGACCTTGCCGGCGCGGTCGTGGATCGGGAACATCACCCGGTCGCGGAAGCGGTCATAGGGCACGGCGATCCCTTCGCCGTGGATGAGGAGCCCCGCCTCGATCATCTGGTCGGCCCCGACCCCTTGAGCCGCCAGCGCGTCGCGCAGCGCGAAGCGGTCGGGCGCGGCGTAGCCGAGCTGAAAGCGCTGCTGCACGGCCGCCCCAAGCCCGCGGTCGGAGAGATAGCCGCGCGCCTTCGCCCCGGCCGGCCCGTGGAGATTGTCCTCGTAAAGGCGCGAAGCCATCGCCAGGACTTCGAGGAGGCTCGCGCGCTGCTTTTCGTGCTCGACGTCGGCGCTCGTGAGGCGCGGCATCGGCACGCCGGCCATGCCCGCCAGCCGCTCGACCGCGTCGGGAAAGCTCAGGCCCTCCGTCTCCATCAGGAACCTGAAGATGTCGCCGTGCTTGCCGGACGAGAAGTCGTGGTAGAAGCCCTTCTGGTCGTTCACGAAAAACGACGGCGTCTTTTCGGCGTTGAACGGCGACAGTCCCGCCCATTCCCGCCCCTGCTTGCGCAGCTTGACGCGACGCGCCACGACCTCGGAGACCGGAAGCCGGGCCCTGATCTCGTCGAGAAAGGCGGGCGGAAATTTCATGGGGCACAGATTGGCCGCGGGCACCCGTTTGGCAAGGAGGGGCTACGGTTGTCCCCGGCTTTCACAGGGACGGGCGGCGCGGCTCCTTCGATAGCTTCGATAGGGGTTCGCTTGACGACGAGCGGATTGTCCTCTATTTTGTCCTCTGTGCAAGAGGACATAAATGGAGGGTCAGAATGTCGTTGGATCAATTCAAGGCTTCGCCAGTCGGTGTCCTGGTCGGCCGGATCCTGACGTCCGAGGAGATGATCCGGCGCATGGAAGCCAAATCCGAGTTCGGACCGTCCCGCGGTGGAGGCGGTCGGTAAGGAGATCGAGGCGCGAGTCGGGTCGCTCAATGACGAAGACAAGCAGTCAGTGGGGCGCTGGGTGAAGGAGGTGCTTGCGCCGCGAGGCTGGCGTCCCGATCGGAAGGGCCGCCTCGCGCCGGGCCACTTCTTTTCGAAGGGCACGATATACCGCCGCGCCGCTTCGACGGCCGCTTCGGAGGATGGCGCGGCGCGATTGGCCGCCGCGCAAGCGCTCGTCAAGCGATTGCCTCACCCGCCAATCAGCTCGGGCGAGCTCATTTCCGAGCGCCGCCGCGCCTTCGAAGGCGAAAGATGAGGTTTGTCCTCGACGCGTCCGCGCTACTCGCGGCCCTGAACGGGGAACCCGGCGCGGATCGCGTCGCTGCGTCGCTGGACGCGGGAGTTGTTTCGGCGGTGAACTTCGCGGAAGTGGCTGGCGCCATCGCTCGGGGCGGGAATAGCGCGGACGAGGTCCGCACGATTCTGGCGGCGCTCGCGTGCTCCGTCATTCCAGCCGACGAGGACATGGCGGTCGAGGCCGGCTTGATGCGCGCCCTGACCGCCCGCGCCGGATTGTCGCTGGGCGACCGGTTCTGCCTCGCGCTCGGCCGGCGTCTGCGCGCGCCCGTGCTGACCGCCGATCGGCAATGGGCGCTGATTGCGGACGACGTGGGGGTGACGGTGGAGTTGATTCGCTGACGCAAGTCGGCTTGCGCCGCTGCTGACCCCGGCGCCTCAGCGGAGCGGTCGGGGATCGGCGAGGACGCTGCGCACATCCGCCTCGGTGAAATCCCCGCCGACGAACAGCAACGGCTCTGCCCGCGCCGCGGCGAGGGCGTAGGAAAAGCAGTCGCCGAAATTGAGGCGGGCGGGATGGCCGACGGCGCGCCCGAAACGGGCTGCTGCGACGATGGCGGACCGGGCGAGGTCTGCCGATACCGGAACTTCCTCGGCATCGATCTCCCCGAGGAGGTCCTCGACCGCTCTCAGGGCCTTTTCGATGTCGCTCGGGGTCGACGGTCGGGCTGGCGGCGAGCGTTTCCGCGCCAACCCGAGCGCCGCCTCGAAGACGGTCAGCGGGGACACGGCGACCGGGCTTCGATTGGCTTCGAGCGCGGCGACGAGCGCGGCCGACCTCGGTTCCTCAGCAAGGATGGCGACAATGGCCGAAGCGTCGACGACCACTACTCTCTCCACATCTCGTCGAAGAAGCGCTTCTGGTCGAAATCCGGATCGACGGGTCCGATTCGCCGTGCAAGCTCCACGGCGCCGCGCAAACGCTCTGACAGGGGTGGTTGCTGCGCCGCCGCCAGCGCGCTCTTCAACGCCTGCCGCACCGCTTCCGTCTTCGAGCGCGCAGAGGTGAGTTTTCGCAGAGCCTCGGCCATTTCGGAGACTTCGGGGTCCTTGATGTAGAGCGGCATGGATATCCTCTGTGTGGACAGGGATATCCCACACGGGGGCGAACTGCAAGGGGTTGTGCTGTCTTCGTGGAAATGGCGCTACTCGCCTTCGGAAGCCCCTTGGCTTTGCGGGCTATAGGCCGGCGCTTCTGGCATACCCGGGGGCTCGATCGGACTCGCGTAAGATTCTGTAAAATTGTCCAGCCCGGTTGCAGAAAGCTACGGGACTGTTCTGCCTTCCCCCCGGCCGCCTCACCCCGGCTCCGCGCCCATGAGCTTGCGCGCCGCGGCTGCGCTCATCGGCTGGCCGAAGGCCGCGCCTTGCGCGAACTGGCAGCCGATCTGGGCAAGCTCCACGGCGTCGGATTCGGTGTCCGCGCCCTCGGAAATGACGTCCATGCCCATCTCCTGGGCCATGGCGACGATCGAGCGCAGGATCGGCGAGCGCTGGCCGAAGGCGTTTGGCCGCACGAGCGAGGCGTCGATCCGCATGGCGTCGAAACGGTACTGCGGCAGGTGCCCGAGCGAGGTGTAGCCGGCGCCGAACCGGTCGAGCATCAGCGCCGCCCCGATTTCCCGCACGCGCCTCAGGAGGACGGCGGCGTATTCCGGGTTCTCCATCACCAGATTCTCGGCGACGGCGATCTTCAGCGAGCCGCGCTGGACGAAATGGCGGGTGAGCGCGGCGCGCACATCGGTGAGAAGATCGTGCCCCAGCATCTGCCGCGACGAGGCGCCGACGGTGGCGAAGATCGGCGGGTTGACCTCGAGCGCCTTCTGCCAGGCGGCGAGCTCGCGCGCCGTGGTCTCGAGGGCGAAGGCGCCGATGTCGATCGCCGCGCCCGTCGATTCCGCCGCCGGGCCGAACTCGCTCTCCTCGAGCACGCCAAGGCGAGGATGGCGCCAGCGGGTCAGCGCCTGGAACCCGGCGACCGTCCTGTCCTCGAGCCGCACCACCGGGCGGAACAGCACCATGATCTCGCCGCGCTCGAGCGCGTGACGCACATCGTTTTCGAGCGTCCGCCTGTCCGACCGCAACGAGCGCATGATGGGCGTGAAAAGCTCGACCCGGTCGCCCCCGGCCTTCTTGGCGTTGGCCAGCGCAAGCTGCGCATCGGCGACGAGATCGCCGCCCTTGGGGTGGAGCTTGGGGTCGTAGACGGCGGCGCCGATCGACACGGTCAGCGCGATCTCGCGCTCGCCGAAGCTGATCGGCGCCGCGAGCGACGCCCGCAAGGCGTCGAGCCGCGCGGAAAGGTCGGCCTTCGGCGGATCGAGGATGACGACGCCGAACTGATCGCCCGCAAGACGCGCCAGAGTGTCGCCAGGCTTAAGGTCGCGAGCGATCCGGCGAGCGATCGCAAGAAGAGTCGAATCGCCCATCGACAGCCCATAGGAGTCGTTGACCCGCTTGAAGTCGTCGATGTCGATGACGAGCGTGACCGGCGCCGGGCGCCCGGCTTCTGCGCGAGCTGGACGGCCGTATCGAGGCGGTCGTGGAAGAGTTCGCGGTTCGGCAGCCCGGTCAGATTGTCGTGAATGGCGTCGTGGAGCATGCGCTCCTCGGCCGACTTGAGCTCGGTGACGTCGGCGAGAGAGCCGACGATGCGCACGACCTCGCCGTCTGCGCTGACCACCGGCCGGGCCTTGAGCATGTACCAGAAGTAGTGGCCGTCGGCGCCGCGCAGCCTCAGCTCGTGGTTGATGCGTCCGGAGCGCTGGTGCAGAAGGCCGTCGAGCGCAAGGGAATAGCGGTCGCGGTCGAGCGGATGCAGCACGTCGAGCCAGCCCGCGGCCGATCCTTCGAGCGCGCCGCGCTTGAGCCCGAGCTGGCTTTCGAGCGACTCGCTGCCGCTGATCTCGTCGTTGACCACGTTCCAGTCGAAGATCGCTTCGCCCGATCCGGCCATCGCCAGCGAGCGGCGCTCCCCGTCGCCGCCCCCGTCGCCGCCGCCGCTCCGCGCGCCGGAGAAGGCGAACTGCATCACGGTGAACCCGATCAACATGACGATCAGCACCAGGCCGCCCACGAGGCCGGGGGAGGCGAGGTCGTTGGTGAGGTAGCCAAGCGCCGCGGCGCCGGCGGCGACCACCCAGACGGCGAGCAGGTACCAGGTCGGGATCAGCATCACGGCCCGGTCGGAGCCGCGCGCGGCGAGGCTGAGGATCAGCAGGAGCCCGACGCCCGCGACGGTTGCGATCGAGATGCGGGCGACGCCGGCGGCGACCGGCGCGTTGAACACCGAGAGCGCGACGACCGCCGCCATCAGCACGAGCCAGGCGAGCGCGAAATGCATGTAGCGGACGTGCCAGCGGCGCAGATTGAGATAGGCGAACAAGAACATGATCAGGGTCGCGGCGATGGTGGCTTCGACGCCGGCGCGCCAGATCCGCTCCGAGGCGTCCTCGAGGCCGAACATCTTCCGCCAGAAGCCGAAGTCGATGCAGACATAGGCGAACACCGCCCAGGCCAGCGCCGCCGCCGCCGGAAAGATCATGGCCCCGCGCACGACGAACACGATCGTCAGGAACAGCGCGAGCAGGCCGGCGATGCCGATGAGAATGCCTTCGTAAAGCGTGAGGCTGGTCGACTTGTCCTTGAAGGCGTCCGGCTCCCACAGATAGAGCTGCGGCAGCGACGGCGTGCGCAACTCGGCGACATAGGTCACTGTGGTGCCCGGATCGAGGGTCAGCCGGAACACGTCCGCCTGAGGGTTGTCCTCCCGGTCCGGCGCCTGGCCCTGGCTCGCTGTGATCGTGGTGATGCGCGAAGAGCCGAGGTCGGGCCAGACGACGCCCGAACCGACCAGGCGGAAGTGGGGCGCGACGATCAGGCGGGTCAGTTGCTCGTCGGAATCGTTGGTCAGCGCGAACACGATCCAGGCCGGCTGCGCGCCGGCTTCGAGCGCGCTGACCTCGATGCGCCGGACGATCCCGTCGGCGCCGGGCGCGGTCGAGACCTGAATGCGGTCGCCCTGAGCGCTATAGTGCTCCACGGCGTGGGTCAGATCGATGGCGTCGGAATCGGCCGACACCCGCACCGACTGGACCGCCAGCGCCGGCCGGCATGCCGAGAGCACGAGTGCGACAAGAATGATGAGGCGCAGCGCCGCGGCAATGAGCCGCGGAACGCCGGGGCGTGCGTTGGTGGGCGTCCTTTCGACGGCGAACACGTTCTGATGACCCAACAATTCAGCCCGCCGTCGGTCTCGTCCGTGGGTCGCCCTCGACGAGCCCGAACAGAACATGGTCGCGCCAGGCGCCGTCGATCTTGAGATAGCCGCGCGCATAGCCTTCGCGCTGGAAGCCGTTGCGCCCGAGCAGCGCGATCGACGGCGCATTGTCGGGAATGCAAGCGGCCTCGACCCGATGCAGCCGCAGTCGGGCGAAAGCGAACTCGACCGTCGCCGCCACGGCGCAGGTCATCCGCCCCTTGCCTGCGTGTTGGGCGCCCATCCAGTATCCGAGCGTACCGGTTTGCGACACGCCCCGGCGCACCCCGCCGAGCGTGACGCCGCCGAGCAGTTGATCGGACGTCTGGTCGAAAATGAGCAGCGCGTAGGCCTCATCGCGCGCGATGTCCTCTTCCTGGCGCTTGAGGCGGCGGCGGAACGCCGCCTGAGTCAGGTCGTCGTCCGGCCACGTCGGCTCCCAGGGCTCGAGGAAGGCGCGGCTCGCCGCCCGGAGCTGCGACCAGGCGGAGTAGTCCGCCGGCGTCGCCGGACGCAGATAGAGCCCGGCGCCGCGCAGCATCGGCTCGGGATTGACCGTTCGTGTCAGGCCGAAAAGCGCCATCAGACTCCCCTCAGCGCCTCGGCGACCTTGGCCCTGCCGGGAACCTTGGCCACCGCGCCGATCGTCGCAACGGTGGGCGACGATCTAAGCATAGCGGCGCCGGTTTTGCGAACGTCGTCGACGGAGATCGCCTCGACACGGGCGATCATTTCGTCGAGCGACAGCGGGCGGCCATAGATCTGCATCTGCCGGGCAAGCTGCTGGGCTCGCGCGCCCGGCGACTCGATCGCCGCCAGGATCGAAACCTTCATCTGCGCCTTGGTCCGCCGGATCTCCTTGTCATCCAACCCATGCGCCGCCTCGGCCAGGCAGTCCAGCGAGGCGGCGACGACCTCTGCGGCGTCCTTGTCGGCGGAGCCGGCGTAGAAACCGAAAAGTCCGGCGTCGGAATAGTCCCAATGGAAGGCATAGATCGAGTAGGCGAGACCGCGCTTCTCGCGCACTTCCTGAAACAGCCGCGACGACATGCCGCCGCCGGCCGCCGCCGCGAAAACGTGCGCCGCGTCGTGGTCGGGGGCGCCGATCGGCCGGCCCTCGAAGGCGACGACGACATGCGTCTGCTCGAGCTTGCGCTTGAGGCGCGTCTCGCCGCCGCGGTAAGCGGCGGGAACGACGGTCGTGGGCGCGGCGCTCGGAAGACCGGCGAGCCGCTTCCCGGCGAGCGCGACGATCTCCTCGTGCTTGATCGCGCCCGCCGCCGCGACCACCACCGACGATGGGCCGTAATGCCGGCGAAGATAGCCGTCGATCGCATCGCGGTCGAAGGCCCCGACGCCTTCGCGGGTGCCGAGAATTGGGCGTCCGATCGCCTGGTCCGGCCATGCGGCGGCGGTCAGCAAATCGAACACGTAGTCGTCGGGCGTGTCCTCGACGGCGCCGATTTCCTGGACGATGACGTTCTTCTCGCGTTCGAGCTCCGCCGGATCGAACAGACTGTCGGTGAGAATGTCGCCGATGACGTCGAGCGCGAGCCCAACGTCGCTGCCGATCACCCGGGCGAAATAGCCTGTCCGTTCGACGCCGGTCTCGGCGTTGAGGTCGCCGCCGACGTCTTCGATCGCTTCGGCGATATCGCGCGCGCTTCGCCGCCGCGTCCCCTTGAACGCCATGTGCTCGAGCAAATGCGACAGGCCGTGCTCGGCGACGCTCTCGTGGCGCGAGCCCGCGGCGACGAAGACGCCGACCGAGGCCGTCGCACATGGGCGCTGGCGTCGGTGACGATGGCGAGGCCCGAGGGAAGCGTCGTGGTCTTGGCGGTCATGGTCTTGCGCTCACGCCGGCGCTCTCGCAGTCTGGCGCAGATAATCGGCCACGGCGGAAGCGGCGTTGGGCATGGCGACGATCGTCTCGCGCCGGTCCATGAGATCCGGCAAGATGGGACGGCAAGGCGGGTCGGACGCCGGTCGCCCGTTCGACCGCGTCGGGGAATTTGGCCGGATGCGCAGTGCCGAGCGCCACCACCGGCGTCTCCGGATGGGCTGCGAGCGCACGGCGCGCCGCGGCGACGCCCACCGCGCTGTGCGGGTCGAGAACGAGCTCGCAGTCGCGGTAGACGCGCGTCATTTCCGCCGCGCATTCCGCCTCGTCCACGCGCTCGGCGCCGAAATCCGCGCGGATGCGCCCAAGCGTCGCCGGGGGAATCGCGAACCCGCCTTCTGTCGCGAAATCCGCCATCAGCTTCAGCACCGCTTCCGGGTCCTGGCCCGACGCCTCGAACAGCAGACGCTCGAAGTTGGAGGAGACCTGAATGTCCATCGACGGCGACTGGGTCGCCTTCACGCCCCGCGGCTCGTAGCGCCCGGAGCGAAGCGCGCGCGCCAGAATGTCGTTCTCGTTGGTGGCGATGATCAGGCGCTCGATCGGCAGCCCCATGCGCTTGGCGTAATAGCCGGCCAGGATGTCGCCGAAATTGCCGGTCGGAACGGCAAAAGGACACGGGCGATCCGGCGCGCCGAGCGCGACGGCGGCGACGAAATAATAGACGATCTGGGCGAGGATGCGCGCCCAGTTGATCGAGTTGACGCCCGACAGGCGCATCTCGTCGCGAAAAGCAAGTCGCCGAACAGGTCCTTGACGATGCGCTGGCAGTCGTCGAACGTGCCTTCGACGGCGAGCGCATGGACGTTCGGCTTGCCGACCGTCGTCATCTGTCGGCGCTGGACGTCCGACACGCGTCCCTTGGGGTAGAGAATATAGACGTCGGTCCTGAGCCAGCTCCGCCGAAGGCCTCGATCGCCGCGGCGCCGGTATCGCCCGAGGTTGCGCCCGAGATGGTCGCCCGCTCGCCGCGCTGCGTGCAGCACGCGATTCATGGCGCGGCCCAGCCACTGCATGGCGAAGTCCTTGAACGCCAGCGTCGGTCCATGGAAAAGTTCGAGCGCGAACAGATTCGGCTCGATCTGGACGAGCGGCGCGGTCGCCGCGTGGCGGAATCCGGCGTAGGCGGTCGGCGGTCATCGCCTCGAGTTCGGCCGCGCTCGAAATCGCCGCCGACGAATTCGGACATCACCCGCACGGCCGCGTCGGTACGTAACGCAGTCCGCGAAGCGCCCGGATCGCAGTCCGGCCGCCATTCGGGGAGAGCGAGAGGCGCGTAAAGTCCGCCGTCGCGGGCGAGGCCGGTCAGAAGCGCGTCCGCAAAGCCGAGGGTCGGCGCCGCGCCGCGCGTCGAAACATATTGCACGAACAGGGAATCCTTGGCCGTTTTGCTCGTCGTCTATCGCAAAAGACGCGAAAGGGAAACGGCGGCGGACTTGGTCTCATGAATGGGGCCAAAACGAAGACAGCTGTTCGATCTGGGATTTGCGATGCGGGAATGCCCGGCGGCCAGATTCGCACTTGAAATAGTCGCGACGAACCTTCCATAACTTGACACAGTATCGAACGTAACGCCGGCGGCAGGGACGGTCGCGCTGGTGCGATCGGGATCGCGAGGCTGATGAGCGCGGACGTTCACGGCGCTCATCGGCGAAGACTGGTTCAGACGGGCCATCTGGAAGTGGAGACGGCGGACGGGGTTCGCCACAGGCTTCGGCGACGGCGACGGGGCCAATGCTCGGCGTCGAGCTTCTCGATCGCGCGGCCGAACGGCGGCTGCTGCTCGACCCGTCGCTTCTACCTCGGCGAGCTCTACATGGACGGACGGTTGGTCGTCACTGAAGGGTCGCTCTACGAGACTCTGGAGCTCGGCGCGCGCAACCTCGCCGAAACTCGAAGTCCTGCCCTGGGTCAAGGCGATCGATAAGGCGCGCATCGCGTTTCCGCGGCTTCCACCAGCGCAACGACCGGCAGGCGGGCGAAGCGCAACATCGCCCGCCACTACGATCTCGACCGAGCGCCTCTACGATCTCTTTCTCGATGCCGACCGGCAATATTCCTGCGCCTATTTCGAAGATCCCGGCCAATCGCTCGAGGACGCCCAGAGCGCGAAGAAGCGCCATATCGCCGCCAAGCTCCTGCCGAAGGACGGGCGCGACCGCTGCTCGACATCGGCTGCGGATTTGGCGGCATGGCGCTCTATCTCGCCGGCGTCGCCGGAGCGGGCAAGGTGACCGGAGTCACGCTATCCGAGGAGCAGATTCGCGGTGGCGCAACGGAGCGGGCGCGGCAGATCGGGTCTCGCCGACCGGCGTCGATTTTCGGCTGCAGGACTATCGCGACGTCGACGGAGACGTTCGACCGCATCGTCTCGGTCGGCATGTTCGAGCACGTCGGCGTCAGCCGGTACGACGAATTCTTCACAAAGGTCCGCCGCCTGCTCAAGGACGATGGGGTGATGCTGCTCCATTCCATCGGCCGCAACTCCGTTCCCGGCGTCGACCAACCCCTGGATTCGCAAATACATCTTCCCCGGCGGCTACATTCCGAGCCTGTCGGAGGTGTTGCCGGCGATCGAGCGCGCGGGTCTCTACGTCACCGACATCGAGATTCTGCGTCTGCACTACGCCGATACGCTGCGCGCCTGGCGCGAGCGGTTCATGGCGCGACGGGACGAGGCGGCGGGTGCTCTACGGCGAGCGCTTCTGCCGGATGTGGGAGTTCTATCTCGCGGGCTCGGAAACCTCGTTCCGCGTCGACGGGCACATGGTGTTTCAGATCCAGATCGCCAAGCGGCAGGAAGCCGTTCCGCTGACCCGCGGCTACATCGCAGAGCGGGAGGCGGAGCTTGCGCCGCAGGGAGGCGAGCGCCGCTCCGCGTGATGCGCCAAGCGGCGGAGTAGCGCGCGCGGACGCAGCGCAGCCGTCAGGCGAGCCGCCTGGCGAACCGGACCGCGAGACCGGTCGCCGTCACCCGCTGGAGCGCGACGCCCGTCGATGTCGCACGCCTTTGACAGCCGTCGACCTCGAACCGGACGTCGACGACGGCGTCGGCGCCGTATTCCTCGGCTTCGCGGTCAGGGCCTCGATCGCCGCCTGACGCTCGGCTTCGGTGCCCGGCCCGCCGGCCGCCCGCCAGGGCGCTTGTCGCCCGAATGCGGCCGATCGGAATTGTACGCCGGCCGTCATCGAGGGCGGCCGCAAAACTCACTTTCATGAGGTTCAGTCCATCTGCTTCAGCGCAGACTTCCGATAGCGCGCTCGGCCTTTCCGACCCGTTAATCACAGCCATTACGGACGCGGAAATCGCATGCGCCGAAGCCGGCTGTAGCTGGCGAAGCGGCGCCGCGCTGCGACGCGGCGCACAATATGTAGGGCGTCGAGCTCGGGTTTCGCTAGTCCGCCGTCGGTCGCCGGCTCGGCCGCCGGCGTCTTTTCGAGGTCGGCGCCGGTCTGCTGATCGACGACGCGCATCGACAGCTTGACCTTGCCGCGATCGTCGTGGCCCAGGACCTTGACCTTGACCTTGTCGCCTTCCTTGACGACGTCGGTCGTCTTGTCGACCCGGCCCTTGGCGAGCTGCGAGATGTGCACGAGGCCGTCCTTCGAGCCGAAGAAATTGACGAAGGCGCCGAATTCGACCGTCTTGACGACCGTGCCGTCGTAGATCTGGCCGACTTCCGGGTCGGAGGCGATCGACTTGATCCAGTTGATCGCCGCCTTGATCTTGGCGCCGTCGCTGGAGGCGATCTTCACCGTGCCGTCGTCCTCGATGTTGATCTTGGCGCCGGTCTTTTCGACGATCTCGCGGATCACCTTGCCGCCCGTGCCGATCACTTCGCGGATCTTGTCGGTCGGGATCTTCATCGTCTCGATGCGCGGCGCGAACTCGCCGAGCTCGGCGCGCGCGCCGGTGATCGCCTTGCTCATCTCGCCGAGGATATGCAGGCGGCCGTCGCGCGCCTGAGCGAGCGCCTGACCCGCATGATCTCCTCGGTGATGCCGGCGATCTTGATGTCCATCTGCAGCGAAGTGACGCCTTCGCTCGTGCCGGCGACCTTGAAGTCCATGTCGCCGAGATGGTCCTCGTCGCCGAGGATGTCGCTGAGCACCGCGAAGCGCGCGCCTTCGAGGATGAGGCCCATCGCGATGCCCGCGGTCGGGCGCTTCAGCGGCACGCCGGCGTCCATCAGCGCGAGCGACGAGCCGCACACCGTCGCCATCGAGGACGAGCCGTTCGACTCGGTGATCTCCGAGACGACGCGGATCGTGTAGGGGAATTCCGCCGGCGGTCGGCAGCATCGGGCGGATGGCGCGCCAGGCGAGCTTGCCGTGGCCGATCTCGCGCCGGCCCGGGCGCGCCCATGCGGCCGGTCTCGCCGACCGAATAGGGGGGGAAGTTGTAGTGGAGCAGGAACCGCTCCTTGTAGGTGCCGTCGAGCGAATCGACGTACTGCTCGTCCTCGCCGGTGCCGAGCGTCGCGACGACCAGCGCCTGCGTCTCGCCGCGGGTGAAGAGCGCCGAGCCGTGGGTGCGGGGCAGCACGCCGACCTGCGCCAGGATCGGCCGCACGGTGGTCAGATCCCGCCCGTCGATGCGGCGGCCGTGGTCGAGGATGTTCCAGCGCACGACCTTGGCCTGGGCGTTGTGGAACGCCTCGGCGACCTCGGAGGCCGGGAAACTTCGCCTCGCCGCCTTCCGGCGCGAGCGCGGCCATCACCTTCGCCTTGGCCGCGTCGACGGCGGCGTAGCGCTCCTGCTTCTGGGTGAGCGAATAGGCGGCGCGCAGATCGGCTCTCGCCGACCTCGAGCACCGCCTTCTCGACCTCGGCGCGATCGCTCGTCGGGAAGGTCGCGCGGCTCCTTGGCCGCCTTCTCGGCGAGCCGGATGATCGCCGCGATGACCGGCTGGAAGCCGGCGTGGCCGGCCATCACCGCCTTCAGCATCGTCTCTTCGCTGAGCTCCTGGGCCTCCGACTCGACCATCAGCACGGCGTCCGCGGTGCCGGCGACGACGAGGTCGAGGGTCGAGTCCTTCATCTCCTCGACCGTCGGGTTGACCTTGATCTCGCCCTTGATGAAGCCGACGCGGGCGGCGCCGATCGGGCCCATGAACGGCACGCCCGACAGCGTCAGCGCCGCCGAGGAGGCGACCATCGCCAGAATGTCCGAATCGGACTCGAGGTCATAGGAGAAGCACCGTCGCGATGACCTGCGTGTCGCAGCGGAACTCGTCGGGAAACAGCGGGCGGATCGGGCGGTCGATCAGGCGCGACGTCAGCGTCTCGCGGTCGGACGGGCGCCCTTCGCGCTTGAGATAGCCGCCGGGAATGCGGCCGGCGGCGAAGGTCTTCTCCTGGTAGTGGACGGTGAGGGGGAAGAAGTCCTGGCCGGGCTTGGCGCTCCTTCGCGGCGACGACGGTCGCGAGCACGGTGGTCTCGCCCCAGGTCGCCAGCACGGCGCCGTCGGCCTGACGGGCGATGCGGCCGGTTTCCAGCACGAGCTTGCGCCCGCACCAGTCGAGTTCTTCACGTTGAATATCAAACATCTTTCTTCATCCTGCGGTTGAGGATGCGAAAGCCTGCGGTCCATGCCGCCCGTCAATCGGGCTCGTCATCGGCAAGACGGCGGGGGGCTGGGCGATTCAAGCGCCAGCCCTCGGCGATCCTGCCATGACGCGAGGCTCTCGCATGTCGGATGCGGACGTCGGCCCCTGCCGCCGCCCGCTTGGGGTTAGGGAGCGCCTCGCATCGAGGCGCCCCATTTCGCGGATCGAGACTTAGCGGCGGATGCCGAGGCGCTCGATCAGGGTCTTGTATCGCGCTTCGTCCTGCTTCTTGACGTAGTCGAGCAGCGTGCGGCGCTGCGAGACCATCTTGAGCAGGCCGCGGCGGGAGTGGTTGTCCTTCACGTGGGTCTTGAAATGACCGGTCAGGTTGGTGATCCGCTCGGTGAGGATCGCGACCTGGACCTCCGGCGAACCCGTGTCGCCGACCTTCAGGGCATACTGGTTGATGAGCGCGGTCTTGCGCTCGGCGGTGATCGACATCGGACTTTTCCTTAAGGTTTGCGGCGGCTTTCGAAGCCAGCCTCATCGGTCGAATGAGCGGCCGAGCCGGGATGTCGTCCAGGTCGGTCGCGACGCAATAGCCCGCCGGCCATGTCGGGCGGCGGATCGCGCGCTTATACAGATTTCGGCCGGCGCGCCAGCGTTTTCTCGGGAACAGGCGCCAATCGGAGGGCCCTTCCGAACTCAAAGGATCGCCTCGATCCCCTTGCGCCGGATGACGTCCAGCAGCGCCAGCGCAGGGCCGCTCGGCCGCTTGGCCCCGCGCTCGAGCTGCGACACGTAGCCGGGGGTCAGGTTCAGGCAGCGGGCGAAGACCGCCTGGCTCATCCGGGCGCGCTCGCGCAGCGCGCGAATATCGTCGCCGCTCAGAGACGGATAGGCCCCCTGTCGAACTTCGTCGGGCCGCTCGAAGTCGCGCAGGGTGATCTTGCGATAAGCGTCGTCATCCATGAGTCCGAGCCGAGCATGTCCTTCGACATCGCCAGAATTTCTCGCCGCAGCCGGGACTGTTTAGGGGTTTTCGTCGGAACCGTCACTGTTCACCTCGATCAGCGCGCCGTCCTCGACGGCGGCTTCGATGAGTTTCATTTCGGCCGTAAGCCACGACCTCGCAGCCAGGCGCAGTTCGAGAGAGCTCGACTTCATCGATGTTGTCCCGGTCGTTCTTTGCGAAGCCGAACAGGAAAACGGCCCTCTCTCCGAATCGAACCGCAATCAGCGTCCGGTATCCGCCGCTCCGACCCTGACCTACCCGCGCTACGCGTTGCTTGATCACGCCGCCGCCGAGATCGGCGTCGATCAGCCCGCGCCCCGCCCGCTCAAATCGCCTCGATCAGCGCCCGGTCGGCGATCCGTTCCCGCCGCGCGAACTTCGCAAACAGCCTCGTCTTATAGACCCGCAAAGTCTTTCCCCAGCGCCTTGGATTATAGTTCAAGGCTCGATGATTTCAAGAGCGGACGTTCGACCCTGGTCGGTTGGCCTCGCTCCGGCTTCGGCTTCAAGTTGCCGCCGCAACGCAAAAAAGCTACCTAGCCGCCGCCCTCAAACGCGGTTCCAACGGCTCGAAATGCCCGCCTCTCCCGAAGACCTCCTCGCCTATCTTGAAAACCTCGGCATCGCGACCGCGACGGTCGAGCATGCGCCGGTGTTCACGGTCGAAGAAGCGCAGGCGCTTCGTGGAGAAGTCCAGGGCGGCTCACACCAAGAACCTGTTCCTCAAGGACAAGAAGAGCCGGCTGTTCCTCCTGGTGCTGGGCGAGGAGACCGAGGTCGACCTGAAGCGGGTGCACGAGCGGATAGGGGCGCAGGGACGCGTGTCGTTCGGTTCGGCGGAGCTGCTCGAGGAGGTTTTTGGCGTCCGGCCCGGCGCGGTGACGCCGTTCGGAGCGATCAACGACGTCGGGGCCCGTGTCAGCGTTGTGCTGGACGACGCGATGATGCGACACGAGCGCCTCAATTTTCATCCGCTGGTCAACACCCGCACGACGGGACTCGCCAGCGCCGATCTGGTCAAGTTCCTGCGCGCGACCGGGCATGAACCGCTGGTCGTACCGCTGGGCCGGGACGCGGAAAGAGTTGCATAAGGCGCCGCCCGCCTCCATCTAGGGCGGCGAATGGGGACAGTGGGCGGGCGCGAAGTCCGCCGGGCGGGAGATGAGGATTAAGATGGCGAACGCAAACGGGGCGGTGGCGACCGCGACGGCGGTCAAGGACGTGACGACGGCGTCGTTCCGCGCGGACGTGCTGGCGGCCTCGCAGCAAAAGCCGGTGCTGGTCGACTTCTGGGCGCCGTGGTGCGGCCCGTGCAAGCAGCTCGCCCCGGCGCTGGAAAAGGCGGTCAGGGACTCGGGCGGCAAGGTCGCGCTGGTCAAGATGAACATCGACGAGCACCCGCAGATCCCCGGCCAGCTCGGCATCCAGTCGATACCCGCGGTGATCGCCTTCGATCGCGGCCAGCCGGTCGACGGCTTTGTCGGCGCGCTGCCGGAAAGCCAGATCCGCGGTTTCATCGAGCGCCTGATCGGGCCGCTGAAAGGCGGGACCGCGGATCTCCTGGCCGAGGCCGAAGAGGCCGCCGCCAAGGGCGACGCGGCCGGCGCGGCGTCGCTCTACGCCGAGATCCTGGCGGAGACCCCGGAGGACGCGAAGGCGATCGGCGGCCTCGCCAAGCTCCACGTCGCCGCGGGCAACGTCGCCGAGGCGAAGGCGCTGCTGGCGACCGCCCCGGCCCCCGCGCCCGGCAAGGAGCCCGACCCGGCGATCGCTGCGGCCCAGGCCGCGGTGAACCTCGCCGAGCAGGCCTCGAACGTCGGCGAACTCGGGCCGCTCGAGGCGGCGATCGCGGCCAACCCGGATGACCATCAGGCGCGGTTCGATCTCGCGGTCGCGCTCTCGGCCAAGGGCGAGCGGGATGCGGCGGCCGATCATCTGCTCGAGATCATCCGCCGCGACCGCAAGTGGAACGACGAGGCGGCGCGCAAGCAATTGTTGCAGCTTTTCGAAGCCTGGGGTCTGATGGACCCGGCGTCGGTCGCCGCCCGCCGCAAACTGTCCGCCATTTGGTTTTAACGATACAGGACTTGTGGAGGGCTTGAGCCGGCCGCCGCGAGTTGATGGAATGAAGGCGATGAAGATCAATCGCACCTACGCCCAGCCGGCGGACATGCCGGACACGATGCCGCTCTTTCCGCTGGAAGGCGCGCTGTTGCTGCCGCGCCGCCCGCTGCAGCTCACCGTGTTCGAGCCGCGCTATCTCGCCATGCTCGACGACGCGCTGAGCGGGGAGCGGATGATCGGCGTCATCCAGCCGGCGGCGCCGGAAATGACGGCCGGTCCGCCGCCGGATCTATACCCCATCGGTTGCGCGGGTAGAATCGTCCAATACGCCGAAATCGGCGATGGCCGCTGCTTTGTGACGCTCATGGGCGTCGCCCGCTTCCGCATCGCCGAGGAGATGCATTACGCGACCCCCTATCGCGTCGCAGCCGCCGATTACGCGCCTTTCGCCGCGGATTTTACCGAAGGGGCGGGCGAGGCGGCGGTCGACCGGGATTCGCTGCTCGCGACGCTCAGGCGCTTCGCCGAGGTCAACGACGTCAAGGTCGCCTGGAGCGACATCAAGAAGGCGTCCAACGAGGCGCTGGTCAACGGCCTCTCGATGATGAGCCCCTGCGGCCCGCGCGAGAAGCAGGCGCTGCTCGAGGCGATCGACCTCAAGGCGCGCGGCGAGATGCTGGTCGCGATCACCACCATCAACCTCGCGCGGGGCGACGACGCCGGGACGCAACTCCATTAGCCACAGCGCTGAAGCCCTGTTGGTGCTCGCGCTTTATCTCTGCGAGCCCCCTCATTTAGCTGGCCTTCATCGTCGGCGTCTCGCCTTGCCTGGGGACAACGGACCGCTTGCCTGGGGACAAGAACAAGCGATAGCATGGTGGGGCTAATAATCGCTTGATTAAACCAGCCTTTCCGGTTAGACGAAAGTTAGCGATTTGGCGATATTAACAGAAGCGCAGGCACCGAAATTTTCGGTTAGCGCTTTGGTGGCGGGAAGAGAATTGGATCGTGATCAGTTGACGTGTTTTCGTCGGCGGCATGATAGCCGCTGGTCCAAGACAGGGGGTCCAGATGCCAGATAGGCCGGAGAACACCGAAACTGCCCTCGCCTTCGACCTGTTAGAGAAGTTTGACAAAGAGGGGGTTAGGGTACCCGAGACACTGCCTCAGGAGATTGTCACGGTCCTCAAAGTTGTAGTCCGCGATGAGATCGAGAAAGAGTTGAGTTGCCGTCACTCGCCGCGTTTCACATAGAAGCCCTGAAGACTTGGATAGGGGTGTTTATTAGAGTTATGTAAAGAGCCAGTGCTGCTGAAATGACGTAGCAGAGAGTCGCTACCAATCTGATTGCGGGCAGGTATTCGTCATATGCGTTCCAGTCAGGTTGAGCATTGTTAATGAATGTGCCAAAGGTTTCCTCAATAATAACGTTTTTAAATAGCTCTCTGACTTTATCTTCTGGCGAGGGTGCCTCTGCGGCTTCGGAAATTTTCTCTGCTAGTGGATCGAATCTAACGCCTGATGCCCTCGTCTGACGGCGGCGACGATTTTGTCGGGGTCGGCGACCCACAGGAAAGGCTTCGATTGGGCGTTGTGATCGTCGAGGAAACGATTGATGGCGGCCTGAAGGTCAGTGACGGATCGGAAGACGCCGCGCTTGAGGCGGCGCTTGGTCAGGATCGCGAAGAAGCCCTCGACGGCGTTGAGCCAGGAGGACGAGGTCGGGGTGAAGTGGAAGGTCCAGCGCGGATGGCGGGCGAGCCATTGGCGCACGGCGGGATGCTTGTGGGCGGCGTAGTTGTCGAGGATCGCATGGACGGTCTTGCCGACGGGAACTTCGCGCTCGACGGCGTTGAGGAAGCGGATGAACTCCTGATGCCGGTGGCGCTGCATATTGCGGCCGATGACGGTTCCGTCGAGCACGTTCATCGCGGCGAACAGGGTTGTCGTCCCGTTCCGCTTGTAGTCGTGGGTCATCGTCCCGGCGCGGCCCTTCTTGAGCGGCAGGCCGGGCTGGGTGCGGTCGAGCGCCTGGATCTGGCTCTTTTCGTCGACGCTGAGCACGACCGCGTGCGCCGGGGGATCGACATACAGCCCGACGATGTCGCGCAGCTTGTCGACGAACGCGGGGTCCTTGGACAGCTTGAACTGCCGGACGCGATGCGGCTGGAGCCCGTGAGCCCGCCAGATGCGCTGCACGGAGCTGACGCTGACGCCAGCCGCCCCGGCCATTGCCGCCCCGGTCCAATGCGTCGCCTCGTGCGGCGGCGCTCCATGGTCAGCGCCACGACACGCTCGGCGACCGAGGGATCGAGCTTCGGGATGCGCGAAGGCCGCGTTTTGTCGCGCAGAAGTCCGTCCACGCCTTCGGCGGCGAAACGCTCTTGCCAGCGCCAGACGCAGGTCTTGGACTTGCCCGTCTCGCACATGATCGCGTTCGTCCCGGCGCCCCTGGCGCTCAGCAATACGATCTGCGCCCGCCAGACATGCTTCTGCGGCGCGTTGCGGTCTTTGACCAGAGCGAGGAGCCGATCAAGGTCGGCAGGCGTGACGGATATGGAAATGCCAGGGCGCATGCCGCAAACTCGCACGCCGCGAGTCAGTCGGGAATCCCCTCGGGATTCAAATGTCAGACGCGATCCACTAGATCATGAATCTGGTCAGTTAGTCTGCTGGCGGTCTTGTTGGTCACTTCGCGTATTTCTTCGGTTTTCTTCAATACGAACCGCAAGTACAGAGTCAAAAGTTCGGTGAATTTAAATCGCTTCCGGGCAGTAAATATCTACGATTATTGACGATATTATGAAGAGCAGCGCCGCAACGTACGACGTAGTAATATGGAAAGGAATAATCGGCTTAAATGGAGTGTGTTTGTGAATGAAATCAACTACTGAAGCAATTATCGGAGTGGAAAGCGCTGCCCACTTGGCAAACGAATAAATTCCGAGCTTCCGTATATTAAATAAGCGCACCCAGCCTGGGATAATTTTTGCCACGTCATTTGTTATAAACTGAGTTAAGATGCTTGCCAGCAAACGAAAAAATTGGCTCTCCACGGCTCGCCGCCTTAACAACTGTACATCGCTTTTCTATGAGAGCATCCTCAGAGGGTGTTCCGTCAAGTATTTTCGAAGAAAATTCCTCATTGTTGGCCAAATGCGCTATTACATCGACAACAATCTTATGGGTCAAATCATCTATCATACTTGGATTAACTTTGACCCCAACTTTAGTGTAGAAGCTTCTGGCGAAAGGTCGCATGATCTTGTTAGTTCTGGCAATAAATATTTTTCGTCGCTTCGAGTTTGACTTTCGTCGAAACTCAATCTTATAGTTGTCAGACATAAATTACATCTTTTTTTCCGAAACTCCGCCGCATCCCCTTGGAATCGCTCAATTCACGGTTCGAATTCGAGGCTCAAATCGGCGTCCGAACGGGTGTCGAACGCATGCCGAAAGCGCGCCGAACGCCACTCGAAGGCCAGCCGAACGGCGCGTCAGCGCGGCTATGGCCGCCCCTTCTCCGCCGCCCGCCGCAGCGCGTCGGCCAGCGCGCCGTCGCCGGGCGAGCGGGTCGGTTCGCCTGAGCGTTGGCCGTCCGCACCGCCTTCGCGTCGTCGCGGCCGCCGCCGCGGAAAACTTCGCCCTCGGGGTCGGCGAGCCGCATGGTCAGCGCGATGCGCTTGCGCGGGATGTCGACCGCCAGCACCTTGACCTTGACGACGTCGCCGGGCTTGGCCACCGCGCGCGGATCCTTGACGAACGTGTTCGCCATCGCCGAGACGTGGACCAGCCCGTCCTGGTGGACGCCGATGTCGACGAAGGCGCCGAAGGCGGCGACGTTGGTGACCGTCCCTTCGAGGATCATGCCGGGCTTCAGGTCGCCGATCGTCTCGACCCCCTCCTTGAACGCCGCGGTCTTGAACGCCGGGCGCGGGTCGCGGCCGGGCTTTTCCAGCTCCTTGAAGATGTCGGCGACCGTCGGCAGGCCGAAGGTCTCGTCGGCGAAGTCGGCCGGCTTCAGGCCCGCGAGCGCCTTGGGGTTGCCGATCACGGCGTGGATGTCGGCCTTGAGCTTTTCGAGGATGCGCCGCACCACCGGATAGGCTTCCGGGTGCACGCCCGAGCGGTCGAGCGGCTGGTCGCCGTCGGTGATGCGCAGAAAGCCGGCGCTGAGCTCGAAGGCCTTGGCGCCGAGGCGCGGCACGTCCTTCAGCGCCGCGCGGGTCCGGAAGGCGCCGTGCGTCGTCGCGGTGGACGACGATCGCCTGCGCGAGCGCTTCGCCCACGCCGGAGACGCGCGCGAGCAGCTTCGCCGAGGCGGTGTTGACGTCGACGCCGACCGCGTTGACGCAGTCCTCGACCACCGCGTCGAGCGAGCGGCCGAGCTTCTGCTCGGAGACGTCGTGCTGGTACTGGCCGACGCCGATCGACTTCGGGTCGATCTTGACCAGTTCGGCCAGCGGGTCCTGCAGCCGCCGCGCGATCGACACCGCGCCGCGCAGCGTCACGTCGAGGTCGGGCAGCTCCTGCGCCGCGTAGGCCGAGGCCGAATAGACGGAGGCGCCCGCTTCCGACACCGTGACCTTGGTCGAGCTTCAGTTCGCGGGTGGCGCGCGATGCAGGTCGGCGGCGAGCTTGTCGGTCTCGCGCGACGCGGTGCCGTTGCCGATGGCGATCAGCTCGGCCTTGTGGCGGACTGCGAGCGCCGCGAGCACGGCGAGGCTCTCGTCCCAGCGCCGCTGCGGCTCGTGCGGAAAGATCGCCGTCGTCTCGACGACCTTGCCGGTGGCGTCGACCACCGCGACCTTGACGCCGGTGCGAAAGCCGGGATCGAGGCCGATGGTCGGCGCGCGCCGCCGGCCGGCGCGGCGAGCAGCAGGTCGCGCAGGTTGGCGGCGAACACCTTCACCGCCTCGTCCTCGGCCTGCGTCCAGATGCCGCAGCCGCAGATCGACCGCGAGCTGGGTCTCGATCTTGGTCCGCCACGCCCAGCGCGCCGTGTCGAGCAGCCAGCGGTCGCCCGGCCGGCCGCGGTCGGCGATGGCGAAGCGGTGGGCGACGGCGAGTTCGAACGGCCCGAGCGCCCGGCTCGCGGGATCGGCGTTCGGGTCGGGGACGAGCTTGAGGTCGAGAATCTCCTCGCGCTCGCCGCGCATCAGCGCCAGCGCCCGGTGCGACGGGATCTTGGTCAGCGGCTCGAAGAAGTCGAAATAGTCGGAGAATTTCGCGCCGGCCGCCTCCTTGCCCTCGCGCACCTTCGAGACGATGCGCGCCGCCCGTCCAGAAATCCTCGCGCAGGCGGCCGATCAGCTCGGCGTCCTCGGCGAAGCGCTCGGTCAGGATCGCCCGCGCGCCGTCGAGCGCGTCCTGCGCGGTCTTGACCGCGTCGGGCTTGACGAAGGCTTCGGCCTGAACCAGCGGCTCGCGCTCGGGATGGGCAAGCAGCGCGTCGGCCAGCGGCTCGAGGCCGTTCTCGCGGGCGATCTGCGCCTTGGTGCGGCGCTTGGGCTTGAACGGCAGGTAGATGTCCTCGAGCCGCGCCTTGGTGTCGGCGTCGCGGATCTGCGCCTCGAGCGCCGGCGTCGAGCTTGCCCTGCTCGCGGATCGACTCGAGGATCGTCTGTCCGCCGGTCCTCCAGCTCGCGCAGATAGCGCGAGCCGCGTCTCCGAGCGTGCGCAATTGCGTGTCGTCGAGCGCGCCGGTCGCCTCCTTGCGGTAGCGGGCGATGAAGGGCACGGTCGAGCCCTCGTCGAGGAGGCCAATGGCCGCTGCGACCTGCGCCGGCCTGACGGCGAGCTCTCGCCAGCTCTTCGGCGATGCGTTCGGCGATGGGTTTCATGGGCTTCGAATCGTTGGCGGGCGGCGGAGGGAGGCTTTTAGGCGCGCGCCGGCGGTGCGGTCAAAGCCTGACGCCCGCTTTGCGTGGTTCGTCAGGAGGAGGGATTCTCGCCCGGCAGGGCCGAAGCGTCGGGCGCGTCCGGTCGGCGCGGCGACGCCGATCTTGCCGAGGCCGAACTTGAACACCCGCCGGGTCCGGGCGGCGAAATCGTCCTTGTGCCCGAGCGCGCGCTCTTCGATCAGCTTCCAGGACACGATGGCGATCGCGATCGACGCCACGGCGGACGAGACCATCATCGCGGCAAGCGTCAGGGCCGGAAAAAGGAAGGCCAGGGTCTGCTGGACCGGGAAGGCGTAGATGTAGACGCCGTAGGAGTAGTCGCCCAGGTCATTGAAGCGCCGGATGGGCCCGCCGGGCACATAGGCGAGATGCAGGACGAACGGCGCCATCGCAAGAAGGTAGACGATCAGGAACGTCGTCCGGTCGAATGACGCCGCGAGCAGGGCCGCGAGCAGCGCGAGCAGCACGCCCACTCCCATGGGAACCTTGTCGCGCCACAGAAAGAGCGCCGATCCGTAGAGGTACATGAACATGCGGATATTCGCGCCGTTGAACACGCCCTCCGAAAATCGTCCGCGCGCCACGATCACGAAGAACAGGGCGACGGCCGCGAGGGAGACGAACCGCATTCCCCTGGGCCGCAGAGCGGGCAGGAGCGCGAAGGCCGTCCAGAGCACGGCGACATAGATGTACATCCGGACTTCGACCGGCATGGTCCAGAGCGAGCCGTTGAACTCGCCCTTGAGCGGCAGGGAGTCGAAGACGCCGGGCAGCGAATAGCGGATGCCGCCCAGCAGCGTCGCGCATTTGGCGAAATAGCTCCAGGTCGTCTGGGAAGCGTAATAGTCGCGCAGCGGGAGCGTGGTCAGCGCCGGCGCAAGGAGGAAGACGGTCAGCAGGAGCATGACCCAGAGCCCGGGATAGACCCGCAAGGCCCGCGCCCAGAAGAAGCTGATCAGGTCGCCGCGATTGACGAGGCTCGCGGTCACGAGAAAGCCGCTGGTCACGAACAGGGCGTCGAGCCCCATTTCGCCCAGGGAAAATCCGACGCGCCGGAGGACGGGCTCCGTATCGGGCGGCAGCCCAAGCGCTCCGATGCTGTGGGCGAAAAGCACCGTCATCGCGGCTGCAAGGCGCAGCAGGGTGAAGTTGTTGTCCCGGCCGACGGCGTAATGCGAAAGCCGCGTCGCGCGTCGCGGCGCGGTCGGGGCGGCCGGCGCCGCCGTCATTCGGCCGCCCGCACCGGCCGTTCCGGCTGCGCCAGTCGCTGCGCCTTCAGGAGGTCCGCGATCAGGAAGGCGAGCTCGATCGCCTGCTCGGCGTTGAGGCGCGGATCGCAATAGGTGTGGTAGCGGTTGCGCAGATCCGCCTCGGAAATGGCGCGCGCGCCGCCGGTGCATTCGGTGACGTTCTTGCCGGTCATTTCGAGATGGACGCCGCCGGCGTAGACCCCTTCGGCCGCGCAGATCCCGAAGAAGCTGCGCACTTCCGAGGCGATGCGCTCGGTCGGCCGGGTCTTGAAGCCCGTCCCGGTCTTGATCGTGTTGCCGTGCATGGGGTCCGTGACCCAGAGAAGCTGACGCCCCTCGCGCCGCACGGCGCGCATGAGCTGCGGCAGCGCGGCCTCGACCTTGTCGGCGCCGAAGCGGCCGATCAGCGTCAGCCGGCCGGGCTCGCTTTCCGGGTCGAGCGCCTCGATCAGGCGCAGAAGATCCTCGGTCGTGAGCGACGGGCCGCATTTGAGGCCGATCGGGTTCTTCACCCCGCGGGCATATTCGACATGGGCGCCGCCGAGCTGGCGCGTGCGGTCGCCGATCCAGATCATGTGGCCGGAGGTCGCGTAGAAATCGCCGGAGGTCGAGTCGAGCCGGGTCAGCGCCTGCTCGTAGCCGAGCAGCAGCGCCTCGTGCGAGGTGTAGAAGTCGGTCGCCCGCAGCTCCGGATGCGATTCGGCGTCGAGGCCGATCGCGCGCATGAAGCCGAGCGTCTCGCTGATGCGATCGGCGACGCCCTGGTAGCGCTCCGACTGGGGGCTGTCCTTGACGAAGCCGAGCATCCAGCGGTGGGCGTTCTCGAGGTTGGCGTAGCCGCCGGTGGCGAAGGCCCGCAGGAGGTTCAGCGTCGCGGCCGACTGGCGGTAGGCCTCGAGCTGGCGGCGCGGATCGGGCTCGCGGGATTCGGGGGTGAAGTCGATGTCGTTGACGATGTCGCCGCGATAGGCGGGCAGCGACGACCCCGTCGATGGTCTCGAGGTCGGACGATCGGGGCTTGGCGAACTGGCCCGCGACCCGGCCGACCTTGACGATCGGCGAGCCGGCCGCGAACGTCATCACCACCGCCATCTGCAGAAAGACGCGGAAGAAGTCGCGGATGTTGTCGGCCGAATGCTCGCCGAAGCTCTCGGCGCAGTCCCCGCCCTGGAGCAAGAAGGCCTGGCCCGCCGCCGCGCTGCCGAGCGCGCGCTTGAGCTTGCGCGCTTCGCCCGCGAACACGAGCGGCGGATAGCCGGCGAGCGTGCGTTCGGCCTCCGCGAGCGCGCGCTGGTCCCTATAGACCGGCGACTGCTCGATCGGCCTCGTCCGCCAGCTGTCCGGCGTCCAACGTGAATTCGTCATGCGCTACGCCTCTGTCTGCGCCCGATCCCTCTCCGGGCGCGCCTTTTGACCGGAAAACGGGCACTATACAAGTCGGGGCGCCCGGCAACATGCCGAATTTCGGCGGCGCCGCGACAATTTGCTTGTCCGCCCCGGCGTCGCGCCGGCCGGTTCCCCGTGCGACAAGAGGGGCCGTTCCCCTCCCTCGATTCGCTCCCCCGCGTGTCCGCCGCCCTCTCCTCCATCGCCGCCCTGTTGGGCTCGGTCGTGCTGCTGATCGGCGGCGCGGCGCTGGTCGGCGTGGCGGCGCCGCTGCGCGCCCGGATCGACGGTTTTCCCGAACTCACGATCGGCCTGCTCGGCTCGGCCTATTTCGCCGGCATGCTGGCGGGAAGTCTCGCGGCGCCGGCGATCATCCGCCGCGGCGGCCACATTCGCGCCTTCGCCGCCTTCGTCGCGCTCGCGGTCGTCTCGACCGTCCTGATGCCGGTCGTGGTTTCGCCCTGGGTCTGGCTCGCCTGCCGCGCCGTGCTGGGCTTCGTCTTCGCCGGCCTCTACGCGGTGATCGAAGCCTGGATCAACGCGAGGGCGAACAATTCCAATCGCGGCGCGCTTTACGCGCTCTACCAGATCGCGAACTTCGGCGCGTCGGCCGCGGGCCAGATCGCCCTGCAGCCGCTGGGCGCGACCGGATTCGCCGCCTTTTCGGTCGCAGGGGCGCTGATCGCGCTGGCGATCGTGCCGATGGCGATGACCAGCGTCGACCCTCCCGCCCCGCCGCGGATCGTCCGGCCGCGCCTCCTGTGGCTGATCCGGATGGCGCCCGTCTCCTGCGTCGCGGCGCTCGGCGCGGGCGCCGCCAACGGCGCATCCATCTCGCTCGGCGCGATCTTCGCCGTCGGCGTCGGCATGCCGCCGGACAGGGCGCCGCAATTCACCGCGGCGATCGTGGTCGGCTCCGCGCTCGGCGTATTTCCGATCGGCCTGCTCTCGGACCGCGTCGACCGCCGGCTGGTCATGGCGACGGTGATGATCGCGGGGGCGGCGCTCGAAGTCGCGCTCAGCCGGCAGGGCGTCCCGGGCTTTCCCGTCATCCTGCTCGGGTTCCTGGTCGGCCTGACGACCTATTCGCTCTATACGCTGGCGGTGTCGATCGCCAACGACGGCGCCGCGCCGCACGACCTCGTCACGATCTCGGTCGGGCTTTTGTTCATCTACTGCATCGCCGCGATCGTCGCGCCGGCGGTCGCGGCGGTGCTGATGCGGGATTTCGGCCCGCAGGCGCTGTTCCTGCAGAACGCCTGGGTCCACGTCGCGGTCGCCGCCTTCGCGCTCTGGCGGCTCGTGGCCGGGCCTCGTCCGGGCCGGGTCGCTTCGTAGCGGCGCGCCTCTACTCGGCGGCCGCCCGCTTCGGCAGAACCCAGCCCGGCCTGGGGAAGTGGCAGGTGTAGCCGTTGGGATAGCGCTCGAGATAATCCTGATGCTCGGGCTCGGCCTGCCAGAACGGCCCGGCCGGCTCGACCTCGGTCACCACCTTGCCCGGCCACAGGCCGGAAGCGTCGACGTCGGCGATCGTGTCGAGCGCGATCCGCTTCTGCTCCTCGTCGGTATAGTAAGATCGCCGAACGGTAGCTGCGGCCGACGTCGTTGCCCTGGCGGTTGCGGGTCGACGGGTCGTGGATCTGGAAGAAGAACTCCAGGAGCTTGCGGTAGCTGGTCTTGGCCGGATCGAAGATGATCTCGATCGCCTCGGCGTGGTCGCCGTGGTTGCGATAGGTGGCGTTGGGCGTGTCGCCGCCGGTGTAGCCGACCCGCGTCGAGAGAACGCCGGGCAGGCGGCGGATCAAGTCCTGCATGCCCCAGAAGCAGCCGCCGGCGAGAACCGCGCGCGAAGGGGAATTTGGCATGGAACGGCTCCTTGGTGGGAGAGGATGTCGGTTGTCTCTTCGCCGCGAATCTGGCGTCCGTTACCTTGCTTTCAAGGATCATGGCCGTTCAAGGCCGGGAACCCGCCCCGGCCGGGCGCGTTCCCTCCGGTCACCGAACCGGAGCCCCTTTATGTCCGAGCTATCCCATACCGACAAGTCCGAGGCCGAGTTGCAAGACCGCGCCTGGGAGCTCGCCAAATCGATCGGCATCTGCATGTTCACGACCTGGGACGGCGAGCGTCAGCGTTCCCGTCCGATGGCGGCGACGGTCAGGCGCGACGAGCACGCGCTCTATTTCCTGACCGACGCGGGCAGCGAAAAGGTCATGCGAGGCGAACCGTTTTCCGACCGTTACCGCGATCTTCGCAGACGTCGGCGGCAACAAGTTCCTGTCCATTTCCGGCGAGGCCACGATCGAGAACGATCGCGCCAAGATCAGGGAGCTTTGGACGCCGTTCGCCAAGGCCTGGTGGCCTTCCGCAGACGATCCTTCGATCCGCGTGGTGACCATGACGCCGGAAGAGGCGGAGCTTTGGGACAGCCCCAACAAGCTGATCGCGACCGCGGTGATGCTGAAGGCGGCGGCCACCGGACAGCGGCGGCCAAAGCTCGGCGACAACGCGCGGGTGGATCTGTGAGCCGTCTTAGGGCCTCGCGCGTCAGGGCGGCGAGACGACGCCGGTCCTCAGGCGGCCCCCCGCTTGCGACTTGCGGGCGTCAATAGTCCTCTCGCGCGCGGGTGAACCAGGCGGCGACCAGCAGGACGAGCCCGACGACCAGGCAGCCGAGCGCGTGGCTGGTGTGAATATGGTCCGACCCCGCCGCGAAGCCGGGTAAAAAGGGGAGCAGGCTGCCTGCGGGCGTCAGCCAGTAGTAGGCGGCCAGCGCGAGGCCGATGATGCCCAGGAGGCCGGCGATCAGGGAGATGAGATTGTTCATATCCCGATTGTTTACCCCAGAGACGCGCCGGCGCCAAGAAGGCGTTCCGGTCCTTGCGAGCGCTCCTCGCAAGCGCCCGCGGGATTCCTGCCTCGCGCCCGAAACGCGGAACCAATGCGCGATATGCGCGTTGGGCTCAGGGGGAGAGTTTGCCTCGGCCCCCTTTCAGGATGGGAGACTTCCATGGTTTCGAGAATTTCTCGCCCCGGCTTTGGCGGCGGCGTTGGTTTTGGGCGCCGGCTCGCTCGCGGCTCGCGCCGACGAGAGCGGCGCGGTGACGGGCGGCGTTGCGGGCGCGGTCGGCGGCGCTGTGGTCGGCGGTCCGGTTGGCGCGGTGGTCGGCGGGGTCGGCGGCGCGGCGATCGGCAATTCGATGAGCAATCACCATCGCTATTATCGCCGCTACGGCTACCATCCCTACCACCACCACTACTATTCGGAGGAGCACTAGCGCCGTTAGGCCGCCCGCTCGGCCTGGCGCCGGCTCCTGCTTCCGGGCTTTCCTCCCCGTTTGCGGGAGGATGGCGGTCGCGCCGCCTATGCTCGCCCTTTAGGTCGGCGCGACCCAACCACTTCGGCTGAACCTGCGCCTACGCAGGCTTCACGCGCCACGCCCTCGTGCCGGGCGAGCTTCGGCTCCTTGTGGCCCCCGAAATCCCCCGCTTGAAACTCCCCGTCGCTTGAAAACGCTGCATCAGCTTGACCACGAAACTCACGCTGACGGCGAATTCGCCAGCCGCTTGGTGGCGCGAACGTCCTCCCTCAACGCACAGGACCATACGCTCGCGTAGATCGTCGGAATACGGTTTCGCCATCCAGCCGGCCTCCAGCCCGGCATCAACGGTGAATCCGATTTCCGCCAATTCGGGAATCCCCTTCCAATTCCGTCCATGCGGGAACCGCTCTAGTGCGCCCGGCGTCGTAGTCGGAGAACCATTCGTGCTGCTTGCCGTCGATTTCGATCACGAGCTTGGCCGAGTGGCAGTAGAAGTCGACGACAAAGCGATCGAAGGGAGCCTGCCGGCGAAATTTCGCCCCACGAAGTCGCGACCCGCGCAACCGTTCCCACAAGATCTCCTCAGCGCGCGTCATCTGCTGTCGCAAGGCCCGGGCGAACTGTCGCCGCTCGGTCCCCTCACCCCTGCCCCTCTCCCGACGGGAGAGGGGTTGCGCCTCAGCTTGCCGGCGTGACCTCGGCGGCGATTCGCTCACCAAATTCTGCCTCCGCCGTCGCGAGTTCATAGCTCGTCTGGAGGTTGAGCCAGAACCGCGCGCTGTTTCCGAAGTAGCGGCCAAGTCGCATCGCCGTCTCCGGCGACACGCCGCGCTTGCCGTTGAGGATGTCGGTTATCCGGCCAGAGGGCGTGCGCACCGCCAGCGCCAGCGCGTTGGCCGACAGGCTGCGGGCGGCCAACTCGCGGCGGAGGATTCGTCCCGGGTGAATCGGCTTCATGGCGGTTCCTCAATGATAGTCGACGATCTCGACGTCCCACGCGTCGCCGTCGGTGAACCGGAAGCACAGTCGCCACGGGCCGTTGATCGTCATGGCCCATTGCCCTTTCCGCGAGCCGGTCAACTTGTGCAAGCCGACCGATTTGAGCGGGCTCAAGTCATCCAGCGATGTCGCCGCGTCAAGCGCCGCGAGGAGGTCCTCGGCGGCCTCCTCGTCCATGCCGGAGAACTTGTTCTTGCCGGACTCCGCAAACTGCCGCGTAGCGCTGTTCGCCCAACTCCGGATCATATGAACCTATACCACGGAAAGCGTAGTATGCGAAGGAGCCTCCCCGCCCCGTGCCCTTGCTCGTTTGCGTCGGGGCTTCACCCTGCCCCGATTGTGCGGCGAATCTCCCGTCCGCTTCTTTCGGCCTTCGACCTGAACGGCAACCCTCACGAGGGGATTGAAGCAAGCGCCATTGGCATCACTTAATTCCGTTGTTCTTTAGGCCCTTTACCCGAACGGCATACGAAGGGATCGAGGTCCCGGTCTGATCACGGAGGTGCGGCAGCTCGGCGTGCGGACGCCGACTGAAGCGCCTGCCCTGAGGGGAGCCGAAGGCCGAGAATGATCAAACCGGCAAGCAGCATCGCCCAGGTCGAGGGCTCAGGAACGGCAGACGAGCCGGACACAGGCGTGTCGAAATCGATCGTGAAATTCGGATCGCTTGCCCCGTCGGCGACGAGACCGATTTCGTAGTCCCCGGCCGCCAGCGTGTCCATCAGGGAAGCAGAAAAGGCATCGCTTTGATTGAGCCATACGGAATCGAGCAACGTTCCGGAGAGAGAGTACAACTCGAAGGCGAACGTGGAAGACGCGTCGGCCCCGTCGACGCTCGCACTCGCCTGGAACGAACCGGAACCGGTCCAGTCAAACTCGTATATACCTGCGTCCGCGAACCGCCGATCGTCCCGGTGACCGAGCCGATCGTACCGTTCGCCGCGAGAACATAGGGGTCGCCGACGCTCCCGCCGGCGGCCGCAACGGACGACCCTGGAGCCGGAGTGTTGGTAATCGTCCAGCTATTGGTTTGAAAATACAACGTCGCGCCGGGCATCCAGAGACTTGAACAGCATGCCATGCCGTCGGTGGCCGGCTGACCTACACCGCTTACTATAGTGCCTAGATCGTTATTAATACTTGCAAAACTCGATGATGTTAGACCAAACATCACAACATTGTTTGGCGTACTGGCGACAAAATTATAATAGACTGTCCCATTTCCGCCGACTTGTGAAGTCGAGGTCAATCTCTGCACTTGGACCTGTCATGAAAGAGTAGTTAGCAAATGGAGATTGTAACGTAAGAGAAATGCCGTTTCCAGGCGAAGGACTATAGAATACCGTAGTCGTATCACCCATATTGTCCGAGTAGAAAGCGGTAGACGTAAAGATGGAGGTATTGAAACTCAGTGTCCCGTATACAGGGATATTGGCGTCATTATAAACTCCCGTCCCATCAAAGGAAATGCTGATGTCGTTCGCCATCGCCAAGCCGGGCCAGACGACAAGATTTAAGAAGACGAACCCCGCGGCCGATGCGACCCCCTTCCGCCGACCCTGGCGCCGGCAACTGGCGCTTATGCGCCGTCCGTCCTCACCGCGATTCTTGCGCGTTCGGCTAGACATAACGACACCATAATGGTAAATTGGATAACAATCGGTAAGCCATCCTAGTCGACGATGTCAATTAGACCTTTGTTAAATTTTGTGGCGCCGGCCGCGAATGAGCTTCGGGAGGAAATGCGCCTTCCTGATGATTTCTCCGGGAAATTAGCCCCTCCCCCTCCCCCTCCTCATCCCCCCGCCCTTCGGCCGCGCCTCCCCGCCCCCAAGATTGTGGGGCCCCATGTCCTCGTCCGCCGGCTTGTGCGGCCGGTGGGCCGGCATG
>CAWANA010000012.1:0-137068 GCA_963783275.1 uncultured Alphaproteobacteria bacterium | reverse complement strand
GTGACGGCTCCATCCTGCCTGGTGGTCAATCGAGACTTCTGCCGCACACCCCTAAAGGAGGGCTAAAGAAGGGCTATTTTGAATGCCTTCAACGACGCGCGAGAAAAAAACGGCGCGTGAAAAAGCCGCTGAATACAATCGCAGCGGCAGGAGGAAACGAACAGTGAGGGAGGCAGCCCATGGCCGCGAACAAGGTACTGTCACTGCGCGACTTGCAAGACCATGATGTCGGGCGGTGCGGCGGCAAGGCCGCGAGCCTGGGCAAGTTGCTCCGCATGGGCGCAACTGTTCCGCCCGGCTTCTGCATACTCGCTGACGCGCTTGAAGAAACTCTTGCATCCAACGATCTCCATGCGCCCATAGCCGAGATCGCCGCCAGCCTGGACTTCGAGGACTTCGCAGCCGTCGAGAAGAGTACGGGCGTCATTCGCGAGATGATCGCTAATGCCGCTATTCCAAGGTCTCTGAGCGACGCCATTGGAGAACGTTACCAGCAGCTGGTGACGCCGGACAATTGCTACGTCGCCGTGCGGTCGTCAGTGGCTGTCCGCGACACGGGCATCTCCTCTTTCCCCGGTATGATGGATACATACCACTACGTCCGCGGAGTGGATGAGGTCATCGCCAAGGTACTGCAATGCTGGGCGTCGCTGTGGTCTTCACGCGCCGCTTACTTGCGGCATCACAAGGGCATCTCTCACGATCAGGGCATTATTGCACCGGTTGTGCAGCTGATGGTTAGTCCTGAAACTGCTGGCGTGCTGTTCACCGCCAATCCGGTGACCAAAGACCGGGGAGAAGTGATCATCGAGTCCAATTGGGGATTGGGCAAATCGGTAGTCTCCGGGCGATCGATGAACGACTACTTCATCCTTGACAAGTCATCGCTTGAAGTACGCAAGAAGAAGATCGCCAATAAAACGCTGATGGTCGTCATGGATGGCGGACGCGGCAGCGGTCGCATCGAGGTGCCGGTGCCGAGCGAGCGTTCGACTCTAGCAACTTTGTCCGATGTTCAACTCGCCGAACTCGGCGCCGTCGGCAAGACGGTCGAGGACCACTACGGATTCAGCGTCGATATCGAATGGGCCTACCAGGGGCCGCAACTTCTTCATTCTTCAGGCGCGTAAAATTCGAGAGTTAACCAACTGAGAACCACCACCGAGAGGGTAATTCAATGTACAGGACTGTTGACGTTCACAACCACTATTATCCTTGGGATTATCTGCAACACCTCGTCGGCCGACCGGGCGCGGTGACCGCCACGCAAACGGGCCCTCACTCCTACGTGATGAAATGCAACGACGTCATCGTCGCCCATATCGACCGCGCCGGGCATTACGACATCGACGCGCGCATCCTTGACCTCGACAAAGCGGGAATGGACACGCAGATCATGTCGAAGACCGTTCCTGGACCTGAGCTTTTGGAACGGGCCGAAGGCGTCTATTGGATGAAGCGCATCAACGATGCGCACGCCGAAGCCGTGCAGAAATATCCGCATCGCCTATACGCCTATGCGGCGCTTGCTTATCAGGACGTCGACGAATCCCTCAAGGAACTCGAACGTTGCATCAAGGATCTGAAAGTTCGAGGCATTCAGATGTTTTCCAACGTGCAGGGCACACCCATGCACGAACCCCAATTCGAACCGATCTTCAAGATGGCGGCGGAAAACAACTTGCCGATCCTCATGCATCCAACTGTGCCGCTGACCGCGTCGATCCTCGACAAGATGAAGATCCCGTATCAATTGTACGGCTACACGTTCGACACCACCATGGCCGTGATCAGCTTGATCTTCCACGGCGTCTTCTCGCGGCACAAGAATCTCAAGGTGATCCACGCCCATCTCGGCGGCATGGCCCCCTACCTCGTCCGTCGTTTACGCGATAGCTGGAAAGGTTACGCCAAGGAGTGGGGGCTGGAACTCGACGAATACCCGGATGACATCTACAAACGGCAGGTCTATCCGGATACGACGTCGTTCTACCTGCCGGCAATGAAGTGCTGCCTAGAGTGGGTTGGTGCTGAACACATGATGATCGGCACCGACTATGCGCATCGTGTAGGCGATCCCGAAGGCGCGATCAAGTCGATCCTCGACCTCGGAGAACAGGCCAATCTCTCGCGAAAAGAGATCGACCTCATCCTCGGCAAAAATGCGGAAAGGCTATTCAACCTGCCGCCCATGCCGGGCAAGTCCAGCTGAGCAATTCCGAGGCTGCAGAGGAGTGGTTTCGCTCCACTCCTCACTTCGGCGCCCTTTCTGGTCGGCACAGCAAGAAGCCAAATTCGCCAAGGACCGTTCGCCAAACCGAGTAATCCCATGATTGACCGAAGCATCAGCGCCTTGCGCACGTTACGCCCCGATCACGACAGCGGCATCTTCTGGTTCAGGGACGACTTGCACCAGCCGAGTCCTATTTCCCCGATGGGCATGACGACGGTCCAGAAGCATCATTCTTGGGGCTATCATGTTGCCGCAGAACAGACTTCGCTTCCACCGTCAAAGGGCGCCCTTGTAAAAATACACAAGGGACGAGTATATCTTGGCTTTACCCTTATCGACGACGCGGCGGAAGTGGCCGCACGCGCGAAGAAATTCAACGAGCTTCTTGAGTACTGCACTGATAATTGGGACTCTTATTATTCCGGGTATATCGAAGAGGTTAGCTCGCTTTTGAACACATTGCATGCTGTCGATGCTGATCGTCTGACCAACCGCCATCTTTACGAACACCTCCTGCGCGCGGAAGACATCAACCGCCGAAATTGGGAAATTCATTTCATCCTGATGTATCCGGCCGACGCGATCTATCTCGAATTCGAAGCGTTTTGTAAGAGCCATGGACTGGATGAAAACGGCATGGTGGCGTTACTGGTCGGTTTCACCGGCATGCCTGCCCGCACCGACGAAGAGTTGTGGGAATTGGCCAAGGCGGCCAAGGCAGCCAAGCTCGATCGGATTCTGCTGTCGGCGACGCCGACGTCGGCGCCGAGCCTGCTGTCCGAAATACCCGAAGGTCGTGATTGGCTCGCCCGCTTCAACGCCTTCCTGGTTACTTACGGCAACCGCATCAACGCGGCCCACCTCGACGTCATTTTTCACACCTGGCGAGAAGATCCGACGCCGGTGTTCGAGACCATCCGCAGCTACTTCAGGCGCATCGACGACGGCTGGGATTTCGCCGCGCAGCGCAACCACGTCTTTACCCGGCGCGAAGAAGCTGTCGCCGCCTTTGGAGCCTCCCTGAGCGGCGAAGATCACAAGACTTTCCTCAGAATGCTGCCGGTAGCGCAGAAGATATACGCTTATCAGGAAGACCATGGCTTCTATATCGACCAAGGTTCGACCGCGGCGCTCCATGATGTATTGGCCTCGTGCGGCCGACGATTGGCGCGCTTCGGCCTCCTTGCCGACGCGGACGATATATACTTCCTGACATACGCGGAACTTTCGGAAGTGCTTAGCGATCTCGCGCGCGATCAGAAGATCGGCATCTACCACCATAGCGCTTTGTTGCCGTCGCTCATCGCGGAACGGAAGGCGCAATGGGAAGGCGTGAGTGCCTTGGACGCGCCCCTCACCGTAGGCAACGTGCCGCAGACCATGACGGATCCCATTGCAATCAAGGTCTTTGGTATCATTGATGAAGTCCTCCATCCCAAGGGCGAGAAGCAGATCGCCAGCAGGCTGGAAGGCTTCGCTGCCGCTCCTGGCGTTGTCAAAGGTCCGGCCCGGGTCGTCATGAGCTTCGAAGACTTCGCCTCCGTTCAGTCGGGCGACATCCTCGTCTGCCCCTATACAGGCACCGCCTGGACACCCCTGTTCCTGAAGATCGCCGGTGTCGTGACCGATACCGGCGGCATGCTCACCCATGCCGCTATCGCCGCGCGTGAGTACGACATTCCGGCGGTTGTGGGCACCTGGAACGCCACCACGTCGATACACAACGGCGACCTCATTCGCATCGATGGTTCCGCGGGAACTGTCGAAGTGGAGAAACGGGCCGGCTGAGGTTCATCGTCATGTCCCTCACAATGGAAGACATCAAGGGCGTTGTTCGCGAAGCCGGACAACTTGCACTTCTCTATTCGGGCAAAGTCCACAAAGGACTGAAAGCGGACCAGAGCGTCGTCACCGAAGCGGACAACGCGATCGAGTCCTTCCTGCGACTGTCTCTCACCGGGCTAGCTCCGACATATGGATATCTGGGCGAGGAGACCGAGGAAAACAAGCTGCCGGCAGACGGTGAAACTCGGTATTGGGTGGTCGATGCTCTCGACGGGAGTCGCGCCTTTGCCGCCGGCATTCCGCTTTGGATGCCGGCAATCTGTTTAATGGACGGAAACCACGCCACGGCGGGAGCGGCGTTCAATCCGATCACGGGGGAACTGTTCTGGGCCGATACCGAAGGCCCCGCCTGGTGTGGCGACCGGCCGTTGCGGCCTGACTATTCAGTGGAGATGAAGCCCAATACCTTCATTTTCGGCCCTACCAACCATCACCGCTCGTTCCATATCGATTTTCCCGGTCGCGTCTATTGCCTAGGCGCCCCGATCTACCAACTTTGCCTGCTCGCCAAAGGCGCGGTCAAAGGTTTCTTTTTTGACCCCGTAATTAATCTTTGGGATCTCGCCGTGCCATCGCTGCTGCTTGAGCGAGTCGGTGGCGTGCTCGTGTATGCCTCGGGACAGCCGGTCGAATTGGGCACACTCCGAGACCGGCGCCCGGTTCCCGAGCCGGTTTTCGCCGGCGGCCCCGAAATGGTTGCGGCGTTGCGCCAACGGCTCCGCTTCATCGGTTAGCTCACAATACGTGACAAAAAAGAAAACGGGAGGAAGGAAATGACAAGATATAAAACTATCAGCCGCCGACGCATCTTGCATGCCGGCGGAGCTTTCGCGGTCGCGTCCGCTTTGCCTTGGGGGGGCGCCATCGCCGCGCCGCGGACCGTCAAAATTGGTTACGTCACGCCCCGGACCGGACCGCTGGCCGCATTTGCGGAAGCAGACGATTTCGTCATCAACGCGGCGCGAAAGACATTCGCCGGCGGCATCGACGTCGGCGGCACAAAGCACCCGCTGGAGATCATCGTCAAGGACAGTCAGTCCAATCCCAACCGGGCCGCCGAAGTCGCTTCGGAGCTGATTTCAAAGAATAAGATTGACTTGATGCTGGTGGCTTCGACACCGGAAACCACAAATCCGGTGTCGGATCAGTGCGAGTTGAACCACACGCCCTGCATCTCCACAGTTGCGCCTTGGCAACCGTGGTTCTTTACCCGCGGCGGAAAGCCGGACGTCGGCTTCGAGTGGACGTACCACTTCTTCTGGGGGTTGGAGGATATTATTGCGGTTTTCACGACGATGTGGGGCTCACTTGCGACAAACAATGTCGTCGGGGGCTTTTGGCCGAACGACGGCGACGGAAATGCCTGGGGGGATCCGAAAATCGGTTTTCCGCCCGCCCTTGCCGCCAAGAATTTCAGTGTTGTCGATCCTGGCCGGTACCAGAATCTCACCGAGGATTATTCGGCACAAATCGCCGAGTTCAAGAAACGAAACGTCGAAATCGTCACTGGGGTTCCGATCCCACCGGACTTTGCAGTATTCTGGCGGCAGGCGATGCAGCAAGGTTTCAAGCCGAAGATCGCCACGGTCGGCAAGGCGTTGCTGTTTCCTGTCGCAGTGGAGGCGTTGGGAGATTCAGGGAACGGCGTTTCGAATGAAGTTTGGTGGACACCCAATCACCCGTTTTCATCTTCGCTTACCCACGAGTCGGCGGCGGACTTGGCGGGCAGCTATGAAAAGACGACAGGCAAGCAATGGACGCAGCCGATTGGCTTCGCGCACGCGCTGTTCGAACTCGCCGCCAACGTAATGGCGCGAACTCAGAAACTGGATAGTGAGGCGTCCATTCGCGATGCAATCGCCGGCACCAAGCTGGACACGATCGTCGGCCACATTGCCTGGGGAAGCGGCCCTGTGAAGAACGTCGCCAAGACGCCGCTGGTCGGTGGACAGTGGCGTAAAGGGAGAACGCACAAGTTCGACCTATATGTCGTCGAGAATTCCCTGGCGCCGAATATCCCAACAGGCGGTCAACTCGAGCCCATCTAGCTTGTCAGCCATGGCCGTCGTTCCCTCGCCGCGTTTCGCGGCGGACGGGAAAGATCAGCCCGAACGGGAGGAGGCTTGCTCTTGCCGACAATACTCGCCGTTGAACGGGTCTACAAGCAGTTTGGTTCGGTGATCGTCGCGGACGACATCAACCTGGTAGTGGAGGAAGGTGAGGCGGTCGGCATTATTGGTCCCAATGGAGCCGGCAAAACGTCGCTGTTCAACATGATCGCCGGCTCAATTCGGCCGACTAGCGGCCGGATAAGATTCTGCGGGCGCGACATCACGGCGCTGCGTCCTTCAGACCGCTGTCGCGCAGGCATCGGCCGATCCCACCAGGTGCCCCAACCTTTTTCAGGCATGTCGGTGTATGAGAATACGCTCGTAGGGGCGACGTTCGGCGCTGAAGGCAAAAATGTCGACGCGGAGGGACGCTGCATCGACATTCTTGATCGCCTCGGCCTCCTGGCCAAGGCAAACCATCTTGCAGGCGGCCTTGCCTTGCTCGATCGCAAGCGGCTCGAACTGGCTCGGGCGTTAGCGACAGAGCCTCTACTCTTGCTGCTTGACGAGATTGCTGGTGGTCTTACGGATGAAGAGGTCCATCAACTGATCCGCATTATCCTCGCCATTCGCGCGACTGGTGTTTCCATCCTCTGGATAGAGCACATCGTCCACGCGCTGAATTCGGTTGTCGATCGGTTGATCGCCATGCACGTCGGGTGCCTGCTCGCAGAGGGCGCCCCCGCCACCGTGATGGCCAATCCGAAAGTGCAGGAAGTGTATCTCGGGATCGAAGAACCATGAGCCTTTGCTCGGTGCGCCAACTCTCCGCCGGTTATGGGGACTTCAAGGTTCTTTTCGATGTCGATCTCGAAATCGACGAGGGTCAGGCCGCGGCGATCATCGGCGCCAACGGAGCTGGCAAGACCACATTGTTGCGCAGCATCACGGGCCTCCTGAGGGCGCCTGACGACAGCATCAATTTCGCCGGCCGGCCGATTGCCGGCATTCCGCCCCACGCGATAGTGGCGTTGGGAATTGCAATGGTTCCGGAAGGACGCTGCCTATTCCCCAGCCTTTCCGTCGAGGAGAACCTTATGGTCGGCGCCCACGCCAAACGTCAAGGTCCATGGACGCTGCAGCGTGTTTATGATCTCTTTCCGGCGCTCCTGCAACGCCGCCGAGCGCCCGCGACATTGCTGTCAGGCGGGCAACAGCAGATGGTAGCCATCGGTCGAGCGCTGATGTCGAATCCGCGACTGCTGCTTTGCGACGAAATATCGCTGGGTTTGGCGCCGGTAATCATCAAGTCGATCTACGCGGCGTTTCCGGCCATCCGTGCGGAGGGCACGACGCTCCTGGTCGTGGAGCAGGACATCAGTCGGGCGCTCGCCATGGCCGACACTGTGATCTGCCTTCAGGAAGGCAAGGTGACACTGGTCGGGCCGCCAAAGCAATTCGGTCGCGCCGAAATCACTACCGCCTATTTTGGGAGGTAGCCAGCATGTCCTATTTCGCAGTCGTAGATCTCGTGATGCAAGGACTGCTGCTGGGCGGCCTTTACGCCTTGTTCGCCATTGGCTTGTCGTTGAGCTTCGGCATCATGCGCATGGTCAATATTGCTCATGGCGATATCATCGTTCTGGCCGCGTATGTGGCTCTGGTGGTGGTTCAAACGCTCGGCGTCAATCCATTCTTCGCAATGATGGTAGTTGTCCCAGTGCTCGCGGCATTCGGCTACGTGCTGCAAAGAGTTTTGCTCAATCCCGTTTTGGGAGACGACATTCTTCCGCCGCTGTTGGTCACGTTCGGGCTTTCGGTCATCATACAGAATCTGCTTTTGGCGGTGTTTTCGGCAGATTCTATGGGCATTCACGCAGGCGCAATCGAGACCGCAAGTATCGGCTTTGGTGACGGCCTAGCGGTCGGCGTGCTGCCGCTGATCATCTTCGTTTCAGCGGTGGCGGTGGTGGCCGGCCTCGAACTGCTGTTCGCCCACACAGGGCTTGGGCGCGCATTTCGCGCCACGTCAGACAATCAGACTGTGGCCCAGTTGATGGGCATTGACAATCGCCATCTCTACGCGATCGCAACCGCAATCGCTTTTGCGATTACCGCCATCGCGGGATCGTTTCTCGCGATGCGCACAACCTTTGTTCCAACGCTAGGGCCGAGCAAGCTTTTGGTCGCGTTCGAGGCGATCATCGTAGGCGGAATGGGCTCGTTGTGGGGGACGCTTGCGGGCGCGGTGCTGCTGGGGGTCGCCCAGTCGATTGGCTTCCGCTACGATTCCGGTTCAGGCGTCCTCGCCGGTCATCTTGTTTTCCTGGCAATCCTATTGGTGCGGCCGCAAGGTCTCTTTGCGAGCGCGAGGCACTCATGAGCTTATTCGAGCTCGAGAATGCATCGCGGCTGCGCCACGGCGTCTGGATCGTCGCGACAGCTCTCTTGGCGGCGCTGATTTCGGCGCCGTGGTGGGCCGACGACAACGACTTGAGGAGCGTCGCCGAATTTGCCTATCTCGTCGCTATTGCCCAGATGTGGAATCTGCTGGCCGGCTACGGGGGGCTGATTTCGGTCGGTCAACAGGTTTTCATTGGCATCGGCGGCTACACCCTTCTGATCTTGTCGCTGAATGCCGGGATTTCACCTTTCCTCTGTATCCCCATTGCGGGCGTGGTTTCGGCATTCTTCGCGGTTCCCATCGCCGGGGTCGTGTTTCGCCTGCAGGGTCCCTATTTTGCCATCGGCACATGGGTGGTGGCGGACGGGTTCCGTCTCGCTCTCGACAACGTGTCCGCGATCGGCGGCGGTTCGGGAAAGAGCCTCACCAGCGCCCTGATGTCGATTCCAAGCTGGCAGCGGGAGGCGACGACCTACTGGATCGCCCTTGGGCTTGGAGTCGGTCTGACGCTTGTCGTTTATTTGCTATTGCGGTCGCGTCTGGGGTTGGCGATGACCGCCGTCCGCGACAGCGTGCGAGCGTCGGAAAGTCTCGGCGTCAAGGTCGGACGAACCAAGTTGCTCGTCTACGTTGCCTCGGCACTTGGCTTGGGAATGGCTGGGGCGCTTATCTATCTCATTAAGTTGCGCGTGTCTCCCGATTCCGCGTTTTCGATGGATTGGACGGTCTTGATGATTTTCATCGTCGTCATCGGCGGACTCGGGACAATGGAGGGACCAATTGTCGGGACAGCCGTATTTTTCTTGCTGCGCACTATGCTCGCAGATTACGGCCCCTGGTATCTTGTCATTCTCGGCAGCGTCGCGGTTGTGGTCATGCTGAAGGCTCGGCGCGGACTTTGGGGCTGGGTGGCCGACCGCTTCGATTTCCATCTTTTTCCGACACGGCGTTGGATAAGACTTGATAGCCGATCGTCGGGATTTGCCGAAACGCCACAGAGCAATGTTTCCGGTGTAGCGGCTCGCTCGCAATCAGCTTTGGCAAGGGCGCGTTGACGGAGTAAACGCCATGAGTGACCGGGGCCGTTTCGATAAGCTGGGCAGGCTCGAAGACCTGCCGCAGGACTATCGAGATCAGCTGACGGAAGAAAACCTCGTGCCGCTGTGGCCGACCCTGCGCGCCTTGCTGCCGCCCGACGTTCCCGCGCGAAAAACGCAGCCGGTCCACTGGTCCTACGCGCGAGCAAAACCCCTGCTGCTTCAGGCCGGCGCGCTGGCGCCGATCGAAAAGGCGGAGCGCCGCGTTCTCGTGCTGGCCAATCCGGGGCGCGGACTTGAAAAGATGCAGGCGACGCCCGCGATTTATCTCGGCCTGCAATTGCTGCTCCCCGGCGAGATCGCGCCCGCCCACCGGCACACGCCAAACGCCATCCGCGTGATCGTGGAGGGCAATGGCGCTTATACGACGGTCGCCGGTGAGAAGATTCACATGGAGCGCGGCGACCTTATCCTAACGCCAACAGGCCTTTGGCACGAGCATGGCCAGCCGCGCCATAAACCTGTGATCTGGCTTGACGTTCTCGACCTGCCGCTGGTGTCTTACACCGAAACCTCGTATCACGTCGAAGGCGCGACGCAGACCCTGCGTCCCGGGCAGGCGAAAAACGCCTACGGCCGCGGCGGGCTGGCGCCGGCGCCGTTCTTCCGCCGTTCGCAAAGCGATTACCCCATGCTGCATTACCCGTGGGCAGAGACGCGCGCGGCGCTGCTGCAATATGCTGACGACGACTCCGGGGTCGAAGCGGTGCAACTCGCCTACATCAACCCCGAGACCGGCCGCGCGCCGGAAAACATCCTGGGGTTCTACGCCCTGTTGCTTCGCCCCGGCCAGACTCTGCGTCTTCCGGCCCGCTCGCCCGCGGCGATTTGGCATGTCGTCGAGGGCGGCGCCTCGCTGATGGTTATGGGCAAGACGTTCGATCTCGTAGAGTCCGACACCGCGGCCACGCCAGGTTACGAAGCCGTCACCCTGTGCAACAAGTTCCCGGATCAGCCCGCTTTCCTGTTCATCGCCGACGAGGCGCCGCTGCACCAAAAACTCGGCGTGTACGAGGAGCGCGCCTGATCCTTACCTCTCGATCTGGATCGTCATGAGCAAATCTTTATGGACCCCACCGCCTGTCGCCGGAGCAAAAGTGCGTGGCGAGCGCGTCGGCCCTGGTTCCAGGCGATCGTCTCACAGGGACGATCGGGGCGGGACGATAGAACTGACGGTCGGAACAGCGAAGAATCTGTTTTGTGGCCGACCTTATGTTTTCGCTCGTTGCTCGTTCGGGACCGCATCCCGCGCATGCGAAGAGCCGTCGCTTGGAGGATTTTTCGCGCGACCCGTTTGAGCGGATCGCACAGCGATCTCGGGAAAAGGAGAGCGAAATGGCCCTGATGATCAACGAAGACTGCACCGCCTGCGACGCTTGCAAGCCAGCCTGCCCGAACCAGGCAATCGCGGCCGGCGATCCGATCTTCGCCATCGACGCGCTGCGCTGCACCGAATGCGTCGGCAGCGAACATGACGAGCCGCAGTGCCGGCTGATGTGCCCCGCTGATTCCATCGTGGCTAATCCGGACTTCGATGAGACCCGCGACCAGTTGCAGGCAAAGTACCAAGCCCTGCACGCCTGAAACGGCGGTCTTTTGCTTTATAGCCCTTATATCGTGCTCGCGAAGAAAGACCGCGGCCGAGCTGCGCCAAAGAACTGAAGCGCCCTCCTCGAATGCCCGCAGGTGACACGGACACTGCGTGGCCGAATTCCAGCGCGCAATATAAGAAACGGGTGTCGGAAGCGCAACGAGCGCCACCTGCTAACCCTTGGCCCGTTGGCGGCGGCGTAGACTTCCTCAAAGCCTTAGGACAGAGCGCGTACTCAATCCGCTGGTCAGCCGAACGCCGGAATCCCGGTGATGGCGCGGCCGAGGATGAGGGCATGGATGTCGTGCGTGCCCTCGTAGGTGTTGACGACCTCGAGATTGACGAGATGACGCGCGACGCCGAACTCGTCGCTGATGCCGTTGCCGCCCATCATGTCGCGGGCGGCGCGGGCGATGTCGAGCGCCTTGCCGCAATTGTTGCGCTTCAGGATCGAGGTCAGCTCGACCGGCGCCGCGCCTTCGTCCTTGAGCCGTCCGAGCCGCAGGCAGCCCTGCAGGCCGAGCGCGATCTCGGTCAGCATGTCGGCGAGCTTCTTCTGAATCAGCTGATTGGCGGCGAGCGGACGGCCGAACTGTTTGCGGTCGAGCACGTACTGGCGGGCGCGGGAAAAGCAGTCCTCGGCGGCGCCGAGCGCCCCCCAGGCGATGCCGTAGCGGGCGCTGTTGAGGCAGGTGAACGGCCCCTTCAGGCCGCGAACCTCCGGGAAAGCGTTCTCCTCCGGGCAGAAGACGTCCTCGAGCACGATCTCGCCGGTGATCGACGTCCTCAAGCCGACCTTGCCGTGGATCGCCGGCGCGCTCAGGCCCTTAAAACCCTTCTCCAGCACGAAGCCGCGGATGTCGCCCGCGTCGTCCTTCGCCCAGACCACGAACACGTCGGCGATCGGGCTGTTGGTGATCCACATCTTCGCGCCCGATAGCCGATAGCCGCCTTCGACCTTGCGCGCGCGGGTGATCATCCCGCCCGCATCGGAGCCGTAATTGGGCTCGGTCAGGCCGAAGCAGCCGATCCATTCGCCGGTCGCGAGCTTTGGCAGATACTTCTGCTGGGTCGCGTCGTTCCCGAACTCGAAGATCGGGACCATCACCAGCGACGACTGGACGCTCATCATCGAGCGGTAGCCGGAGTCGACGCGCTCCACCTCGCGCGCGATCAGGCCGTAGCTGACATAGTTGAGGCCGGCGCCGCCAAACGTATCGGGGATCGTGGCGCCGAGCAGGCCGAGCTCGCCCATGCTGCGAAAGATTTCGACGTCCGTTTTCTCCTGCCGGAACGCCTGCTGAACCTTCGGCAGCAACTCAGCCTTCGCGAAGGCCTGCGTGGCGTCTCGCACCGCGCGCTCATCGGCCGTCAGCTGGCCCTCGAGCTGAAACGGATCGTCCCACTGGAAGAACGAGCGCGACGATGGGGAAGCCATGAGGAGGTCTCCTGTTCTCAATACCGGGCGTCGAGGGCCCGAAAGGTTGCCGCCTTAATTCCGGCCGACGAGCTCGCGGCCAATGATGATCTGCTGGATCTGCGTCGTGCCCTCGTAAAGCCGCAGACCGTGGCGCAGGTGGCTGTCGTCGCCTATCCGGACGCGCGGCAAGCCCGACAAGACGATGGGGCAGCGCGGCGCCAAGACCTGCGACGTGATCCTCAAGAACGTCCACGTTCCGCGATATGTTCTGCCAGATATTCGGCATCGTGCCAGACGCCCCAGATGAAGGGGGAAGCCCGTCGTGACAGCCAGGGGAGGCCCAAGAAATAGAGCCCTGGCACCTTCGAAACGCCGCGATCGTGGACTGGACGTCCCTTCGCGTCGAAGGCGTCGACCTTCAACCAACTGAAATCGAGAACGTACCCGGTTGCCCAGACAATCGAGCCCACGCCGGCGTCGGCGAGATTCAACTCCAAGAGGGGATTGGTCACGCAGTCGGGATCCGGCTCCATCTCGCGAGCTTGTGGCTCAGGGGGTAGATCGAGGCCCTCCTCCTCGACATAGGCGTCGGCGGCGTCGAGCATAGAGAGGTAGCTCCGGTCGCCCGCCGAGATGTTTGCGGCGAGGTCTGGAGCGAAGCGCATCGCCCCGCCTTCGAAGACCTCAGTCCTACCGACCAGGGTCGTGCCGTTCTGCGCGAGTCGGCGGAAGTCGACGGTATGACCGCCGTCGGCGCCGCTCACCGCGATCGTGATGTGCTCCGCGCCGCGCTCGATCGCCTTCGCATTCCACATTCCAAGCACACCTAGCCACCACACGAAATCGCGTCCACGATAGCGCCGGGGCGGACGATCGTGCGGCCCAACCGAGAGGTAGACACGCCGCCCAGCCTTGCGCAGTTCGTCGGCGATCTGAACGCCGGAGGAGCCGGCGCCGATCACCAGCACGGCTCCCTCCGGCAATTGCTTCGGATTGCGATAGTGGGCGGAATGAACCTGGACAATCGCAGGGTTTTTCGGCGCCAAGCTCGGGATGACCGGGCGCTGAAACGGTCCCGTTGCGACGACGACATTTTTCGCCTCGATCGTACCGGATGACGTATTCGCGACGAAGCGCGAATGATCCGACTTCAGCAGGCTCGTTACCTCGACGCCGCAGCGAACAGGCGCTCCGGTCTCCTTTGCATGTTCCTCGAGATAGTCGACGATCATGGACGCGGAGGCGAAGCCCTCGGGATCGATTCGGTTGAAGGTCCTGCTGGCGAACCGATCGTGCCACGCCGGGCCATTCGCAACCAGCGAATCCCAGCGCTCGGCGCGCCATCGTTCGGCAATTCGGCCCCGCTCTACCACGAGATGACGCGAGCCGCGTCTACTCAGATGCTCGCTCATAGCCAAACCGGCCTGACCCCCGCCGATAACAAGTGTCTCGATCTTCTCACGCGACATGCTCGGAGTCCTCATCGAGGATGACCCGCAAATCCTGCGAAACCAGCCGTCATGACTTGTTCTCAGCCACGAGAATTTGCTCAGTAATGAAAGTTACGATCTCGGGAAATTCTTATTTAGATTGGAGTTGATTAGGATTCCCCGAGGTGCCCCCACGAGGGCTCGTTCATTCATGACGGCCTCGCTTCACTGCTTTAACCTCTCGGAAAGCCGCGGTGACAAACGGTGTCGAACCGCGAGAGGGCCAAGCCATGTCGACATCGCCTTCGGCGATGTTCTCACGGTCTTTTTACCCGCCGATCCATGGCGGGGGCGACCATTCCGGGAATGTAGGCATCGGAGATGAAGGCCCGGCAGTGGCTCTCGAAGGCTTGGAGGAGCTTGGATTTCTTATTGTTAGCGAGCGTGGCGATTCCGATCACCATCGGACGATGATCGCCGGCCAGAGGAACGCGAACAACTCGGCGGCCGTCGAGCGCGAGATCGGAGCGCGGTCGGACGTTGGCGAGCGTGTAGCCGTAGCCGTTGGCGACCATCGTTCGCACCACTTCCTGGTGCTTCGAGCGCGAATAGATCTTCGGCTGCAGCCCCTCTTTCAGAAACAGGGCGAGGAAGTACTCCCGGCTGAGCGGAAGATCGAGCATCACGAGGGGCTCCTCGATGAGGTCCCGGAGGCCGACGGCCGACTGGCGGGCGAGAGGATGGGCTTCGCTCACCACCACGTGCGGGGGAAGGGTCGCCAAGGGGATGAATTCGACGCCGTCAGGGATTTGCAGATCGTAAGTCACGGCGACGTCGATCTCTGCCCGACTGAGCCCTTCAAGCAGCATCTCCTGATTGGCTTCCTGCTGGTGAACCTGCGTGGACGGGAAGGCCGACGTGAAGCTGTGGACGAGTTCCGGCATGACCATCGGCGCAAGCGTGACCATGCTGCCAACCGAAAGCTGACCGCGGATCTGCTCGGCCGCTTCCGAGGCGACGGTGTAAAGCCCCTCTGCCTGTTCAATCAGGCGCTTCGCCTCGGCGAGCAGCGTGCGACCAGCCGGAGTCAGCGACAGGCCTTGGGCGTGGTGGCGCACGAAAAGCGGCAGGCCGAGTTCCTGCTCGATATGACTGATCGCCGTCGATATCGACGGTTGGGAGATGCTGATGCGCTCCGAGGCAAGCGTAATGGAACCCGTTTCTCCCGCCGCAATGAAATACTCAATCTGCTTTAGGGTATAGCGCATGACGTTATGGACTCTGTTCAAGAGCGCCGCGTGGTCGGCCGAGCCGGGCGATCTAGCGCCGCGTCATTCATCGCCGGGAACGCCATAGCTCGGCGCGGCGACCGGGTGGAGCGCCCGCTGCACATAGGCCGCGGCCTGAGGTTTCCAGAGTTCCCACATGGCCACGAGGCGGCCGATCGGATCGCTCTCCTCCCAGTCGACGCGTAGATCAGTGACCGGCCATTCGACCTCGTCGACAATGCTCAATCCAGCGGAGTGAACCGGCCCTGCCTCGCCGCCCGCCGCGAGCCCCGCCTCCAGCGCCAGGATGAGGCGATCGCCAAGATCGCCTTCCGCGCGCTCGAACGCGGCGACCATGGACCTCGGAACGGAGGGCGCGGCAAGCAGGTTACCCGCCGCAACGCAGTCGCGCCCCTCCGCCGTTGCATCGGAGCCCAGGGCGCCCGAGCCGGAAAAGGCCGCCGTGCGCCCATTTGCGTCGATCGCTGCAAGTTGGCGGTGCTCCATATTCGCGCGCGAGTTGATCAGCGCCTCAAGCGCTTGGGACGCCGACTTCCCGGTCTCCATTAGCGTCAGCGCGGCAGGCCCAAGGCGCGGATCGGTGACGTTCTGCGACGCGACCGCTCCCACCCGGGCCCGCAAATGCGCGCATCGCGCCGCGACCGCCGGCGAGGAAGAGGAAATGGCGATGCCGAGTTGGCCCGTTCTTGCGCAATGCGCGACGATGGAGAAGGTCATCGCCATCAGTCCGGGATGACGGCGGTGGCGTCGATCTCGACGAGCCAGTTGGGGCGGGCCAGCGCCACGACCACGAGGCCGGTGCAGACGGGATGAACGCCGCGGATGTATTCGCCCATGGTACGATAGACGGGCTCACGGTGCCGTACATCCGTCAGGTAGACGACCAGCTTGCACAGCTGCGCCATCTCGCTATCAGCCTCTTCCAGCAGTTGGCGGATGTTTTGCATCACCTTGTGGGTCTGCGCGACCGGATCGCCGATGCCGACGTCCTGCCCCGTATCGAGATCCTGCGGACATTGGCCACGGAGGAAGATAGTCATGCCGCGCGCCACAACCGCTTGGGCGAGATCGTTGTCGAGCCTTTGTTCCGGGTAGGTCTTGGCAGTGTTGAAAGGGCGGATGCGGCGATGGATCATCTGGAGCCTCTAGCGATTAATGGTCACGGAAGCACGCCGGGCGACGGGCGGCTTCGGAAGACATCGAAGAAGTTTTTTTCAATTGTAACCGGATTTCTAATTCATGCAGCGAGTCGCGCCAACAGCGCGTCCATGAAGTGGTCACATTCGGCGAGTTGCTCGCGCGAGACCCATTCGTCCGCCTTGTGTCCCTGGTCCATCGAGCCGGGGCCACAGACGATGGCGGGGATCGCAAGCCGAGCGCGGAAGAGGCCGCCTTCCGTGCCGAAGGCAAGCTTGATACGATCCTTGCGCCTCGTGAGGCTTTGGACGAAGCCGACCACGGGCTCTTCCTCGCGGGTGGAGAGACCCGGATAGGCGTTGGTCACCTCCACCTTCACCGCCGCTTCGGGAAAGGTATCTCGCCACGGCGCGGCGACTGCCTCCGCGTCCGCTTCGAGGCAAGTGAGAAGGGCGGCGGGATCGTCCTCGGCGAGATTGCGGAATTCGAATTCGATAGAACAGGCTTTCGGAACGATGTTCAACGCCGTGCCCCCGGCGATGCGGCCGACATGGAGCGTCGTGTAGGGTGTGTCGTAAGCGGTGTCGCGGGCGCCCTGCTGCGCATACACGTCCTGCCGGACCCGGATCCTGTCGACGTAGGCCGCCGCGAGATGGATGGCGTTGAGCGCCTTCGGGGCGAGCGCCGAATGCGCCTCGCGGCCGCAGCACGTGGCCCTCAGCGCCGTCTTGCCCTTGTGGCCGACGGCGATCCGCATCGAAGTCGGTTCGCCAATGATCGCCATCCCCGGCAGAAACGGCGCGGCTGCTATGGCCTCCAGGAGCGAACGCACGCCAACGCACCCGATTTCCTCGTCATAGGAGAAAGCGAGATGGAGCGGCGTGGCGAGGTCCATACGGGAGGCGCGATCGGCGGCCGCGAGGGCGCAGGCGAGAAAGCCCTTCATGTCGGCGGCGCCCCGCGCGGTCAGGCGCCCATCGAGGTCGCGCAGACGGAAGGGATCACCGCTCCACGCTTGCCCGTCCACCGGGACCACGTCGGTGTGGCCTGAGAGCATCACCCCGCCGCGATTCTGCGGACCTATGGTGGCGAAGAGGTTGGCCTTGGCTCCCTCGGCGCCGGGCACCAACGCCGCCTCGACCCCGCGCGCTCCGAGAAATTCGACGACGAAGGCGACAAGATCGAGATTCGACGCAGAGGAGACGGTCGGGAAGGCAACGAGACGATCGAGGATCTCGAGCGAGGCGGCGGTCATATATGCGCTCCTTCGGATGCTTCGATTCTAAGCAGAGCGGCGCCCGGGCCTACGGAAGTTCGCGCATGCGGCCGAGCGTTTCCTCGGGAACGGCGCTGTCACAGCCGGGGGCGAGGCGGCCTATCACGGGACGGGCGGATCGAGTTGCAGCCCGCGCTGCAAGGTGTCGGAAAGGAGCTGACTAGCGGAGAGCAGGCTCGCTTTGACCTCGTCTCGCTGCGCGAGACGCAGCCTCGCCGCCAGACCGCAAATGCCGATCGCGAACATGACGCCCCAGTTCTTTATGCGCACCGGAGAGGCAAAACTTAGGACCCCGGGGTCCATTTCGTTGTCGCAGACCGAGAAGCCTTCGTTACGGACCCGGGCGAGTTCGGCGCGGATCTCCGCGTCCTCCATTTTCGTGTCTGAGGTGAACCTGGTGCGCGGCTCGGCGAGCAAACGGTCGATCATCTCCGGCGTCTGGAAGGCGAATATAGCCTTGGCGGACGCGGAAGCGTGAAACGGCATTACGCGTCCGGGCTGCACGAAGGATTTTTCTCCCGCCTGGGGCAGCTCCATCGCGATCAACTCGACCGTCACCCCGCGCAGCTTGGTTAGATATGCGGTCTCGCCATACGCCCGCACGAGTTCGCGCAACACCGGGCGGGCTGAGTTGATAATCGAGGTTGGAGTCACAGCGAGCAGGCTAAGCTGAATCATGCGCGAGCCGAGCACATAGACCTTCTGCCCGTTGTGCCTCTCCAAGAAGCCGACCTCGCATAGCGAATTGACCAGACGATGCGAGGTCGCGGGCTGCAGCCCCGCCGTTTCGGCGATCGCGCTGAGCGTCATTCCGTCCGGTCCCGAGGCGACCGTTTCCAGAATTCTGGCGTATCGGGACAAAGGGTTGTCGGAGTTCTCTTTGATCATCGTCTTCCGGTTTTCGGATAATTCAGGATGGACTCGAAAATCCATAGAGCAGCCGCCGCCAATTGTCGCGCCGTCTACGAATTCCCGCGTTCCGCCGTGCGCGCGACGTTTTGCTCACGCCCGGCGCCCCGCGGTAGGGGCCCGATAGGCTTCCGCGGCAGCTTGACAATGGACGAGGAGAAAGGCAATTTTATGGAATGTGAAAATAAGTTCCGGAAAGTGGAATTACGAAGATGTTGAACTCGGCCAACTCCCCGCATGCGCGCGACGTTCACAATCACTTGCATCCATTCACGAACCTGGCGGACCACGAGCGCGTAGGTCCGCATCTCTTCGAGCGGGGGGAAGGAATCTACGTCTTCGACGACGCCGGCAATCGCTACATCGAGGGTCTCGCCGGGCTCTGGTGCGCATCGCTGGGCTTCAGCGAGAAGCGACTGGTCGCCGCTGCGACCCGCCAGATGGAGCGGCTGCCTTTCTATCACAACTTCGCCCACAAGGCGGTCGAGCCGGCGATTGATCTCGCGCAGTTCCTGGTGGAGCGAGCCCCCTCTCCGATGTCAAAGGTGTTCTTCACCAATTCGGGGTCGGAGGCGAACGACACCCAGGTGAAGCTCGTCTGGTACTACAACAACGTCCGCGGCCGTCCGCAAAAGAAGAAGATCATCGCCCGGCGCGGCGCCTATCACGGCATCACCGTAGCCGCGGCGAGCCTGACCGGCCTGCAATACGCCCACAACGCCTTCGACGTTCCGATCAAGAACATCATACATACGGACTGCCCGCACTACTATCATTACGGGCTCGCGGGCGAGACCGAGGAGCGGTTCGCCGAGCGTCTAGCGGCCAACCTGGAGAGGCTGATTCTCGACGAGGGCCCGGACACGGTGGCGGCCTTCATCGCCGAGCCGTTCCTTGGGGCAGGCGGGGTCATCCTGCCGCCCAATGGCTACTTCGAGCTCATCCAGCCGATCCTGAAACGCTACGACATGCTGTTCATCGTCGACGAGGTGATCAGCGGCTTCTTCCGCACCGGCGACATGTTCGCCAGCCAGACGTTCGGCCTCAAGCCGGACCTCATTAGCATGGCCAAGGCGCTTTCGGCCGCTTATCAGCCGATTGGCGGCGTCATGATGACCGCCGAAATTTACGACGCGCTCGTCGACGGCAGCCGGGAGTTCGGCATGTTCGGGCACGGCTACACTTATTCGGGCCACCCCGTTCCGACCGCGGTGGCCCTGGAAACCCAGAGGATCTACGAGAGCGACAGCATCGGCGCCCACGTAAAGGCGGTGGCGTCGCGGTTCCAGAGGCGGCTCAAGGCGCTCGGCGATCACCCGCTAGTCGGCGAGACGCGCGGCGTTGGCCTCATCGGAGCTGTGGAGCTGGTGCGCGACAAGGCGGCGCATGAGAACTTCGATCGCGCAGCGAAAGTGGGGCCGTGGGTCGCCAATCGTGCGATGGAGCTCGGCCTGATCGTTCGGCCGCTCGTCAACGACACGATCGCCTTCTGCCCGCCGCTCATCATCACCGACAGTCAGATTGACGACATGTTCGACATCATGAGTTCGCGCGCTCGACGACGCGGCGAAGCACGTCGCGACCCTCTGATCCGGTCCGCCCGCACGGAGGTCCGCCCGCGATGAGTGGTTGGCAAGTCGGAGTTGATATTGGCGGAACGTTCACCGACGTGATCGCGCGCAACCGGATCAGCGGCGAACTCCGCGCCGCCAAAGTCGAGACCCAGCTTGACGATCGTGTCCAGGGGCTGCTGGCGGCGCTCGGGGCGGTAGGCCTCGCGTGGGAGAGCGTCGACGATCTCATCCACGGGACGACAATGGTCACCAACGCGATCATCGAGAACAATCTCGACGAAGTCGCGCTCGTGACGACCGAAGGCTTTTCCGACACGCTCGACATCGGTCGGCAGAACCGTCGCTACCTCTACCGGCTCGAACTCGGAACCGAAGGTGAAGGCGCAGGTTCCGGGATCCCGGCGCTTCGAGGTCAACGAACGACTTGATCATCGCGGCCGTGTTCTGCGCCCGCTCGACGAGCGATCCGTCGACGCGGCGATCAAGCGAATTTCCGCCACGGGAGCCAAAGCCGTCGCGGTGTCGCTGCTCCATTCCTATGCAGACCCCGTTCACGAGGAGAAGGTCGGAGCGCGCCTGCGCGAGAGGTTCCCGTATGTCGCGCTCTCCCATCGGGTTAATCCGGAAGCACGGGAATTCGAGCGGACGGCGACCACCGTCCTTAGCGCCAGCCTCATGCCGCTGACCGCCGAGTATCTGGACAGGCTCGAGCGCGCGCGGCCTGCACATTCGACTCTGCATCTCTTTCATTCAGCCGGCGGCATGGCCTCGCCCGCCGCCTTGCGAGAGCTGCCGCTCGCGCTCGCGATGTCGGGTCCGGCCGCCGGCGTCGCCGCGGCGAGCCACGTCGCGCGCCAGCTTGGCCTGAATCACGTCATCAGCTTCGACATGGGCGGCACGACGACCGACGTAAGCCTGATCGTCGATGGCCGCGCCCAGATCGCCAGCAACCGTTCGCTCGGCGAACGGCCTATCCGCCAGCCAATGATCGGCGTCGAGTCCATCGGCGCCGGGGGCGGTTCGATCGCGCGGCTCGACCACGGGGCGCTCCTCGTCGGTCCCGAGAGCGCCGGGTCGGCGCCGGGGCCGGCCTGCTATGGGCGTGGCGGAGTGCTTCCCACCGTGAGCGACGCCAGCCTGCTGTTGGGACACCTCGACCGCGACCGGGTGCTGGGCGGCGGGCTGAAGCTCGATCTCCATCGGGCGCGCGCGGCGCTCGCCGGTCTCGCCGAGGCGATGACCATGACGGTCGAAGAGACCTCGCTTGGCATCATCCGCGTCGCAGTCGCCGCGATGGTTCGCGCCCTTCGCCGTATTACCGTCGAGCGCGGCGTCGACGGGCGCAATTGCGCGCTGCTCGCGTTCGGAGGGGCGGGCCCGATGCACGCCGTCGACGTCGCTCGCGCCTTCGGCGTATCCAAGGTCGTCGTACCCGCCCATTCCGGCGCTTTCTCGGCTCTCGGATGCGTGAGCGCTGAAATGAGCTATTCCCAGCAGCGCACGGTGCGCATGGGCGCAGACTCGTGGGACGAGAATCGCCTCGCCAGCGTCAGAGACGTCACTGCGCGAGTTCCTTCTTGGGCCGCTGAGGGCGGCCCAGTTCTCCGACGCAGAGATTTGTGTCGAAGAGGTCGCCTCGGTCCGGTATGCGGGGCAAAGCTACGCGATCGAGATCCACTCACCCGACCTCGATCGACCGACGGCGCTCGGCGAGGCTTTCTACGCGCTGCACCAGCGGCTCTACGGCTTCACCACCGACGAACCCTGGCAGCTCGAGGGGCTGCGCATGCGGGCCTTTGCGCCGCGACGGGAAGAGACTCCGGCTATGGTCGCGGCCGCGTCCGGCCGCCCTGTCCCCGCGAAGGCGACGACCTGCGTCTTCGCCGACCGCGGCGCGGCGGCGACGCCGCGCTACGAGCGATCGAAGCTTCCGACCGGCGCCGTCGTCTCCGGTCCGGCGATCGTCGAGGACGCCTTCTCAACCGTGGTCGCGCCGCCGGGTTCGTCGGTTGTCGCCGACGCCTACGGCCACTTGCACATCGACGTCGGGGCTACGCCATGAAGCCGCGCATCGATCCGGTCACGCTGGAAGTGATTTGGAACGCGTTGACCGCGGCGGCGGAGGAGATGTCCATGGTGGTCGTGCGAGCGGCGCGCTCGCCGCTCCTGCGCGAAGCCGGCGACCACTCCTCCGCCATCACCGACAAGGACGGTTTCCTGATTGCACAGGGACGCGACGTTCCGATGCACCTCGGCGTCATGAGCTTCACGGTCCGCGAATTCCTCAAGCGGGCGCCGAAGTCGATGCTCGCGCCCGGCGACGTTTGGTTTCTCAACCTGCCCGAGGTCGGCGGCAACCACCTGCCGGACGTGAAGGCAATCCGGCCGATCTTTCTCGACGGCGCGGTCGCCGCCTTTTCCGTCAGTCTCGCTCACTGGGCAGACATCGGCGGAGCGGTGCCTGGCAGCTACGTGCCCTTCGCCACTGACGCTTGGCAGGAAGGCATGCGGATCCCGCCCTTGCGCGTCTTCACCGCGGCGGGCGCCGATCTCGAAAAGCTCGACGTAATCCTCGCCAATGTGCGCAGCGCGACCGAGCGGAAGGGCGACATTCTGGCTCAGATGGCGGCGACACAGGTGGCCGACGAGAGATTGCAGGTGATCGCGCGCGAGCATGGCCCAACGACGCTCGCTCTGGCGATGTCGGCTATCCACAATCGCGCGAAATCGCAGATGCGCGCCGCCGTCCGAGAGATACCCGACGGCGTTTACGTCGGTGAAGACTGGCTCGATGATGACGCCGCCGGCGGGCCGCCGATGTCGATCCGCGCGGAGGTGACGATCGACGGCGATAGCGCCGTCTTCGACTTCACCAAATCCGCCGACGCCGCCCGGGGCCCTATCAACACCACACGGTTCATTACCGCGGCGTCGGTCTTCTACGTGATGAAGGCGCTCTTTGGCCCGGATATTCAGCCCTGTGCAGGATGCTATCGCCCCTTCGAGATCAAAACGCGCCCCGGGTCGGTGCTCGAACCCGGCCCCGATAAGCCGGTCGTGGGCGGCAATCACGAGACCTCTCAGCGGGTCGCCGACGCGCTGTTCAAGGCCTTCGCAGCGATCTATCCGGAACGTCTTACTGCAGGCGGGCCGACAACGTCGGGGCTGGTGCTGTTCGGCGGCCGCCGCGACGACGGCGCCTGGACGACGCTCTATGAGACGCACGGCGGCGGCGAAGGCGCACGGCTCGACCGCGACGGCGCGCCGGTCGTCCGCGTCCACATGTCCAACGTCATGAATACGCCGGCCGAGGTCATCGAGGCGGAATATCCGATCCACGTCGAGTGCCAGCGCCTGCGCTCGGGCTCCGGCGGGGCCGGACGGCGCCGCGGCGGAGAGGGCCTGCATCGCGAGTACCGCATCCTCTGCGACGACATGTCGGTGACCTCGATGTTCGAGCGGCGCGTGATTCCGCCCTACGGCTTGGTCGGAGGTGCGCCCGGCAAGCCTTTCCGAGTTGAGATCCGCGAGGCGTCCGGCCGATCCTACGAACTGCCCGGCAAGGCCAACGTCCGGTTGGCGCGCGGCGATCTGGTGACGGTCGAGAGCTGCGGCGGTGGCGGATACGGCGCCGTCGCCGACAATCAGAACAGCGCCAACAAGGAAACAGCCCAATGACGAAACTCGCCAACAAGAAGGCCATCGTGACGGGAGCGGCGAAAGGCATGGGCGCGGCGATCACAACGACGCTCGCGCGCGAGGGCGCAGACGTTGTGCTTGCCGCGCGCGACGTCGCGGCGCTGGAGGCCGTTGCCGCTGAAGTGCGTAATCTGGGCCGACGAGCGCACGTGGTCGCCTGCGACGTCATCGACGAGGCGCAGGTGAAGGCGATGACGGCGCGCGCGCTCGAGGTCTTTGACGGGCGTATCGACATCCTCGTCAATGTAGCCGGCGTGACCGGACCGATCGAAACCCAAGTCCAGGACATCAAGGTCGAAGACTTCGACTACGTGATCATCGCCAACGAGCGCGGCACCTTCCTGCCGATCAAGGCGGTCGTCCCGACGATGATCAATCAGCGCGAAGGAAAGATCATTAACATCAGCGGAACCTCGGGGCTGCGAGGCTATGCGATGCGCACCGCCTACAGCGCCTCGAAGTGGGCGGTGCGCGGCATAACCCGTACGGTGGCGCTCGAACTCGGCAAGCACAACATAAACGTCAACGCCGTCTGCCCGGGCATCGTTGAATCGCCGCGAATGACGAAGCTCTGTGAGGAAAAGGCCAAGGTGCGCGGCTGGACCTTCGAGCAGGTCTACGACGAATACGTGCAGGATATGGCGCTCAAACGCGTGACCACCGGACAGGACGTCGCGAACGCAGTCCTCTTTCTGGCCAGCGAGGACGCGCGCCAGATTACCGGCCAGCACATCGCAGTCGATGGCGGGTGGGACGTGTAAGGTCGAGTGCCAGGGAGAGGCGCCCATGAACCGATCATCGCAATTTGACATTCCTGCCGACCTGCCGAAGCAGATGTTCATCGGCGGCCGGCGGGTGGACGCGGCCGCTGGGCGGCGCATCGAAACAATTGATCCGGCGACAGGACAGGCGTTCGCCGATTTTCCCGCAGGGGACGTCGGCGACGTGGACCGCGCGGTCGCCGACTCGCGGCGGGCCTTCCGGGAGGTGTGGAGGTCGACGCCGCCGCTGGCGCGCGCCCGGATCCTTGCGCGGACCGCGGCGCTTATCCGGCGGGACGCGGAAAGGCTCTCGGCGATCGAGACCTTCGACAGCGGGAAGCCGATTGGCGAGTCGCGCGGCGACATCGAAACTGCGGCGACCTATTTCGAGTATTACGCCGGCGTCGCCGACAAACTGCAGGGCGGGACGATCCCGCTCGGGCCCGACTACATTTCGATGACGATCCACGAACCGGTCGGAGTCACCGCGCACATCATCCCGTGGAACTTTCCGCTTGTGACTACCGCGCGCGGCGTCGCTCCGGCTCTGGCGGCGGGAAACACGGCGGTGGTCAAGCCGGCGACGCAGACGCCGCTTACCGCCATGGCCATTGCCGACCTGCTCGCGGAAGCAGGATTGCCGGCCGGCGTCTACAACGTCGTGACGGGGCGAGGCGGGGAAATCGGCGACGCCCTCACCGGCCATCCCGACGTCGACCACGTCACCTTTACCGGCTCGGTGGCGACGGGCATCGACGTGATGAAGAAAGCGGCGGAGCGGGTGACGTCGGTTACGCTCGAGCTCGGCGGCAAATCTCCAGTCGTCGTCCTCGCCGACGCCGACATCGACGCGGCGGTAGAGGGAACGCTCAAAGCGATCTACCTCAACGCGGGACAGGTTTGCTCGGCGGGATCCAGGCTGGTGATCGATCGCAAGGCGCACGCCGCAATGATGGAGAAGCTCGTCAAGCGCGCTGAGGCGCTAAAGATCGACCACGGCATACGGGCGCCCCAGCTCGGACCGCTGATCTCCGAGACTCACCGCAAGTCGGTGGCCGCCTACGTGGAAGAGGCCAAGAAGCGTGGGCTCGCCGTGATAACCGGCGGCGGCCCGGTATCCGTTCCCGGCTGCGAGGGAGGGTTCTTCTACGCGCCGACGATTATCGACGATGCGCCGCGAAAGGACGCGGTGGTCCAGGAAGAGATATTCGGCCCGGTTCTCAGCGTGCAGATCGTCGATTCGGCCGAAGAGGCGATCGAAGCGGCGAACGACACGCCTTTCGGCCTGTGCGCGGGAATCTATACCCGGGACGTCACGCGGGCGCTGCGCTTTGCGCGTGACATCGAGGCCGGGCAGGTGTTCATCAACCAATATTTCGCTGGTGGGGTCCCCACGCCTTTCGGCGGAACGAAGCTTTCCGGATTCGGGCGAGAGAAGGGTCTGGCGGCTCTGGCCAGCTACTATCAGGTTAAGTGCATCACGGCGCGGATCTGACCTGCGACTGGAGGCGATGAATGTATGCCGAATTCGATTTGTTGCTGCCAGACTCGTTCGATAGCCTCCTGAATACGCTGGCGGACACGAAGGGCGCGCGGCGCATAGTACTGGCGGGGGGTACGGTAGCGCTTGTCGAGATCCGCGCGCGCAAGGAGCAGCCGGAGGTGGTGGTGTCGCTCGACAAGGTTGACGCGCTGCGCGGCGTTGGCCGCGAGGCGTCCGGCGTACGGATCGGCGCCCGCGCGACCATCAGTGACATCCTCTCTTCGCCCGAACTCGCCGCAGCGGCGCCGTCGCTCGCGCAGGCGGCCGCCGTGTTCGCCGGGCAAATGGTGCGCAACGTTGCGACCGTGGGAGGCAACATCGGCTGCGGCTCGCCTGCCGCCGACCTGGTCCCCCCGCTTCTTTCGCTCGACGCTGAGGTCGAGCTTGCAAGCCGTGAGGGAGCGCGGCGCATCCCGGTCGCCGACTACTTCACCGGCTACCGCAAGGACGTGCGGCGCGCCGACGAGGTCATCGCGGCGGTGCGGCTGCCCGCCCCGCCGGCTGGAAGCGTCAACGCTTTCTACAAGCTCGCGCGCCGCAGGGGCGATGCGATAACCGTGGTCGGCGTCGCGGTCTCGGCTGCGATGTGCGAAGGAACGTGCGCCCGCGCGCGAATCGCCCTCGGCTCGGTTTCGCCGTTTCCGATGCGAGCGAAGAACGCCGAGTCGCTCCTCGAAGGCCGCCGGCCGACGCCCGCACTTGTCGAGGAGGCCGCGGAGGAGGCGATGCGGGAATGCGCGCCGATCGACGACATCCGCGCGACCGCGGTTTACCGGGCCAAGATGGTCAAGGTGTTGACGCGCCGCCTGCTGACCCAGGCCTTCGACGGCCCGCATCGATGAGACAAGCGATGACGAAGGACAAGACGATCACCTTGCTCGTCAACGGGCGTTTCGAGCGGGTCAGCGTTCCGCCGCACCGGACGCTGCTCGAGGCCTTGCGCCTGATGGGGCATGTCGAGGTCAAGTGCGGCTGCGAGAAAGGGGACTGCGGCGCCTGCGCCGTCCTGGTCGACGGTGTCGCCGTCGATAGCTGCCTGACGCTGGCTTGGACCTGCGAGGGCAAGGCCATCACCACCGTCTTCGGCATCGGCGGCAAGGACGGACCGCATCCGTTGCAAACGGCGCTCATCGAGGGTGGCGGGATCCAGTGCGGCTACTGCACTCCAGGCATGATCATTGCAGCGAAGTCGCTTCTCGACCGCAACGCCAACCCCACGGAGGACGAGATACGTTTCGCGCTCAGCGGCAATCTCTGCCGGTGCACGGGCTACACGAAGATTATCGAAGCCGTCTCCACGGCGGCGGCGGCGCTGCGGGAACAAGGGGGCCGCTCATGAACGGATCAATGACGACGTCGTCAGCCGCGAACGTCAAGTTCTCCCAAGTCGGCGAGCCGTTGCCGCGCACCGACGCGGCCGGCAAGGCGTGCGGCAAGACGCCCTACGCCGGCGACTACGTCATGCCCGGCATGCTCCACGCCAAGGTGGTGCGCGCCGACGTGGCGAGCGCCCGCCTGCGGCGCCTCGACGTCGAGAAGGCGCGCGCTCTGCCGGGCGTCGCTTGCGTCCTAACCGGCGCCGATCTCCTCGATCGCATGGCGGCGACGGACATGCCGGGACAGACCGGACGCCAGCGCCTCTCGACCGATCAGCAGATCCTGGTCAAAGAACGCGTGCGGTATTACGGCGAACCGATCGCACTTATCGCCGCCGAAACGCCCGACGTCGCCCAGCAGGCGGCGCGGCTCGTCGAATTCGAGCTTGAGCCGATCCCCGGCGTCTACGATCCAGAAGACGCGCTGAAGCCCGGCGCGCCGATCGTTCAGGCCCCCAACAACGTGGTCGCGGAGCACAAGATCAAAAAAGGGAATCTGCAGGCCGGCTTCGCCGAAGCCGATTTCGTAATCGAGCGCACCTACAAAACGCCCTTCCAGGAGCACGCGTTCCTCGAGCCGGAAGCTGGTCTCGCCTGGGTCGACGAGAATGAGGTCGTCAACATTCGCGTCTGCACGCAAGTGATCGAGCATTTCCGCGCGATCGCGGACGCGGTCGGCGTCGCGCATAACAAAGTCCGGATCATGGGCGCGATGGTCGGCGGAGGATTCGGCGGCAAGGAAGACATTACTGTCGAGATCTATCTCGCCCTTCTTGCGACCCACACGAGGCGTCCGGTGCGCCTCGAATACACGCGCGAGGACTCGTTCGTCGGGCACGGAAAGCGCCACCCCTTCAAGCTGACCTATCGCACCGGAGTGACGAAGGACGGCAACATCACCGCACTCGACGTCCAGGTGACCGCGGACGCGGGGGCCTACGTGTTCCTCAGCCCGTACGTGCTGCTCTATTGCGCGGTGGCGGCGCCGGGGCCCTATCGCATTGACAATCTCAACGTCTACGCGCGAGCGGTCGCCACCAACAATATGTTCACAAGCGCCTTTCGCGGCTTCGGCGGCCTGCAGGCTTGCGCCGCCTATGAGCAGCAGATGGACGAGGCGGCGAAGGTCATCGGCATGGACCGGCTGGAGTTCCGCCGCCGCAACTATCTCAAGACCGGCGAACCGATCTCGACCGGTTTCGTGCCGCCTAGCGCCATATGGACCGACAAATGCGCCGAGAAGGCCTGGGACGCGCTAGGCGAGCCGACTCCGTCCAAGGGCGCGATCCGCATTGGTCGCGGTCTTGCCGCCTATCAACAGAGCTATGGCCGGCTTACGTTCCTCCACGACACGTCGGAGGGCTGGGTCGGCGTAGAGATGGACGGCACCGTGATCGTGAGGTCGGGAGTGACTGATATCGGCGCCGGCCAGGCCTCCGCGCTCGCGCAGATCGCCGCGGAGCTGCTTGGCGTCACGCTCCCGAACGTCGTCGTCTACAACAGCGACTCGGCGGTTACGCCGCTCGCCGGCACGACGACCGCGACGCGCGCCCTCTATATGACTGGCAACGCCGTTCGCATGGCCGCCGAAGCCGTGCGCCAGCGGCTAATCGAGCGAGCAGCCAAGCAGTTCGCAGTTGGCGTCGATCGCGTCGACATCGCGTTCAACCGGGTCTTTGTGGTCGACTCCCCGGATCAGTCTATGCCGTTCGTGGACCTGGTGCGGCTGTGCGCGTCCGAAGGCGTTCACCGTTCGGAGCTCGCGATGTTTCGCGCGCCCTTCTCGGATGTCCTGGACCCTGAGACCGGACAAGGCCAGGCCCATCCCGATTACACCTTTGGCGCTCATGCGGTCGAAGTCGCCGTCGACATCGAGACGGGCGAGGTCGAGGTCCTCAAGAGCGTCGGCGCTCATGACATCGGGCAATGCATCAACCGGGCGGCCGTCGAGGGGCAGATCCAAGGCGGCGCCCAGAATGGGCAGGGCTACGCGCTGAGCGAAGAAATGCTCTACCAGGAAGGCAAGCTCGTTACCCCGTCGTTCAGCGAATACTTGATGCCCACCTCGATGGACATGCCGCGCGTGCAGACGATTCTGCTCGAGTCGCGCAGCGGCGTCGGCCCATTCGGGGCGAAGGGCATCGGCGAACCGGCGATGACGCCAGTCGCGCCGGCGATCGCCAACGCCGTCGCCGACGCAATCGGCGCCCGCGTGTTCGAGATGCCCCTCACGCCTGAGCGTGTAGTCGCGACGCTCGAGGCCGCGGCTCGTTCGCAAGCATCGTCCGGCGCAAGAACGTGAGGCAAGGCGGGCGCCGTCTGGGACAGGCCGCGGTTTCGCGGGATGAGGAAGGGTAAGCCATGATCGCGGACAGCGCACGCCGGCCCGAGACGATTGTGAGCGCCGAAAAGTTGGCTTCGGAGGGCTTGTTCGGGCCTGCGCAGCTCCGCGTGGCCTCGCTCGAGCTCCCGTGCTTTGACGCGCGGCGCAACGGCGCCCCGGAGGGCGAGCCGAGCCGCGCTCAACGGAGTGCCGAAGCGCGCAACCAACGAAGGATACTTGCGAATTACCCGGAGGCCAAGAAGATCGCGCTCCAGCGACATCAACCCCAAATCGACCGGCCGACAGACGCGGCGATCACATTGAAATCGCTCGACCAGGCAGCGAAGCCGCGAGGCGGTTTCACGGAACGCAGCCCACCGAGAGAAGGGCCGCGGCGGCCGAGGGCGGGCGAGGCATGCGCTGCCTCCCGCGCCCCTGCGCGATCGCTGCGCTACACGCTGCGGCAGCTCGAATATTTCATCGCGGCGGGCGAGAGCGGCAGCATCACGGTGGCGTCAGAGCGGGTGCACATCTCTCAACCAGCCATCTCCAGTGCGATCACCCACCTGGAGAAGGAACTCGGCGTCCAGTTGTTCATTCGCAAGCACTCGCATGGCCTCTCGCTGACTCCGGCGGGCCGAGACGTCCTGCGCGGGGCCAAGACCCTGTTCTCGCAGGCCAACAGCCTATACACGCTCGCCTCGGAGAAGAGCGAGGACGTGCTCGGGCCATTTTCGCTCGGCTGCTTGGTGACGTTGGCGCCGATGCTCGCGCCTGAGCTGCTGCATTCGCTGAAGACGGCGTTTCCCGCTGCGCAGCTCAGGCTCATGGAAGGCAGCCAGGAAGAACTCTTCGACGGCCTGCGCCGATCGGAGATCGACGTCGCCCTCACCTACGACCTGAAGCTTCCTGAGGAACTCGCCTTCACGCCTCTCGCCGCCCTGCCGCCGCACGTCCTGTTAGGGGCCGACCATCCGCTGGCGAGACGCCGGCAAATCAGCCTGCGCGAGCTCGCTCACGAGCCGATGGTCTTGCTCGACTTGACTTTGAGCCGGGAGTACTTTCTCGGCTTGTTCCTAAACGAAGGGCTGACGCCCGACATCGTCGCGAGGTCGGCGCATCACGAGGTTGTGCGTGCGATGGTCGCCAACGGCTACGGCTATTCGCTCTTCAACGTGCGGCCGAAGTCGGACCAGGCGCTTGACGGACGCAAGCTTGCGCGCGTGCGACTAGCAGGGGACCATCCAGCCATGACGATCGGAACCGTAAGGCTTAAATCGCACACGAAGACTGGACTGATCCGGGTTTTCGAGTCGCATTGTCGGGCTCTGGTCTCTCAGGCTCACATCCCCGGCATGGCGCCGCCGGACAGCGAATAAGGCCCTTTGCACTCCGGCGATCTTCGGTGAATCTCTCGATCCGCATTTGCGCGAACAGACATAATGTGCGCCATGCGAGACGGCGAAGCGGCGTCCGGCTTACAGGTAGAGATGCCGGATCGTTTCGCTCTCCAGGAGCTCGGTCGCGCTTCCGCGCGCCGCGATGCGGCCCTTGACCAGCATGACTCCTCGGTGGGCGATAGAGAGTGCGGTCTCGGCGTTCTGCTCGATCAAGAGAACCGTGGCGCCGCGGCGATTGATCTCGGCCACGGTGTCGAAATACTCGTCGATGAGCTTGGGCGAGAGCCCGAGCGAGGGCTCGTCCATGATGACCAGCCTCGGCGATCCGACCAAAGCGCGAGCGAGCGCGACCATCGCCTGCTCGCCACCCGACAAGGTGCCGGCGGTTTGCGAGATGCGCTCCTTGATGCGCGGAAAGAGCTTGAACATCGCCTCCAGGCGCTCTTCGAAAACCCCTCGCGCCTGCTGCGCCTCGAAGCCGAGCCTGATGTTGTCGCGCACGCTGAATTTCGCGAATAAGCGCCTTCCCTCGGGCACGAAGCCGATGCCGAGCGCGCCCAAGGCCTCCGTGCGCATCTGCGCGAGGTCGCGCCCGACGATGCTGACTTGCCCCTTGGCGATCGGCAGCAGGCCGGTCAGCGCGCGGAAGAGGGTTGTCTTGCCGGCGCCGTTGGGACCGAGCACGCAAACCAGCTCGCCCTGGTTGACCTCAAGCGAGACGTCACGCAGCATGGCGACGACGCCGTAATTGGTGTCGATGTTCTCGACCTTAAGCATTTGTCGTCGCCCTACGGCCCAGATAGGCTTCTTGCACGCGTGGGATTTTCCGAACCTCGTCGAAGGCGCCGTCGGCCAACTTGCGGCCGTAGTCGAGGACCATCACGCGGTGCGGCAGCGCGGCCACGAAACGCATGTCGTGTTCGATGATCATCAGCGCGAGGTCCGGCCGGCGAGCGCATACACCGCGGATGTCGTCGATCAGCCGGTCGGTGTCCGCGTCGTCCATGCCCGACGACGGCTCATCGAGCAGCAGGACCTTGGGCTCGCAGGCGAGCGCCCGGGCGATCTCCAGGCGGCGCCGATCGGCCTGCGGCAGCTCGGCGGCCCGGCGGTGGCGTTGCTCGTAAAGGCCCCGTGACACCGCCTTCAGGAGGGATTTCGGCGACGGCGGCGGATTCGGCGAGCTCAGCCTCCGCCCTGCGGCGGCGGAAGATCGCGTCGAACACGCCGCTGCGGGTGTGGGAGTGGCGGCCAATGATGACGTTGTCGAGAACGCTAAGGTCGCCGAACAACCGGCTCGACTGGAAAGTGCGCGCAATGCCGCGCGCGACGATCTGGTGCGCGGGGACGTCGTTGAGGCGCGCCCCTTCGAGGCGCACCTCGCCCAACGTCGGCTTGTAGAGTCCGGTGATAACGTTAAGGAGCGTCGACTTGCCTGCGCCGTTGGGGCCGATCACGCCGAGGATCTCGCCGCGGCGCAGCGAGAAATCGATCTCGGCCACCGCCACGAGGCCGCCGAACCGCATGGTGAGGTTCTCGCCCTCCAGAACGACCGGGGCGGCGTTCATGGCGAGCCTCCGTAATGTCGGATGCGCTGTGGAAACAATCCCTGTGGGCGGATCATCAGAAAGGCCATGACCGTCAGGCCGAAGAACAGGATGCGATAGTCGGAGAACGCGCGTAGCTTTTCGGGCAGCAGAATCAGCAGGAACGCGCCGACGATCACGCCGAAGATATTGTCCATGCCGCCAGCGATAACCATCGTCATGATGGTGACGGAGACCAGGAAGGTGAAATTATCCGGCGAAATGAAGCCGACGTAGAAAGCGTAGATCGTTCCGGCGAAACCGGCGAGGAACGCGTCGACTGCGAAAGCCAGTACTTTGTACCAGGTTGTGTTGATGCCCTGACAGCGCGCGGCGAGCTCGTCGGTGCGCAGGGCGTTCCAGGCGAGGCCCACCCGCGACTGATGCAGACGGCGGGCGAAAACGATCGCGACACCGACCAGGGCCGCCGACAGGTAGTAGAAGTTCGCCTGCGGGGGGAGGAGGACCAAGTTCGACACGACAATGGGCGAGGCGAAGGAATGTCCGAAAAGCTCCGGCGCGGGAATGCCCACGAGGCCGTTCGGTCCTCCGGTGAACTCGAAGTTGTTGAGGAGCTGGTTGACGACGACGCCGAAGGCGATCGTTACGAGCGCGAGGTAACTGTCGCGTGTCCGCATGGAGGGCAGGCCGAGAAGGAAGCCGAAGGTCATCGCGACGACGCCCGCGACCGGCAGCGCCAGCCAGAAGCTGACGTTCCAGTTCAGCGCCAACAGCGCCGAGGCGTATGCGCCGATACCGTAGGACGCGCCCGTGGCGAAGTTCGGGATGTTGGCGCTGCCGAGCTGGAAATTGAGCGCCAACGCGAGCACGGCGTAGAGCTCGGCGAGCACGCAAAGGTGGAGCGCGTAGCTGCTTCCTCCGAGAACGAACGGGAAGACCAGGGCGATCGCGATCCCGAGCGCGGTCGCCGGCCGGGCGGAGCTCGCGAAGGCGTCGGCCAGCCGAGTTTCGATAGAGGCGTAGCGCTGCATCGAAACGAAGAACGCGCCGAAGATCGAAAGCAGAAAGACGACGTAGGGCCAATGGTCGGCGAGCAGGAATTCGCGCAGGAAGCCGGCGCCGACAAACTCGGTCGCCGCCACGATGGCCAGCTTCGCAGCGGTGCGTCGACTGGGGACGGAGAGCGCCGCCGAATCGGTCATCGTGTTACACCTTTTCGGTCACGGGGCGTCCAAGCATTCCGGACGGCTTAAAGACGAGTACGACGATGACGAGTAGGAATATGAAGACTAGGCGGTAGGACGCGCCGTTTGGTACGGTCGCCTGAACGAGCGTGTCGAGGCCAGCGATCAGCAGGCTGCCGAGGATGGCCCCCGGCATGGAGCCCAGCCCCCCGACGACCGCCGCGGAGAACCCGATCAAGCCGACGTCGATGCTGAAGTCGAAGCGGACGATCCCGGCGTAGCTCGAGAAGAACAGACCGCCGATCGCGCCGACCGCGGAGGCGACATAGAACGTCGCGCGAAAAATGCGGCCCGGGCTGATCGCCATGAGCCGGGCGGCGTCGCGATCCTCCGAGACCGCTCGGATGTGAAGGCCGAGCCGGGTCCTGTTGAGAATATAGAACAGTGTCGCGACGGTCAGCGCGGAAACGACGACGACGAGCGCGTTGAACGCCGGGATCCGCAGGCCGGCGAACGCAAGGTCGCCCGAAACGAGGCGGGGGAAGGCATGGGGGTTGCTGCCGTTCGGGAAAATATGGCGGATCAATTCGCGCAGCACGATGCCCAGGGCGACGGTGGCGACGAGCGCCATCATCGCCGGCGCGTCGCGGAAACGCCGAATGACCAGGAGGTCGAGGACGACGCCGAGCGCCCCGGTGAAGCCGATCGCGAGCAGCGCGAGCAGCGCGAAGGCCGCCGGCGAATTGAACGAGCCGAGCGTCGCTTGCGCGCCGGCGAGCAGCGCGAGTGCGAAGAACGGCGCGGTGAGCGCCACGTCGCCATGCGAGAAATGAATGATGTTGAGCACGCCGAACAGCAGACTGAAGCCGACCGCGATCAGAGCGTAGATGCTCCCCAGCGAGATCCAGTTTATCAGGTCTTGGATCACTTGTTCGGCCATCGTCCAGCCTTTGCCGTCCCCACGAATTAAAACGAACCTTCGCCGCCTTCGCCACGAGAATGGAATCATTTTTTCCGAATATATAGGTCAATTGTTTTGAGGTCCGGATGGGGCGGACTGGGTCTCACCGGCCTAGTTAGAAAAACTCGATGCTTAGGTTTCGAAAGTGCGATTGTTCAATCTCAGGCGGGCGGCGCAATGTACGGTCCACGGACAGGGGAGGGCGCGCGGCTCCCTTCATGCCGTCCGATCAGATTCGCTCATCGGCGCGGGAGGAATGACATGATTTGCGTATTTGGTTTCGGCCACGTTGTGCGGGGCGCCGTCCTCGCCGCAGCGGCGGCGCTGGCGTTAGGCGCCGCGCAGGCTCAGGAAACGGTCAAGATCGGCTTTATCGGACCAATGAGCGGCGGCGACGCCCAGCAGGGGCTCAGCGCGCGCAACGGCTTCCAACTCGCGGTCGACCAGGCCAATAAGTCGGGCCTGCCTTTCAAGATCGAGCCAGTCGTGCTCGACGACGCCGCCAATCCGCAGACTGGGGTGTCGGCGGCGCTCAAACTGACAAACGATCCCGACGTCGCCGCTGCTACTGGCCACTGGAACAGCGGCGTGGCCCTCGCGACCATTCCAGTCTTTACGCGCGCGAACGTGCCGATCGTCGTCTGGGGCGCGATCAGCCCGAAGATCACCGCGACCAACAATCCGTGGGTGTCGCGCGTCGCCCCCACGCTGGTCAACACCAATGCGCCGCTTGCCGACTGGACGGCCAAGAATATAGGCAAGAAGATCGCCATCGTCACTGACACGACCGACTACGGCATGGCTAACCTGCAGACCTTCGACCACTTCTTCAAGGCGGCGGGCGGCCAGATCGTCGCCACGGAGAGCGCGCCTGTCGGCACCACCGACTTCCGACCGCTGTTGACAAAGATCAAGGGCCTCGAACCCGACGCGATCTATTTCGGCGGCGTTGTAACCGAAGCCGGCTTGGTGCGTCGCCAGATGGTCGAACTCGGCCTCAAGCAGCCGATGATCGGGGTCGATGGCTTCTATGATCCGCAGTTCATCCAGATCGCCGGCCCCGCCGCCGAGGGAACGATCGTCGGCCTCGTTAAGGAAGAGGGCAATGTCAAACTGGATCAGATGGTGAAGGATTACGCGGCGGCCAAGTTCGACGAGCCGGCCGGCCCCTACACCAAGAACGCCTTTGACGCGGCCAACATCATCATTGCCGCGATCAAAAAGGCGGGCGTGAAGGACAAAGCGGCGCTCGCCAAGGCGATCCGCGACACAAGCTACGACGGCGCCATGGGCCATACCAGTTTCGACGCCAATGGCCAGACCGAACTGCCCGTCGCGCTTGAGCTGCGCGAGGTTAAGAACGGCGCCTGGGCGGCCCACTGAGGTTCATTTCGCCGGCTACCCCGCGCGACCTTTCACCGGTCATAACGCTCGGGCGGGAGACCTAGGCCATGCGAGCGGCGGCGCGACGGCCGCGCCGCGGCTCGCATATGTTATTGTCTGCAATTGGCGCCATCCTTACGTCGGCCGCCGACCGCAAATAGAACGAGAGTCGCAAATTTCGCAAGCCTTTGACTTAAACCGTGTTTTCGAACACGGGCGAACAGCGGCGGAGGGAAGGCTGGTGCCGGATGAGGGGATTGAACCCCCGACCTTCGGTTTACAAAACCGCTGCTCTACCGCTGAGCTAATCCGGCCCTTTGGGCATGCGGCCCTTGGCTACCAGCGGCCTTGCGCGTGCGCAAGGGCCGTTCAGCGGCTCAGCGGCCGGCAGGGACGGTCGGCGTCCACGGGCCCTCGACCGCGACGGCCTCGTCCATGCCGGGCCACGGCGGCATGGTGACGGCGACGAAGGCGAACGGCGCGTCGTCCTCGGCGCGGAACTGGAACGCGGTCCCGAGCGGGATCGTCACCGCGACCCCGGGCCGCAGCGCCTCGACGCTTTCCTGCCGCTCCGGCGCGTCGCCAGAAGACGGCCGCGGCCGGCGACGACGTACCAGATCTCCTCGACCGTGCGGTGGGTCACGGCGTGCGAGACCGCGCCGGCGGGCAGCTCGAAATGCGCCATGCTGCCGCCTTCGAGCGCCGGCAGGAGCCGCACCGCCGTTCCGTCCGGCGCGGTCGCGTCGGGTTCGGCGCCGAGGGCCTTGGTCGCGAAAGGCAGGGGCGTCGGGCATCGGCAGGCTTCCGGTCGGCGGCGCGCGCGCTCCGTCTCGGCTTGGCGGGGCGCGCGCCGCCCTGCTAAGAGGAGCCATGAGTACGACCCTAACCAGCACGACCTTAACCGCCGATCAGGCGCTTGACGAGTTCCGCGCCGCGGGCGCGCTGCTCGAGGGCCATTTCATCCTGTCGTCCGGCCTGCATTCGCCGGTTTTCCTGCAAAAGATGTTCGTGTTCCAGGACCCGGCGTCGCACCGAGCGGCTCTGCCGGGCGCTCGCCGAAAAGGCGCGCGAGGCGTTCGGGCCGATCGACGTCGTCGCCTCGCCCGCGGTCGGCGGCATCGTGCCCGGCTACGAGACGGCGCGCTGGCTCGGCGCCAAGGCGATCTTCGTCGAGCGCGAGAACGGCGTCTTCAGGCTCAGGCGCGGCTTCGCCATCGCCGCCGGCGCGCGCGTGCTGATGGTCGAGGACATCATCACCACCGGCCTCTCGTCGCGCGAATGCCTCGAGGCGCTCGCGCGAGCATCCCGGCACGATCGTCGGCGCGGCCTGCCTGATCGACCGGTCGGGCGGCAAGGCGGACATCGGCGTTCCGCGCGTCGCGCTGGCGACCCTCGACATCCCGGCCTATCCGGCCGACGCGCTGCCGCCCGAGCTCGCGGCGCTGCCGGCGGTCAAGCCCGGCAGCCGGTCGCTCGCCGGCGCCGTCTGACGAAACGGAGGGAAGACATCCGATGACCGCGCTTCCGACGACCGGGATTCGCCTGGGCGTCAACGTCGACCACGTCGCGACCCTCCGCAACGCGCGCGGCGGCGCGACGCCCGATCCCGTTCGCGCCGCCGCTCCTCGCCATCGAGGCCGGCGCCGACGGGATCACCGCGCATCTGCGCGAGGACCGCCGCCACATCCACGACGACGACATGAAGCGGCTCAAGGCCTCGATCGACAAGCCGCTCAATTTCGAGATGGCGGCGACCGAGGCGATGCTCGACATCGCGCTGCGCATCCGTCCGCACGCCTGCTGCCTCGTGCCGGAAAAGCGCACCGAGCGCACGACCGAGGGCGGGCTCGACGTGATCGGCGGCTTCGGGGCGCTGAAGCCTTTCGTCGCCGAACTCGGCAAGGCGGGCATCCGCGTCTCGATGTTCATCGAGCCGTCGACCGAGGCGTTGAAGGCGAGCGCCGACCTCGGCGCGCCGGTCGTCGAACTGCATACCGGGGCCTGGTGCGACGCGCTCGCCCATCGCGACAAGGCCCGCGCCGATTACGAATTCGGCCGCCTGCGGGTCGCGGCGGCGCAGACGGCCGGCCTCGGGCTCGAATGTCATGCGGGCCATGGGCTCGACTACGATTCCGCCCGGGTGATCGCCGGCCTGCCGCAGGTCGTCGAGCTCAACATCGGCCACTTCTGGTCGGCGAGGCGATCTTCGTCGGCCTCGCCGAGACGGTGAAGCGCATGCGCGCCGCGATGGAGGAGGGCCGGGCGGCCGCCGGCGCGCTTCGGTGATCGTCGGGATCGGCAGCGACCTCTGCGACATCCGCCGCATCGAGAAGACGCTCGAGCGGCACGGCGACCGGTTCGTCGAGCGCTGCTTCACCGAGATCGAGCGGCGCCGGTCCGAGGCGCCGGGCCGGGCGCGCCGCCTCCTACGCCAAGCGGTTCGCCGCCAAGGAGGCCTGCGCCAAGGCGCTCGGGACGGGTCTGAGGCGCGGCGTGTTCTGGCGCGACATGGGGGTCGTCAACCTGCCGTCGGGCCAGCCGACCATGCGGCTGACGGGCGGCGCGGCGGAGCGCCTGAAGGCGATCCTCCCGCCGGGGACCGAAGCCTTCATCCACCTGACCATCACCGACGAGCCGCCGCTCGCCCAGGCCTTCGTGATCATCGAGGCGCGCCCGACGCCGTAGGGGGCCGCGTCAGCAGGCCCTGACCCATCCGCGCCCAGGCATGAGGCCTGTTCTCCGTCTGATGAGAACAGAAGTAGAACATGGCTGTTCGGCTGTCAAGGAAGGTTCGCGTCTGCGCGCGCGACGCGCGTTCTGCCGCCGAATCAGACTGCGCGCCCTGGCGTGGGGAGAGCGAGGCATTCCTCGACGGGGCCGATCCAGCTCAGGCGCCAGAAGGGATCCGAGCCTGAAGGCGCGGGCCGGTCGAACCGGATAATGGGGCGAGAGTGGGGCGGCATTGCGTGACAATTATGCAACGATGCCCTTCAAACTGTGTCGGAAGCCCGGATCGAGCCCAGAAGCTTTATTGATCGCTAGGCCGGCCGCGGGTATCTTCGCCGGAGTGAACGGGAGATTCCCGGTCGCGGACGGGTCGCACCGTAAGCCTGAAGGGGAGCGCGGCGATCCGACAAAATCGGGAAGAGGGGGCTGATCACCTTCGGTTTTGGGTTCGTGAAGCGGCCCGCCGGAATCGGAAGTGTGAAGAACCAACGCCCAAAGGTATTAACTGGAGGTCACAAATGACGCTCATCAAGAGCATTCTGCTGGGTTCGGCGGCCGGCATCGTCGCCGTCGCCAGCGCGCAGGCTGCCGATCTTCCCACGAAGAAGGCGGCTCCGGTCGCGCAATATGTCAAGATCTGCAACGTCGGCGGCATCACCGGCTGGACCCTGCCGGGCTCCGACACCTGCGTGAAGCTCTCGGGCTACATCACCGCGCAGTTCATGGGCGGCAACCTGTCGAACCAGTACAACGGCGCCGGCGCGATCGTACGACGGCTCGAGCGGCGACTCGATCCGTTTGCGCTCGGCTCAACTCGCAGCTCTCCTGGTCCACGGCGGCGACACGACTGTGCGCGCATCTGCAACCGGCGGCCTTACTCGGCGCAGCGCGTCCTGCCTCGAGGCGCCAGCTCACCTGCCGAACCAGGGCAACGCGATCTTCAATCGTAACGCCACCGGCTGGACGACCCGCGCCAACTTCGGCTTCGACTTCGCCTCGAACACCGCCTACGGCCCGTTGATCGGCCACTTCGACTTCAACTCCGACATCGGCAACGGCTTCGACACGCTCACGGCGGCTCGACCACTCTACGTCAACACCGGGCTACGTGACCTGGGCGGGCATCACCGCTGGTAAGGCGCAGTCGTTCTACTCGTTCACCGGCGGCGGCGACAACTGGGCGAACTTCTTCTCGCCCGACCAGAAGGGCTTCAACGAGCCGACCTGTTGGCCTACACCGCCTCGTTCGGCGGCGGCTTCTCCGCGACGATCGCGGCGCAGAGCCCGGGCACGCAACGGCTGGCGGCGGCACGCAGCTGCGCGGCGGCAACTCGGCCGGCGCGCAACGGCCCGGCGGTCACGCTTCGGCGGCCAGCGCTGGCCCGACATCGTCGGCGCAGTTGCATGTCAAGCAGGGCTGGGGCGAGGCCCAGATCTCCGGCGTCCTGCACCACGTCAACGTCGAACGGACTACGGCTACTACTGACATCGACCGGCTGCGGCGTCTCGTACGGGCTCGCCGATCGCCTGCAACGCGTCAGGAGAGCAAGATCGGGCTGGGGCGTCGACGCGGGCGTGACAGTTCAACCTGCCGTCAGTTCGGCGCGGGCGACACCTTCCTGGTGACCGGCTCCTACACCCAGAACGCGGTGTGGTACTCGGGTCTCCCGGACGGCATGTGGGGTGAGAACGGCCAGGTCAACGGCAACGGCCAGGCGATGTTCATGTCCGACGCCTTCTTCAACCCGCTGACCAACCAGTGGTCGACGCCGACCGCCTGGTCGGTCAGCGCCCTGCTCGAGCACCACTTCACGCCGCAGTTCTACGTCGACCTCGAAGGGTCGGTCGGCGGCCTCAACTGGAGCAACCAGAGCGGCGGCTGCTACGTCCTCGGCTTCGGCTGCGGCATCGCTGCAGGCGGCACCGGGCGGACTCTCGCCGCACGCGACCAGCTGGATCATCGGCGCCGACCTCGGCTGGAACCCGGTCACCAACCTGAACTTCGACCTCGAGTTGATGTATCAGGCACGCAACCAGCAGAACGGCCGTCGCGGCTTCCTCGGGACGGTGTACAACTCGACGGCGTCGCGGCGCCTACTTCGCTCCGGGCGCCTGGGAAGGCAACTCGAGCGGCTTCGCCGGCCGTCTCCGCATCACCCGTTACTTCTGATCGCAACCCGATCGGTTGAAACAAACGAGCCCCGGAGCGCAAGCTCCGGGGTTTTTTATGACCGCCGCGCCGTATTTGGGTTTGCAGCCGAATCTCCTCCTCCCCGTGGGACCGCAAGTGGGGCGGGTGCGCTAAATGTCGCCGGTCCAGCCGAATTGCACACCGCTCTAGCGACCTGCCATCCGTCTCGGACGGATTTTGCGCTTGCGAACGCGCTGCGGGCGGTTGATGATCAGCCTCGAACCCGCGCAAAAAGCGTGCGGCCAGTTTCGCCCAGCTTCGGGTGTTCGCCGTTTCGCGCTTCTTGAAATCCAGCCGAATCGTCATGTTTGCTCCGCGCGGGCCGGCGAACCGGGATTCGGCCGAGGAGACAGGTTGAGACGCTGCGGCGATGATGCGGCAATACGAATTGGTGGAACGGGTCCGCCGCTACAATCCCAACGCCGACGAGGACCTGCTCAATCGCGCCTATGTGTTCGCGATGATGGCGCACGGGACGCAGAAGCGCGCCTCGGGCGACCCCTATTTCTCGCATCCGCTCGAAGTCGCCGCCATCCTCACCGAGTTCAAGCTCGACGACGCGACGATCGTGGCGGCGATGCTGCACGACACGATCGAAGACACCGAGACCTCCCGCGCCGACATCGACAAGGCGTTCGGCGAGGAGATCGGCGGCCTGGTCGACGGGCTCACCAAGCTCAGCAAGCTCGACTTCGTCACCAAGCACGCGCAACAGGCCGAGAATTTCCGCAAGCTGCTGCTCGCCATCGCCGATGACGCGCGCGTGCTGCTGGTCAAGCTCGCCGACCGGCTGCACAACATGCGCACCCTCCAGTTCATGCCGGAGGCGAAGCGCGCCCGCATCGCCCAGGACACGCTCGACATCTACGCGCCGCTGGCCGGCCGCATGGGCATGCAGAGCATGCGCAACGAGCTCGAGGACCTGTCGTTCCGCTGCCTGATGCCGGACGCCTACAAGCTGATCGTCACCCGCCTCGAAGCGCTCAAGACCAAGAACGGCGCGCTGATCGCCCGCATCGCCGCGGAGCTGACCGATCAGTTCGTCCGGCGCGGCATCAAGGTCGAGGTCAAGGGCCGGCAGAAGGCGCCCTACTCGATCTGGAAGAAGATGGAGCGCCGCTCGATCGCCTTCGAGCAATTGTCGGATATCTACGGGTTCCGGATTCTGGTCGACACGGTCGCCGACTGTTACGCGGCGGTCGGCGTCGCGCATACGACCTGGCCGGCGGTGCCGGGGCGGTTCAAGGACTATATCTCGACGCCCAAGCAGAACGACTATCGATCGATCCACACGACCGTGATCGGCCCTGGCAGCCAGCGGGTCGAACTGCAGATTCGCACCCACGAGATGCACGAAATCGCCGAGTACGGCATCGCCGCGCACACGATCTACAAGGACGGCCGGCCGGACACGCCGGGGGTCAGCGAGAGCCGCGCCTACCGTGGCCTGAGGCAGACGATCGAGGCGCTGGCGAGCGACGACTCCGAGAGGTTTCTCGAGCACACGAAGCTCGAGCTGTTCCACGACCAGGTGTTCTGCTTCACGCCCAAGGGCCGGCTGATCGCCTTGCCGCGCGGCGCGACGGCGATCGATTTCGCCTACGCCGTCCACACCGACATCGGCAATTCGGCGGTCGGCTGCAAGATCAACGGCCGCATCGCGCCGCTGATCTCGGTGCTGCAGAACGGCGACGAGGTTCAGATCTCCCGATCGGACCGGAGCACGCCGCCGGCCGCGTGGGACAGCGTCGTGGTGACGGGGCGGGCGCGCGCCGCCATCCGCCGCGCCACGCGCGAAGCGGCCAAGGCGCAGTTCGGCGGTCTCGGGCGGCAGATCGTCGAGCGCGCATTCGAGAGGGCGGGCAAGAAGTTCTCCGAATCGAAGCTCAAGTCCGCCTTGCCGCGGCTTGCCCGGAGCTCGATCGACGACGTCATGGTCGGCGTCGGTCGCGGCGAGATCTATTCGAGCGACGTCGTGCGCGCCGTCCATCCGGACTTCAAGGAGGAGCGCAAGGCCGGCCCCGCCGTTCCGCAGAACGAGATCGGCTGGTTCGAGCTGCCGAAGGCCGCGAACCTCGTGTTCCGCGTGCCGGGCGCGCCCGGCAAGCCCGCATCGGGCAAGGCTGAACCCGGTAGTCCTGCGCCCGGAGCTCAGCCCACGCCGGTGCGCGGAATCGATCCGGACACGACCGTCCGCTTCGCCCCCAAGGGCGGCGCCGTTCCGGGCGAGCGCATTGTCGGGATTCGCGGGCCCGAGGGCATCACCGTCTACCCGATCCACTCGCCGGCGCTGGCCGATTTCAACGACGAGCCCGACCGCTGGCTCGACGTGCGCTGGGACCTCGAGGCCGCCGACAAGGCGGTGTACTCGACCCAGATCGTCATCACCATGCTCAACGAGCCGGGCGCGCTCGGGGTGATCGCCACGATCATCGGCGAGTATGGCGCCAACATCGACTCCGTCTCCTCGGCGGCGAGCGGGGTGGACTTCCGCGACCTGCGCATCGACCTCCAGGTGCGCGACATCCAGCACCTCAACGCCATTCTCGGCGAGCTGAGGGGCAAGAGCATGGTCCACAAGGTGGAAAGGCTGAGCGGGTAGGCCGATGCCGCTCTATTTCGCCTATGGCTCGAACATGGACGTCGAGGCGATGGGCCGCCGCTGCCCGCGCTCGAAGCCGCGTCGGCCTTGCCCGGCTCGAACGCCATCGGCTCGCGATCATGCGCGAGGGGTGGCTGACCGCGGTTCGCGCGCCGCGCGCGGCGGTTCACGGACTCCTCTGGGACCTGGCGCTCGCCGACGTTCCGGCCCTCGACCGCTACGAGGGCGTCCCCAAAGGGCTTTACGCCAAGGCCGTTCAGCCCGTCATCGCGGCGGGCGGGCGCGAAGCGGGCGCTGGTCTATTTCGGCGCCAATGCCGGGCCTGGCGTCGCGAAGGCGGACTACCTCGCCGGCGTCGTGGCCGCGGCCCGCGCCGCCGGCCTGCCGGCCGAAGGGCTGGCGGCGCTCGATGCGCTGCGCCCCAGTCACCGCGCGCGCTGAGCGCGGCTACCGGCCTGGCGCTCGACTCCAGGTCCTGCGCCATGCGAGGACGCTCGCGCCGACAGCCTCCCGAAGCGATTCCCGCGCATGCGTTTCCTCGCCACCTTCGATCTCGAGGCGCTGATCAACAGCGCCGTCTGCCTCGCTGTCGCTTTCGCCCTCGGCACGCTGATCGGCGCCGAGCGCCAGTACCGGCAGCGGTCGGCGGGCTTGCGCACCAATGCGCTGGTTGCGGTCGGCGCGGCGGCGTTCGTCGATTTCGGCATCCGGATCGGCGGGCCGGCCTCGACCCAGGTGATGGCCTATGTGGTCTCGGGCATCGGCTTTCTCGGCGCGGGCGCGATCATGCGGGAGGGGCTCAACGTGCGCGGCCTCAACACGGCGGCGACGCTCTGGTGCTCGGCGGCCGTCGGCGCCGGCGCCGGCGCGGGGCTCGTCGTCGAATCCGCCATGCTCACCGGGTTCGTCATCGCCGGCAACACGCTGCTCCGGCCGCTGGTCAACCGGATCAACCGCATCCCGATCGACGAGGAGGCGGGCGAGGCGACCTACGAGGTCCGCCTGTCGGTGACTGCGGCCGAAGCCGACGACGCGCGCGAAGCGCTGATCGAGGCGCTGGAGGCGGCCCATTATCCCGTCGCCGACGTCGAGACGGAGGCGCGCGGCGACGATACGATGGACGTCGTCGCCACGCTCGTCGCGACCGCGATCGTGCCGGAAGAACTCGACGCGGTCGCCGCCCGGCTCGAGAAGGTTCCGGGGGTCATCCACGCGACCTGGGAGAGCGAGGTGCAGGCGTAGGGGCGCCTACGGGGTCGCTGAAGTCAGGCTCCGGTTCTCGACGCCCGTCCCCCGATCCATTTGGCCGCCCGCGTGCGACCCGGTTGTGGAGACGGTGCGCCGCGCCGCTTGCGTTGAGCCCGGGCGTCGCCGCCGTCCGCAGCCGGCTCCGCTTTCGATCCGTCTTTCGTTGACCTTCGAGGCCCGCTGGCCACGGAGGTCTGCGCCGCGCGACCCGGCTTCCGATCCGGCTCGCCGACCGGCGCTCCCGTCCGCCTCCTGGTCTTGGTCTTGTCGTTCGCCTTGATCGGCGCCCGCAGAGCCGGGGCCGCCTCTGGCGGTTTCGCAGCCGGCTTTGCCGGGCCGGCGAGCGCATCAGCGCCTCGAGCCGAAATAGTATCCCGCGTCGGCGTCGGCGGTTCGGCCATGTCGAGACCGAACAGCGCCGCGATGTCGTCGTCGGCGAGCACGCGGTCGCTCGCGGCGCGGCGTCGCGCTCAGCGGCAGATCGGCGCCGACCGTCGAGACCATCTCGCTCCCGGTCGACGCCGCGAAGCGTGAACAGAAGGTCGGGATCGGCGTCGAGCCGCGCGCCGACGCCGTAGAGCGTCGCCGCGACGTGCTTGCACATGCCCGCCCAGTCCGGGCAGGAGCAGGACATCTTGATCTCGCGCGGCGCCGGGAACAGCCCGTCGGCCTCGCGGCAGACGCGCTCCATCACGTTCTTCGACAGCTTGCCTTGCAGGAGTTCGACGAGCGAGCCGACCGAGCCCGCGCAGTCGGCGCAGATCGCCTTCCAGCGCGCCGGCGCCGCCACCGTGACGTCGATCTTCACCTTGTAGATCTCGGAGCCGCTGACCAGCGCCTCGACCTTGCCGCGCTCGATCTGGAGATCGATCACCGAGCCGTTGTTGACGTAGGTGCGTCCGCGCGGCAGCCGGTTGGCGAAGTCCGAATAGCGCTCGCAGGTTGTCGCACCACGCCTTGCCCCAGAAGCTCGTGGCGATCTTGCGGCCCTCGATGACGACCGGCGAGACCGCGCGGCCCTTCTTGCCTGAGCTTCTCGATTTCCTTCGCCGCCTTCGCGCGCCGCGCCGCGACCGGCACGTACGGCCGGAAACCCCAAGAGCTCATGGCGCCCCTCCTTCCTGGTCGCGGCGTCGAGGTCGAGCCTGACCAGCGCCATCAGCTCGGCGTCGCGCGAGTTCGGTCAGGTTGATTTCGCCGCCGCCGCGCGAGCAGGTCTTCGGCCATCTTGCGCTTCGACTCGATCAGTTCGTCGATTCGCTCCTCGATCGTGCCACGGCAGACGAATTTGTGCACCAGCACATTGCGCTTCTGGCCGATGCGGAAGGCGCGGTCGGTCGCCTGGTTCTCGACCGCCGGGTTCCACCAGCGGTCGAAATGCACGACATGCGAGGCCGCCGTCAGCTTGAGGCCGGAGCCGCCGGCCTTGAGCGACAGGACGAAGAACGGGACGCGTCTCGTCCTCCTGGAACGCCTTCACCAGCGCCCTGCGTTTGCCGACCGCCGTCTCGCCGCTGAGCGCGAGGCCCGGGCGGCCGAAGGCGGCGGCGAGCAGATCGCCGAGCGGTTCGACGGCCTCCTTGAACTGGGTGAAGACCAGCATCTTCTCCTGCCGGCTGGCGACGGTCGCGGCGATCTCGGCAAGGCGCGCGAACTTGCCGCTGTCCTCGAGCGTCCAACTGGCTCCGCCGCCGAGGCCGTGCTCAGCGTGATTGCAGATCTGCTTCAGGCGCATCAGCGTCGCCAGCACCAGCCCGCGCCGCCCGATGTCGTCGCCCGATTCCTTGAGCCGCTCGCTCGAACGCCGAAACCGTCGACTGGTAGAGCGCCGCCTGTCTGCGGCTCAGCGCGCAGTACGCCTTGACCTCCGTCTTGTCGGGCAGGTCGGCGATGACGCTGCGGTCGGTCTTGAGCCGGCGCAGGATGTAGGGGGCGACGAGCCTGCGCAGCGGCGCGTAGGAGGGCGGCGTGCGGTCGGCGAGGCCGCTTGACGAAGCCGGCGAAGGCCTTCGACGACCCGAGCAGCCCCGGATTGAGGAAATCGAAGATCGACCACAGGTCGCGAAGATTGTTCTCGACCGGCGTGCCGGTGAGCGCGATGCGGCTCTCGGCCTCCAGCGCCTTGACGGCGCGGGTCTGCCTGGCGCCGGGGTTCTTGATCGCCTGCGCTTCGTCGACGACGGCGAGCCGCCAGCGGGTCTTGCCGATCCAGTCGAGCCGCAGCAGCGAGCCGTAGCTCGTCACCACGAGATCGGTCCCGGCGAGTTCTTCCGCCGAGGGCGACCTCAGCCGTTCGGCCGAGGCGAAAGCGGGATGGGCGACGAACACGTCGAGCGACGGCGCGAAACGCTCGGCCTCGGCCGCCCAATTTGCGAGCAGCGACGCCGGCGCGACGATCAGGCTCGGCCGCCGCTCGCCGCCGCGGCGCGGCGAGCGTCAGCATCAGGGCCAGCACCTGGATGGTCTTGCCGAGCCCCATGTCGTCGGCAAGGCAGGCGCCGAGGCCGAGCCGCGCGAGAAAGCCGAGCCAGCGCAGGCCGACGTCCTGGTAGGGCCGCAGCGTCGCCTTCAGCGCCTCGCCCGGATGAGCGGCCGCGAGCGTCTCGGGGCTGCGGCAGGCGGCGAGCGCGTCGGCGAGCCAGGGGCCTGCGGTCACATGCGCCCACGAGGCCTCCGCCGCCTGCGCCGCCTCGCTCGCGCCGACGTCGGCGCCCGCCAGGAGCCGCATCGCCTGGCCGAACGAAACGCCCTCCTTGCGCGCCAGGCGCTCGATCTCGGCGTAGCGGTCGAGGGTCGCTTTCAGCCGCGCGGCGTCGACCTCGACCCATTGGCCGCGCAACAGCGCGAGGCCGTCGCTCGCGGCGAGGAGGGCCGCGATCTCCTCGGGCGTCAGCGGCGCGCCGTCGAGGCTGACGTCGACCTGGAAATCGAGCAGTTGCGCGGCGCCGACCTGCGAGGGCGCTTTGGAGCCGACGGTCGCCGCCACCGCCGGCCGGCTCGGCCGCCCGGCTCGCCACGAAGCGGGCATGCGCACGACGACGCCCGCCTGCTCCAGCGCCTCGACGTCCGACAAGAGGCTGCATCGCCTCGCCCGGGGTCCAGCGCAGCGGATGGAAGATCTCGCCGGAATCGACGATCGCCTTCAGCCAGGGACAGCTTTCGCCCGCCCGGCTGACCGGTTCGAGAAGCTTCAAGAGTTCGCTTTTCGCGCCGGCGCCGGCGTATTCGCGCAAGGCGGCGCCGAGCGGGGCATGACGCAGCGCGCCGTGCGCGGTCAGCGAGGAGGCGTAGGTCGCCAGGAACGCGAACGGCCGCTCGGCGTCCTTGCGGTTCTCGGCGAGGTTGAGATGTACGCGACCCACCTGCCGCCAGCGGCTGTCGCGCGCGGCGAGGAACGCGCCGACAGAGAGGCCGCTTTCCCCACGCTCCGCCTCGAACGCCCGCGCGAGCTGCTCCCAAAGCGCCGCGAGACGGCCGGCGTCGAGATACTCGCCGCCGCGCATCGGCGGGGCTTCCTCGACAAGGGCGTTCAGCGCGTCCTGGCCCGGCGCCGCCGGATGAACAGCTTCGGCGGCGGTCTCGCCGGCCGCGCAGACCGCGGCGACGAAGCGCATGGCGAAAGCCCGCCAGAACGCCAGGTCGGGCGGCAGACGGCTTCCGGCTTCGGCGAGGCCGAGTTGCAGCAGGCCATGCCCGTCGCCCTTGCGGAACGCCGCCTCGAGCCGCTCCGCCACGTTTGCATCGAGCGGAGCGTCGTCATCAGCCGCTTCGAGGCGCAGGGCGCCGTGAGGCGTCAGGACGGAGGCGAGAGAATGGAGCATCGAAGCGTTCGCATGCGGATGATTTCGGCCTCGCCGTTTATCACGGCTGGCAAGGCCCATGTCGCCCTGCCTGACGACCTCAACCAGTACCTCTACACAGAGGATTTGAAGGGTTGTGGGGCGAGAGGCGGGAGGCGGGAGGATTTCGGGGCTGACCCGCAGGATGATGCTTGGGGCTGCCCCTGGCTGGCGGTTGATGAGGCCCTGGCGTTCGAGTGTTGCTTCCTGTCCATGCGCGCCCTCCGCAAGGGTGTGGTATTCGAGTCCGTCCGGCAGAAGGGCGAAGCGCGGAAGAAGGCGATGCGGCGGTGGAACGGGTGGGGGGACGAGACGGTCGAGGCGCATCTCAACGCCGCGGCGCTCCGGTTCCTGAAGGCGCGGATCGGCGAAGCGACAGCGCCGGGCGACGTCACGCGCGAATCGGTCGTCGCGAAAATCCCGCCCTCGCGGCTTCCCGAGCATCGGCTCGTCAGCCGCGACCCGGAAGCGCGGCTGCGCGCGAGCGTCGGCCAGAGCCTTGAAGACTGGCTTCGGCTTCGGTTCGGCACGCTCGGCGCGGTCGTCGACGGCGTCGCCTTCCCGGAGACGCGAGGACGAGGTCCGCGAGGCGCTGAGGGTTGCGGTCGCCGCGCGGCGCCGTCGCTATTCCGGTCGGCGGCGCGACCAGCGTCGTCGGCCATCTGACGCCCGGAGACGGAAAGCGGCCTTCGCTCGCCATCGCGATGACGCGGATGCGCCGCCTGCTCGCGCTCGATCCGGTCTCGCAGCTCGCGACCTTCGAGGCCGGCGTCGCGGGCCCGGATCTCGAAGCGCAATTGCGCGCGCAAAACTTCGTGCTCGGCCATTATCCGCAGAGCTTCGAGTACTCGACGCTGGGCGGCTGGATCGCGACGCGCTCCTGCGGCCAGCAGTCGGCGCGCTACGGCCGGATCGAGGCGCTGTTCGCCGGAGGCCGGATCGAGACGCCGGCCGGGCGCGCTCGACCTGCCGGCCTTTCCCGCCTCGGCCGCCGGACCCGACCTGCGCGAATGGGTGCTCGGGTCCGAGGGACGGATCGGGATCATCACGCGCGCGACGGTCCGCGTGTCGCGAGCGCCGGAGCGCGAAACCTTCGTCGGATATTTTCTGCCCAGCTGGGAGGCGGGTCAGGCCGCGACGCGCGAGCTCGTTCAGGCGCGGACGGCTGTGTCGATGGCGAGGCTCTCCAACCCGGCCGAGACCGAGGCGACGCTGCGGCTCTCGGGCGGAGGCGTGGCGGTCGCGGCGCTCGAACGCTATCTCGCCCTGGCGCGGCTGCGGCGACGGCAAGGTTCTCCTCATGGTCGGCTACACAGGCAGCAAGGCGGAGTTCGACGCCCAGCGCGCGCGGGCCGCGACCGCCGCTCCGACGGCGCGGCGCCGTCTCGACCGGCGCGCTGATCGGATCGAAATGGCGCGCGCAGCCGCTTCAGGAGCGCCTATCTCCGCAATGCGCTCTGGTCGGCCGGCTACGCCGTCGACACGATGGAGACCGCGGTCGACTGGACGCGGACGGACGCCATGACCCGCGCCATCGAGGCGGCGGGACGCGATGCGCTGGCGCGATTTGGCGAGCGATGCCACGCGCAGACCCATCTCTCGCAGGTCTACCCGCAGGGATCGAGCGTCTATTCGACCTTCGTGTTCCGCGTCGCCCCGGACTTCGAGACGAACCTCGAGCGGCTGGCGCGCGCTGAAGTCCGCCGTCAGCGAGGCGATCGTCGCGAAGGCGGAACGATCACGCACCAGCACGGCGTCGGCAAGGATCATGCGCCCTATCTGCAGCCGGAGAAGGGCGAGCGTCGGCATCGGCGCGCTCGAGGCGATGGTCGAGCATTTCGATCCGGCCGGCGCGCTCGACTCCGGCAATCTCCTGTCCTGGAGACTTCGCGATGACCAGGGCCGAGACGTCTCGCGAGACTCGCGCGACGGGCCGCCGTTCGACGCGCTGGTGATCGGCGGCGGGATCACCGGAGCGGGATCGCGCTCGAATGCGCCCGCGCAGGGCTCGCGGACGGCGCTCGTCGAGGCGCGCGACTACGCGAGCGGCACGTCGTCGCGCACGTCGCGGCTCGTGCACGGCGGCCTTCGCTATCTGGCGCAGGGCGACTTCCGCCTGACCCGCGAATTGGTCGCGGACCGGACCGAACTCCTGCGCGCCGCTCCGGGTCTCGTGCAACCGCTCGGATTTCTCCTGCCGGTGCGCAAAGGCGACAAGTTCGGCCGCTTCGCCCTCGGGCTTGGGGCTCGCCGCTTACGACTATTTCGCCGGCGCGCGCACGCGGAAGTGGCACGACGCGGAGTCGCTGCTGCAATGCGCGCCGGTCCTCTCGTCCGATGGGCCTGAAAGGCGGCTGGTCGTATCTCGACGCCGAGACCGACGATGCGCGCCTCGTCCTTGCGCGTGCTCGCCGAGGCGCAGGCGCTGCGGCGCGATCGCCGGCAATCGCCTGGCGGTCGAATCCCTGATGCTCGGGCCGCTCCGGCGTCGACGGCGCGAGGCTTCGCGACGCGGTCGGTGGCGAGACCTTCGAGGTGAAGGCGCGCTGCGTCTTCAACGCCACCGGCGTCTGGGGCGATCGCCTGCGCGGCGAGGTCGGCGGCGAACGCCGAAGCTGCGGCCGCTTGCGCGGCAGCCATCTCCTGTTCGAGGCGTGGCGGCTGCCGCTGGCGCAGGCGATCGCCTTCTTCCACCCGGACGACCGCCGGGCGATGTTCGCGGTTCCGTGGGAGGGATCGACGCTGATCGGCACGACCGACGTCGATCATCGCGACGATCTCGATCGCGAGCCGGGGATCACGCGCGCCGAGTTCGACTACATCCTGCGGGCGGCGCAAGCGGAGTTCCCGAGCCTCGGGCTCGGCGAGGCGGACGTCGTCTCGACCTGGTCCGGCGTGCGCCCGGTGATCGCCTCCGGCGCGAACGTCGATCCGTCGAAGGAGAAGCGCGACAGCCTCATCCTGAACGAGAAGGCCTCATCACCGTCACCGGCGGCAAGCTCACGACCTTCCGGACGACGGCGCTCGCGGCGCTCGAAGCGCGCGGCCGAACGCCTTCCCGGAGGCGTCCGCCGTCCGGCGCGCGAGACGCGCCCCGTCCGCTGTTCGCGCCGCCCGCGCCGTCGACCGTCGAGCGCGCTCGCGCGACCTGCCCGCCGACCTTCGCGAGCGGTGGCTCGCCCGCTACGGCGACGACGCGGCCGCGCGTGAAGGCCTGCGCCGCGCCCGGCGAACTCCAGACGATCCGCCATACCGGCGCCGCCTGGGCGGAATTGCGCTTGGCCTGCCGCGTCCGAAGACGTCGTGCATCTCGACGATCTCCTGCTCCGGCGCACGCGCCTCGGCCTCCTCCTGCGCAACGGCGCCGAAGATCTCCTGCCGAGGTCGAGCGCATCGCGCGCGAGGAGCTCGGCTGGAGCGACGCGCGCTGGGACGAGGAAGTCGCGGACTATCGAGCGCTGATCGCGCGCTGCTACGCGCGTCCCGACGACCGCGACCATGAGCGCAGCGTCGGACGAGCTTCTGCTGGCGATCGACTGCGGCACGCAGAGCGTGCGGGCGCTCCTCGTTCGACCTCGAGGGCAACATCGTCGCGAAGCGCCAGCAGACGCTCGACGGCTATGTGTCGGCGGAGAGACGGCTGGCTCGAGCATGACGCCGAGGCGTTCTGGCAGGCGAGCGCGTCGGTCTGCCGCGGACTCTGTGGACGGACGCGCCCGAGCTGAAGTCGCGCGTGAAAGGCGTCGTCGTCACCGCGCAGCGCGGCTCCCTCACGCTGGTCGACGACAAGGGCGAGCCGCTGCGTCCCTTCATCATCTGGCTCGACCAGCGGCGCGCGACTCGCACGCCGCCCATTCCGCTTCTGGTGGCGCGCCGCGTTCAGGGCGGCGGGCGTGAGCGGGACGATCGACTATCTTGCGAAGGAATCGGAACTCAACTGGATCGCCGAGCACGAGCCTGAACTGCTCGAGCGCACGCACAAGGTTCTGCTGGTCTCGGGATGGCTCAATTACCGGCTGACCGGGCGCTTCGTCGATTCGGTCGGCTCGCAGGTCGGCTACCTGCCGTTCGATTTCAAGCGCCACGACTGGGCGCGGGCGTGGGACTGGAAATGGCGCGCGCTCGCCGGGCGACGCGAGCAGATGCCGGACCTCGTTCCGGTCGGCGCGGTCATCGGACCGCTGACCGCGGCCGCCGCCGAGGCGACCGGACTGCCGGCGGGTCTGCCGGTCATCGCGGGCGCGGCGGACAAGGCGTGCGAGATTCTCGGCGCCGGCGCGATCACCCCCGATGTCGGCGCGATCTCCTACGGCACGACGGCGACGATCAACGTGACGATGGCTCGCTATCTCGAGGCGACGCCGCTCATTCCGCCCTATCCGGCGGCGCTGCCGGGACAGTTCATCGCCGAGGTCCAGATCTATCGCGGCTTCTGGATGGTGAGCTGGTTCAAGCAGCAGTTCGGCCAGCCCGAAGTTGCCGCGGCGCTGAGCCGAAGGCGTGACGCCGGAAGCGCTGTTCGATCGGCTCGTTCGGGAAGCCCCGCCCGGCAGCGACGGCCTGATGCTGCAACCCTACTGGACGCCGGGCGTCCGGACGCCGGGCCCCGAGGCGCGCGGAGCGGTGATCGGCTTCACCGACGCGCACACGCGCGCCCATCTCTTTCGCGCCATCCTGGAGGGGCTCGCCTACGCGCTTCGCGATGGGGCCGAGCGCATTCAGGCGAGGAGCGGCGTTCCGGTGACGAGCCTGCGCGTCTCCGGCGGCGGCTCTCAATCGGACGCGGCGATGCAGGCGACCGCGGACATCTTCAACCGGCCGGCGTCCCGGCCGCACACCTTCGAGACGTCCGGCCTCGGCGCGGCGATCATCGGCGCGGTCGGCCTTGGCCTCCACCGGGATTTTGCGACGGCGGTCGCCGCGATGACGCGGCTCGGCGCGACCTTCGAGCCCGATCCCCAGCACGCGGCGCTCTACGACGCGCTCTACACGCCGCGTCTACAAGCGCATGTACGGAAGGCTCGCGCCCCTCTACGAAGAGCTTCAGAAGGCGCTCGCGCGCGAACCGTAACGCCGGCTCACGTCCGGGCGCATTCGACCGCGAGCAGCAGTTCGACCAGATCGTGATGGCGGCGGCCGTCGAGGCCCGTCATATCCATGATGCGCAGGAGCCGGGCGTAGACGGTGTTGGGGTGCACCGCGAGCCGCCGTCCGGCGAGTTGCACGTTCAGATCGGCGTCGGCGAGCGCTGTCAGCGTCTTGACCAGCGCGCCGCCCGCCTTCGCATCGGCGACGAGCAGCGCCTCGCTCCAGACCGGGGCGGCGGAGCGCACGTATTCGCCGCCGGCGTGCACCAGCAGGCTGCGGACCGGCAGCGAGGAGAACAGCACGACGCGGCGGTCGACGCTGGCGAAATCGAGCGCAGCGGAGGCTTCGCGCAACGCCTTCGGGATCGACGCGGTCGAGGGACGGTCCGCGCTGACGCCGACGAGGACCGAGGGGCCGAGTTGCAGGAGAAGCGCGTTCAGGCGCTCGGCGAGGCTGGTCTGCGGCGCCGTCCAGCCCGACTGCCGGCGCAGCGCCGAGGCGACCGCGACGACCCGGCCGTTGCGCACGCCGGCGAGCAGCCGGATGCTGGCCGGCGCGATGAGGTCGGCGAGCGCGGCGAGCAGCCGTTGCGCCCGCTCGGGACTCTCGATCTCGCTGGCGATCGGCGTGCGCGCGGCGATGAGGCAATAGGACTGGCGCTGGTCGAGATAGCCTGCCGCCTTCAGGAGCCGCGCGATCCGGCCGTCGGATTCGTCGTAGCCGCTGAGCAGGATGTTGAGCAACTCGGCGCTCCGGTCGCCTTCGGCGGCCTCGATCAGGCGGGTGTGGGCGACGTATTCCGAGGTCATCACGGCGCTGATGACGTCGGTGTATTCGATCGCGAAATCGGCGATGGCGTCGACCGTCTCGCGGGCGCTGTCGGGGCGCGCGCCGGCTGCAGCGTCGCGCAGCCAGCGCGACAGCACGCGGTGTCCGCAGCGATAGGCGTGCAGCGAGACTTCGAGCGGAAAGCGCTGCTCGGCCCGCCTGCGCGCGTGCGCCCGGACGAAGCCGAAATCGTCCGGCTCTTCGCCGGCGAACAGGCGCGTCACCTCCGCGACATGATCCTTCGAATGCCCCTTGAGATCGGGGAGGATCTGAGGGTTGCGGCTGTCGGAGAAGCCAGCGACCTCGCTCAGGACGGCGTCGCGAAGGGCCGCTTCGACCGTAGCTGCGGAGCGGCGGAGCGCCGCCGCGACGTCGGGGATGACGTGAAGCGCAGCGAGCCTTTCAAGGGTCTGGAGGAGGGCGCGCGGGGAGGGAGCGGCGTCGGTCATTTTGTGAAGTCTTCACAATGCCGGGCGGAGTTCAACATCCGGAGTCGCCATAGGCCGCCCGATCGCAGGGTGGTAGCCAATCCTCGTTCTCGTTTCCCTCGAGTTAGGAGACTTCTCATGGCCAAGTATCTTTTCGTCTACCACGGCGGCAAAATGGCTTCGAATCCTCAGGAGGCCAAAGAGGCGATGAATGCCTGGGGCGCCTGGTTTGGCGCGCTCGGCGCGGCCGTGATCGACGGCGGCAATCCGGTCGCCAAGTCTTTCACGGTGAAAGCGGACGGTTCGCTGGTCAGCGACGGCGGGGCCAATCCGGTGAGCGGCTACAGCCTGATCGAGGCCGCGAGCGTCGAGGACGCCCACGCCAAGGCCAAGGGGTGCCCGCTGCTCAAGGTCGGCGGGACGATCGAGATCGCCCAGGCGATGGACATGTGAGGCGACGCCGGACGTCGCCGCTCAGACGTGCGCGACGTCCGGCGCCGACAGGCCAAGCCGGGAGAGGACGCCCATGTCCACCGAACTGCGCTATCTCGCCTACACCGCCTTTTTGACGGCGGCGTTGTGGATTCCCTACATCCTCTGCCAGGTCCAGACGAACGGCCTTTTGGCGCCCGCCAACTATATCGACCCGACCCCGCGAAAGGTCCCGTTGTGGGGTTTGCGGGCCAACCGCGCCCAGATCAATGCGGTCGAGGCGTTCGCGCCGTTCGCGGCGCTCGTCCTCATCGCTCATGTCGCCGGCAAGGAAAACGCGATGACGGCGTTCTGGACGATGTCGTTCTTCTGGCTGCGCCTGATCCACGCGGTCGTTTATCTTGCGGGGTGGCCCTTCGTCCGAACGCTGGCGTTCGTCCTCGGCTTCGTCGCCGTCTGCGGCCTCTTCTGGGAGGTTGTCGCGTAGGGCGGGATCGCCGCGCTCCCGAGTTGCGACACAAAAAATGCGAGCCGGACGGGCGTCCGGCTCGCAACGCGTCATTTGCAGGGGCGGCGTCTCGCCGCCCGGATCATGAAAGGCCAGGGCGTCCGGAAGGACGCCCGTCTTTCGACGGCCTTTGGGAGCGCGAGACGCGCTCCCTTCCTGCCGTCACTCGCGCGCAAGCTCCCAGCGGGCCGGCGAGCGCCACAGGCGCGAGCGCAGCATTTCGCGCTCGTAGATGAACTCCTTCGGGATCCGGTCGAAGAAGCGGTCGAACAACTCCTCGTGCAGATGCGCCTCTTCCGCGCCCTCGGTCTTGGCGACCGCCATGAGGTCGTAGAACGTGTCGCGATTGTAGTTGAGGCCGCGCCAGTCGATGTCCTCGTAGCGAGGCATCCAGCCGATCGGGCTTTCCACCGCATAGCCGCGGCCGCGCACGCGGTCGACGACCCACTTCAGGACGCGCATGTTCTGGCCGAAGCCGGGCCACAGGAACTTGCCGTCGTCGTCGCGGCGGAACCAGTTGACGCGGAAGATGCGCGGCGGGTTGGAGACCTGCCGCCCCACGTCCAGCCAGTGGTTGAAGTAGTCGGCCATGTTGTAGCCGCAGAACGGCAGCATCGCCATCGGGTCGCGCCGGGTCGCGGTCACGCCGATCGCCGCCGCCGTCGCCTCGGAGCCCATGGTGGCCGCGAGATAGACGCCGTGCGCCCAGTTGAACGCCTGGTAGACGAGCGGCATGTTCTTGCGCATGCGGCCGCCGAACAGGAAGGCGCTGATCGGCACGCCGGCGGGGTTCTCCCACTCGGGATCGATCGACGGGCACTGCGCGGCCGGCGCGGTGAAGCGGGAATTCGGATGCGCCGCCGGGCGGCCGCAGCCGGGCGTCCCAGTCCTTGCCGGTCCAGTCGATCAGGTGGGCGGGCGGCTTGTCGGTCAATCCCTCCCACCAGACGTCGCCGTCGTCGGTCAGCGCCGTGTTGGTGAAGATCGTGTTCTTGGAGCAGCTCGCGATCGCGTTGGGGTTCGACTGCGCGTTCGTCCCCGGCGCCACGCCGAAGAAGCCGGCTTCGGGGTTGATCGCGCGCAACACCCCCTGCGCGTCCTTCTTGATCCAGGCGATGTCGTCGCCGACCGTGGTCACCTTCCAGCCTTCGAGCTCTTTCGGCGGCACCAGCATGGCGAGGTTGGTCTTGCCGCAGGCGCTCGGGAAGGCGGCGCCCAGATAGGTCCGCTCGCCGGTCGGCGAGTGGATGCCCATGATCAGCATATGCTCGGCGAGCCAGCCTTCGTCGCGCGCCATCACCGAGGCGATGCGCAGCGCGAGACACTTCTTGCCGAGCAGCGCATTGCCGCCGTAGCCCGACCCGTACGACCAGATCTCGTAGGTCTCGGGGAAGTGAACGATATACTTGCGGCTGATGTCGCCCTCGCAGGGCCAGGTCGAGTCCTTCTGTCCCGGCGCGAGCGGAGCGCCGATCGAATGCATGCAGGGGATGAACGGGCCGTCGCCGAGAACGTCGAGCACGGCGCGCCCCATGCGCGTCATGATCCGGGTGTTGACCACGACATAGGGGCTGTCGGTGATCTGCACGCCGATCTTGGCGATCGGCGAGCCGAGCGGCCCCATGCTGAACGGGATCACGTACATGGTGCGGCCGCGCATGCAGCCGTGGAAGAGCCCGTGCAGCGTCGCGCGCATTTCCGCAGGCGGCGCCCAGTTGTTGGTCGGGCCGGCGTCGACCTTGTTGGTCGAGCAGATGTAGGTGCGCTCCTCGACCCGCGCGACGTCGGAAGGGTGCGAGCGGGCGAGATAGGAGTTCGGACGCTTTTCCGGATTGAGTCGGATGAACGTGCCCGCCTCGACCATCTGCTCGCAGAGCGCGTCGTTCTCCTCGACCGTGCCGTCGACCCAATGGACGTTCTTGGGCTTGCAGAGATGCCGCATCTGGTTGACCCAGGCCAGCAGGCGCGCGTTGGCGACACCGCCGGGCGCGTTCACGGCGGCTGCGTTCACGGCGGGTTCGTTCAGTTCGTAGTCCACATCAATCTCCGCTCTCTAAGGATCGCCGATCCTCCCTTGTAGCCCCGATGGAGCTACATAGCGACCGCTCACGCTCGTCGGCGCCGGCGCTCTTTCACCGACGCGAACACGCGCCAAAACGGGCCGCAGCGTCATGTCGAAGCCATTCGGAAAAGGCGCTCTGAACGAAGCGTCCCCAGGCGATGGTCTCTTTGCTCGCAATATTCGATCACAAGGCCACGACACGCAATGCGGCAGATTGCAGCGCCCGGAAAGGGCGAACAATCGCGCCAGCCAGGCGGCCCGAGCAAACGAACGCGACCTATCGTCGCGGCGCGCGTTCCTGTTTTTCCGATCCTGCCGCAGCGCCGCGAACGCGGCCCGGCAAGCGCTCAGACGTGATAAACCCCCGGTATTATGAGGCCGCAAGGCGCGGCCGGCCGCGATTGCGAACGGCCTCCGAATGCTGAGACTTTCGTCTACGGTTTCGCCAGCGGCGTTCGTGACATGAACATCTGTATCTTTTCCCGCCGAACATATACTTCTATCGTAGGAACGGACGGCGGAGGGTATGGTCTGGGATGCGTCGCGGTCGTCGGATCGACGGCCGCGCGAAACGTGGCGGCGCGAGCGCCGGGCCGCGTCTCCCTTGGCCCTCTCGACACCCGGCGATCGAAGACCTTCAGGCGAACGGTGACGGAATGACGCAATTCGCAGACCTGCTCGAGGACATGAACCGGCGCCGGGAGGAGGTGCTGGAGGGAGGCGGCGCGGACAAGCTCGCGCAGCGGCGCGAGAAGGGCCTGATGACGGCGCGCGACCGGCTCGACGCGCTGTTCCAGGAAGACACGTTCCAGGAACTCGGCACCCACGTGCGCCATTCGGCCCGCTTCTTCGGCATGGAGACGAAGGTGCTTCCCGCCGACGGCGTCGTGACCGGCACGGGCTATGTCGGCGGACGGGTGGTCGCGGCGTTCAGCCAGGATTTCACGGTCGTCGGCGGCTCGCTCGGCAAGATGCACGCCAAGAAGATCGTGACGCTGATGCAGCAGGCCGCCAAGCTCGGCTGCCCGGTCGTCGCCTTCAAGGATTCGGCCGGCGCCCGCATCCAGGAGGGCGTCGACGCGCTCTCGGGCTACGGCGACGTCTTCTACATGAACGTGCTCGCTGTCCGGCGTCGTGCCGCAGATCGCGGTGGTCTGCGGCCCCTGCGCGGGCGGCGCGGCCTATTCGCCGGCGCTGATGGACTTCGTCGTCATGACCCGGAAGAACGCCTACATGTTCATCACCGGGCCGGAAGTGATCAAGGCGGTGACCGGCAAGGCGGTGACGATGGACGAGGTCGGCAGCGCCGACATGCACGCCTCGGTCTCCGGCAACGTGCATTTCCTCGCCGAGGACGACGCCGACGCCGTCCGCATCGTCCAGCAAGCTTCTGTCCTATCCTGCCGTCGAACAATTCGCGAGGATCCGCCGCACCGGCCGAACGCCGACATCGTGATCGCCGAAGACGAGGGCGTCAACGCGCTCATCCCCGACGATCCGCAGACGCCGATGGACGTGCGCGGCATCATCGAGCGCATCGTCGATCCGGGCGAGTTCCTCGAAGTGCACCGGTCGTTCGCCGAGAACCTGATCGTCGGCTTCGGCCGGATCGAGGGCATCGTGGTCGGCCTGATCGCCAACCAGCCGGCGGTCCGGGCCGGGCGCGCTCGACATGGACGCGGCCGACAAGGGCGCGCGTTTCATCCGCTTCTGCAACTGCTTCAACATCCCGCTCGTCACGCTCGTCGACGTTCCCGGCTTCCTGCCCGGCGTCGAGCAGGAGCGCGGCGGCATCATCCGCCACGGCGCGAAGCTCCTGTTCGCCTACGCCTCCTGCACGACGCCGAAGGTGACGGTGATCCTGCGCAAGGCCTACGGCGGCTCCTACCTCGCCATGTGCAGCCAGGAGATGGGCGCCGATTTCGTGTTCGCCTGGCCGACCGCCGAGATCGCGGTGATGGGCGCCGACGGCGCCGTCCGGGTGCTCTACAACAAGGAGCTCAAGGCGGCGGCGGACCCGAAGGCGAAGGCGGCCGAACTCGCCGCCGCCTATCGGGCCGAGTTCGCCTCGCCCTACATGGCGGCCGGCGCCGGCTACATCACCGACGTCATCGATCCCGGCGATCACCCGCTCGACCATCGCGCTTTCGCTGCGGAAGGCGCTGTCGAAGCGCGAAGTGCGGCCGCCGAAGAAGCACGGCAACATTCCCCTCTGACGTCTCGAAGCGAGGCGGAGGAGACGACCCGATGACTCGGAAACGTTGAAGTTCGTGCTCGGCGCGATCGTCGTCGTCGCCGTCCTGTGGCTGGCCCTGATGCACCTCGGCCGCTTCCTGAGCTGGGTCGAGCGTTCCGAGATCGCGCGCCAGAAGGCGGAGGCGGCGGAAGAGGCCGAGCGCAAGAAGGCCGCCGCCGCGCCGCGCCGGCGCCGCGCGCGCCGCGGCCCGGAGCCCGAGGGCGTGCCGGCCGACCATGTCGTCGCCATCGCGGCCGCGGTCGCCGCCTATGGCTACCGGGTGGTCCATATCGAGGATGCGGCGACCGGGAACGCCTGGGCGGCGGAAGGCCGCTGGCTGCACCAGACGTCGCATCGCCCGCATTGACGCGAGGTTTCGGAGGGTCAGGAGTTCGCCATGCAGCGGAAATTCAGGATCAGCGTCGACGGGCCGCGCCTACGAGGTCGTCGTCGAGGAGATCGGCCACGACGGCTCGATCGCTCGCGCAGGCCGGCCTCCATCCGGCGGCCCCGGTGGTCGCGGCTGCGGCCGCCGTCGCGGCGCCGGCCGCCCAGCCGCGCGGCTCGTGACGGTCGAGCGCCGGCGACGAAGTCGCGCCGCTCGGCCGGCACCGTGCAGTCGGTCGACGTGACGGTCGGCCAGACGGTCGAGGCCGGCGACAAGATCGCCACCATCGAGGCGATGAAGATGAAGACCGAGGTGTTCGCCAAGGGCGCCGGCAAGGTCGTGGCGATCGCGGTCAAGCCCGGCGATTCCGTCGACACCGGCGGCGTCCTGCTGACCCTCGCCTGAGGAGCCTCAAACGATGACGATGCCCGACTCGCTCTACGGAGCGTTCATGCTCAGCTTCATCGACTTCTTCATGTCGATGGTGATGATTTCGGGGATCGGCGTCGTGCTGGCGCTGTTCCCGCTCCTCAACCGGCTCGGCAAGGTCGACGAAAAGGCGTTGCGCGATGGCCATCACTGATCGCCGGATCGCACCGGGCCGGAGGAGCGTCCATTGATTGACCAGTTGTTTTCGTTTCTCGGCGCGCTGGCGGATCAGACCGGCCTCGCCCACCTCTGGTGGGGCAACGTGGTCATGATCGCCATCGGCTGCGCCATGATCTATCTGGCGATCGTCAAGCGCTACGAGCCGCTGCTGCTGGTCGGCATCGGCTTCTCCTGCATCATCTCCAACGTGCCGGGCTCCGACCTCACCCAGCCGGGCGGCCTGTTTTACTACGCCTACCAGGGCGTGCAGTTGCTCGTCGTGCCGCCGCTGATCTTCTTCGGCGTCGGGGCGATGACCGACTTCGCGCCGATGATCGCCAATCCGAAGCTCGTCATCCTCGGCGCGGCGGCGCATCTGGGCATCTTCGTCGCGCTGATCGGCGCGAAGCTGCTCGGCTTCACGCTGCACGAGGCGGGCGCGATCGGCATCATCGGCGGCGCCGACGGGCCGATGGCGATCTTCATGGCGGTCAAGCTCGCGCCGCATCTCCTGCCGCAGATCTCGGTCGCCGCCTATTCCTACATGGCGCTGATGCCGCTGATCCAGCCGCCGGTGATGAAGCTGCTCACCACCCCCGAGGAGCGGGTGATCCGGATGAAGCAGTCGCGCCAAGTGACGCGGCTCGAGAAGATCGCCTTCCCGATCGTGATCGGCATCATCGTCAATCTGTTCTTCCCGCCGGTCGCGCCGCTGATCACCATGCTGATGCTCGGCAACCTGTTCCGCGAGTGCCTGGTCGTCAGCCGGCTCGCCAAGACCGCGGCCAACGATCTGATGAACGTGATCATCATCGTGCTGACGGTCGCGATCGGCTCGACCATGGCGGCCGACAAGTTTCTCACCGGCAGCACGATCGAGATCATCGTGCTCGGCCTCATCGCCTTCGTGTTCGGCACCGGCTCGGGCGTGATCGGCGCCAAGATCCTGAACCTGTTCCTGAAGGAGAAGATCAACCCGCTGCTGGGCTCCGCGGGCATCGCCTCGGTGCCGATCGCGGCCCGCGTCAGCCACAACGTGGCGCTCGAATACGACAAGGAGAACTACCTCATCTATCACGCGATGGGGCCGAACCTCGCCGGCGTGTTCGGCACCGCGATCTCGGGCGGCATCATGCTGGCGCTGCTCGGAGTGCACTGACGGATCCGGGCGCGGCCGCGGGGCGCGCGGCGGCGTCGATTTGCCCGCGCGAATTCGCTAGGCGCCCGGGGCGCCGGCGTTACGCTTCCGTCAAATGGGACGGGCCGGAGCCATGACGACCTCCGAGGCGGGCAAAGGGATTTCGGGCGCAATCGAAGCCGACGACGATCCGGTCGAAACGCGCGAGTGGCTCGAATCGATCGACGCGATCCTGCGCCATCGCGGTCCGGAGCGCGCCCTGTTCCTGTTGCAGAAACTGGAGACGCAGCTGCGCGACCAGGGCGTCTCGGCGCTTCAGCCGCCTTATTCGGCCTATCGCAACACGATCCCGCTCGAAAAGCAGGGCGCCTATCCCGGCGACCTCGCGATCGAGGAGCGCCTCACCTCGATCATTCGCTGGAACGCGCTCGCCATGGTCGTGCGCGCCAACCGCGCCTACGGCGAGCTCGGCGGCCATCATCGCGAGCTACGCCTCGGCGGCGGAAATCTTCGAGACCGGCTTCAACCACTTCTTCCGCGCCGCGGGCGACGGCTTCGGCGGCGATCTCGTCTTTTTCCAGCCGCATTCCGCGCCCGGCGTCTATGCGCGCGCCTTCCTCGAAGGGCGCCTGAGCGAGGAGCAGCTCGCGCGCTATCGCCAGGAGGTCGGCGGCGGCGGGCTCTCGCTCCTATCCGCATCCCTGGCTGATGCCCGACTTCTGGCAGTTCCCGACCGGCTCGATGGGGCATCGGCGCCGATCAACGCGATCTATCAGGCGCGCTTCATGCGCTATCTCGAGCATCGCGGCCTCGCCGACGACGAGCGACCGCCGCGTCTGGGGCGTGTTCGGCGACGGCGAGATGGACGAGCCGGAGTCGACCGCGGCGCTGACCCTCGCCGCGCGCGAAAAGCTCGACAACCTGACCTTCATCGTCAACTGCAACCTGCAGCGGCTCGACGGGCCGGTGCGCGGCAACGGCCAGATCATCCAGGAGCTCGAGTCGCTGTTCACCGGCGCCGGCTGGAACGTGATCAAGGTGCTCTGGGGCTCGGACTGGGACGCGCTGTTCGCGCGCGACAGGCGGCATGCGCTGCTGCGCCGGTTCGCCGAGACCGTCGACGGCGAGTACCAGAACCTCGGCGCGCAACGACGGCGCCTACAACCGCGCGCATTTCTTCGAGCGCGATCCCGAACTCGCGCGCGCTGGTCGAGACACATGACGGACGCCGAGATCGACGCGCTGAAGCGCGGCGGCCACGACTTCCGCAAGCTCTACGCCGCCTTCGCGGCCGCGCGCGCGCCACAAAGGGCGCCCGACGGTGATCCTCGCCAAGACCAAGAAGGGCTTCGGCATGGGCGCGGCCGGCGAGTCGCGCATGACCGCGCACCAGGCCAAGAAGCTCGACGTCGAGGCGCTGCTGCGCGTTCCGCGACCGCTTCGCGCCTGCCGCTCGAGCGACGAGGACGTCGCCGCGCTCGCGCTTCTACCGGCCGCCGACCGACAGTCGCCGAAATGCGCTACCTCCGCGCGCGGCGCGCGGCGCTCGGCGGCTTTCTGCCGGCGCGGCGGCGCCGGGCGCCGAGACGCTCGCCGCTTCCGCCGCTCGCGAGCTTACGCGGGCTTTGCGCTCGCCGCCGGCGGCAAGGAGATGTCGACCACGATGGCGGTCGTGCGCATGCTCGGCGCCCTGCTCAAGGACCAGGACGCTCGGCCCGCGCATCGTGCCGATCGTCGCCGACGAGGCGCGCACCTTCGGCATGGCGAGCCTGTTCCGGCAGATCGGCATCTACGCGCCGCAGGGCCAGCTCTACGAGCCGGAGGACGCCGGCTCGCTGCTCGTCCTACCGCGAGGCGAAGGACGGGCAGCTGCTCGAGGAGGGCATCACCGAGGCCGGCGCGCTCTCGTCGTGGACGGCGGCGGCGACCGCCTACAGCGTCCACGGCCTGCCGATGCTGCCGTTCTATATCTACTATTCGATGTTCGGCTTCCAGCGGGTCGGCGACCTGATCTGGGCCGCGGCCGACCAGCGGGCGCGCGGCTTCCTGCATCGGCGCCACGGCGGGCCGCACGACGCTCGCGCGGCGAGGGGCTGCAGCACCAGGACGGCGCCAGCCACGTCGATGGCGGCGACCGTCCCGAATTGCCGCGCCTACGATCCGGCCTTCGCCTACGAACTCGCCGTCATCCTCGACCACGGCGCTGCGCCGCATGATCGAAGCGCAGGCCGACGAGTTCTACTACCTCACCGTCGATGAACGAGAACTACGCGCAGCCGTCGATGCCCGAAGGCGTCGAAGCCGGCATCGTCGCGCGGCCTCTATCGCGTCGGCGGCCGGCGGCGCGGATGTCGCCGGAGCGCGCGTCCGCCTGCTCGGCTCGGGCGCGATCCTGCGCGAGGCGATCGCGGCGGCGGAGACTGCTGGCCGAGGACTGGAACGTCGCCAGCGAAGTCTTCAGCGCGACGAGCTTCAGCGAGCTCGCGCGCGAGGCGCGCGAGGTCGAGCGGCGCAACCGGCTGCATCCCGGCGCGGCGCCGCGCGCGAGCCATGTCGCGCGGCTGCTGCCCGGCCAGGCGCCGATCGTGGCGGCGACCGACTATGTCCGCGCCTACCCGCAGCTCATCGCGGCTTATGTCGAGGCGCGCTTCGTCGCGCTGGGAACCGACGGATTCGGCCGCAGCGACACGCGCGCAGCGCTGCGCAGGTTCTTCGAGGTCGACCGGCGGCACATCGCGCTCGCGGCGCTTCAGGCGCTTGTCGAGGAGGGGACGCTTCCACGCGCGACGCTGGCCGAGGCAATTCAGCGCTATGGGATTGATACGGGCGCGCCGGCGCCGTGGACATGCTGAAGGAGGGGCCGCCTGCACCTGGGATTCAGGTCTGCTAGCGTCCTGTGGAGCGGCGGAAGTTTACCCCGGCGAGCCATTTGCCGCCAACTCAATGTCGCGAGTCGACGTTGACCGGTCGTTCCAGTCGACGCAGTTACGCCCGTCGCTTCGCGGCGAGTAGTAATGCATCGGCAGCAGCGTTCAAGGCTGCATGCGCCTGCTCAAGCAACACTCTAGCATCGCATGGGATTTGTTCGTCGCGCATATCCGTGTATATTCGCGCTGAGGCCCGTCTCCAAATATGCGCCTTTTTTGGTACAAACTGACAGGCCTTCATTTTGAGGCTTCCCCTGTACTCGCCGGAAAGTCAGCAAGTTACAGTGTGGCGTGCTTTAATGAATGCGTCCCGTTGCCGCACCAGCTGAAATAAATATTTAAGTTCGAACATGCACTGCACTGCGACAAATCGGCGACCGCCGGCAAAGGACGAGCCCCATAAATTTCTCCGGACCACGTTTTTTATGTAGAATTAACCGATTGAGCAGGAAAGTCATCTCGAAATTACGAGTATATTGCAAGGCAACTGCCAATAAAAAGTCCGCCTTTGCGCTGAGCGGCCGTCATCCGCGCCGGCTTCGAATGCCCGCTGCCTGGATCCCTCGGGTAGGCTCAGGAGGCGCTCCACCTAAGCCGTTCGCCGCTCTCACTGGCTCGCCGCTTCCGACGGCGCCGCGCCGGTCGCGCCGCCGAGGCTCAGCCAGACATTCGGGTCGTCCTGCGCCTGGCGCTTGAAGAAGGTGTAGCCGGTCGCGCTCCAGGGGCGGACGTCGTCGGAAAGGTTGTCGAGCACGAAGTCGCCGCGGTCGGTCTTGATGGTCAAGACCGCGTGCCCCTCGCCGCTGAGGTCGCGCACGATCGTCATGAGCAGCGCCTGGCGCGGGAAGCCGCGCTCGATCAGGAGCTTCCGCTTGAACAGCGCATACACCTTGCAGTCGCCCTTGCCGTCGACCGGATAGTCCCAGTGGTCGAGCAGGGTGCCCCAATGGTCGAGGTTGCTGATCGGCTCGACCATGCTGTTGGCCATGGCGTCGATGTCGTTGAGGGTCTTCCACACCTGGCGGGTCATGTGGATGTCCACCGGATTGAGCTTGCCGAGCGCGCATTCCTCGGCGTGCCGGTTGCAGAAGTCGATCCAGCCGTAGGGGATGGTGGTTTCGCCGCCGACCGGCGTGAAGCTCGCCTTCGGCAGGCCTTCGGAGGCTTCGCCGAAGCCCGCCCAGGCGAGGCCGACGATGACCGCCGCGACGAGAAAACTGAGAAGCCGGTTGACCATGATCGCGCCCAAGCCCGTGGTTCGATGGGGCGAGCATTGCGGGCGGCCGCTTGGCGCGCGGCCAAAAAATTCGTTCGAATTTTATCGATCGAGGGAGACGGCGGGATGCGAAATTTCTTAATCTTGACAAGGCGTTTGCTTCATTTTCCCTTTACCGTCTTCCGTTGCGGAACGTTTACCGATCCGGCTCGCTTGAGCGCTGCGGCCGTCAAGCGTTTGTTTTGCGCAACGGCTATCGACTAAGACGCGCGAGGCGACGAGGCGCGGGAGAGCGGGATGGCGGGCGACGGCGGCGGTGACAAATCCTCGATCGGGCGCACGGCGCTCGCGGGCGTCGCGGCGCTCGGCGTCGTGTTCGGCGACATCGGGACGAGCCCGCTCTACACCCTGAAGACCGTGCTCGATTCGACCGGGCCGCATCCGGACGCGGTGGCGACGCTCGGCGCGCTGTCGCTGATCCTGTGGACGCTCTTCCTCATCACCACGGTCAAATACGTCAACTTCGCCATGCGGGTCGACAACGACGGCGAGGGCGGAATCATCGCCTTGATGAGCCTGCTCGGCGTCAAGAAGCAGCAGCGGCCGATCATCGTCGCGGCCGGCCTGTTCGGCGCGGCGCTGATCTACGGCGACGGCGCGATCACCCCGGCGATCTCGGTGCTCTCCGCGCTCGAAGGCGTGGAGCAGATCGCCCCGACGCTTCACGACCTACGTGCTCCCGGCCGCGACCCTCGTTCTGCTCGCCCTGTTCGCCGTGCAGCCGCTCGGGACGGCGACGATCGGGCGCGCGTTCGGGCCGGTCATGCTCGTCTGGTTTGTCGTCATCGCCGCGCTCGGCGTCTACGGAATCCTGCAGCATCCGAGCGTCCTCGCCGCGATCAACCCGGTCTATGGGGCTCGACTATCTCATACGCGGCGGAGCGACCGGCTTTCTGGTGCTCGGCGGCGTGTTCCTCTGCGTGACCGGCGCCGAGGCGCTTTACGCCGACATGGGTCATTTCGGCGTCGGGCCGATCCGGCTTTCCTGGTACGCCGTGGTCTTTCCGGCGCTGATCCTCAACTACGCCGGTCAGGCGGCGATCGTGCTCGAAGGCGCGCCGACCGAGGGCAACATCTTCTACCGGCTCTGCCCGGGACCGCTGCTGACCCCGCTGATCCTGCTCGCCACCGTCGCCACCGTCATCGCCAGCCAGTCGATCATCACCGGCGCCTATTCGATGACCCGCCAGGCGATCCAGCTCGGCTGGCTGCCGCGCATGACCATCAAGCAGACCTCGGAGGAGGGCTACGGGCAGATCTATGTCGGCGCGGTCAACTGGCTCCTGATGCTCGTCACGCTGGGGCTGACCATCGGCTTCGGCAAGTCCGACAATCTCGCCGCCGCCTACGGCATCGCGGTGTCGGCGACCATGCTGATGACCAGCGTGCTGCTGTTCATCGCCATGCGGGAGATCTGGAACTGGCCGATTTGGGCCGCCGGCGCGGTGGCGGCCTGCTTCGTGCTGATCGACGGCGGCTTCCTCGCCGCCAACCTGGCGAAGGTGCTTCAGGGCGGCTGGGTCCCCTTGCTGCTCGCCTCGGCCGTCTACTTCGTCATGTGGATCTGGCACCGGGGGGCGACCACGATGCAGAACCGGATCGACGCCGAAGTCATGCCGCTTTCGACGATCGACGATCTCCTGAAGGCCGGCAAGATCGTGCGCGTGCCGGGCTCGGCCGTGTTCCTGACCCGCGCCAAGGATCAGACCCCGCCGGTCATGGCCTGGCACATGAAGCAGAACCGCTCGCTGCACGAACACGTGCTGGCGCTCACCCTGACCACCCTGTCGGTCCCCTGGACCGAGCCCGCAGAACGGGTGACCGTCAAGCACGAGGCCGACCACTTCTGGCGCGCCGAGGTGAAGATCGGATTCATGGAGCGCCCGGACGTCCCCGAGTTCCTTTCCGAGTGCAAGCTGAAGGGCGCCGGCATCGACCTCGACGACGTGACCTACTACATCGGCGCCGAGACGATCGTGCCCGCCGAGGACGGCAAGGGCCTGCCGCGCTGGCAGGAGGCGATTTTCGCCGCGATGAGCCGCAACGCCGCGCGCCTCAGCGACTACCTCGCGCTGCCCCGCGACCAGGTGGTCGAGATCGGCCGGGAGGTCGAAGTTTAACGCCTTGGCGACCGCCGCCCGCGTCGCTGTCCGTAGCGCGTCGCTTGGCCGCGTCTAAGCGAACAGTGTAATCTCGATTGCGAAATGCAGAGCCGCCGCGTAGACCTCGACGGCTGGGATTTTCCAATGACGCTGCGCCTCGCCTTGCTGAACGCGGATCGGCTGCCCGACGGCGGCCAGGTGCGCGTCGAGGTCAAGGAGCGCGGTCTCGACATCGGACGTCTCGGAGGGTATCGGCTGGACGCTGGCCGACCCGACCCGCCACGTCTCCGGCCGCCACTGCGAGATCCGGTTCGCCGAGGGCGGCTACTGGCTTCGCGACGTCTCGACCAACGGCACGTTCATGAACGGCGCGCGCACGCGGGTCGAGGGCGTGCGCCTGCTGCATGACGGCGACCGGCTGGCGATCGGACCCTATCTGATCGGCGTCGAGGTGCAGTCCGGCCCGGCCGACGCGACGGTCGTGGATCTAAACGCGCCCGAGTTCCTGACCGGCGCCTTCCCTTCGCAAGCGAAAGTCGCGAGATCGGACGCGGCCGGCGCCGGCCGGGCGCCGACGCGAAAGCTCGCCGCGATCCTCGCCTTGGACGTGGTCGGCTTCACGCGCCTCGCCGGCGCGGACGAGGACCGCACGCTCGCACGCCTCCGCGCGCTGCGCAGCGATCTGATCGAGCCGGCGATCGCCGTCCATGACGGCCGGTTGTTCAAGCGCACGGGCGACGGGGCGCTGGCCGAGTTTCGCAGCGCCGTCAGCGCCGTCCGCTGCGGGATGGAGGTGCAGAACGGCATGCTCGAACGCAACGCCGGCGTCGCCGAGGACCGTCGCATGGAGCTGCGCATCGGCGTCCACATCGGCGATGTGGTCGAGGAACACGACGGCGACCTGATGGGCGACGGGGTCAACATCGCCGCTCGCCTGGAAGGCGTGGCCAAGCCCGGCTCGATCTGCCTTTCGGAGGACGCATATCGACAGGTCAGGGGACGGGTCGACTGCGTTTTCTACGATCTCGGGCCGACGAAGCTCAAGAATGTCGCCGAGCCGGTCCACGCCTTTGCGATCGAAATGACGAAGCCCGAACCGGGCGCCACGCTGCCGCCGACGCTGGCGCCGACGATCGTCGATGGTGCGAATCCGGGATCGGGCGTCTTCGGCAGGCGTCTCGGCGTCGTCGCCTCCGCGCTTGCGGTGGTCGCGATCCTCGCTGGCGCGGGCTACGAGATCCTGTCGCCGCGCGCAGCGGCGCCGCGGCGAGTCGACGAGGAGTTGCGGCTCGCCGACACGGCCTTCGACCAGTGGAACTACGCCGAGGCGCTGCAGCGCTATCGCAAGCTCGCCGAGGCCGGAAGTCCGCTCGCCGAAACCCGGCTCGGGCAGATGTACCAGGGCGGGCTCGGCGTCGCGCGCGACTACGGCGCGGCCGCGGACTGGTACCGCAAGGCCGCCGGGCAGGGCGACGCGGGCGCCGAGGCCGCGCTCGGCAGCTTCTACCGCGACGGCCGCGGCGTGACGCGCGATCCCTCCGAAGCCCTGCGCTGGTACAAGCTGGCGGCGGACTCCGGCTTCGTCCCCGCGCAGATGATGATTGCGCTGATGTACGCACGCGGCCAGGGCGTGCCGAAGGATTGCGAGACGGCTCGGGGCTGGTTCGAGCGCGCGGCGGCCTTGGGCGCCGACACCGCCCGCACATGGCTCGCCTCCAACGACGAATGCCCGCTGGGCGAAGCGGCCGGGCCGGCGGCAGGCCGCTAACGGTTCCGTAGGAGACTCCTGTCAACTTTGTGGCGAAGCGCGTGACCTTTTGCGCGCAAGGCCGGTCGCCACGATGCAGGAAGCCCTGAAAGCGAGCGCGGGAACGCCGCGCGGTTCCGAGCTCCTCGAAGAATTCCTCGACGTCGTGCCTGAACTCGCCAAGCTCAGCGACCGGGTGGAAACGCAAGCCTGGGCGACCATCAGCCTGTTCGCCCAGTATTGGGAATGCCTGCTCGACCACATCGACGAGCACGACGACAAGTTCCGCTTCGACGTCGTGCGGGGTCTGAGGAAGCTCTACAACATCCACTGCGAAACCAACGTTCCGGTCGCCTGCGGCCTGCTGATCGTGGCGCTGAACATCGAGGCGTCCTCCCTCTACGACGAGGACGCGAAGCTCGTGCGGTCGCTGACGGCGCTCCACCTGGCCAAGGCCAGGACCGCTTTCCCTCACCCGGTCGTGACGGACGCCGACAAGGGTTTCGTCATGTAGCGGGCGCTCGGGCCGTAAGCGGCGAGCCTGGCCGCGAGGCGAAGGTCGGTGGCGTCGCGGAATCCGGCGCGGAGCCAGAACGGGCCTGCGTCGCCCACGGAGACCAGCGCCATCGCCGGAAGCCGCTCCCTTGCTGCAAGTTCGGTCAGGCGCCCGATCGCCCCCGCCGCGGCACCGAAGCCGCGCGCTTCGCTCGAGACGGCGATATCGTGCAGGTAGAGGCAGTCCGGCGACGGGGGCAGCGCGCCGAGAAAGGCGTCGAGCGGCGGCGCGTCGCCGATCGTCCAGGGATGGCTGAGGACGTAGCCCGCCACCTGGTCGCGGAAGGCCAGGGCGAGGCAGCCCTGCGGATAAAGGCGCCGCTTCTCGGCAAATACCGCAGGGCGCTCCCCGAGGCCGACATGAACCGCCTCCGCGATGCGGCGCACGGCGTCGAGGTCCGTCTCGGTCAGCGGGCGCCAAGCGAAATCCATCGGGCGTCGTCTCGCAACAGGGCGTCGCCGCCCTCGACGGACAGAAGGGCGCGACGCTGACGCGGCGCGCCGTCGTGCGGCTATTCCGCCGCTTCGGGCGCGCGGCCGCGTCCCCTGGGCTTCGCCGCAGGCTCGGACTCGCGGATCGTCTCGGCCACGGCCTCGGGCGCCAGCGGCGCGACGGCGTCCAGCGGGGCCGGCCCGCCAAGCTCGTCGCGCACCGTCCCGCTCGCCGTCAGCGGATCCTGGCGGGGCGCAGGCAGCGCGAGGCCCTTGAGGCCCAGCACCGAATGGAACCGCTGGACGAGCTGGATCGTCGCGGGCTCCATCTCCTCGATCGCGCCGGCGATGAATTCGACCACCTCGATCGCCCGCTGGCGCTCAGCCGGGTCGGTCAACAGGTCGGGCAGAGTCTGCGAGCGCGCGCTCGGGCTCGAACTCGACGATCAGCGACTGCTCGTGGATGAGGGCCGCCCGCTTCTCCGATCCGAGCGAGGCGAACGGCTCGTCGTGGCCGAGCACCTTGGCCGAACGCTCGAGCCGGTCGCGCCGGACCGTCGCGCGGGATTGGCCATCAGGATCAGCATGCGGATGACCGCCTCCTCGAAGCCTCCGCGATCGACATTGAGCAGAACCGCCTGCACTTCCGGCAGGTAGCGCAGCACCTTCGGATCCTTGCGGGTGCGCTCGAACGCGAACTTCTCGCCGAGGCGCAGCAGGGTCGGGGAGCTATAGATGCCGAGGAAAGTCAGTTCGTACATCGCGTCGCGGAAGTCGCGGTAGGCGTCGAGCGTGTTCTCGACGCTGCTCGCCCACAGTTTCTCGGCGAGCAGGAACGGATTGTTCGGGTCGGCGGGTTTGCGTTCGGCCGCGACCTTCTGAGCCTGTTCCGCGACTCCCTTCATCAGCGGGTTCGCGTCGCCGAACATCGTGCGCGAGAGCCGGGCCGGATGGGTCTTCTTGAGGGTCTCCGCGAGTTGCGGCGTGACCACGGACTGCACGAGCGGGCGGGCCCAGATATCGTAGAGTTCCGTACCGAGTTCCGAGAACCGCTGGACGGCGGCGAAGTCGCGCTCGTCGGAACGGTCGTTCTCGTCGATGGCGAGAATGTCGGTCAGCTTGCGTTCGTGGAAGCTCACGGTGAATCGGGCATCGACGCCTTCGCCGATCTGCTCGTCGATCGTCATCTCGTAGAGGCCCGGCGCCAGCGCCTCGATCGTCTTCATCACCGAGGTGACTTCGGTGTGCTCTTTCTTGGCGATCGAGGCGGAGACGAAGATGCCGAGATGGCCGACCTTGTCGTGCACCATGTAGATGATGCGCTGGCCGCGGATCTTGATCTCGTGCTCGTCGGCATAGGTGTCGACGATCCAGTTGAGCGCCTGCTGGGGAGGGGTGATGTTGTCGCCCCAGGAGGCGAACACGATGATCGGCGTGCGGATCGCCTTGAGGTCGATCGGCCGCCCCGGCTCCAGATTCGCTTGGTGGCGGGCGAGCTTGTTGCCGACGAACAGGTTCTCGACGATCCAGTGGATCTCCTGCTCGTTCATGAAATGGAAGCCGCCCCACCACTTCTCGAACTCGAGGAAGGACTTCCGCGACTTCTCCGGCGCGGCGAACATATCGTAATACTTGCCGAAGTAGTTGCGGCCGGGATTGAGCATCTCGAAATTGCTGACGAGATGGGCGCCGTCGAACTCGCCATTGCCGAGGTCGGAGAACAGGAGCGCCGGCATGGCGCCGCCGAGCAGGCCGCCGTTGTAGCGCATCGGGTTTTCGCCGAGGCGGCCCGACCAGTACGCGACCGGCGCGCCGTTGACGACCAGCGGGCCGGTAATGTCGGGGTTCATCGCGGCGAGGATCAGGCTCGCCCAACCGCCCTGGCAGTTGCCGACGATGATGGGTTTGGGCGCGACGGGATGAAGCTCGCGGATCTTGGCGACGAAGGCCGCCTCGCTGCGCATGACGTCGGCAAGCGTCTGGCCCGGTTCGGGATGCGGGCGGAACACGACGAAATAGACCGGGTGGCCGTCGCGCAGCGCGACCCCGACCTGGCTGTCCGACTTGAAGCCGCCGATGCCCGCGCCGTGTCCGGCGCGCGGATCGACGATCATGTAGGGGCGCTTCCAGTCCTTCACCTCGATCCCGTCGGGCGGCACGATCTTCAGCAGCATCTTGTTGGTCGGACGCGGCAGGGTCTTGCCGTCGAGGACCACCTCGTAGTCGTAGATGAGCACCGGCGGCGTGCCGGCCTTCTCATGCGCGATGTCCTGCTCGGCGCGCTCGCGCAGAATATCGAGCGCGAGCATGGTGCGCTGCTGCGCGTCGATGGCGTAGGCCCTGGCGTCGTCGGCGAGCTTGCCGTCCTTCTGCGCGTCGGCGAAGCGGCGCTGGACTTCGGCCGCGTCGGTCCAGAAATTCTGGGTCCGCTGGCCGTGGTCGTGAGATGCGCGCTCGAGGCGGCGGCTGAGGGCGAACAGGATCTGTTCGAATTGACGGCCGACGGTCGCGGCGTCCTGAGCGGCGCGTTCGGGGCCGGTTCCGGGGCTGTACGTGGAAGTCATGGGGCTTTGCCTTGGTCAAGATCAGGCCGGCTTGTGGCCGGTAATGGCGATTGTGTGCGTGGCGATCATCCGCTCCTCGTCGGTCGGGATGACGAAGACCGTTGTCGGGGAGGATCGCGCGCTGATGATCTGGGCGTCGGCGCTGTTGGCTTCGTCGTCGAGCTGGATTCCCATCCAGTCCATCCCGCTGAGCACCGCCTTGCGGATGTATGCGGAGTGCTCGCCGATGCCGCCGGTGAAGACGATCCCTTCGACGCCCTCGACGGTGGCGGCGAGACCGGCGAGCTCGCGCCGGATGCGGGCCACGAAATAGGCGATGGCGTCGCGCGCCCCCGGGCTGTCGGAGGCCTCGAGCTCGCGCATGTCCTGCGAGATGCCCGACATGCCCTTGAGCCCCGAATTCTTTGTAAAGGAGGTCTGTGATCTGATCGAGCGTCATCTTCTTCTCGGCGATCAGATACAGGATGACGCCCGGATCGAGCTGGCCGCAGCGCGTGCCCATCGGCAGGCCGTCGAGCGCGGTGAAGCCCATCGTCGAGGAGATCGAGCGGCCGTTCTTGATCGCGCACATCGAGGCGCCGTTGCCGAGATGGGCGACGATCACGTCCTCCCGCGCGATCTGGGGCGCGATCTTCCGCAGCGTCCGGATGATGTACTCGTAGGACAGCCCGTGGAACCCGTAGCGCCGCACGCCCTCGTCGTAATAGGAGCGCGGCAGGGCGAATGTGTCGTCCACGAACGGATGGCTGCGGTGGAACGCCGTGTCGAAGCAGGCGACCTGCGGCGTTCCGGGAAAGGCCTCGATCGCCGCCTCGATGCCGGCGATGTTGTGCGGCTGGTGAAGGGGCGCGAGCGGGATGAACTTGCGCAGCTTGACGAGCACGGCCTCGTCGATGAGCATCGGCGCGGAGAGGTCAGGCCCGCCGTGGACGACGCGATGGCCGACCGCGACGATCCCGCTCGCGAAGCCGACGTCCCTGAGCCAGCCGAGAATGACGCCCATCGCGGCGCGATGGTCGAGCTTGCCGGCCTTCGGGTCGAAGGCGAAATCGGTCTTCTCGCCGGTCGCCCGCTTGACCGAGCCCTTCGGGGTCGCGCCGATTCCCTCGATCTGGCCGGCGGCGAGGTGGTTCAATTGGCCGTTGTCGGCGCCGAAGGCCGCAAACTTCAGCGAGGACGAGCCGGCGTTGAAGGTGAGGACGATTTGGCTCAAGGGCGCTCGCTCCGTGCTCGGGGTCATTCGGCGGCCTTGGCGACTGGCGGCTCGCCCTCGAACGCCCGGCCTTCGCGGCGATAATACTGGTAAAGCTGCGCCAGCGCGCAAGAAGCCAGACGCGCCCGGTCGTTGTCGGCGCGGCTCGTCAGCATGACCGGAACCTTCGCCCCCAGCACCAGCCCCGCCGCTTCCGCCCGCGCGACGAAGGTGAGCTCCTTGGCGAGCATGTTGCCCGACTTCGAGATTGGGAACGATCAGCACGTTGGCGCGTCCCGCGACCAGCGAGGTGATGCCCTTGGTGCGCGCCGCCTCGAGGTCGATGGCGTTGTCCATCGCCAGCGGCCCGTCGACGATCGCGCCGCGGATCTGGCCGCGTTCGGCCATCTTCGACAAGATGGCGGCGTCGAGCGTCGAGGCGATCGCCGGGTTGATGGTCTCGACCGCCGACAGGATGCCGACGCGCGGCTGCTGGAGGCCGCAGGCGCGGGCGAGGTCGACGGCGTTCTGGACGATGTCGACCTTGGTCATGAGGTCCGGCGCGATGTTGATCGCGGCGTCGGAGATGTAGAGGATCTCGTCGAGCGTCGGGCACGTCGAGCGCGAAGACGTGGCTGATGCGCCGGGAGGTGCGCAGGCCGCCGTCCTTCTTGACCACTTCGGCGAGCAGGATGTCCGAATGCAGGTCGCCCTTCATCACGGCGCCGACCTTGCCTTCGAGCACCATTGCGACCGCGCGGGCGGCGGCGAGCTGCGGGTCGGCGATCGACTCGATCGAGAAGCGCGAAATGTCGGCGTCGAGCGCCTTGGCGGCGGCCTTGATGCGCTCCGGATCGCCGATCAGGATCGGCTCGATCAGGCCGCGTTCGGCCGACAGCAGCGCGCCGCTCAGCGAATTGCGGTCGTCGGGACAGACGACCGCGGTTCTCAGCGGCGGCAGCTTGGCGGCCTTGATGACAAGCGCGCCGAAATGGTCGGCCGTGTCGACGATCAGCGACGGCAGGTGCCGCGCCTCGACGACCTGGGTGACGGTCGGCGCCTCGATCTCGGCGGTTCCCGTGCACACGACCTGTCCGACCGCGTTGACGATCTTGGTGTCGAAAACGGCGATCGGCGCCTCGCGCTTCTCGCGGCAGACGACCGTGACCGTGACCCTGTCGCCGACATGGACCCGGCCGAGGAAGCGCAGGTCCTGCGCCCGGTAGAGCGTGCCCGGCCCGGGGAGGATGTTGCCGAGCACGGCCGAGACGAGGGAGCCGACCCACATCGATGGCGCGAGCGGTTCGGCGTTCGCTTCGCCGGCGTTCTCCGACGGCAGCATCAGCGGGTTCAGGTTGCCCGACACATGGGCGAACAGGATCAGATCCTGCACCGAGCAGGTTCGCTCGATGCTGGCGGAGTCGCCGACCTTGAGCTCGGCCCAGGTCGTATTGCGGACGGTCGTGTTGCGGGCGGGTGTGGCGCTCATGTCAGCCTCTGCGCAAACCGAACGCGGACGCCAAACCGCCATACCGCAGCGCCCGAGGAGGGGCCGGCGGGTCATCACGTCGTGCGCCCGAGCGTCGATTGTGCGTCGCACCATCTAGCGGCCCAGCGTGACGCTAAGGTGAATTTAGGCGCGGTGGGGCCCATCTGCGAGGGGCTTGGCCGCGCGACACATGGACGCATTGCGTCACGGAATGTCGCGCCGGCGCCGCCGCAAAACCGCCTGTCGGACAAACGTCTTGATTCTGTCGCCGGCATCCTGTCTTAGCTGTGCCGGCTTCCGGGGCGCTGCTTGCGCCCCGACCCGCCTCGGGGCCCAAAAAGTATGAACTTCTTCCAGCGATTCACCTTCCTTTTCTCCGCGCCGATGTTCGACGCCGACGATCTCGAGGGCCTCAGGGTCAACCAGATCATCGCCGCGATCGAGCGGATGGGCTTCCAGGTGATCAAGGCGCGCCGGGTCGAGGACGCGGAAATCGCCGTCCAGACCGACGCCGCGATCGGCCTGCTCGGTCGTCGACTGGGGCAAGAAGGGCATCGAGGGCAAGGCCGCCTCGCTGATCAACGTGATGCGGCGGCGCGGCCTCGACATGCCGATCGTCATCCTCGTGCGGCGCAAGCGCTTCGAGGACATTCCGGTCGAGGTGCTCGACTATATCGACGGCTATGTGTTCCTTGCCGAGGAGACGCCGGAGTTCATCGCCAGGAACCTCGTGTCGCGCCTCAAGCAATACGCCGAGACGCTGAAGACGCCGTTCTTCGGCGCCCTGGTCGATTACGCCGAGGAAGGCAACCAGCTCTGGACCTGCCCGGGCCACAACGGCGGCATCTTCTACAGCCGCAGCCCGATCGGCCGGATCTTCATGGAGCATCTGGGCGAGGCGGTGTTCCGCGACGACCTCGACAACTCGATCCTCGAGCTCGGCGACCTCCTGACCCACGAAGGCCCGGCGCTGCAGGCGCAGAAGGAGGCCGCCGCCATCTTCGGGGCGGAGAAGACCTATTTCGTGCTGAACGGCACGTCGTCGTCCAACAAGATCGTGCTGACGAGCCTCGTCGCCGAGGGCGACCTCGTGCTGTTCGACCGCAACAACCACAAGGCCGCCCACCAGGGCGCGCTTCTGATGGCGGGCGGCATTCCGGTCTACCTCTCGACCGACCGCAACGCCTATGGCCTGATCGGCCCGATCCGGCCGGAAGAGCTCGACGAGACGGCGATCCGCGAGCGCATCCGCGCCAATCCGCTGGTCAAGGACCCGGACGCCTGGAAGCGCGAGCGGCCGTTCCGCGTCGCGGTCATCGAGCAATGCACCTATGACGGGACGATCTACGACGCCCAGCGCATCCTCGAGCGCATCGGCCCTTTATGCGACTACATCATGTTCGACGAGGCCTGGGCGGGCTTCATGAAGTTCCACCCGATCTACGAGAGCCGCTTCGCCATGGGGCTCAAGGGGCTCGACGAGACCTCGCCCGGGATCATCGCGACCCAGTCGACCCACAAGCAGCTCGCGAGCTTCTCGCAGGCCTCGCAGATCCACCGGCGCGACAGCCACATCAAGGGCCAGCGCCGCCGCGTCGAGCACCGGCGCTTCAACGAAAGCTTCATGCAATACGCCTCGACCTCGCCGTTCTATCCGCTTGTTCGCCTCGCTCGACGTCGGCGCGCAGATGATGAAGGGCCGCTCGGGCGAAGTGCTGTGGGACGACACCATCCGGCTCGGCATCGAGCTCAGGAAGAAGCTCCGCGCGGTCCGGCGCGAGTTCGAGGAGAAGGAGCGCGATCCTGCGCGGCGCTGGTTCTTCGATCCCTTCGTCCCGGACCGCGTGGCGATCCGCGACGCGGCCTACGAGGGCGGCGCGCACGACGTGCCGTGGGAGAGCGTTTCGACCGACCTTCTGGCGCGCGATCCGCGCTACTGGGCGCTCGCGCCCGGGCAGGCGTGGCATGGCTTCCACGATCTCGAGGAAGGCTTCGCCATCACCGATCCGGCGAAGCTCACCTTGCTGACGCCGGGGTTCGACCGCAAGACCGGGGATTACGAGGCGCACGGGATTCCGGCGCCGGTGGTCGTGCAGTACCTGCGCGAGAACCGCGTCGTGGCGGAGAAGAACGACCTCAACTCGATGCTGTTCCTGCTGACCCCCGGGGTCGAGGCGAGCAAGGCCGGGCACGCTGGTCTCGTCGCTGGTCGCGTTCAAGCGGCTGCATGACGACAACGCGCTCCTCGACGACGTGATGCCGGAGTTCGTCGCCAAGCGCTCGAAGCGCTATCGCGGCAAGAGGCTGCGCGACCTCTGCGGGGAGATGCACGCCTTCTATCGCGCCCACGACATCAGCCGGCTGCAGAAGGCGCAGTTCGCCGCCGAGCACATTCCGACCGTGGCGATGACGCCGCGCGAGGCGCAATTGCATCTGACGCGCAACAACGTCGACTACCTGCCGCTCGACGAGCTCGAGGGGCGCGTCGCCACGACCCTCTTCGTCGTCTATCCGCCGGGCATCGCCACCGTCGTGCCGGGCGAACGGCTCGACGCCCGCTCGCCGCCCGATGATCGACTACCTCAAGATGTTCGAGAAGGGCTCGAACGTGTTCCCGGGCTTCGAGTCGGAAATTCAGGGCCTCTATCGCGAAGTCGACGATCTGGGCGCCGTTCGCTTCTATACCTATGTCGTCAGGGAGTGATTCGGGACGACGATGGACGCCAGACAGACTTCAGACGAGGGCGCGCAGCCGCCGCCGGGAGCGCCGCGGATCACGGTCCGCAATTCGCGCGACGCCGACGTGCCGGCGATGCTGGCGATCTACCTCCATCACATCCGCCGCGGGGTCGATCCCGGACTCGACGTCGGCGAGTTCGAGCCGCCGGACGCCGAGGACCTGAAGCGCCGGCGCAAGAACATGCAGAAGCGCAAGATGCCGCACATCGTGGCGGAGGAGAACGGCGTGGTGCTCGGCTACGCCTACGCCGTGCCGTTCCGCAAGCGTCCGGCCTACCGCTACGCGATCAAGCACTCGATCTACGTCCACAACGACCATCTGCGCCGCGGCGTCGGCCAGCTGCTGATGGGGGCGCTGATCGATTCCTGCGCCGCGGCGGGCTTCCGCCAGATGATCGGCTATATCGACGCCGCCAACCAGGCCTCGCTCGAGCTGCACGAGCGCTTCGGCTTCCGCCAGGTCGGCTATCTGCCCACGATCGGCTACAAATTCGGCCACTGGACCGACACCGTCATGGTCCAGCGCTCGCTGGGGCCGGGAGGGACCGAACCGGCGCGGGGCTGAGGGGGAGGGAAATCAGGCCTTGCTCCGGGGCGAGGTGAGGTGGAAGCCGATCCTGGCTTCCATTCCGTCGGGCTTGAAGTCGATTTCGAGGCTGCCTTGGAGATCGGCGACCAGATTCCGGATCAGGCGGGTTCCGAAGCCCTCCTTGACGGACTTGATTTCGAGGCCCGGCGTTTTCTCGCGCCACGAAAGGAGCGCGAGGTCATCGGAAGAGGAGCAGTCGAGATAAAGATAGCCATCGGCCCGGGATAGGGCGCCGTACTTGGCGGCGTTGGTCAGAAGCTCGTGGACGAGCAAGCTCAGGTTCGCCGCAGACCAGGAAATCGATTTCCATGCAATCGCATGAGAGCGTGATCTGATCGAGATAGGGCGCAAGTTCGGCTTCGATAATTTCTCGGACGCTAATCGTCCCTGTACTCGCCTGGATCGCGAAGCTTTGCGTTCGCTCCATCGCGACGATCCGGGCTGAAAAGATCGTTTTGTATTCCTCGATCGATGTCGCGGTTTTGCCGCTCAGCATGGCGATCGACTGGACAATCGCGAGCGTGTTTTTCAGGCGATGGTGGACTTCCTCGACCATGAGCTTCTGGCGCTGCTCGGCGATGACGCGCGCCGTCACGTCGTGGCCCTCTACAAAGATGCCGGTCACCACGCCCGTATCGTCCCGTATCGGCTGATAGACGAAATCGAGAAACACGTTGCGCGCGGGGACGCTCGGCGTGCCCTCGAAATGGAGGGGAACGCTGGCGCCGACGTGAGCCTGCCCCGATCTAAAGACGCTATCCAGCAGCGCGACAAACCCCTGCGCGGTCACTTCGGGCAGGAGTTCGGCCACGCGCTTTCCCAACGCATCGCTGCGGCCGATCAGCCGATCGTAAGACGTGTTGGTGAACTCGAAAACATGGTCCGGTCCTCTGAGGACCGCGATAAAGCCGGGCGCCTGGCCAAACAGACTGCGAAGGCGATCGACATCGCCGAGCAACTGCTCGTTCGCCCGGGAGAGCGCCTCTCTCGCCAGGTGCTGCTCCGTCACATCCGTGCAGACGACAAGCACGCCGCCGACGCCGCCGCCCTCCGCGTCGATGGGGCTGTAGCCGTATGTCCACCAGACCGGCCGCAACGCGCCATGACGCGTGACCGGCACGAGTTGATCCTCATGCCAGGTCGAACCCTCGCCGCGCATCACGAAGTCGATCTGGGGACCGATGATCGGCCAGATTTCCTCCCAGCAATCGCGTCCGCATTGGCCAAGCGCCGAAGGATGCCGTTCCGGCCCCAGCGTCTCGCGGTAAGCGTCGTTATAGAACTGAATGAGCTGCGGCCCCCACCAGATGAACATGGGGTGTCGAGAGGTCAGCATGAGCCGGACGCTGGTCTTCAGGCTCTGCGGCCAAAGTTCGGGCGGCCCGAGGGGCGTCCGGCTCCAATCGTATTCACGAATCAAACGGCCCATTTCTCCGCCGCGGTGGAGAAAAGTTAGGGTGCTGCTCATGGGTGCGGCCGGTCGTTCCGATTGGCCCCGCCTCGAATTCACAAGACTAACCTCGCAGAATGGGACGGTGGACGTCGACCTGAACGCTGCGCCATTCGGTTTGTCGCCACCCGTTTCGAGATCAGCTTTTGGTTGATTTGGGGATTATCGCTTGGACTGCAAGCCGGCCGCAAGGCCCGCTCTTGCGGCGCTCATGACATGTCGTCCATCCGATGTCAGGTCTTGACCCGCCTCAGGAAGCGGGCTCCGCAAGCAGCGACCCAAACTCCGCCGCCGATCAGAAGGACGACCGCCTGGAGCCATCCGTCCTGCGGAGACGCGCCGAACGCGTATAGCGCTTGGGCGTAGCCCAGTTGCGGACCGAACAGACTGAGGGCGACCCGCGTGTTGAACACGTGATCGGCAAGCAGAAACGGGATCGTGAGGCCGAGAACGAGTTGCGTCCCCTCAGGCGGGTCCAGCGGAACGGCCGCCGCTGGTAAAGCGCCAGAAACCGAGGCTCATATGGGTCAAGAGCGCGGCGTGGAGCACGAGCGCGCCGGGGACGGATTGCCAGATGGTTTTCTGGATCGCGAGGCCGGTCTCCATGGCCTCGACCGAGATCAGGCCGAGGGCGTGATTGAGACCGTGCAGGGTCACATAGGCGAACAGGACGAGCCCGCAGGCGAGGCGGAGCTGGCGGACGCTCGGCGCCCGGAAGCGCAGCGGCGCCGGATTTTTCGGTTCGGAAAGCGTTGGGACAGTCATGTCCTCGCCGGATCAGGCGAACGCAAGGCGCCGAACGGCGCGCCCTGAGTTGGCCCGTTGAGGACGCGCGCGCCGCGCCCATCGAGAGGCGCGGCCTCCTTCCACCTCGGCCCCGACGACCCTTGATGGCCGCCGCGCTTGCTGGTTTCTGAACTTCAGAGGCTCTTGTGGGAGCCGTCGCAGAAGGGCGCCTTGGTGCTGAGCTTGCAGCCGCAAAGATACGCAGTCCCGTCCTTTTCGGCGGTGAAAGCCGTGGGCGCGAAGTCCGAACCCTTGTGCGCTCCGTCGCAGAACGGTTGGCTGGCGGACTTGCCGCAGGCGCACCAGTAATAGGTTTTGCCCGCTTCGACCTGCGCCGCGTAGGGCGCCTTCTGAGCGACGTGAGGTGTCGACATCGTGTTCTCCTTGGGATGGCGCGGCTGGCCTCGGGGGCTCTCCGCAGTTTCGCGAACGAAACTTGGCTCATTCCATTTCGAATGAATACCGGGCATAATTGGATTATATTGATTCCAGTTTGGCGCGAATGGAGAGGCGGAATGGAGCGGCTGGATTGCGACCGGATGCTTGTCGCGGTCCTTGAAACCGGAAGTTTCGCCAAAGCGGCCTTGAAGCAGCGAACGAGCGCCGGGCAGGCGTCGAAGCTCGTTTCCAGGCTGGAGGCGGACCTCGGCGTGCAACTGCTGAAACGCACCACGCGCGCCCTGTCGCCGACCGAAGTCGGGCAGGCCTACTACGAGCGCGTGAAGCCGCTGCTCGAGGACTTTGCGGCGCTTGACGCTTCGGTTCGCAACGCGTCCGGCAACGCGATCGGACGGCTCAGGGTCTCGGTTCCGCAGTCGTTCGGGGTGACCCGGTTGGCGCCGCTGCTGATCGCCTTCGCCCGCGATTTCCCGAACATTCAGCTCGACGTGAGCTTCACCGACCGGATGGCCAATCTGGTCGACGAAGGTCTCGATCTGGCGGTCCGGATCGGAAACCCCGCGGACAGCAGCCTGATTGCGCGCAAGCTCTGCGACATGCGTATCGTGGTCGTCGCCGCGACAGCCTATCTGGAGGCGTTTGGCGAACCCGATACGCCAGAGGCGCTCGGCGGTCGGGACTGCATTATCGACACCAATTTCCGCGAACCTCTCCTCTGGCGCTTCCGCGCGCCCGGCGGCGCTGCGCCGATCGCGATCACGGTCGGGGGGCGTTTGCGGTTCTCCAATGCCGACGCCTGCCTCTCGGCGGCCGAAGCGGGTCTCGGTATCGCGCGCACGCCGAGCTTCATTGCTGGGCCTCGCCTGCGCTCCGGCCTGCTCAAGCCATTGCTGCGCGACTACGAGGACCGGCCGAACGGCATCTATGCGCTCTATCCGGCGGGGCGACATCTGGCGGCGAAGGTGCGGGTGCTCGTCGATTTTCTGGTCGAGAAGTTTCGCGGCGAACCTGGGTGGGACGAGGGCCGGAACGCATTGCCTTACTTTGCGGCGGCTGATCAAGCCGCTATGACGCATCCAAGGTCGCGAGGTCCTTCAGGTCGACCGCCCGCTTCGCCGCGCGCACCTTGACCCTTCCGTCGCGCCCGCGCGCGTCGACCTCGTGGAGGGGGAGGGCGTCGGGATCAAGCCCGGCGCGGCGATAGACCTCCTCCGAGATCAGAACCTCGCAGTCGAGGGCGCGCGTCAGGTCCTGAAGGCGCGAGGCGACGTTGACCGCGTCGCCGATCACCGTGAACTGGGCGTGGCGCTCGTAGCCGATCTCGCCGGCGATCACGATTCCGCGCGTTGATCCCGACGCCGAAGCGGATCGGCTCGACCGGCCCCTGCGCCAACGCGTGATTCAGCTTCTCGACATTGGCCGCGATCACGCCGCAGGCCGCGACCGCCGCGCGGCAGGCCTCAGCCGGGTCCGACTTCAAGCCGAAGACCGCGAGCAGCCCGTCGCCGAGCACCTGGTTGGGCTGGCCGCCCGCCTCAATCACCGCGCTGCTGACGGCGTTGAGAAACTGGTTGATCAGGAACACCGTGTCGTAAGGCAGCCGCTTCTCGGCGCGCCGGGTCGAACCGCGCATATCGACGAACATCACCGCCGCGTAGCGCTCCTCGCCGCTCTGGGCCGGTCCGCGCCGGACGTCGGCGAGCGTCGCGTGCGGCGGAAGGAGCGGCAGGAAGGCTATGTCGCGGCTCGGCCTGAGCTGGCAGGCGAGCCGCACCCCGTCCTCGGCGTGGATGCGGTCGAGCACGGCCCGTTCGTCTTCGCTCGGGGTCGGGCAGGCCGGCGAGGTCGCCGAGGATGCGAATGCGGCAGGTGGAGCAGCGGCCGCGTCCGCCGCAGACATGGGCGAGCGGAACGCCGCCGATGAGGCTCGCTTCGAGCACGCTCAAACCGCGCTTCGCGCGGATCGTGCGGTCGGGAAAGGTGAGCCGAACCGAACCGATCCAGCGCTCCCGCCAAGCCCGAATCGCGCGCACCAGCAGGACGCCCGCGAGCGTCCCGGCCAGGAAGATCAGCATGTCCGAGCGGTCGGCGGCGAGCCGGACGGCGTCCGCCGCCGTTCCGACATGGCTCGCCGACAGGTTCAGCGCCCGCCACGCCGGGTCGGCGGCTGCGCGCAAGGTCTCCCGCTCGCCCTGCGCATATCCGATCAGCGCCAACGTCGGCGTAAGCACCGCAGCCGAAAGCAGGAGGTTTTTCACTTTCGGATAGACAGGCTTCAGCGCCAGCCAGAAATGGACGCCGATGCAGCCGTGAATCCAGACGATCAGCAGCAGGATCCCCTGGACGACGCCGCCCGGCGGGAAGGTTCCGAACTTGTACAGCTCCTGGGCGTAGCCCTTGTCCGCGCCGAACAGGCTGAGCGCGACCCGCGTGCCGAACACGTGGTCGGCGAGCAGAAACGGGATGGTGAGGCCGAGGACGAGCTGCGTCGCCTCGAGCCGCGTCCAGCGGAACTGCCGGCGCTCGTAGAGCGCCCAGAAGCCGAGGCTCATGTGGGTGAGGAGCGCGGCGTAGAGCACGAGCGCGCCCGGAACGGACTGCCAGATCAGCTTCTGGAGGTTGAGCCCCTCCTCCATCGCCGCGACCGAGAAAAGCCCAAGCGCGTGATTGAGATAATGCAGGCTCACATAGGTGAAGAGGACGAGCCCGCAGGCCAGACGGACCTCACGGACGCTCGGCGCGCGGAAGCGCGGAGACGCCGGCTTCGTCGTTCGGTCGAGGGTCGGAGCGGTCATCTTTCGCCGAATCAGGTGAACAGAAACCCGCCGAGACGAACGCCCTGAACGAGCTTTCTGGACGGCGCCGAGCGGGGATAGCACGAAACGGCGCTCGGCGCGTGTCGGCCGCCCAATCCGCCGCGAACGACGAAACGTCAAATTCGTCTCGCATTCTCAAGAGGATAGGGAAGGGACGGTCCGGAGGACGCCCGCTTCGCCCGCGCTCTTTCCAGATGCGGCGAGGGGCCGCGGTTCCGTTCAGCAGCCGTTCAGCCGCCCAAGCGCAAATGTTCGCGCCGCTAACGGTCGGATGCCGCCTAACGCTTGCGTGGGCCGCGGGGACGAAGACCGGAAGTGCGGACAGCGCCCGAGAGAAAGGGGCGCCGCCGCTAAAGAGTGACTAAGGGCGGGCGATTATCATGTTGAATCCCGAGTTTGGCGTTCGCGAGCTAGGCCTCGAGCCTGATCCGCTGGCCGATCTGCGCCGCTTTGAGACGGCGCGTCCGGCTTCGATCCTGAGCGACGCCTCGGCGTTGCGCTGGCGGTTTGGCGAGCGTCTCGACGACGTGCTGGACGAGGCGTGCGGCCGATTCGCCGACCGAATCGCCGTCGCCACCGACGGCGCCGAGCTCAGCTACCGGGAGCTTGGCGCGCGCGCCAGCCAGATGGCGCGGTTCCTTCGCGCCCGCGGCGTCAAGCCGGGCGACCGGGTCGGCGTGCTGCTCGACCGCGGCATCGACGCCTATGTGACGCTGTTCGGGCTCCTGAAAGCCGGCGCGGCCTACGTCCCGCTCGACTCGAACCACCCGGTCGATCGCTTGCGCTACATCCTCGAGGACGCTGGCGCTACGCTCGGCGTCGCGCATCTGCGCCTCGCCGACAAGCTCGCGGAGGCGGGGGTCGAGACCCTTGTTCTCGACTCCGCGCGCGCACAGATCGCCGGCTTCGACGATTCGCCGCGAACCGAAGCGGAAAAGGCGGAGCGCGGCGAGGGTCTCTGCTACGTGCTCTACACCTCGGGCACGACCGGCAAGCCCAAGGGCGTGGCGATCGCCCACCCGAGCATCTGCAATTTCGTCCGCGTCGCCGCCGAAACCTATGGCTTCGGCCCCGGCGACCGCGTCTACCAGGGCATGTCGATCGCCTTCGACTTCTCGATCGAGGAAGTGTGGGTCCCGCTGGTCGCCGGGGCGACGCTCATCCCCAACACGCAGTCCGCGAGCCTGTTCGGCGAGGAGCTTGCCGATTTCCTCGAAGCCCGTGCGATCACCGGCTTCGCCTGCGTGCCGACGCTGCTCGCCTCGATCGATCGCGAGCTGCCGAAGCTGCGCGTCTTTCTTATTGGCGGCGAAGCGTGCCCGCCGGCGCTGGTCAAGCGCTGGAGCCGTCCCGGCCGCACTTTGCTCAACAGCTATGGTCCGACCGAGACGACCGTCACCGCGACGCTCGGCGTTCTTTCGCCCGAGAAGCCGGTCACGATCGGCAAGCCGCTGCCGACCTATTCGATCGTCATTCTCGACCCCGAGGAGGATGTTGCGGTCGCGTCCGGGGAGCCGGGCGAGATCGGGATCGCCGGCGTCGGCGTCGCCCAAGGCTACCTCAACCGGCCGGAGCTGACCGAGCAAAAGTTCATCCGGGACTTCCTCGCGCTGCCCAACAACCCGTCGGGCCGCATCTATCGCACCGGCGACCTCGGTCGCCTGACCGATGACGGCGAGATCGAGTATCTCGGCCGCATCGACACGCAGATCAAGCTGCGCGGCTACCGGATCGAGCTGACCGAGATCGAATCGGTTCTGCTCGACATTCCGGAAATCGCCCAGGCGGTCGCTTCGACCTTCGAGCCGGAGCCCGGCGCGCAGGAACTCGTCGCCTATTACGCGGTCAAGCACGGCGCCGTTGCGCCCGACCCGAGCGCGATCGTCGCGCACATGCGGGCGCGGCTGCCGGCCTATATGACGCCGTCCTATCTCGAGCGCCTGCCTTTCATCCCGACGCTGGTCAGCAACAAGGCCGACCGCAAGCTCTTGCCGAAGCCCAAGTCCCCGCGCCTCAGGCTCACCGACACGATCGTCGGGCCGGAGACGGAGACGGAGGAGGCGCTTTGCCAAGCGCTTCAGGACGTGCTCGGCCTCGAGGCGGTGTCGATCGACGCCGACATGTTCGTCGAATACGGCGCGCATTCGCTCCTGATGGCGCGGTTCTGCGCGCGCGTCCGGGCGCTCGAGCCGTCGCTGCAGGTCGCCATGCGCGACGTCTACGCCAATCCGACGCTCCGCCGGCTCGCCCGCGCGCTGGACGCGCAGAAGCCGGTCGAGACGGCGAACCTCGCGGTCGGTCCCGCCCACCGGCCGTCGGCCTTCGCCTATTACGCCTGCGGCGCGGCGCAGACCGCCTTCTACGTGATCGCCGGCGCGTTGGCGGTCGCAGCCGGCCAGGCCGCGTTCGAGTGGGTCTACGAAGCGGTCGACGCGCCCGTCACGCTCTATGCCCGAGCGCTCGCCGTCGCGGTCCTGTGGTTCCTCGGTCACAACGCGATCGCTATTCTCGGCAAGTGGCTGCTCGTCGGCCGTGCGCGCTCCGGCGCGATCCCGGTGTGGAGCGCGCGCTATTTCCGCTTCTGGGCGGCAAAGCTCCTGGTGAGCACGGCGCCCGCCGTCGCCTTCTCCGGAACGCCGATCTTCAACCTCTATCTGCGCCTGCTCGGCGCGAAGATCGGGGCCAACGCGGTGATCGAACTCGCGCACCGTGCCCGCGGCGACGGCGGACCTGTTCGAGGTCGGCGAAGACGCGCTCGTCCGGCGCACCGCGCTGATGCCCGGCTATACGGCTTACGGCAACCGCATCCACCTCGACGCGATCCGCATCGGCCGCAGCGCCTATGTCGGCGAGCAGGCCGTGCTGGACATCGGTTCGGCGATCGGCGATTTCGGCCAGCTCGGCCACGTCTCGTCGCTGCAGAACGGCCAGCGCGTGCCCGACGGCAAGCGCTACGCCGGCTCGCCGGCCGAGGAGACGACTTCGACCTTCCGCCTCGCCGACGAGACGCCGGCGAGGCCGCTCCGGCGCGCGCTCTTCGCCGCGGGCATGCTGGCTTTCGTGCTGGCGATCGCCGGCGCGCTGACCGAGGCGGTCGTCCTCTACCTCATGGCGTCGCTGACCGAAGGGGACGACGCGCTCGCGCTGAAACCCTGGGACGCGACCTTCGCGGCGGCGCCGCTGGCGGCGGTGACGGCGCTCGGTGTCACGGCTCTCGCGCTTGTCGCCGGACTCGTCGTCAACTATGCGGTCCCCCGGCTCGCCAACCGGTTCCTCGAGGAAGGCAAGGTCTATCCGCTCTACGGCTTCCATCACGCCATGCAGCGGATCGTCGAGATCGCCGGCAACTCCGCGTTCTTCAACCTGATGTTCGGCGATTCGATTTACATCAAGTCCTACCTGCGCTGGGTCGGCTGGAAAATCGGCGTCGGCGAGGAGACCGGCTCGAACTTCGGCTCCGAGCAGGGCCAGGACAATCCGTTCCTGTGCTCGGTCGGCGCCAATACAGTCGCCTCCGACGCCCTTCGGCTCGGCAACCTGACCATGTCGAGCCGCGCTTTCCGGCTTGGAGCGTGCCGCATCGGCGAGAGCAATTTCCTCGGGACGCGGATCTACGTGCCGCCAGGCGCGCGCACCGGCGACAACGTGCTGTTCGCCACCAAGGTGATGGCGCCGATCGACGGGCCGGTGCGCGAGAACGTGGGTCTGCTCGGCTCGCCCGCCTTCGAAATCCCGCGCGCCTCGTCGCGCGACCTCGCGATGCTGGCCGCTGTCGGATCGAAGGAGCGCAAGCGCCAGCTCGTCCGCAAGACCTGGTTCAATCTCGCCTCGATGGCCGGGCTGATCGCCTCGCGCTGGCTGATGGTGTTCCTCGGCGTCTACGTCTTCGGCTGGACGGCCGCGGTCTATGGCGTCAACGACATTGCGGCGATGACCGTCGCGGCCGGCGTGCTGGTCGCGCTGTCGAGCGCGGCCTTCATCCTGATCGAGCGCGCCTCGCTCGGCTTCGGCCGGCTGAAGCCCGAGATCGTGACCATCTACGATCGGGCCTTCTGGCGCGTCGAGCGTTACTGGAAGCTCTCCGACAACCCGCTCTCGACCGCATTCGCCGGGACGCCGATGCGCTCCGTCATTTTGCGCCTGCTCGGAGTCAAGGTCGGCAGGCGGGTGTTCGACGACGGCTGCAATCTGTCGGAGCGCACGCTGGTCGAGATCGGCGACGAGGCGAACCTCAATGCGTTCAGCACGCTCCAGTCCCATTCGCTGGAAGAGGGCGTGTTCAAGTCGGACCTCGTCCGCGTCGGCGCCGACGCGTCGGTCGGCATCGGCTGCCTCGTCCATTACGGCGTGACGATGGGCGACCGGACCCACCTCGACGCGGACTCCTTCCTGATGAAGGGCGAGATCACGCCGCCAGGCTCCCGCTGGCGGGGCAACCCGGCCGAACTCGTGCGCCTCGGCGGATGACGCGCGCCTTGTCAGGAGCCTTGCTTATGTATGGTCTTTATCGACAAGGCCCGGCGCGCGCCGAGCCGCGGGCGAGGCCGGACGCGTCCGGACGCGATGCTTGCGAGAGCGAAGGATCACGCCGGCTCTTTCTCGCCGCTGCGAACTGGAAATTGTTACCAAAAGATTACGAGAAGTTTAGGATTCCGCTTGACAACGCACCGGCGTGGAAACAGTCTATCACACGTGGGAGCGGCGGGGGCGCCGCGCAGGAGAGTGGGGGACGAGCGTGAAGGCGGGGACTTATCGGTATTCGAGCTGCCCTTCCGAGGGCGGCGAATGGGTGGTTGTCGACCGGACGCGCGAGGCGGCGGCGGTCGCGAGTTGCCGAGACAAGACCGGGGCCGCGCTGCTCGCAGCCCTGATGAACGGCGACCTCGCCGTGCTGGCGGAGGCCAGCCCGGAGACGCTGTCGCGCTGCCGGTCGGCGCTCCGCAGTTCGCGGCGCGACCTGAGGGCATTCGCCTGGCCCGCGATCGGAACGAGCGGGTTCCCGCAGCTTTAGTGATATGCGTCGGTCAAATTGAAGGCGCTCTCCTTACCCCCCACAAGGGGGGTAAGGAATAGCGCCGCCTTCGATCTTCATGACCCGGAATACTAGGCTGAGGCCAACGGGCGAGCAGCACCAGCCGCGCCGCTCGCGCTCGCATCGTTCGGCGTCAACCGGCTCACGCCCTCGGGTCGGGTCGCAGGTCCCGAGCAGCGCATCAGCGTCGACGACGCGCTCCGCGCGGTGACGATCGAGGCCGCCTTTTCCTGGCGGCAGGAGGACAAGATCGGTTCGATCGCGCCGGGCAGGATCGCCAACTTCACCGTGCTCGAAGAGGACCCCTACGCGGTCGAGCCGATCAGGTTGAAGGACGTGCCGATCTGGGGCACGATGTTCGAAGGCGCGCTCTGTCCGGTTGTAAAGTCCTAGCGGCGCGCCGCGGGAGACGCTCATGAAAATCGCATTTTTCGGCGCCGGCCTGATGGGAGCGGGCTTCATTCGCCGCGCTCTGGAGACCGGCCACGCGGTCAACGTCTGGAACCGCGATCCGGCCAAGGCCAAGGCGCTGGAGGCGGACGGCGCCAAGGCTTTCGCCGACCCGGCCGCGGCGATCTCCGGCGTCGAGCGCATCCATCTTTCGCTGTCGGACGACGCGGCGGTCAATTCCGTGCTGGAGCCGCTCTCCGCAAAGCTTCCCGCCTCGACCTGGATCATCGACCACACCACGACCGCGCCGACGCCGACGGTCGAGCGCATCGCGCGCTGGAGCGGGCGCGGCCGCACTTTCCTGCACGCGCCCGTGTTCATGGCGCCGGCCAATTGCCGCGAGGGGACGGGCATCATGCTCGTCTCGGGCGATCCGGCTCACATCGCCGCCGTCCTGCCCGAACTGCAAACCATGACGGGCCGGGTCGTCAACCTCGGGCCGAAACCGGGGACCGCCGCCGCGTTCAAGCTGTTCGGCAACCTGACGCTGATCGGCATGATGGGCGTGATCGCGGATCTCGTACGGCTCGCCGATGCGACGGGCGTCGCGCCCGCCGAAGCGGTCGGGCTGTTGAAGCAGTTCGATATCGGCCCGATGCTCGCGTCCCGCGCCGAAAAGGTCGCGTCCGGTCCCTACGAGCCGCCCTCGTTCACCGTACCCATGGCGCGCAAGGACGTGCGGCTGATGATCGACGAAGCCCAGCGCCACGGCGTTCAGCTCGCGGTCTTGCCGAGCGTTGCGGCCCTCTACGACGCCGCCATCGCGCGCGGCGAGAGCGCGCTCGACCACACCGCGGCCTTTCGCTTCCCCGTTGAGGGATAGGCTTGGCTTTCGGGGGGTGCGCGTCTCGCGCGCCCATAGCCTTTCGAAAAAACGGCGCCCTTCCGGACGCCCCATGGGGCGGGGAGACGCCGCCCCGGCTCCCAGCCCTTTGCGAATAGTCCCGCCTTAGCGCGCGGTTTGGAGCGCTAGCCGCAGGGGGGTCGGCGGGTTGGAGGCCAGTGGGACATGGCCCATGGCGGCTTTCAATTCCCCGTTTAACAGCATGAGCGTGTTGGGGGAGGCGGGAGAAAGAGCGGCTGACACGGGCTTCACGACGCCGTCCGGCTTGGGCAGATAACTTCGCTTGGTCATCTGATACATCATGATCCACGTCACGGTGACGCCGTCCAGAATCCCATTCATTGTCGGTATAAAGCTTTCCAAATTTGTCACCCCAGTTTTCCCGGAATACCACGCTCCGCCCCAAATGTTCAGCAACCATTGCACCAGCAGGACGTCGTCCTGCCGGTTGACGCCGTTGAATCCGACCGTCGAATCGAGGTTGTAGAAGGGCGAAAGTTTCGCGGTATTGGGATTGGTCTTGATCCATTGAGCAGGGATTGCCATCGAATAAGCCACAGTTCCCTCCTTGTGTTGATGTGAATTCTAAAGGGCAAGACTGAGAGCGCGGTTAACAGTCGCAGACATAGAAGACGTTAGATATTCAGATACTCTCTTGAGCATTAATCGGAAGACCGAATTGAGCAAAATTACAATCGAGCTGCAATCTGGTCAAATATTTGCAAAGTTATTCGACTGGACCCACCAACTTGCAGAGCCATTCGATGTTATCCATCGACCTTCCGGTCAAGTCCGCGAAGGCCGCGGGAGCGGGAACCTCGCAGCACGCGCGAATCCAATGTCGACGCAACGCCGTAAAATTGCGCGATCGCTTTCAAGAACGCGCAGGTTGGAGGGAGCGCGCCGCCGGCCGTCGCGACGGCGCTGCTGGCGGCGGCGTTCGCTCGAAGGTGACCGGGGCGGGGAGCGAGGACGGAGCTGAGGCAATATCGGTATGTTTCGCGACAGGGCTACACCATTTGCCGCTTCGCACAGTCTCGACTGTTGTGGCTGGAACCGCGGCTCCTGTGCGCCGTCCTCACGCGCCCGCAAAAACTCGGCTGCATAATTTTAAAGGCTCGAACGATTTCGGTGTGATCCGACCTCCCAGGCGATGCGTGCAAGGAGTGTAGCAACGCTCCACAGGAGTTGACCGATGAAAGTCTTCCAGGAAAGCTCGGCCAAGGAACGGCTCGCCTTTTGGCTGATGATCGCCCTCACGCTTCTTCCCCTGGTGCCGGGCGCGTTGAGCCATTAGTTGTGAATGTCGGTTATCGAGTGTCAAGGTAAACTGACATCTTCATGAGTTTACTGTAGCGACGCGTTCAAGCTCGCGCGTCTCGTCGCGCGAGCCACAATTTGCGAAGGCAGGGCGTCCCTGCCTTCGCAGCGCCGACTACCGCGCGCGTTGCGCATGTCGCAAACGCCGGCTTTCGCAACGTTGTCCTGGGGCTCGGTGAGGCCGAAGTTTTGAAAACGCCGGGGACCGAACAAACGTGCGGCGCTCATCCCCCGAGCCGCTTCAGCCACGCCTTCGCCTGCCGCCGGACGTTGGCGGGCGCCGTGCCGCCGTAGGAGGTGCGGCTCCTGACCGAGCGCTCGACCCCGAGCACGTCATAGGCGTCGGCCGTGATCCGCGGCTCGACGCTCTGGAGGTCGGCGAGCGACAGCTTCTCCAGCGCGACGCCCCGCTCGGACGCGAGCGCCACGATCCGGCCGGTGACGTGGTGCGCCTCGCGGAACGGCGTCTTCAGCGTCTTGACCAGCCAGTCGGCGAGGTCGGTGGCGGTGGCGTAGCCGGCGCCGGCCGCGGCCTTCATCCGCTTCGGCGTCGGGGGTCAGGTCCTTGACCATGCCGGTCATCGCGGCGAGGCAGAGCGACAGGGTCTCGAAGGGCGTCGAACACCCCCTCCTTGTCCTCCTGCATGTCCTTGGAATAGGCGAGCGGCAGGCCCTTCATCACCGTGAGAAGGCCGACGAGCGCGCCGACCACCCGGCCGGTCTTGCCGCGCACGAGTTCCGCCGCGTCGGGGTTGCGCTTCTGCGGCATGATCGAGGAGCCGGTCGAGAAGGCGTCGGTGAGCCGGACGAAGCCGAACTGCGGCGTCGTCCACAGCACGATCTCCTCGGCGAAGCGCGAGAGATGGGTCGCGGCAGATCGCCGCGGCGCTCAAGCGCCTCGAGCGCGAAGTCGCGGTCGGCGACGGAATCGAGCGAGTTGGCGGTCGGCCGGTCGAAGCCGAGCGCCTTGGCCGTCATCTCGCGGTCGATCGGAAACGAGGTGCCGGCGAGCGCCGCCGCGCCGAGCGGACATTCGTTGAGGCGCCTGCGCGCGTCGGCGAAGCGCCCGGCGTCGCGGCCGAGCATCTCGACATAGGCCATGAGGTGATGGCCGAAGGTCACCGGCTGGGCCGACTGGAGGTGGGTGAAGCCCGGCATCGACCATGTCGGCGCAATCGAGCGCGCGCGCGGCTAGCGCGCGCTGCAGGCCGGCGATCTGGAGGATCAGCGCGTCGATCGTGTCGCGCACCCAGAGGCGGAAGTCGACCGCGACCTGGTCGTTGCGCGAGCGGGCGGTGTGCAGGCGCCCGGCGGCGGGGCCGACGATCTCGGCGAGCCGGCTCTCGACGTTCATATGGATGTCTTCGAGCGCGCGCGAGAAGGCGAAGGTCCCCGCCTCGATTTCGCCCTTGACTTGCGCAAGACCCTTGGCGATGGCCTCGGCGTCCGCCGCGTCGACCACGCCCTGGGCGGCGAGCATGGCGACATGGGCGAGGGAGCCGGCGATGTCCTGGGCGGCGAGCTTGCGGTCGAAGCCGATCGAGGCGTTGATCTCCTCCATGATTTCGGCCGGGCCGACGGCGAACCGGCCGCCCCACATCGCGTTGCTCATAGGAAAGATGCCCTGGATGGTTCGAGAATGACGATGCCCGGATTTCAGGCCGGCCGCGTGGCGTCTTGCGGCGGCGATCGTCGCCCTTGCGGTCGTCGTCGCGCTGGCGGTCCTATACGCGAGGCCCAAGCCGCCGGACAAGGCCGCCGGCGCCTGTCCGGCCGCTTCGCGGACGCTCGCCGCGGCGCTTCAGCCGCTCGCCCGCGGCGACGCCGCCGCGGTGCGGATCGCCGCCGATCCCGCGGCTCGGCCATGGCGCTCGCCTTCGAGCGCGCCGGACGGGTCGAAGACGGCGCTCGCCGATTTCCGCGGCCGCGCGGTGCTGCTCAACCTCTGGGCGACCTGGTGCGTGCCCTGCCGGGCGGAAATGCCGGCGCTCGACCGGCTCCAGGCGGAGAAGGGCGGCAAGGATTTCGAGGTCGTCGCGGTCAACGTCGACACCGCGCGGCTCGAGCGGCGCGGCGCTTTTCTCGACGGGATCGGCGTCAAGGCGCTCGACGCGCTACGCCGACCCGAGCGGCGACGCCTTCGAGACCCTGCGCAAGGACGGCCAGGCGCTCGGCCTGCCGGTGTCGCTGCTGATCGACCGGGACGGCTGCGAGGTCGCCGCGGTCGCCGGCCCGCTCCAGTGGGACTCGGCCGGACGCCAAGGCGCTGATCGGCGCGCTCAAGGGCGGGTGAAGCCTCAGGCGGCCGCGCGGCCGGCTCGCGATCGAACAGCGCCTCGACGGCCGACAGCGGGACCGGCGGGCTGAACAGATAGCCCTGCGCCTCGGCGATCGTGCCGAGCTGCTCGATGATCGTCATCTGGCGCTCGGTCTCGACGCCCTCGATCAGCACGGTCATGCCGAGCTTGCGGCTCATCGCCGCGACGCTTTCGACCAAGATCGAGGCGCGCTCGTGCATGCCGAGGCCCATGGTGAAGGAGCGGTCGATCTTGATCCGGTCGAGCGGGAAGCTCAGGAGGTAGCTGAGGCTCGAATATCCGGTGCCGAAGTCGTCGAGCGAAATGCGGCAGCCCCGGGCGCGCAAAGCCGCCAGCGCCGCGCGCGTGTCGCCGCGGTCGTCGAGCAGCGTCGATTCGGTGATCTCGAGGTCGAGGCGGTCCGGCGCGAGACCCGCGAACGTCAGCGCCTCGGCGACGACCGTCTCGATCTTTCCGCTGCGGAACTGCGACGGGGACAGATTGACCGACACGCGACACATGCTGAGGCCAGGCGGCGCAGGCCTGCGCAGGCGCGCCTCAGGACCGCCGCGCCGAAATCCTCCATCAGACCGATCTCCTCGACGATCGGGATGAATTCGCCGGGCGAAACGATTCCGCGCGACGGATGGCGCCAGCGCGCGAGCGCCTCGAACGAGACGATCCGCCGGGTCGCGACATCGAGGATCGGCTGGAAGTAGACGTCGATGGCGTCGGTTGCGACCGCGGCGCGCAGCTCGAGTTCGATCAGACGCCGCACCTGGATGCGCGTGTCCATCGCCGGCTCGAACGCGCGCCAGCCGCGGCGGCCGTCGGCTTTGGCCGCATAGAGCGCGATGTCGGCGTTCGACGAGCAAGGCATCGGCCGTCAGGCCGTCGTCGGGAGCCGAGGCGGCGCCGATGCTGACGCCGACGATGACGTCGCCGCCGTCGATCACGACCGGCTTGCCGATCGCCTCGATGATCAGCCGCGCGAGCTCGGGCGTCGCCGGCTCGTCCGCATCGTGGCGATGGAGGATGACGAACTCATCGCCGCCCCAGCGGGCGACCAGATCCCGCGCGCCGACGATGAGACGCAACCGCCGCGCGATCTCCAGGAGAAGCTTGTCTCCGGTGCGATGGCCGAGGCTGTCGTTGACCTGCTTGAAATTGTCGAGGTCGAGGAACATCACGGTGAGGCTAAGGTCGCGCGGAGTCTCCGGGTCGAGCGCGGCGGCGAGGGCGATCTCGAAGCTGTGGCGGTTCGGAAGCTCGGTGACCGCGTCGAAATGCGCCATGCGGTTGATCTTAATCTCGGCGTTCCGGCGATCGGTCACGTCCTGGATCACCAGCACCGTGCCCTCGTTGGCCATGCGATGGACCACCGCTTCGATCGCCCGCCCGTCCCGCGTTTCGAAAGGCACCAGAAAGTCGCGCTCGTGAGCGCCGCGCAGGATCGCGTTGGTGAGGGTGATGACCGTCGATTGATCGAGGCGCCCCGCTGCGATGAGCTTGCGGATGATGACGCGCCAATGGGCGCCGGTCTGGGAATCGCCGGGCAGACCGAGGAGGGAGAGGAATTTGTGATTGGCCAGGATCAGCCGTCCCTGTCCGTCAATCATGCATAGCCCGTGAGACATATTGTTGAGTGCGGTGTCGAGCCGCTCGGCCAACAGCGTGGTCTGGTTGCGCGCCTGGATCTCGGCGACAAAAGCGCTCTTCAGGCGCAGGGATGCGCCCTTGATGAATAAAAAAAGCGGCACGAGGCCGACGACCGTTAGCGTCGGATACCAGCCTCCCGCAAGGATAAGCGCGACGGTCAACGGAATGAAAGCCACGATCATCTGGGCGTTCATGCCACGGTCAAGCGCATAGCTTCGGGTCCACATGCCAAACGCATAGGGAATTGTGAGGCTGAACGCTGCGAAGCGCGGAAAGACGTCGTCGGTCGCCAGGAATGCGACCAGCGACCACATCGACATCATTCCCATGTGGGCGACGGCGCCGATTATGTAGATATTTTCTCGTCGTCGCGCCTCCGTGACGCTTATTGATGGACGGTTTCTGGAATGCTGCGACATGAAATAGAGACGCACCAGTGCAATGATGATAAATATGAAAACGCAGCTCCAGAGACAGATGCTTTTCGCGGGAATTGCGGCGACGATGGCGGTGAGGACAGTTGCCGCGGACGCAATCAGAAGGCCTTTGGTTTCAACAAGTAGATTATCGACATAATTGACGTATAGGGGACCAGTAACTAAGTCAGGCTCGCCTGAAAATGACGAAGGGTCATCGAAACCCGGCCTCTTGGGCAAGGCCCAAATTGCGCTACGGAATGTCAAAGTCAATTAACCTGTTGGCGCCATGGTCAATCATCACGTCGCACCGTGCTCGCGAGGCGCCATAAACGCTACGCGCTGGGCGTTAACAATCTGCGACCCATCCGGAGCCGAAATGAAAACCAATTCTCTCCGAATATCCGATCACGCGGACGCTCAAACGGATCGCAAACCTTGTGAGCCGCCGCGGACAGTGGCGAGCGAGTTCGTTTTCTACGTCGCGAATTTGAGCCGCGAGCAATTTACCGTTGCGAGAAGACGTATCGCCCGGTTCCGCGAATTCGAGAGTTTCGACGAGTGGGACGAGGCGCGTCGGGGGTGGCAATTCGGCCTCTCGCTCGCCGGAATAGAGGCTCTGGTCGTTGACGTCGATCTTCCCCTGTTTGCGAGCGGCTGCGGGGAGGGTCCGCTGAAATCCGCCGCAAGGGGCAATCCGATCTTTCCTGAACCGGAAGGACAGCGCCCTCGGCGACTGAAGACGGCCGCGGGACCGCGCCTAGCCACATTTACGATGTGCAGGGTTAGGCAAGGCGCAACCAGGCGCGCCGCCGGTCGTCCGCGACCAATCGGCGGAGAGCCGGCGTCATTAACTATGTCCGCTAAGGAGTTCTTTACCATACGAGGGATTCTCGCTAATAATTAAGCTGCTGGAATCAAGCAGTGGGGCAATCATGTCAGTTGTTGTCGAGAAAGTCGTATCGAATTACAACGAACGTCTTGCCGGCTTATTCGAAAGAGTTTCGTTTCGGCTTACGGAACGTCAGGGTGATCTAGATGCCGTGTGCCGGTTAAGGTACGAAGCCTATAAAAAGCAAAATCTGCTCGATCGAGAGATTGAAGAGCGCTTGTTCGATGAGAGCTACGATAGCGCCCCGAATGGTTGCTCGATCATGATGTTCATCGACGACGACTTGGCCAGCACGGTTCGTCTCCACATCGGTGACCGGCCGGAGGCGATTTTGCCGTCGCTCGCCGTTTTCTCTGATGTCATCTATCCGCATTTGCAGGCTGGGGAGTTGATCATCGATCCAACGCGGCTCGCCGCCGACTATGAGATATCCAGAGCATACCCGGAGCTTCCGTATTTTGCCGTGCGTCCGGCTTGGATGGCGGCTCAGTATTTCAATGCGGATTACACTCTGGCCACCACGGTCGAAGATCACGCGGCATTTTATCGGCGCACGTTCGGATATCGAGTTTGGTGCGGCCCGCGGTCCTATCCGGCTGTGACGAGGAAGATCATCTGCATGGCGGCGAGTTTCGTCGCGGTAAGGGAGACGGTCGAGTCGCGGTATCCGGTGTTTCGGGTGTCTGACGCCGAATGCGCGCGCCTTTTTGGGGGACGCCCGGAGTTGAGGCGCATCGCGGAGACGAGGGCCGGACGGGCGCCGCTCGCTCCGCCCCGGGTCGCTGCGCTCTAGAAACCCTGGAACTGCGACAAGCCGGCATCCACTTTTTCGCCTCCCACTTTAGCTCGCCGACTGCCTGCGTTCAGTGCGAAAACGGCGCCATGCCTTCGCGGGCGAGCTGGTCGGCGCGCTCGTTGAGCTCGTTGCCGGCGTGCCCCTTGACCCAGAGCCATTCGACCTCGTGCCGCGCCGCGCGGCGTCGAGGCGGCGCCAGAGATCCTCGTTCTTGACCGGCTTCTTGTCGGAGGTTCGCCAGCCGTTGCGCTTCCAGCCGTCGATCCAGCCGGTGACGCCGCCGCGCAGATATTGCGAGTCGGTGTGCAGGCTGACCGCGCAGGGCCGCTTCAGCGACTCGAGCGCTTCGATCGCGGCGGTGAGCTCCATGCGGTTGTTGGTGGTGAGCGGCTCGCCCCCCTTGAGCTCCTTTTCGCGCTCGCCGTAGCGCAGCACGGCGCCCCAGCCGCCGGGGCCCGGGTTGCCCGAGCAGGCGCCGTCCGTCCAGATCGAGACGCGCCCGGTCAACCGCAACGAGCCCATAGTCGGCGGCCGAGCGGACACGCTGATGGAAGCGCAGTTTGTCGCGGTATTCGAGCGGGTTCTTGGGCGCGACCTTGGCGCCCGGCGGGACGTTCAGCCAGTCGACCAGCCGCGTCAGCATGAAGCGCAGCGCCGCGCCGCGCGCGAGGATCGGCAGCGCCTCGACCTCGGCGGGATCGAGGCGGCGCACCCGCTCGTAGCCGGAGATCATCGCCTGGCCCTTCGAGACGTTGAAGGCGTTGTCCGGCTCGAAGCACCAGGCGCCGAGACAGATCGCGAGATCGTAGGCGAAAGCGTCGTTGCAGGCGAAATAGAAGTCGATCAGCCCGGAGAGCTTTTCGCCGAGGAAGAACACGTTGTCGTTGAAAAGGTCGGCGTGGATCACGCCGCCCGGCAGACCGGTCGGCCAGCGCGCCTCGAGAAAGGCGAGCTCCGCCGCGCTTTCGTCCCGCAAATGCGGCGCGACCGAATCCGCCCGCTCCTCGGCGGCCCGAAAGAGCGGCGGCCAGCCGCTGAGCGACAGGGCGTTCGCCCGCCTGAGCGGAAAGTCCGCGCCCGCAAGGTGCATGCGCGCGAGCGCCTCGCCCGACGCCGCCGCAATGGCGGACGTTGGGGCGGCGAATCCAGATGCCGTCGAGGAAGGTGACGATCGCCGCCGGACGGCCGGCGAGCGTTCCCAGCGCCTCTCCGGACCGATTGCGAACCGGCTGCGGGCACGTCACGCCGCGCCTGGCCAGATGCTCCATCAGCCCGACGAAGAAGGGCAGATCGGCGGCGCGGACCCGCTTCTCGTACAGCGTCAGAATGAACTGACCCTTGGTCGTGCGCAGAAGGAAATTGGAATTCTCCACGCCTTCGGCGATGCCCTTGAACGACGTGACCTCGCCGAGGTCGTAGAGGGCGAGAAAGGCGTTCAACGCCTCGTCCGAGACCTCGGTGTAGACTGCCATGTCGTGCTTTTTGCGCGTTTCGCGAAGGAGGAACGGCGTCCCGCTTAGCCGCGCCCGGCGAGCGCGTCAATTCGGCGCATGGGCCAGCCGTCTGTTCGATGCTCCCGGGGATCCGGCGATTGAGCGCGTCGTCCGATAGCCAGGCGCACGCTTGTCCTCTGCGGGCGAAAGCCGAAATCACCACGGGTCGTCGGCGCCGAACAAGTAGGCGCGAGGCGCAGCAGCGTGAACGACGATCAGCCGGCGCGACGATGTTGACGGCCTTGGCTTCCAGCGAAATTCGGCTATGAGAAGCGCCGTGCTGCCGATCCGACTTCGCTTTTTTGGGGGTTAGTCGATGCGAATTGCCATGATAGGCGCGGGATACGTCGGCCTGGTGACCGGAACGTGTCTCGCCGACTTTGGACACGAAGTCGTTTGCGTTGACACCCAGGCCGACAAGGTCGACGCGCTTCGCCTCGGCCGTGTTCCGATCTATGAGCCGGGCTTGAGCGAATTGGTCGTGGCCAACCAGAGCGCCGGGCGCCTTTCCTTCACCACGAGCCTCAAGGAGGCCGCGCGCGGGGCGAAAGCCATCTTCATCGCGGTCGGCACGCCGTCGCTGGCCGAGGTCGGCTCGGCCGATCTTGCGCTACGTGCACGGCGCCGCGCGCGAGATCGCCGAGGTCATCGAGGATTTCACCGTCGTCGTGGTGAAGTCGACGGTTCCGGTCGGCTCGTGCGACGAAGTCGAGCGGATCATCGCCGAGCGGGTCCCGCGCGAGCAATTCGCGGTGGTCTCCAATCCGGAATTCCTGCGCGAGGGCGCGGCGATCGAGGATTTCAAGCAGCCCGACCGGATTGTCGTCGGCGTCGACGGACGAGCGGGCGCGCCGCGGTCATGCGCGAAATGTACCAGCCGATGGAGCGTCGTCGCGGGCCCGCTGGTCTTCACCTCGCGGCGCAGCTCCGAAATGATCAAATACGCCGCCAACGTGTTTCTGGCGATGAAAGTGACGTTCATCAACGAGATCGCCGACCTGTGCGAGCGCGTCGACGCCGACGTCGTCGACGTCTCGCGCGGCATCGGACTCGACGAGCGGATCGGCGCCCGCTTCCTCAATCCCGGGCCGGGCTTCGGCGGGTCCTGCTTTCCCAAGGACACGCTGGCGCTGACCAAGCTCGCCATCGACGCGCGATCGCCGATCCGGCTGGTCGAGACGCTGGTCGACGTCAACGAGAAGCGCATGGTCGCGATGGCGCGCAAGATCGCAGCACGCCTGCGGCGGATCGGTCGCCGGCAAGCGGATCGCCATTCTCGGCCTCACCTACAAGCCCAAGACCGACGACATGCGCGACGCGCCGAGCCTCGTCATCGTGCCCGAACTGCAGGCGGCCGGCGCGACAATCGTCGCCTACGATCCCGAGGGCCTCAAGATGGCCAAGCCCCTGCTGCCCGGCGTCGAGTTCGCCGAGAACGCCTACGCCTGCCTCGAGGGCGCGGACGCGGCGGCGATCGTCACCGAATGGGACGAATTCCGGGCGCTCGACCTCACGCGCGTCAAGGCGTCGCTGAAGGCGCCGATCATCGTCGACCTGCGCAACATCTATCCGATCAAGGCGATGAAGGATCTCGGCTTCCGCTACGTCTGCATCGGCCGCGGCCTCGGCGGCGAGGGCTGACCGCCCGGGCCTCGAAACGCCTCGGCCGCTCGATCTGTCAGCTCAGCGAACCTGGACGCGCCGCCTGCGCCGCTCTTCGTGCGCCGCCAACCGACTTGCGAAGGTCTTCCATGTCCGAAAAGCCCCGGTCCTGCGTCATCGTCGTCGAAAACCTGCCGGTCCCGTTCGATCGGCGGGTCTGGCAGGAGGCGACCGGCGCTGACCCGCGCAGGGTGGCGGGTCTCGGTGATCTGCCCGACCAGCGCAAAGTTTCCTGGCGCGCTTCGAGATCATCGACGATATCGCGATCTACCGGCATCCGCTGCCGCCGGAAGGGCGCGGGGCGGCCGCCTACTTCCGCGAATATTCCGCGGCGCTGTTTCATGAGGCCCGCCTGCTCGTCAAGGTCTATCGGGAACGCGGCTTCTCGATCATCCAGGCCTGCAATCCGCCGGACCTGATCTTTCTGGCCGCAGCGCCGTTCAAGCTCCTCGGCAAGCGGTTCATCTACGACCAGCACGACGTCAGCGCCGGAGCTGTTCGTCGTCAAGTACGGCAACAAGGGCTTTCTCTATAAAGCGCTGATGGTTTTCGAGCGGCTCTCCTACGCGATGGCCGACTTCGTCATCACCGCCAACGCCACCTTCAAGGATCTGGCGGTCGGTCGCGGCGGCAAGGCGCCCGAGCGCGTCGAGGTCGTCTACGGGGTTCCCGACCGCAAGCGAATCCATCGGGTCGACCCCGACCCGGACGTCTGCGCGGCGGCCGCAAGTTCGTGCTCGGCTATATCGGCATCATCAACGAGCAGGACGGCGTCGATCACTTCGTCCAGGCGGTCGCAGAGATCGTCCGCAAGGGATTCGCCGACTTCCGCGCCGTGGTCGTCGGCGACGGCCCGGCGCTCCCGCCGTCAAGACGCTGGCGACATCGCTCGGCGTCGACGATCATGTCCTGTTCACCGGCTATCTCAGCGGCCAGGCCCTGCTCGCCCACATCAGCGCCTTCGACATCGGCGTCATTCCCGACCCGTACAACGAAGCCAACGACGTGATGAGCATGAACAAGGTGTTCGAGTATTGCGCGCTCGGCATTCCGACCGCCTGCTATCCGCTGAAGGAGACGAAGCGGCTGCTCGGCGAGGCGGGAGTCTACGCGCCGACCCTTGATCCCGCCGGGCTTGCCGAGGCCTGCCTCCGGCTCATGCAGGACGAAGCCCTCGCGCCTGCGCTGCGCGAAGGAAGCGGCCAGGCTGTCGGCGGACACGTTCGTCTGGGAACACGAGGCGAAGAAATATGTCGGCGTCTACGAGCGCGCGCTGGCGCTGAAGTAGGTGGGCTGGTCTTGGAAATCGCGGGATATGTGCGAAAAACGGCCGCTTTTCGCATCCCGCTCTACGCTGGCTCGCGCAAGTCGCGCGGCAGCGGAAAGGCCATCAACTCGCTGGCCGTCGTCAGCGTCTCGAGCGCGACGTCGTAGCGGGCGTGAAGAGCCTCGAGAATGCGCTCGACCAGCGCCTCCGGCGCGGAGGCGCCTGCCGTGACGGCGACCGAGCGGACGGCTTTCAGCGCGTTCCAGTCGATGCCGCGTTCGTCCGCGACCAATTGCGCGATGCAGCCCTCGCGCTCTGCGACCTCGCGCAGGCGCTGCGAGTTTGAGGAATTCGCCGCGCCGACCACGAGGACCGCCTCGACCGCGCGCGCCGCGGTCTTCACCGCCTCCTGGCGGTTGGTGGTCGCGTAGCAGATGTCCTCGTTCGGCGGGACATGGATGTTGGGAAAGCGGCCTTTCAGCGCCGCGACGATCTCGCGGGTGTCGTCGACCGACAGCGTCGTCTGCGTCACATAGGCGGTGGGCCGGCCGTCGTCGGCCGGGAGGCGGTAGACCTCGTCGACCGAGCTCACCAGCGTCACCTCTCCCGGCGGCAACTGCCCCATCGTGCCGATCACCTCCGGGTGGCCGACATGGCCGATGAGGACGATCCGCCGCCCGCGCTTGAAATGGACCAGCGCCTCGCGATGGACTTTTGTGACGAGCGGGCAGGTGGCGTCGATGGTGAAGAGATTTCGGCGCTCAGCCTCCTCGGGCACGGACTTGGCGACGCCGTGGGCGGAGAAGATCACCGGCTGCGGGCCGGGCGGCGCCTCGGAAAGCTCGTTGATGAAGACGACGCCCTTGGCCTTGAGCGAGTCGACCACGAACCGGTTGTGCACGATCTCGTGCCGCACATAGACCGGCGCGCCATAGATTTTCAGCGCCCGCTCGACGATGTCGATCGCCCGCACCACGCCCGCGCAAAAGCCGCGCGGCGCGCAAAGGACGACGCGGAGCGGGGGTTTTGGCGAAGCGGCGGACATGGGGGTTCCCATGGAAGCGTTGGCGCAGGGTGTCAAGGGCGCCAGACGACGCGGGGCGCGTTCTCGATGCAGGGTCGGCAACCGGTCATCGGGGCTCATCGAGCCCGCCTAACCGCACTTGCGTCCGTACATTCAGTTTGGCGCTGGAGCGTGGAGCGCGTCGCAGCGCGGGTGCTTCGATGTGGATCCGTAGGCCCCTCAATGCGCCATCGCCATCCCGCCGCCGAGCTTGACCTTGCGCAGCATGAGCGCGAGCGGGATCAGCGCCAGGGAAATGATCATCAGCACCCAGAACACGTCGACCTAGGCGAGATAGGCCGCCTGCTCTCAGTCTGCCCGGCGATCCAGGCGAACGCCTGCTGCCGAGCCTCGGCCGGCGAACTGCCGTGCGCCGAAAAATACTGGGCCGCGCGCCCGAGGGCGTCCTGGAGCTGCGGGCTCGACGGGACGACGTGCTCGACGAGGCGGCTCTGATGGAGCTGGCTGCGATGCGCGAGAATGTTCGCGGCGAGCGACACGCCGATCGAGCCGGCGGTGTTGCGCGAGGCGTTGATCAGGGCCGAGGCCATGTCGGTCTTGTCGTGCGCGATGCCGTCGTAGGAGGCGGTCATGATCGGCAGGAAGATCAGCGGCAGCCCGGCGCCGAGCAGCATTCGCGAATTGGCGAAGAACCAGAAGCCGAGATCGGCATAGACGGCGGTCAACTGGTACATGGAGAGCGCGATCAGCAGCGCGCCGGCGGCGATCAGGTACGCCCGGTCCGCCCGCGGACGTCCTGTGGCCCTGGATGCCCGCGTTCGCCGTTGCGCCCGGACCGCAACCTCCCGCTAAGCCCTTGAAAACGTTTGAAGTCTCGACTCAGAATCGCCCGAAACATAGCGTAAGCCTTTGAAAATGAAGGACCGTTTCCCGAAAACCTCGCTCGACCGCTCGCCCTAGCCCCGGCCGCGGCGACCCGATATGACTGCCGGCCCTCCAGAGCCGGGACCGGACCCCTGAACGCCCCCGTAACCGCCAGCGACAAGGCCCGGCCCGTGTTCACGCAGGGGTCGCTTCTGCGCCACATCGGCCGTGATGACCGCGACCGGGGCGATCGGGCTCATGGCGATCTTCGCCGTCGATCTCCTGTCGCTCTTCTGGGTGTCGCGGCTCGGCGATCAGGCGTTCAAGGCGGCGGTCGGCTATGTCGGGCTCGCGACGTTCTTCGCCATGTCGTTCAACATCGGCCTGACGATCGCGGCCTCGGCCACCGTCTCGCGCGCGATCGGCGCTGGCGACCGGCCGCGCGGCCGCAGGCTCGCCGCCTCGTCGCTCACGATCGCGGCGATCGTTTCGATCCTGGTCACCGCGACGATGTTCGTCTTCCGCGACTGGGCGCTGATCCACGTCGTCCATGCGCGCGGCGAGCCGCTGGCGGTCGCCTCGAAGTTTCTCGCCATCACCCTGCCGGCCAACGTATTCACTGACGCTCGGCATCACGATGTCGGGCCTGCTGCGGGCGGTCGGCGACGCGCGCCGGGCGATGTACGTCACGCTGTCGGGGGCGATCGTCACCGCCATCCTCGATCCGACGCTGATCTTCGGCCTCGGCCTCGGCGTCTACGGCGCGGCCTGGGCGACGGTCGCCTCGCGGCTCGCCTTCCTCCTGGTCGGCTTGCACGGCTCGGTTCGGGTGCATGACATCGTGGCGCGGCCGAGCCTTCGGGCGGCGCGTCGGGACTTCGGGCCGATCATGGCGATCGGCTTCCCGGCCATCATGGCCAATCTCGCCACCCCCGTCGGCTCGGCCTACGCGGTCAGGGTGTTCTCCGACGTCGGCGAGGCGGCGATCGCGGCCGGCGCGATCATCGACCGGGTGACGCCGGTCGCGTTCGGGGTCATCTTCGCCCTCACCGGCTCGGTCGGGCCGATCATCGGCCAGAACTACGGCGCCCGGCTGATGGGGCGGGTCCAGCGCACGCTGACCGACTCCTTCCTCCTGTCGATCGGCTACGTGCTGTTCGCCTGGGGCGCGCTGGCGCTCGCCGCGCCGCTGATCGTCGCCATGTTCGACGCCAAGGGCGACAGCGCCGATTACGTGATGTTCTTTTGCCGCGTCGGGCGTCGTCGCCTGGCTGTTCCTGGCGTGCCTCTTCGTCGCCAACACGGCGTTCAACAATCTCGGCTTTCCGCTGATGAGCATGGTCTTCAACTGGGGCCGGGCGACGCTCGGCACGATTCCGTTCGTGACGCTCGGCGTGCGCTATGGCGGGGTGAAGGGCGGGCTCATCGGGATCGCCCTCGGCTGCGCCGTGTTCGGCGTGATCGGCGTGGCCGCAGCCTACTGGGTGACGGCGGAACTCGCGCGGCGCGTTCAGGCTCGTCATCCGCCTGGCAAGCCGGAAGGCGACGGGGCCCGGAGGCCGCTATGACGGCGATCTAAGGAAACGCGGCGGCGATGCTGTTGTAATACCCGCTGAGATTGAGGCCAATCCCGCCGACTGTCAGGACGACTCCGAGCGCCACGCTCATCGCGATCAGCGCGTATTCGATGGACGTCGTCCCGATGACGCAGCGGACGAACCGGCGCTGAAGCTTGGACATCGACTGGACCTTTCGTCGGGCGCCAGCATCTCACCCGAAGATTCCTTAATGCGTCGTGAGCGGAGCCCACGGAGGGCCGTCGATTGGGCGTCAATTGCAATATGCCTGCCGCGCGACTATCTAGCCGCGGTTGGCCGGATCGCCGGCCGCAGGGGCGAAATCCTTAATGGCTCGCGATGTCGTCGATGGGGAAATTGTCGAGTCGCGCGACGCGCTCGCCGCCTGGTTCGAAGCCGGATGCAAGCACGACGCGCCGCTGCGCGTCGGGACCGAACACGAGAAGATCCTCTTCTACCGCGCCGGCCATGCGCCCGTCCCTTACGAGGGCGATACGGGGAATCCGCGCGCTGCTCGAAGGCATGAACGCCCGCCTCGGCTGGGAGCGGATCGAGGACGGCGGCCATCTCATCGGCCTCTTCGACGAGCAGGGCGGCGCGGCGATCTCGCTCGAGCCCGGCGGACAGTTCGAGCTCTCCGGCGCGCCGCTCGAGACGGCGCACGAAACGGCGGACGAGCTCGCGCGCCATCTCGACGTCTGGCGATCGGTCGCGGACCCGCTTCGGCATCGGGGCGCTCACGCTCGGCATGAGCCCGAAATGGACGCTTCGCGAGACGCCCGCCATGCCGAAGAGCCGCTACGACATCATGAGGCGCTACATGCCGAAGGTCGGGACGCGCGGGCTCGACATGATGTTCCGCACCGCGACCGTGCAGACCAATCTCGATTTCCGCGACGAGCAGGACATGGTGACGAAGCTGCGCGTCGCGCTCGCGCTCCAGCCGGCGATCACCGCGCTTTTCGCCAATTCGCCGTTCACCGACGGCAAGCTCAACGGCTTCTTCTCGGCCCGCTCGGAGATCTGGCGCGACACCGACGCAGACCGCACGGGCATGCTGCCTTTCGCCTTCGAGCCCGGCATGGGCTTCGAGCGCTACGTCGATTACGCGCTCGACGTTCCGCTCTATTTCCTCAAGCGCGGCGCGGCCTATATCGACGTCGCCGGCGGCAGCTTCCGCGATCTTTTGAACGGCCGGCTCGCCGCGGCGCCGGGCGAGCGAGCGACCATGGCCGACTGGGCGAACCATCTGTCGACGATCTTTCCCGAGGTCCGGCTCAAGCGCTATCTCGAAATGCGCGGCGCCGACGTCGGACCGCCGGAGCGGATCGTGGCGATGACGGCGCTGACGAGCGGTCTCTTCTACGATTCCGACGCGCTGTCGTCGGCCTGGGCGCTGGTCGAGGACTGGACCGCCGAGGATCGGCAGGCTCTGCGCGACGAGGTCCCGAAACTCGGCTTCGCGGCGACGATCCGCGGCCGGCCCTTGCGCGACGTCGCCGCGCGACATGGTCGCGACTCGCGCGCGGCGGCCTTAAGCGTCGCGCGCGGCTCAACGCCAAGGGCGAGGACGAGACGGTCTATCTTGCGCCGCTCGAGGCGATCGCCGACAGCGGACGGTCATCCGCGCAAGGCTGGATCGATCGCTTCGAAGGGCCATGGAGCCGCTCGGTCGAACCGGCGTTCACGGAAGCGGTTTTCTGAACCGCCGCGTCAGCGCTGCGCCGGATCAGCGGGCGCTGTCGTCGTGTCCGACTTCGAAAAAATAGATGCCGCGGTTGAGCGCGTCCGCCGGCCTCCCGGCCGACGAGCGTGGCGTTGAGCCGCGACCGCTGGCGGTCGGGATCGCGAGCGAAGGAGTCCGAACCGGCTTTGATGTAGCCGCTGATGTGGGCGCAGGTCTCGCCGACGGCGCCACAATTCTGCCCGCGAATGCCGTTGTCGAGATCCTGCGGCGCGACGATGTCGCCGGCCTTCGCCCCCGACCCGATCAACACCGCCAGAAAGGCCGTCATCAAGGCTACTGCGCCCATCGACGACCGTTCGACCATCTGCCGCATTCCGACTCGCTTCCGTATCAGGGCCGCTCGGGATGGGCCGACAACGTGGCGGCAACATGGCGGCGCGAGACCTCACCGAGGAGACGCTCCCGCCAGTCGCCAAGCGTCGCCTGAACGAGCGCCAGCGCGGCGACGGCCGCGGTGTCCGCCCGCAGCACGCGCGGGCCGAGGCTCAGGCGCAGCACTCGAGGCGTCCGCAGGATGGCCGCGCGCTCGGCGGCGTCGAAGCCGCCCTCCGGGCCGATCAGAAGGCCAAGGCCCTGACCCGCTGTCGCCGCGCCGAGGGCGTCGAGCGGGCTCGTCGCCGGCGCGTCCTCGTCGCAGAAGACGAGCAGGCGGTCGGCCGGCCACGCCGCAAGGGTCCGTTCGAGCGGCTCGAGCGGCAGAACCTCGGGCGTCCATACCGCGCCGCACTGTTCGCAAGCCTCGATGGCGTTGGCCTCGAGGCGTGCGACATTCAGCCGCGTGACCTGGGTGCGGCGGGTGACGACCGGCCGCAACCGTCCGGCGCCCATCTCGACCGCCTTCTGCGCCAGATAGTCGAGCCGGGCGTGTTTCAGCGGCGCGAACAGGAAGTCGACGTTCGGCGCGGCCTCTCGCTCCCGCGTTTGCGCCGTCACGACCAGCGACAGGGTCCTTGCGGCCGGCCGCGGCGATTTCGGCGGAGAACTCGCCGTCTCGCCCGTTGAAGGCGAGCACGCGCGCGCCAGCGCCGAGCCGCAGGACGTTGCCGAGATAGTTGGCCTGCTCCGCGCTCAAGGCCGGCGTCGCTCCGACGGCGAGCGGCGCCGCGACATGAAGGCGAGGGGCGCGGAGATCGTTGGACAAATGGACCTCCCATAATGGCCGTTCTCGCACCCAGCCGAACACGGCGGCCCTATAGCATCGCTGCGCAGGCGAATGCGACGGGTAACAATCGCCCCCTCCGCGGCGAAAAGCGTCAAAGGCGTGTTTCTTTGAAGATGGGAGACGAACCTTGATCGACCGGCCCTTCCTCCTGGCGGCGCTGTCAGCGCTTGTCCTCGGCGTCCCGCGCCCCGTCTTCGCGGCGGACGCGACGCATCCGACCGTCGTGGAGCTGTTTCAGAGCCAGGGCTGCTCGTCCTGCCCGCCGGCGGCGGCCAATGTGCGCGGGGTCAGCGAGCGTGCGGACGTGCTCGCGCTGGCTTTCGAGGTCGATTATTGGGACCGCCTCGGCTGGAAGGACACGTTTTCGAGCCCGGCCTGGACGGCGCGCCAATATGCCTATGCCCGCGCCATGGCCCGCGACGGCGTCTACACGCCTCAGGTCGTGGTCAACGGCCAGGTCGAGGGCGACGGCCTCGAGCCGAACGAACTGGCTGCGTTGATGCGCCAGGGCGATCGCGGGGCAGGCGGGCCTGAACTGGGCTTTGCCGGCGGCGTGGTGGCCGTCGGCGCGGGCGCCGCGCCTCGGGGCGGCGCGGACGTGTGGCTCGTCCGCTACGATCCGCATGTGGTGGAGGTGGAGATCCGGCGGGGCGAGAACGCCGGCCGCACGCTGCCGCACAAGAACGTGGTGCGCGAGCTGGTCCTGCTCGGCCATTGGGACGGAGAGGCGGCGTCATTTCCGGCGCCGGCGGCCGCGGCAGGCCTCGCCGAGGCGGTGATCGTTCAGACGGCGGGCGCGGGACCGATCCTGGCGGCGGCGAAGCGGTGAGCGTCACGCAAAGGCGGCGCCAAAGCCAGGTGGATTGGGACGCCGGGCTCTAGCGGAGAGTGCGGCGCGGCCTCGTAGTCAGCCGGGTTGTCCCGAACCCAATCCGGTTCAGACGCGTGAACGTCCTCACGCTCAATGGCGTCATGGCCTGCTGAAAGCGCTAAAGAGCTCCGTCCGCCGCCTTCGACCGCTCGGCGCGCTTGCGGTCGTTCGGATCGAGCAGCGCCTTGCGCAGGCGGATCGACTTCGGCGTCACCTCGACGAGTTCGTCGTCCTGGATATAGGCCAGCGCCTTTTCCAGCGTCATCTGGATCGGCGGCGTCAGGCGCACCGCCTCGTCCTTGGAATGGGTGCGGATGTTGGTGAGCTTCTTGCCCTTGAGCACGTTGACTTCGAGGTCGTTGTCGCGCGTGTGCTGGCCGACGATCATGCCCTGATAGACCTTCCAGCCCGGCTCGATCATCATCGGGCCGCGGTCCTCGAGGTTCCACATGGCGTAGGCGACCGCTTCGCCCGCGTCGTTGGAGATCAGGACGCCGTTGCGCCGTCCGGCGATCTCGCCCTTGTAGGCGCCCCAGTTGTGGAACAGGCGGTTCATGATCGCGGTGCCGCGGGTGTCGGTCAGCAGCTCGCCGAGATAGCCGATCAGCCCGCGGGTCGGCGCGAGGAAGACGAGCCGCAGGCGGTCGCCGCCCGAAGGCCGCATCTCGATCATCTCGCCCTTGCGCTCGCTCATCTTCTGCACGACGACGCCCGAGTGCTCCTCGTCGACGTCGATCACGACTTCCTCGATCGGCTCGAGGATTTCGCCGTCTTCGTCCTTGCGGAACAGCACCTTTGGGCGCGACACGCCGAGTTCGAAGCCCTCGCGCCGCATGGTCTCGATCAGGATCGCGAGCTGCAATTCGCCGCGGCCCGAAACGATGTAGGCGTCGGAATTCGGCGCGGGCTCGACTTGCAGCGCGACGTTGCCCTCGGCCTCCTTCATCAGGCGGTCGCGGATGACGCGGCTCGTCACCTTGTCGCCCTCGGTTCCGGCGAGCGGACTGTCGTTGACCGAGAAGGTCATCGACAGGGTCGGCGGGTCGATCGGCTGGGCGTGCAGCGGCTCGACTTCCTCCGGGCTGCACAGGGTGTCGGCGACGTTGAACTTCTCCAGGCCCGCGATCGCGACGATGTCGCCCGCGCCGCTTCGTCGATCGGCGTGCGCTCGATGCCGCGAAAGGCGAGGATCTTCGACACCCGGCCGGTCTCGACCAGATCGCCCTCGACGTCGAGCACCTTGACCGGCGCGTTGGTCTTGATCGAGCCGGAGAAGACGCGGCCGGTGACGATGCGGCCGAGATAGGGGTTGGCCTCGAGCAGCGTGCCGAGCATGCGGAAAGCGCCTGCGCCGACCTTGGGCGCCTCGACGTGCTTGAGCACGAGGTCGAACAGCGCCGCCATGTTTTCCTCGCGCTTATCCGGCGAATCCGACATCCAGCCCTGCTTGGCCGAGCCGTAGATGATCGGGAAGTCGAGCTGGTCGTCGGTCGCGTCGAGCGCGGCGAACAGGTCGAACACTTCGTTGACGACCTCGCTCGGCCGGGCGTCCGGCTTGTCGACCTTGTTGACGCAGACGATCGGCTTCAGCCCGATCTTCAGCGCCTTGCCGACGACGAACTTCGTCTGCGGCATCGGCCCCTCGGCGGCGTCGACCAGCACGATCGCGCCGTCGACCATCGACAGAATGCGCTCGACCTCGCCGCCGAAATCGGCGTGGCCGGGCGTGTCGACGATGTTGACGCGGATGTCCTTCCACACGACCGAGGTCGCCTTGGCGAGAATGGTGATGCCGCGCTCGCGCTCGAGGTCGTTCGAGTCCATGACCCGTTCGGCGACGCGCTGATTTTCGCGGAAGGCGCCGGACTGCTGCAGGAGCCGGTCGACGAGGGTCGTCTTGCCATGGTCGACGTGGGCGATGATGGCGATGTTGCGAAGCTTCAGCATGGGAAACGGACTTTTCAACGGGCGGCGGGGCCGACGCGGGGGGCGACCGAGCCTTAAGGACGCGCAATGTTGACGGGAGTGCGACGGCGCGGGCCCTCGCCCGCTATCGCGTCGGGATTGTGCGGCGCAATACACGAAAGGCCGCGGAAAGGGAAGAGCGAGGGGTGGGCCGGTGAGATAGCGGCTGATCGATTCGATAAACGGGTTCCATTCCGAGCGCGGCTCCAGCGCGTCGGCCGCGCAATCGCTCGTCGGCGGCGCCTGCGCCGATAATGGCGACATCGAGATTCCCGGTCATTCCGGCATGATGGCGCGTCACGCTTCCGGTCCGCAAGGACGGCGTCGCGTCGATGCCCAGGAAGAAGAGGCGTTCCATATCCGAATAAGGTGCTAAGCTGGCCGCTCAAGGCGCAGGCGGCGAAAGCCGTGTCTGGGCGGCGTAACAGCGCCCAGGCACAATGGCGCAATGCGAGGAGGACGGTCATGGCGAACGACAAGATGAAAGCGCAGATGTCGAGCAAGGGCGGCTTCATCGCCGCCCTCGACCAGAGCGGCGGATCGACGCCCGGCGCGCTTCGGCTCTACGGCATTCCGGACAGCGACTATGCCGGCGACGACGCCAAGATGTACCAGCTCATGCACGAGTTCCGGGTCAGGATCATGAGCGCGCCAGCTTTCACAGGCGCGAAGGTGATCGCGGCCATCCTGTTCGAACGCACCATGGACGGTCAGGCGAAGGGCAAGTCGGTGCCGGCCTATCTGTGGGAGGACCGTGGCGTCGTTCCGATCGTCAAGGTCGACAAGGGCCTCGAGGCGGACAAGGACGGGGTGCAACTGATGAAGCCGATACCCGGCCTCGACACGCTGCTCGCCCGCGCGGCGAAGCTCGGCGTGTTCGGGACCAAGATGCGCTCGGTCATCAACCACGCCTCGAAAGACGGCGTCGCCGCCATCGCCAGACAGCAGTTCGAGCTCGGCGAGCAGATCGCGGCGCACGGTCTCGTGCCGATCCTCGAGCCGGAGGTGTCGATCAAGGCGCCCGACAAGGCGGCCGCCGAAAACATCCTGCTCGGCGAACTGACCCGCGGCCTCGACGAACTCAAGGCCGGACGGCAGGTCATGTTCAAGCTGACCATCCCCGACGTTCCCGATCTCTATGCGCCGCTGATCAAGGACAAGCGGGTCCTGCGCGTCGTGGCGCTCTCGGGCGGCTACACGCGGGACGACGCCTGCAGGAGGCTCGCCCGCAACCACGGCATGATCGCGAGCTTCTCGCGCGCGCTGACCGAGGGGCTCAAGCGGTCGATGAGCGAGGCCGAGTTCGACAAGGCGCTCGGCGACGCGATCGACGAGATCTACAAGGCCTCGGTCGACAAGGTCGCGGCCTGACGCGCAAGCCCGGCGGCGGCAAGGAGCCGCCGTCTTTTTTCGCTCACTTCGGTCTCAGGTCGAGGCCGACGCCCTTGTTCACGAATTCGAGCGTATACGCCTTCCTGTAGTCGGTCTTCGGATCGACCATGCCGATCTCGACCATCTTGTCGAAAAAATCCTTCCAGCGCGTATCGGTCATCGCGCCGATCCCGAACTTCAGGGTATCGCCGGAATCGACGATGCCCCGCTCCTTCAGCGTTTTGATCGAGAAAGCGATCTGCGCGTCGGTGATGTCCGGATTGCTTGCCTTGATCAGCGCGTTGCCCTTGGCGCTGTCGCCGTAAAGATAGTGATACCAGCCGATCGCCGAAGCGTCGACGAAGCGCTGCACGAGATCCGGACGCTTCTCGACGATCTCGTTCCGGGTCACGATCAAGGTCGAGTAGGTTGAATATCCGTGGTCGGCGAGCAGGAACACGTTGGGGTTGAAGCCGCCTTGCCGGGCGATCTCGAACGGCTCGGCGGTCGCGTAGCCTTGCTGGAGCGACTTGGCGTTGGAAATGAACGGGGCCGAGTTGAAGTTGTAGGGCCGGACGTTTTCGTCCTTGAAGCCGTAGGCGAGCCGCAGCCAGGCGTAGAATGTGTTGATCGCGCCGGCGCCGAGGTAAACAGGTTTGGCGCCGGGCAGGTCTTCCCATCTGTCGAGCCCGACGCCCGGGTGGGACATCAGGATTTGCGGGCTCTTCTGGAAGTCGGCGGCGACCGCGATCAGCGGCAGCTTGCTCTCGGCCGACAGGAAATTGCCGATCATGTCGCCGCCCATGAAGAAATCGAGCTTGCCGAACAGAATTAGCAGGCCGCCGTTCGCCTGGGGGCCGCCGGGGACGATCGTGACGTCCAGCCCGAATTGCTCGTACGTCCCGTCGGCGAGCGCTTGAAAGAAGCCGCCTGCCGCCGGGTCAGCGAGCCAGTTGGTGCCGAACCGCACCTTGTCGAGCGCGAGGGCGGGGGCGGCGAAGGCGAAGGCAAGCATGGCGGCAAGTAAAGTTGTGAGTGCACTGCGCATGACTTTCCCCCGGGCGACGCGTTCGCTCCGTCGTCCGCAATTCTTGCGTTCCCCGGACACGCGGTCAACTATGCTACGCGAAGCGTAACGCCGCGACGCCCGGATGCAAGAAAGCGAACGCGCCGCCGCCTGAATTTTCGCAATCGCGAGAGATGCGCATTGCTGAGCGCCCCTTCGGAAGGAAAATGGGACCCCCGCGTGCGAACAGGCCGTTCCGTTAGATTGTCGAGAAAATACCCGCGCCGCGTATCCGGCCGCGGAAGGGCTGTCGCCCGCACACAGGGAGATGCTGATGAACAAAATCGCGATCCTCGACGACTGGCAAGACGTCGCCCAAAAAAGCGCCGACTGGTCCGCGCTTGCTTTGCGCGCCGAGCTGACATTCTTCGCTGACGCTTTCAATACGGAGGATGAGGCAGCCGCCGCACTTGCCGATTTCGACATTCTCCTGACCATGCGGGAGCGCACCGCCTTTCCCGAGACGCTCCTCCGCCGTCTTCCCAAACTGCGTATGATCGGCATCACCGGAGCCAATGTCGCGACCCTGGACCTCGCGGCGTGTTCCCGCCAAGGCGTCGTTGTCTGCAACACCGCGGGCAGCGGCTCTGGCGCCCCCTTTGCGACCGCTGAGTTGGCTCTCGGCTTGCTGATAGCCGCCGCCCGCTCCATCCCCGCTGCCGACGCGGCCATGCGGGCGGGCGGCTTTCAGCGCGGCGTTCCCGTGGGGTTGAGCCTTGCCGGCAAGACGCTCGGCATCGTCGGCCTTGGGCGGCTGGGAAGCCGCATGGCTCGCTATGCCGCCGCGCTCGACATGAAGGTGATCGCCTGGAGTCCGAACCTGACTGAAGCCAGGGCCCAGGACGCCGGAGTGCGTCTCGTCGGAAAATCGGAACTCGTGGCGAAGTCCGACGCAATCTCCCTGCACATGGTCCTCTCGCCGCGAAGTCGCGGCATCATCGGAGCCGAAGACATTGCCCGCATGAAAAAGGGCGCGATCTTGATCAATACGTCCCGAGGGCCTCTGATCGACGAGGGCGCGCTCCTCGCCGCGGTCAGGGCCGGTAGGATCATCGCGGCGCTGGACGTCTACGACAAGGAGCCGCCGCCGCGGGACCACCCGCTCCGCGCCGCTGGCGGCACGGTGCTGACGCCCCATCTCGGATACGGAGTGGAAGAGACCTGGCGCGATTTCTACCCCCGCAGCATCGAAAATGCTCTCGCCTTCCTGGACGGCGCCCCGATCAGAGTTTTGAACGCTTCGTAGCCCCGGGCGATGGGGGGCGAAACGGCTTCCGCTAATCGTCGCCTCGCACCGGTCGTCAAATCTCCTGCGGCGGCGCCTTGCAATGAACGGCGGCTCAGCTAATTAGGTTGGTCAGGTCAATTCGAGAGGAGCGCGGTATGGCGACGGGCACTGTGAAATGGTTCAATGCGACGAAAGGCTTCGGATTCATTCAGCCCGACGCCGGCGGCCCCGATGTGTTCGTTCATATCAGCGCGGTCGAACGGGCTGGACTTCGTGACCTGAACGAAGGGCAGAAGATCGCGTACGAGATCGTCGCCGACAAGCGCTCCGGCAAATCCTCGGCGGACAATTTGAAGCCGGTCTGAGAGGGGCGGAGCCTGCGCCTGCGAGATCGACCGATCGGCGCGGCGCTACCGATAGCGTGCTTCCGAACAGGAAATTCGCCACGCATGCCGCCGACTGATTCCATGGAGCAGCCGCCGGCCGTCGAACGCAGCGGGCCGCCCGATCGCTGTCTTCTCCAACAGCTATGCGCGCCTGCCCGAGCATTTTTTCGCGCGGCTCGCTCCGACGCCGGTCGCCGAAGCCGCGCCTGATCGGGTTCAACGAATCGCTCGCCTCGGAACTGGGGATCGACGCACAAGGTCTCGATGCGGACGAACTGGCGGCGGTGTTTGCCGGCAACGTCATCCCGCCGGGCGCCGAGCCGATCGCGATGGCCTATGCCGGGCATCAGTTCGGCAGTTTCGTTCCCCAGCTTGGCGACGGCCGCGCGATCCTCCTCGGCGAGGTCCTGGACCGCAACGGCGAGCGGCGCGACATCCAATTGAAGGGCGCGGGCCGGACGCCGTTCTCGCGGCGCGGAGACGGCCGCGCCGCGCTCGGGCCGGTGCTGCGCGAATATCTCGTCAGCGAAGCGATGCATGCGCTCGGAATTCCGACCACACGGGCGCTGGCGGCCGTGTCGACCGGCGAACCGGTTTATCGCGACCGCCAGTTGCCGGGAGCGGTGCTGACCCGCGTCGCGTCCAGTCATATCCGTGTCGGGCACGTTCCAATATTTCGCCGCGCGCGGCGATCGGGAAGCCGTCGAACGTCTGTCCGACTACGTCATCGATCGCCACTTCCCCGATGCGCGCGAAGCCGAGAGGCCCACGCTGGCGCTGCTTCAGGCCGTCGTGGAGCGCCAGGCCCTGTTGATCGCGCGCTGGATGCATGTCGGGTTCATCCATGGCGTGATGAACACCGACAACACTGCGCTTTCGGGAGAGACCATCGATTTTGGACCGTGCGCCTTCATGGATTCGTACGATCCTGCGACTTGCTTCAGCGCGATCGATGAATTTGGGCGCTACGCCTACGCCAATCAGCCGACCATTGCGCAGTGGAATCTCGCCAGGTTCGCCGAGACCCTGCTTCCGCTCGTCGATCCCAACCCGGAGCGGGCGGTCGAACTTGCGAGCGAGGCGATCTCCGCGTTTTTGCCGCGCTATCAGGAGCATTGGCTTGCCGGCATGCGGCAGAAGCTCGGGCTCTCCGGCAACGACGACGGCGATCTCGACCTCATCGGCGACTTGCTCCAGGCGATGCATGAGAACGCCGCGGACTTCACCCTGACCTTCCGTCGGCTCTCCGCCGCCGCCGCAGGATGAGACGGCGGACGCCCAGGCGCGGAGCTTGTTCGCGAACCCAGGCGCCTACGACCGTTGGGCCTCGAGGTGGCGATCGCGTCTGGCCGTTGACGGACGGGAACCCAAGGCGCGCGCCAACGCGATGCGAGCCGTCAATCCGGCTTTCATCCCGCGCAATCATCGCGTGGAGCAAGCGCTCGACGCGGCGATCGACGATGGAGACTTTTCGCCGTTCGCCGAGCTGCTGACGGTTCTCTCGCGCCCTTACGAGGATCAACCCGCCTTCGCCGAATACGCAAACCCGCCTCAGGCAGGCGAGCGGGTCTTCCGGACATTCTGCGGGACTTGATCGGCTTCAGCGCGGTCGCCTCAAGAAACCGGAGCGAACGGCAGGAGCGGGCAGGCATTTGCCTTTGGAAGCGCTCACGCGCGCCCAGTCGCCGCAACAGGCAATGCGGTCGCGACGCCAGCCGGCGTCCCCCGAAGACACCTGGGCTTGCGTCAGGTGTTTCCGCTGATCTCCGACTGGCGTCGCGTTGGCATGATATAAATTCTATGCATTAAGTCAAGTTTCCCGCCAACCAGGCGCCGGAGCCGTAGCGGTCGAGGCTCCGCCTTCTTCGGCTCTCGGTTTAACTCGCGAAAAACAAGCTGAAATCCTCTGCCGATTGGACGCCGCGATCAACGCCCGGCGCCCCGGTCAACCCGACAACGTGGAGCGGCAAGCATGCGGAATTTTCGATCCGGGCTCGCGGTCGCCGCTCTCGCGACGCTTGTCGCCGGCGCGCCCGCCCTTGCCGCTCGGGGAACCGACGGCGAACTGAAGATCCTGTTCTGGCAGGCCGTCTCCACGCTCAATCCTTATCTGTCCGGCGGCGTCAAGGAGGAGCTCGCGTCTTCGCTGGTTCTTGAGCCGCTCGCGGGCTTCGACGAGAACGGGAAGCTCGTTCCGCGTTTGGTCGTCGACATTCCGACCCTCGAAAACGGCGGGCTGTCGACGGACCTGACCGCGGTCACATGGAAGCTCCAGCCCGGCGTCAAATGGTCTGACGGCGCGCCGCTGACGGCGGACGACGTCGTCTTCACCTGGCAATATTGCACGGCGCCGGGAGGAGGCTGCGCCCAGGCCGCCAAGTTCGAAGGGGTCAAGGCGGTCGAAGCGATCGATCCGCTCACCGTCAAGGTCACGTTCAAGGGGCCGAAGCCGTTTCCCTATACCGCGTTCGTCGGCGCCACGAGCCCTGTCATTCAGAAGGCGCAATTCGCCGACTGCCTCGGCGCCAAGGCGCCCGGCTGCACCGCAGCCAATTTTGCGCCGATCGGCACCGGCCCGTTCAAGGTCCAGGCGTTCAAGCCGAACGACACGATCAGCTATGCCGCAAACGACAATTATCGCGACCCGGAAAAGCCCGCCTTCTCGACCGTGACTCTCAAGGGCGGCGGCGATGCGCTGTCGGCCGCGCGCGCCGTCCTGGAAACCGGCGAATACGACTACGCGTGGAACACCCAGATCGAGCCGGAAGTGCTGCAGGGCATGACCGGCGCGGGCAAGGGGAAGGTGCTGACGGCTTTCAGCAGCTGGGTCGAACGAATCGACCTGAATTTCGACGCCGCCGACGCCTCGCTCGGGGACAAGCGCTCGACGGCTGCGGCGGGTCCGCACCCGATCCTCTCGGATCCGGCCGTTCGCAAAGCGCTGTCGGCGGCGCTCGACCGCAGCGCGATCGTCGAGACGGCTTACGGCCCCGCGGGCAAACCGACCTGCAACATCATCGCGGGTCCCGAGATTTACGTGTCCACGTCCAACGATTCCTGCCTGAAGCCGGATCTTGCGTCCGCCAATAAGCTGCTCGACGATGCGGGGTGGAAAATTGGGCCCGGACGGCGTGCGCGCGAAGAACGGCGTCAAGCTGTCGTTCGTGTTCCAGACCTCGACCAATTCGGTGCGGCAGACGACGCAGGCGCTGCTGAAGGACATGTGGAGCCAGATCGGCGCGGCGGTCGAGCTGCGCAACATTCCGCCTTCCGTGTTCTTCGGCGGCGATCCGTCGAGTCCAGACACATTCCAGAAGTTCTACGCCGACCTCCAGATGTATACGGTCCTCTATAGCGGCACGGATCCGGAGTCGTACCTGGCGAGTTGGCTTTGCAAGAATATTCCCAGCCCATCCAATGGCTGGCAGGGGGAGAACATGTCGCGCTATTGCGATGCGGACTACGATCACCTTTTCGACGACCTCACGAGAACGGCGTCGCCCGCCGACCGCGCGACGATCGTCAAGAAGCTCAACGACAAGCTCGTCGGCGACGGCGCCGTCATTCCGCTCGTCTTTCGCGGCGCCGTTTCCGCCTTTTCCAACCGGCTCGCGGGCGTGCGGCATGTCGGGCTGGGATTCCGAACTCGGGAATGTCGCGGACTGGTCGCGCGCCAAATAGCGCCGCGCGATGTTCGCCTACACGGTCCGCCGGCTCCTCACCGCGATTCCCGTTCTGCTGATCATCAGTTTCGTCATCTTCTCGCTGCTGACGCTCGCGCCCAATGATCCGTTGGGCGACCTGCCGCTCACCATTCCGCCGGAAGTGCGCGCTCAGATGCGCGACGCGCTCGGCCTCAATCAGCCGTTCCTCATCCGCTTCGCGCTCTGGCTTCACCAATTTTTCGTCAACGAGCCGCTCAACCTCCTGCAAGCCTGGACCGGTCTCGAGATCGGCGACGGGAACCGGCTCCGCGTTCTCTCCTGGGCGACGCGCAGTCCGGTGGTCGATCTCATCGTGCAGCGCCTGCCGCAGACGTTGTGGGTGGTCGGCCTTGCTTACCTGTTCGGCGTCCTGCTGGCGGTGCCCATCGGCGTGCTGTCGGCCTATCGCCAGCATTCCTGGTTCGACCAGATCGGCGACCTTCGTCGCGATGGTCGGATATTCGGTTCCGACCTTTTTCACCGGCGTCGTCCTGATCGTCGTGTTCAGCGTGAAGCTGCGATGGTTCCCCTCCGTTTACGACACCAATCTCAAGGTTACCGACTGGCCGAGCTTCGTGGCGCAGGTGCGGCAGATGGCCCTGCCGGTGCTGGTGCTGACGCTCTTCAACACGTCCCAGATCAGCCGGTTCGTGCGCGCCTCCATGCTCGACAACCTGCATCAGGACTATGTGAGGACCGCGCGGGCCAAGGGCGTGAAGGAGCGGATCGTGGTGCTCGTCCACGTGCTGCGCAACAGCCTCATCCCGGTGGTCACCGTGGTCGCGCTCGGCGTTCCCACCATCTTCTCCGGCGCGATCGTCACCGAGCAGATCTTTCGCGTCAACGGCCTCGGCCAATTGTTGATCACCGCGATCCAGGGCGGAGACCTTCCGCTGGTGCAGACGCTGACGTTCATCTTCGCGGTGCTGATCGTGCTCTTCAATCTGATCGCGGATGTGCTCTACGGACTGCTCGATCCCAGGATCAGCTATGAGTGAAGCCGCCTTCGATGCGGAGGCGGTTTCCGGGCCAGCCGGGCGGCAGGTCTGGCGACAGTTCCGCCGTCATCCCGGCGGCGTCCTTGGGCTGCTCGTCCTCGTCGCCATCGTGCTCGCGGTCTTCGTCGGCCCCTATCTGCATGGCGTCGATCCCGGCAGGATCAGCATTCGCGAGCGGAACCTGGCGCCGACCTTGGTTCATCCGTTCGGCACCGACAATCTCGGACGCGATCTCTTCGCCGCGGTGCTGGCGGGCGGCCGCGTGTCGCTGGCGGTCGGCCTCGCCGCGATGGCGCTGTCGCTTGCGCTCGGCGCTTCGATTGGCGTCGCCTCCGGCTACTGGCGGCGGCTCGACGGGCCGCTGATGCGGCTTGACCGATCTCTTTCTCGCGCTGCCGCTGCTGCCGCTTCTGCTCGTCGTCATCACCCTGTTCAGGGAGCCCTTGCGCGCGGCTTTCGGGCCTTCGACCGGCATCTTCATCCTGATTGTCGTCGGCATCGGCATGACGAGCTGGATGCACACCGCCCGCATCGTGCGCGGCGACGTCCTGGCGGTGAAGCGTCAGGAATTCGTGCTCGCGGCCCAGGCGAGCGGGATGCGCGCGCAGCGCATCGTCACCAGGCACGTGCTGCCGAACGTGCTGAGTTCGATCCTCGTTTCGGCGACGCTCGGCATAGCCTCCGCGATCATTACCGAATCCGACGCTCAGCTTTCTCGGCCTCGGCTTCCCGCCCGATTTCCCGACCTGGGGACGGTTGCTCTACGACGGCGTGAGCTTCATGCAGATCACGCCGGCGCGCGTCATCTGGCCGGGACTGGCGATCTCCCTCACCGTTCTCAGCGTAAATTACATCGGCGACGCGATCCGCGACGCGCTCGACCCGCGCGCGCTCAGACGCTAGCCTTTCTCGCGAAGCTCGAAGGAGGCCGCCCATGCCCATTCTCAACCGCGCCAGCGAAATGCAGGAAGAAGTCGCCGGCTGGCGGCGTCATCTGCACCAGACGCCGGAGCTGCTGTTCGACGTCTACGAGACGTCGGACTTCGTCGCCGAGAAGCTGAGAGGCTTCGGCTGCGACGTCGTCAAGACCGGCGTCGGGCGCACGGGCGTGGTCGGGCTCATCAAGGGCGCGCGCGGCGACGGGCCGGTCATCGGTCTGCGCGCCGATATGGACGCGCTGCCGATCCACGAGATCAGCGGCAAGCCCTGGACCTCGCAGACGCCCGGCAAGATGCACGCCTGCGGCCACGACGGCCATACCGCGATGCTGCTCGGCGCCGCCAAATATCTGGCCGAGACGCGCAACTTCCGCGGCGCGGTCGCGGTCATCTTCCAGCCCGCCGAAGAAGGCGGCGCGGGCGGCGACGAGATGGTGAAGGACGGCATGATGGAGACCTTCGCGATCCGCGAGGTCTATGGCATGCACAACAGGCCGGGGCTGCCAGTTGGCCAGTTCGCGACCCGAACGGGCCCCGTCATGGCGGCCGCGGACCATTTCCAGATCGTCGTTCATGGACGCGGCGGACATGCCGCCCGCCCCAATTCGACCATCGATCCCGTCATCATTTCCGCGCAGATCATCACCGGGCTGCAATTGATCGCCTCGCGCGAGACCGATCCGCTGGAGTCCGTCGTCGTGACGGTCGCCTCGATGCACGCAGGCACGGCCAACAACATCATCCCGGAAACCGCCACGCTCACCGGCACGGTGCGCACGCTTTCCCGCGATTTGCGCGATCGCGCCGAGAAGCGGCTGACCGAGATCGTGACCGGAATCGCCTCGACCTTCGGCGCGCGCGCCGAGGTTCATTATCATCGCGGCTATCCGGTCACGGTCAATCACGCCGATCCGACGGAGCGCGCGGTTGCGATCATGAGACAGGTCGCGGGCGACAGCGCGGTGGAGGCGGATGTGCCGCCGGTCATGGGCGCCGAGGACTTTTCCTACATGCTTCAGGCGCGGCCGGGCGCGTTCGTGTTCATCGGCAACGGCGCGACGGCCGATCTGCACAACGCAGCCTATGACTTCAACGACGAGGCGATCCCCTTTGGCGTCAGCTATTGGGTGAGCCTCGCCGAGACGACGCTCGCGGCATAAAGCCGGAAGCCGGACGCATGACCCCGGTGTTGTCGGTACGCGATCTGACGACGTCGTTCCGCGTCGGCTACTCCTGGCGCGCCGTGGTCAGGAACCTGAGCTTCGACGTCCATGCGCAGGAAACGCTGGCGATCGTGGGCGAGTCCGGGTCGGGCAAGAGCGTCGCCGCGCTGTCGGTGATGCGCCTGCTTGCCGGAGCGGGCGAGCCGCGTCGAAGGCAGCGTGCGGCTCCTGGGTCGGGAATTGACGACGCTCGACGGCGAAGCGATGCGGCAGGTTCGCGGCGCCGGCGTCGCGATGATCTTTCAGGAGCCGATGACGAGCCTGAACCCGATCTTTCCGGTCGGCGAGCAGATCGCGGAAGCGATCACCTGTCACGGCGGGAAAAGCAGGACGGCCGCGCGCGCGGAGGCGTTGAGGCTGCTCGACCGGGTCCGCATGCCGAACGCCGGGCGCCGCTTCGGCGATCCGCCGCACCGCTTCTCCGGCGGCATGCGGCAGCGCGTGATGATCGCGATGGCGCTCGCGGCGAAGCCGAAACTCTTGATCGCCGACGAGCCGACAACGGCGCTCGACGTCACCATCCAGGGCCAGATCCTCGCCCTCATCAAGAGCGTGCAGGCGGAGGAGGACATGTCGGTGCTCTTCATCACGCACGACATGGGCGTGGTCGCCGAGGTCGCCGACCGCACGCTGGTGATGTATCGCGGCGCGGCGGTCGAGGCGGGGGCGACGGCGGACGTGTTCGCGCGCCCGAGGCATGTCTATACGCGCATGCTGATCGACGCCGTGCCGCGGCTGGGCTCCATGCGCGGCTCGGACCGGCCTGCGAAGTTCGGCGGCGCCGACAGGCGCGCCCGCAACGGCGCGCGCCGCGCCGCAATCGGGGCCGCGAAAGCCCGTGCTGGAGATCAGGGACCTCACCACGCGGTTCGACGTGCGCTCGGGGCTGTTCGGGCGCAGGAGCGGCGCCGTGCACGCCGTCGAGAAGGTCTCGTTCGATCTCGCGCCTGGCGAGACGCTGGCGCTGGTCGGCAAATCGGGCTGCGGCAAATCGACGACCGGCCGCTCGATCGTGCGGCTGGTCGAGCCGACCGGCGGCGATGTTTTGCTCGACGGGCTGAACGTGCTGTCGCTGTCGGGGGAAGCGTTGCGGCGCGCGCGCCGCGAGATCCAGATGGTCTTCCAGGACCCGTTCGCGAGCCTCGATCCGCGCATGACGGTCGGCGCCGCCGTCGCGGAGCCCTTTCTCGACCATCGGCTCGGCACACGCGCCGAGGCGCGCGCCAAGGCGGCCGATCTCCTGCGTCGCGTCGGTCTCGACGCCGACATGACAGGCCGCTACCCGCACGAATTCTCCGGCGGCCAGCGCCAGCGTATCGCAATCGCGCGTGCGCTCGATGATGGACCCCAAGCTCATCATCGCCGACGAGGCCGTCTCCGCGCTCGACGTCTCGGTCAAGGCGCAGGTCTGCAACCTGCTGATCGACCTGCAGCAGAGCCTCGAATCTCGCCTATCTGTTCATTTCTCACGACATGGCGGTGGTCGAGCGGATGAGCCACCGCGTCGCCGTGATGTATCTTGGAGAGATCGTCGAGATCGGGCCGCGCGGCGCCGTGTTCGACGATCCGCAACACGCCTATACCCGCAAGCTCATGCCGCCGTGCCGATTCCCGATCCCGCCCGGCGGCGGGCGCGCGGAGCGGTCGACGCCGACGAGATTCCAAGCGCGATCCGGCCGGTCGGCTATGCGCCGCCGACGCGCCGCTATCGGGAGGCCTCGGAGGGGCATTTCGTCATGGTCTGAGGCAGCCTGCCCTTGGCTGGTCGAGATCCGTTTCCTCTCACGCCGCGCCTCGATCACCGCCGGCCACGCGCCATCGTCGCGATGCGATGCGTGTGATTGAGAACTTCGGCGATTTCGTCGGAGATCAAGAGAATCGCCACGCCCTCGGAGGCGAGCTGTCGAATGACGCGTTAAATGCCGTCCCCTGGCGGCCACGTCCACGCCGACGGTCGGGTTGTCGAGGATGACAAGGCGCGGACCGGCCGCCATCCACTGGGCGAGCACCAAGCGCTGCTGGTTCTCGCGCGCGCGGTGCAGCGAGCGCGCCTACGCCTCCAGCTCGCTGTCCCAGTAGAGGTAGTCCATCCAGCTCTCGTGCAGGTAGTTCGGCGGGAACGCCCGGCCGTTCTGGTGCAGGTCGTGGACGGTCGGCTGATAGGGCTCGGTCGCCGGCCACATGCGGGCGACCGAGGGCAGCATGTCCGCCTTCCTGAGGTTGCAGACCGAGCAGGCGGCGACCACGTTCTCCCAGCTCGTCACGCCGCCCTTGGAGCGGGGGATGACGTGGTCGAAGGTCAGCTCCTCCCGCTCGCCGCAGTACTGGCAGGTGAAGCGGTCGCGCAGGAACACGTTGAACCGGGTGAAGGCGGGGAAGCGGGTCGGCTTCACGTAGCTCTTCAGCGAAACGACCGAGGGCAGCCGCATCTCGAACGAGGGGCTGCGAACCAGCGTGTCGTATTCGGAGAGGATGTTCACCCGGTCGAGGAAGACGGCCTTGATCGCGTCCTGCCAGCACCAGATCGACAGGGGATAGTAGCTCAGCGGACGAAAGTCCGCATTCAGCACGAGAGCCGGACAATTGCCGGGCGACAGCGCTTGAGCCTGGACATGAACAGTCACGAAGACGCTCCGTACCTCCGTATGGCAACGAAGCCGGACCGCACCCGACCGCGCCCTCTACTCTACAGCTTGCGTGACGCCCTTGTGAAGGCGCCGAAATCCAGCGCATTTCCGCGGCTTTCCGCGCTGACGACGCCCCGGGCGCCGCGAATCAGTCATCGCGCCTGCTGCTCGATCGCCTCCATGTCCGCGTCCGAGAGACCGAAATGGTGGCCGATTTCGTGGACGAGAACGTGGGTCACGACGGCCCCCAGCGTGTCCTCGCCGTCGCACCAGTAGTCGAGCAGCGGTCGGCGGTAGAGCCAGATCATGTTGGGCAGTCGCCCGGTCTCGTCGACCGCGCCGCGATCGGACAGGCCGCGGCCGCGGAAAAGGCCAAGCAGGTCGAACTCGCTCTCCGCCCCCATCTCGTCGAGCGTCTCGTCGTCGGGAAAATCGACGACCTGGATGACGAGTCCTTCGCACAGGCGGCGAAACGTCGCCGGCAGCCGAGCGAAGGCCGCGTCGGCCAGCGCCTCGACGTCCTCGAGGCGTGGGGGCGCGTCAGCCGTCCGAAAGTGTCCGCGGCGCCGCTCATGTCCGGCGCCTGCTGGCGCGGGACGCCGTCCAGCGATCTGGCGCGCGCCGCGTCGAGCCCGTCGACCAGGGCGCGGGTGCGCTCGGCGAGCGCCGCGCGCACTTTCCCGGCCGCCTCGGGGAACTCGGCCAGCACCCGGCGGAAGGTCTCGCGCGGGATGCGCGTCACGCACCGTATCCTCGACGGCCCGCGCGTCGACCCGGCGCACGACCGGCGCGTAGAGGGCGCTCTCGCCGATCAGCGCGCCCGTCGTCGCCCGCCGGGCGGTCTCGGAGGGCGCGCGCTTGTCCTCGAGCAGGATCGCGCCGGTCTGGACGAAATAGCCGTCGTCGCCCGCCTCGCCCGCGCTGAACAGCGGCTCGCCGGCGCGCAGGCGCTGCTTGACGCAGGAGAAGGCGATGAGTTGCACCGCCTCGCGCGGCATCAGGCTGAACGGCCGGACCCGCGCCAGCCGCGCGACGTCGGCGTCGAGGGTCACCCGGAGCATTCCTTCCGCGGCCGCGGCGACCAGGCTTGATAGCCGCCGGCCTCGGTGACGAGGAGCTGGGCGTCGGCCGGATTGTCCTCGATCTTCTGCCGGAGGCGGTAGATATGGGTTTCGAGCGTGTGCGTGGTGACGTTGGCGTTGTAGCCCCAGACGTGCTTGAGCAGGTCCTCGCGCGGCACCGGCTGCTGGTCGGCCCGGTGCAGGAAGCGCAGGATCGCCGCCTCTTTTTCGGTCAGGCGGAGCTTGACCCCCTTGGCGTCGACCAGGTTCTTCGACGTCGGGCGGAACGTGTAGGGGCCGACCCGGAACTCGGCGTCCTCGCTCGATTCGTACTGGCGGAGCTGGGCGCGGATGCGGGCGAGCAGCACCACGAAGCGGAAGGGCTTGCCGACATAGTCGTTCGCCCCGGATTCGAGCCCCTGGACGGCGTCGGCGTCCGAATCGTGCGCGGTCAGCATCATGATCGGGCGGCGAAAGCCGTCGCGCCGCAATTGCCTGACGGCCTCGCGGCCGTCGAGGTCGGGCAGGCCGACGTCCATGATCACGACGTCCGGATTCAGGTCCGGGATCGCCGCGAGCGCCGCCCCGGCGCTGGCCGCCGTTTCGACTTCGAACTCCGGATGGAGGGCGAGTTGCTCGGCGAGCGCGCTGCGCAGGTCGGCGTCGTCGTCCACGATCAGGATTCGCCGCGGTTGCGTCATGCCGGCAGTTTAGCCGCTGAAGCGCGGGGCCGCTAGTGCGGCGCCGCGCCAAAGCGAGCGCTGTCCCAAGGCGCCTTGGTCAATCCCCGCGCGCCGGCTCGCCCGCCACGGCGAGCTCGTCCGCCTCCGCGTCGGTGAAGACGCGGCTGCGGGTGAGGAAGCGGACGCCCTCGGGCGCCTCGACCGAGAAGCCCGCGCCGCGCCCGGGCACCACGTCGATGATGAGCTGCGTGTGGCGCCAATATTCGAACTGGGCGGCGCCGATATAGAACGGGCAATCCGGCGATTGCGCCGAGCAGCACGTCCTGCCCGCCGACCTTGAACTCGCCGGCGGGAAAGCACATCGGCGCGGAGCCGTCGCAACAGCCGCCGGACTGGTGGAACATCAAGGGCCCGTGCTGGCCCTTCAGCTTCTCCACCATCGCCGCCGCAGCGTCGGTGATGAGCACGCGTTCGACCATGACGAGCCTCCGAGGATGGGCGGACGGGGCGAACCCCCGCCCGAATGGCCGTTGCGGCCCGGAGGGAGCGCGTCTCGCGCTCCGCGGGGCGGCGAGACGCCGCCCCTCCGGACCGGCGCGCTCAGAAGAAGCCGAGCGCCTTGGTCGAGTAGCTGATCAAGAGGTTCTTGGTCTGCTGATAGTGGTCGAGCATCATCTTGTGGGTTTCGCGCCCGATGCCCGATTGCTTGTAGCCGCCGAACGCCGCATGGGCGGGATAGGCATGGTAGCAGTTGATCCAGACGCGGCCCGCGTGGATGCCGCGGCCCATGCGATAGTAGCGCAAGCCGGAGCGGGTCCAGACGCCGGCGCCGAGGCCGTAGAGCGTGTCGTTGGCGATGGCGAGCGCTTCGGCCTCATCCTTGAACTTGGTCACCGACACGACCGGCCCGAAGATTTCCTCCTGGAAGATGCGCATCTTGTTGTGGCCGGCGAAGATCGTCGGCTCGACGTAGTAGCCGCCCGCGAGTTCGCCCTCGAGGTTGGCGCGCTTGCCGCCGGTCAGGCACCTGCGCGCCTTCGGCGCGGCCGATGTCCAGGTAGGACAGGATCTTCTCGAGCTGGTCGGAGGAGGCCTGGGCCCCGATCATGGTCGTCGGATCGAGCGGGTGGCCCTGCTTGACCTTCTTCACGCGCTCGACCGCGCGCTCCATGAACTTGTCGTAGATCGATTCCTGAACGAGCACGCGGCTCGGGCAGGTGCAGACCTCGCCCTGGTTGAGCGCGAACATCGCGAAGCCTTCGAGCGCCTTGTCGAAGAACTCGTCGTCGGCCTCCATCACGTCTTCGAAGAAGATGTTGGGCGACTTGCCGCCGAGTTCGAGCGTGACCGGGATCAGGTTCTCGGAGGCGTATTGCATGATGAGCCGGCCGGTCGTCGTCTCGCCGGTGAAGGCGATCTTGGCGATGCGCTTCGACGACGCGAGCGGCTTGCCGGCCTCGAGGCCGAAGCCGTTGACGACGTTGATGACGCCCGGCGGGCAGAATGTCGCCGATCAGCTCGATCAGCGTCAGGATCGCGAGCGGCGTCTGTTCGGCGGGCTTCAAGACGACGCAGTTGCCGGCGGCGATCGCGGGGGCGAGCTTCCACACCGCCATCAGGAGCGGGAAGTTCCAGGGAATGATCTGGCCGACGACGCCGAGCGGCTCATGGTAGTGGTAGGCGACGGTATCGTGGTCGATCTCGCCGAGCGAGCCTTCCTGGGCGCGGAGCGCGCCGGCGAAATAGCGCCAGTGGTCGACGCACAGCGGCAGGTCGGCGGCGGTCGTCTCGCGGATCGGCTTGCCGTTGTCGAGGGTTTCGACGAGCGCCAGGAGATCGAGATTGGCCTCCATGCGGTCGGCGATCTTGAGCAGGACAAGGGAGCGGTCGGCGACCGAGGTCCTGCCCCAGGCGTCCTTGGCCGCATGGGCCGCGTCGAGCGCCAGCTCGATGTCGGCCGCCGAGGAGCGTGGGATCGCGCACAGCTTCTTGCCGGTGATCGGGCTCGGATTGTCGAAGTAGCGCCCCTCGACCGGGGCGACCCACTTGCCGCCGATGAAATTGTCGTACTTTTCGCGGATCAGTCCGCGCGCCGCAATCTTGTCAATCGCCGCCTGATACATGGTGTTTCCTCCGCTGAACGTGTCGCTGTCCGGTCCGCGACTGCGGACGTCGGACAAGCGCCGTTGCCGCTATATCTGCTGAGTGTATTCGGAGGGGCAACGGTACTTTGGTGGGTAGCGCGCGCGGACCACTCCCCAACGACGGGGAAAGAGCGATTTCGACGTGAAGCCACCGTCGCGGATCGAGACGGTGAATCTCGCAGGTGGGCAGATTAGCGGGCCTGCCTTTAGGCCGGTCGCCGCTCAGAGGGGCGCGGGTCGAGGAGTGGCCGAACGCCGCAAATCGCATAGAGCGAAAATGAGCCCCTTTCACTGGCCTCGCTGAAGTCCCGCGAGCGCGGCGTTGATTTTTTGCAGCAGCATGTCGGCTCCCTGACCTTCAGCGCCGACCCGCGCACTTTCGAAGTAGCGTTTTGCCTCGTCACGCTTCTTCCTCATTGCGGACAAAACGCCGAGATCGAAGTTGATGCGCGCTATCATGAAACCTCGCTCGCTGAACTCTTGAACCGCGGCCGCTTGCTCGAGCAGCCTCCGAGCACGGCGCGCGCCGAAAACCACGACGCTGGAAATCGTCCAGAGGTTCCCAAGGAGCACTGACGCGGGAGGCTTGTCTTTGCCCGATAGGATTTGAATAAACACCTCGGCAAGAATGACGCGGTGCCAGGCCGACCGGCATTGATCCCCCACAGAATCCCATAGAGCAATCTCTCGTTCGAGAACTCGTATGCCTTCAGTAATCCGGCCAATCATAATCGAAGCTATTGCGTGGGGAGCGCGCTGAATAGTAATAGTCATTCCTATATCTCGTAGATCAGAATTTATTGCGTCAATTTCTGCGAGTTCTTCTTGAGCATACCCAAGAAGAACTCGGGAAGTTGCCTTGATTAACGCTCCCTGTCTCCGTTCATTTTCGGTTACTGCTACATGGACGCACTCCTCCGCGTGGGCTATAGCTGCAACAAAGTTGTCGCAAACCATTTCCGCATAACCGAGCAGCATGTTCGCCTGGCCGATTGCTCTTGGGTCGTTGCGTGACTCCCCGCTCGCAATCAGTTCCCTCGCAACTTGCCGGGCTTCTTTTAAAAGCCCACGGTAAGCGTAATCCCAGGCGATGGCATAGTAAGTCCAATTAATTATATAGTTATCATTGAGATAAACGCAACTATCAAGCAAATCTGCCTTGATTGCATTGGTGACTTCGAGTGAGTTCGCACCCAAGTGAGTTGTAATAAATAGGAGTTCAGCTCGAGCGTAAACCGTGGCCTTCTCATCACCGAGGCGTTGAGCAATCGATAGCTCCTCAAGCGCAACGTCCCGGGCCGCGCGAATATCGAGCTGTGCCCAAAGCCCCATTGCTTGATAGTAGAGAGCGTAGACGAGTTCGGGCGTCTCGCCGTTTTCCCTAATCAAGGGTATGAATTTGCTGGCAGCTACGCCGACCTCTCGATACGCACCTTTGTTCGTCAGTGTTTCGAGCAACCGGAGCATCACCCTCGCAACAGACGATCGGTCCGCACATGCGCCATGTGCGTCGAAGACCTCCAGCGCCTGCCGAAGGTATCGTTCGGCTTCCGGAACGGAGTAGACATCGAGGCTTTTGTCGCCTGCCATCGCCAGGTACGTGAATGCTTTGTCGGCGCGCTCAGTGGCCGCGTAGTGGTGCGCGAGGGTTTCAGCAATCTCCAATAGGCGATTGGCGCCGCGCCGTTCCAGTTCTTCGGCGACTTTGAGGTGCACCGTTGCGCGGGGGCCACTCAAAAGGCCGTTGTAAAGCGCGTCCATGACGAGCGCATGCTTGAAGACATAATCCTGGGAGCCTTCCGCCCGACGAATGAGATCGAGCGCCTCCATAGCCTCGAAGCATAAAGCGTTGCTTTCGGTTGCGTTGCCGACCACAGTGACCAAATCAGGATCAAATCGTCGTCCGATCACCGCCGCCGTCTGCAGTAAAGCTCGATCAGCAGGACTTGAAATGGACCCGCGCAGCGGGACCGCTTGATGCGGTTTGGTAGTTGGAAATCCGGCCGCTCGTCGTTCCTTTCTATCACGCAGCGAAAGGCTGCGTCTGCTTCTGCGGCTGTGGGCATGTGGGCAACGCGGATGCGTTGTCCATCATGTCCACAGCTCCGCCGCCCGCGGCCGCCTCGCGCCAGACTGCCATCGGGGCGCGGTCGGCCAGCGCCTGGTGAGGGCGCCGTTCGTTGTAGAAGGCGATCCATTCGGCGATGCCGCGCGCGGCTTCGCGGCCGTCGGCGTAGCCCTTGAGATAGGCGTCCTCGTACTTGAGCGACCGCCACAGCCGCTCGATGAAGACGTTGTCCATCCAGCGGCCGCGCCCGTCCATGGAGATCGCGACGCCGGCCTTGATGAGCGCGCCGGTGAAGGCGGCCGAGGTGAACTGCGAGCCTTGGTCGGTGTTGAAGATCTCCGGCCGGCCGAACCTCGCCAGCGCCTCCTCGAGCGCCGAAAGGCAGAACGAGACGTCCATCGTGTTCGACAGCCGCCAAGACAGCACCGCGCGCGACGCCCAGTCGATGATCGCCACGAGATAGAGAAAGCCGCGGCCGATCGGAATGTACGTTATGTCGGCGGCCCAGACGTGGTTCGCCCGCTCGATCGTCACGCCGCGCAGGAGATAGGGATAGATCTTGTGGCCGGGCGCGGGCTTGGTCGTTTTCGGCTTCGGCCCGAGCGCGGCGATCCCCATCAAGCGCATCAGCCGCTGCACGCGCTTGCGATTCACGTTGACGCCCTCGGCGCGCAGCATCGCCGCCATCCGGCGCGAGCCGAGAAACGGCCAGGCGGTGAACAGCTCGTCGATCCGGCGCATCAGCGACGCGTCGTTGTCGTTCGCCGGCTTTCGCGCCCGATAGACGCCCGAGCGCGCCACGCCGAGCAGCGCGCATTGCCGCCGGACCGACAGCGCCTCGTCGGCGCGGTCGAGCATCGCTCTGCGGTCCGGAGCGCTCATCTTCCGGACCTCCGCGCTAAAAAATCCCGCTCGACCGTGAGCTGCCCGATCTTGGCGTGCAGCCGCTCGATCTCCCGCTCATGCGCCGTCTCCGCGTCTCGCCCGACGCCCGGGTCGAAGGCGCGCGCCGCCTGATCCTGAAGCTGCTTCTTCCAGGCGTAGATCTGGTTCGGATGGACCTCGTAGCGCTGCGCCAGGTCCGTGACCGTCGTCTGCTCCCGCAAGGCCTCAAGCGCGATCTTCGCCTTCAGCCCGGCGTCAATCCGTCGTCTCGTCTTCTTCGTCATCGCTCGCTCCGTCTATCAAACGGAGCGACCGGCCTCCAACTTACCCGCTGGTCCCAAAATCGGGGTCCACTTCAGACTGAGCTGATCAACCCGCGAAGCAAGCAACGACTGCACGCTTTCCGGAAGGGCAGCAGCGACCGCCCCAGCCTCGAAATCAAGTCCAGCAGAGTTGCGACGCACAATACCACGTTCAACGAGAAAATTTGCGATTTCTTCAGCAAAAAGCGCATTGCCTCCCGCCTTTGCAACAATGAGCTTTGCCAACGTCTCCGGTAGCTTGTCGACGCCGAGCCGAGCCTGCGCGATCCTGGCCGTTTCACGATCCGAAAGGGGCTCCACGGGCAATCGTGTGACGCACGGTTGACCGGTCCACGGTGGGCGGTATTCGGGCCGTCGCGTAAGCAGGATCAGAAGCTGGAGTGGGTCGTCGATAGTTACGATGTTCGCGAGGAGTGCCTCCGAAGCGCTATCAAGCCAATGTAGGTCCTCGAACACCATGATCGTTGGTCGCAAACGACCGCGCGCCTGGATAAGCCTCTGCAAGAGTTCGCGCGTTCGCAACCCGATCAATACGCCATCCAACCCGTGCAAAGCCCCCTCGGGAGGTTTCAGTCCGAGAAGATTGAGCAACAAGCCGAGACTCTCTTGTGTCCACAGCCCGAGCCCGTGCAAACCCTCGCCCAGTTGGCGCGCCACGGCGTCTCGCCCATCGCTTGGCGATAGGCGAAACGCCCCGCGCACTACTTCTATGAAGGCTTGAAATGGCACCTGCTGGCCTTCCGGCGTGCAGCTTCCCATTAAAACTCGAACGCGCTCCTGGACGATCTGCCCAAGGAATTCATGCACGAGGCGAGACTTGCCGATACCCGGCTCTCCGACAATGTCGAAGACTTGGATGCCCGTCCCGATGGCCTCGAGGCCGCGCTCGAGTTTCTCCAGTTCCCGATCGCGTCCGACGTAATGGGTAAGGCCTCGCCGTACCTTGGCGTCAAACCGCGTTGCGCGCTCTCGGACGTCCTCAAGTCGATACACCTTCTGCGCATCGGACTTGCCTTTGACCTGTTGGTCGCCGAGAAAACTGGCCTCAACTAACCCTTCTACCAATCGGTGCGTCGCTTCGCTCATGACCGTCGAGCCGGGCTGCGCCAGGGCTTGCAAACGCGCCGCGACGTTCACCGTATCGCCGAGAACCGTCACGCCAGCGTCGGCGCCGCCCTGTACCTTGCCGATGACCACCGACCCGGAGTTGAGGCCGATACGCATCTGCGGGCGCGCCCCATGAGACACTTCGAGATCGTCGCCGCCGGCCTTCAGTCTTTCGAGGATCGCCAGGGAGGCCCGACAGGCGCGTAGAGGTGCGTCCTCATACGCCACCGGCGCGCCGAATACCGCCATAATCCCGTCGCCAGTGAAGCTCTGAACAACGCCGCCCTGTTCGCGGACTGCGTCCTCCATCAGCTTGGCGAGGCTTTGCATGAGCATGAATGCGGCCTCCTCCCCGGAACGATCTGAGAAGGCCGTGAAGCCGACCATGTCGGCAAAGAGGACCGTGACCTGCCGGCGTTCCGCAACCACCCTAGTCCGAACTCTCTGTTTTGCTTGAACGACGTCAGTCAGAAATTGCACTAGCGCAAGATCGATCGCAAATGTGTACTGGGGTTCCCGCTCTGGCAGCCAGTTTCCGTTGAGGATGGTCTTACCCCGGCGAGGGGAACTTCCGCTTCGGATCAAATTTGGCCCGTTCACCAGGCCGCCTGCGCCCGCCCGCTATGTGCGCAAACCGGGGCTGCCATCGGCCTCCCGGCGAAGGTCGCACCAGCCGCCGAGTCACAACGTCGCACCGCCAACGGCCGCCCCGATTCACTTATCGTTCGGGCTGTCCTAACCTGCCTTTGCCTTAGGCGTAGTCTCCACCCCTCGATGCGTCCCGCGCCGCAAGTGGGCTACACCGGCACGCGACAAAAAAAGAAAGACCGCCTCGCGGCGGTCTCTCCAACGTCGACGACGGTCAGCGATCAGGCGGGGCGATCGATACTGCCCGGCGAGACGTCCGATACCCCGCGAAGCCGAGGCCCGCGAAGCCGAGCAGCATCATAGCCCACGTGGACGGCTCCGGAACGCCCCCAACGGCGGGTATGCCGAAAAGCTCCACCTGCGCTACCGCATAGCCGCCCTGATTACCGACGCCGTCATAGGTAAAGTTATCGTCGCTATAGCCACCGAAAATCCTCACGGCGTCGGTCGTCACGGGCGTCGACAGGCTGTATTCCGCACTCTGATCAGAATAATCCGGCCGGGTGCGGATACCATACCCTACGCTGGCGATCGGAGCGGTGTACAGCGCATCCCAAGAGCTTGTGGACGCGTTGTAATACTGCAGTTGATAGGCGTCATTGTCGTCAGCGTCCACGATCAGGCCATCAATCGTGTACTCGCTGCCGAGCGAAATCTGGAAGACATATCCATCGCCGTTCCACTCGATCGCCTGAGCGGCTGCCGCTGAGGTCCAGTACCCTGTCGCGTCCGGAAGGATCGTCCCGTTCGTGATGTTCTGGAGATTTCCAGCGGTATCGTTCACGAAGCCGGCGTTGGAATCGGGATCGGTGGCGACGATAGAAACCGTCTTCCCCAAGGCGATATTTGTATCGGCTCTCGCTCCGCCAGCCGCACATGTCGCAGCTACGGTCGCAAGCGCGATGGCAGTTAATCTCGCGCGTACCATGGATAACCCCTTTTATTAACCTACTTGCGTTACTAGTGTTAACAAAAAATGCGCGCGCCGCAAAACATTAGCGGTGCGGCAAAGCGACGCGCACGGAGACCTTCGGAAGGCTTGCTGCTTGCGCAGCCGCCAGGTCTTTCCGCGGATCTGCTGGGAACCGCATGAAAAATCGGCGGATACGACCTCGTAGCTAAGCTCTCGCCTAAGCGCCGCTCCCTGCGCAAACCGCGAAATTCATGGGTCCGACAGACAAGCGGCCATCGGCCTCCCGGCGAAGGCCGGATGCGCGCCGCAAGCCGATCTCGGCAAATGCAACAATCTCTTGCCAATCGGCAGGCCGCGTTCTACATTTGTTCTAGTCAGAACGAGAGTACGTCCATGTCCGATTGTCCCGAAGCCGCCCTGGCCGGTGCGGCCTTGAATCCGCCGTCCGAAGCGCGCGCCGCCCGCCTCGAAAAATTCAAGCGCGAACGCCTGATCGTCGACTATCTCAACCGCGGCGTATCGGTCGCCGAGATCGCGGCGCAGATCGGGGTCGGGGAT
>CAWANA010000011.1:0-253850 GCA_963783275.1 uncultured Alphaproteobacteria bacterium | reverse complement strand
TTTTTTTGTGTGTACGTAACTCACTAATTCATTTGTCGTTGTGTAATAAGACTTCCTCTGCGAGCATGGCAGCGAACGAGATGTTTTTCAGAGTCAATAACCCCTTTGCTTTCATTTGGGTCAAAGCGCCCATTGTAAACGCAACTCGTCTTGAGTACTCCACATTCGCCATCACGGACGAGCTCATCGACGGAATTTACACTCTTACCCGAAGTGATCGCAGTGATGCAATCGCGAAATTCTCCTCGACGCCAGCCATTAAGCATCGACGCCAAGCTCCTTCAAGTAATCCGCAATCCGAGTGCGCACGTCGGCCAGCTCGACTTCGACTTTGTTAATTTCTTTCTGGAGCGCGGCAACGTCGATCTCCTCCTCAGGCCTCGAAGGTGTCGATATAGCGGGGAATATTGAGATTGAAGTCGTTCTCCTCAATCTCGTTGGGTTGGGCGGTGTGAGATAATTTCTCGATCACTTTGCGTGCGCGATAGGTTCCATAATTCTTGAAATGTGCGGTTCTTCCATAAGGTTCTGCGTCTTGCCCGGGGTGAACTCCTTGCTGGCGTCGATGAACAGCATGTCTTTGCGCGTCTCGTTCGCGCCGCCCTGCTCGCGAGAGCGGTCAAAGACCAGGATCGCGACCGGGATGCCGGTCGTCGTGAACAGGTTGGCGGGCAGGCCGACGACGGCATCGAGCAGGTTCTCTTCGATCAGCGCCTTGCGGATTTTGCCCTCGCTGCCGCCGCGGAACAGCACGCCGTGCGGCACGATGACGGCGACGCGGCCGCTCTGCGCGCCCGCGCGATCTCGATCATGTGGGTGATGAAGGCGTAGTCGCCCTTGGACTTGGGCGGAATGCCGCGCCAGAACCGCTTGTACTGGTCAGCGCCGGCATGTTCCGCGCCCCACTTGTCGAGCGAGAAGGGCGGATTGGCGACGACGACATCGAACTTCATCAGCTGGTCGTTCTCGATCAGCGCCGGGCTGTTGAGCGTGTCGCACCACTCGATGCGGGCGGCATCCTTGGAGTGCAGGAACATGTTCATGCGGGCCAACGCCCAGGTTGCGCCGTTGACCTCCTGGCCGTAGAGCGCGTAGTTGTCTGAGCCGACCTCTTCGGCGGCGCGGATCAGCAGCGAGCCGGAACCGCAGGCCGGGTCGCAGATGGTGTTGCCCGGCTTCGGGACCGGCCAGCTGCGCCAGCAGCCGCGAAACGGCGGCAGGCGTATAGAATTCGCCAGCCTTCTTGCCCGCGTCGGAGGCAAAGCGCGAGATCAGATAGATGTAGCACTCGCCGATGACGTCCTCATTGACGCGCGACGGGGCGGAGGTCGAGCGCGGGCTTGTTGAAGTCTTCGAGCATGTTCTTGAGGCGGCGATTGCGATCCTTGACGCGGCCCAGATTCGATTCGGAGTTGAAGTCGATGTTGCGGAAGACGCCTTCGAGCTTGGCGCGGTTGGTGTCTTCAATCTTTTCCAGCGCGATGTTGATCAGCTCGCCGATATTGGCTTCGCTGCGCTGCTCATAGAGATCATAGAAGCTGCAGCCCTCGGGCAGGACGAAGCGCTCGCGCTCCAGGCGGCGGCGGATGCGCGCATCGTCCTCGCCGTACTGCTTGCGGTAGTTCCGACGTGATCGTTCCAGAGGTCGGAGATGTACTTGAGGAACAGCATGACAAGGATGTAGTCCTTGTACTGCGCTGGATCGACGGCGCCGCGGAACGTGTCGCATGCCGCCCATGCCGTATTGTTGATTTCCTGCTGTGTCAGCTTATCGTTCATCGTTTCAATCTTTCTTCAAGCGTCGCAATAGGCTATGGCAGACCTACGTCGGCCACTCCGCTATGCTCCTGCTGCGGTGAGGTGTCATTCCGCCGGCTCGTGATGCCGGCACGCAGAGCTATAAGTCGTTCGATTGCGTTCTCGATATGCTGCTCGATAGCCGCGAGGGACTTCCTGGCTTCCCTGGCAAAATCGCGCTCCTCCCCATTTTTCTTTCCCGCCACCGGCTGATAGGCCAGCAATTGCCGGAGATCTTCGACGCACCCTTCGGTGTCGACCTTGGCGAGAAACTCAACGCGCGCAGCAATGCCGGAGACTCGAATTCCGGCTTCCTGAAGACGCTGGACGCGGGCTGGCCAAAGCTGGACGGGCTGGCCGAAGATGCGCTCTTCACCGATATCGAGGCGGGTAAGGTGGGTGTGAGGACGGGTCGGCGTCGCCGGTATCGACGTGCGAGCGCGCGCGGGCTTGACGCTTTCATAGCGACGCTTGTCGCGCGCCCCGTCCGCCCCACGGACATCAGTCGCGGTCATCTGTGCCTGTTCGTCCCTGGTCTTGCGGCGAACGCCGTCGGCGGCGGTCGTCGTAGCTAACTCGCCCGCCTCGACCATCGCCACGATATTAGGCGCTGCATGCAGAATTAGATCGCGCGCCTTCATAACGGTCCCCCCGCCGCGACCGCCTTCTTTGGCTACCAGCTCGGCCGTTTTCGTTGCGCAGGTCAAGCGACCGTCTCCGCGGCCGTCCGAGGTTCCGCTGTTGTTGCTGCCACGTCCCGGCGATCTGTCGTGCCGCGCTATGACGAGCCGCGCAAGCCCGAGATCAAGCTGCCCTACGATCGTATGCTTGCGCTTGTTGCGGCGAACAACAAGCGCAATGGCTTCGTCCTCGTTGCCGTTGAAGACGGTGTACGTAGGCTCGACCTCCGCCTCGAGTGCGGCGTCATACCTCGTGCCGCCGTCGAGGATCTGGCCCTCGTACAGAGTGATCGGTTGCTCTCCGTCATAGCCGTGGCTCCTCATGCGGGCGACGATCTCGTCCTTCTCGCGTGCGTCGGCGCGGCGAAAGGCCTTACAGAAACTGTGTAAAGCATAGTGCTGGATGGTCATGGCGTACTCGCGCATGGAAAGGGGGGCGCGAACGCCCCCCAAGTTGCAGGGATTAGGCCGCCTCGGCCTCGGCCATCGGCGGATCGATGCGCGGGAAAGGCTCGTCGACCTCCAGTCCGAGCGGCTGCACCCTGCCGCCGCGCGTGCGCTGCATCTTCTGGCCAGCGACATGCATCAGGAAGGCCTTGCAAAGGTAGGCGAGCCTGGTGCGGTCGGGCATCTTGTTGCCCTTGACCTCGGGAGCGAGCAGCTTGGCGCGGACCGCCAAGAGGGGGGAGTCCTCGTCCAGGAGGGCCCCCGTTCCGAGCGGCTCGCAGAAGTCGCGCAGCGTCGCCTCGTCGTAGGTGCGCAACACCAGCCACGCGAAGAAAATCGCCGCCGGCCTGGAGCGAATCACCTCGACGGCTTCCGGATGGCTGCCCAACATCAGCTGAGCCGCCGTACGGAAGTCCTGGTGGTGCTGCATGTAGCGGAGCACGTCGCGGGAATTGACCGGCTTGGCGCGCGGCTGCTTGCCGACGCCCAACACGCCGTTGTCGTAGCGCACCGCCAGGTTGGCGATCGCGCTGGCCAAGGCCTTGCCAGACCCGTTCCAGCCGGCAATGTGGAGCGCATCGGCAGGGGTGCGCTTCTTGCCGCTGTCGAAGTAGGCGAAAGCGTTGGTGATGGCCGGCGCGGAGACGACCACGTAGCAACGGAACGTCTGGCCGCTCAGGAGACCGGCCAAGCAGCGGTGATGCCCGTTGTCGAGGACGCGGTTGCTGGCGCAGATCGTCTCGCCGGTCGGCTGCCAGTCTCCGTTCTCCATGTCGGAGGCGTAAGCCTTGACCGTGGGGAACGAAAACTCGCGGTTGCCGGCGCTGTGCATCAGCGCCGCTTCCGCGATTTCCGGCGTGACGTCATACCAACCGTCACGGTCGAAGGGAAAAGCAGGCAGCGTGCCGGCCTCCTTCCGCTCCTTGATCTGCTTCCAGAGCAGGCTGACGGTGTCGTCGAAGGACTGCTTCGAGGTCGTCGTCAGGTCCGACCTGATGGCGGGAACCCACTTCTCCTTGTTTTCGGTCTTCGCGTTGCCGAAAGTCCCTTCGGCGTGGTAGTTTTCCGTCTGGATGGACATTTGCGCCTCCTAGGCTTTGTCCGTTCGGATATGCCCGCCGGGGTTCGACGTCTGACGGGCGGCTAACGGCCCAGCTCCATTGGCGTGGAGCTGGGCTTTTCGCGCCTGCGAGAGCAGGGCGAAACTCATGAGCTCAAGTCTCTTGTCCGCAAGGCGATTGGCGAGAGCGTGCTCGCGCCGCGCGAGGCCGTCGATTTCGACGATTAGCCTTTGCGTGCTGAGTTCGGGCAGTTCGACTTCGAGGTCGTCCAAGCACGCCTTCGGAATCATCCTCAGCGACGTGCCGTGGGCGCAGGTGTTGAAATAACGCTGCGTTGTGGGCTGGTTGATGAACCAGGCCAGGTACCGCGGATCAACAAGCTCCCGGTTCGGCCGCAGCACGATCAGCGGCAGGATCGCGACCGCTGCGGCCTTGGAACTGGGGTCCATGACCACGGCGGTGTTCCTCTGTCCACGCGATCGGAACAGGACGTCCCCACCCCTAACCAAATTGCGCTCATAGGACGGCTCGAGCGGGTAGTAAGGCGCGGACGCGAGATCGAAGTCTTCTTCTCCTTGCAGATCACGAAGTTGGATTGCTTGCACGCCGCCTTTTGCGGCGGGCTTCAGCGCAGTCCGGGCGGTGTAGCCACTTTGGACCTCGCTGATATCGCGAAGCTTGGTTTTGCGTCCGTAGATCATGCTACGGACCTTAGGATGGCGCGATTCAGCAGTTTAAACGGAAAATCCAGCTGTAGGGCTACCTACAGAGCAAAGTACGGGCGAAAATCGACGCGGATCTGTGCTAATCCGTTGTTATTGCAGTGTAAAATAATTTTCGTGAGAGTTTTGCCTAGGGTTCATCGAAAGGAGCGGACGTCGGCTGATGTCGGGATAGCGGGGTGTTGGTGCCGCTGTAACCCGCATGTAACCGCGGCCCACAATCCTACCGGTGAGCCGTTCCTGCCACCCCTCGGTGCGTCTCCCGGTTGCGCAGGAGTCCATCTCCGTGCGCTTCCATCAACCGCAGATTGTGTGGAGAATGGCGTCCCGGAAGGGAATTGAACCCCTGACCCCAGGTTTAGGAAACCTGTGCTCTATCCTGCTGAGCTACCGGGACGCAGCCGACGCGCGGGTCAGCCTCGCGGGCGCAGTCTTTGACGAAAGCGCCGCGAGCGGGCAAGACCGTTAGCATGGATTTGGGCGCCGCGCACCGTCCTCTTCGCCGCTTCGTCCGCCTCCGCGCGGCATGCGCGGCGCTCGCCGTGGCGGGTCTCGCCTGCTCGCCGCGGTCGGTTCCGCGCGGGCGGCCTGCGGCGACTCCGGACGGAACAGCGCAAGTCGCGGACGTCGACGATCGGCTCGATCTCGTCCTCGCCGACGGCCGCACGGTCCGGTTCGGCGGCGTCGCGCCTCCCGATCCGGCGCGGGCGCCCGATCTCGCCGACGGCGGCGCGAGACGTTCGTCGCCGCCCGGATCGTCGGCCGCGACGGCGAACTCGAGCGCCTCGCCGGCGGGACGGACCGCTGGGGCCGCGTGGTCGCGGACATCGCAGCTTTCCGACCCCGGTCGCAGACGGCGGCCGGCGACACCGCGGCGCACGACCCTGCTCGCGGCCGGCTACGCCCGTTGTTTCGCCGGCCTTCGAGGCGCGCGGCTGCGTCGCCGAGCGGCTTCGGATCGAAGACGAAGCGCGCGCGCCGCGGACTCGGCCTTTGGGCCGACCCGCAGCGCCGCCGTCATCGACGCCGCGGACGCCGAAGGCGCTCAGGCGAAACGACGGACGGTTCGTGGTGATCGAGGGCCGGGTGCGGAGGGTTGGCTTTGGCCGCTCGCGCCTTTATCTTGACCTCGCTGCCCAAGGGCGGGCCGACGATCGTCGTCCCGCGGAAGCTCGAGGCGGCTTTCGCGCGAGCCGGGCATGCCGGTCGACGCCGGCGACCGGCCAGACGATCCGCGTGCGAGGGGCGCTTGATAACCGTTTGGGCCCGAGACTCGAGGTCAGCGAGCCGGCGATGATCGAATTTCTGGGGCGTTCCGGACGCGCCGGGGGTGGACAAGCCGCACCCATGATCGACTGCGTTCCGCGAAATCGAGGGGCCGGCCGTCGGCGCGCGCGCGCGCCGGCGCGGGCTCCTGCGCGGGCTTTTGCCGGCGCTTGGCGCTTGAGCCTCGGCCTGGCCGCCTGCGCGTCGGTCGAGGCGCCGCCCGCCCCGAGCGGCGTCGCGGCCGCGCGCCGCGCGAGCCGAGGCCGGCCTCGCCCCGCCGGCAAGTCCGGAGCGGAAGCGGCTGATCGACGCCTTCGGCGGCGAGTATCGCGCGCCCGGCGACCGAAGCCTACCTCAACGCGCGTGCTCGGTCAAGCTCGCCGCAGGCTTCCGACGCGTCGAGCCAGCCCTATCGCGTCACGCTGCTCGATTCGCCGGTCGTCAACGCCTTCGCCCTGCCCTCGGGCGACATCTTCATGACCCGCGGCCTGCTCGCGCTCGCCGACGACACCTCCGAGATCGCCGCGGTCATGGCGCACGAGATCGCCCATGTGACGGCGCGCCACGCGGCGCAGCGGGCCGAATTCGCCAAGACCACCGCGCTGTTCGCCCGGGTCAACGCGCAGGTGCTGGAGCGTTCCCAGGCGCCCGAGGAGGCGGAGGCCCGCTCGCGGCTGTCGATCGCGAGCTTTTCGCGCGAGCAGGAATTCGAGGCCGACCAGATCGGCATCAAGGCCATCGCGCGGGCGGGCTACGACCCCTATGCCGCCGCGCGGTTCCTGACCGCGCTCGGCGAATGGAGCGCGCTCACCGCCTCGATCTCCGGCGCGCCGTCGGCCGATCGGCCGGACATGATGGCGACCCATCCCTCGACTCCGGAGCGCATCGCCCAGGCGCAAGCGGAAGCGCGCGCGGATCGGATCGCCCGCGGACGGCGCGACCGGCCGCGACGCCTATCTCGCGGCGATCGACGGCCTCCTGTTCGGCGACGACCCGTCCCAGGGCGTGGTGCGCGGGAAGCCTGTTCATCCATCCCAAGCTCGGCTTCGCCTTCGAGGCGCCGTCGGGGTTCACGCTCGAGAACCAGTCCGCCGCGCTGATCGGCGTCGGCGACGGCGGCGGCGGAGGCGCTTCGGCTCGACAGCATTCCGATCCCGGATTCGACCCCGGTCGCGAGCGCGATCGCGTCGGGCTGGATCGACGGCGTGAAGACGACCGACGTCGAGACCCTTGCAGATCGGCGGCCTCGAGGCCGCGACGGCGACGGCGCGCGGCGACCAGTGGAGCTTCCGGCTCGGCGCCGTGCGGCTGAACGGCCGGCTCTATCGCCTCATCTTCGCCGCCCGCTCGCTGTCGCCCGCCGTCGATCAGCGGTTTCGCGCCTCGCTCGAATCGTTCCACCTGATCAACGCCCGGGACTCCGCGCTCGCCGCGCCGCAGGCGATCAGGATCGTCGCCGCCGGCGGCGTCGACACGCGCCGATACGATGGCCGGCGCGGATGGCGTTCCTGCCGCAGGCGCTCGACCAGTTCCTGATCCTCAACGGCCTCGAGCGCGGCGCGCCGCTCGTCCCGGGCCAGCGCTACAAGGTGGTGTCCCAATGACGGACGATCTCCGCCGCCGGCCGCCGCCGCCTTTCCGGCCGCGTCGTGGCGGCGACCCACAATTCCGGCAAGCTCCGCGAGATTCGCGAGCTGCTCGCGCCGCACGGCGTCGAGGCGGTCGGCGCGGCGGACCTGGGCCTCGCCGAGCCCGAGGAGACCGGCCTGACCTTTCGCGACAACGCCGCGATCAAGGCGGAGGCGGCGGCGCGGGCGTCCGGCCAGCCGGCGCTCGCCGACGATTCCGGGCTTTGCGTCGAGGCGCTCGGCGGCGCGCCCGGGATCTATTCGGCCCGCTGGGCGGGCGGGTCGAAGGACTTCGCCGCCGCGATGGCCCGGATCGAGCGGGAACTTTTGGCCAAGGGCGCGCCGCTGCCGTGGCGGGCGCATTTCGTCAGCGCTCTGGCGCTCGCCTGGCCCGACGGGCGGACCGAGACGTTCGAGGGCCGGGTCGACGGCGACCTCGTCTTCCCGCCGCGCGGGACGGCCGGCTTCGGCTACGACCCGATTTTCAGGCCCGACGGCCACGACCGCACGTTCGGGGAGATGAGCGCGGAGGAGAAGCACGGGATTCCCGCCGACGGCTCGCTCGCCCTCTCGCACCGCGCGCGGGCCTTCCAGAAATTCGCGCGCGCCTGCCTCTGAGCGGCGCGTCCGGCGGCCGGCCGGATCAGTTTGGCTCCCGAATCGTGACTTTTCAGGCACTTGCGGCGTCTTTCGGTTCCGTCCGCGGCGTCCCCGCATCTTTGGGAGGTCGCTCCCCGGGCCGGCTTCCGAGCTCGCCTTGAGCCTGTCGAGGGACGCTCTTCCCGGACTCCGTCGGCTCCGGAAACGGGGCTTTTCAGGGGCTTGCCGCGTCTTCTGGTTCCTTTTTCGCCGGCCCGTGGCCGCGGCGAGGATCGCCGTCCTGTCGAGCGAGCCGACCTGTGCAGCCACGATGAGCTCGCCTCCGGGGCAACGCGGGCGAAAAGGTCGGCGATGGGCTTCCGGGGTCCCCGTTCGGACACGCCCTCCGTTCGGGCGATATTGGAAACGGCCAAGCCGCGCCCCGCCATCCGTCCGCGCTCGGACCCCAATTCCCGCGGCGCCTGGCGCGCTGTGGGCGAGGGCGGGTGTTCGATGGGCGGCAAGGGGTGTTCCGTCTTGAGCCGATTGAGAACAAATATGGAACGTCGCTTCCGCCCTGTCAAGGAAATTCCGAATGACGGGGAGGTCGCCTTTGTTATTCGTTAATCCCGGCGACTGTCCCGCCGCCGGATGCCGGTCCCCCGTCGACCGGCCGCCGGGCTGGCGGCGCGCTACCGGCCGACCACCCCGTCGAGCCAGGCGATCAGGTCGCGCGTGACCTCGTCGCGGTTCGTCTCGTTCAGCGTCTCGTGCCGCGCGCCGGGGTAGATGCGGGTCGTCAGGCGGGTAAAGCCTGCGCCCTTAAGCGAGTCGATCAGGCCCTGAATGTTCGGCCCGACCGGGTCCTTCTCGCCGGAAAAGACATAGATCGGCAGGTCCTTGCGGATTCGGTCGAGCCGATCGGAAGCAAGCAGGCCGGGCAGCGCGTCGAGGAGGTCGATGGCGAGCTGGTTGGTGACGTCGAAGCCGCAGAGCGGATCGGCGACATAGGCGTCGACTTCCGCCGGATCGCGGGAGAGCCAGTCGGACTTTGTTCGGGCCGGCGCGAAAGGCTTGTTGAGCCCGTCGAACATCAGCGCATTGACGAGCCTGCTCTTGCCGCGGCCGCCCTGCCGGAGACGCTCGGCCCGGGCGATGAGCCGGCCGGCGGCGGCGATCGGGGGCGGCTTGCCGTTCGAGCCGGAATAGACGACGCCGGCGAGCGCCTCGCTATGCTCGGAGACGTATTGCTGGCCGATCCACGAGCCGGTCGAATGGCCGAGAAAGACGATGGGCGCCCGGGCTGCTCGGCGGCGATCTGGCGATTGAAAGTCCAGAGGTCGCCGACCACTTTCGCCCAGCCGTCCCGGTCGGCGAAATGGCCGAGGTCGGCGGCCGCTGCGGAGGGACCATGGCCGCGCAGGTCGAAGGCGTAAGCCGCGTAGCCGGCGGCGTTGAGCGCCGCGGCAAGGCGAGCGTAGCGGGCGGAATGTTCGGCGAGGCCGTGGGCGATCTGCACGACCGCCCGGGGCGCCCCTCGGGCAGCCAGCGCCGTCCGAGAAGGCGGACGCCGTCCTCCGCGCGCAAGGCGAACTCGTTTGCCGTCACGCCCCATCCCTCCCGACGCCGTCCCTAATTGGACTCGGCGGCATTGTCTGCGGTTCGCACGCGGCAGCCAAGTGGTCAAAGCGGCCAAGCGTTTGCGCGCGTCTCGCCTTGCGGGTGAGAATAAAGCCGACCACAAAGGTTCGGAAAATTTCAAAGGGATGCAGGTTCGGGGAACAATCAGGAGGCTGTCTTTGTGCGGCGATAGCTGCCTAGACCAAGTCCTGCGAACCCGATCAGAATCAAGGCCCAAGTCGCGGGCTCAGGCACCGCCGCGTTCGTATACGAACCATTAACAAAATAGGTCGGGATTTCTGGGGCAGTCACGGCGATCCGCGCCATTGCGGGAGGAGTGAGAGCCGCACCCGCGCTTGATATCAATCCGGTCGCACCATCGAACACAACGCTAGCGTTCATGACATTGCCCATTTGGTAAGAGTCGCCGTTACAGCCGCCAGCCGAAGCGTTCCAGGTCCCACATGAGGCCGAGAAAACAACAAGGCCGTTTTCCTGAAGCTCAAAACCGTAAGAAAAACCAGCGTCCGTATTGTATAGTGAAAACTCAAGGGTGTTTAGGCCGCTTCTAACATCGGATGTGACGTCAAAAATGCCACTTTGGGCGAAATCAAAAGTATTATTGTAGGTGGTACCTGCGCTATTTGAAATAGAAGTCTGGAGGTAATCGTCAACATAGATAATGTCAATTTTGTAGTCAATAGGATTGGCATGTAGCGCTGTCTCTGGCAACAGAAATGCGGCGGCGCAAGCGATAGTGTAGAGTTTCATTATGTCCTCCTCGAGGGCGCGGCTGGCAACCGCCAAGTTTCCTATGACCGCACGGCATGTGCAAACCACCGCCTTACCTTGCAATTTCTAGTGCGGTCCTCGACAGAGGAGATTGATCGACATCAAAAAAGGGTTACACTACACACAAATTTTTAATGCCGCTCTGGCGCTCGAGCCTGAAAGACAGGCCGGGATGCCGGCACAACTCGCGCTACTCTCGCCGAATCGCTTCGATCGGTTAAGGGTCAAATCCCATTGTGCGGTTGCGGCCCGGCCGCTTGCGGCGGGTTGCCCTAATGCGAGGGAACCGGCTCCGCGAGGAAGCGCAGTCGCCGACCACTTTCGCCCAGCCGTCCCGGTCGGCGAAATGGCCGAGCTCGGCCGGCGCCGCGGAGGGCCCATGGCCGCGCAGGTCGAAGGCGTAAGCCGCGTAGCCGGCGGCGTTGAGCGCCGCGGCAAGGCGAGCGTAGCGGGCGGAATGTTCGGCGAGGCCGTGGGCGATCTGCACGACCGCGCGCGGCGCTCCCTCCGGCAGCCAGCGCCGGCCGAGAAGACGGACGCCGTCCTGGGCCTCGAAGGTGAAATCGTTTGCCCGCATCTTCTCTCCCTGGACATTCACAGCCCTGACGGCCGTCCCATGGGTACGGCCCGTCCCGTACGATCGGACTGGCTTGGCTCCGGACGCCCGCCACGCCCGTTGGCGGCCGTTCGCAACCCGTGGCCTTTCATTCTTGTTGTGCGCGAGCCCGACTGAGGGTAGGGAGAACGAAAGTCTTTCGCTATATGCCGGATCTCGACTCATGGTTCAAGACGATTCCGTGCAACGAATAATCGCCGAGGTTCGACCGTACTCTATGGTCGCAGACGAGTCCTTGGCGCTCACAATTCAATTAACAATCGACGCGATCGAGGCTAATCTCGCCGGGGATATAGTCGAGTTCGGTACGTGGCGGGGGGGATCGAGTTTTTCGATGCTGCTCGCGCAACGTTACAAATATGGCCGCATCGTCAAGCCGGTTTGGATGTTTGATAGTTTCGAGGGTTTGCCTCCTGCCGATGACCGCGACGGTCCCCTTGCGGTGCAATATCAAAGTCAGCCGGATCATCCGTCTTACTTTGACAATTGCAAGGCCCCTCTCGACCAAGTCAGGGCGGCCCGCGACCAGTTCGGGTTCTCTTCCGAAGAGGCGATTTTGGTCCCCGGATGGTTTGACAGGACAATTCCTGAGCATATTGACGCCATCGCCTCAAGAGGATGTTCGTTGCTCAGGGTAGATTGCGATTGGTATGATCCAGTGAAATACGTACTGGACTCGGTCGGGCCTATAGTGGCAGAAGATGGGATTATCATTCTTGATGATTACTACTATTGGGACGGGTGCGCGTTGGCCACGCATGATTTCCTGTCCGAGAATCATCTTTCCTATAGGATACGCTCAGCGCCTTCTTTTGGCTGTGCGTGGATGTTGAAACAGTCTTTCCGTCGTTAATAGGCCGGAAGGCTCGGCCCCGAAAGCGCGAAAGACTTACGTCCCGCTGCTTCCTTCCGGCGGCCAGAGCCGGCGGGACACGGGAGCCAACCGCTCAAGCGAGCGCGACAGGCCTCGCCCCTAGGCCCGCTGTTCGGCCGGAGTGGTCGCCGGTGAAGGCGCCGGCAGATCGTCGTTAAGTTGCGAGCGGCGCGGGCTGCGGAACGCGGTTTACGGTGTAGATCCTGACATCGGTTGACAAGCAGGTGCAAATCGTGTAATATATATGTCATAACCGAAGTATCGGGTTTACGGAAAAGGGTTATGGTGACCGCGTAGATAGTCGACTGGAGGGATTGCTTGTGAGGTCAACTTAGGAACGAAGGACGCAGATTAAATCAGGTGGGCGAGACAAGACTGAGTTTACATCGTTTATTCGCTAGAAGGAACAAATATTAGCGAAAAGGGCTGGGAGAGGTTGCAATGCTGGAGAGAAGTACGGCTTCGGTCGCTTCCGCTTGCGAGGTTCAACAGCAGTTGCTTGTCGTTTCGGAAACGCGGCTGATACGTGAAAGCGTCGCAGAAGCCATTCAAGGTAGCGCCGGCTTTAAGGTTGTCGGCCTAATGGAAGATTTAGGTGACGCAATAGAAGCAATTCGTGATTGTCCCGGGGCGATAGTTCTGCTGGACGCGGCCTTTCCCAAAGGGCTGGAAGCCCTAAGAGAGGCCAACGAGGCCAACTTATTTGGGCGGATCGTCGTTTTTAATCTCTCCGAGACGGAAGAAGACATTGTCGCTTGGGTCAAGGCGGGAGCGGACGGCTACATTCCCAACACCGCCTCGGCCCCCGAGGTCGTGCGCTACGTCGAATCCATCATTCACGGAGAGCAGATCTGTTCGGGCGCGATCGCGTCCGGGCTGATGCGGAGGATCCGATTAAGTTCAAGCCCGAGCGACGATCCTTCCGCCGCGCGATCTGCGACTACGCTCAGCTCGCGCGAGAGCGAAATCGTCAGCATGATTGCGGCGGGATTGTGCAACAAACAGATTGCGCGCAGCCTGAATATCGAGCTTTCGACGACCAAGTCGCACGTTCACAACCTGCTTTCGAAGCTCGGCTTGCACGGCCGTAGTGAGGTCGCGCGGTGGGCGAACGCGCAGGGCGAATTGCGCCGATGAAAATCGGTCGATGAAGAGCTCCACTCAGCGAGCCGCGGGTATCGACCAGGAGAATCACCTGGACGATCGGCGCAACTCGCCGCCCTGTTCGGCGCCTTCAGCGCTTCGGGGCCTTCTGCTGAGGTCTCATCCGTTCAACTCGAACACTATTTGAGCGCGCTGGCGGCGCTTCTGACGCGACAGTGAAAGCCGATCTCTCGCTGACACGCGCGCGGAATCCGGACTTTTCGGCAAGTCGGCAAGCCCGACAGGATCGAAGGCGACCGCGGCCGGCGCCTCGGCGAACCCACGACGGTCCACGCAAAAGAACCCACGACGGTCCACGCAAAAGAACCCACGACGGTCCACGCAAAAATTGAGGCCCCCGGCGGGGAACCGGGGGCCCTTGAGCCAGTTCTGCGCAGGGGGCACGCAACAAATTCCGGCTCAATATCCTGAGATCTCGGCTGGATCCGATGTGCGGATCGCCATGTCGGTCACGAATGACCCAAGCGCCGACACGCATCGGACTCGGGCGCCAAGGAGGGCGGGGGTTGGGGCCTTGGGCGCCCCGTCGCCGCAACTCAGGAACCCATTCCGGCAGGGAACGCTGCTTGCGTCTCCGGCCTTTCGCTCTTGCTCTGCCCTCATCTTCTTGCAGGGCGGCCTCGTTCGAAGCCGCCCATCGCTTCCATCACTTCCCGATCGGCGACCCTGCGTTGGTTGTCGCCGAGGGGTTGGCGCCCTGCGCGGCCGCGACGGCGACCGCAGCGCCCTGAACCGCCATTGCGGCGGCTGTCGTCGCGACCTTGCCGCTACCGAAGGCCGTCGCGCTGGCGGTCGCCGGACCGGTCCCGACGGCTGCGCTCGTCGCTGCGCCTGGAGCGCTGACCGAGACGGCGCCATTGCTTACCGAGACGCTCGACCCACCCACCGACACGCCAGCGGCGTGACCGCCGCCGCCTGCCACGGCGACGCTGACGAGCCCGAGCGTAGCGGCCGTAGCGGCGCCCGCAGCAAGGAGAAGCTTCCTCATGACCTCTATCTCCCAAAAGGGACGGCCCCCACCCGACTACGTAGGCGCAAGTCGAGCGGGGGCCGTACTTTTTTCCCTGACTAGACGATCGATGTCGCCTTACCTGGCCGCCTTACTTGGCCGCGCCCGCGACGCCTTCCGCCGAGCTCGAGTCGCCGCTGGCGGCGAGGCCGAAGCCGTGGACCGATCCGCTCGCGCTGGAGGCCGCAACCGCGCCGGTCGCAGCGGTCGAACCGATGCCGATCGCGCCGGCGGCAGCCATGCCGCTGTAGCTGGCGTTCGCCTTGCCGAACCCGAAGGCGGCGCCCTGAGTGCTCGTGCTGACGCCGACGCCGGCGACGCCGCTATGACCGCCGCCCGGGCCGCCCGCAAACGCCGGACCGGCGAGGGCCAAAATCGCGATCGTGGAAATAAGAATACGCTTCATGACAGACCCCATATCCTGATCGACGGAACCCGCCGCCGCGGACCCCAGCCTTTCTGGGCTAGAATTGGTTTGAACGCGTCAGCTTATCGGACATACCGCATGATGCCGACGCTTTGTATTCGTTGACACCTCATTCGGACTGCACCGAATTGCACGGAACAACGACATGCAAGACTAAAAGACGACCAGTCTTGTTTGTAATCCCATGCGCCTCGCTTCACTTTTTTTACAAATCATAATCTATCACAATTGCTGGAAATTGCGACGTCCGAGAGGATGCAAGACAGACTGTTCGGAGAATTAGGCCAGGATTACATATGGAGGGTGCGTCGTGCGTAATTTTGACGAGTTCCCCTGGCATGTGAAAGGCGTTTAGATATATTTAGATGTTATCAGCGCAATTTTCGTTTAATTTGGAGTCATGCGCAATATATTTGGATATAGATCACGGGCGGCAATATTTGCGATTATCGTAAAAACCTGCGTGTAAGTGAATTCATAACAGTTAGTCAAAGATTGCTCTTTACGTATAATGATTGACTCACGCAGCTATGTGAGCGTTATGTCTGCTGACACTACATTTATTAAGGTTGCCGGCAATCATCGCCCGAGAAGCGGCGTTCGAGTTCGTCGGCGCGCGGCGGGCCGAAGGCGGCGATCGGCCAGCGTCGGAACGCGCCTCCCGTGCTCCGTTTCCGTAATCGGGGCAGATTTCCGGGCGGGGTCGATCAAGTTGGAGCGCTTGCGATCAGGCTTTCGATGGTCGGGACGTCGTGTCCGGGAATGCCGAGGCGGGCGCCGAGGTAATCGAAGAACGAGATTTTGAGCTTGGCGCAGGTCTTGGCGAGGCCAAGCATGACGTCGCGGGCGGCGCGTCCTTTTTCGCTGACGGTTCCTCCTGAGACCTTTCGCTTGGTGACGACGATGCGAATGTCGTTTTCGGATGCGTTGGTGTTGAGGGGGATCTCCGGCCGCTCGAGCACGCGCAGGAGTTCAGGCTTGTTGGCGAGAAGGCGCTTGAGCAGCCTGTCGAGCGTCGCATATCCCGTACGGCGTTTGAAGATGCGGTCGAAGCGGGCCGAGAGTTCGGCGGCGCGCTCGGGGCTCGGGGCGAGCTTGAACGCCTTGAGCTGACGATAGAACCACCAGATCATTCGCCGCGTGACCTCGACGGCGTTGCGCTGCCGGTCGTTGGCGGGAACGAGCTTGTGGACGAGGCGTTCGGCGTGAACCCAGCACAGGGCGTGGTCGCCGACGCGGAACTGCCCGGCGTCGTCGGAGAGGATGACGGCGCAGGCCAGCCGATCCTCGGCGCAGATGGCGCCCCAGAGCGCCCCTTCGCTGGCGACCCGCACCGGATCGGGGGATACGCGCAACCCGGTCAGGCCGAGGGCGCGCAAATGCGCGCGCCAGTCGGCCTCGCAGGCGAATTCGAGGACGTCTGCGCCGCCCAGCGCTTCGATCACGCCGTGGGCCAGATTGGCGGAGCGCATATAGGCTGTCGCCGCCGCGTTGATGGCGTAGCGCGCCGTCCCGCCCAGGAGGTTGCGCAGGAAGGCGAGACGCGACTTGTTCGGCCCGGTGCGGAACGCCGTGAAGCGGTCGGAGCCGAACTGCGTCGTGTAGCAGGCCTTGCCGGCGTGGCGCGCTCCGGTGTCGTCGACGCTGACGCAAGCCGAGGCGCGAAGTCCGGCGCTGAACGCGGCTTCCTCCTCGGCGCGGAACGTGTCCAGCTTCGCGGTCAAAAGCCGCACCACCTGGCGCTTCGAGATCGAAAGGCCGGCGGCAGTCAGCACCGCCACGATCCGCTCGCAGGTCATCTGGCCCTGAAAATGCAGCACCAGCACTAAACGATGCAGATGCGGGCCGCATCCGCCCACCACGCCCGTCGGAAGATCGGCCGTCACCGTCCGCCCGTCCGGCGTCGTCCAGCGCTCGCGCCGATAAAGCGTCACGTCCGGCTTGAACGCGATATCCTGAACGATGATCTCTTCGTAGCCCTTGTGGCGCGAGCCTTCCGGCGCCGACGCCGTCAGCGTCACCGTGCGGTCGATGCTCAGCTTCGACACGCCCGGACCGCGACGACGCGGCGACGGCCTGTCCGCCTCGTTCGGTCGATCCGCCCCCGGTCGATCCGTCGCCTTTTCCATGCCCGACGGCTTGAACGGCGGCCGCGGCGGCAAGCCCTTCAGACGCCGGATCTCGTCCTTCAGTTGCTGGTTCTCCAGTCGGAGCGCCGTCACCGTCGCGTTCAGCTTCTCGTTTTCTTCCCGAAGCCGCTCAACCTCGCCGATCAGGCGGCGAACCAGCCCAACCAGTTCGGTCGCGCCCATACCATCAAGCGAATCAATCGAGCCGGGTGACATCCCAAGCTTGAATCACACTTTCCATCTCTTGACTCCCCCACACTGCCCGGAAATCTGCTCCGGTTACCCGTTTCCGTCTTATCCCCTTGATTTCGCCGACCAGAGACGATTTAAGCAGGCTGCTCTCGTGATGTGGCTTCTGGCTATCGCCGACTTCCACACCGGTATGGTGGGATTAGGATCGTCGCCGCGGGTGTCACTCATTTGTCAAACTCGTCAGTCTAACCTTGACATCCACGCCTTGCGGAGACCTTCGTGATTGGAAAATCTTCCATACAGACCCACACCCCTTGTTTTGCGCTGTCCATCGCTCTCCGCCTTGCTCGGGCGTTCCTCCTTTGGTTCGGATTGGCGGTTGGGCTTGCGGCGACCGCACAGGCGGCCCACGAGCAAAATCGACAGGATCTGGAGCCTGTTGAGCGCGACGTTCGGCCAACAGTTGAAATCAGGGACGACAGCGGCGGCAACGTCGCGGAATATGCGTTACGGCTGTATGAGTTTCAGGCGACGAAACAGCCGGTCAAGTTTGTTGGCCGGTGCGATTCCGCGTGCACGCTTTTCCTCGCGCTGCCGACCGACGAAACCTGCATAACCGAGGGGGCGTACTTCCGATTTCACGCTCCGTCTGCGCCGTCTTCACTGGCTGCAACGCAAGTCGAAGCCTATATGATGCACAAATATCCCAAATGGGTTCGTGCCTGGATCGTCGCGCAAGGCGGATTGACCGACGCCCTTGCGACAATGACTTACGACTACGCCAACGCGTTCATTCGTACGTGCCGGTGACATCCGAGGCCATCGCATCGGGACTGGTCTTCGACGGTCGACTCTGTGCGTGACGCGTCAATCGTTGATATTGTTTTTATTATGCGCGAATAGCGCCAGCGGCGCGTCGGGCAAAGCCCTGTCCGCGCCCCATCGCGCCGATCGCTCCCGACGCTTGACGAAGTCGGGTCCGAGGCGACTTGCTTGCGGGCGCGTCGCCGCTTCGCCGGGCGGCTTTGAAGCGCCAAGCCGCGTCGATGTGAATATGTGTCGCGTCGACGCGGCGCATTCCGTCGCGACCCTCTGAGTGCGAAATCATACGCATCTTCTGAAGCCGCCAATCGAACGTCTTCGGAATCCCGATCGCAAGGGACCGTAAAGCGCGGCTCCGTACGGATCGACTGCGTGGACAAGTGACGATGGTCCAGTCGCTATCTTCGTCCTGCGGCGCGGTGAGCGCTGCCGCCGGGATTGCCCACGGCGCCGGAAGCCGCGCGCCCGAACGGGGAGACATGCCATGATCGAACTCCCCTACGCCGTCCTGCCGAGCCTGTTCGCCGCGCTCCTCGTCATCGCCCAATACCGTCGGATGCGAAGAGGTTAGCGGATCGAGAGGGTTGGCGCCCAGGCACTGGCGTCAGCCGCCCCGCGCGCTGTCTTACTTGGGTCATAGTTTGTCATCGAAGCGCAATTCGTTCCAGGACCCGCCGCCGTGGCTTTACTACGGCTCCGCCATAGTCATTGCTCTGCTCTTTGCGTTGATGTCGGCCTACGTGGTCTTTCAGATCCGGGCCACGGATTACGCGTCCGGCGGCAGGGCGGCGCTTAACACGACCAGACTTGTCGCGGACGATTTCGGGGACAAGTTCGATGACATTGATACGCTGCTGCGGTCGATCGGGCGTCAGTACGGCGACGGCCTCGAGAAAGGGCTTGAGGATCGCGCTCGCCTCGGCGAGCGCATGAAGGACGAGATCGCCGACCATCCGATTGTCGCTCGACTTCTTATCGCCGATCCCGCTGGACGGCTCGTGTTGACGAGTGGTTCTGTCGGGCCGGAGCGAAACTCGGCGTCTGTTTTCGACCAGGAGTATTTCACCCGGGCGGCGGCCGGCGACCGGGGCCTGATTTTCGAGGGCCCTGTCAAGGCCCCATCCGCAGACGAGTCCGTGATCATCCTGGCGAGGCGACTGGAAGACCGCAAGGGCGGTTACCTTGGCGTCATTGCCGCCACCCTCCCTGTGGAATCCTTTACGAAAATCCTGTCGACGCTCGAACTCGTCGATCATGGCGTCATCGTCCTGAGGACAAAGGATGGCGTCCAGATTGCTCGCTATTCGACTGAGCCTAGCGAGCGCGGCGCGCCCGGGGACAACCATATTTCCGCAAAACTGAAGGCCTTGCTGCGCGAACATGCCGACCGCACGCTCTACGAGGCGGTTTCGCCGCTTGACCTCGTCCAGCGGCTTTACGCCTTCCAGGAGTTCAGCCACGCCCCCTTCTTCGCGCTGGCCGGGCTGCCAGTTAAGAATCTGGACCAGTCATGGCAAAGGCTGGCGATAGAACTCGGCCTGCTTTGCCTCGGCGTCACGATCGCCGCGCTTTGGATCGCGCGCCGCCTTCACGCGTCGGCCGTTCTCCTGTGCGATGACAGAAGGCTGCTGGAAAGGCGCGTCGTTATCCGGACGGAAGAACTCGAGACGAAAAACCGCGCGCTGATCGCAAGCGAACGGAAGTTCAGCGACGCCATGGCGAATGCGCCGATCGGAATGGCCCTTTTCAGCCCGGAAGGACGCTTTGTCGAGGTCAACCCCGCATTGTGCGACATTCTCGGCTACACCCGCGAAGAGCTTTTCGCTGTCGACCTCGGTCGCCTCGCGACGCCGAACGACGCGCCGATCGATCTTGAGGCCATGGGGCGTCTGGCGTGCGGCGACCAAAAGACCTGTAGGGTGGAAAGGCGATATCCGCACAAGGATGGACGCGAGATATCGACCCAGGTGGACGTGTCCGTCGCCAGAGGCGGGTCCGGAGACGTCCGCTATTTTGTGTGCCAGATTCAGGACGTTTCCGCGCGCGTCGCATACGAAGATCGTCTCAGGGCGCTCCTCGATACGGCCGTCGACGGCGTCTACATCCATGATCTCGACGGCGCCATCGTGGAGTTCAGCCAGTCATTTGCGGACATGCTCGGCTACAGACGGGACGAGATAACAACGCTGAACGTCGCCGACATCGACGTCGTCAAGACCGCGAGCGAACTTCGGACAGCTTTCCGCGCGGAGGCGGAAAGCGGCAAGTCCATTGTCATCGAGTCTCGACATCGCCGGAAGGACAAGTCGGTCCTCGATGTCGAGATCAGCGTCAAGGCCGTAACGCTGAGCGGACAGGCTTATCTCTACGCTTCGTCGCGCGACATCTCCGAACGCGTGCGGATGCGAAGGCAGCTCGAGGAGGAACGGCGAAGGCTGCGCGACTTCTCCAACAGCACAGCGGACTGGTTCTGGGAAGTCGACGAGACCTTGAAGTTCTCCTACGTGTCGGACAGCTTCAAGTCTGTGAATGGCTTCTCCGCACAAGATCTGCTGGGGACGTCACTGTTTGACATCTATGCGCAGGACACGCTGAATCCGGCGGAGCTCAAGGCGCAGGGGCTCAAACAGCTCCGGAACCAAAAGCCGTTCCGGGCCGTCGAGCGCGCCTACACGGACGAGCATGGGGCCGTCCAGTGGTTTTCGGCAAGCGGCGTTCCCACTTTCGACGACAACGGCGGCTTCACCGGATATCGGGGCGTCGCCGCGATCGTTACGGCGCGTAAGCGCGCGGAACTGGCGCTCGATCGCAATCGCCGCCTCCTGCAGGAAATGGTCGACTCCTCTCCCTATGGCATCGGAGTTTTCGGCGAAGACCAACAGTGCGTCGTCCGAAACGCGAACTACGGGCGCATCCTCGATCTGCCTCAGGCTTTGCTCGATAGGAAGCCCTTCCGTCTGATGGATCAACTCCGGTTCTGCTTCGATCGAGGCGATTTCGCCGATTTGGGCGTCGACCTTCCGGCCGAGCGAGCCTGGAATATTGTGCAGGCCCGCGGGATCAGCCAGGCGGAGCGCAAGCTGGGCAGCGGACGTTGGGTTGAAACGCGTGTCTCGCCCGTGACGGGCGGCGCGCTGGTCACCTATTTCGACATCACCAACTACAAGACGATCGAACACGAGTTGCGCCAAACGAAGGAGCGTCTCGAAGCGGCGGCGGCAGCCGGCATCGTGGGCCTGTGGGAGTGCGATTTCGCGAACGGAAACTATTTTCTGGGACAGCGTGATGTACCAGCTCTGCGGGCTGAAGGAGAACGATTTCCCGGGCCCGCGCCACGCCTTCTTCGCCTGCATGCACCCGGACGACAAAGAGCTTGTGAAAAGCGTATTTCAGCAAGCTTTCAGCGGCAGGAGCAACCCGGAACTGGAGTTCCGGATCATCAGACCCGACGGCGCGGTCCGGTACCTCAGGGGGCACTCCAGAACCTCTTTCGGCTCCGACGGAAAACTCAAGCGCATGGTCGGGGTCATTTACGACGTCACCGAGCAGAAGGAGACGCTGCAAGCTCTGGAGCAAGCCAAGTCTCAAGCGGAAGCCGCAAACAGAGCGAAGTCCGACTTTCTCGCCAACATCAGCCATGAAATCCGTACGCCGCTCAACGCCATCCTCGGGACTGACCCAGGTCCTGGCGCGCAGCGGCCTCGACGCGGATCAGGCCGGTTGCGTCCGGACGCTTGACGCGGCCGGACAGAACATGCTCGTGCTTCTCACCGAAATCCTCGATCTCTCCAAGATCGAGGCGGGCCGCCTCGAGCTCAACGAAATCCCGTTCTCGCTTGCCGAGGTCGTCGGCTGCATCGTCGATACGTTCGCTGTGCCGGCGAACAACAAGGGCCTGACGTTGCAAGTCGAACCGCTGCCCGATGCCTCCCCGCGTTGCTCGGCGATTCCATGAGGCTTGGTCAGGTCCTGACCAATCTCGTGGGGAACGCGATCAAGTTCACCGCGCAGGGCGGAGTCACGATTTCGGTCGAGGCGCTCGAGCGCTCGCCGGAAACGATTCGCATTCGCGTCGCCGTGCGCGACACCGGGATCGGCATTGCGCCGGAGCATCTGGGAAGGCTGTTCGAGCCCTTCGTTCAGGCCGAACCGGGCGACGTACAGGAAGTTCGGGGGCACAGGCCTTGGGCTCGCGATCACCAAACGGCTCGTTGGGTTGATGGACGGCTCCATCGGCGTCGAGAGCAAACCGGGCAAAGGCAGCGAGTTCTGGTTGATCCTCTCGTTCGACGTGGCGTCGCCCATCCTGATGACGAAGTCCCATCCCACGGCGCGAGACAGCGAGAAGCGGCTTTCCGGCGCTCGGCTGCTGATCGTCGACGATACCGAGACGAACCGAGAGATCGCGATCAAGCTGCTGACCTTGGAAGGCGCGATCTGCGAAGGGGCCGAGAACGGCTGTACGGCTATCGAGCGGCTTCGCGCGAACCCCGGCGATTTCGATCTCGTGCTGATGGACGTCCAGATGCCGGATATCGACGGCCTCGAGGCCACGCGCATCATTCGGCACGACCTGGGGCTTGCCGACATGCCGGTGATTGCGCTCACGGCGGGCGCGATGGCCAGCCAGCGCGAACTGGCCCAAGCGGCCGGGATGAACGGCTTCGTCGCCAAGCCATTCCGGCTGAGAGAACTGGTTGCGGCGATTTCGCCCTGGCTTCCCCGCAAGGCGACCGTGGCGGCCGACGCCCCCCGTTGCAGCGGACATACCAGTCGTCCCGCTGCCTGACAGGGCTTTCGAGCCTCTTCTCGCGGCTTCGACGGCTCAGGTTCGGAGGCGCCGTTGACACGCCTTCGGCGTTTGATCCCCTCCGCTTATAAATCATCGGCCGAGATTTTGACTGACGGCCGGCGCTGGCGCCGCCTCCACGGCGTGCAGCACGTCGAGGAGCGGCGCAGGACTGACCACGAACAGCCCCGAATAGGGACTGATCAAGTCCGCGATGATGTAAATCGCCGAGGCAATGCCTATCGCGCCGACCAGGAGCACGATGTACGACATCAGATGGCGTCTCGACAAAAGGCCGTAGCCGCAAAAGAGGAACGTCGCCCACGCCGCCACGATGACGATGAGCGGACGCGAGATGGGATCGACCAACGCCACCGTCATCTGCGTGCGCGTTGCGCCGATCGCAATCGAGTCTTGTATCGCCTCCGCTTTCGCCACGGTCTGTTGGTCCGACGACGGCTGAAGCGTATTCAGGAAGGCTGTTCTGGCTTTCAGATAGGTCCTCGCGTAGCCAAATTTATGGATCACCGCCTCATCGTCTTCGTCGCTGTCTCCCCAAATCTCGGCGATTGTATTCCGGACTCCGGCTCTGAGGATCCTGCGGCCCTCCGCCGCCTCCGTCCCGTAATCTTGCAAGGCTTCGTCAAATTTGAGCGAGTTGATCGCGAGTGTCTGGACTGAGGACTTTTGCGTCGAGAACACCCCGTATGCCGTCACGATCAGCAGGCCGAGCACGAGCGCGAGAAGAAGCGTCATCAGTCCGACAACAGCGCCGGTGATGTCTCTGGGGCCTCCGGTCGTAAAGCTCTCCGGCAATGCGCTCTGCAATTCCAGTCCGATCGCCCCGCCCACGAAAACGACCGCGAATATGGTCGCAGGGAAAATCAACGATCCCATTGTCGCTCCGAAGGGTCCATTTGTCCGTCAAGGCCCGCAATGGCAGTTCAATGCGGCCACGCCCGCTCGACTGCAGGCGGCTCAGATCTGCACGTCTCGCCATGAGTTCAAACTGACTCCCGAAGGCCTCAAGCTCGGTTCCGGGGAATGGCTCGCCGTCGTTGAGGCGCGCGGGATCGGGAGCCGCCGCCGCCTTCAGCCGTGACAGGAACGCCGCTCCCGGCGCCCCGGACCCTGTCGACGCTAGCGCCGCGTGCATGTGGGCTCAATCCGGACATCCGCAAAAACCTGAAGCGCAAGGATCGAAACATCGGCGGCCCAAGAGCCGAGGAGGGGAGGACGCTCGGCTCTTGGACCGCATCTCGCGTCGCCAACGCGTCTGCGAGTGTGACCAGTGTACACCTTGGGCATGGTTCCGATGCAGGGCGCTCCCGTAACGCTCGTCAGGTAATTCGACTGGCTTCGCCGCATTCGCTCTCGTCCGGCAGGCGTGCGATCGCGCAGGACAGACTTCCGCCCGGAAGGCTGGCGATGCCCGATCGCCTCCGACCGCCTTCTCGCCGGCGGCCTGGCTTTGCCGCGGCAAGCGCAGCCGGCTCTTGAAGGCGCCGTATTGCCCGCAGAACCAACTGTCGCCAACCCCGTCCGGATGGGCGGCCTGCAATTGGAGGGCTTCAATGCGAGAGAGACGGCCTCTTCGTCAGCATCTCGTCCGCCCTGACTCCAACCGATGTTTTTCCTGACAACATGAGGGCGATTTCCCGGCGCTCAGATTGTTGATTGTGTTCACAGAATATGGTCTTCACGGGGGTATCGTCCTTGCTAATTGAACTGGGTGGGCACTATGGAAACGGCAGTCAAACGACCCTATCGGCACGGAAATCTACCCAACGCTCTGCGAGCGGCCACGCGAACGCTCTTGGACGAACCTGGAGCCTTGGACGTGGGACTGCGCGAAGCCGCGCGCCGCGTGGGGGTGTCCGCGACCGCGGCCTATCGACACTTTTTGTGCAAAGAAGACCTCTTGGCGTCGGTAGCAGCGGAAGGCTTCAACGAACTCTTCTCCGCGATGACGCCAATCGATAAGGGGTCCGAAACGCAGTTCGACATCGGGCTCGCTTATATCGAATTCGCTAGGCAGAATCCGGGGCTTTTTCGCTTGATGTTCGGGCCGCTTTTGCAAGTCCGGGCGAAATACTATGCCCTGAATAAGGCGGCCGGAGCCGTATTCGAATTACTGGAGCACAGCGATGCGAATATCGAAGACGAGCCGCAAGGCTCGGGCATGGCGGCCTGGGGCTTGATGCACGGGCTCTCTACGCTGTTGATCGATGGCGTCATTCCGTCGGATGACGCGAGGGCTCTGGCGCGACAGACGCTCTACCATATGGAAAAGTCGAGTCCGGCACTCTTGCCCGCCGCGTAGCGAAGCGAGGTTCGGCTCCTTTACAAGCTCCGAAGCGACGACTGCCTCCGCTCAGGCGCGGCGGCGGGGCGTCCCTTCGCCATCGACCTCGCCCCTTTCCCTTCCTCGCAGCAGGACCCGAAAGCCGGTCGCTCGCAGGCGTCTTCGACTTGAAGGGAGCGAGCGAGGCTATGCTGAAAGCTGCGCCACCGCGATCTCGCCGTCGGCGACGTAATGATTGACCTTGCCGAGCTTCAGCCGATCGCCCTCGCGATGCCAGGCGAGGTCGCCGATGGCGCCGGCCGCCTTCAACTCGCCAAGGACGAAATCGCGCTCGGCGTTGGTGTCGGCGTCGGTGGCGTGAGTGAACTGGAAGGTGAATGCGGTGAAGGAGAGCCCGGTGTCGCGCGTCCCGGCCCCTACCCAGAGCACGCGCTGGTCGAGCGGCGGACGGTCGGCGTTGAGCCAGAAGGCGGGCGTGTTGGCCTCGGCGGCGCGATCGGGGTCGAGCGCCCAGAATCGGATGTGGTGGCGCTTGCGCGGACTCTTGTCGATCGCCTTCTGGAAACCGATGTCCTGCTTGCGGCCGAAGAGGAATAGGTTGCTGAACGGGGCGGTCGGATAGGGCCGGTTGAAGACGAACGACACCGCCATGCCCCACGAACTCTTCAGGCCGAGCGGGTCGGCGGCGATCCAGCCGGCGCGGGCGAACGCCGTCATCAAGCTCCGCGAACGTGCCGATCAGCGCGAGGTTGACCGGATCGCCGGGAAACCCGTCGCCGGTCAGGGTGAAGCTCGGCACGCTGCCCCGCTTGAGCACCTTGAGGCTCATCAGGACGATGCGCGGCAGAATCACATAGGCCGCGATCCCGTAGACCAGCGCCAAGCGCCAGAATCGTCGGCAGCCGCTGGTCGGTGACGCGAAAGACGAAGGCGATCAGCCAGATCGCGAGAACGCCGAGCAGCGCGACGACGAGCCGCCTGAGCCACAGAAGGACAAAATTCAAAGTCGCGCGCCATTCGGTCCTGTCGGCCGCCCGTTCCCTGCATTTGAAACCGAGATCTGCCTGCCGACTGAGGGCGCGGCAAGCGCGAGGCATGTCGAGTTCACGCGTATGGCGAGCGCCTCACCCCCCCCCAGTACGCCCTTCATCGCGCCGTCCGTCTCCTGCGCGTAGCGCCGCGCGGCGAAGGCTTCGCCGAGCGTGCCGAGCACGTGGCCGTCGTCGCGTTCGGTCACGGCGAGCGTGTCGGATCTCAGCCGCGCCGAACACGTCGAGCGCGGTCCGGATGTCGTCGTCGGGGTGAAGCGTCGTCGCCGGCAGTTGGCAGAGAAGCCCGACCGGGCCGCCGTCGTCGTCGTCCGCCAGCGTCAGCGCGTGCGCTTCGGCGACGAAAATCAGCCCACGGTAGCGCCCGTCGTCGCCGACCGCGACCACGACATTGGCGCTGCCGAGCGGATAGGCCTCGCGGAAGGCGCGCACGCTCTTTTCGGCGAGGAATACCGGGGGCGACGCGATCATCATCTTGCCGACGGTGAGATCGCGCAGCCAGCCGATGTCCTGCCCGCCCCGGATCGTCTCGCCGCGAAGGTGCAGGCGCCAGGTGGTGAACGAATAGCCGAACGTCGCCCTGACCGCGAGCGAGGTGGCGATCGAGGCGGCGAGCGCCCCCCCGGCGATGCCGAGATTGCCGGTGCTCTCCAGCACCAGGAACGTCATGGTCAGCGGACCGCCGACGATCGCCGTGCTGAGCGCGCCCATTCCGACCAGCACGCAGGCGATCGGATCGAGCCCGAGCGTCGGAAACGCGGCCGTCACGCCGATCGCAAAGAGCTTGCCGAGCAGCGAGCCGACAAAGAGCGAGGCGAAGAACAGGCCGCCGCGGAAGCCCGAGGCGAGCGAGGCCATGCAGGCGAACAGCTTCAGCACGATCAGGACGGCGAGCTCGGCGGCGGTCAGCGGCCAGTAGAGGTCGAGCCCGAGCGCGCCGTGGCCGGCGCCGAGCACCTGAGGGGAGTAGAGCGCCATCGCGCCGAGAAGCAAGCCGCCGGCGACGGGCCGGATGAGACGCGAGGGGACGACGAAACGGAACGCCCGCTCGATCAGCGCGGCGGCTCGCATGGCGCCGACCCCGACCGCCGCGGCGACGAGGCCGAGGACGATCAGCACGCCGTAATGCGGGAAAGTGAGCTCCGACACCTCCGGAGCGTTGATCACGTAGGGGGACCCGACGATCGCCTTGGTCGTCAGGCTGGCGGTCAGCGTGGCGGCGAACACCGGCCCGGCGATCGCGAGCGAATAGGCCCCGATGATCAGCTCGAAAGCGTAGAAGGCGCCGGTCAGCGGCGCGCCGAAAGCCGCCGCGATCGCCCCGCCCGCCCCGCAGCCGACCAGCATGCGCAAATCCTGGCGGCGGAGCCGCCCGATCGATTCCGAGCCGAGACGCGAGGCCCCCGCCGATCTGGGCGTAGCCCGCCTCGAGGCCGACCGACGCGCCGCAACCGTTCGACAGCATCGTCTGCGCCGCGACGAGCAAGCTTTCTTTGAGCGACATGCGTCCGCCGCGCAGCGCATTGGCCTCGACCGGGTCGACCACCGCGGGCCGCTTCCAGCGCGCGCGCCAGACGTCCACCGCGCCGAGCGCGAGGCCGGCCAGCATCGGCGCGGCGAAGGCGGCGACCGGCGGGACGCGCTCGACGGCGCTGAGCCGCACGTCGAACGGAATGCCGTAGATCAGGACATGCGCGACATTGACGATCAGCGTCATCGCGCTGACCGCGACGCCCGCGAGCGCGCCGACGACGATCGCCAGCGCGACCAGCCCCAGTTCGTCCGCGCGCAGGGCGGCGCGGAGCCTGGCGAAGAGGACGAGCGCCGGCCGCGGCGTTTTCATCGCGGCGTTCGATGGGATCTGGTGAATCGGTTCGGCATGGGCGGACGTTTATGCGCGGCGCGGCGCTTCAAGCCAAGGCCGGCGCCGAATTCGGGGGCGGCGTCTCGCCGCCCGATAAGGCGTCCGTCTTTCGACGGACTGTAGGCGCGCGAGACGCGCACCCCCCATCCTTCAGCGCTCGCCGAGCGTCATGTCGTCGCGATGGATCATTTCGGCCCGGCCTCGCACGCCGAGGAGGTTGGCGATGTCATGCGAGTTGCGTCCGCGGATGCGCTCGGCGTGCAGCGCGTCGAAGGCGACGAGCCCCCGGCCGATCTCCGCCCCGCGCTCGTCGCAGATGGCGACGCAGTCGCCGCGCGAAAAGGCGCCCTCGATCCGGGTGACGCCAGCCGGCAGCAGGCTCTTGCCCCGGAGAAGCGCCGCGGCGGCCCCGGCATCGACGAATACGGCGCCCTTCAGCTCCAGCGAGCCGCCGATCCACATTTTGCGCGCCGCCAGCGGGTTCGAGGGCGTGAGGAACCAGGTGCAGCGCCCGCCCTCGGCAACCCTCGCGATCGGATGCGCGACCCGTCCGTCGGCGATGATCATGTGGGTTCCGCCGGAGGTCGCGATCCGCGCCGCCTCGATCTTGGTGCGCATCCCCCCGCGCGACAGCTCCGAGGCCGCCGCCCCGGCCATCGCCTCGATCTCCGGCGTGACCTTTTCGACCACCGGCAGCAGTTTGGCCTCAGCGTTCGCCGAAGGCGGCGAGTCGTAAAGGCCGGCGACGTCGGAGAGCAGGATCAAGAGGTCGGCGCTCGCCATGGTGGCGACGCGGGCGGCGAGCCGGTCGTTGTCGCCGTAGCGGATCTCGCTGGTGGCGACGGTGTCGTTCTCGTTGATGATCGGAACCGCGCGCATGGCGTGGAGGCGGCCGAGCGTGGCGCGGGCGTTGAGATAGCGGCGCCGCACCTCGGTGTCGCGCAGGGTGAGCAGCACCTGGCCAGCGACCACGCCATGCCTCAACAGCGCCTGCGACCAGGCGCTCGCGAGCGCGATCTGGCCGATGGCGGCCGAGGCCTGGCTGTCCTCGAGCTTCAGCTTGCCCTTGGGCAGGGCGGCGACCGTGCGCCCGAGCGCGATCGCGCCCGAGGACACAACTGTCAGGCTCGCGCCTCGGGCGTGCAGCGCGGCGATGTCCTCGACCAGCGCGTCCAGCCAGGCCTGCTTGATGACGCCGCGGGCCGAATCGACCAGGAGCGAAGAGCCGACCTTGACGACGACGTGGTGGAATCGATCGAGAGAGGGAACCTGAGCCACGGAGGTCTGCTTGCAAGGAAGGAAATGCGCCCGGAGGCACGCAAATCACGCGTTCGCGCCGGGGCGGGCTTCGTCTAGCCTCCGCCATCCGGGATGGCAAGGCGCAGACGGGATTCGCTATGGTTCGCGGCCTGACGGGGAGCGGAACGGTGATCCAAGCGCGCCCGACCGACGTTGACCGCACAAGGACGCCCTTCTACAAGCGCCCCTGTCAAAAGCGCTTCCGCCTGCTCATGAGCCAGGCGGAGACCGCCGCCGGAACGCCGGCCGCGACAGACAAATCAAACCCGAGCTGAGATCGCAAGACTGCAGAGGACGCGACACATGCGGAATTTCGACGACCTCACCGAGCGCGAAATGCTGGCGCTGGCCATCAGCAATGAGGAAGAAGACAGCCGCATCTATGCGGATTTCGCGGAAGGGCTGGTGGCGGACTATCCGGCGAGCGCCCAGGTCTTCATCGAGATGTCGGCCGAGGAGAACGGGCACCGGCGGTCGCTGATCGACCTGTTCGTCAAGAAGTTCGGCGAGCACATCCCGCTGATCCGCCGCCAGGACATTCGCGGCTATATCCCCCAGCGGCCGGTCTGGCAGATCCGCCCGCTGAACCTCGAGGCGGTGCGCGCCTGCGCGCACGACATGGAGAAATCCGCCGCCCGCTTCTACCGCCAGGCGATCACCCGCGCCTCCGACGCGTCGATCCGCAAGCTGCTCGGCGACCTCGCCGAGGTCGAGGACAAGCACGACAATCGCGTCGCGGTGCTCGAGCGGGAGCTCCTCACGCCGGCCGCCCTCCACACCGAAGACGAGCACGAGCGGCGGCGCTTCATCCTGCAGATCATCCAGCCGGGCCTCGTCGGGCTGATGGACGGCTCGGTGTCGACGCTTGCTCCGGTGTTCGCGGCCGCCTTCGCCACCCACAACACCTGGAACGCTTTCGTCGTCGGCCTCGCCGCCTCGGTCGGCGCGGGCATTTCGATGGGCTTCGCCGAGGCGCTGGCGGACGACGGCAAGCTCTCCGGCCGCGGCGCGCCGCTCTTGCGCGGCCTCGTCTGCGGGCTGATGACCACGGCTGGCGGCATCGGCCACACCTTGCCGTTCCTCATCCCGAGTTTCTACTGGGCGACCCTGATCGCAATCTGCGTGGTGGTGGTCGAGCTTGCCGCGATCTCCTGGATTCAGTGGCGCTTCATGGAGACGCCGCCGCTCGCCGCGGCCGCCAAGGTCATGGTCGGCGGCGCGCTGGTGTTCGCCGCGGGCGTCCTGATCGGGGTGAGCTGATCCTCCGATCGCCCGTATCGGGGCATGTAAGCAATTCAGCGGAGTTCCTGGGCGATCGGCCTGATGACGACGCGCGGCGGGCGGACGAAGGAGAAGACGTTCGCCGCGGATCGGTCGTCGAGGACCGTGACGTCGAGCGTGCAGGCGTCGAGCAGCGCCTCGCCCGCGACGCCCTTCGCGACGCAAGCGGCTCGCCCCTTCTCGAAAAGCGCCGGGTCGAGATCCGAAGCGTAGAAAGGAAGGACCGGCGACTGCATGGGGGTCGGCTTGTCTTCGCAAAGGGCCGGATCTCGCCCGTCCACGCGCCAGCTTTCGCCGAAGACGTGGTAGAGATCGGCGAACGACACCGGCGCCTTCAGCGCCCTGCCATTGCTCGTCGTCAGCTCGCGATTCCTTCCCAGGCCCTCGCCGAGCAGGCCGCGCACCGGAGAGCGGGACGCCGATCCGAGGCCGACGTCGACGTCCATCCAGCTCGGATGGAGCGTGACGCGGATCAACTCCCGGTCGCCGCGCGAGACGACATAGACGTCGCCGGAGCGGGAGACCTTGACGCTGCCCGGCAGGGCGCGAGTTTGACCATCGGATAAAGTTGCGGGCTGGCCGTCGATCGAGAGTCGCGTCGGCTCGATGCAGAGACCGACCGTCGTCCCGCCGAGCCGCGCGGCGACCGCCTTATTGACGGCGGCGTTGGGCCAGATGGGAGCGCCCAATTCCTGACGCGTATGGACCGAGAAGTCCTGGTCCGTTTCGGCGAGGACGAAATCACCCGAGGCCTGGAAGTCGTAGAGCGCGCCGTCGAACGTGACCAGATGGGTGTCGCCGTGGCTGGCGCCCTGCTTGCAGGCCCCACTCACGCAAGTCGATCCGGCCAGACAGACGTTGCCGCACGCGCCGCAATTGTTCGGATCGGACTGGAAGCTGACGCAGGCGGCCGAAGGCGGGACGCCGGCCGACGCGGTCGCCCCCGTACAGACGGTGCAGGTCAGCTGATCGATGAGCCCGCACGTCGGCGATCCCCATCCCGTGGAGAGATCGTAGCCCGCGACGGCCGGCGCCGCCTGGCCAGAGCCATTGCAGGCATTGCTGGAGGACTTCCCGACGACGTCGTGAAACGCGTGCGGATAGATGCTTGCATTCTTGCCGATGGCGTAGAGCGTGGGACTGATGAACCCCACCCCCTGTCCGCTGTTGGGACAGGAGGCCGGCGTGCTCGCGCATTGCTCGTTTGCGAGTGCGGTAAATCCCGCCATCAGGGGCGCCGAGGCGCTGGTGCCGCAGAAGCCGCCGCTCAACCCGCCCTGGACGACATAAAGGCCTTGGGCCGGCATCGCCAGATCGGGATCGTTTCGATAGGTCGACGAGGCGCCGTTCTGCGCATTCGCCACACCCTGCTGCCAGGGAGGGGCGCAATTGTTGGGGCAGCCGGAACTTCCCGGCGTGCAGCCCGCAGGGCAGACCGGCGCATTGTAGGTCTCTACGCCTCCGCCGCTGAAGGGCCAGGCCTGCTCGGAGGCATAAGAGACGCCAGCCCCATTCATGGTCAGGACAGTGCCTCCGACATTGATCACATCGGCCTGTAGATAAGCATTGAACGTGGTTCCCGCGCCCGTCGGACTCGTGCCGTCGTCCCCTGAGGGACCGAAAAACGACTGCCCGATTGCGGCCATCGATTGGAAAGTCTGGATGTCGTCGCTCACGCAATAGCTGATCGAGCTCGAAAACTGCTTGGTCTGCGAGGCGGCCAGCATGGCCGAGAGGATCGCATCGCCCCCGGTGCAGCCCTGGGTCGGATCGCCCTGGAACACGGTCACCTCGCTCATGCCGGGCGCCATTGCGATCGCGAATTCGATGTCCGCGGTCACCTCCGCGGTCAGGCCCGGATAGGCGCCGGCCGCGGCCGGGCTGCCTGCGCCGGGGGCAGGGTAGTCGTTCAGGCAGGGGCCCTGGCCCGCCGGCACCGCGCCGCACGAGGTCGAACTCGGAACGCCGACCGCCGCTTCGTATCCGGTGATGTCGGTGTGGGCGTATTGCGCGTAGGACATGACGCCGAACGACTGGCCCGATCCGGTGAGCCCGAGACAGTCGGCCGCGTAAGCGTTGCGCAGATCCGCGGAGCCGTAGTACGCGCCGCCGAGGAGCGAGCCGCCGCGCGACTTCGGCACGAACAGGTTGTCGATCCCCGCGACATGCGAAATCTTGACCGAAAGATCGAGGGAAGGCGGGCGGTCTGGCTTGTAGAAAGTCGATCCGTCCGGCCGCTTCGCCGCCCCGAGCGTGACGCCGAACGCTTGCTCGACGTCCGAGGCCGCTCCGCCGACGACAAGAAGCTGGCGGTGCGGGAATCGGCCTTCCACCGTGAGATGATGGGCCTCGGCCCAATTCGCCAGCGCGTCGTAGTCGGCCGCCGTCGGCCCGAAACGTTCGGTCAGTTCGTCCAGTGTCAGAAAATGACGATATTGAGGGCTTTTCGGGTCGGAGACCGCGTCAGCCATGGCCCGCAGACCCTCAGGATCCCGCGCCGGAAGCCCGATCGCTATCCGCAGCGCGGTCTTCGGTTCGATCTCGCCGATCGTCTGGCCCGCGGGAAGATGGTAGCTCTCGACGATATGCCGCGGCTCTTCTGCGGTCGCGATCACAGGCGTTGAAAGCGACAGGCACAAGCCGAGCAACAAAGACATTCGGCGCGCCATGGCAATCTCCCTTTGCGGGCTCCCTTCGCGGGCGATCCGCCGAGATTGACACAAAAGCTTGGATAATCGAGTCCTTTTTTGGCGCGCTGCGGTCAGCTTTGCTGATGCCCGCCTGTGAAGGGCACGAAGGGGATGATCGCGCCGCCGTAGATGTCGGAGCGGACGACCGAGACGCGCCCGTCCGCCCCCGTCTGCCGGATCGCCTTGATCACATGCTGCGCGCCCGGCGGCCCGACCGGGATGACCATCACGCCGTCGGGCGTCAGCTGCTGCAGCAAGGGAGGCGGGATGTGGTCGATGCCGCAAGTCACGATGATCCGGTCGAACGGGGCGTGCTCCTCCCAGCCGTCATAGCCGTCGGCGTTGCGGGTCCGAATCGCGCGGTATTCGCTATAGCCCTCGCCGATCAGCCGGTCGTAAAGCGCCCGGGTTCGCGCGGCGAGCGGCGGAATGATCTCGATCGAGAACACGTTCGGCGTGAGATTCGAAAGATACGCCGACTGGTAGCCCGAGCCGGTGCCGATCTCGAGCACCTTGTCGCTCTGCGTGATCGCGAGCACATTCGTCATCCGCGCCACGGTATGCGGGCCGGTGATGGTGACGCCGAAGCCGATGTTGAGATGATGCCATTCGTAGGCGCGGTCGAGATTCTCCGCGCCGACGAATTCTTCACGGGGCGTCAGCAGGAAGGCCCGGATGTCGGCCTCGTCCCAGACGTCGTGATGCGCGAGAAGCTGCTGGAGCCGGTCCCAGCGCTGGCCGAGAAAATTCGGGTCCTCGCCGCGGTTTTTCACCATCCAGGCGACAAACGCGTCGCGGCTCGCACGCGGCGGCGACGCGGCCCAGTCGTAGGGGGTCGGCACGTTGGCGAGGGCAGCGTCGCCGACCAAGGCCGCGGCGCCGAGGAAGAGGCCGCGTCGGGTGAAACCGGGTCTCATGGCGCCATTGTGGCGCTCGAAGGCGGCTCGAGGTCAAGCGCCGCCGTTCGTGCGCGTCCCCTTCTCCCCTTCGGGAGAAGGGACAGGGATGAGGGCCCCGACTGCCGTTTCGCACGGCGGTTCTCTCGGGCGCCCCCTTGTCTGTGCTGGCGCGAACATGGGAAACGGGGGTCCCCTCGTCCCCGGCCCTTCTCCCAATGGGAGAAGGGAGAAGTCCGGCGCGTTGGCCGCGAGTTTCTTCAGGTTCCGCCCATGCTTCGCAAAACCCTCCTCGCCTTCGCCCTCCTTGCCGCGCTTCCGGCGCAAGCCGACGACGCGGCGACGCGGCCGGCCTATTGGGGGAGCCCGTCGGCCAAAGGCGGGACGTGTTGCACGACGCTCACCGCGGTGCGCGAAAACATCGACCGCATCGACCAGGATCTCGTGCGCCTGATGGCCGAGCGGCAGCAATACGTGGGCGAGGCGGGGCGGTTCAAGAAGGACCCGGCCGCCGTCAGCGATCCCGCCCGGGTCGACGCCGTCATCGCCAGGGTGAGGGTCGAAGCTGCGGCGCAGGGTCTCGACCCGACCGTCGCCGAAAAGACCTTCCGCGCCATGATCGCGGGCTTCGAGGATTTTGAGCGCGCGGAATGGAAGGCGCGGCAGGCTCAGCCGGGGAAGTGAGGCCGGAGGGAGCGCGCGGACGGGCGTCCTTTCGGACGCCCTTTGGGGGCGGCGAGACGCCGCTCCTCCGACTGGCCGCAACCTTTGCGAGCCTAGCCGCGTTTTCCGAAAGTCCCGTGCCGCCCTGCTCCCCCGGCGAACCGCGCCGGGCCTTCGGCCGCTTCGCCGCTGGCCAAGGTCGCGAGGCCCTTCGCGACCTCGTTCGCGGCCGCGGCGTCTCCGCCGAGATCCCATTGCTCGATCGCCGACAGCCGGTCGTTGCGCATGGCGTTCTGCGGGAAGCCTGAAAGCGTATGGGCGAGGGCGAGCGCGCGGGGAAGCGCCTCGCCGTCCTCCGTCACCTCGTTGACGAGGCCGATGCCGAGCGCCTCCTCCGCTCCGACCGCGCGGCCGGTCAGGATCAGCTCCATCGCCCGCCCGTGTCCGACGATGCGGGGCAGTCGTATCGTGCCGAGGTCGATCAGCGGCACGCCGAAGCGGCGGTTGAAAATGCCGAAGGTCGCCGAGCGCGCCGCGATCCTGAGGTCGCACCAGAGGGCCAACTCCGTCCCGCCCGCGACCGCCGGCCCTTCGATCGCCGCGATCACCGGCTTGCCGAGTTTGAGCCGCGTCGGCCCCATCGGACCGAAGTCGCCCTCCTTCTCGAACCGCCCGCGGCTCGCCTTCGGCCAGCGCCTTCAAGTCGGCGCCGGCGCAGAACGCGCCGCCCAGCGCCGGTCAGCACCGCGACGTCCGCGTCCACATCCGCGTCGAACCGCCTGAAGGCGTCGTAGAGGGCGCGTGCGGTCGTTAAGGTCCACGGCGTTGCGGCGCTCCGGCCGCTCGATCGTCACGATGGTCACGCGCCCCTCGGCGCGGACGGAAACCGAACGTCATGCGGGCCTCCCCATGATTGTCCTCCCCGTTAACGCCAGCCGGTTTTCCTGTCACCCCCGGCGAAAGCGGGGGTCAGAAGCCGCGCGACTCCGGATGCCCGCTTTCGCGGGCATGACAATGCGGCGAGCGACCCCGCTTGACCCTCGGCGCCTCGTCGGGCAAGGCAGGCGCCGCTTTCGCATAATGAACGGCTTCGCATGACCACCGCCGCGCCGCCGCCCGGCGCCGACGAGGCGTCGAGCGGGCTTCTCCAGACGCTCGCGCACCGTCCCCGCCAAATCGCGGGGGCGCTGATCATGGTCGCCGCCTACGTCGTCCTGCTGTTCGCGCCGCTGGCCATGCGGGAATCGACCCGGCTTCTGGTCGCCTGGAATGTCGGCGCGGCCGCCTATCTCGGCTCGATTGCGCTCATGATGGGCCGCCCGGCCTCGAACCCGCGCGTAGAAGCCCGCCCCGAGGACGAGAGCCAGTGGGTCCTGCTGCTCCTCGGCGTGGTCGCCGCGACGGCGGCGCTGGCCGCGATCATCTGGGATCTCGGCCCGGTGAAAAACATGGAGGGGCTCGCCAAGGCCGAGCATCTCGCCCTGGTCAGCCTGAGCATTCTCACCGCCTGGACCTACATCCAGATCCTGTTTGCGATCCATTACGCCGGCGTCTATTTCGGGGCGACCGACGACGGCGATCGCGGCGGGCTCGAGTTTCCGGGCAACCACGACCCCGGCTGGACCGAATTCGTCTATCAGGCGTTTGTCGTCGGCTGCACTTTCGCAAGCTCCGACGCCAACGTCACCTCGAGCCGGATGCGGCGCATCTGCGTCATTCAGGGCGTCGTCGGATTCTTTTTCAACACCATCGTTCTCGCCCTCGCCATCAACATCGCGGCCGGGTTCTTCTGAGCCTCAAAACCGCCGACCGGAATTTCTTCGCCCATGACCGAATCCAGCCCAACGAACCGCGTACGCGCAAGCCTTCCGCGCGGCCTCGTCGACCGCAGCCGCGGCCGACATCGCCGCGGCCGAGGCGATGATGGCGAAGATCCGCAGCGTCTATGCGCTCTACGGCTTCGAGGCGGTCGAGACGCCGTTCATCGAATACACCGAGGCGCTGGGCAAGTTCCTGCCCGATCAGGACCGGCCGAACGAGGGCGTGTTCTCGTTCAAGGACGACGACGAGCAATGGCTGTCGCTGCGCTACGACCTGACCGCGCCGCTCGCCCGCTACGTCGCCGAGCATTACGAACGGCTGCCGAAGCCTTACAGGAGCTATCGCGCCGGCTGGGTGTTCCGCAACGAGAAGCCGGGGCCGGGGCGTTTTCGGCAATTCATGCAGTTCGACGCCGACACCGTCGGCGCGGCGAGCGTCGGGGCTGACGCGGAAATCTGCATGATGGCGGCCGACTGCCTCGAAGCGCTCGGGATCAAGCGCGGCGACTATGTCGTCAAGGTCAACAACCGAAAAGTGCTCGACGGGGTGATGGAGGCGATCGGCCTCGGGGGCGCGGACGAACGCCGGACGGCGGCTGACCGTGCTGCGGGCGATCGACAAGCTCGACCGGCTCGGGCCGGAAGGCGTTCGCGCTTTGCTCGGCGCGGGCCGCAAGGACGAAAGCGGCGACTTCACCAAAGGCGCGGGACTCGAGGCGGAGGCGATCGAGCGGGTCCTCGCCTATACAGCGGCGCGCGCGGAGAACAATGGCGCGACGCTCGCGGCGCTTGCGCCGGCGGTCAGCGGCTCGGCCGCCGGCGAGCAAGGTCTCAAGGAACTCGCCGAGATCGTCGGCCTCGTCGAAGCGGGCGGGGCGGCGGACCGGGTGATCGTCGATCCCTCGGTCGTCCGCGGACTCGAATATTACACCGGTCCCGTCTTCGAGGCGGAGCTGACGTTCGAGGTCAAGGACGAGGCGGGGCGGCCTGTGCGGTTCGGCTCGGTCGGCGGCGGCGGACGCTACGACGGCCTCGTCGCGCGCTTTCGCGAGGAGCCCGTGCCGGCGACCGGCTTCTCGGTCGGCGTGTCGCGCCTGCTCGCGGCGCTCCGCGCCATCGACAGCCCGATCGTCAAGGCGGCCGAGGCGGCCGGCCCCGTCGTCGTGCTGGCGCTCGACCGCGACGAGAAGGCGATGGCGAGCACGCAGCGCCTCGTCGCGTCGCTGCGCGCGGCGGGCATCGCCTCGGAACTCTATCTTGGGACAGGGGGCATGAACGCCCAGCTCAAATACGCCGACAAGCGCGGAAGCCGCTGCGCCGTGATCCAGGGCTCGAACGAGCGCGACGCTCCGGCCGGCCCGCAGGTTGCGATCCGCGACCTGAAGCTTGGCGCGGAGCTGGCCAAGAGCAGCAAGGACCGCGCCGACTATCTCGAACTCCGCCAGCGCGCCCAGTTCACGGTCGCCGCAGCCGGAGCTTGTCGAGCGGGTGCGGGAGGTGCTGGCGCGGGAATGAGCTTCCCGGTTCGGCTGCTGCGCCAACTGCACAGGAGCCGTTCCTGCGCGGGTTTCTCAGGCTCGACAACGGCGCGCCCGAGCTGCGGGTCCCGGCGCCGGCGGAGGCTATGGCGCGTTCGCCCGATCGCAGTCGCGGACTCCAAGCGCGATCGCCTGCGCGCCGCTCATCGTCGTGAATTCCGTCGACCTCAGCGCTCCTGAACTCGCGGCCCAGGCGCGGATCCGAAGCGGATATTCCTGCGTCATGATTTGGGTGGCGAGCGCGTTGACGCGCCCATCGGGAGAGCGCGCCGCATGGAACCACAATTGCGCGTCGGCATGAATGCATGCGGAGCGAGCCCCGAGTTTCATCGTGCACGCCGACGCGCACACGCCGGCAATCTCGACCCGAGCCCCGCTGGCGTTCGCCGCGCTGACAAGATCGAGATAGTCGCCGACGCGCCCGCCGCCGTCGAACGGGCCCCACGCCAGGGCGGCGGGTGCGCCGCCGAGCCCGCAAATGAGGACTAAGCAGAATCTATAGATCATTCTATTCGATAAATCAGGATACCGATCGCACATGGCTACACCTCGCGGAGGCGCAAGCCGGCAATCCCTCACTCGATGTTGAGAAATAGCCGGTTTTGAAACGCGCAGAGAATCATGAGTTTGTGGGCGAATAGCCGGCGGTGTCGGCTAATCAAGCAAAGATTTCCGCCGCCGCGCACATGCTGGTGTCGCGTCCGGCGCGGGGAGGGTCATGTCTTATTCCAAAAGCGCCTTGACGACAGTGCGTCTTGGGTGAACTATGCTTTCCGCCGCTTTAGACCCGTGACTATCGAATTGTGAGTTCCGTCTTGATGTCGTGGCGCTCATCGAAAATACACCCCTTGGTTCGTGCTGTGCTTCGCTCACGGAATTCGAACAGAGCTGTGCGAGCCCCACGGCTTAGTTAGACGGCAATGTTAACACAAGTCAATCCCTTTCTTGAGGCCTATGCTGCGAAATCCGAGCGGGCTCGTCGCGCGTGCACTCGATTCGGGCGCGCGCGTTAGCTTCCATCGGTCGGGTCGGTCTTCGGATAGCGACAGCGAGACCGAGTCCGCCCCCAGGGGACTGACGCTCAAAGCTCAGTCGTAACGAAGCATGAGGGCCCGATCTTGCGGTCCGAGGCTGAGGCGGTGATGATCCGGCGGACCGCGGCGGCAACGCTCTCGGAACGATCAGCCCTTCCATGCTCAGCGAGATCCGGTGCACATGTCCTTCCGATGGCTTGTCGGGTCTTCCTCCTCAGGGGCGCGGTAGATGGCGGTCTCTCTCTTCAAGCGACCGTTTCAGGGCGCGGCGCCGCAGTCCAGGGCGCCGGAGGGCATGCGAATCTATGCACTGGGCGACGTGCATGGGCGAAGCGACCTGCTTGCGAAAACGGCCGCCGCCATTGAGAGCGACCTCGCCTCGGCGCCGGCGTCAGTCGTCACTGTTCTGCTCGGCGACTATGTTGATCGCGGACCGCATTCCTCGCAGGTCGTCGATCGCCTCGCCGAGGCGCGCTTCCCGACGCCGATCCATGCCTTGCGCGGCAATCACGAGCAGATGCTGCTTCATTTTCTGGACGACCCGTCGGAGCTGAATTCCTGGCGTCGCTACGGCGGCCTGGAAACCTTACATTCGTACGGCGTCGACGTGTCGCAGCCGATGCTCGGAAAGGGCTATGAAAAAGCGCGCGATGCGCTGCTCGCGGCGCTGCCGGCGGCGCATCGTCGCTTCCTGTCGGGGACGGAATTCAGCGCGGCCTATGGCGACTATTTCTTCTGTCACGCCGGCGTCCGTCCCGGCGTGCCTCTCGATCGGCAGCGCGCTGAAGACCTGATGTGGATTGGCGAAGCTTTCCTGGATTTCGATGGATCCTTCGGTAAGGTCGTCGTGCACGGGCATACGCCGGCGGCCGCGCCCGACTTTCGGCCGAATCGGATCAACATAGACACCGGCGCCTACGCGACCTCGGTGCTGACGTGTCTTGTGCTCGAAGGCGCGGATCGGAGGCTTCTGACGGCCTGATCACCGCGACGGTGAAAGCCTATGCGCCCGATCACCGTTCCGTCGAGCACGTTCATCGCCGCGAACCGGGGCGTCGCGCCGTGGCGCAACGGCCCCGCTCCGGCCGCCCTTATTCCCATCGCCCCGGCTGGGTCTGCCGCATGGTGATCACGTCGATTCGGCCCTTGTTCTGCGGGCCGCCGATCCAGCCGGACATGACCCAGCTCGTCAGGCCGACCACGATTGCGGCGAAGAAGGCCGGCCAGAAGCCGGTCACGACGAAGGAGTCTCTGAGGAACCAGGACACGAGCTCGATCATCAGGCCGTTGATGACCAGCAGGAACAGGCCGAGCGTCAGCAGTGTGATCGGGAGGGTCAGAAGGATGAGAATCGGCCGCACGAAGGCGTTGATGATTCCGAGCAGCAGCGCCGCGGCGATCAGCGCTCCGGTCGACCGAAACTCCACGCCCGGCACGATCTGCGAGGCGAGCCAAAGCCCGATGGCGACCACGACCGCGCGGATGAGGAAACTTTGCATAATTGAACCTCTGGTTTCCGCGAATGTAGGGAGCGCGGCGAGATTCCGCCAGAGCCGCCGGGAACCTGCCAGCGGCGTCGATCACAGGCACTTCAGCGCCTGCGGATTGGCCGCCGCCCGCGCCGCAGTCTCGGCGGCGCGGCGGCGGTGCATCGGCGTCGGATGGGCGGGATCGCGCTTCAGCGGGTTCGGCAGCGCAGTCGCGATCAGCGCGGCCTCGCGCGGGTCGAGCGCGCTCGCGCTCTTGTGGAAGTAGCGCCGCGCCGCGGCCTCGATCCCGAACGTGCCCTCGCCCCATTCGGCGATGTTGAGATAGACCTCGAGGACCCGCCGCTTCGGCCAGAGCTTGCCGAGAACGAGCGCCATCGGGATCTCGAGACCCTTGCGCAGCACGGAACGGCCAGGCCAGAGGAACAGGTTCTTCACGGTCTGCATGGTCAGCGTCGAGGCGCCGCGCGAGGGGCCATTTTCGCCGGCGTTGGCGAGCACGTCATTGAGCGCGCCCCAGTCGACGCCGCCGTTCATGCAGAAGGTCGCGTCTTCGGAAGCGATCACCGCCGCCGCCGCCGCGGGCGCGACCTCGTCGAGCCGCACGGTCACGCGCTCTGCGGGCCTCCCCTCGACCATGCGGACGAGCATCAGCGTCGAAACCGGGTCGACGACAGCATAGAGCGCGGCGAGCGCGAAGAAGGCGAGTACGAGGCCCGCGACGCCCCAGAGGAGCCCGCGCGCGACCGCGCGGATCAGGCCGCGCCGGCGCGCCATCGAAGCCCCGACGTCCACCGCCGGCAAGGCTGCGCCGTGGCGCCGGCCCGGGCGTTAATTGAGCGTTCGCCTGACGTGAGGGGAATCGAGCGAGAAGGCGGGGATCGCGACATCGAACCGCTCGCCGTCCTCGCCGACCATCCGGTATTCTCCGACCATAACGCCGCTCGAGGTCGTGAGCGGACAGCCGGAGGCGTAACGAAACGATTCCCCGGGCATGATCTTCGGCTGTTCGCCGACGACGCCCGCGCCGCGCACATCCTGCTGGCGCCCATCGGCGTCGGTGATGCGCCAGTGGCGCTCGATCAGCGTCACAGGACTGTCGCCGAGATTGGCGATCTCAACGTCGTAGCGCCAGAAAAAGCGGCTTTCCGCCGGATCGGAACGCTCCGGCTCGAAGCTCGGCTCGACCGTGACTTTGACCTGATGTGTGACCGCCATGTACATGGGAGAGGCATATTAGCGGCGCGAGGCGGCGCGTCTACTGGCGCGTGCGTGTTTTTTCCGGTCCTCGGCGTCGCGACCGGACAGGGAAGCCCGCGATGAGCCGAGACCTTCTCGCAAGCGCCAAATCTCTGCTGGCGCGCCTGATCGCCTTCGAAAGCGTCAGCAACCGGTCAAATCTTCCCTTGATCGACTTTGTTGAGGCCTATCTCGCCGAGTTCGGCGTCGTCTCGCGCCGCGCGCCGAACGGGTCGCGGGACAAGTCGGCGCTGCTCGCCACCGTCGGGCCGCGGGTCGACGGCGGCGTCGCGCTCTCCGGCCATACCGACGTCGTGCCGGTCGAGGGCCAGGCGTGGACGAGCCCGCCGTTCGTCATGCGCGAGGCCGACGGACGGCTCTATGGCCGCGGCGCCTGCGACATGAAGGGGTTCGCCGCCTGCGTGCTTGCGATGGTCCCGATCCTTTCAGGCGGCGGGCCTGAAGCGCCCGCTCCATATCGTGCTGAGCTACGACGAGGAGACGACCTGCCTCGGCTCGACCGACGTGATCGCCTGGTTCGGCAGGGAGGAGCCGCGTCCGGCCGCGGTCGTGGTCGGCGAGCCGACGATGATGGAGGTCGCCGACGCGCACAAGAGCGTGGCGACGATCCGCACCGTGGTCAGGGGCCACGAGGCCCATTCCGCATTGCCCGCCCTCGGCGCCAACGCGGTCGCGGCGGCGGCCGACATCGTGAGCGAGATCGGCCGCCTCGCCCGGGAGTACGAGAAGGGGCCGCTCGATCCGCGCTTCGCGCCGCCCTATTCGACCCTCCATGTGGGCATGATCCATGGCGGGACGGCGCGCAACATCCTCGCCCGCGAATGCGCCTTCGATTGGGAGTTCCGCGGCCTGCCGGGCACGTCGGCGGCCGCGCCTGTGGCTGAGGTGCAGGGCTTCGTCGACACGGTCGCGCTGCCGCGCCTGACCCGATTCGTGTCGCGGTCCGGCGATCGTGACCGATATCGAGGCCGAGGCGCCGGCGCTCGCCGCCGAGCCTGGATCGCTGGCCGAGACGCTGGCGCTGCGGCTGACCCGGTCCAACCGGACGATCGCCGTGTCCTTCGCCACCGAAGTCCGGCCACTTCCAGCGGGCCGGTATTCCGACCATCGTCTGCGGGCCGGGATCGATCGATCAGGCGCACAAGCCCGACGAATACGTCGAGGAGTCGCAACTCGCGGCCTGCCTCGCGTTTCTGGACAATCTCGCGGGCGAGCTGGCGCGGTAGCGGCGCTCGACGTCCTTGTCCGGAGGAGCCGCGGAGCGGGCGTCTCGAAGGACGCGCCAGAAGTCGCCGCCGCGCGCTGGAACGTCCTTCGAGACGCGTCGCCTGCGGCGCCGCTCCTCAGGACGGCTCAGCTGACGAGTTCGGTTGCGCTAGTGACTCGTCGGCACGACCTTGGCGTAGCTGAGGTCGTAGGTCTTGTTGAGCAGCGGATCGAGCTTGGTGCCTTCCGAGGCGTCGAATATGCGCGGCCGTCCGCTGGCGGTCGGTTGCGCCGAGGCGGACGCGGTCTGGAGTCCCGCCGCCGCAGAGTCGGCGGACGGTGGGGCTCCCGAGGCGGCGCCCATGCCGTACTTGGCTTCGCGGGCCTTCTCGTCGGCGAGCATCGCGGGCGACAGCGGCACGGAGGCGGCCGAGCCCGACCCGTCGATCGAGGCGGTCGCGTCGGCGAAGGCGTCGCCCTCGGCCGGCCCGTCGTTGACGCCGGTCACCACTGCGCCGAAATCCTCGATCGTCTTGCCGCCCGACGGACTGCTGGAGAGCGACGACAGCGCCGCCTGCATCGCCTGGCGGCCGGCGCCGATCTTGGCGAGGCGCGCCATGACCGCTTGGGTCGCCGCCGTCGCCTGAGGCGGCGGCGCCGGCCCGATCGCGACGAGCGCGCCGAACGCGGACGGGTCTGCAGGCTCGAGCGCGCCGTGAATGGCGGACGGCGCCGTCGGGGCCGCGTCGGGCGCCAGATGGTCCTTGGCGTCCTTTTCGATCTGGCGCCAGCGCGCGACGTTCTTCAGGTGCTGGTCGAACGAATCGGCGAAGACGTGCCCGCCTGTTCCGTCGGCGACGAAGTAGAGGTCCCTGGTGTGCGCCGGATTGGCGACCGCCTCGAGCGCCGCCTTGCCCGGATTGGAAATCGGGCCCGGCGGCAGGCCGTCGATCACATAGGTGTTGTAGGGCGTCGGCTGATTGAGATCGGCGCGGCTGATCGGGCGTCCGAGCGTGCCCTTGCCGAACACGAGTCCGTAGACGATCGTCGGATCGGACTCGAGCCGCATGTGTTTCTGCAAACGGTTGACGAACACGCTGGCGACGTGCGGGCGCTCTTCGGGCCGGCCGGTCTCCTTCTCGACGATCGAGGCGAGCGTGACCATTTCGCCCGGCGATTTGACGGGCAGGTCGGGCGCGCGGCCTTTCCAGATCTCGTCGACGATCCGGGTCTGCGCCTTCGCCATCTGGCTCAGGATCGATTGGCGCGTTTCGCCCCGCTCGAATTTGTAGGTGTCGGGCATCAGCGAGCCCTCGCGCGGGGTCTCCTTGACCTCGCCCACGAGCACGTCGTCGTCGCGCAGCCTCTGCACGATCTGGTCGCTGGTCAGCCCCTCGGGAAGGGTGATCTTGTGCAGCACGACCTTGTGTCTCGCCAGCAGGCTCGCGACGTCGTTCATGCTGACGCCGGCCGGGAACTCGTATTCGCCCCGCTTCATGGTGCTGCGGTTGCCGTCGAGCAGCGTGAGCAGCGTGAACCACGTCGAGCTGTCGATCACGCCCGCGCGCTCGAGTTGCTCGGCGATGCTGCCGCCGTCGTCCTCGCGCACGATGTTGACGATCTTGTCCGCCGTCAGCGGCCCGGCCTTGCGACCCTCCATCATCAGCCACGCCACGGCGGCGAGCACGATCAGGGCGCCGACCAGCACGAAGCTCAGGAAAGCGCTGAGCGTCGACAGCAGCGAGCGCCGCGGCTTCTTCGGCTTCCTCGGTTGCGGCGGGTCGCTTTCGATCGGCGCGGGCCTGGGCGCCCGTCGAAACAGGCTCGCTCGCGCCCGGGGGGGCTCGTCGCCGTTGCTGGGTGGTGCGCTCATGCCGCCTGCCGGCCTCCCGCGTGCCGCCGGTTATCGTAAAGCCTCAAGAACGCGCGGGGCTTGCGGATCGCCAGGCCCGGCGCGCGAAAGCAACTCTACATGACCGCACAATTTGACGAAACGGCGAATCGCTCGGCGGACGCCGTTCAAGACGCCGCGCGGAACAGGATCGAGGCGTTGGTGCCGCCAAAGCCGAACGAATTGGACAGCGCGACCTGGATCGGACGCTTGCGGGCCTCGTGCGGCGCAAGATCGATCGCGGTCTCGACCGACGGATTGTCGAGATTGAGGGTCGGCGGCGCGACCTGGTCGCGGATCGCCAGAATGCAGAAGATCGCCTCGACCGCGCCCGCCGCGCCGAGCAGATGCCCGACCGACGACTTGGTGGACGACATCGTCGTCCGCGCCGCTGAATTGCCGAGCAGGCGCTCGACCGCGCGCAATTCGATCTCGTCGCCGAGCGGGGTCGAGGTTCCGTGGGCGTTGACGTAGTCGATCTCGGAGACGCTGATTCCCGCCCGCTTGATCGCAGCCGACATCGAGCGGAAGGCGCCGTCGCCGTCGGGCGAGGGCGCGGTGATGTGATAGGCGTCGCCGGACATGCCGTAGCCGATCAACTCGGCGTAGATACGCGCGCCGCGCGCCTTGGCGTGCTCGTATTCCTCGAGCACCACGCAGCCGGCGCCTTCGCCCATGACGAAGCCGTCGCGGTCGCGGTCGTAGGGACGGGACGCCTGCTGCGGCCGGTCGTTGAAGCCGGTCGACAGCGCCTTGCAGGCGGCGAAGCCTGCGAGCGACAGCCGGTTGACGGCCGATTCGGCGCCGCCCGCGACCATCACGTTGGCGTCGCCGAGCGCGATCAGGCGCCCCGCGTCGCCGATGGCGTGCGCGCCGGTCGAGCAGGCCGTCACCACCGCGTGGTTCGGCCCCTTGAGCTTGTGGGCGATCGACACGTGGCCGCCGGCCAGATTGATCAGCCGCCCCGGAATGAAGAAGGGCGAGATTCGGCGCGGCCCTTTTTCATGCAGGGTGATCGAGGCGTCGTAGATCCCGCCGAGCCCCCCGATGCCGGACCCGATCAGGACGCCGGTCTCGATCTCTTCCTCGTACGTGCCGGGCGCCCATTTGGCGTCGCTGAGCGCCTGGGTCGCCGCGCTCATCGCGTAGACGATGAAATCGTCGACCCGCCGCTGCTCCTTGGGGTCCATCCAGTCGTCGGGACGGAAGGCGTCCGGCGCGTCGCCGCGCGGCATCTGGGCGGCGATCTGGCACGGCAGGTCCGAAACGTCGAAATTCGTGACCTTGGCCGCGGCCGATTCGCCGGCGATGAGCCGGCGCCAGGTCGCCTCGACCCCGCAAGCCAGAGGGCTGACGATGCCAAGTCCGGTGACGACGACCCGCCTCATGCGCTCCATCCTGTCCGACATTTTCTTCGCTCTTTCGGCCGCCGCTGTTTTCGCCGGGGCCGAAGGCCCCAATGCGACAAGGGCCGGACGGAACGCCGGCCCCAAGCGCATGGAAACGAAACCATGAGCCGGAGCGCGGCGGCGCCTCCGACTCCGCCCGGGTCCGCCTTACTTGTTGGCCGTGGCCTTCTCGAGGAACTTGACCGCGTCGCCTACGGTCACGATCGTCTCGGCCTGATCGTCGGGAATCTCGACGCCGAACTCTTCCTCGAAGGCCATGACCAGTTCGACCGTGTCGAGAGAATCCGCGCCCAGATCGTCGATGAAATTGGCGCTTTCGACGACTTTGTCTGCGTCCACGCCGAGGTGCTCCACGACGATCTTCTTTACGCGCTCTGCGACATCGCTCATTGTCTTGACTTCCCTTATGCGCCGGGCCTTCGCGCCCGCGTTTGTTCCTGTTCCCCGATCGACCCCCCGCCTCGGGGACGCCGACCGTTCGACCCGCCGCTGCGCGTGCCTCACGCGCGCGGCTCGAGTTTCTCAGCGGTTACGGTGACGCCGACGCTCGAAAATCCTCCCCGGAGCGCTCGACGCCCGGCGACGACCGGGGTCGATAGCATATCTTTTCCGTGAAGGCGAGAGGCCGGGAGCTGCTTTCCGCAACCGCCTTAAGACGTGTCAAGCCTTTCAAATCATTGCCATTCCGCCGTTCACGTGGAGCGTCTGACCGGTGACGTAGCACGCTTCCGCGCTCGCCAGATAGACCGCCGCCGCCCCGATGTCGGCGCCCGACGCCGAGCCGTCCCATCGGCACCGACGCGAGGATCGCCTCGCGCTGCTTCTCGTTCAGCGCCGTCCGTCATCGGGCTTGCGATGAAGCCGGGCGCGATGCAATTGACGGTGATTCCGCGCGTGGCGACCTCCGCGGCCAGCGACTTCGACATGCCGATCATGCCGGCCTTGGCGGCGGCGTAATTGCCCTGGCCCGGATTGCCCTTGACGCCGACGATCGAGGTGATGTTGACGATCCGGCCGCAGCGGCGCTTCATCATGCCCTTGAGCGCCGCGCGCGACAGGCGGAACGCCGCGGTCAGATCGATCGCCAGCACCGTGTCCCATTCGGCGTCCTTCATCCGCAGGAAGAGATTGTCGCGCGTGACGCCGGCGTTGTTGACCAGCACGTCGAGCGACGCCCATCGCGGCTTCCGCGGCCGGGACGAGCGTCTCGACCGAGGCCGGGTCGCAGAGGTCGCAAGGCGTCGACGTGGACGCGGTCGCCGAGCTCGGCGGCGAGCGTCTCGAGCGCCTCGCGCCGCGTGCCCGAAAGCGCGACGACGGCGCCCTGCGCGTGCAGCGCCCGCGCGATGGCGCCGCCGAGGCCGCCCGACGCGCCGGTGACGAGCGCGGTCTTGCCAGTGAGATCGAACAAGGGTCTCGCCTCTTCGCAATCAGGGTTTCGGATGGCTTCGGCGGCCTCGAAGGCGGCGATGTCGGCCGGCGTCCCGATGCTGATCGCGCGTCGCGCCCTCGGCGATCCGCTTGACGAGGCCCGCCAGCACCTTGCCGGTCCCGACCTCGATGAAGCGCGTCACGCCCTTCGGCGCGCCATGTAGGCGACGCTTTCGCGCCAGCGCACGGTTCCCGTCACCTGCTCGACGAGGGCGGCGCGGATCTCCGCCGGGTCGTGAATCGCCGACGCCCGGACGTTGGCGACGAGCGGCGGCTTCGGGCGGCGGATCTCGACCGCCTTCAGCGCCGCCTCCATCGCCTCGGCGGCCGGCTGCATCAGCGCGCAATGGAAGGGCGCGCTGACCGGCAGAAGCACCGCGCGCTTGGCGCCGGCGAGCTTGGCGAGCTCCATCGCCCGCTCGACCGCGGCCTTCGTTCCCGACACGACGACCTGGCCGCCGCCGTTGTCGTTCGCCGCCTGGCAGATCGCGCCTTCGAGATAGAAGTCGCTCGCGGCCTCGGTGGCGATCTTCACCGCGGCGCCGAAGTCGAGCCCCATGAGCGCCGCCATCGCGCCCTCGCCGACCGGGACCGCCTTCTGCATCGCCTCGCCGCGCAGGCGCAGGAGGCGCGCCGTATCCTCGAGGGTCAGCGAGCCTGCGGCGCACAAGGCCGAATATTCGCCGAGCGAGTGGCCGGCGACGAAGGCGGCGTCGCGCGCGACGTCGAAGCCCGGCCTCGGTCTCGAGCGCGCGGAGCGCCGCCATGCTCGCCGCCATCAGCGCCGGCTGGGCGTTGGCGGTCAGCGTCAGCTCGGCCTCGGGCCCCTCGAACATCAGCCGGGAGAGGTTTTGCGACGAGCGCCGCATCGACGCGGTCGAACACCTCGCGCGCGGCCGGAAACGCTTCGGCGAGCGCCTTGCCCATGCCGACCGCCTGCGACCCCTGACCCGGAAACACCAAGGCCGTCTTCATGGGAATCCCCTCCTATGACGGGCGCGGAAAGACACAGGTTCCGCGCCGGTGTCAAGTGACCGTCATGTCGCGGGCCGCCGCATCCCCTCTCGCGCGACCGCGAAGGATGATAGGGAGAGACCGGTCGCGCCGCCTCTTTGACACGGCGCGCGTCCTCGAGATGGGAGACGACCATGGCGGCTGCGCCCGGCAAATCCTGCGGATCCTGCACGATGTGCTGTTCCGCGCTGGAGATCGCCGAGCTCAAGAAGCCCGCCGGACAGCTCTGCGGCGACTGCCGGCTCGGCGGCGGCTGCGCCATCTACTCCAACCGCCCGCAGGTCTGCCGCGACTACGAGTGCGAATGGCTCACCCGGCGCGACCTCGCCGCGCCAGCTCAGGCCCGATCTCATCGGCGCGATCCTCATGGAGGACGCCGACAGCGACGAATACTGGGCCGTCTGCGCGCCGGAAAAGCCGATGGCCTGGCGCAGCCCGCCGCGTTTTCGCCCATCTCGTCGCCGTCGGCGAAGACCGGGCGGACGGTGGTGGCGAAAGCCGGCCTGATGTCCTGGCGGATTTTCGCGCTCGGGCGAATGGGGCCCGACCGTCTGACGGCGCCGCCCAGAATTCTAGACCAGATGTGCCTCATTGGTGCGGCGCCTTCCGATTGAGCGCGCAAAGCGCGCGTTTTGGCGCTCGTGGCGCCCCATGGCGCGATCCGAAAATCCGGTGTTATGACCCCTCCGCGCTCCGCGCGCGGAGGCGCCGTTCGGCGCCGGCGCGAGCGGGGCAGGGGAGTTTCGCCGCCATGAAAAAGATCGAGGCGATCATCAAGCCGTTCAAGCTCGACGAGGTGAAGGAAGCGCTGCAAGAGGCGGGAATCCAAGGGATCACCGTCATCGAGGCGAAAGGGCTTCGGACGGCAGAAGGGCCACACCGAGCTTTACCGCGGCGCCGAATACGTCGTGGACTTCCTGCCGAAGGTGAAGATCGAGGTCGTCGTCGCCGACGAGAACCTCCAGGCCGCGATCGAGGCGATCCGCAGCGCCGCGCAGACCGGCCGCATCGGCGATGGCAAGATTTTTGTATCGCAGATCGAGGAAGCCATTCGGATCCGCACCGGCGAGACCGGCGCGGACGCGATCTGACGGGCTGACGAACCGAATTCGAGGGCTACCCGGCGCGCATCGCGGCGGGGAGGGCAAGACGGACTTTCAATCGTAAGGAAAGGCAAATCATGAAGACCGCCAAGGATGTCCTGAAGGCGATCAAGGACAACGACGTCAAATATGTCGATCTTCGTTTCACCGATCACGCGCGGCAAGTGGCAGCACGTCACCTTCGACCAGACGCTGGTCGACGAGGACGCGTTCGCCGACGGCCTGATGTTCGACGGCTCCTCGATCGCCGGCTGGAGGGCGATCAACGAGTTCGGACATGACCCTGATGCCCGACCCGGCCTCGTGCTTGCATCGACCCGTTCTTCGCCGCTTCGACCGCGGTCCTCGTCTGCGACATTCTCGACCCGGCGAGCGGCCAGCCCTACAACCGCGACCCGCGCGGCATCGCCAAGAAGGCCGAGGCCTATCTCAAGTCGACCGGCATCGGCGACACCGCCTTCTTCGGCCCCGAGGCCGAGTTCTTCGTGTTCGACGACGTCCGCTTCGCCGCCGACCCCTACAACACCGGCTTCCAGATCGACTCGACCGAGCTGCCGACCAACTCCGACACGCCCTACGAAGGCGGCAATCTCGGCCACCGCGTCCGCACCAAGGGCGGCTACTTCCCGGTTCCGCCGCTGGATTCGGCGCAGGACATGCGCGGCGAGATGCTGGCGGCGATGGCGCAGATGGGCGCGGTCGTCGAGAAGCACCACCACGAGGTCGCCTCGGCCCAGCACGAGCTCGGCCTCAAGTTCGGCCCGCTGACGACGATGGCCGACCACCTGCAGATCTACAAGTACGCCATCCACCAGGTCGCCCAGAGCTACGGCAAGACGGCGACCTTCATGCCGAAGCCGATCTACGGCGACAACGGCTCGGGCATGCACGTCCACCAGTCGATCTGGAAGGGCGGCAAGCCCGTGATGGCGGGCAACCTCTACGCCGACCTCAGCCAGGAATGCCTGTACTACATCGGCGGCATCATCAAGCACGCCAAGGCGCTCAACGGCTTCACCAACCCGTCGACCAACAGCTACAAGCGCCTGGTCCCGGGCTTCGAGGCGCCGGTGCTGCTCGCCTATTCGGCGCGCAACCGCTCGGCCTCGTGCCGCATTCCGTGGACGGCGAACCCGAAGGCCAAGCGCGTCGAGGTCCGCTTCCCCGACCCGACCGCCAATCCGTATCTCGCCTTCGCGGCGATGCTGATGGCCGGCCTCGACGGCATCAAGAACAAGATCGATCCGGGTCCGGCGATGGACAAGGACCTCTACGACCTGCCGCCGAAGGAGCTGAAGAAGATCCCGACCGTCTGCGGTTCGCTCCGCGAGGCGCTCGCCAACCTCGACAAGGACCGCGCCTTCCTCAAGGCCGGCGACGTGTTCAGCGACGACTTCATCGACAGCTACATCGAGCTCAAGATGGCCGACGTCTATCGCTTCGAGATGGCGCCGCACCCGGTCGAGTTCGACATGTACTATTCCTGCTGAGGTTACGGCCTGAGGCTACGGCCTCGCACGGACGGAAGGGCGGCCCTCGAGCCGTCCTTTTTCGTTTGAGGGCGTGGCTCTTCGAAAAAAATTGGCTGGCGCCGCTTGCGAGACGCGACCCATGGGGCAGGCGCTTTGTGAGGGCCCGCCGGCGGCGTATTCTCTCGCAACCAACTCGTTCCGCCGCCGCCGGGAGGGCGCCCTATCCATGATCCGATACGTCCGCCATCGCCTCGTCCTCATTCAGGGCGCCCTCGCCGGGCTCGCTCTGGCGCTCACCCCGTTCGTCCCGGCGTTCGGCCAATCCGCGCCAGACGAAGCGCCCGCCCTCAGCGACCACGTCATCAGCGCAGACAACTACCCCGAGCGTAAGGTCGCCTTTCCCGGCGGCGTGACCGGCCTGCCGGACCTGACCTACGAGACGATTCCCGGCTATCGGCCGCTAAAGCTCGATCTCTATCTGCCGCCGCCGAGCTTCACCGGGCCGCGGCCGTACGTGATCTATATCCATGGCGGCGGATGGTCGAACGGCATCCCCCGAACGGCCGGCACGTTCGCCAATTTTCCGGATGTGCTCGCCTCGTTCGCGGCGCGCGGCTACGTCACGGCGTCGGTCAGCTACCGCTTCCAGAACGAGGCGCCGTTTCCCGCCGCCATTCAGGACGTGAAAGCCGCCATCCGCTGGCTCAAGAGCAACGCCGAAAAATACAGCATCGACCCGAACCGCGGCATGACCTGGGGCAGCTCGGCCGGGGGACAATTGGCGGCCCTTGCGGCGGTCTCCTGCGGCGTCGCCGCGCTCGAACCGCCCGCGTCCGGCGCGGCGCCTTCCAACCCCAATGTCGAGAAAAACACCGCCGGGACGGTCAGCGCCGCGGCCTCCGATTGCGTGCAAGGCGCGGTCGGATGGTACGGCGTTTACGATTTCGAGACGCTCGGAAAGGATGTCGCGCCGGGTTCGCCGCCCCTGAACCTGCCGGCGCGCTACCTCGATTGCGGCTCTGCGCCCTGCACGCCGGAGAAGCTGCGCTTCGCCAGCCCCATCGCCTATGTCGACGAGAAGGCGCCCCCCATGCTGCTGATCCAGGGGACGAACGACCATACGGTTTCGCCAGGGCAAGCGCCGGAGTTTTACCAGGCGTTGCGCGCAAAGGGCGCAAAGGCCGAACTGATGATGCTGCCCGGAATCGACCACAGCTACGTCGGCGCCACGCCGGACGCCACGCGCGAGGCGGCGCTGAAGGGGCTGGCCAAGACGATCGAATTCATCGACGCCACGATCGGCGACAAGAAGTAGGGCGGCGACGAGCGCCGTTTGGAGGCTTGCGGGTTCGTGGGCGTAGGGGCGCGACGCTTCGCCGCTTTGTGTCGTTGCGACCCCGGCTTATCTTTTGGCGGCCAACTCAAGTCCGCCGCCGGGAGGGCGCCCATCATGATTCGATCCGTTCGCCGTCGCCCCGCCCGTCGTCCGCGCACCCTCGCCGCCGCGCTCGCGCTGGCGCTCTCTCCGATCCTGCCGGCCGCCGCGCTCGCCGCCGACGCCGACCATGGCGAGCAGCTCGCCAAGCGCTGGTGCGCCTCCTGCCACGTCGTCGCCCTCGACCAGACGCGCGGCGCCGACAACGTGCCGACCTTCGCCTCGATCGCCAAAGAGCCCGGTTTCAGCGCCGACAAGATTGCGAAGTTCCTGATGGACCCCCATCCGAAGATGCCGGACATGCAACTCGGCCGCGACGAGGCCGCCGACCTCGGCGCCTATATCGCGAGCCTGGGTAAGTAGGCGAACGGCGTGCTGCCGATGCGGGCGCCGTCTTCGCCCGCCGCCTCGTTCTGAGGAGCCCGCGAAGCGGGCGTCTCGAAGGACGTTCCAGTAGGCGCTGCTGTCGGAGCTTGGCGGACGTCCTTCGAGACGCGTCGCCTACGGCGCCGCTCCTCAGGACGAGGTCGGTGACAGCGGCGGTTCGGCGCTGTCGCGCAACGCAATCTCCGCCGGCCTGCGCTCGGCGAGAAACCGCTCGAAGGCTTCCAGCGTCGCATGGGAGACATGGTGCTCCATGCCCTCGGCGTCGGCTTCCGCCGCCTCCCGGGGCGCGCCGACGGCGACGAGGAGGTCGACGACCACGCGATGCCGGGCGCGCGCGGCGTCAGCGAGTTTGCGCCCGGCATCGGTGAGAAACAGGCCCCGATAGGGACGGGCGGTGACGAGCCCTTCGCGCCTCAGCCTGGCAATGTTCTTCAGCGCCGTCGGGTGCGTAACCCCCTGGCGCCGGGCGACGTCGGTCGCCCGCGCTTCGCCGTTGGCCGCGAACAGGTCCGCAATCAGTTCGACGTAATCTTCGAGCAAGGCGGTCGCCCGTTCCGCCCGCGTCTTGCCGAAACGTTCCGCCTGCGCCGGCGCCTCGGGCATGTCCGTCTCGATCTGCGACTTCGATCGCGTCAACGCGCGCGCCATCTGCGAAAACCCTGCTTTTCGACCGGCGCCGCAGCCGGTCGGCCTTAAGCAACGCCGGTCCATCGGGACCCCGGCGTCCCGCGCCATGCGTCCGGCCGGGGCAGGTATTCCTTGATCTTCGGGCCCCAATTCGTCGCCCGTGTCTCGCTGACAAGGCCACGAGTTGCCGCTCTGTCCGATTACCAGAACCCCGCCGCGCGCGCCACGACAAAGCGCGGCCTACAAGTGGATGCGTTGTCGCAGTTATCCTCCTTCTTGACATAAATATAGCCTAGGCTACATTTTCTGGATGCCCCCGGAGCGAGGAGACGACCCCATGAGCCAAAGCGCTTCCAGTTTCGCGCCGCTCCCGCCGGCCTCGCTGCCGCAAGGCGCGAGGCGCGTGTCGCATGAGGACCTTTTGCGCGCGGAGGACCGCCGCAAAGTCCAGAAGGAGCGATCGGAAAAGCACTGGATCAGGCTTCTCTGGCTGCTGACCGGCCCCGGCGTTCTGGTGATGCTCGGCGAGAATGACGGGCCGAGCATGGTTTCCTATGCGACGACCGGGGCGACCTACGGCGTCGGCTTCTTCGTCCCCTTCATCCTGCTCACCTTCGTGATGGCCTTTGTCGTGCAGGAGATGACGGTGCGGCTCGGGGCCGCCACGCATCGCGGCCACGCCGAGCTGATCTTCGAGCGGTTCGGTCCGTTCTGGGGCTATTTCGCCATGGGCGACCTGGTGTTCGGCAACGTGCTGACGCTGGTCACCGAATTCATCGCCATCCAGGCGGGCGGGCTTTATTTCGGCGCGCCTCCGCTGGTCTCGGTTGCGCTCGGCGTCGCGCTCGTCGTCGCCTCGCTCGCGTTTCGCCGCTACGCGACCTGGGAGCGCTCGGTGATGGCGCTCGCCGCTTTCAATCTTCTGTTCGTTCCGGCGGCGCTGTTCGCCCATCCGGACGGGGCCGCGCTCGTCCGCGCAATCGGGACCTGGAGTCCCCTGAAGGGCGGCGCGACGATCGCGTTCTTCACGCTGATCATGGCCAATATCGGCGCGACGGTGACGCCGTGGATGATCTTCTTTCAGCAGAGCGCGGTGGTCGACAAGGGCCTGACGACGGAGGACCTCGCCGAGGGGCGGTTCGACACGGCGCTCGGCGCGGTTCTGGCCGCAATCGCGGCCATCGCAACCGTCGTCGCCGCCGCGCCGCTGCTCGAAAACAACGTCGACGTGTCCAGGTTCGTGAGCGGCGCGGACTTCGCGACCGCGCTGCAGCCTTATCTCGGAAGCGTGGGCGCGACGCTCTTCGCCCTCGGCATCCTCGAGGCGGGCATCGTGGCGGCGATGACGATTTCGACCAGCTCGGCCTATGCGCTCGGCGAGACCGCGCGCAAACGCCACAGCCTCAACCTCGATTTTTCGCAAGGGTGGCTGTTCTACGGCGCGGCGATCGCCTCGACGGTCGTCGCTGCGGCGATCGTGCTCATCCCCGGCGCGCCGCTTCTGGCGATGACGCTGACGGTCAATGTCATCGCGACGCTGCTGATGGCGCCCGCGCTCCTCCTGCTCCTGCTGCTCGTCAACGACCGCGAGATCATGGGCGCCTATGCCAACGGGCTGCGCGCCAATCTCGCGGGCGGGACGATCGTCGTCGCGCTCGTGCTGGTCGGCGCGTTCTACGGCGTCATCACCGTCTTCCCCGGACTTCTTGGGCCAGTAGGAGGCAAAGCCGATGGCCGACGATCAAAGCCTCGCCGACGCGCTCGAGCCGAGCCAGTTCACCGCCGCGACGGAAGTTCCGCTGCCCCGGCGCCAGCTCGGCCGGGCGACGACGGCCCTCCTGATCGCACTCAGGGTGTACATCTACATAGCCGTTCCCATCGTCGGCTACGCCTTCGTCCACGCTCTGCTGACGCCGCAGTAGGCGACGCCGCATGGCCGGGGTCGCAGAACCGGCCGAGGCGCGGTCCACCGTCAGGAGCGTGCGTCGAATGCCGTCAGGCGAGGGCCGCCGCCTGGCGTCGCGAGCGAAGGGCCGTAAAGCCGAGGCCGGCGAAGCCGGCCAGCATCATCGCCCAGGTCGACGCCTCGGGAACCGGGGTGGCCACAAATGCGTGCCAGTCGCCGCTGCCGTCGATGTAGGTTCCGCCGATCTCCCCTTCGTTGTTGATGGCGTAGACGTATGTGCCGTTTACCCCCAGGGGATCGCTGATGGTCGTGATGACGCCGCCGTCGTCAATGAAGCCGACCCCGTCTGTCAGGCCGACCGGATTGTTGGTCGCATAGCCGACGATCACGCCCTCGTCGTTGATTTGGTCGTAGCTCCCATAAGCATATCCTGCCGGCAACACGCCTTTCGTATAGACGCCGTTGGACCAGAGGAATGGCTCGAGATTATTATAATCGGCGGACGGACCCGGTAGGAAGTATTCGCCGACGACCGTCCCAGAATCGTTGATGTCATTTGGAAACGTCCCCACGCCCCCCCACGCGCTCGGCGTATCGAGTTGGGTGACAGTACCGCCGATCTGTACGTAGCCATGCAAAACGCCATCGTCAAAGCTTCCGGTAAGGTTGCCATTGTTGCTGATACTGGTCGGATAGCTGTACGACGACCCAGACGGATAAGTCACCGGGGTAAAGACGCCGCCGGACGGACTTGAAAGACTGTATCCGCCCCACTCGATGCCACCCGTATGGTAATCGCCGACGATTACGCCCGAGTTGTTGATGTCGAAGGCTGCGGTGCTGTTGGTCGTCGCGCCCGGATAGGCGGGGAGTGGAGTGTAGGCCATAGTATTCAAATTATACAGGTCGTTGACGACGGTGTAGTTGTACGAGACGTTGAACTGCGACGCGTTGACGATCGCTTGGCCGAGGTCGTTGATTGCATAGACGCTCACAGACAAGTTCGGACTCAGCGTCGCCCCCGGCACGGTCAACGTCTCAAAATTGTAACCAGCGGCTTGGGCCTGGGTCGCCGCCGCCAGACCCAACGCCAGCGTCGCCGCGGACGCGGACAACAAAAGCTTCATGATGAAATCTCCCCCTATCAGCAGACACGAATTGTATCTAATGACTTTGCAGTACACGTTAACACGCATATTCGACCGTGGAAAACTATTTCTTGTGCAGGAGGCAATTTCTCTAAGGCGACGGCGCGCCCGATTGCACGCCGATAGGGACTGCAATCGGTCGCGATGCAAAAACTTCTGGCGACTGTGGAATTGATCCTGAGAACTCGTGACACGCGCTCGCGGTCGCCGCCCTTCCAGCCCCGCAAGTCGCGACTGGGATTAGGCATAGGGCGTGCCGTCCTTGTGGACGAACCGCCACTTCCCGTCGACCGCTTCCGCCACGATGTCGTCGTCCGGATAGCTCGCGGCATCGCCGGGCAGGCGGTCGCCGATCTCGAGATAGACGACGTCCTCGCCCGTTTCGTTGACGAGATGGTGAGCGTCGCCGGAGCCGCCCCGGAAGCCCGCGCACATGCCGGGCTGAAGGGCCGTGCGGCCCGCGTCGGTGACGAGGGTCGGCCGGCCCTTGAGGATGTAGACGAACTCGTCCTGCTTGACGTGGGCATGGCGCAAAGCCGATTCGCCTCCCGGCGAGAGGCGGGTCAGGTTGACCCCAAAGCTCTTCAGGCCGAACAGGTCGCCGAGCGGACGCTTGTCGCGCCTGAGCATGCGCGAGAAGAACGGCTCGGGGTAGTTCGACGATCTCGCGCGCGGCGGCGCGTCGGCGGCGGCGAGGGCGACGGGAAACGCGGGCTTGTCGGTCATGGGGCCTCCTCCGCCGCCACTCTAAGCCGCGGGGGCGGGCGACCGGAAGCGCGATCGCAACGTGGCGCCGCCGCCGGGCGTCCGCCTGGGCCGCACGCCGTTTTCGTCGCTCTTGGGCCGGCGCGGCCACCGGGATAAGCGGCTAACACCTTGAAATTATAGGTTATATGCCGGAGGCATGGTTAATAAAATGTGGCGAAACGGCGCCTTTCGCCTCGCCTCCGGCCTTCGCGGGTCCGCCAATTGCGGGTAACGCCCTGAATTCCTTGGCGCGCTCGTCAAAACGCGTCGTACGGCCTCAGCCCCCGGACGCCCAGGCGAGTTCCGGTCCGACCGGCACGATCCGGGTCGGGTTGAGGCTCTTGATCGAATAGTACCCGGCCTTGATGTGATCGAGGTTGAACGTGTCGCGGAAGGCGGGGATGGCGATCAGGCGCTGGAGATAGGCGCTGAGGTTCGGGTAGTCGGCGATCCGCCTCAGGTTGCACTTGAACTGGCCGTGATAGGCGGCGTCGAAGCGGGCGAGGGTCACGAAGACGCGGATGTCGGCCTCGGTCAGCCGCTCGCCGAAAAGCCAGGGCCCGCGGTCGAGCCGCCGCTCCAGCCCGTCCAGCATGGCGAACACGGAGGCAAAGGCCTCCTCGTAGGCGTCCTGGGTGGTCGCAAAGCCCGCTCGGTAAACCCCGTTGTTGAGCGCCGGATAGACCTCGGCATTGAGCGCGTCGATGTCCGCCCTCAAGTCTTCGGGGTAAAGGTCGACCGTGTCGTCGGCGAGCGCGCCGAACCCGGCGTTGAAGATCCGGACGAGATCGGCGGACTCGTTGTTGACGATGGTTTCCCGCACCCTGTCCCACAGCGCCGGCACGGTCGCGCGGCCGGTGAAATGCGGGTCCGCCCTGGTGTAGATCGCATGGAGGTAGGTTGCGCCGTTGACCGTGTCGCGGTCCGCGCCGGGCCCATCCCCGAAGCGCCAGCCCTCGTCGGTCATCACGGGCTCGACGATGGCGACTGAGACGACGTCTTCCAACGTCTTCAGCTTGCGGGCGATCAGGACACGCGTCGCCCACGGGCAGATGAACCCGGCATAGAGATGATAGCGGCCGGGCTCGGCGCGGAAGCCGCCGTCGCCCGTGGGGCCGGCCGAACCGTCGGGCGTCACCCAGGAGCGGAAGGTCGAGGTCTGCCGGACGAAGCCGCCCTTGGCGTCGGTCGCCTGGACCGGCTGCCAGGCGGCGGTCCACTTGCCGTCGACCAGCATGGCCGGCTATTCCGCCGCCGCGGCCGTCGGGGGCGCGGCCGCTCGGATGCTGTCGCCGAGCTTCTTGCGATCGAGCGCGGCTTCGCCTCCCGAGGTGGCGTGATAGAGCTCCAGCGCCTCGAACTCGTCCTCCTTCGGCGGCGCAATAGCGAGGTCGGTGTAGGCGTAGCGATCCGGCGCCTCGAGCGCCTCCTTGAGGAGGCCGCGGGTTCGCAGGAAGAACCGGAGATACTTGACGGCCTTGATCGCGGTCTCGCCCCAGTAGCGGGGATAGAACACGAGCGGCGATTCGAGCGGCAGGCCGCTCCGGCGGTCGCGCCGCGATTTGAGCCTGAGCGCGCCGCCCTCGAGCGGATGCACGCCCTCGTGGTCGATCATCAGCTTGAACCACATGATCGTGCTTGCGATCTGCTTCGGCCGGCCGTTGGGGATCGCGGCGGCGCGCTTAAACAGCGTCCGCATGTGCTCGGGGGTGTAGAAGGAGTCCCAAGCCGCCCGGTAGGCCTCCTCCCATTCCTCGTCCGACATCTTGGCGTGATGCGCGACGCGATGGTTGAGGTCGTATTTGTTGATGTCCGGGTCCATCCAGACCCCCTTCTTCAACAGGGTCCGGTGATCCTCGGATCCGGGCAGAGGGGTGAGGAAGAAGAACTCGAGAATGTCGAGCGGCAGCTCGTGCTTGATGATCTCGATGTCGCGCAGGATCGTTTCTTTGGTGTCGGCCGGGAAGCCGAGGATGTAGCCGGCGTAGGTCATGGCGCCGTGGGCGCGCCACTTCTGCAGCATGACGCGGTATTCGGTGATCTTGTTCTGCCGCTTCTTGGCGGCGATCAGGTTTTCCGGGTTGATGTTCTCGAGGCCGATGAACACCCGCTTGACGCCGGCCCTGGTCGCCTTCTCGATGAAGTTCGGGATCTTGTGGCAGAGCGTGTCGACCTGGATGGTGAAGCCGACCCTGATGCCCTCGTCCTGGAGCGCGATCACCCGGTCGAGCAGGATCTCCCAGTCGCTGTTGCGGGCGAAATTGTCGTCGGTGATGAAGAACCGGTCGATGCCCTGTTCCCGGTTCGCCCGGATGATCCTTTCGAGATCGTCGGGCGTGCGGAAGCGGCTCTTGCGGCCCTGCACGTTGATGATGGTGCAGAACGAGCACTGGTAGGGGCAGCCGCGGCCGAGGTCGATGCTGGAATAGGTGCCCGAGGTCCGCTCGACATGCTTGCGCGGCAGGATCGGCGCGGGCTCGCCTTCGAGCGAGGGGAGCTGATCCATATAGTTGTAGAGCGGCTTGAGTTCGCCGTTCCAGGCGTCGAGCAGGACCTGGTCGAGCCGGCGCTCCTCCGATTCCCCGGCGAAGAGGCGAAACGCCGATCGCCTGCGCCTCCTTCAGTTCGGCGGGCATTTCGGGCAGCATCGCGATGCAGCCCGAGACGTGAAATCCGCCGATGCAGACCGGTACGCCCTCGGCGCGGAACTTCCGGGCGATATCGAGCGCGCGCGGATACTGGTTCGACTGGACGCCGACGATGCCGACCAGCGCCCGGCCGCCGCGTGAGGCGAGGTCGCGGATGATCCGCGCAGGAAGGACGCGACGGTTCGTCTCGTCGTAGGTCTCGATCGTCGAAATCGACGCCCGGCCCGAGGACCTCGCGACGACGCGCGTCTTCGGCCAGGCTGTTCATGCAGGCGAGCGTGTTTGAAGGCAACGCGGAGCGAAGCCACTGAATGGGATAGCCCTGGTCGTCGTAATGGGTCGGCTTGATCAGGATGAAGGTGAATCGGCGACTGTCGGCGGACGAGACCGAGCCGGCCGTGTTCTTATCGGTTGTCATTCATGCGCCTCGGCCGCGAAAACAACTGAGGTGGAGCGCTAACACGATGAGCCTTAAGGGGCAATCCTTCCGTACGCTTGGCGATCGGTCAGCCGACAGCTTCAGAGCGGCGGAACGAGTCCATCCTTGCCGACCAGGACGCGCGCCGCGTCGATCGATCCGTCGCTCTCCTTGGCGCCGCGGGCGACGATGGCGGCTCCAGGTTTGAGATCGGCCCTGCGCGCCGGGCTGCGAAACGTCACGATCGGCGTCTTCGGATCGACGACGATGACCTGCTGGCCGCCGTTGTAGGTCACGGTGAGGTTGGCGCCGTCGACGCCGTCGACGCGGGCGGAAACCGCGCCGTTGGTCATGGTGCTGCCCGGGGCGAGGTCGAACGGCCGGTGACCTTCGCCAGTCCCTCGCATCGCCTCGGGAAAGACATGCACCTCCATCGCCTTCAACTGGCCGTCCGCACCCGGCAGCGCGGCCGACGCCGATGAAGGCGCCGGGCTTCACGTCGGCGAGCGCCGCGGGAAGGATGAGGGTGACCGCCGTCTTGTCGCCGAGATGCACCGTCGCCTCGTCGCCTGCGCGCGTGCGCACCGTGAGGCTCGCGCCGTCCGGCGAGACGCTCTCGATCACGGCGCGCGCGACCGCGAGCGGAGCGGTCTGGGCGAGGGCCGAGCCGGCGGCCAGGACCATCGGGAATAGAAGCGCTGTGCGAAGCGACATGAGCGGCCTCCGGGCGCATCAAGCGGCCGCTCCGTCTATCGGAAACGCCGGTTGCGAGCAAACGATCCCGGCCTGAGGGACCGCCGCCTCACGCATCCGTTCTGCGTCTCGATCCGGAAGGGATGGGCGGGATAGACGCCGAGGATGCGGACCTCGCGCGAGAAGAACGTCGAGCTCCTCCAGCGCCCGGGCGAGCGGCGGGTCCTCGGGATGGCCGTCGACGTCGGCGAGGAACTGGGTCGCGGCGAATTCGCCCTCGACCATGTAGCTCTCGAGCTTGGTCATGTTGACGCCGTTGGTGGCGAAGCCGCCGAGCGCCTTGTAGAGCGCGGCCGGGCACGTTGCGCACCCGGAAGATGAAGGTCGTGACGACCGGCCCGTTTCCGGCCGGCGCCCAGTGCTCGCCGCGTGGACAGCACGACGAAGCGGGTGGTGTTGTGCGTCTCGTCCTCGACGTCGCTGACCAGCGTCTTGAGGCCGTAGATGCGGCCGGCGAGCTCGGTGGCGAGCGAGGCGCGGCTCTTGTCGCCCCATTCCGCCACCTCGCGCGCCGAGCCCGCGGTGTCGCTCGGCGACGACCGGCTTCAGCTTGTGGCGGCGGATGATGTTGCGGCACTGGCCGAGCGCGTGGACGTGGCTGTGGACGGTCCTCAGGTCCTCGATCCGCGCGCCGGGAACGGCGAGCAGCTGGAAATGGATCGGCAGGAAGGTCTCGCCGACGATGTGCAGGCCGGAGGCCGGCAGAAGGGCGTGGATGTCGGCGACCCGGCCGGCGATCGAGTTCTCGATCGGGATCATGCCGAGATCGGCCGAGCCGTCCTGCAGCGCGGCGAAGGCGTCCTCGAAGGTCGCGCAGGGGACCGGCGTGAAGTCCGGAAAGTTCTCGACGCAGGCGATGTGCGAATTGGCCCCGGGCTCGCCCTGGTAGGCGATCGAACGCGTTTCGGTCATCGCATTGGTCCTCTTGGCGAGCATCGCGCGCGCCCGCTCCAGATCGTCCGCGCGTGTCGACGCCGAGCGGCGGCGTATCGACGAGCGCGATGTCGATGCGCATGCCGGCTTCGAGCGCGCGCAAGCTGCTCGAGCCGCTCGCGCCGCTCGAGCGGCGAGGGCGGCAGGGCGACGAAGCGCGCAGCGCGCTGCGCCGATAGGCGTAGAGGCCGATGTGGTGCAGAAGCGCGCCCTCGCCCCACGGCGCGCGGGCGCGGGTGAAGTAGAGCGCCCGCAGCCGGCGCGGCGCGATCTCGGCGCCGACCGCCTTGACGACGTTGGGATCGTCCTTCTCCTGCGTCGCGCACGATCGGCGTCGCGAGCGTCGCGATATCGACCGCGGCGTCGTCGAGCGGCGCGAGGCAGGCGCGCACGGCCGACCGCTCGATCGTCGGCAGGTCGCCCTGGACGTTGACGACGACGTCGTAGGCGCCCTCGGGATCGATCGCGCCGAGCGCCTCGAAAATGCGGTCCGAGCCCGACGGATGGTCCGCGCGCGTCATCACGGCGCGGCCGCCCGCCGCTCTCGACCGCGCGAGGCGACGCGCTCGTCGTCGGTCGCGACCACCACCGGGCCGACGTCGGCCTCGATCGCGCGCCGCCAGACATGGACGATCATCGGCTCGCCGCCAGATGTCGGCGAGCGGCTTGCCCGGCAGGCGGGTCGAGGCCATGCGGGCGGGAATCAGAACGACGGGAGTGAAGCATGTGCGGGAAAGACGGAGTGAGGTCTGAGGCGGAGAGCGGGCTTATACGAGTTGCCAAGCCGCGGCAAAGCGGCTAATCAGCGCGCGTCCGGGCGCGCTCGCTCGGGACGACGTGAAACTTCAGCGCATGAAGGGCCGCCCCAGGATGACCGTCTCAGATTTCAATCGAGGTCGCTGCTGGCCCTGCTCGGGGCGATCGTGTTCGCTGCTTGCTCCTGGGATCGTACACGAGTTTCGTGTTCGCGCCGCAGGTCGCTGAGAGTTCCCGGGCTTCGCGCTGCCGACTTCGGCCGCCGCTCCGGCCACCGCGCGGCGGCCGGCGGCGCCCAAGGAAACGCCGCTGCCGGAGCTTCTCGCCAAGGCGGACGCGAAGAAGGGCCAGGCCGACGCCAAGGTCTGCGCGACCTGCCACAACTTCGACAAGGGCGGCGCGGCCAAGGTCGGCCCGGATCTCTGGGGCGTCGTCGGCCGTCCGGTCGCCTCCGCTCGCGGGCTTCGCCTATTCCGACGTCGCTGAAGGGATCGGCGGCGACTGGACGCTACGACAAGCTGAACAGTTGGATCGCCAATCCGAAGGCAATGGCGGCCGGGCACCAAGATGGCCTTCGCCGGCGAGAAGGACCCGCAGAAGCGCGCCGACATTCTCGCCTATCTTCAGAGCCTGTCGGATTCGCCGGTCCCGTTCCCGAAGTGAGCTGACGAGCGCCATGCCAGTTCGTCGTCCCCAATGCTCGATCTGGTGACGGAAGCCGGCCGGGACGCCGACACGACCAGGACGATCGCCGAGGGCTCGCCGCCTAGGAGCAGGCCCTGATCTGTGGCTGTCGAAGAGATTGGAGCCCGGCCGGCGCGGGCGCAGCTCCGCCGCTTGCGCATCCGCCCTCTGAGGCGCCAACCTGACAAGGAAATCAGTCGGACAGGGAGAGAAACGTGGATCTCGGAGTCACCGACAAAGTTCGCCCGCTCATCGCCGCCGTTCGCGCCATGGTGCGCGACGAGATCATGCCGATCGAGGAGGAATACGAGGCCGAGATCGGCCGCGACGGCGACCGCTTCAAGCCGACGGCGCGCATGATCGAGATCCTCGAGGAGCTGAAGGCAAAAGCGCGCGGCCAGGGCCTCTGGAACTTCTGGCTGACCGGCTCCGACAAGGGCTACGGCCTGACGACCGTCGAATACGCCTATCTCGCCGAGGAGATGGGCTGGTCGCCGCTCGCCTCCGAAGTCTTCAACTGCTCGGCCCCCGACACCGGCAACATGGAGGTCATCGAGCGCTTCGGCAATCGCGGAGCAGAAGGCGCGCTGGCTGCCCGATCTTCTCGAAGGCCGCGCCCGCTCCGCCTATCTCATGACCGAGCCCGGCGTCGCCTCGTCGGACGCCACCAACATCGCCATGGACGCGCGGCTCGACGGCGACGAATGGGTGCTGAACGGCGAGAAATGGTGGTCGTCGGGCGCGGGCGATCCGCGCTGCTCGCTCTATATCACCATGACGCTGACCGACCCCGACGCCGGGCCGCATGCGCGCCACTCGATGTTGGTCGTGCCGGCCGGAACGCAAGGGAATCGAGATCCTGCGGGCGATGAAGGTCTACGGCGCGGACGACGCGCCGCACGGCCACATGCATATCCGCTTCACCGACGTGCGCGTGCCGAAGGACGCGCTGATTCTCGGGCGCGGGCGCGGCTTCGAGATCGCGCAGGGGCGCCTCGGACCGGGGCGCATCCACCATTGCATGCGCGCGATCGGCCAGGCGGAGCGGGCGCTCGAAGCGATGTGCCGGCGCGCCGCCAGCCGCACGGCGTTCGGCCAGAAGCTCGCCCGCCTCGGGGCCAACCCGGACATCATCGCCGAAAGCCGCATGAGCATCGAGATGGCGCGGCTGCTCTGCCTCAAGGCGGCCTGGACGATGGACACGCAGGGCGTGCGCGCCGCGGCGCCGATCATCTCGCAGATCAAGGTGATCGCCCCGCGCGTCGCGCTCGAGGTGATCGACCAGGCGGTGCAGATGCACGGCGGCGCCGGGGTCAGCCAGGATTTCCCGCTGGCGCGGATGTGGACGCAGATCCGCACGCTTCGCCTCGCCGACGGGCCGGACGCGGTGCACCGCCGGGTGATCGCCAAGGCCGAGATGAAGCGCTACTCCAACGAGGCGGCCGCTCGATGAGCGCGGCATTTCCGGACGACACGAGCGCTTTCGACGCCTGGGCGAGCGCCAACGTGCGAGGCTATCGCGCGGCCCGAGCGAAGGCGACGAAATTCCCGACCGGCCAGTCGAACCCGACCTATCTGATCGAGACGGACAGCGGGCGCTACGTTCTGCGCCGCAAGCCGCCGGGCAAGCTCCTGAAGAGCGCGCATATGATCGAGCGCGAGTTCCGGGTGCTGCGGGCGTTCGAGCAGCACGGGCTTTCCCGCGCCGCGCGCGCTCGCGCTCTGCGAGGACGAGAGCGTCATCGGCACGGCGTTCTATCTCATGGCCCATGTCGAGGGCCGCATCTTCTGGGACCCGGCGCTGCCCGAACTCGAGCGCGAGGAGCGCTGGCCGATCTACGACGCGATGAACGAGGGGCTCGCGCGGCTGCACGCCATCGACGTCGCCGCCGTCGGGCTTTCCGACTTCGGCAAGCCCGGCAACTATTTCGCCCGGCAATTGCAGCGCTGGAGCGAGCAATATCGGGCGAGCGAGACGAGCCGGATCGAGGACATGGAGCGGCTGATCGCCTGGCTCGGCGAGCACGTTCCGGCCGACGACGGCCGCGTCGCGCTGGTGCACGGCGACTGGCGGATCGACAACATGATCTTCGACGCCCAGGCGCCGAAGCTGCTCGCGGTGCTCGACTGGGAGCTCTCGACGCTCGGCCACCCGTTCGCCGACCTCGCCTATCAGTGCATGCAGTGGCGGCTGCCGAACGCCGGAGCGTTCCGCGGCCTCGCCGGCGTCGACCGCGCCGCAGCGGGCATCCCGACCGAAGCCGAATATGTCGCCGCCTATTGCCGCCGGACGGGGCTCGACCATGTCCCCGACTGGACCTTCCTGATCGCCTTCAGCTTCTTCCGCATCGCGGCGATCGTCCAGGGCGTCTACAAGCGCTCGCTCGACGGCAACGCCTCGAATCCGGAGCGTGCGCGAGCGATGGGCGCCGCCGTGCCGCTGATGGCCGAGCTCGCGATGGCGGCGGTCGAGCGAGACGGCTGAGCGGCGGCCTCACGAAAGGCAAACGCCTTGCAGGAGAAAGCCGGTCGTGATAAGCGCGCCGTGACCCCGTCTGTGATCTATTTCGTGCTCGCTGACGGCCCCGGAGAGGTGGCAGAGTGGTCGATCGCGCCGCACTCGAAATGCGGAGTACGTGCAAGCGTACCGGGGGTTCGAATCCCTCCCTCTCCGCCAGCAAACCTCGATTATTTTATTGTGATCATTGAAGTTTTTTCAGAGGTCGATGCAAGTTAATTAGACGCCCTAAAGGTATATTGATTGCACCGGCTGGTTGCGCGACGCCCGCGCAAACAGCGAAACAACAAACAGCGCGCCAAGGCTGGCAGGCAATTCACATCTGCCAGCGTCCGCGTTAGGCTCGCAAGGCTACCCCCTCAGTTTGTGCGACTCTGGCCTTCTCGTCCATTGCCACAAACGTCCGCGGTGGCGATAGGAGGGGGTTATGAGTCGAAAGCAATTCCTGTTTGCCTTGGTGGCGCTCGCCCTGATCGCGCTCGGCGGCGTGCTGACGCTTCGCGCGATGGGCGTGGAGTATGCCGACGTTCAGCGGAATGTCCGTATCGCCCTCGGACTCCCAAAATTTTGGGTTACGAGCTTCAACGCAGATGTGTCGCGTGATTCGGAACGGCCCTGCCCGACCGGCGACGCGCTCGTGATCGTCACGGGTGGTCAATCCAACGCTGCGAACTCATATGGTACCGCCCCTTCGCCGGATCGTAATGAACAGACGTTTATGTTCTACGGCGGAAAATGCTACAAGCTGCGGAGTCCGGTTCTCGGCGCCACCGACGATGGCGATAGCCTGTGGCCTGCGCTCGGCGACAAGATCAACGCCTTGACCGGTCGCCCGGTGGTGTTCATCAACGGAGCCGCGGGGGGCACCCAGATCGGCGACTGGCTCGACGAAAGATCTCATTATCTCAGCCGTCTCGTCGACCAGATCGCGCTCTCCCGCAAGGCTGGGCTCAAACCGGACGCCGTTCTCTGGATTCAGGGCGAAACGGACGCTAGCACCGAAACGGCGCCCAAAACCTACGTCAGCGAGCAGCAGGCGCTGATCGACAAGATGGACGCCTTGGGCGCGACGGACCCTGAAACGCCGTGGGTAATCTACCGCAGCACGCAATGCATGCATCAGCGCAGCAATGGACCCGATATCGATCGCGCCGTGTCCGATTATGTGATCGAGAAGGGCGGTCGCCTTGTCCTGGGTCCGAATGTCTCCAGTTTCGACGACGAATTCCGCCGAGACGGGTGTCACATGAACGCGCGCGGGCGGGATCGATTGGTTGGAGAGACCGTGGCCACCCTGATTGCTCGCAACCTGGTTAGCCCCCGCGCCTTGCAGTCCGTCAATCATTGAGGCGATGAATGTTGGGCGCCGAGGAGCGGTTGCAAAGAGATTATCGGCGTCACGTCCCTTCGCTTTTCATAGCGAATCCTTGAGAAGCGAGGCGATCGGTTCGTCAAGCCAGTCGGTCAGCGCATTCGCGCCCGGTCGGTCCAGGTGTCCGGACTCTGCGCCCCGTCAACGGTTGCTCGCGGGAAGCCGGAAGGGAAGGCTCTCCCGGAGGCAGCGCCGCGGCAAGTCCTGACAGCGTCGGCCCTGCGCTTTTCCAACGAGACGATCGACGACGATTTCGGGCGCCCGGCGGCGGGGCGCCAGGCGCGCGCTGGTTTTGACGCTCGTCCGTCGCGGGCTGCTGTTTCCCTTGAACAATCCCGTTGGCGGGCGGCGAAATCTCACGTAGGTTCGGTTGTGCGCGCCCGAAAAACGGGCTCGAGGCTTGGGGATCAGCAATGCGCGTTTCGTTTGTTTCGCGCGCGGCCGCCGCCGCGCTTGTCATCGGCGCCCTTCTCGCCGGCGCCGGGGGCGTTCAGGCCCAGAGCGTCGGGGCTTGCGCCGCTCAGTGGAAGCAGGCCCAGGCGGCCGGGACGACCGGCGGGGCGACCTGGCCGCAGTTCCTCGCCCACTGCAAGGCGCAGACGGCCCAGCCTTCGTCAGCGACCGTTGCCCCAGTCCCCGCCCCCGCTCCCGCGCCGGCTCCCGCCCCCAGCGGCGGATCGCTGTTCCCGTGGTGGCAGCCCGCCCAGAATGCCGCGCCCGCGGCGACCGGCGCCGGCCAGTTCCGCACCGAGGCCGAGGCGCGCTATCGCTGCCCGACCGACAAAGTCGTGTGGGTCAACACCAAGTCGAAGATCTACCACTACCAGGGGACGCGCTATTACGCCCGCACCAAGCAAGGCGCCTATGCGTGCGAAGCGGACGCCCGGGCCTCGGGCGACCGCGCCGCGCAAGTCCTTCTTTGGCCACCAACAGCAGTAAGAATCCCTCGCTATAGCCGGTCAAAGACGGGCGCCCTGACAAACGCCCGATACCGATAACGGCCAAAACGAGGAACAACGTGTCCATGACGATCGAGGCGAGCAAAACAACAGCGCTCGATGAGCCTGCCGCGGGGCTCGCCGCCATCGTCTTCGATCGCGACGAGGAGCCCGATCCGCCGCTGCTCGCCTTTGTCGAGGCGGCGGCGCGGCGGGGCCTGCGCGTCGCCGGGCTCGTTCAGGAACGCGCCTGCGAACGTCGGATCTCTGCGCGTTCAAGGCCGTGCGCGTGCGCGACCTCGTCACCGGCGAAACGCTGGACATCATGCAGGACCTCGGCCGCGAGGCGACCGGCTGCCGGGTCGATCCGGCGGCGATCGCTGTCGCCGCGCGCTGGCTCGACACGGCGCGCGAAAGAGGCCCCGATCTCCTCGTCGTCAACCGCTTCGGCCGGCTCGAGTCCGAAGGCGGCGGCATGCTCGCGGAAATCGGCCGGGCCTTCGCCGACGGCCTGCCGCTGATCGTCTGCGTGCCGGCGCGCTACCTCGACGCCTGGGACGCTTTCGCCGCCGGGCTCGACGCGAAGCTGCCCCCGACGCTTCGCCGCGATCGAGAACTGGTGGGCCGCCCTTTCCGCCTCGGCGTCAGCTCCCGCCGCGGCCGCGTGAGGCTTCGGCGAGCAGACCCTCGGCGCGGGCGAGATCCTCGGGCGAATTGACGTTCGTGAACGGGTCGAGCGGCTCGGCCGGCCATTCCACCGTCGTCACGGCGTATCGCGCGCGAAGCGTTCGACCTTGCGCAATCCGTCTTCGACGACCGCGCGGCGCAGCGCGCCGGCGATCGCGACCGGCCAGAGGGCGGCGACATGATGGGTCCGGCCGCAGGACGCGGCGACCGCGATGTCCGCGCCCGTCGCGCGTCGGGCCGCGTGCAGCCGCGCGACGAAGTCTGCGGGAGCAAAAGGCGCGTCGCCGGGCAGGCTCGCGACATGGGTCAGGCTCGGCTCGACCCGCGCGCAGTACTCGAGCCCGGCGAGAACGCCGGCGAGCGGGCCGGAAAAGTCGGGCGGATCGTCGGCGACCACCGGCAGGCCGAGGAAGGCGAAACGCGCCGGATCGCCGTTGGCGCTGATGGCGAGCGAAGCGACCTGCGGGCGCAGGCGTTCGATCGCATGGGCGATCATCGGCCGCCCGGCCGAGGATCATCAGCCCCTTGTCGGCGCCGCCCATCCGCCGCGCCCGGCCGCCGTCGAGCACGAGGCCGAGGGTCGCCGAGCGATCCGCCGCGAGGTCGCCGGCCACGCCGTCACTCCGCCGGCGCCATGACGTCCTTCGCGGGCCGCGCCTGCGGGTGGGGCGTCAGCGGCTTCGGCCGTTCGATCTCCGGCTCCTCGTCCTCGCCGACGCCGATGAGGCGGCTGAACAGGCGCCAGGAGAGCCGCCCGACGTCGTCCATCACCGTGAACACCGCCGGCACGAAGACCAGCGACAGCAGCGTCGACACGATCAGGCCGCCGATCACCGCGATCGCCATCGGCGAGCGGAAGCCGCCGCCGTCGCCGAGGCCGAGCGCGGAGGGGAACATGCCCGCGGCCATCGCGATCGTGGTCATCACGATCGGCCTTGCGCGCTTGCGGCCGGCCTCGACCAGCGCCTCGAGCCGCGGCGTCCCGCGGCCGATCTCCTCGACCGCGAAGTCGACCAGCATGATCGCGTTCTTGGTGACGATGCCCATCAGCATCAGAATGCCGATCACCACCGGCATCGACATCGCCTTGTGGGTGATGAGCAGCGCGATGATCGCCCCGCCGATCGACAGCGGCAGCGACACCAGAATGGTGATCGGCTGGAGGAAGCTGCCGAACAGCAGCACCAGCAGCCCGTAGACCATCATCAGGCCCGCGCCCATCGCGGCGGCGAAGGATGCGAACACCTCGCTCATCACCTCGACGTCGCCGGTCTCGCGGATCTCGACGCCGGGCGGCAGGCGCCTTGGCGGTCGGCAGGGCGTGGATCGCCGCGACGGCGTCGCCGAGCGCGGCGTCGCCGCGCAGATCCCCCTCGATCGTCACCCGCCGCGTGCGGTCGTAGCGGTTGATCGCGGTCGGTCCGTGGCTCATCGAGAAATCGGCGACGACCGAGAGCGGCGTCGAGCCGCCGCTCGCGGTCGGAACGCGCAGGTCCTGCAGCAGGCCGACCCGGGAGCGCGCCGCCTCGTCGAGCTCGACGCGGATCGGGACCAGCCGATCGCCGGCGTTGAACTTGGCGAGGTTGGCGTCGATGTCGCCCAGCGTCGCGACGCGGATCGTCGCCGACAGCGCCTCCGTCGAGACGCCGAGGTCGGCCGCGACCTGCTGCTTCGGCGCGATGCGCAGTTCCGGCCGATCGAGCTCCGCGGTCGAGATCGGATTCTCGATGATCGGGATCGCCGCGCATCTCGCTGGCGATCTGGTTGGCCGTGTCGTTGATGACGTCGATGTCCGGGCCGGCGATGATCAGCGACAGGTCGCGCTGGCCGTTGTCCTTGAGGAACCAGAAGCGGATGTCCGGCTGATCGGCGAGCATGGCGCCGATCCGCGTCTGCAGGTCCTTCTGCGTCGCCTCGCGCTCCGACTTGTGGACGAAGTTGATGACGAAGGTCGCCTTGCGCGGCTCCGCGCCGCCGCCGAGGATCTGGCCGCCGAAGATCAGCGCGGAGCGGACCTCCGGCATGGCGCGCAGCTTCTCCGAAATCGCGCGGGTGACCGTGTCGGTGTCGTCGAGCCGCGAGCCTGGCGGCAGCTCGACCGCGAGCAGCACGCGCCCGATGTCGTCGGCCGGCATGAAGCCGGAGGGCAGCAGCTTCGTCGACCACAGCGAGGCGGCGAAGATCAGCGCGCCGACGATCAGCGTGATCCAGCGGTGGCGCACCGAGCCGCGCACGAGCCGGGTGTAGCCCCGCATGACCGCGCCGTCGACCTGCTCGTGGTCGCGCGGCGGCGCGCAGGAAATAGGCGGCGATGACCGGCGTGACGAACCGCGCGACCAGCAGCGAGAAGATCACCGCGATCGCGACCGTCAGGCCGAACTGGCGGAAATACTGGCCGGCGATGCCGCCCATGAAGCTGACCGGCGAGAAGATCGCGGCGATCGACAGCGAGATGGCGATGACCGCGAGGCCGATCTCGTCGGCCGCCTCGAGCGAGGCGCGATAGGCGGACTTGCCCATGCGCATGTGGCGGACGATGTTCTCGATCTCGACGATCGCGTCGTCGACCAGAATGCCGGTGACCAGCGTGATCGCGAGCAGGCTCACGAGGTTCAGCGAGAAGCCGATCGCGTCCATCGCCCAGAAGGTCGGGATGATCGACAGCGGCAGCGCGACGGCGGTGACGATGGTGGCGCGGATGTCGCGCAGGAAGATGAACACGACGACGACGGCGAGCAGCGCGCCCTCGATCAGCGTCTCCATCGTCGAGTGGTAGTTGCCGAGCTCGTTGTCGACCTGGGTGTCGACCTTGGTGAAGGTCACCTCGGGATGCGCGGCCTGGATCTTCGCGAGCCGCTCGGCGACCAGCCGATCGACCGTGACGTCGCTTGCGCCCTTGGCGCGGGTGACGCCGAAGGCGACGATCGGCTCGTCGAACAGGCGCGTGAAGGTGCGCGGCTCGGCTGCGCCGTCGACGATCGGTCCCGAGTTCGTCGAGCCGCACCTTGCGGCCGCCGGGCAGCGCGATCGGCAGCGCCGCGAGATCGGCGACGCTGTGCGCGCCGGCGAGCGTGCGGATCGCCTGCTCCTGGCCGGCGACCTCGCCGCGGCCGCCGCCGAGATCGACGTTGTCGGCGCGGACCTGCTCGTTGACCGCCGCGGCGGTGACGCCGAGCGCGAGCAGCTTCTCCGGATCGAGCGAGACGCGGATCTCGCGGTCGACGCCGCCGAAGCGCTTCACCTCGCCGACGCCGTGGATGCTCTGCAGGTCGCGCGCGACCGTGTCGTCGATGAACCAGGAGAGCTGCTCGACCGACATGCCGGGCGCGGAGGCCGCGTAGGTGACGATCGGCAGGCCTTCGATGTCGATGCGGCTGACGATCGGCTCGTCGATGGTGCGCGGCAGGTCGCCGCGGATCTTGGCGATCTCGTCCTTCACGTCGTTGAGCGCGCGGTCGATGTCGACCGAGCCGACGTTGAACTGCACGATCGTCGACGACGAGCCGTCGGTGACGGTCGAGATGATGTGCCAGACGCCGTTGAGGCTGGCGACGGCGTCCTCGACCTTCTTCGTCACCTGCGATTCGAGCTCGCTCGGCGCGGCGCCCGACTGGGTGATCAGCACCTGGACGATCGGAATGTCGATGTTGGGAAAGCGGGTGATCGACATCGACCGGAAGCTGACGAGCCCGAGGATCGTCAGCACCGCAAAGGCGACCACCGCCGGGATGGGTCGCCGGATCGACCAGGCGGAGACGTTGAAGCGCATCGGATCAGCCCCCCGCGGCGGTCGTTGCGACCGGCATCGGCCGCACCCGGTCGCCCGGACGCAGGAAGGCGGCGGCCTTCGCGACCACGGTTTCGCCCTCGGCGAGCCCGTCCCTGATCTCGACCTGCATCGCCGTCGACGATGCCGGGCGTCACCGTCCGCTCCTCGACCCGGCCGTCGCGCACGACATAGAGCCGGGCGACGTCGCCCTCGCGTCTGACCGCGGCGGCGGGAACGCCGACCCCGTCGCGGCGCACGAGTTCGACCTCGGCCGAGGCGAAGGCGCCGATATGGGCGTGCGACACGTCGGAAAGCGCGATCCGCACCTTGCCGGTGCGGCTCGCCTTGTCGACCTCCTGGGAGATGAGCCGCACATGCCCCGAGACCGGATCGGAGACGCCCGGCAGACGGATGACCGCCGGCATGCCGATGGCGAAGCGGGTGAGCGACTGCTCCGGCGCGTCGGCGTCGAGGTCGACCGCGCCGTCCACGATGATGCGGAACAGCGGCTCGCCGGCGCTCGAGGCCGTCGCGCCGAGCTTCGCCGAGCGGCGGCTGACGAGGCCCGCAACCGGCGCGGTCACCTCGGTGCGCGCGATCCTTACGTAAAGCTCCTGCCGCTCGGCGTCGCGGGCCTTGCGGTCGGCCTCGGCGACGCTGAGCGCGCTGCTGGCCGCCGCGCGCTGGGCCTCGGCCGTCTTCATCGCCGTCTCGCGCTGCTCGACGGTCGAGACCGACATCACGCCTGCGCCGAGCTTCTGCGCCCGCTCGTAGTCGCTTGCCGCGAATTGCGCCTGGGCCTCGGACTGCGTCAACAGGTTCTTGGCCTGCGCGATCGCGGCGTCGGCGCGCTTGATCGCCGCGTCGTTCTCGGCGAGCAGGGCGTCGAGCTGGTTCCGGTCGAGCCGGGCCAGCACCTGTCCGGCCTTGACCCAGTCGCCGTCCTCGGCGTCGAGTTCGACGATCGTCAGCCCGTCGATGCGGGCCGCGACCTCAGCCTCCTCGCGCGGAGCCAGCGTGCCGGAGACGAACAGGCGGTCGACGAACGCGCGCCGCTCGGCAGTCGCGACGGTGACGGCGGGCGGCGGCGGGGGCGCGATCGGCGCCTCGGCGGCTGCGGCGGAGGCGATGGCGCCCGGGCAGGACGCGGCGCCGACCGGCAGGCCGAGCGCGCGGATCTTCTGCGTCGGCGCGGAGCAGGGCTGAAGCGTCGCATAGCCCCAGGCGGCTCCGACAAGGACGAGGAGCGCTGCGACGAGGGCCAGAATACGGGTCATTGCGGGAAAGTCTCCTCGCCGGGCTGAAGCGCGCCGGCGAACAGCGCCTGCACCACGCCATAGGCCATGGCGGTCTCGGCGGTTCTGTCGAAGTCGGGTTCGGTCGCGATCCGCTTGAAGAGACCGGCGACGAAGGTGAAGAAGAACCGGGCGGCGAAGCGCGAATTGAGCGACGGCGAGGCGACGCCGCTGGCCTTGGCGGCGTCGATCACCCGTTCGAGCTTGTCGAGCACGTCGGCGTCGAGCGTCCGGGTCATCCCGGCGACGCGGGCGTTGCGGCCAGCCTCCGCCCAGATCTCGACGATCATGCGCGCCTTTTCCGGCGGTCTTCTTGAGCACATGGTCGCGCAGCCCCGCGTAGACGGCTGTGGCGATGTCGCCGTTCTGCGCCAGCAGTTCTGCGAACGCGCCGGTCGCGCCCCTCCTGGTCGAGCGCGCACAAGGCCTCGACGATCGCCTCCTTGGAGGGGAAGTAGCGGTAGAGGTTGCCGGCGCTCATCTCGGCTTCCTCGGCGACATGGCTCATGGTCGCCGCGTGGAAGCCGTGGCGGACGAAGGCGCGCTCGGCCGCTTCGAGAATTCGCTCGCGCCGGCTGTCGTCCGCGCTGCGGCGGTTCGGAAAGGGCGTCGTCACCGACATATCGGACCACTGAGAATGAATATTCATTTTCATGGCGCTTCGAATATGGCGCGAATGCGGCGCCGCCGGAGCGGGCGGATCAAAACCAAGCCGTCTCGCGTTCAACGCCGTTACCGAGCTGCGCCAATCCGCCGCGGCGGACCCTGCGAAGCGCGGACTGGACAAGGCCGCGTCGGACCGATACCGAAATGGGCAAACGGGCGGACGCCGGGACGGGCCGACCGCCCGTGAAGAAAGGCAGACGATGGACTACGAGCGGCGCTTCGCGGACGCAATCGACCGTCTGAAGGCGGAAGAGCGCTACCGGACCTTCGCCAATCTCGAACGCGACGCCAGTCGTTTCCCGATGGCGCTGTGGCGCCCGGAAGGCGAGGAGGACAAGCCTCGCGAAGTCACCGTCTGGTGCTCCAACGACTATCTGGGCATGGGCGTCCATCCCGACGTGATCGAAGCGGCCGTCAAGGCGGCGCGCGCCCACGGCGCCGGCGCCGGCGGCACCCGCAACATCTCCGGCACCCACCACCCGATCGTGCAGCTCGAGGCCGAACTCGCCGACCTTCACGGGAAGCCCGCCGCACTCGCCTTCACCTCGGGCTGGATCTCCAATCTCGCCGCGATCTCGACGATCGCCGGCCTCTTGCCGAACTGCCTGATCCTGTCCGACGCGCTCAACCACAATTCGATGATCGAGGGCGTCCGGCGCGCGGGCTGCGAGAAGACCGTGTGGCGCCACAACGACGTCGCCCATCTCGAGGAGCTTCTGGCGGCCCAGCCGCTCGACCGGCCCAAGCTCGTCGTGTTCGAGAGCCTCTATTCGATGGACGGCGACATCGCGCCGATCGCGGCGATCCTCGACGTCTGCGAGCAATACCGGGCGATGACCTATATCGACGAGGTCCACGCGGTCGGCCTCTATGGTCCGCGCGGCGGAGGAATCAGCGAGCGCGAGGGGCTCGCCCATCGCATCGACGTCATCGAGGGCACGCTCGCCAAGGGCTTCGGCTCGCTCGGCGGCTATATCGCGGCGAGCGCGGCGGTGGTCGACGCGGTGCGCAGCTATGCGCCGCAATTCATCTTCACCTCGACCCTGCCGCCGAGCGTCGCGGCGAGCGCCGCGGCTGCGGTCCGCCACCTGAAAAGCTCGAACGTCGAGCGCGAGCGGCATCAGCACATGGCGCGGCTGACCAAGCACGCCTTGCGGGCGGCGGGCATTCCGGTGATGGACAACCCGTCGCATATCGTGCCGGTGTTCGTCGGCGACGCGCAAAAGTGCAAGGCCGCGAGCAAGATGCTGCTCGAGCGGCACGCGATCTACATCCAGCCGATCAACTATCCCACCGTCGCCAAGGGCGCCGAGCGGCTGCGCATCACCCCCGGTCCGGCGCACAGCGAGGCGCAGGTCGCCGAGCTCGTCGAGGCGCTGGTCGATGTCTGGAAGAGCTTGGGCCTCAAGTTCGAGGAAGCCAAGATCATCCCGCTCCACCACCGCCACGCCCACCCGTCGAAAGCGCCGGCGGAGTGCGTCTATCCCGAGATGAAGAAGGCGGCCGAGTAGCGGGCGCTTTAGAAGCGTCCAGCATCGCATTGGAAGGCCCCGCGGAGGCCGAACGTTGGCCGGCGAAAGGGTCGGTTGGCGTCAATCGGTTTCGGGTCCCAGCCAGGCAAGGGCGCGCCTGAGAAACGCCTGTCCGTTGGACCTGGCCCAGCGGCCGTGTGCGAGCACAACCCGCTCGCAGTTCCAGCTCAGCGCCTTCGCCCTGGCGGACCGAGCTGGCGCGCGGTCGAGGAACGAACGCCGCCAATCGCTTGGCGTGCCGGGGTTCTCCGCAGAGATGCCGCCTAGCCGGGCCATCGGACGGCGCCACCAGGACCACTGCCGGCGCAAAAAGGAATCCTCGAAAGCTTGGATCAGATCGGCCACGATCGCCGTTCGCGACGGCCTGTGAAGGAAGACGACCTCGTCCATCATGAAGGAGCCGCGAAACCAGGCCTGATCGAAGTCCGCACTCCATTCGTTAGGCGGCGTGTCGGCAAGCGCGCCGGCAAAATCAAGCGAGCGAAAGCGACTTACCGTCGAGGCCGGCCCCCAGAGCCTCGCGGTCGGATAGGCGGACTTCCAGGCCGCGAGGTGGAGGTGATGCAGCTTGTTCGGACTCACGAGATGGGCGACGTGGCCCAATCCGTCGATCTCTGCGCGCAGACCGTCGGTCAAACGAATGGGCGACCAGACCCAGAGGCCGCCGTCCGCCAGGCGGACGACGACGCTTCGGGTCGGGTAGGGAAAGCCGTAAAAGCTGACAATTTCGCCTTCCGCCAGCCACAGCCGATCGTCGACCCTTTCCAAAGTTGGCGTCATGCCTCCGCACCAGTCGTCGTTTTCCGCGCCAATTTGTGGAGCTAGCCGCGGGGCCGCGCAATGGCGATGCCAGACGGGCGGTTCGTCAAGCGCCCGTAATCTTTTCAGAACCGGGAGCGCTTGTTAGGTCTTTCGGCCCGGCGCGGCGCGCCGAGGAGTCGCAAAATGAAGATCGGCATTTTGGAATGCGGCGCCCCGCCCGAGGCGCTTCGCCAGAAGTTCGGCGGCTACGGCGCGATGGTGCGACGAATGCTCGGCCCGAGCCGGAATAGCGCGGTCTTCGACGTGCGGGGCGGGGCTCTCTCCGCCTCAATGCCGGACTGCGACGCCTTCGTGCTGACCGGGTCGGCCGCGGGGGTGTACGACGATCTGCCCTGGATTGCTGACCTGATCGGCTTTCTGCATCAGGTCCGAGGGCGCGCAAGACTCGTCGGCCTCTGCTTCGGCCACCAGGCGATGGCGGAAGCGTTCGGCGGCGCCGTGGTCAAGTCGCCCAAGGGCTGGGGCGTCGGGCTGCAGCGCTACGAGGTGCAACACCAAGCGCCCTGGATGGAAGGCGAAGCGCCCGTCCACGCCCCCGCCTCGCATCAGGACCAGGTCGTCGTCTGTCCGCCCGGCGCCCGCGTCACCGCCGCCAACGCTTTCACCCCCTATGCCGGGCTGGACTACGGCGACGCGATCTCGTTCCAGTTTCATCCGGAGTTCGAGGCCGAATTCGCCAAGGCGCTGATCGAGGCGAGGCGGGACCGTTACGGCGCGTTAGCCGAGCCAGCCATTGCGTCCTATGCCCACCCCGACGATTGCGCACGGGTGGGTCAGTGGATTGCCCGTTTCCTGGACGCGCCCGGCTTGCCCAAAGCAGGCGATGCCTGATCGGGCCGCCACTCTCCGAGACGGCTAAAAATCTGGACGAGCGCCTGCTCGATGGCGGCCAATCCGACGCACTGGGTTTCCCGATCCGAGAGCACGCGCTTTGGGGTCATTCGACGCTGAAGGCCACGCCGTTTCCCCGTCCCCGCAGGCCGCTTGGTCTCGCGTCAGCAAACGTCTGTCCGAATGTCCGCGTCGAGTGCTTTGCCTTCACGCCGAAAAGCGCCATGAGGATAGGCGGCAAAGCTTGGGTCTTCCAATGACATTGGAATTGGAACGCGCACGAGCGCCCACGCTGCAGCGGGATGGAGGGAGCGGCGGTCCAGCGGTGAAGCGCAGTCGATTTGGGTTTTGCGCCGGGTCCAGGACCAACCCTTGCGGAAGAATTCGGCTCGGAAGCCGCTGCGCCTGAACTATCCGTGAGACTCGCAACTTGCGGTTGAAGTTTTCCGGGCTCCGAGTCTTCACGAAGCGGAAGGGCGGCGGCTTCCGAAGGCCCGGACGGACTCGCTGCCTCGCTCTCGATTTTGGCTTCGGGGGACGCGCGATCCAAGACTTCAACGGCGGCCGGCTCGGAAGCTTTCATGAGAAGGGACAGCTTGTCGATCTCCGCCTCCGCAGATTCGGCATGAGCTTGGCTCGCATGGGCGACAAGGAACGCCTGCCACCCTTCAAGGGTCCCGATCCGTTTCGCGATCAGATAGTCCAGGTCCTCGTCGGCATGTCCCGCGTCCGACTCGACGACGATTGCAGCTGTTTCCGGCGTCAGATGCGCTGAGGCGTTGCTGAGGAGAATGTTCGTCTCATCAATCCGTGCGAGCCTGGCGATCTGCTCGAGGCTAATGGGCCCGTTGACATACCACCCAATCGCAACGCCCGACGCCAGAACAATTGCGTATTTGGAAAGCGCGCTCATCCGAAGTCTCCGCAACCGGCGGTATTAATTCACGACAATTACCCGCATTTTACGGCTCCGAGGATATTTCCATGCCGGTCGCGCGTCAATCCGCCGCGAGTTTCACAACCGGGACCGGGCTTCGGGTCGAAGCGACCCCACTCGCCACGCACTTCGACAATCGCCTTATTCGCCCACTCCTGCCACTCAGTCGGGGCGTAAGTTCCCACCATCGGAATGAAGCCAATAAAGACTTGCAAAAAAGAGAAATCTATCCTAGTCTGATTGCAGTGCGCCAGATCGGACGCTTGATGCTTGCCCAGGTTCTGAACGGCCGCCGCCGAGCCGCGGCCGATCGGCGCGCCCTTCGCCACGCGCAGCGACCGGTTCGGGCCTTCGCCGGGCGCTCGCGATGATGGCGCTTGAGTTAGCCCTCAAGCCATTGAAAAGATTTAAAAGCGCCATGGGAGAGGCCTTGTCTCGAGTTGGCATGGGTTTGGGTTCGGCGCCACGCCGGCTTGGGGCGCGGGCGCTTCCCGCTTGGGCGTTCAGTCCCGCCGGCGACGGTGACCGCCGCAGCCGCCGGGCAGGCCGCCCCGGGGCTCACGATCGCCCGGAATATTCCTCGCAAGACCCTGAAAAAGCACAATTCACGCCCGGGCCCAACGACGCCGCCCGAAGCAACGCGGGAGACGGCGTCCGCCCCGACGCTCTGGAGGCTGCGCTCGCGGGCGGAACGCCGTTAACAGTCAGCCGTTGCGGACGCCGGGAACCCCCAAGGCCGCCGTCCATGCCAACCCTCGGAATCGACGCCCGGAAAACCTACCGCAACGTTTTGATAAGTTTGAATCCGCGCCCGGAATTACCATGGGCTCGCACGAGGGACAGACGGGATCGGGTCCAGCGCCTTCTCCGCGTCAATCCGTCGTCGGGGATCAGGCTTGCGTACCGTCCCCGGTCGGCGCCATCTTCCGACCCTTCGTGGTCCCGCCGAGCGCGGCGGGGCCGCGAACGCGACCCGCGTCGTCCCGAACCGAGGTCGCTCTCGGCGTTGCGACGATGGCGCTGCGTCATACGGGATGGGGGCCAATCGTGACATCACCGAAATCTGCAAAACCCTTCCTCGCCGCGCTCGCCGGCGAGCGCCAGCCGCGACCGCCGATCTGGCTCATGCGGCAGGCGGGGCGCTACCTGCCGGAATATCGCGAGATTCGGGCCCGCGCCGCGAGCTTCCTCGACTTCTGCTACACGCCGGCCTCGACCGTCGAGGCGACCTTGCAGCCGATCCGGCGCTTCGGCTTCGACGCGGCGATCCTGTTCTCCGACATTCTCGTCCTCCCCGACGCGCTCGGCCAGAGCGTCACCTTCGAGACCGGCGAAGGGCCGCGCCTCGACCCGATCAAGGACGCCGAGGGGTTTTCGCGCCTTCGCGCCGGAGCCCGACTGGGAAAAGCTCGCGCCCGCGTTCGAGACGCTCGATCGCCTGAAGACCGCGCTTGCCCGACGAGGTCGCGCTGATCGGCTTCTGCGGCGCGCCATGGACGGTGGCGAGCTACATGATCGCCGGGCGCGGCACGCCGGACCAGGCGCCGGCGCGGCTGTTCGCCTACCGGCATCCAGAACTGTTCGCGCGCGCTGATCGACCGGCTCGTCGACGCCTCGGCCGACTATCTCGTCCGCCAGATCGCGGCGGGCGCGGAGGCGGTGCAGATTTTCGATTCCTGGGCGGGCGTGCTGCCGCCGGCCGAATTCGAGCGCTGGTGCGTCGCGCCGATCGCCGCGATGGTCGCCAAGGTGAAGGCGAAGGCGCCCGCACGCGCCGATCATCGCCTTTCCGCGCGGCGCGGCGACGGAGCTTGCCAAGTTCGCCGGGCATGAAGGGCGTCGCGGCGATCGGCCTCGACACCGCGGTCGAGCCGGCCGCCGCCGTCGCGGCGCTTCCCGGCGGCGTGGCGCTGCAAGGCAATCTCGATCCGCTGGCCCTCGTCGCCGGCGGCGCCGCGCTCGACGAGGGAATCGACCGCGTGCTCGCGGGCTTCGAGGCCAGCGCGCACATCTTCAACCTCGGCCACGGCATCCTGCCCGAGACGCCGATCGCCCATGTCGAGCGCATGATGGCGCGGGTGCGCGGGGCATGAGCGAAATGGCCGACACGCCCAACGCCGACCCGCGCCTCGCCGCCGCGGCGCGTGGTTCGGCGGCCTGCAGGAGCGGATCGTCGCGGCGATGGAGGGGCTCGAGGCGAGTTTGCCGGCGCCGAGCCGGCCGCGTGAGCCCGGCCGCTTCGCGATCGAGCCGTGGAGCCGGGCCGACGCGAGCGGCGGCCCCGGCGGCGGCGGTCGCATGGCGATGCTGCGCGGGCGGCTGTTCGAGAAGATGGGCGCGCATTGCTCGACCGTGTTCGGCGCCTTCCCGGCCGAATTCGCCGGGCAGATCCCGGGCGCCGGCGAAGACCCGCGCTTCTGGGCCGCCGGCGTCTCCGTCATCGCCCATCCCTGGAGCCCGCACGTTCCGACCGTGCACATGAACGTGCGCCTCGTGCGCACGACCAAAACCTGGTTCGGCGGCGGCTCGGACCTCACGCCGATGCTCGACGTGCGCCGGGTTCCGGACGACCCGGACGCCCTGCTGTTCCACGCCGCCATGCGCGCAGCCTGCGAACGCCACAAGGGGGTCGCCGACGCCGATCGCTTCAAGGCCTGGTGCGACGAGTATTTCTTCCTCAAGCATCGCAACGAGCCGCGCGGGATCGGCGGCATCTTCTTCGACCATCTCAACAGCGCGGGCGACGCCGCCAATTCGGCGTTCGACGACGATTTCGCCTTCGTGCGCGACGTCGGCGAAAGTTTCATCGCGGTCTATTCCGAAATCGTGCGGCGCGAACGCGGCGCGGCCGTGGACCGCGGCGCGAACGTGAGGAACAACTCGTCCGCCGCGGGCGTTATGTCGAGTTCAATCTCCTCTACGATCGCGGCACGATTTTCGGCCTGAAGACCGGCGGCAACATCGCCTCCATCCTGTCCTCCATGCCGCCCGAGGCCCGCTGGCCCTGAGGCGGCGCCAACCCTTCGAGGAGCTGTCCATGACCAACGCAGCGCAATCCGGACGCTTTCGCATCGGCGGAGAGTTCGAGGTCAACCGGCTCGGCTTCGGCGCGATGCGCATCGTCGGCAAAGGCGTCTGGGGCCCGCCGGAAGACCGGGCCGAGGCGATCCGGACGCTCAAGCGCCTGCCTGAACTCGGCGTCGATTTCATCGACACCGCCGATTCCTACGGGCCCGATTTCTCGGAAAGCCTGATCCGCGAGGCGCTGCATCCCTACGGCGAGATCAAGATCGCGACCAAGGGCGGCCTCGCCCGCACCGGCCCGAACGTCTGGATCCCGCTCGGCCGCCCCGAATATCTCGATCCAGCAGGCGTACAAGAGCCGCTGGCGGCTCGGGGTCGAGATCGATCGACCTCTGGCAGTTGCATCGCATCGATTCGAAGGTGCCGGCGAAGGAGCAGTTCGACGCGATCAAGACGCTGATCAGCGATGGCGTCATCCGCACCGCCGGACTGTCGGAAGTGAGCGTCGACGAGATCGAGGCGGCGTCCAAAGTCTTCCCGGTCGCGACGGTGCAGAACCACTACAATCTCGCCGACCGCAAGAGCGAGGCCGTGCTCGACTATTGCGAGAAGCACGGCATCGGCTTCATTCCCTGGTTCCCGCTCAACGCCGGCGAACTGGCGCGCGAAGGCTCGGAGCTCGACGCCATCGCGCGCAAGCACAAGGCGAGCCCCGGCCAGATCGCGCTCGCCTGGCTGCTCAAGCGCAGCCCGGTCATGCTGCCGATCCCCGGCACCGGCAAGGTCGCGCATCTCGAGGAGAACGTCGGCGCGGCGGCGATCAAGCTGACCGACGAGGAGTTCGCGACGCTCGACCGGGTCGGGCGGGCGGCGGGCTGACGCTCAGCTCCTCAGCACGGCGCAGGCGCCGCCGACGGCCTGGATGCGGTCGCAGAGGCGCTTGGCCTCGCCGCCGGTCTGCGCCGGCAGGCGCACGCGGTAGAACGGCCGCCAGCCTCGGCTTCTGAGGACGGAGCCGAGGACGAACGGCTGCATGTCGCCGATTACGCTTGCATAATCGTGGCGCGCGCGGGCGAAGGCGCGCAGAGCCGAGTCCTTGGAGAAGCTCGCGGAGAGCTGCACGCCCCAAGGCGCGAAGAGGCCGGAAATGACGGGCGAGCCCTGAGGGCCGCGGGCGACGCGCAGCTTGCCGATCGAGACGAGGCAGGGCTCGTTCGGACCGGGCGCGGAGGCGGCCGGCGGGGTCGGGGCGCGCCATTCCTCGACGTCGTGGCCGGTGATCGCGAGCACGTAGTCCTGCGTCTCGAACGGCATCGCGCCCGTTGCCGTCGAGCCATTTCGAAAGCGCGTTCGGCCCGGCGTTGTAGGCGGCGGCCGCGAGGCCGAGGTTGCCGAAGCGCCGGGCGAGATCGGCGAGAAGCTTGGCCGAGGCCGGGATCGCCGCCGCCGGATCGAACGGGTCGGCGAGCCCGCGCTCGGACGCGGTGCCGGGCATGAACTGGGCGACGCCTTGCGCGCCGGCCGGGCTGACCACGCGAGGCTGGAACGCGCTCTCCCGCCAGATGAGCCGGGTGAAGAAATTGACCGGCAGGCCCTCGGCCTTGGCCGAGTCCTCGACGATGCCGCAGAGGATCGCGAGCGCGTTGTCGCTCGCCGGCTCGTGCGGCTCGGCGAGCGCCCGGCCGGATGAGACGAGCGCAAGAGCAGCCAGAGCGAGCGCGGCCGCCAACAAGCCGCGCGACCGGCGATGCGATCGCGATGCTGACGGCGACGCCGCCCGGAAATCCGACGGCGTCCTGGGATTCCAATCTCAACGACGTCATGAAGAGTGTACGCCCCGCATTCGACGAAATGCCCCGCCTAAAGCAGAACTATGACGGTCCGAAGGGCGATGCTATAGGCGCCTCGCCGTTACGGGCCGACCGCTCCCACAAGGAAGTCCCGCCGATGTCCAAGATCAAGGTCGCCAATCCGGTTGTCGAACTCGACGGCGACGAGATGACCCGCATCATCTGGCATCTCATCCGCGACAAGCTCATCCATCCCTATCTCGACATCGAGCTGCAGTATTTCGACCTTTCGGTCGAGCATCGCGACGCGACGCGACGACCAGGTGACGATCGACGCGGCCCACGCGATCAAGGCGGCCGGCGTCGGCGTCAAATGCGCGACGATCACGCCGGACGAGGCGCGCGTGAAGGAGTTCAATCTTAAGGAGATGTGGAAGAGCCCGAACGGCACGATCCGCAACATCCTGGGCGGCGTCATCTTCCGCGAGCCGATCATCTGCAAGAACGTGCCGCGCCTCGTGCCCGGCTGGACGCAGCCGATCGTGGTCGGCCGCCACGCCTATGGCGACCAGTATCGCGCGACCGACTTCAAGGTTCCCGGCAAGGGGCGGCTCACCATCAAGTTCGAGGGCGACGACGGAACGGTGATCGAGAAGGAGGTGTTCAAGTTCCCCGGCGCAGGCGTCGCCATGGCGATGTACAACCTCGACAATTCGATCCGCGACTTCGCCCGCGCCTCGCTGAACTACGGCATCATGCGAAAGTACCCGGTCTATCTCTCGACCAAGAACACGATCCTCAAGGCCTACGACGGGCGCTTCAAGGACATCTTCCAGGAGGTGTACGAGAACGAGTTCAAGGCCAAGTTCGCGAGCCTCGGCATCACCTACGAGCACCGGCTGATCGACGACATGGTCGCGTCGGCGCTCAAGTGGTCGGGCGGCTACGTCTGGGCGTGCAAGAACTACGACGGCGACGTCCAGTCGGACACGGTGGCGCAGGGCTACGGCTCGCTCGGCCTCATGACCAGCGTGCTGATGACTCCGGACGGCCAGACGGTCGAGGCCGAGGCCGCGCACGGGACGGTGACGCGCCACTACCGCGAGCACCAGAAGGGCCGCGAGACCTCGACCAACTCGATCGCCTCGATCTTCGCCTGGACCCGCGGCCTGTCGCATCGCGCCAAGCTCGACGGCAACGAGGAGCTCGCCAAATTCGCCGCGACGCTCGAGAGGGTCTGCGTCGAGACGGTCGAGGCCGGCTACATGACCAAGGACCTCGCGCTCCTCGTCGGCCCCGACCAGAAGTGGCTGTCGACGACCGGCTTCCTCGACAAGGTCGACCAGAACCTCAAGGCGGCGATGGCGGTGTGACGTCAGCCGTCGCGTTTCAGGTCATCCTCGTGTCCGGGCGCCTGGCGTCCGAATGGCGTTACGCTTGGGCGCGAATCGCCTCCTCGACCGCGGTCAGCGCCTTGTCCGCGTTGGCGCCGTCCGGGCCGCCCGCCTGAGCCATGTCCGGCCGGCCGCCGCCGCCCTTGCCGCCGAGCGCGGCGGAGCCGAGCGCGCACCAGATCGACGGCGTTGAAGCGGCTCGTCTGGTCGGGCGTCACAGCGACGACGAGGCTCGCCTTGCCGTCCTCCGCTGTCGCCGCGATCGCGACGACGCCGGATCCGACGCTCTGCTTGGCCTCGTCCGCGAGCGACTTCAGATCCTTCATGTCGACGCCGGTGACGGCGCGGGCATAGAACTTGACGCCGGCGACGTCGCGCACGGCGTTCGCTCCGCCCGACGCCGCCGCCCATCGCGAGCTTGCGCTTGGCGTCGGCGAGTTCGCGCTCGAGCTTGCGCCTGTCTTCGATCAGCGCCTCGAGGCGCTTGGCGGCCTCGTCGGCAGGCGCGCGCAGGAGCTGGGCGAGCTCGGCATAGGCGTGGGAGTCGGCGGTGAGCTTCTTGCGCGCCTCGTCGCGCGTCTTGGCCTCGATGCGCCGCACGCCGGCCGCGACCGCGCTTTCGCCGACGACCGTGATGAGGCCGATGTCGCCGGTGCGATTGACATGCGTGCCGCCGCAGAGTTCGACCGAATAGGGGCGCTCGTGCGCCGCCTGCGTCCTCGATCCGTCCCATGCTGACCACGCGGACTTCGTCGCCGTATTTCTCGCCGAACAGCGCCCGCGCGCCCGCTTTCCGCGCGTCCTCGAGGCCCATGAGCCTCGTCGTCACCTCGGCGTTCTCGAGCACGACGCGATTGGCGATATCCTCGACCGCGACGAGCTCGTCCGGCGTGATCGCCTTGGGATGGGCGAAGTCGAAGCGCAGCCGCTCGGGCGAGACGAGCGAGCCCTTTTGCGCGACGTGATCGCCGAGCACGAGCCGCAGCGCCTCGTGAAGAATGTGGGTCGCGGAATGGTTGGCGCGCGTCGCCGTGCGCGCCGCATGATCGACGGCAAGCTCGACCGCCATGCCGACGCGCGCGCTTCCCTCGACGACCGCGACGTCGTGGACGACGAGGTCGCCGAGCTTCTTGCGCGTGTCGGTCACGACGGCGCGGAAGCCCGGCCCCGTGATCTCGCCGACGTCGCCGACCTGGCCGCCCGACTCGCCGTAGAACGGCGTCTGGTTCAGGATGAGCGAGCCCTTCTCGCCGGCCTCCAGCCTGTCGACTTCGAGACCGTCCTTGACGATCGCCTGCACGACGCCTTCGGCGGTCTCGGTCTCGTAGCCGAGGAACTCGGTCGCGCCGACCCGCTCGCGCAAGCCGTACCAGACGGTCTCGGTCGCCGTCTCGCCCGACCCCGCCCAGGCGCGGCGCGCTTCGGCGCGCTGCCGCTCCATGGCGGCGTTGAAAGTCGTCGACGTCGACCGCAGAGCCCGCGGGCGCGCAGCGCGTCCTGGGTCAGGTCGAGCGGAAAGCCGTAGGTGTCGTAGAGCTTGAACGCCGTCTCGCCGGAGAGCACGCCGCCTCTCGCCAAGGACCGCGTCTCGTCCTCGAGGATGGCGAGGCCGCGCGCCAGCGTCGTGCGAAAGCGCGTCTCCTCGAGCTTCAGGGTTTCGGTGATCAACGTCTCGGCGCGGACGAGCTCCGGATAGGCCTGGCCCATCTCGCGCGTCAGCGCGGGGACGAGGCGCCACATCAGCGGGTCGCGCGCCCCGAGAATCTGCGCATGGCGCATGGCGCGGCGCATGATCCGGCGCAGCACGTAGCCGCGGCCCTCGTTCGACGGCAGGACGCCGTCGGCGACGAGGAAGGCGGAAGCGCGCAAGTGGTCGGCGATGACGCGATGGGAGACGCGCTGCGGCCCGTCCGGATCGACGCCGGTGAGGTCGGCGATCGCCCGGATCAGCGCCCGGAAGAGGTCGATGTCGTAGTTGTCGTGCACGCCCTGCAGCACCGCGGCGATGCGCTCGAGGCCCATGCCGGTGTCGATCGAGGGACGCGGCAGGTTGACGCGCTCCCCGCCGGGCAGCGCCTCGTACTGCATGAAGACGAGGTTCCAGATTTCGACGAACCGGTCGCCGTCGGCGTCGGGCGAGCCGGGCGGACCGCCGGGAATGTGGTCGCCGTGGTCGTAGAAGATCTCGGAGCACGGACCGCACGGGCCGGTGTCGCCCATCGCCCAGAAATTGTCGCTTGTCGCGATGCGGATGATCCGCTCGTCGGGCAGGCCGGAAATCTTCTTCCAAAGACCGAAGGCTTCGTCGTCGTCGTGATAGACGGTGACGGTCAGCCGCTGCGCGTTGAGGCCGAAATCGCGGGTCAGCAGCCCCCAGGCGTATTCGATCGCGTTCTCCTTGAAATAGTCGCCGAAGGAGAAGTTGCCGAGCATCTCGAAGAAGGTGTGGTGGCGCGCGGTGTAGCCGACGTTGTCGAGGTCGTTGTGCTTGCCGCCGGCGCGCACGCACTTTTGCGCGGTCGTGGCCCGCACATAAGGCCGCTTCTCGACGCCGGTGAAGACGTTCTTGAACTGCACCATGCCGGCGTTGGTGAACATCAGCGTCGGATCGTTGCGCGGAACGAGCGAGCTCGACGGCACGACCTCATGCCCGCGGCTCGCGAAGAACTGCAGGAAGCTCGATCGGATCTCGTTGACGCCGCTCATGAACGCATTGCCTCGACAGGATTTTTCAAGAGGCTTTGTAAATCAACGGGACGCGCGAAGCCAACGGGAATTGCGGGTGGCGGGAGGGGATGGCGAAGCGGTCGCGAGAAAGCCGGGGCGCGGGAGCAGCGCGGAATTGCAGCCCCCGCGCACCCGGCGCGCGCTTCAAACTGACGCAATCCCTGGCGGACGGGCGCGGCGCTCGAGAAGGCGGGGACGCGGGACGCGCCCGAAGGAGTCCGCTCAGCCTTCGGCAGCGTCCTCTTCGGAAGGGCCTGCGTTTTCGAGAATGCGCTCGGCGATCAGGCCGGCGTTCTCGCGGATGGCGTGCTCGATCTTGTCGCCATTTCGGGATTGGTTTTGAGATGCGCCTTGGCGTTCTCGCGGCCCTGGCCGAGCCGCACGCTGTCGTAGGAGAACCAGGCGCCGGATTTCTCAACCACCCCCGCGCGGACGCCGAGGTCGACGAGTTCGCCCATCTTGGAGATGCCTTCGCCGTACATGATGTCGAACTCGACCTGCTTGAACGGCGGGGCGACCTTGTTCTTGACGACCTTGACTCGAGTCTGGTTGCCGACCACCTGATCGCGGTCCTTGATGGCGCCGATGCGGCGGATGTCGAGGCGAACGGAGGCGTAGAATTTGAGGGCGTTGCCGCCGGTCGTCGTCTCCGGCGAGCCGTACATGACGCCGATCTTCATCCGGATCTGGTTGATGAAGATCACCATGGTGTTGGAGCGCGAGATCGACGCGGTGAGCTTGCGCAAGGCCTGGCTCATCAGCCGCGCCTGCAGGCCCGGCTGCGATTCGCCCATCTCGCCCTCGATTTCCGCACGCGGCGTGAGCGCGGCGACCGAGTTGATGACGAGCACGTCGATCGCGCCCGAACGCACCAGCGTGTCGGTGATTTCGAGCGCCTGCTCGCCGGTGTCGGGCTGGGAAATCAGAAGGTCGTTGAGATTGACGCCGAGCTTCTTGGCGTAAACCGGGTCGAGCGCGTGCTCGGCGTCGACGAACGCGCAAACGCCGCCCTGCTTCTGCGCTTCGGCGATGACATGCAGCGTCAACGTCGTCTTGCCCGAGGATTCGGGCCCGTAGATCTCGATCACCCGGCCGCGCGGCAGACCGCCGACGCCGAGCGCGATGTCGAGCCCCAGCGACCCGGTGGAAACTGTCTCGATCTCGACCGCCTGCTGGTTCTTCCCCAGCCGCATGATCGAGCCTTTGCCGAAGGCGCGCTCGATCTGCGAGAGCGCTGCGTCGAGCGCCTTGGTCTTGTCCACCTGAGTCCCTTCCACCACGCGAAGAATCGGCTGGTTCATCGTTCGGGTCCTTCTCTCACGGGCGGGGTCCCATCCGCAACTGCGGTTCCGCGCCTCCCTGATGCATTTGTGCATGGTTTGTTCCTGGACGCAAGTTCTTTTTTTGTCCCGATTATGCACTTGACAAACTAAGGGACAAAATGGTTAAAAACCAGGGACAGGCCGGCGTTTCAGCATCCAAGAACAGCAATCCGACGCGCTCGCTCGGCAACCGCGGCGGCGATAGCGTCGGCATCCGCGTCGGTCATGGTCTGGGGTGGAGGCCAGGAGAGAGGGCTACGCCTGACTGGGTGGATTCCGTAAAGGAGTTTGCGCCCGTCGCCAACGATCCTGCTTGCGCGCACAAGCGACCTGATATCGGAGCTAAGTACATGTACATAAAGCTTACCGATTACAAAGGTCGTCGTCTGCGTATTGGGGATATCAACACCGAGATCGCCTCTTTGAGGGATATTGTCTTCCGATGATATTGGGATAGTGGTATGCACCCAGACCGCCTGCCATTTACTTCGCTCGTAATGGCCGATCCAGACCCTCATACTTAGAGGTGCAGAGATGGTATTTTTCAGAAAAAGCCGATCCTGCGCAGAGATACCAATTTTAGTTCCGGTTTTATCTAGGAATTCAGCAACCATTACGAACATCGATATCCACGCAGATAATGTAATTTGCGAGCGCCTTGTGAGGGTTGTTTGATTGCCGATAATTAGCGGTAGCAAGAGCGGTTTTGCATCTTGCTGTAGCTGTGACATCCATCCGACGTTACACAATTTACATACCCGCCTAACCCGGCCACTTTGTGCCGAACCAGAACGAAGCGTAGCGGTGTGGACGGATCGATCCGGGAAAATTGTCTCGGAATAAAGTTTGTGGTTTATCACGTTCTTTGGCAGGTATGGGTTCAACCATTCCGCCCATATATGCTCTTTTGTCAGTCCGTAGCCGCCGCAAAAGATGCATGTACCTTGAGGCTTTGCCATGACGAGCGAAGACAAAGAACTGGACGCGGATGACATTGAGCGTCGCATGAATGCCGGCATCCGCCGCGCGCTCAGCACGCCCCCCACGCCGACCAAGGAATTGGTCGGCAAGACGGAGCGTGCCAAAGTCAACGTGAAAGTCGAGAGATTAAAGCGCGTCGATCCAAGCCAAAAGGCGACGGAGCCGCTTAAGCCGACATTTTTCCCGCTCTCGCTGTACGAGGTTGTTTATAGGTCAGGCGCTTGCCGCGAGCGCCCGTAACGGCGCGCGATGCGCGTTCGGTATCGTCCACGCCAAGCGCGATCCGGTTTGAATAGCGAAAGTCGAATTCGTTCAGGTACGCCTGCAAGTGGTGGTCTGCGCAGTGCTGATAGACGCCGACCATGCCACGCTTGAATATGCCGAAGAAGCCTTCAACGGTGTTCGTCGTCGTGACCTTATCGCCCTCACGTCTAACGTATTCTTCGGCGCTGTGGTTCACGGCATCGTGCCCAGCAAAGTTCTTGCCAAGCGACTTGTAGTGCTGCGCTTCGTCAGTGTTCAAGGTGCTGTCGAGAACGACGGTACGGCCGATAACGGCTTTCAGGGTATCAACCGTCAAGTCCTCAACCTTGACCGAGACGGCGCGGCCCTTGCGCTCTACCATCGTCAGAACCTTGCGCTTGGTCGCGGTTCCGCGCTTTGACTGCCAGCCCTTGCCGTTCACGAAAATCTCATCGGGCTTGCCGATGAACGTCTCGTCAATTTCGACCGTTCTGCCCTTGCCGCCGAGAGGTTCGGGGTCGCGATCCGCCATCGCTTCGCGAACACGATGCGGCCAGAAACCAAGCGGTGCGGTAGGAGCCAAGGCCAAGCTCGCGCATGAGCTGGTGAGCCGATACGCCTTTTTTTGAGCCTGCCATCAAGCGGAAGGCGAGCGCCCATTTGTGAAGCGGAATGTGGCTCGAACTCCATGACGGTCCCGACCGTCACTGAGAACTGTTCGTCGCAAGCGCGGCACTTGTAGAGGCCGGCGCGGTGCGCTTCGCCCCTGAGCGCCGTTGCCTCGTTCACGCCGCCGCAATGAGGGCAGACGGGACCGTTCGGCCAATGCAGCGTCTCGAAATAAGCGCGGGCCGCGTCTTCGTCGTGGAAAATGGGATCGGTGAGAATGATCGACATAACCGCCTCCAACGATCAGGACATTACCGGAACGGAAAGCGGTTTGTCAAGTGCATAATCGCCTTTTTTGTTCTGTGTGTTCAGAAGGCGGGTTTCGTCCTCGGCACACGTTCTTTTGGCTGGGAAGCCGCGGAACCTTCTCAATGCGGTAGGCGGCGGCCGTGCTAAATCGGGCCTTCGAGCCCGGCAATCGCCGGCGAATGGTACAAGTTCATGAATAGCCTTATCTCACGTGTCGGTCGGGCAAAACGGCGGCCCTCTCGCAGAGGTGGCCGATGCTTACCAACCGCGGCTACCGCCAGACGAGGCCACTTGGGCGCTCACGCTGCCGCGCGGGATTTCTACGGTCGGACTACGCCCCTCATCCGCGGCCGGGCATTCTCATCCCGATTGTCGCTCTACAGCGAGGAGGTGGTGATAAACAGACATGTTCAACCTAATGCCACCGCGCCCACTCCTACTCTGCGCAGTCCATCCGTCCGCCTACCGCGGCTCCGGTCCGCAATCCGGACCCGCCCTGCGTTCGGCGTTGGCGAAGTTGCGGACGTGGCCGGGCGAGACGGGGATTGCGCCGCCGCTCCGACTGACCGCGAGCCCAGCGGCTTTAGGCTGCAAGCTCCCTCAGCCGTGCCGCCGCCGCCTCGGGCGTCAGGTCGCGCTGGGGCGAGCCGAGCATCTCGAAGCCGACCATGAACTTCTTGACCGTCGCCGAGCGCAGCAGCGGCGGGTAGAAATGGGCGTGCATCTGCCATTCGGCGTGGACGGCGCCGTCGGTCGGCTTCTGGTGAAAGCCCATCGAATAGGGGAACGACACGTCGAACAGCCGGTCGTAGCGGCGGGTGAGGTCGGAGAGCGCGCCGGCGAGCGCGGCCTTCTCCTCCGGCGTCAACTCGTCGAAGCCGCCGATCCGGCGGCGCGGCAGGATCATCGTCTCGAACGGCCAGATCGCCCAGAACGGCGCGAGCGTCACGAAATGCGCGTTCTCGGCCACGATCCGCTCGCCAAGCGCGAGCTCCTGGGCGAGGTAGTCGACGAGCAGCGGCCGGCCATGCTCGAGAAGGTATTGCGCCTGCGCGGTGCGTCTCCTTCTCCATCTCGTTCGGCAGGTGGCGGGTCGCCCAGATCTGGCCGTGCGGATGCGGGTTGGAGCAGCCCATGATCTCGCCGCGGTTCTCGAAAATCTGCACCGAGCCGATATCCGGGCGCGCTGCCGAGATTGATCGTCTCCTCGACCCAGGCGTCGACCACCCGCTCGATGTCGGCGACCTCCATCTGCGCGAGCGTCAGATCGTGGCGGGGCGAGAAGCAGAGCACGCGGCAGACGCCGGATTCGCCCTCGGCGACGATGCAGGCCGTCGTCGATCCGCGCTTCGCGGCGCGTCGGCGCTCAGCGCCGCGAAATCGTTGTCGAACACGAAAGTGTGCGCGTAGTCGGGATTGCGCTCGCCGTTGGCGCGCAGGTTTCCGGCGCAGAGATAGCAGTTCGGATCGTGCGCCGGCAGCCCGGTCGCCGGCGACGGACTCGCGCTTGCCCTGCCAGGGGCGCTTCATGCGATGCGGCGAGACCAGCACCCATTCGCCGGTCAGCGGATTGAAGCGCCGGTGCGAGGCGTCGCTGAATCGAGGGGTCATGCCGCGGCCTCGAGATCGATGAAGCCGGCGCCGTCGGACGGCGAGCAGACAAACACCTCGGCGTTGAGCCCGAAGGCGATCCGGTAGGCGTCGACGAGGCTCGTCTTCATGGCCTCGACCGCGCTCGCTTCGACCAGGCTCACCGTGCAGCCGCCGAAGCCGCCGCCCGTCATGCGCGAGCCGTAGACGCCCGCGAGCCCTTGCGCGATAATCGGCGAGGAAGTCGATCTCCGGGCAGGTGATCGCGAAGTCGTCGCGCATCGAGACCTGCGAAGCGTTCATCGCGGCGCCGCAGGCTGCGAAGTCGCCGGCCTTCAGCGCGCGCTCGGCTTCGAGCACGCGCGCGTTCTCGGTGACGATGTGGCGGCAGCGGCGATAGACGAGGTCGGGCAGAGCGCGGCGATGGCGCTCGAGATCGGCGGGCGTCACGTCGCGCAGCGCCGCGATCGGTCCGAGATGGGGCTTCAGCAGCCGCACGCCCTCTTCGCAGGCGGCGCGCCGGTCGTTGTATTCGCCGCCGGCGTGCTGGTGGCGGACGTTGGAGTTGGCGATGACGCAGCCGCAGGTTCGGCGCGATCGGGACGGGGCGCGATTCCAGCGAGCGGCAGTCGATCAGGAGCGCGTTCCCGGCGACGCCGCAGGCGGCGATATACTGATCCATGATGCCGCAGCGCATGCCGACGAATTCGTTTTCGGCGCGCTGGGCGATCCTGGCCGCCGCCACCGGCTCGAACGGAAGGCCCGCCGCGGCGAGGAGCGCGTGCGCGACGCTCACTTCGAGCGCCGCCGAGGAGCTGAGGCCCGCGCCGAGCGGCACGTCGCTCCAGACCACGAGGTCGGCGCCCGTGAGACGCAGTCCGCTTCTCTCCAGCATCGCGGCGACGCCGAACACGTAGTCGGACCAGTCGTGGCGGCCGCTTGGCGCCGGCGCGATCGAGATCGAACTCGCGCGTCTCGTCCATGAACAGCGAATAGACGCGGATCGTGCGGTCCGCGCGCGGCGCGGCGGCGACAAGGGTCGCGAAATCGAGCGCCGCCGGCATGACGAAGCCGTCGTTGTAGTCGGTGTGCTCGCCGATCAGGTTCACGCGGCCCGGCGCGCGGCTGACCGCGGCCCGCGCGGCCGAAGCGCAGCCCGAACTCCTGCGCGACGTCGCGCGCCTGAACCGTCACTGGGGCCATGGCGCGCTCCGTGCTGCCGTCAGCCCTTCCGCTTCTGGTAGACGTCGACGTAGACGGCGGCGAGCAGAACGAGGCCCTTGACGACCTGCTGCCAGAAGATGCCGAGGCCGATCAGCGACATGCCGTTGTTCATGACGCCCATGAACAGGGCGCCGATGACCACGTTCATCACCTTGCCGACGCCGCCCGAGGCCGACACGCCGCCGATGAAGCAGGCGGCGATGACGTCGAGCTCGAATCCGCTGGCCGGCGCTCGGGCGTCGAAGAGTTGAGGCGCGCGGCGACGACGAGGCCGGCCGAGGCCGGCGAGCAGGCCCATATTGGCGAAGGTGAAGAAGATCAGCCGCTCGGTCTTCACGCCGGAGAGCCGCGCCGCGAGCACGTTGCCGCCGAGCGCATAGATGCGCCGCCCGACGACCGTCCGCGTGGTGACGAACTGGTAGACCAGCATCAGCGACCGCCATGATGACCAGGATGATCGGGCAGGCCCTTGTACTGCGCGAGGTTCCAGGCGATGCCGACGATGATCGCCGCGAACACGAGGTTCTTGCCGATCAGCAGCGGCAGGGGCTCGACCTCCATCCCGTCGAGCTTGGCCCGCCGCCAGCGCCGGAAGCTCGACACGAACATCGCCAGCGCGCCGACGACGCCGAGAAGCAGCGACACCCAGTGGATCTGCGCCCATTCGGGCAGCGCTGCGCCAGTCCGCCGATGTCGGTGATGTCGGGCAGGAAGCCGGAGGCGATGTTCTGGAAGCCCTTCGGGAACGGCCCGACGAACTGCCCCAGCAGCAGATTGCCGGTGAGGCCGCGGAAGATCAGCATGCCGCCGAGCGTCACGATGAAGGACGGCATCTTGGCGTAGGCGACGAGGTAGCCCTGCGCGGCGCCGATGAGCGCCCCCATGGCGAGGCAGATCACGATCACGAGCGGGTAGGGCACCTTCAGGTAGACGATCAGCGACGCCGCCGATGGCGCCGACGAAGCCGACGATCGAGCCGACCGAGAGGTCGATGTTGCCGCCGACGATGATCAGCAGCATCCCCAGCGCCATGATGACGACGTAGGAGTTCTGCATGACCAGGTTGGTGATGTTGACCGGCGCGACGGAGGCGTGGTCGGCGGTGATGAAATAGAAGAACGCGACGATCAGCAGCAGCGAGCCGAGCAGCCCGTAGTCGCGCAGATTGTCCTTCCACAGTTGGCCGCGCACTTCGCGCCTTGAGGGCGGCGGCGTCCGCCTGAACTTGCGTGGTCATTGGAACGCCCCTGCGTACTGGCGCATGATCGACGCCATGATCTTCTCCTGACTGGCTTCCTTGGCGGGCATTTCGTCGACGAACCGGCCCTCGTTCATCACGTAGATGCGGTCGCAGATCCCAAGCAGTTCGGGCATCTCCGAGGAGATGACGATGACGCCCTTGCCCTGGCGCCGCGAGGTCGTTGATGAGCGTATAGATCTCGTATTTCGCGCCGACGTCGATCCCGCGCGTCGGCTCGTCGAGCATGAGAACCTTCGGCTCGGTGAACAGCCATTTGCTGAGCACGACCTTCTGCTGATTGCCGCCGGAAAGGTCGAGCGTGCGCTGATGGATGCTGGACGAGCGGATGCGCAAGCGCGCTGCGGTAGCGGGTCGCGACCTGCTCCTCGCGCGCGTCGTCGATGACGCCGCGCTCGGACACGCCGCCGAGCTTGGCGAGCGTGATGTTGTGCTTGATGTCCTCGTTGAGGATCAGTCCGAGCATCTTGCGATCCTCGGTGACATAGGCGAGGCCCGCGTCGATCGCGTCGTCGATCGTGTCGAGCTTGACCGCCCGCCCTTCGAGCGTCGCCGCGCCGGTGATGTTGCGGCCATAGGCCCGGCCGAACACGCTCATGGCGAGTTCCGTGCGGCCGGCGCCCATCAGGCCGGCGATTCCGACGACCTCGCCGCGCTTCACGTGCAGGTTCACGCCCTTCACCACCGCGCGGCCCGCGTGCTGCGGATGCTCGACGCGCCAGTCGCGGATCGAGAACAGCTCGTCGCCGATCGCCGAGGCGCGACGCGGATAGCGCTCCGTCATCTCGCGTCCGACCATGCTCTTGATGATGCGGCTCTCGCTGACCTGGCCGGCGCGGCAGTCGATGGTCTCGACGGTCGATCCGTCGCGCAGCACGGTGATCGAGTCGGCGACCTTGGCGAGTTCGTTGAGCTTGTGCGAGATCATGATCGACGTCATGCCCTGCTTCTTGAACTCGAGCAGCAGGTTGAGCAGCGCCGCGCTGTCGGCTTCGTTCAGGCTCGCCGTCGGCTCGTCGAGGATCAGGAGCTTCACCTTCTTCGACAGCGCCTTGGCGATCTCGACGAGCTGCTGCTTGCCGACGCCGATATTGGTGATCAGCGTATTGGGCGATTCCTTCAGGCCCACCTTCTGCATCAGCTCGCGGCTGCGGCGGAACGATTCGTTCCAGTCGATGACGCCGTTCCGGCCGGGCTCGTTGCCGAGAAACATGTTCTCGGCGATCGAGAGCTGCGGCGCGAGCGCGAGCTCCTGGTGAATGATGATGATGCCGACGTGCTCGCTGTCGGCGATCCGGTGGAAACGGCGCTCCTCGCCCTGGTAGAGGATCTGGCCTTCGTAGGAGCCGTAGGGATAGACCCCGCTGAGCACTTTCATCAGCGTGGATTTTCCGGCGCCGTTCTCGCCGCAGATCGCGTGGATCTCGCCTTCCTCGACCGCGAAATTGACGTCGCGCAGAGCGACGACCCCCGGGAACTTCTTGGTGATTCCCCTCATTTCCAGGATTGCGGGCATCTTTCGCTCTGACCTTGTCTTGGCGCAGTCTAGCCGCATCGCGGACTGCGGGCCAAGACAAAACAGGAGCCTCCGCGCCGGAGCGCGGAGGCTGTTTTCAGGGTGCGCTTACTGCAAGCTGGTCGAGCTTGTAGTAGCCGCTGTCGACCAGGGCCTGCTTCCAGTTGGTCGCGTCGACCGGGACCGGCTTCAGGAGGTACGACGGAACGATCTTGACCTTGTTGTTGTAGGTCTTGGTGTCGTTGATCTCGGGCGTGCCGCCCTTGACGACCGCGTCGACCATGTTGGCCGCGACCTTGGCGAGATCGCGGGTGTCCTTGAAGATCGTCGAATACTGCTCGTGTCCGATGATCGACTTGACCGACGGGATCTCGGCGTCCTGGCCGGAGATGATCGGCATCGGCAGGTCCTTGGAGCCGTAGCCGACGCCCTTCAGCGCCGAGATGATGCCGATGCTGATGCCGTCATAGGGCGACAGCACCGCGTCGACCTTCTTCTTGGTGTAGTAGGCCGAGAGCAGGTTCTCCATGCGGGACTGGGCGGTCGCCGCGTCCCAGCGCAGGGTCGCGACCTTGTCCATGCCCTTCTGCCCGGACTGGATGACGAGAACGCCCTTGTCGATGTAGGGCTGAAGCACCGACATCGCGCCGTCGTAGAAGAAGAAGGCGTTGTTGTCGTCGGCCGAACCGCCGAACAGCTCGATGTTGAACGGGCCGGTCTTGCCCTGGTCGATGCCGAGGCCATGGATCAGCGTCTTGGCCTGCTCGACGCCGACCTGGAAGTTGTCGAAGGTCGCGTAATAGTCGACGTTCGGCGAGCCGACGATCAGGCGGTCGTAGGAGATGATCTTGATCCCCTGCTCCGCGGCCTTCTGCAGCGCGTTCGACAGCGTCGTGCCGTCGATCGCCGCGATCACCAGGACTTTCTCCTTCTTGGTGATCATGTTCTCGATCTGGTTGAGCTGGGTCGGGATGTCGTTGTCGGCGTATTGCAGGTCGGTGTTGTAGCCCTTGGCCTGCAGCACCTTGACCATGTTGTCGCCGTCGGCGATCCATCGCGCCGAAGACTTGGTCGGCATCGAAATGCCGATCGTCGGCTTGTCCGCCGCCTGGGCCGCTCCCGCGACGGCGAACACGCCGAGCGCCAGCGCCGCCGCGAATTTCATCAATCTTCATGCCTTCCTCCTCGGCCAATCTGTGGCCTGCTTCATTTGCGCCCGTCGAACTCGCGCGGGCTTCCTCACGCCGGCTCGAAGCCGGCGCACGGATCACTTGCGCTTTCGGAAGCGCAGGCGTTCGCGGCCTGGTCCGGATGGCGACGAATGGGAATGTCGAATTGGCTTGGCTGTACAACAGCCTGCGCGAAGGCGGCTCGACCTGTCGCCCCGCAGTGCTATCCTCCCGGTTGCTCCCTCACGGCGCTTGATCGCCCTCTATCGTTCATTGTGCTAGCATGCAAGCCGCCCTCCGGGGCTCACATGTCTCGGAAATCCGCGCGCGACCGACGGCTCGAATTGGATCGATACGAGCATACCTCATATTGTATTACTATTGTGAAAGCTAGGGGTCAGCCGCCCGGAATCCCAACGAAATTCATCGCCGGGCAGAACCTCGCGGGATGCGATCAGCGAGCCAGACGCGCCGCGCGCAGCGCCCGACCGAGCAGGCCGGCCGGCGCCGCGCCCGAGAGGCCGAGCCCGAGCGCCAGCGCCGGAAAATAGACCAGCACGCCGATCAGTCCGAGGATCGCGAGCCGGATTTCGCGGGAGAACCGCACATGCGCCAAGGCTGAGGTCAGCCCGGGATCCGCGAGCGTCAGCGCGAGCGCGAGCGCGCCGGCGGCGAACAGCGTCGCGGCGGCGGCGCCGATGAACTGGTCGTCCGGCGCGGTCAAGCCGCGCCGCCGCGCGAGCGCGTAGGTTCCGGCGACCTTGAGCCACAGTCCGGCGGCGGTCGCGAGCGCCAGGCCCGGCGCGCCGAGCGGCCGGTAGAGCAGGATCTTCAGCGCGACATTGAGCGCGACCCCGACGAGCGTCACCTTCATCGGCGTCGCCGTGTCGCCGCGCGCCAGAAAGCTCGCCGCCACGATCCGGTCGACGAACAGCGCCGGCATGCCGACCGAATAGGCCGCGAGCACGGCCGCCGCCTGATGGGTCGCGCTGGCCTTGAACGCGCCGTGCTCGAAGGCGGCGGCGATGAGGAGGTCCGGGATCAGCAGGAAGACGACGACGAACGGCGCGCCGAGCGCCACCGTCAGCGAGGCCGCGCGGTTCTGGGCGTGCAGCGCCGCCTCGGCGTCGCCGCGGGCGAGCAGGCTCGACATTTCCCTCAGCAGCACCGAGCCGGTCGCGATGACGATGACGCCGCCGGGCAGTTGGTAGAGCCGGTCGGCGTAGCTGATCGCCGACAGGCCGCCGGTCGGCAGGAGCGAGCCGACGATCTGGTCGGCGAGCGCGCCGATCTGATAGCTCGCCGAAATGCCGATCGCCGGGCCGAGCATCCAGAAGAACTGGCGCACCTCCGGCGTCCAGCGCGGCCAGATCAGCCGCTCGAGCAGTCCGCGCCGGCGCGCGTCGACCATCGCGATGGCGAGCTGGGTCGCGCCCGAGGCGAGAAAGCCCCAGCTCGCCATCGCCGCCACGCCCGGCGAGACGTTCGGGAACCAGGCGGCCCAGGCCAGGAAGGCGATCATGCAGACGTTCGCCGCGGCCGGCGCCGCGGCGGGCACGCTCCAGGAATTGTTGGCGTTCAGCGTTCCCTGGTGCAGGGCGAACACCGCGATGAACGCGATGTAGGGGAACATGATCCGCGACATCGCGACCGCGTTGGCGAATTTCTCCGGCTCGCGCACGAAGCCCGGCGAGGTGAGCTGAACCAGGAGCGGCATGTCGAGATAGACGACGCCGAGCAGGACGACCTGCGACAGGATCAGGAGGGTGAAGACCTGGCTGGCGAAATGGCCGGCCTGCTCGCGCCCCTTGGTCTCGAGCACCCTGGTGTAGGTCGGCAGATAGGCGGCGTTGAACGAGCCTTCGCCGAAAATCTGGCGGAACTGGTTCGGCAGCTTGATCGCCGCGACATAGGCGTCGTTGAGCGCGCCGCCGCCGAGCAGCGCGGCCAGCGCCATGTCGCGGAAAAAGCCGGTCAGGCGGGAGACGACCGTCCACCCGCCGACGGAGAAGATATTGCGCACCATGCCCGGCATGCCCGATGGCTTTAGCCGGATTCGGGCGCCTGCGGCAAAGCGGCGGCAATCGGGACGGAAGCGGAGGGCCGAAGCCCTCCGCGGGTCATCTTACCGGCAGGGCGGCTCGCCCGGGCTTGCCGCACTCGCGCTCCTCGCCTTCCGGACGCTGCGGTTTGCGCTCCGGCGCCGCGGCGGGCGGACCTTCGTCGGCCTGGACGCTGCAGGCCGCGGGCGCTCGCCGCGGCCGGCGGCCATGGCCGGCTCGGCGCGGGCCGCGGGCGGCTCCGGCGCCCTCGTCTCCCGGATTCGGCGCGGCCCTCGGGCCGGGCGCGGCCGCTCGCAGCGCCCTCGGGCCTGGGCGGGCCGCCCGGCGCCTTCTCTTGCGCCGGCCTCTCTGAGCGCCGCGCTTCGGCTCGGGTAGGCTGCGGGCTCCTGCGCCGGCTCTCCTGCGCCGGCCGGCGTCCTGCGCGTTCGGCGCCGGCTTGACCGGCTTCTCGCCATGGTTCGAGCCGCTGGCGCGGCCTCTTTCGGACGGGGCGGCTGCCGGCTGCTCGGCGTCAGCGCCGGCCGGCGGCTCTGCGCTCGGCGTTGGCGTCGCCGGCTGGCGGCTTCACGCCCGTGCGGCGCGCTTCTCTTCGCCGTTCGGCGCCTGTCCCGTCGGGTGAAGCTCGGCCGAACCCGCGGCCTTCGCCGGCACGACGCCCGGCCCCTTGAGTTCGCCGGGACGCTCGGTCGCGGCGACCGCGGGCTTGCCCTGGTTGGCGGAGCGGAACTGCGTCGCGCTCCATGCTGGCGGTGCGCGCCTGGGTGACCTGCAGCGGGGTCGGCCGGACGTGCTCCTCCGTCGTCAGCCGCTCCTGCTCCGGCGTCGGCTTCAGCGCGATGCCGCCGGGACCGCCGTTGTAGCTGGCCCGCGCGGCGCCCGGCGCGACCGCCACGGTCTGGGTGTAGACGTTGGTGACGTGGACGCCGCCGAAATTGTTGACGGTCGTGTTGTAGACGAACCGGTTTCCTTCCCAGCGGCCGCCCTCGTAGCCGAGGCCGTTGTAGCCGTAGCCGTAGTTGACGCCGCCGTAGAACCCGACGTGCTGCCCCCAATAGCCCTGATGGAAGAGATAGGCGCCGCCGACGAAGGCCCAGTATCCGGGCGTCCACAAGAGCCCGGTCTGCGGCGGCTGCGACCCAGACGCCCGGGACCCAATAATAATCGTAATTGTTCCAGGCCCAGTAGCCCGGGCGTCCAGACGTAGCCCGGCGCCGGAATCGGCGGCTGGTCGTAGACGGGAAGAGGCGGAGGCGGCTCGTCGGCCTGGATCGACCGGGCCGGCCTGAAACCCCTCGGTCTGCGGGCAGGCGCAGGTCTGGGCGAAGGCCGGGCGCGACAAAGGCGGGCGCGGCGACGCCGATCATCAGCGCGGTGAGCGCCGAGTCGCAAGATAGCGCATACCGTCATCCTTTCCATCGTCGATCAAACAAAGGCTTGTCACGCCGGCGTCGCCGCCTATTGCAACAGCTCAGTATGAGTTGACGTTGATTACGTCTCCGGTGCTCCTCGCGTCTTTTCCGACCCGCGGCGCCGGCCTCGTTGTCCTTCGTCTTCACTTCGCCGAGCAGACAATCACGCACCCGCCTGAACGAGTCTTGAACGGCGCGGGTGATTGCCGATCTTTTGCGACGACAATATGGCCTCGCGGCCGCGCGTACGCCGCCGCTCCGGGCGTTCAGCCGTCAAGCGCCTCGTCGATATCGCGCCAGAGATCCTCGACGTCCTCGATCCCGGCCGACAGGCGCAGGAGATCGGGCGGGCAGGGCGAGCCTTCGCCCTCGATCGAGGCGCGATGCTCGATCAGCGACTCGACGCCGCCGAGCGAGGTCGCGCGCTTCCAGAGCCGCGTCCGGCGCCGCGGCCGCGATCGCGGCGTCCGCGCCGCCGCGCACGCGGATCGACAGCATGCCGCCGAACCCGCCGTCCATCTGCTTCAGCGCCGTCTCGTGACCCGGATGGCCCGGCAGGCCGGGATAGAGCGCCGAGACGACCTTGGGATGCGCGGCGAAGCGGTGCGCGAGCTTCAACGCGTTCAGCGCGGAGGCGCGCACGCGCAGGTCGAGCGTCCGCAGGCCGCGGATCAGGAGAAAGGCCTCGAACGGATGCAGGATGAGCCCATGCGCCTTGCGGATGTCGCGCACGCGCTCGAAAAGCGCGTCGGCGCGGGCGAAGCCGAGCGCGCCGGCGATCACGTCGGAATGGCCGTTGAGGTATTTGGTCGCCGAATGCATGACGACGTCGGCGCCGAGCGCGAGCGGCCGGGTGAAGATCGGCGTGGCGCAGGTCGAATCCACCGCGACGAGCGCGCCCGCCGCATGGGCGAGCTTCGCGGCGTCGGCGATGTCGCTGATCGCCCCAGAGCGGATTGCTCGGCGTCTCGAGCCAGACGAGCTTCGTCACGCCCGGCTTCACCGCGCGCTCGAGCGCGGCAAAATCCTCGGTATCGACGAAGTCGACCGTGAGCCCGAAGCCGGCCGCGTCGCTCGGCGAGCCAATTGCGCAGCGCCCAGTACATGACCGTCGGGGCGACCACATGCGCGCCCGGCGCCGAGGCTCAGGAACAGCGCGACCGCCGCCGACATGCCCGAGCCGAAGACGAGCGTCTCGGCCGCGCCTTCGAGCGCGCCGATCACGGCCTCCGCCTCGCGCACCGTCTCGTTGTCGGGGCGGCCGTAGACGTTGCCGCTGCGGTATTGGTTGTCGGGATCGCGCAGGAAGGTCGTCGACAAGTGGATCGGCGGCACGATGGCGCGGGTCGTCTCGTCGATCTTGCCGAGCGCCTGGGCCGCGAGCGTGCGGGGGCGATAGCGGCTCGCTCACAGCGCGGCGCCGCGCAAGAGCCTCGGCGCGTCCCGTCCGGCGCCGCCCGCCTCCAGAATGAGCCGGTCCTTTATGAGCGGCGCGCGGTCGACCAGCCGCAGACCGAGGTCGCGGACGAAGCGCAGCGGGCCGAGATCGTTGGAGAAGAGCCGGTTCATCAGATCCATGCCCATCCCGCTCGCCGCCACGTCGAAGCGCCGCGCCCGCTGATAGTCGGCGAGCGCGGCCGGCCGCCCGGGATCGAGGCCGAGCCGCAGCGCGCCGACGATCGTCTCGGCCAGCGCCGCGACGTCGCGCAAGCCCAGATTGAGGCCCTGCCCGGCGAGCGGATGCACGACATGCGCGGCGTCGCCGACCAGCGCCAGCCGCTCGCCGACGAAGCGTCGCGCGACCTGGAAGCGCAACGGGAAGGCTTCGACCCGCGAAGCGAGGCGGATGGCGCCGAGCTTCGGGGTGAAGCGGAGTTCGAGCTGCCGGACGAAATCGTCCGGGTCGAGCGCGACGCAGCGCGCGGGCGTCGGCGCGGCTTTCGTTCCAGACGATGCTCGACTGGCGCCCCGGCAACGGCAGGATCGCGAACGGGCCGGCCGGCAGGAAATGCTGCTCGGCCGCGCCCTCGTGGTCGTACTCGTGCGCGATGGTCGCGACGATGCCGGACTGGTCGTAGTCCCAGCCGTAGGCCGGGATCTCGGCGAGCGTCCTGAGCTTCGAGCGCGCGCCGTCGGCCGCGACCGCGAGCCGGGCGCGACAGCTCCGGCCGTCGCCGAGGCTCCATCTCGGCGACGCGCTTGCCCGGGCGCCAGCGCGCGACGGACCCGGCGATGCGGACGACGCCGAGCCGGTCGCAAAGCGCCGAGAGCGACGCGACGACATCGTCGTTGAACGCCATATGGGCGAGCGGGCCGCCCTCGTGCGCGTCGAACTGGAGATGGGGCAGGCGCACGGCGTCGCGCACGCCGCCGTCCATGATCGTCATCTTCAGGATCGGCTGCGCCTTCGGCTCGATCGCGTCCCAGGCGCCGATCTGCTCGAGCAGGCGCCGCGGCCCCTCGGCGATGGCGACGGTGCGAAGCGGCGGCCGCGGGCGGACGCGGAGGCCGGCGCGCCGGGATCGACGACCGCGACGCGCGACGCCCTCGCCGACCGCCTGCTTGACCGCCGCGGCCAGCGCGAGGCCCGACGCCGCCCCGCCGGCGATGACGAGGTCGAATACGGGCAGGGATTCTGTCACGGGCGGGACTCCTCGAACGCGAGGGCCATTTTCGGATGTTTGGGCGCGCCGCGCAATCGTGCAGGATTGCGGAGGGTGCGCGTACCTATAGCGCGTCGACAGACGGGCGTCCTTCCGGACGCCCATGGGCTGCGAGACGCCGCTCCTCCAATCCTCCCGAATGCCCCCTCGACTTCCGCGGCGCCTTGCTGTATGAGCCGCGCCTCAACTGAAAACAGCGCGCCGAAGCGCTCGCCGGCTCGTTTCCTGGGACCGGCGTACGGCAGGAGTTTTGTCATGAACGTCATCCAGCAGATCGAGGCCGAGCACGCGGCCAAATTGCCCGGCGCCAAGATGCCGGAGTTCCAGGCCGGCGACACGGTCGTCGTCAATGTGAAGGTCACCGAAGGCGACCGCACCCGCGTCCAGGCCTACGAAGGCGTCTGCATCGCCCGCAGCGGCGGCGGCCTCAACGAGAGCTTCACCGTCCGCAAGATTTCCTACGGCGAGGGCGTCGAGCGCGTCTTTCCCGTCTATTCGCCGCTGATCGATTCGGTCAAGGTCGTGCGCCGGGGCAAGGTGCGCCGCGCCAAGCTCTATTATCTGCGCGATCGCCGCGGCAAGTCGGCGCGCATCGCCGAGCGGACCGAGACCCCCGCCGCCAGGGAGGCGGCTAGGGAAGCGGCCAAGGCGCCGCCAAGGAAGCCGCCGTCAAGGAGTGAGACTTCGTCCGCGCTGGGCGGGCGAAGCGTTTTGGGAGGGGCAAACCATGGCTGAACCCATCGTCGCCCAGAAGGCGCCGTACGCGAAGGAACTCGAAGAGGGCAAGACCTACTACTGGTGCGCCTGCGGAAGGTCCGCCAACCAGCCGTTCTGCGACGGCAAGCACAAGGACACGGGGCTCGCGCCGCTCGCCTTCACCGCCGAGAAGAGCGGAACCGCTTATCTCTGCGGCTGCAAGGCCAGCAAGAACGCGCCCTATTGCGACGGCGCCCACAAGAGCCTGTGAGCGCGACGCGCCGACGTCGAAACGAAGGCCGGCGGCGATCCCGCCGGCCTTTTTCGTCGTCGAGCCCGCGGCGATGACGCGCGTCGTCGACGTGCTCGTGCCCGTCGCGGTCGACACCGCCTACAGCTACCGCGCGCCCGGCCGACCTCAAGCTCGAGCCGGGCGCCTTCGTCGGCGTGCCGCTCGGGACCCGCCATGCGACCGGCGTCGTCTGGGCGATCGCGCGAGGCGGGCGGCGACAACCTGAAATCCGTCGCGGCCGTGCGCGACTGGCCGCCGCTGCGAAAGCCCTTGCGCGACTTCGTCGACTGGGTCGCCCGCTGGACGCTGGCGCCCCGCGGCATGGTGCTGCGCATGGCGATCCGCGCCCACGAGGTTCTGGAGCCGCCCGCGCCAGAAATTCGGCGTCGTCGCGACCGGCAAGGCGCCCGCGCGCATGACCGAGGCGCGCGGGCGCGTGCTCGCGGCGCTCGCGGGCGCCGCAGCGCGCCGCATCCCCAAGGCCGCGCTCGCCGAGCTCGCCGGCTGCTCCGCCGGCGTGATCGACGGCCTCGTCGAGGACGGCGCGCTCGCCCTCGTCGAACTGCCGCCGGAGCGGATCGCAGCCGGCCTCGATCCCGGACTTTCGGCCGCCCGTCCTCAACGCCGACCAGAGGCCGGCGGCCGACGACCTCGCCGCCCGCGTCGCGGCCCGCGCCTTCTCCGCGACGCTGCTCGAAGGCGTCACCGGCTCGGGCAAGACCGAGGTCTATTTCGAGGCGATCGCCGAGGCGCTGCGGCAGGGCCGGCAGGCGCTCGTGCTCCTGCCGGAAATCGCGCTGACCGCCCAGTTCCTCGACCGGTTCGCGGCCCGGTTCGGCGCGCGGCCGGCGGAATGGCACTCGGGCCTGACCGAGCGCCAGCGGGAGCGGACCTGGAGCGCGGTCGCGAGCGGCGAGGCGCGGGCGGTGGTCGGGGCGCGGTCGGCGTTGTTCCTGCCGTTCGCCGATCTCGGCCTGATCGTCGTCGACGAGGAGCACGAGGGCGCCTACAAGCAGGAGGACGGCGTCGTCTACAACGCCCGCGACATGGCGCGTCGTGCGCGCGCGGCTCGAACAGGCGCCGGTCGTGCTCGCTTCCGCCACGCCCGCGATCGAGACGCGGGTCAACGCCGAGACCGGCCGCTATCGCTGGCTGAGGCTCCCGAGCCGGTTCGGCGCGGCGACCCTGCCCGACATCGCGACCGTGGACCTGAAGCGCGAGGGGCCGCCGCGCGGCCGCTGGCTGTCGCCGAGGGCGATCGCCGGGATCGAGGGCGCGATCGCGCGCGGCGAGCAGGCGCTCCTGTTCCTCAACCGGCGCGGCTATGCGCCCGCTCACCCTCTGCCGCTCCTGCGGCCACCGCTTCGAATGCCCGAATTGCGCCGCCTGGCTGGTCGAGCACCGCTTCCGCGCCGCGCTCGTCTGCCATCATTGCGGCCACGTCGAGCCACGGCCGAAGACTCTGCCCGGAATGCCACGACGTCGACAGCCTGACCGCCTGCGGGCCGGGCGTCGAGCGCCTGGCGGAAGAGGCGGCGCTGCTCTTTCCCGACGCGCGCACGCTCGCGCTGTCGTCCGACTTTCCCGGCGGGATCGAGACCCTGCGCCGCCAGCTCGACGCCGCCGCAGCGCGGCGAATTCGATCTCATCATCGGCACGCAGCTCGTGGCCAAGGGCCACAACTTTCCGCTGCTGACCTTCGTCTGCGTGGTCGACGCCGACGTCGGCCTCGCCAACGCCGATCCGCGCGCGGCGGAGCGCACCTTCCAGCTCCTGCGCCAGGCGACCGGGCGGGCGGGGCGGGCGGAGCGCGAAGGCCACGCCCTGTTGCAGACCTGGCAGCCGGACCATCCGGTGATCCGGGCGCTGGTCTCCGGCGACGCCGAGCGCTTTTACGCGCAGGAGACCGAGCAGCGGCGGATCGGCGGCCTGCCGCCGTTCGGCCGGCTCGCCGCGATCGTCGTCTCGGCCGAGGACAAGGGCGCGGCGGAGGCGCACGCCCGCGCGCTCGCGCGGACCGCGCATGCGATGCCGGCGGGAAAGGGCTGGCGCGTCGCGCCGCTCGGCGGCGCAGCCGCAGGACGACGAGATCACGCTGCTCGGGCCCGCCGAGGCGCCGATCGCGGTCCTGCGCAGGCGCCACCGCTTCCGCCTCGCCGCCAAGGCGCCGCGCTCGGCCGACCTGCAGGGTTTCCTGCGCGCGCTGCTCGCCGCCGCGCCCCCGCCGCGCGGCGGGGTGAGGGTGGCGGTCGACGTCGATCCGCAGAGTTTTTTGTGAGACCGCGCCTGCGCGCGGACCGACAGCAGCGGAACGGGTTCGCCGGCTCTCCGAGGTCGGTCGCGTTCCGCCCTGACCGCGGGCGGCAACGCCCTGACTTTCGCCAGCGCCGACACGCCGGCGACCGACGCGTTCGGCCGGTGGTTGTCGGCGTCAGCCTGACCGCCGTTCCCGAATTGTCGACCTGGGCGATGAAGGGCGGCGGCTTCGCGAGCCTCGCCTTCACGGGCTATCCGTCCCGGCGCACGGAGATCCCGATCGCGTGAGTTTCGCCTCTGGTCGGCGGAAGAACCGCATTTGGCAGGCTGTGACAGAATACAGGCCGGAAGGTTGAGCGCGTGTGCAAGGAAGGACCGCATCGTCATCGATGCGGTTCTTTTCCCCGTATTTCGTTCGGAGCGAGGATCGGGGTCGGCGTCGGTCCTCTGCGTTTTTGGGTAAGCGAAGTCGGGCGCGGACAGTAGGCTGAACTTGATCGGCCGCTCGCCCTGTCCCGGTGCCGGCGGCGCCTGACAAAAAGAAGGGCCGCTCGAAAGCGGCCCCTTGGTATGCGTTGAACTAAAGCTTATGCGATCGAGATGCTCTTGCGCCTCGAACTGGAGCCGGCGAAGCCGAGGCCCGCGAAGCCGAGGCCCATCATCGCCCAGGTCGAAGGCTCGGGAACGGCCGAGGCCGTGTAGGTGTAGATCACCTCGACGGAGCCGCTCGTGTCCGGAATTGACGAAGCGAAGGCGAGCGTGCCCGGGGCGTCGGCTGTGCCGCCGACGCTGGCGGCGCTGGCTTCAACCGCGAGCCTGATCCCGAGCCCGATAATGCCGGGCGACGGCTAAGGCGACTGGCTGAAGGCGCCCCGTCGCCATCGATGCGCCGATACGGGACCTCTCCGGCAAATAATCACCGGTAATCGGGCCGCGGAGTTCTTCGAGAAAAATTCCGTCGCGCGGGCGGTTGACATCATCGCTTTGGAACGCTGTTGACAGGGGTCGTTCTGTTACGTAAACATTACCCCGTCGTAATGTCGGCGGCAGAGTGATCGCTATTCAGCGCTAAGGGGGAGCAAGCGTGCTCCGCTGCACGGCTCGCTGGCGAAGTGGACGACGAACTGAAGTGGGGTATATCAAATGACCAGCAAGACATTGATTAAGCTTCTCGCCGGCGCCGCCCTGGCGACTGTCATGACGGCATCGGCTCACGCCCAAATCACCAACTTCGACGGTTATAGCAGCGCCGCCGGCGGCGGCAATTCCGGGACCGACGCCCAAGGTAATCCGTGGACCTGGTCGGCAGCGGGCACCGACTCCAGTGCTTGGGGCGCCCCGGGCCTCGGAGACGGCACCAGTGTATTCACCACCACGACCGACTATTCGGCGAGCGACTTCGCCGTTACGTTCATCGGCTTCCCTGTTCCCGTGATCGACCAGAGCCCTTCGCCCGAGCCGGGCGGCTACAACACATTCACCCGCTTCACATCGGACGTCGACGGCAACCTCTATGCTTGGACGCCCGATTATTCTTATGGCTCGAATACTGTGGTCTTCACTGCCCCGTCGGCCGCCGCCGACCTGACGAATGGCGACTTGTATTTCGTCAACGTCGTGTTCAGCACGGGCGGTCTGGACGGCTCGAATACCGGCTTCACGGCCGCGTTCTCCACCGAAACGGTTCCGGAGCCCTCCACCTGGGCCATGCTGGGCCTCGGCTTCGCCGGCCTCGCCTTCGCCGGATATCGTTCGCGCCGTTCGTCCGCCGCGATCGCGTAATTTTCGCTCTTCGAGCGAACGGAAAGGCCGCCTTCGGGCGGCCTTTTTGCGTCCTCGGCCTGGCCGACCGGAAAGCCGCAGCCGCTCCTTTTGAGCAGCCGCCCGGCCGCGGTCGCGGCGTCCGCGCAAGGGCGTTGTCAATCCGCCTGGGGCGCGCGGATTCTCGCTTTCGATCAGCGGCGTCGGAGGCGCACGACATGACCGATCACGCGACACGCCTCGTCGCCGTCTCGCACCGGCTGAAAGAGTTTGCGACACCGTAACCTCACGTGTCTCGAAGGAGGGCCGGTTGGCGCCGGCGCTGCCACTCGGACGACCTTGGCAACTCGAGACGCGTCGCCCAGGGCGCCGCTCCTCATGGCACGAGGCGGTTGGGGAAACCGCCCCGTCTTCGCCCTCAGAATGCGTACCGTACGCCGCCGTTGAACGCCCAGCCGCGGAAGCCGCCGGTCGAGACGGCGTTCTGCCAGGCGACGTCGCCGTAGGCCGAGAGGTTCTTGGAGAGGGCGCCGTTGACGCCGCCGCCGACCTGCACCGCGGTCCCATAAGTGCCCGTCTGGAACGGATAGCCGGAGAGTTCGACCGTCCCGCCGCCGCCCAGGCCCTGGAGAAGATTCGCCTTCAGATAGGCGGTGAAGACGCCGCTGTCGGTGGATGCGAAGGGCTTGAGAAGCCGGGCGCCGGCCCGAAACACGCCCTGGCTCTGCGAGCCGAGATTTGCGGCGATTCCGTCGGAATCGATGAACGGCGCGAAATCGAGCCGCTGGCCGATCAGCTGAAGCTCGGGCTCGAGCGCCAGGCCCTGCCAGCCGAGCGCGAACGGGTAGCCGGTCTCGATCGAGGCGGACCACGCGGTGCTCGCCGAATTGGCCTCCCTGCCTTTGAGCGCGGTCGTGATGTTGCCATAGTTCGCGCCGCCCGAGAGGATCGCGTCGACGTACCATCCGGCGCCGGACTGCCAGGTGAGCGCGCCGGCGAGGCTATAGGTGTTGAACCGGCCGCTGCTCGCGCCGTCGACCGCATAGGGCTGAAGCCAGAGCTCCCCGACCGTTCCGAAGAGCCCCGCGCGCAGCGTGCCATTGAGGTCGTGGCGCACGATCGCGTTGACGCCTGCCTGGATCGCTCCGTAATCCTGCGTGGAATTGTAGCCGAACTGGGAGAAGCTGCGCTCCGTCGTGTAACGGGAGGCGTCGCCGTAGGAGCGGACGAAGACCTCGCCGTCCTCCGGCCGGCCGACGCCCGGATCGTCGCGGATTTCGCCGAGGCGCCGGTGCAGGCTGTCGATGTCCTGGAGGCCCGCGTTGAACAGCGCGGTCGGCAGCGACAGGTACGAGGGAACTTGCGGCGCGACTTCGGGCCGCTCGTCGGGCGGGTCCGGTTGGCCGGGCGCGGGGGGTTCGACCGGGCCGTCTGGGCCGACGAAATTGGTCTGGAGCCGATAATCCCAGGTCAAGCCCGAGCCGCCAACCACGTTCTGGCTTTGCGAGGCGGCGCCGTTTGGCGAGCCCGGCCCGTAGGCGTAGAGGCCGTATTGGAACGGCGTGCCGCCGTCGACGTAACCGCCGGGCACGGCGAACGCGCCGACCGACGAACTGCCGGCGACCTGGACGATCGAGATTCCATCCGTCGCGCTATGCGTCCCGGTGCTGGTGTAGGCGCCGCCGCCCTGGGCGACGACCTGGACCATGGTCGTTCCCGTCGCGTTGCCGGAGATCAGCAGCCGGTCGGTGACCTGGTTCGACAGCGCGCCGCCTGCGTTCAGCAACGTGCCGACCCTCAGTTCGCCCAGTCCGCCGGCGGTCGCATAGTTGCCGTTCACCGCGAGAACGTCGCCGATCCCCGTGCCCACGAGATCGACGACCCCTTGATTGACGAGGTTTCCGCCAATCGTGAACGTCCCGTTCGGCGCGCCGTCAAAAATCGGCATCGCGTTCGCCGCCGCGATGGTTCCGAAGTTGAAGACGCTGCCGGCGACGGTCCCGTAGCCGCCGAACGTTGCGCCGGCGTCGACGATCACCGGCCCTCTGCCGGCCAGGGCGGCCGATTGATGATTGGGATCGCCGATCGCGAGCGCGCCGCTCCGGACCGTCGTCAATCCGAGGTAGGTGCTGACGCCGTCGAGGATCACCGCGCCGCCGCCGACGGAACTCTCGACGGTCAGGTTGCCAAGGCCGGTGATCGGCTGCGACACCGTCGTCACGAAGCCGTTCGAATCGATGGTTCCGCCTTGAAGCCCGAGCGTGATGGCGCGGTCGGGCGACAGGTCGAAGCCGTCGAGCAATCGGAGCCCGCCGCCGTTGAAGGCCAGCGCGCCGGTCGGCGCGCCGAGAGCGGAATCCGCGCCGACCGCGATGAAGCCGGCGTTGAAGAAGGTCCCGCCGGTGTAGCTGCTGGCGCCGGTCAGGGTCAGCGTGCCCGTTCCCATCTGGGTGACGGAGCCTGAGCCGCTGATCGCGCCGCCGAAGGATATTTCATTGGAGCGGTCGAAGACCAGCGCGCCGTTGTCGGCGACGTCGCCGACGATGGACCCGGTCGTGCCGCCGTTCCCGATCTGCAGCGTGGCGGCGTTGATCGTCGTTCCGCCGGAGTACAGGTTCTCGCCCGTCAGGATCAGCGCGCCTCCGCCGGCGCTGTCCATGACCGTCAGGCCCCCCGGGCCCGAAATGCCCTGCGACACCGTGGTCTGGAAGCCGTTGACGTCGAACGTCCCGCCGCCGGACTGAAGGGTGATCTGGCGGTCTGGCGAGAGATTGAAGGCGTTGAGGAACTGCAAACCGCCGCCGTTGAACGTCAGCGGACCGGTCGATGCGCCCAGGGCCGCATCCGCGCCGACCGCGATGAAACCGCCGTCGAAGAAGGTGCCGCCGGTATAGGTGTTCGAACCCGTGAGAGTCAGAGTGCCCGGCAAAGTCTTGACGACAATGCCCGATCCCTGGATGAGGCCCGAATAGGTCCCCGCCACGTTCTGGGTGAACGCCAGCACGCCGTCGTCAGTGACCAGCGGCGGCAGGCTCTGAGCCTGCGCCGCGAGCGTTGCGCTCGGGTCGGATTCCGGAGTTCCGACGTTCGGGTTGATGACGATGCTGCCGTTGAAGTTGGCGTTGTTGCCTTCCAGGACCAGTGTTCCGTCGATGACATTGACCTGGAGCGGCACCTGACCGCCATTGTCGCTGAGCGGGCCGGTCACGACCCAAACGCCTGTGCCGGTCTTGTTCAGGACGCTGAAGTTGTTGACCTGGCCGGTAAAATAGTCCTCGGACGAGCCCGGGGCGGCCAGCGTCAGCGTGTTGAATCCGCCGCCGCCGTTCAGGTTCCCGGTGATCCTCGAGCCGGTATTGAGCGTGACGTTGTCGTTGCCGCCCTGCAGATCGAGATTGCCATTCACCACCGCGCCGGGCTCGTTGATGAAGTCGATTCCGACGTCGCCGAAGCTGCCGACCGCTTCGCCGCCAGTCACGGGATTGTCGCCGGGTCCGACCGTGATGGTGCCGTAATTGTCGACGACGTTGCGCGGGCTGGCAGCAGTGGTGTTGATGTTTTCGAAGAAGATCGCCGAGCTTGGGCCGCCCTGGATCGTGCCGTAGTTGATGATGGTGTTTCCGGAGCCGTAAGGGTTGATCGCTTCCGAGTTGTTCTGGGTGCCGTTGGCGGCGACGACCCCGTTCTTGTAAATGATGATCGTACTGTTGCTGTTCACGTCGATCGTGTTGTTGCCGTCGCCGTACTGGCCGGAACCGCCGGTCGAGAATGTCGTGACGGTCGCGGTCGCCGTCCCGTTCTGCGAGCCGACATAGATCTTGGCGTCGTTGCCGAGGCTGATCGCGTTGGTGTTGTTGGTGCTGATCAGAGCGCCGTCATTGACGTAGACGGTGACGTTGTCAGCGCCCGGGCCCTGGCCCTGTCGGGTGGTCTGCGTTCCCGTGCAGATCACGGTGGCGCCGGGGGTCACCGTCGGCCCCGCGGGAACGCACTGCGAGAAAGCGGGTCCAGCCGTTGACGCCAGCAACAAGCCGAGCGCCGTTCGCGACACGGACGTCTTGAGGGCGATCCTTCCCATCATACGCGCCATTTTGCCCCTCCAACCCAGATTCGCGAGACCCGTTAAGCAGCGTCCTTCGGATGCGCTTCCGTCAATCCTGTCGGCGTGTCGAAATGCGAAATCCTCGCGCCGTTGCAGAATTGTCACCTCGCCCTTAGCCGTTCGGCTAACAAACGTTCACGCGTTAGCCGGAGTTGGCGGAGAGGATTGACCGCAGGCGGTCAAACCTCGACGATTTCCTCAAGAATTTAATGCGCCCCATGTTCTCAAACTGAACACCATATAGGATACGAGAAACCTGCGGGAAATCCGTGGATTGCTCAGACATGGGTCAAAGGCCCTTGAGTCGCCGCTGGATCCCAACCCTCTCAGGAGGAAACGGCCCCGCTGCTAAAGGCGCGAAACGCGCCTCCCGGCGTCGGGCCGCTCTTGCGATTCCGCGCCCGATGGTCCACATGGGGATCGGGAGGTTGGCGAAGGACGTACCGCTCGCCAACCGGGTCAGGTCCGGAAGGAAGCAGCCCTAACGAGACAGGGCGGGTCTTTGTCCAACCTCCCACTTTCGCCTCGGGTCTGAGGCCGCCAAAGGCGGCCCCCGAATTTCGCGGATGCCGAGAAACCTTCGATCCGAGCGGGGCCAGCGAAACGGGCGATGAGCGACCTCCTGTTTGCCGCCGAGACGCCGCCGCCGCCCTCGCCCTCCGCGCCCTACCGGGTGCTCGCGCGGAAATACCGCCCGCAACGCTTCGAGGATCTGATCGGCCAGGAGCCGATGGTCAGGACGCTCGCCAATTCCTTCGCCGCGAACCGCATCCATCAGGCCTACATCTTCACCGGCGTCCGCGGCACCGGCAAGACCACGACCGCGCGCATCCTCGCCCGCGCCTTCAACTATTCCGTGCCCGGCAAGATCGACGGGCCGAGCGTCGACATGCCGGAACTCGGCGTCCACTGCCAGGCGATCATGGATTCGCGCCATGTCGACGTGATCGAGATGGACGCGGCCTCGCACACCGGCATCGACGACGTGCGCGAAATCATCGAGAACGCCCGCTACCGGCCGGTCTCCGCCCGCACCAAGGTCTACATCATCGACGAGGTCCACATGCTGTCGAAGCAGGCCTTCAACGGCCTGCTGAAGACGCTCGAGGAGCCGCCCGAGCACGTCAAATTCCTGTTCGCCACCACCGAGATCGAAAAGGTGCCGATCACGGTGCGGTCGCGCTGTATTCGCTTCGACCTGAGGCGGATCGAGTCGGGCCTGATGGTCGAGCATCTCGCCAAAATCGCGGCCGCCGAAGGCGTCGAGGTCGAGCCGAACGCGCTGACGCTGATCGCCCGGGTCGCAGAGGGTTCGGTGCGGGATGCGCTCTCGCTGCTCGACCAGGGCATCGCTTACGGGGGCGCGCAAGGGGTCACGGCGCTCGCGGTGCGCGACATGCTCGGCCTTTCCGACAGGGGCGAGATCGTCGACCTGTTCGAACGGACGATGAAGGGGGAGATCGCCGAGGCGCTCGACCTCATGCGGGCTTTGTACCGCGCCGGCGCCGACCCCGCCGACATCCTGATCGAGGTCGCCGAGTTCTGCCACTCCGTCACCCGGGTCAAGATCGCGCCGAATGCGCCCGGCGACGCCGCGATCGGCGAGGCGGAACGCGAGCGCGCCCAAGGGTTCGCGGAACGCCTGACGATCGGCGCGCTGACCCGCGCCTGGGCGATCCTGCTCAAAGGCGTCGAGGACGTGAAGGATTCGCCGCGTCCGCTCGCCTCGGCCGAAATGGCGCTGATCCGTCTCGCCTACGCGACGGACCTCCCGTCGCCCGAGGACGCGCTGCGCAAGCTCGCCGAGGTCACGGAGAGCGCGCCCCGGCACGCTCCGCCGCTGCCGCCGGCCGGCGGTCCGCGCGCAAGCCTTGGCGTGGGCGTCGCGGTCCAGGAACGCGCGCCCGCGTCCCCGGCCGCCGCGCCCGCAAGCGCGCCCGCTTCGACCGTGAGGCTCGCACGTTTCGAGGACGTCGTGGCGCTGGCGCGCGCCAAAAGGGACATTCAGCTCGTTCAGGCCCTCGAGCACGACGTCCGGCTTGATCGGTTCGAACCGGGCCACATCGCCTTGTCGCTTGTCGGCGGCGCCTCGGCGGCGCTCGCGCAGACGCTGGCGAAGCGCCTGCAGGAGTGGACCGGCGAGCGCTGGATGGTGGCGCTGGTTCAGGGCGCGAGCGCGCCGACGCTCCGCGAACAGGCGGACAAGCGCGAGGCGGACAAGGCGAGCGGCGCGGCCGCGCATCCGCTGGTGCGCAAGGTGCTCGAGCGGTTCAAGGGCGCGCGCATCGTCGAGGTCCGGGCCCCGGAGGCTGCGCCGCCGCCGATCGCGCCCCAGTCCGACGACGATGTCGGCTACGCCGACTCCGAGCCTGCAAACGACGACGATCTGTGAACTGAGAAAGGTTGAGCCATGGATTTCATGGGGATGATGAAAAAGGCCCAGGCCATGCAGGCCAAGCTCCAGGAAACGCAGGACGAACTGGCCCGCGTGGAAGTGCAGGGCGCGTCCGGAGGCGGCATGGTCGGCGTCACGATGACCGCCAAGGGCGACCTGAAGGCCGTCGCCATCGATCCCTCGCTGCTGACGCCTGCCGACAAGGAGATGGTCGAGGACCTGATCATTGCGGCCTTCGCCGACGCCAAGGCCAAGGCCGAGCGGGTCGCGGCCGAGAAGATGCAGGCGCTGACCGAGGGCCTGCCGCTGCCGCCCGGCATGAAGCTCCCCTTCTAAGGGCTCTCGATGGCGTCGAACGTCGCCGGGCCCGAGATCGAGCGGCTGATCCAGCTCCTGGCGCGCTTGCCGGGCCTGGGTCCGCGTTCGGCGCGCCGGGCGGCCCTGCATCTCATCCGCAAGCGCGAGACTCTGCTGCAGCCGCTCGCCGAGGCGATGCGGGTCGCCGAGGAGCGGATCGTGACCTGCTCGGTCTGCGGCGCCGTCGACACCCGCGATCCCTGCACGATCTGCGCCGATCCGGGCCGCGACTCCTCGACGCTTGTCGTCGTCGAATTGGTCGGCGATCTCTGGGCGCTCGAGCGGGCGGGCGCGATCCGGGCGCGCTATCATGTGCTCGGCGGCGTCCTGTCGCCGCTCGACGGGGTCGGGCCTTCCGATCTCGCCATCGCGCCGCTCGTCGCGCGCGTCGCCGCCGGCGGGATCGCCGAGGTCATCCTCGCCGTCAACGCGACGGTCGACGGCCAGACGACGGCGCATTACGTCACCGATTGCCTCGCCGACCATCAGGTCAAGGTGACGCGGCTCGCGCACGGCGTGCCGGTCGGCGGGCGAACTCGACTATCTCGACGACGGCACGATCGCCGCGGCGATGCGCCAGCGGACGGCGTTTTGACGCGGCTCCCGAATCGTGACTTTTCAGGAGCTTGCGGCTCGTTTCGGTTCCCTTTTCCCTTTTCGCCTCGCCCGGCGCCGAGCTCGCGCGCGATCCTGACCCCTCGGTCGACCGCTGCGAATTTTGTGCCGCTCGCGCTCGGGCTTGGCCTCGCGCCGCAGACCGAGAGGCGACCAAGCGGTCGCGGCGGGCAGGCGTGCGCAGGCGGAGGGGATTCGAGGCGATCGCGCAAAGGGAGAGCCTTTTCGCTGGGAAGAACAAACGTGGAACAGGCTATCCCGTTTGTCAAGACATTGTTGGTCGCAGCCAGCAGATAGCCCTGTTTCCAGCCCGGTCGAAAATCCGCGGTTCGCGCGGGTTGGGCTCGGCTTCGCCGCGGCGCGGACACATCCGCGCGGTAAAATGCTCTTCCGCGCGCGGTTTGCGCGGGCAAAGGGAAATTATGATGTCGACTGCGGTCTCTTCCCGGCTTTTCGTTCCCCCCTTTCCGCCCCGGTCCGACCAAGCCGCGCGGCGCGCTCGACACCATCCTGACGCTCAGGCGCAATCCGCTCGAGATCTGGGGCAAGGCGCATTTCGAACATCCGGTCCTGATCGGCCGATCGATCCTCGGCCTGCGCGCGGCCGCCCACGACCCGGCCGCCGTCAGGCGCGTGTTCCTCGACAACGTCGCCAATTACCGCAAGGACGATCTGCAGCTCAGGATCCTGCGCCCGGGTCTGGGCAACGGGCTGGTGACGGCGGAGGGCGAGTCCTGGCGTCTGCAGCGGCGGTCGCTTGCGCCGCTGTTTTCGCCCCGCGCGGTCGCGGATTTCGCCCCGGCGATGCAGCGCGTCGCGGCGGCGGCCGTCGAGCGGCTGACGCGTCGGCGCGACGGCGCGGTCTCCGACGTCGGCGAGCTCATGTCGCGCATCGCGCTGGAAGTGCTCGAGCAGACCCTGTTCTCGCAGGGACTCGGGCGGGAGGCGAGCGCGTTCCAGCGCGCCGTCACCGACTATTTCGACAGCTTCGGCCGCCTCGACCCGCTCGACCTCATCGGCGCGCCCGCCTTCCTGCCCCGCCTTGGCCGGCTGCAGCGGCCGGCCCGCGCTGAAATTCCTCGATTCGGCGGTCGACGCCATCATCGAGAGCCGCAAGCGCCTGCTGGACGGGGGCGGCGAGGCGCCGCGCGATATCCTGACGCTGCTGCTCGGCGCCAAGGACCCGGAGACGGGCCGCGGGCTGCCCGACGCCGACATTCGCGCCAACATCGTCACGTTCATCTTCGCCGGGCACGAAACGACCGCCAACGGCCTCACCTGGTCGCTCTATCTGCTGTCGCAGGCGCCGGACTGGCGCGAGCGCGCCGAGCAAGAGGCGGAGCGGGCGTTCGATCCGGAGCGGCCGTCGTCGTTCGAGGACGTGCGAGGTGCTTCGCGCCGTGTTCGAGGAAGCGCTGCGGCTCTATCCCCCGGCCGCCGCGCTCAGCCGCCAGGCGATCGCCGACGACGAGATTCTCGGGGTTCCCATTCCCGCGGGCACGGTGGTCTCGATCGCGCCCTATGTGCTGCACCGGCGTCCAAGCCTGTGGACAAACCCGGACGCCTTTGATCCTTCACGCTTTCTCGGCGCCGAGCGGGACCGCATCGACCGCTTCGCCTACATTCCCTTCGGAGCGGGTCCGCGGGTGTGCATCGGCATGCCGTTCTCGCTGCAGGAGGCGGTCATCATCCTCGGCAACCTCTTGCGATCGTTCCGTTTTGAGCTGGTGGAGGGGCAGCGGGTCGCGCCCCGGCAGACGGATCACTTTGCGGCCGCGCGAGGGCATGAAGATGCACGTGAGGCGGCGCGAATCGAGCTGCAGAAGCCGACGAGCTGAAAGTTTTTTCGTGACGCGGCGTTGACAGCAAAATCGGTTCCCCCTATATCGCTGCCACCGACGACGGGGCGCGCCTCACGGAGCGCCTGACGGCGGCGGTTTCGGGAACCTTCCGAGCGCGCTCCTCCCTACTGAGAGGTGGGGGTGGAGAGCTTTTGGTCGTTCCTGCTTCGCGTCTGCGGAGCATACAATATGGAATTCGGGTTCGAGCGGGGCTCGGCGGGCGGTTCGCCTCCGGCCTTCAACGAAACTCGCGGATCGGGGTTCCGATCCAACGCTGTTTGACAATTTCATCGGAAGGAAGAGAGACGTGGGCGGCGTTGTCCTTGCGTCTGGGCTTTTTCTGTTGGGTTTGGGTTTGGCTTTCGAGGCTGGGTCTGGTCTGGATTGGGAGGCCTGGAGAAGAGACATAACGACGGTCACGTTTCAGACACCATCGCGCTTGGAGTTTGCGGGTTTTGGAACGTCGTGAGGCGGGCCTGAGGCTTTGGAGGCTTTGAGCGGGATGTGTCGGAAACTCGTCAAGAGTAGAGTGAGAGGCGCTCGAGAGGCGTCTCGAGCCAGAGTGACCAGTCGGGATTGAGATCTTCAAGTTCAACTTGAGAGTTTGATCCTGGCTCAGAACGAACGCTGGCGGCAGGCTTAACACATGCAAGTCGAGCGCCGCAGCAATACGGAGCGGCAGACGGGTGAGTAACGCGTGGGAACATACCCTCCGGTTCGGAATAACTCAGGGAAACTTGAGCTAATACCGTATACGGCTTAGCGGCGAAAGATTTATCGCCGGAGGATTGGCCCGCGTCCGATTAGCTAGTTGGTGTGGTAACGGCGCACCAAGGCGACGATCGGTAGCTGGTCTGAGAGGATGATCAGCCACATTGGGACTGAGACACGGCCCAAACTCCTACGGGAGGCAGCAGTGGGGAATATTGGACAATGGGCGCAAGCCTGATCCAGCCATGCCGCGTGAGTGATGACGGCCTTAGGGTTGTAAAGCTCTTTCGCCAGGGACGATAATGACGGTACCTGGATAAGAAGCCCCGGCTAACTTCGTGCCAGCAGCCGCGGTAATACGAAGGGGGCTAGCGTTGTTCGGAATTACTGGGCGTAAAGCGCGTGTAGGCGGGTCTTTAAGTCAGGGGTGAAATGCCAAGGCTCAACCTTGGAACTGCCTTTGATACTGGAGATCTTGAGTCCGGGAGAGGTGAGTGGAACTGCGAGTGTAGAGGTGAAATTCGTAGATATTCGCAAGAACACCAGTGGCGAAGGCGGCTCACTGGCCCGGAACTGACGCTGAGACGCGAAAGCGTGGGGAGCAAACAGGATTAGATACCCTGGTAGTCCACGCTGTAAACGATGGATGCTAGCCGTTGGGGAGCTTGCTCTTCAGTGGCGCAGCTAACGCTTTAAGCATCCCGCCTGGGGAGTACGGTCGCAAGATTAAAACTCAAAGGAATTGACGGGGGCCCGCACAAGCGGTGGAGCATGTGGTTTAATTCGAAGCAACGCGCAGAACCTTACCAGCTTTTGACATGTCCTGGACGGATTGCAGAGATGCGATCTTCCCTTCGGGGCCGGGAACACAGGTGCTGCATGGCTGTCGTCAGCTCGTGTCGTGAGATGTTGGGTTAAGTCCCGCAACGAGCGCAACCCTCGCCCTTAGTTGCCATCATTCAGTTGGGCACTCCAGGGGGACTGCCGGTGATAAGCCGGAGGAAGGTGGGGATGACGTCAAGTCCTCATGGCCCTTACAGGCTGGGCTACACACGTGCTACAATGGCGGTGACAGAGGGATGCGAAGGGGCGACCCCTAGCAAATCTCAAAAAGCCGTCTCAGTTCGGATTGCACTCTGCAACTCGAGTGCATGAAGTTGGAATCGCTAGTAATCGCGGATCAGCACGCCGCGGTGAATACGTTCCCGGGCCTTGTACACACCGCCCGTCACACCATGGGAGTTGGTTTTACCCGAAGACGGCGCGCTAACCGCAAGGAGGCAGCCGGCCACGGTAGGGTCAGCGACTGGGGTGAAGTCGTAACAAGGTAGCCGTAGGGGAACCTGCGGCTGGATCACCTCCTTTCTGGATCGGACGACAGAGACAGAGGACGGAGGACGGAAGGCTTCGAGCCTTGCGTCCGTCGATGTCGGCATGTCTGTCGTCCGGTCAGAAAACAAGCGGCCGAAGTCATAGGCCGCATTTGCGGGATGGCGCCGCCTTCGTCTCTCTTTCTTCGGACAGACAGACGACGGATGACAGAGAACAGAAGCTCTTTCTGTCGTCTGTGCCTCCGCCCTCTGTTCTCTGACCGGGCTTGTAGCTCAGTTGGTTAGAGCGCGCGCTTGATAAGCGTGAGGTCGGAGGTTCAAGTCCTCCCAGGCCCACCAGGTTCGGACGGCGGACGTCGGATGACGGAGGACGGAAGTTGATCTGTCGTCTGGGGTCTGTCCTTCTGTCCTCCGACGGGGCCATAGCTCAGTTGGGAGAGCGCGTGCTTTGCAAGCATGAGGTCGTCGGTTCGATCCCGTCTGGCTCCACCAGGTTTGGGCTCGTGAGCGGCGGCGGATCGAGCGTGGCTCGCGACGTTTTGCCGACTGCCTACAGCAATCCTGATCCTTTCCGATGAGATTTATCAGTTTCGTTCCCTGGAGGACGCTTCGCGCGGCGCGAGCCGTCGGGCGGGCTTTTCGGGAAGCGTTGATCAGAAGGTGTCTTGGCCCCTTGCGGCCAAAGCCTTTCGATCTCTGACATTGTGAAGAGGAAGCGCATTCGGTTACGGACGCGGAGGACGAGACGCCGGAGGACGGATAATCTCTGTTCTCTGTGGTCTGTTGTCTGTCGTCTGGTAAGCACCAGTCGTAGATCCGGGCTTGACCGCTCGGATCCCCGGATGCGTTTGAAGCAAAACTGGTCTTTTCGCGCCAGAGTGTGTGGAGGCCGCCGACGCCGAGTCGGGGGCCTCGAAAACACGCGCTTTGGCGATGAGAGCAATCAAGTGCCATAAGGGTATCTGGTGGATGCCTTGGCGCTGAGAGGCGATGAAGGACGTGGTACGCTGCGATAAGTTTCGGGGAGCCGCGAACAGGCTTTGATCCGGAAATTTCCGAATGGGGAAACCCACCTTCGATCTCTGTTGCTCCGAAGAGGACCGCCGTTTGGCGAAGGGAAGCTGCACAGGCTGACCTTCGTTTGGGCGTCGGGCCGGCTCGTCTCGTCTTGACCGAAAGAGAGGTTCCGAAAGGGACGTCTCGAGGGACATGGGGAGAAGGGAGCGGTCTTTGGACCAACAGAGATCACAAGAAGGGACTTATTCTCTGAATTCATAGGGGAATAAGAGCGAACCCGGGGAACTGAAACATCTAAGTACCCGGAGGAAAGGACATCAACGAGACTCCGTTAGTAGTGGCGAGCGAACGCGGATCAGGCCAATGCTTTTGCTTTTGTCGACCAGAACCGGCTGGAAAGCCGGGCCGGAGCGGGTGACAGCCCCGTATGGATAGGACGAAGCAAGAGATTCGAGTAGGGCGGGACACGTGCAATCCTGTCTGAACACGGGGGGACCACCCTCCAAGCCTAAGTACTCCTCAGCGACCGATAGCGAACAAGTACCGTGAGGGAAAGGTGAAAAGCACCCCGACGAGGGGAGTGAAACAGTTCCTGAAACCGGATACCTACAAACAGTCGAAGCCCGCAAGGGTGACGGCGTACCTTTTGTATTATGGGTCAGCGACTTAAAGTATCGAGCAAGCTTAAGCCGATAGGCGTAGGCGCAGCGAAAGCGAGTCTGAAAAGGGCGTTTCAGTTCGATGCTTTAGACCCGAAACCGAGTGATCTAGTCATGAGCAGGTTGAAGGTAGGGTAACACCTACTGGAGGACCGAACCGGTGTCTGTTGAAAAAGACTCGGATGACTTGTGATTAGGGGTGAAAGGCCAACCAAACTCGGAAATAGCTGGTTCTCCGCGAAATATATTTAGGTATAGCCTCGAGATGAGGCTCCAGGGGGTAGAGCACTGGATGGGCTAGGGGGGCTAAAACCCTACCAAACCTAACCAAACTCCGAATACCTGGAAGTCATTCTCGGGAGCCACACAGCGGGTGCTAACGTCCGTTGTGGAGAGGGAAACAACCCAGACCAACAGCTAAGGCCCCCAATTCGTGGCTAAGTGGGAAAGGATGTGGAAATCCCAAAACAACCAGGAGGTTGGCTTAGAAGCAGCCATCCTTTAAAGAAAGCGTAACAGCTCACTGGTCTAAACAAGGGTTTCTGCGCCGAAGATGTAACGGGGCTCAAGCCACGAGCCGAAGCTTTGGGTGGCGGAGGACAGAAGACAGACGACAGAGGACAGATGGAGCAAGAGCGGCGCAAGGCGGTCGTATCGTTTGAGGACCTTGAGGTCTTTCAGCGGGCGTATCGGCTGTCGCTCGAGGTCCATCGCAGGAGCCTGGAGATGCCGACGATCGAACAGCGGGCGCTGGGCGATCAGGTGCGTCGGGCGAGCAAGTCCATCTGCTCCAATCTTGCGGAAGGTTATAGTCGCCAGAAACAGTCGAAAGCGGAATTCAAGCGCTTCGTCTGGATGGCGATCGGATCGTCGGATGAGATGCGGGTTTGGGCGCGCTATGCGCTTGATCTCGGCTACATCGACGATGAGACCTGGCGCAATTGGCGCGACGAATACCAAATCATCTCCAGACAGCTGCAAGTGTTGGCGGCTCGTTCGTGAGGTTATCCGTATTCCGTCGTCCGTCTTCTGTCCTCCGACCACGGTAGCGGAGCGTTCCGTTTGCCAGTGAAGGGAGACCCGTGAGGGCTCCTGGAGGGTTCGGAAGTGCGAATGCTGACATGAGTAACGACAAACACTGTGAAAGACAGTGTCGCCGAAAGTCCAAGGGTTCCTGCGTAAAGTTAATCTTCGCAGGGTTAGCCGGTCCCTAAGGCGAGGCCGAAAGGCGTAGTCGATGGGAATCACGTTAATATTCGTGAGCCAGAGGAAAGTGACGGATCGCGTATGTCGTTTGGCCTTACTGGATTGGCCGGGCGGCGAAGCGGTTCCAGGAAATAGCTTCCTCATCAGACCGTACCCGAAACCGACACAGGTGGACAGGTAGAGCATACCAAGGCGCTTGAGAGAATGACGTTGAAGGAACTCGGCAATTTACCTCCGTAACTTCGGAATAAGGAGGCCCTCGGGTCGCGCAAGCGGTCTGGGGGGGCACAGTCCAGGGGGTGGCAACTGTTTAACAAAAACACAGGGCTCTGCGAAATCGTAAGATGACGTATAGGGTCTGACGCCTGCCCGGTGCCGGAAGGTTAAAAGGAGAGGTGCAAGCCTTGAATTGAAGCCCCGGTAAACGGCGGCCGTAACTATAACGGTCCTAAGGTAGCGAAATTCCTTGTCGGGTAAGTTCCGACCTGCACGAATGGCGTAATGACTTCCCCGCTGTCTCCAACGTCAGCTCAGTGAAATTGAAGTCCCCGTGAAGATGCGGGGTACCTGCGGTCAGACGGAAAGACCCCGTGCACCTTTACTATAACTTTGCGTTGGCATTCGTTAAGTCATGTGTAGGATAGGTGGTAGGCTTGGAAGCCGGGGCGCCAGCTCTGGTGGAGCCACCCTTGAAATACCACCCTTGACTTGATGGATGTCTAACCGCGACCCCTCATCGGGGCCCGGGACAACGCATGGTGGGTAGTTTGACTGGGGCGGTCGCCTCCCAAAGAGTAACGGAGGCGCGCAATGGTTGGCTCAGACCGGTCGGAAATCGGTCGTCGAGTGCAATGGCATAAGCCAGCCTGACTGCGAGACCAACAAGTCGAGCAGAGACGAAAGTCGGTCATAGTGATCCGGTGGTCCCGCGTGGGTGGGCCATCGCTCAACGGATAAAAGGTACGCCGGGGATAACAGGCTGATACTCCCCAAGAGTCCATATCGACGGGAGTGTTTGGCACCTCGATGTCGGCTCATCACATCCTGGGGCTGGAGAAGGTCCCAAGGGTTCGGCTGTTCGCCGATTAAAGTGGTACGTGAGCTGGGTTCAAAACGTCGTGAGACAGTTTGGTCCCTATCTGCCGTGGGTGTCGGAGAATTGAGAGGATTTGCCCCTAGTACGAGAGGACCGGGGTGAACATATCTCTGGTGGACCTGTTGTGGCGCCAGCCGCAGTGCAGGGTAGCTATATACGGAATGGATAACCGCTGAAGGCATCTAAGCGGGAAACCAGCCTCAAAACAAGTTCTCCCTGAAGAGCCGTGGAAGACCACCACGTTGATAGGCCGGATGTGGAAGCGCGGCAACGCGTGAAGCTGACCGGTACTAATCGCTCGTTCGGCTTGATTGCTCTCGTCGCCAAGGCGCGAGAACACAGCGAACGGGGAATCAGCGAGTCAGCGGATCGGAATACCGTCCGTATCCGATCGCGCAACTAACCAGTTTTGCTTCGTCAGATGACAGACTGCCGACGAGGACGAAGCCATCCGTCTCTGTCTTCCTGTCAACCGTCCTTTGCCGGCCTGGTGGCTCTTGCAAGGCGATCAGACCCGATCCCATCCCGAACTCGGCCGTCAAACGCCTTAGCGCCAATGGTACTCTGTCTCAAGACATGGGAGAGTAGGTCGTCGCCAGGCCTGCAAAGAACGGAAAACAGACGACGGAGGACCGACGACAGATCGGCCCCCTCTTCCGTCCAGCCCCCTTCCTCTTCACCGGACATGCGGGTCTCGCCGACCGCGAGACCCGCATCAGGCGTGACCCGCGGAGCAGCGAGCGCAGACCTCGATCAGGGCGATCCGTCCTCCGTCGTCCGCCCTCCGTCCTCCGCTCGACGCGGGGTGGAGCAGCCCGGTAGCTCGTCAGGCTCATAACCTGAAGGCCGCAGGTTCAAATCCTGCCCCCGCAACCAGATCCGAAGCCCCCGGCCCAAAAAGCCGGGGGCTTTTTCGTGCCTGAGCGCGTGACGCCGGAAGAGGCGCCGCGCCGGCATGAACGGCGGATTGGACGTAAGCGTCCGGTGACGCCCGCCTTCCGCGGCGAGGCCAGGATCGGGTAGCGGTCTCGCTCCGGACGCTGGCGATAGTGTCCACGAGCGGGGCTTGATGGACACGATGTCGGGGAGTGACGGTGACGGTCGAGGCGTCGGTCGCGACGGGCCGGCGCGCCGGCGACGGTACACGCTGGAGGAGAAGCGGCGGCTTGTGGCCGAGAGCTTCGAAGCGGGAGCGTCCGTGTCGCGGGTGGCGCGGCGGCACGAGATCAATGCGAACCTGCTGTTCAACTGGCGGCGTCAACTGCGACCAACGCCGATGGCTGGGCCGCCGGTGGAATTGATCCCGGTCGAGATCGTCGGCGCGGCGCAGGCGGCGCCTGGAAAGCGGCGGTCGAGCTCGAACAGCGCGGCGCGATCGAGATCACGCTGGCCAGCGGCGTGCGCGTTCGCGTGGACGCAAGCGTCAGCGAAGCGGCGTTGAAGCGGGTGCTGTCGGCCGTGAAGGCTGCGACATGATCGCGCCCGGACCCGGCGTTCGGGTCTATCTCGCGACGCAGCCCTGCGACATGCGCAAAGGGATGGACGGGTTGGCGGCCCAGGTTCAGAACGTGCTCGCCGCCGATCCCTTCTCCGGGGCGCTGTTCGTGTTCCGGGGGAAACGCGGAGACATTTTGAAGATCCTCGCCTGGGACGGCAGCGGGCTGTGCCTGTTCGCCAAGCGCCTCGAGCAGGGCAGGTTCGTCTGGCCCCCGATCGTGGAGGGCCGACTTCAACTGACCCCGGCTCAACTCGCCCTGCTGATCGAGGGCATAGATTGGCGACGGACGGTCGCGCCGGCCCCTGCAAAGCGGCCCGAGTCCGTCTGATAATCTTCTGATTCCAATGATTTATGCTCGCATGAGGGCGCGGCGTTTTGTTATAAGTTTACATGTCTCTCGCCACTGCGGAATTGCCGTCGGACCCGGACGCCCTGCGCGCGTTCGCGGCGGCTTTGCAGTCGGAGCTCTACGCCAAGACGCTGCATATCGAGAAGCTGAAGGCGCAACTGGCGACGCTGCGCCGCGCCCGCTTCGGCCAGTCGTCGGAGAAGCTCGACCAACAGATCGACTGGCTCGAACAGGCGATCGGCGAGATCGAGGAAGCCGAGGCGGCGAACGAGGCGCGACAGGAGGCGGCCGCGGCGGCGCCGGGGTCGCCGGCGCGTCCGCCGCGCGCGGGCAATCGTCGCCCGCTGCCCGATCATCTTCCGCGCGAGACCGTCGCCCACGCCGGCGCCTGCGTCTGCCCGGCCTGCGGGTCCGAGCGCCTGCGCAAGATCGGCGACGAGGAGCGCGAGGTGCTGGAATATGTGCCCTCGCACTTCAAGGTCGTGGTGCACGTGCGGCCGAAGCTGAGCTGCCGCGACTGCGAGGCGATTACGCAGCCGCCGATGCCGAGCCTGCCGATCGAGCGCGGCCGTCCGGGCCCGGGCCTGATCGCCCACGTGCTGGTCGCGAAGTACTGCGACCATCTGCCCCTGAACCGCCAGTCCGACATCTACGCCCGCGAAGGCGTGAGCCTCGACCGCTCGACGCTCGCCGACTGGGTCGGGCGCGCCGCCTGGCTCTGCAGCCGCTGGCGGATCGGATCGGCGACTACGCCCGCGCCGGCCCCTCCGTCCATGCCGACGACACGCCGATCCCGGTTCAGGACCCCGGCCGCGGGCGCACAAAGAGCGGACGATTGTGGGTCGTGGTGCGCGACGAGGGGACCTGGGGCTCCTCGAACCCGCCGGCCGCCTATTACCGCTACTCGCCCGACCGCAAGGGCGAGCACGCCCAGGCGTTGCTCGCGCCGGTGTCCGGCTTCCTGCACGCCGACGCCTATGCCGGCTTCGACAAGCTCTACGAGCCGGACGCCGGGACCGGGCGCCCGCGGCTTCTGCCCGTGGCGTGCTGGGCTCATGCGCGGCGCGAACTCTTCGACGAGCACGCCCGGACCAGGTCGCCGATCGCGCTTCAGGCGCTGGAGAAGATCGGCGCCCTCTTCGCCGTCGAGCGCGGGATCAATGGCCAGAACGCCGAGATCCGGCGCGCCGTCCGTCAGGCGCAGAGCGTTCCCCTGCTGGCCGACCTGAAAGCCTATCTGGAGACGAGCCTGACCCGGATCAGCGGCAAGAGCGATCTCGCCAAGGCCATCCGCTACAGTCTCAATCGCTGGGAGGCGCTCTGCCGCTTCACCGAGGACGGGCGCCTGGAGATGAGCAACAACGCGGCCGAACGCGCGATCCGCCCGCTGACGCTCGGACGCCGCAACTGGACCTTCCTCGGCTCCGACAGCGGCGGCGAGCGCGCCGCGGTCTTCTTCACCCTGATCCAGAGCTGCAAGCTCAATGGTGTGAACCCCGAGGCCTATCTCGCCGACCTGATCGGCCGCGTCGGCGATCATCCGGCAAGCCGCCTCGACGACCTCTTGCCCTGGAACTGGACCGCCCGGGTCGCTTAAGATTGCGCCCCATGTCCAAGTCCGTCGCCGTGCTGAAGATCACGCTCGACCATGTCGAGCCCAAGGTGATGCGTCGCATCGTCGTGCCGGCCGACATCCGGCTGGATCGGCTGCATCTGGCGATCCAGGCCGCCATGGGCTGGACCAACTACGCACCTCTACGAGTTCCGCATCGGAGACGCCGGCTGGGGCGAACCCGATCCCGACGGCATCTATGATGGACCAATGGACGCCAAAAAGGCGCGCCTCGCCGCCGTTCTGGCCGACGCCGGCCGCAAGACGTTCCGCTACGTCTATGACTTCGGCGACGGCTGGGATCACACCATCAAGCTCGAAAAGATCGTGCCGGCGATCGAGGGCGAGCCGACCCTCCTCCTGCTCGAAGCCGCCGGCCGCTGCCCGCCCGAAGACTGCGGCGGGCCGTCAGGCTACGAGAGGCTGCTCCAAATCCTCGCCGATCCCGAGGACGAGGAGCACGAAGAAATGCTCACCTGGTGCGGCGGCCCGTTCGATCCCACCCGCGCCGACGTCAGAGCGCTCGAAGCCGACATCGATCGCCTCGCCCGCCGCTGGGCCCCGCGTCCGCGCGCATCGGCAAAGCCGCGGGCGTGACCAACGGTCGTAACCGGACGCTTACGATTGGACTGGCGTCCGGAAAGTCAGCCGAGCCACGTCGCCCATGCATGACCTGGTCGACAAGGGCTCAGGGATTGCGCAGGAACCGCAAAACGGTCTCGACGGCGATCTCGCGTCGCTCTGCGAGAGCCTGGGGGCTTGTCATGTCGTGATTGAAAATGAGCGAAAAGGTCGCATTGTTCGAGACGTTGAAGAAACTCAGCGCGCTGATCGTCATATGCAGGTGAAGGATCGAGACCCCCGGCCGGAAAACGCCCGCGGCGACGCCTCGTTCGTAAATACCGCCGAGGGTCTGCAGCGCGCCGATGCCGAGAGAACCGGCAATTCCCGTTTTTGCGAGGTGGACGCCGCGTTCAATGTTTTCGACGACGACGAGGCGCACGAACCGCTCGTGAGCGGCTTGATAGTCGAAGGTTCCGGCGACCAGCGCCCGCATCGCGCTTTCGGGATCCAGTCGCTCGACGTCGAGCGCGCGTTCGAGCGCACGCATCTGCCGGTACTCTTCTTCCAAAACCGCGGTGAACAGGCCCTCCTTGTCCCCGAAATAGTAATAGATCATCCGCTTGCTGGTCTGGGTCTTGGCGGCGATCTCGTCGACGCGCGCGCCCGCGAATCCGTGCTCGGCGAACTCGGCGGTGGCGACGTCGAGAATATCCGCGCGCGCTCGATCCGCGGCGCTCGCCGCCGGTTCAGCGGATTTCGCCGCCTGTCCGCGCCTGTTGGATTCGCGCCTCGCCGCCATGCGATTCCTGTCCTTCCTTTCGAGCGGCGAAGTTCTAGCACGACCCGTGATTGCGTCCACAAATATGAGCGAACCCGTTCGTTAATGTGCCTCGGGGCGCCAGCGAGAGCGTCTCCGAACGGAGGCGTCGTAGGCGCGCTTGACGCAAGGGCGTCGGTTTTATGTTAAATACGACGCGCGAATTCGGCGAGCAGGCGCAAGCCGTGGGGCCATGGTCCAAAGCCGGCTTCGGCATTGACGTGCCCGGCCTCGCCCAGATCGACGAGATCGGCGCCCCAGACCTGCGCCCAGTGTTCGGCGCGGCGCAGCGACATCAGCGGATCGTCCTCGCTCGCCACTATGAGCGTCGGCACGCCGAGGCTCCGCCCAGGCACGCGTGCTTCGGCCTCGAAGCGCGTGGGTTCGGCGGGCGCCACCAACATCAGGCCGGCGACGCGCCCGTGGCCATCGGCCGCCACGCAGGCCGACGCCAGCGCGCCGAGCGAATGGCCGATCAGCACCGCCGGACGACCGCCGGCGGCCAGCAGGCGAACGATGGCGTGAACCCAGTGCTCGATGTCGGGCTGGTCCCAGCGGCGCTGGATAATGCGCTGGAAAACCGGCGTCCGGCGCTGCCAATAACTCTGCCAGTGTTCGGGACCGCTGTCCTTGAAGCCCGGGACGAGAACGAAATCGAGACGCGACGCGAGCGCGCCGAGTTCCTCGATTGTTTCGCCCACCGCATGCCCGAACATCGCCAAAAATACTCCGGTCCCCCGCTCGGGCGAGATTAAGTTCCGTCCCTCAGCCCCGCAAGCAGTCTGCCGCGGTCAATTGGTCCAGCGCCCAAGGGGTCGCGATCGGCGCATCCATCCGCGTCTTAAAGTCGGCGCGCTCCGCGTCGCCACGTGGAGCCGACGTCGCGCTTGATCCGAGCGCGCCCGTGCGCGACGGGATTGGCGTCAGGGTTTGTGGAGGATGAGATGCATCGGGCCCGCAACAAGCGCATCGTCGGGACGCCTCCCGCCGCCAGCGCGCATTCCAAGACGGCAAGACGGAACGACGCCGATTTAGGCGCGCGTCGCAGTACTTGACTGAGCCGTATTCAGAATAACCTCGATCGCGCGAAACAGTTCGGCCAGCGAATGCGCACGCGAACGGGCGCAGGCGTGGGCGGCTTCATCGCAGAGGATGCATCGCCGAACAGGCAGGCCGAGGCTGCGGCGCGAAAGCGCGCCGAGCCGAGGATCGATCGACGTCGAGATCCCAGAGCCGTCCGAGCGGCTCCGCCGTTTCGAGGTTGATCAGCGCGCGCTTGATTTCGTCCGACGACGCTTCGACCGCGAACAGCGCCTCCAGCCCCGTCGGCGCCGATCTCGGCCCAGAGCCGAGTCCCCGACCACTGGCGCGCGCGGAACAGGTTTTCGACCGCATCGAGCGCCGACTGCTGAAGGCGTCGGCTCGCCGGGCAATCCTTGATCGGCCCCGGCATGACCGGGGTCACGGTGACGATCGGCAGCCCCAACCTCGACAAGGCGTCAAGCCGGCGCGCCACGCGAGCCTCGCGCGCCGCGAGTACGGCCTCGAGTTCGGCGACCGGACCGGCAAAGAGCTCCTCGTCCACGGGGTCGACCCTTCGTCGGTTGTGTGCGGCCGGTCACATTTCCGTCGAGCGTAGGCTCAGTCCGGGCCGGAACGACTTCGTCTTGAGCGACGGCATCCGGCAGCGCAGAGAAGGGCCGTATCTCGCCTGGCGATAGAGCAGCAGCCGCCGCGAGCGACAATTCGAAAATGAGCGGCTCGTGGAATTCCTGATTGAAGCGCTCCGATCCCGCGCCTATGTTGATAACAATCTAGGAGATTTTGTGCAATGCTTAGATGGTCGATCGCGACGGTCTGTCTCGGCGGCGGGCTCGAGGCCAAGTTCTCCGCGGCGGCCAAGGCGGGATTTCGCGCCATCGAGTTGCTCGAGAGCGACCTGACCTTCTATGCCGGCAGGGCGCGGGACGTGCGCCGGCTCGCCGACGACCTGGGCCTCGAAATCGTCGCCTTGCAGCCGCTGAGGGATTTCGAAGGCGCGCCCGAGCCGCAACGCAGGCGCAATTTCGATCGCGCCATGCGAAAGCTCGAGCTCACCGTCGAACTGGGCGCGCCGTTGCTGTGCCTCAGCTCCTCGATATCGGAGGACTCATCGGGCGATGTCGACCGCATCGCCGGGGACCTCGCGGAACTGGCCGATCTCGCCGGCCAATACGGCTTGCGGCTTGGCTACGAGGCGTTGTCCTGGGGGCGGCACATAAGGGATTGGACGGCCGCGTGGGAGGTCGTCGCCATGGCCGGCCGCGAAAATCTCGGCATCGTGCTCGACTGCTTTCATATCTGCGCGCGCAAGAACCCTATCGAGCCGATCGCCGATTTGCCGGGGGACAGGATCGCCCTCGTCGAGATCGCCGACTTGCCGGCGCTGGAAATGGATTTGAAGTCGTTGAGCCGGCATTATCGTTGCTATCCCGGCCAGGGCGACTATCCGGTCGTCGACTATCTCGACGCCGTTCTGCGCTCCGGCTACCGCGGCCCGATATCGCTGGAAACCTACAACGAGCAGTTCCGGGGCGCATCTGCCGCTTCGGTCGCCCTCGACGGTATGCGTTCGCTGCAAGCGACGGGCGAGGCGCTGAGAGCGCGCCGCCTCGCCAGGGCCGAGCCGTTGGTCGCCGAAATCGCCGCGCTGCCGGCGGCGCCCGAAGTGGAAGGCATAGAGTTCCTTGAATTCGCGGTCGCCGACAAGCAGGCGCAGGAGCTCGCGGCGCTGTTGGAAGGGCTCGGATTCGAACTCGTCAGTCGGCATCGATCCAAAATGGTCGAGCTCTATGCCCAGGGCGACATCAACCTCGTCATCAACCAGGAGCGCAACTCGTTCGCCCATTCGTTCCAGTTGCTTCACGGCGCAGCCGTCTGCGCAATCGCGCTCAGGGTCGACCGTGTCGAGCGCGCGGTCGAGCGCGCCCGCGCGATCGGATGTCCGAGTCGCACCGGGCGCACGGGTCCCGGCGAAGCCACGATCCCCGCCATCGGCGGGGTCGAAGGCAGCCTCGTCTATTTTGTCGATCAGCGCAGCGCGGACTGGCGCAACGACTTCGCCGGCGACACGAAGACTGGACCGAAGGGGCCGCTGAGGGCGATCGATCACCTTTCCAACGTCGTGCGCCGCAACGAGTTCTTGAGCTGGCTGCTGTTCTACGAAACGGCGCTGGGCTTGACCGCTGAGCCGCAGATCGAGGTCTACGACCCGCATGGCGATTTCTACAGCCGCTCGCTGAGGAGCGAGAACGGCGCGCTGCGCATTGCGCTCAACGTCGGCGTCGGCGGCGCGACGGGCGTCTCGCGTTTTCTCGACAAATTCGGCGGCGCCGGTTACCAGCAGATCGCGCTTTCGACCAGCGACATCTTCGCGGCCGTCGAAGCGGCGCGGCGGAAGGGCGTCCAATTCCTGCCGATCCCGGACAATTATTACGACGATCTGGCGACGCGGTTCGATATTGCCCCCGATCTGTTGCGGCGCATGCGGGAGTACGGCGTTCTCTACGATCAGGTCAAAAACGGGAAATTTTACCACATCTACACGCGCACTTTCCACAATCGCTTCTTCTTCGAAATACTCCAGCGCGACAACTATGACCTATTCGGCGCAGCGAACACGCCGATGCGGTTGGCGGCGCAGGCGGCGGGCGACGACGCGGAAACGCGCTTTACGGCGGAAGCTGAACTCTGACGTTGCGCTCCGCCCGGTTGGACCACGTCTTAGAGGCGGCCCTCGACCGTAAGTTCTTCCCGATAGAAATTGGCGCCCCCGGCTGCGACCGCCTCGCCCTATTGAGCCTCTGCGCCCGGGTCGCTCTGGCGCTGAATTTGCGGAGTCCGTTGGCTGCGGCCCCCGGTGGTCGGCGAGATATGCGCCGCCCTCGACATCGGTCCAGCCGAGGCGCCGCGCCTGCTCTCGTCTATTCGGCGGGGGCGAATGCGCTCTCGCGGCCCGGTTCGGCCCCCGGTTCGTCCCACCACGCGCCCCAGGCGAGGGCGCCGGCGGCAAGCAGCGCCGCGAGGACAAGCGCGACACAGCCGTCCCATCCCGCGCGGTCCCAGACCAGGAGCCCCGGCAGGACCGCGCCGGCTGTCCCGCCCATGTAATAAACGCAAACGTAGAGCCCGAGCGCCGAGGCCTTGGCCCGCCGCGCCGCACGACCGACGAAGCCCATTGCGGTCGACTGCATCACAAAGATGCCGATCACGAACAGTGGCGAGTCCGGCGATGATCTCCGGAAGGCCGGGAAGCAAGGTCGCGCCGAGACCCAGTCCGGCGACGAGCGCGGCCCCCGCCATCGTGCGCCGCCGCCCGAGCCTCCGCGCCAGCGGGCCCGCCGTCGGCGCCGCCAGCGCGCCGATCGGATAGACGAGGAAGATCATGCCGAGGTCGGACGCCGTGAACGCGTAGGGCGGACGCACGAGCCGGAAGTTGATGTAGGTGAACACGGCGACGATCGAAAACAGCACGGCGAAGCCGGCGACGCAGGTGGCGATGATCGCCGGATCGCGCAGATGTCCGAAAGCGTCGGCGAGGGTCGCCCGGTCGCGTTCGCCGCCGCGGACGTTCGCCGCCTTGCGGTCGGCTGCGCCCGGTCCGAGGGACGAGGAGGGAAGCCAGGCGCCGACGACAGCGGCCGCGACGAGCGTGATCGGCGCGAGGACGGCGAGGCCGCTGCGCCATCCGATGAGATCGGCAAGGACCGCCGGAAGGAAGCGTCCGAGAAATCCGCCGAGCGCGGAGCCGGCGATGTAGAGTCCCATGATGTCGGCGGCCTGTCTCGGACTCCACCGCTCGCTCACGAGGGCGACCGTCGGGGTGAAAACCGCCGGGACCAGCAGGCCCTGGACGAGGCGCCAGAACAGGATCTCCCCGAGGCTCTGCGACAGGCCCAGCATCAGCGTCGGGATTGCGAGCAGGCCCATCGCAATGACGGCGGTGAGCTTGCGGCTCAGCGAATCGGAGAGGAGACCGATGAACGGCGCCGACCCGGCGACCGCCAGGGTCGCGACGCCGACGACGCCTCCGGCCGCGGCGGTGGAGACGCCATAACTCAAGGCCAACTGAGGCAAAACCGCCTGGGGCGAATAGAGATTGAGGAACGCGCAGAAGCCCGCTGTGGCGACGGCTATACGGGGCCGGTCGATGATCATTCAAAGTCTCCTCGCGTCCCGACCTTGCGCTCCGGCATCAATTCGCTCAATAAATATGTTGACCGTCTGTGATATGAAGTTATTATCACGATGTGGAGACGAGACTGCTTCTGGCTTTTGTCGACCTTGCCGACGAGCTTCATTTTGGCCGCGCCGCCGCCCGACTTGGGATCGCGCAGCCGCAGCTCAGCGTGCAGATCCGGTCGCTCGAAACCATCCTGGGCGCACGTTTGTTCGATCGGGACCGCCGGCACGTCGCCCTGACCGAAGTCGGCCGCGCGTTCGTGCCGGAGGCGCAAGCAATTCTTGCCCGGATCGCCACGGCTCGACTCCGGCTGCAAGCCCTTGTGCAGGGGGAAGCGGGCTCTTTGACGATCGGTTTCACCGGATCGGCTCCTTTCAACCCTGTCATGCGGAGAATCATCGGGGGCTTCCGACGGCGGTGGCCCGGCGTCGCTCTGAGCCTCGCTGAAATGTCGACGACGGACCAATTCAGCGGTCTCATCGAGGGCAAGATTGACGTCGGCTTTCTCCGTCCGGGACCGGGCGTCGCGCCCAACACGGTGACGGTCCTCACCGTCTCGAGGGAGCCGCTGGTCGCCGTGCTGCCCGCAGATCACGCGCTCGCGGGGAGAGAATCGCTGTCGGTCGCGGAACTCGCCGGTCAGTCGTTCATCCTGCATCCGCGGGAGCGCGGCCCCGGTGTCTACGACACCATCATGGGACTGTGCGCGGCGGCCGGCTTTCGTCCGAGCGTCGACATCGAAGTCCACCAGTTGCCGACGATCGTCAGCCTCGCCGCGACAGGACTGGGCGTTTCGATCGTTCCGGAGGCGCTGAGTAACGCCGCCATGGACGGCGTGCGCTTCGTCCCGTTGCGCGACCGCGGCGCTGAGGTCACGCTCGCTGTCGCCTTTCGCAGTCGCAACGACAGGCCCGTCATGCGCCACTTCCTGACCGGACTCGAACGCTCGGCTATGCTGACGGAGAGCGGTCTTTGATCGACCGCGTCAAATCGACTCGATCCTTCGATGCGCGCCGGTTTTCGGCGCAAACTGCGCCGTTCCTGAAGAGACGCGGCTTGTCGTGATGATGAACTCGACTCTCACGATCCAAACGCTGTGCAGCCGTCTGCGCTATCGTCACCTCCATCTTCTCGATGCGCTCGGGCGCAGTCACAACGTGCATGTCGCTGCGCAGCAGTTGAACGTCACCCAACCAGCGGCGACCAAGATCCTCAAAGACATCGAAGACATGTTGGGCGTCGAACTGTTCGAGCGGCTGCCGCGCGACATGAAGCCGACCGAGATCGGTCAATTCGTGCTGCGGTTCGCTCACGAGAGTTCTCAATGTCGCCGGCAAATTCATCGAAGAACTCGATCATATGAAGCGCGGCGGTTACGGCATCGTGCAGGTCGGGGTCACCTATGGCGTCGCGCACCTGTTGTCGCCTTGCATCGTGCGGATGAAAGCGCGCCACCCGAGGGCCTCGATCCGAGTGCTGGAGCGGACCAGCGACTTGCTGCTCGAACAGCTGAAGGAAAAGACACTCGACCTCGTCATCGGCCGATTCACGACGGAGGACCAGCACAACTGGTTCGACTTCCGCGATATCGGGGCGACACGGATGTGCATCGTCGTCAATCCGCATCATGCCCTGCTTCGCGAAAAGGCGTTGACCCTGGCGCAGCTGATGGAATGGCCATGGATCGTTCAGCCGCTGACCACGCCGACCCGCCAGCTTTTTGAAGGCACGCTGGCCGACCACGGGCTCAGCTGCCCAGTCAGCCTGGTCGAGACGACATCGATCTTCACCACCCTGCAGCTCTTGCAGGCGAGCGACATGCTCGCCGTGCTGCCGAGTTCCGCGGTCGACGCATTTGTCGAGCAGAACCAGTTGGCGAAGCTGCCGCTCGATTTCGCCAGGCAAATCGAGGACTACGGCGTGCTCACACGGCGCAGCGACCGACCGTCGCTGATGACGGCCGAGTTCATCGACATCGTCCTGGAGGTCGCTCGCGAGGAGTTGCAGCAGCCTGAATTCGCCCGCGGTGTTTGATCGGCGTTCCGCTAAGCGTGGCGGGAGGCGGCAGGCTCGCCGTCTCCCGCGTTTGTCCGTCAGGCCGCGCTGGAGAAAGCGGGGATCTGATCGAAGTTCATGTAGCGGTAGATCTCCCCGGCCTTCTTGGTGACGGGGGCCGAGCGCTGCAGGTATTCCTCCATGGTGGGGATGCGGCCGAGCACCGCGCAAACCGCCGCCAGTTCCGCCGAACCGAGATAGACCTGGGTGTCGATGCCGAGGCGGTTGGGGAAGTTCCGGGTCGACGTCGAGATGGCCGTCGAGCCCTTGCGGATCTGCGCCTGGTTGCCCATGCACAGCGAGCAGCCCGGCATCTCCATCCGCGCGCCCGCCTTGCCGAGCATGGCGTAATAGCCTTCGCCGGAGAGCACCTCGGCGTCCATGCGGGTCGGAGGCGCGATCCACAGACGGGTCGGCAGATCCTGGGCGCCGGCGAGGATGTGCCCGGCGGCGCGGAAGTGGCCGATGTTGGTCATGCACGAGCCGATGAACACTTCGTCGATCTTGGCGCCGGCGACCGCCGACAGCGGCTTCACGTCGTCCGGATCGTTCGGGCAGGCGAGGATCGGTTCCCGGATCGCGTCCATGTCGATCTCGATCGACCGCGGCGTAATCGGCGTTGGCGTCCGGTTCGAGCAGGGCCGGGTTGGCAAGCCAGGCCTGCATCGCGGCCTTCCGACGCTCCAGAGTCTCGCGATGCTGATAGCCGTGGGCGAGGAGCCAGTCGATCAGCGTCACGTTGGACGTCAGGTACTCGATCACCGGCTCTTTGTTCAGGCGCACCGTGCACGCGGCGGCCGAACGTTCGGCGGAAGCGTCGGTCAGTTCGAACGCCTGTTCGACCTTGAGGTCCGGCAGCCCCTCGATCTCGAGGATCCGGCCGTTGAACACGTTCTTCTTGCCCTTCTTCTCGACCGTCAGCAGCCCTTTCTGGATCGCGGCGTAAGGAATGGCGTTGACGAGGTCGCGCAAAGTAATTCCGGGCTGCATCGCGCCCTTGAAGCGCACCAGCACCGATTCCGGCATGTCGAGCGGCATGACGCCGGTCGCCGCGCCGAAGGCGACGAGGCCGGAGCCGGCCGGGAAGGAAACGCCGATCGGGAAGCGCGTGTGGCTGTCGCCGCCGGTGCCGACCGTGTCGGGCAGTGCGAAGCGGTTGAGCCAGGAGTGGATGACCCCGTCGCCGGGCTTGAGCGCAACGCCGCCGCGGCTGGTGAAGAAGCCGGGCAGGCTCTGGTGGGTCTTGACGTCCACCGGCTTCGGATAGGCCGCCGTATGGCAGAAGGACTGCATGACGAGATCGGCGGAGAAGCCGAGGCAGGCGAGATCCTTCAGCTCGTCGCGGGTCATCGGCCCGGTGGTGTCCTGGCTGCCGACGGTGGTCATCTTCGGCTCGCAGTAGGCGCCGGGACGCACGCCCTGGCCTTCCGGCAGACCGCAGGCGCGGCCGACCATCTTCTGGGCGAGCGTGAAGCCCTTGCTGCCCTTTGCCGGCTCGGCAGGCTTCCGGAACAGGGTGGACGGGGCGAGCCCCAGCGATTCCCTTGCGCGCGCGGTCAGCGCGCGGCCAACGATCAGCGGAATGCGGCCGCCGGCGCGCACCTCGTCGAAGATCACATCGGACTTCACCTTGAACTCGGAAATGACGGCGCCGTTGCGAGTGGCCTTGCCCTCGTAGGGCTTCAGTTCGACGACGTCGCCCATCTCCATCCTGGAGACGTCGAGCTCGATCGGCAGGGCCCCGGCGTCCTCCATGGTGTTGTAGAAGATCGGCGCGATCTTGGCGCCGAGGCAGACGCCGCCGAAACGCTTGTTCGGGACGAAGGGGATGTCGCGGCCGGTGAACCACAGCACTGAGTTGGTCGCCGACTTGCGCGACGAGCCGGTGCCGACCACGTCGCCGACATAGGCGACAGGATGGCCTTGCGAGACCAGCTTTTGCAGGAGCTTCAACGGACCGCGCACGCCCGGCTCGTCCGGCTCGATGCCGGGACGGGCGTTCTTCAGCATGGCGAGCGCATGCAGCGGAATGTCGGGGCGGCTCCAGGCGTCGGGCGCCGGCGACAGGTCGTCGGTGTTGGTTTCGCCGTTGACCTTGAACACGGTGACGGTCAGCGAAGGCGGCACGGCCGGGCGCTCCGTGAACCACTCGGCATCGGCCCAGGACTGGATGACGCCCTTGGCGTTTGCGTTTCCTTCGTCCGCCAGCTTCTTCACGTCGTTGAAAGCGTCAAAAACCAGAAGCGTGTGCTTGAGGCCGTTGGCTGCGCTGGCGCCGACTTCGGCGTCGGCGAGGAGTTCGACGAGCGGCTTGACGTTGAATCCGCCGAGCATCGTGCCCAGAAGCTCGGTCGCGCGCACGCGTGAAATGAGCGCAATCTTCTCTTCGCCCTTGGCGACCTTCGCGAGGAACTCGGCCTTGACCTTCGCGGCGTCGTCGACGCCGGCCGGTACGCGATTGACCAGCAGATCGACAAGGAATTCGGCCTCTCCGGCGGGCGGCGCGCGCAGAAGGTCCAGAAGCTCGTTCGTCTGTTCGGCCGAAAGCGGCAACGGGGGTATGTCGAGCGCGCCGCGTTCGGCGGCGTGCTGCCGATAGGATTCAAGCATGGACATCGGGGGCTCCTTGAGGATCGGAAATCAGAGACATCGAACGGCTGGCAGCCGCGCCAAAAACCAGGTCACGGCGAGAAGGTCGGCGCTGCCGCCGGGACTGAGGTTTCGCTCGATCAGGTCGTCGTCGAAGCGCGTCATCGCTTCATGGAAGTCCGGCGCCTCCGCGCCGCCACGATCGATGAGTTTTCTGGCGGACGCCTGGACATAGGCGAGGCCGCCCATGCCGCCGCGCGCCACGAGATTGGTGTCGCGATTGTGGGCGAGGAGCGCGAGGAGCGCCCCCGACAGCGCGAGCCGCTCGTCGCCGGTCCTGAGCCATGTCGACAGGAAGACCGGAATGGCATGGACGCGCACGGTGGCGAAACCCGAGGCGGCCTCGCCGCGCGCGCCCGTAAAGCCGTGGCGACGGTAGAGCGCCTCCCCGGCGGTCCGCGAACGTTTCGCGCGTTTCAACTCGCGTTCAACCAGATCCGCGGTCATCGACGCGACATCGGAGCACAGCGCCTCGCGCTTCAACGTGTCGCCGAGCGCGAACCGCCGTCCCGCGGCCGCGATCAGGAGACCGAAGGAGAAGATCGCCCCTTTGTGGGTGTTGACCCCGTTGGTTGCGGCGAACATCGCCTTCTCGCAGGCGACGCCGTCGGCGCGCAACTTCGCCAGGACCTCGGCGATCGGACGCGACGCCGTCTTGACCCCCGTGTCGAAGAACAGGGGGAACCAGGGCCGTATCGCCGCGCCGCTCGCCATGAACGTGCCGAGCGTCATGTCGCGGTGAGCGCCCGAATTGCGGCGGTCCACCAGTCCCGGCTTTGGCGTCAGCATGACCTCGCGATGAAGCGCCTCGATGGCGAGATCGCTCACGCGCGCGGACATGGTCTCCGCCCGCGACCGGCCGCGGGAGGCTGCCGGCAAGGCCGAACGGCGCCCGTCCGCCTTGCGCAAGCCGGCGAACGACGACGCGAAATCGCCGTTCGCTTCGAGGGCGCTCTCCCATTCGGCGGCGCGGTCGAGCGCGTCCAGCGTCATGGCTTCACCTGACGCACCACGTCGATCACCGACCCGTCGCGATAGCGCACGATGCCGACGATACGGTCGAGGAACGGAATCGGCTCGGGTTCGCCGGTCTGGGCGATCGCGCGGGCATAGAGCTCCTCGATCGAACAAACCGGAAGCCCCGCCGCCTTCAGGCGCTCGGCGACTTCGGGCCGCGTCGGATTGACCGCGACGCCCTGGTCGGTGACGAGCACGCCGATGGTCTCCCCGGGCGTGACCAGGGTCGTGCAGCGCTTGACCACGGTCGGGATGCGCGAACGGATGAGCGGCGCCACGACGATCGAGAGGTTGGCCCCTCGCCGCCGTGTCGCTGTGTCCGCCGGAGGCGCCGCGCATGACGCCGTCGGATCCGGTCAGCACATTGACGTTGAAGTCGAGGTCGATCTCGAGCGCCGACAGAATGACCATGTCGAGGCGGTCGACCGCGCAGCCCTTGCCTGCCGGGCTGGCGTAGACCTGGGTCGAGATCTCGACGTGGCTCGGCGAGGTGCGCAGCGAGTTCGGCGGCCACCGAGTCGAAGCTCTGGGTGTCGAGCAACGTGCCGATCAGGCCCTTGTTGTGCAGATCGACCATGCCGCCGGTCTGGCCGCCGAGCGCCCAGGCCGCCTTGATGCCTTTGGCGCGCATGCGGGTCTCGAGGAAGCGGGTGGTCGCGGTCGCCGAGCCGCCCGTGCCTGTCTGCATCGAGAAGCCCTCGTTGAAATAGCCGGCATGCTCCATCACGTCCGCCGAGAGGCGGGCGATCAGAAGCTCGCGCGGGTTGGTCGTGGCGCGCGCCGCGCCGACCGAGATCTTCGAGGGATCGCCGACCTGGTCGACCTTGACGATCCAATCGACCTGATCCTGACGGATCGAAGCCGGCGTATTCGGGAAGGGAACGATCTCCTCGGTCAGCAACACGACATTGCGCGCGTACTGCGCGTCGACCATGGCGTAGCCGAGCGAACCGCAGCGCGAACGCCCCGATACGCCGTTGGCGTTGCCGAAGGAATCGCAGGCCGACACGCCCAGGAAGGCGACGTCGATCGCGATCTCGCCGCTCTGGATCAGCGCCACGCGCCCGCCATGCGAGTGGATGTTGATCGGCTCTTCCATCAAACCGTTCGAAATCGCCTCGGCGAGCTTGCCGCGCATGCCGGACGAATAGATTCGCCGGATGACGCCGGACTTGATGTGCTCGATCAGGACGGAGTTGGAGGATTGCAGCGAGGACGAGGCCAGAGTCAGATCCCTGAAGCCCATTCGCGCGAGGATCTCGACCACCATGTTGATGGTCTTGTCGCCTTCGCGGAAGCCGTGGTGGAACGAGACGGTCATTCCGTTCTTCAAGCCGGTGCGGCGCACGGCCTCCTCGATCGTGTCGACGATCTTGCGATCGAGCTTGGCGGTTGGACTGGCAAGATGCGGCGACTTGGCGGCGAAGCCGGCGTAGATCTCGCGACCCTTGAGCTCGGCCAGGGCGGAAAGGCCGCCGGCGAATTGGATTGTCATGGCTTTTCTAGCCTTCCGTTCTACTTTCGCACGCCCGAGGCAGCTTCAAGCTGCAACACCCGTTGGGCGTGCGCGACCACTGGCGCATCGACCATCTTGCCGTTCAGCGAAACGACGCCGAGGCCCTCTTTCTCCGCCTTCGCGGCGGCGGCGACCACCCTCCTGGCGTAGTCGACCTCTTCCTGCGTCGGGGCAAAGGCGTTGTGCAGGAGTTCGATCTGGCGCGGATTGATCAGCGATTTGCCGTTGAAGCCGAGCCGGCGAATAAGATCGACTTCCTTCAGGAAGCCCTCGTCGTCGTTGAGGTCGGAGAAAACGACGTCGAAGGCGTCGATCTTGGCGAGACGCGCGGCGTGCAGCACGGCGCAGCGGGCATAGAACAGCTCGGTGCCGTCGCCGCGCTCGGTCTGCATGTCGATGACATAGTCGAATCCGGCGAGCGCGACGCCGATCAGCCGCTTGGACGACATCGCGATGGCGAACGGCGTTCACGACGCCCGAGGCCGACTCGATCGCCGCCATCAGCTTGGTCGAACCGACCTCGCGGCCGCATGAGCCCTCGATGCGCTCGACCTCCGCCTCGAGTTCCTTGACGTCGTCGGCCGTGTCGGTCTTGGGCAGGCGGATGACGTCGGCGCCGCCGCGGACGGCTGCTTCCAGGTCCAGCCGGCCGAACGGAGTCGACAGCGGATTGATACGGACGACTGTCTCGATGTCGCTGTAAACGGGCAGTTGCAACGCATGGAAGACCAGCAGTCGGGCGGAATCCTTTTCACGCAGGGAGACCGCGTCCTCCAGATCGAACATGATCGAGTTGGGCCGGTAAACGAACGCCGTCGACAGCATGGCGGCATTTGCGCCGGGCAGGAACAACATGCTGCGGCGCAGTTTTGCTGGCGATGTCATGACAGAATACTCCAATTCAGGCCCTCGACCTCAGCGCCCCTGAGCACTGCCGCCTGCAGACGCGCCCGAATTGCGCAGTCGAGCGCCCCCTTGTCCTCAACGATCACGACGCCCTCGGAGACTGCCGAAGCGGCCGAGCGTTTCGGCCACGACGCGCCGAATTTGCGCGCCGAACTGGCGCTCGACCTCGCTCTTCACAACGACCTCGAGAGGGCCGTCAGACGGCGCCACCTTGACCAGGACGTCGCTCGATTCGAGCGTGCCCGCCATGGCTTCCCTGATGATTTTCATTTTTGGCGCTCCATTTATTGGGCTGCGGCGCCGGCGGGAAACCGTCGGTCTGCATTCGATATTTCGATCGCAGGAGATCGTAGGTTGTCGGCGGAACCAGCTTTGCGATTCGGTCGAAATCGTCCGCTTGCAGCAGACGGCGACTTCCGAGGCCGAAATCGCTCGGGCGTCGAGTTCGGTGCGCGGAATTTCGACGACTTTCACCGGCGGCGCCGCCGACAAATCCGCCTGCAACCAGTACTTCATGTCCACGTTGTATTTGTTGGTGACGCGGCAGAACGGTTCGGTCCCCACGAAGCGGTGGGTGATCCCCAGCGCGGGGGCGATCCATTCGCGAAAGATCAGGAGGTCGATCGCGGTGAAACAGTCGCCGACGACGTTTTTTTCCTTGAAGAAATAGCTGGAGAAAGTCGCCCGGGAGATCATGTATTCCGAGCCTGGATGCAGCGTCAGCCGGTCGATCCCTTCGACGCCAGACTTGATCAATTGGAACCGGTCGCGATAGGGAAAGAACGAAGCGTCCTCGGCGACCACGAACAGATGCAGCCAATCGCAGGCCTCGACCGCCTGTTCGATCAGATAGCGATGGCCGCGCGTGAAGGGATTGGCGTTGATCACCGCGGAACCGATCCTGGCGCCCGGCTGGCGCAGCTTCTTCAAGCTGTCGCAATAGCGGCGGATGCCGATCGGCGTGTTTTCCATCAGCGTCACCAGCCCCGGCGCCTCGACGATCGGATAGAAGCGGCAGCCGACGAAGAACCCGATATTGTTGGGACGGGTATACAGGAAGAGATGGCTGTGGCCGCGATCGTAGGCGAGGTGGAGCACCTCGTTGACGACCGTCAGGCTCAGATGCTCGCCGCGAAACAAAGGATCCGTGGCGACGCACTTGACGATATTCTCCTCCAGGCCGCCACAAGCAATCAGCCTGCGTCCCTGGCGGCCGACGACGAAGGCCTCGATTCCGTCTTCGTAGGAAAGGCCATTTCGCGCCAGGAAAGCTCTTGATCTCAGCCTGTTCTTCCGGTTCCTCGGCGGGATCGACGGAATAGAAGACGACTTCGTCGCTCATCTGGGGGCTCCCTCGCGGGGCCCGGACTTGTCCAGCAAGGCGCGGAGGCCGAATGAGGGCCGCTCGCGTCTTCCGCGGGCGGTCCCTATTGATGCGGGCCTACGCCTTGTCTGGCTGCAGCCCGCCGAACGACGAGTCATAGCGCCTCAATCGCCGCGTTCAATGTGGCGCTGGGCCGCATCGCCGCCGACGTCTTGGCGAAATCGGGGAGGTAATAACCGCCCATATCGACCGGCTTTCCCTGCGCTCCGATAAGTTCGCCGTTGATCTTCGCCTCGTTGCTCGCGAGAGCCTCGGCCAGCGGCTTGAAGCGGGCCTGCAAGTCCGCGTCCTTGGTCTGGGCGGCCAGCGCCTGGGCCCAGTACAGGGCGAGGTAGAAGTGGCTGCCGCGGTTGTCGATTTCGCCGACGCGACGCGACGGAGAGCGGTTGAACTCCAGGATCTTGCCATTGGCCTCATCGAGGGTTTCGGCGAGTATCTGCGCCTTGGCGTTCTTGTAGGTCTGAGCCAGGTGCTCGAGCGACACGCCGAGGGCCAGGAACTCGCCCAGCGAATCCCAGCGCAGATAGCCCTCTTCCTGGAACTGCTGCACGTGCTTGGGCGCCGAACCGCCGGCGCCGGTCTCGAATAGACCGCCGCCCGCCATCAGCGGAACGATCGACAGCATCTTGGCGGACGTGCCGAGCTCCATGATCGGGAAGAGGTCGGTCAGATAGTCGCGCAGCACGTTGCCGGTAACGGAGATGGTGTCGAGACCCTTGCGGATGCGCTCGAGCGAGAACTTGATCGCCTCGACCGGCGGCAGGATTCGGATATCGAGACCCGCGGTATCGTGGTCCTTCAGGTACTTCTCGACCTTGGCGATGATCTGGGCGTCATGGGCGCGCTGGGCGTCGAGCCAGAACACCGCAGGCGTGTTGCTGAGGCGCGCGCGGCGCACGGCGAGCTTGACCCAGTCCTGGATCGGCGCGTCCTTGACCTGGCACATGCGGAAGATGTCGCCGGTCTCGACCGGACGTTCGAGGAGCACGGCCCCGTTTTCGGCGACGACGCGAACCTTTCCGTCGGCGGCAATCTCGAAGGTCTTGTCGTGCGACCCGTATTCCTCGGCCTTCTGCGCCATGAGACCCACGTTCGGCACCGATCCCATCGTCTTGGGATCGAACGCGCCGTGGGCCTTACAGTCCTCGATGGCCGCCTCATAGATCGTTGCATAGCAACGGTCCGGGATCACCGCCTTGACGTCGTGCAGCTTGCCGTCGGCGCCCCACATGCGGCCCGATTCCCGGATCATCGCCGGCATCGAGGCGTCGATGATGACGTCGCTCGGGACGTGCAGGTTGGTGATTCCCTTGTCGGAATTGACCATCGCGAGCGGCGGCCGGCTCGCATAGACCGCCGCGATGTCGGCCTTGATCACGGCCTTCTCGGCCTCAGGCAGCGTCTCGATCTTCGCCAGGAGATCGCCAAAGCCGTTGTTGAGATTGACGCCGAGGCGCTTCAGCGTGGCGGCGTGCTTCTCGAGCACGTCGGCGAAGAAGACCGAGACGGCATGGCCGAACATGATGGGATCGGAGATCTTCATCATGGTCGCCTTCAGATGCACCGAGAACAGCACGCCCTCTCTCTTGGCCGCCTCGATCTCAGCGGCGAAGAACGCGCGCAGGGCCTTGCGGTTCATCACGGCCGCGTCGATGACCTCGCCGGCCTTGAGCGCGAGCTTATCCTTCAGCACCGAGACGGCGCCGTCGGCGCGGACAAGCTCGATGCGAGCGTTGGTCGCGGTCTCGACGGTGGTCGAGACTTCCGAACCGTAGAAATCGCCGCCCGACATGTGCGCGACGTGCGACTTCGAGTCCGACTTCCAGGCGCCCATCTTGTGCGGGTGCTTGCGGGCGTATTTCTTGACGGCGCTGGCCGCGCGGCGGTCGGAATTGCCCTCGCGAAGGACAGGGTTGACGGCGCTGCCAAGCACCTTGCCGTAGCGAGCCTTGATCTCCTTCTCGGCCTCGGTCTTGGCGTCCTCGGGATAGTCCGGAATGTCGTAGCCTTTGGCCTGCAGTTCCTTGATCGCGGCCTTCAGCTGCGGGTTTGACGCCGAGACGTTCGGCAGTTTGATGATATTGGCCTCGGGCTTGGTCGCAAGCGCGCCGAGTTCGGCGAGTTCGTCGCTTTGTCGCTGCGCAAGGGTGAGCTTTTCCGGGAAGGTGGCGAGGATGCGGCCGGCGAGCGAAATATCCTTCAGCTTTACGGACACGCCGGCCTTGCCCACGAAGGCCTTGACGATCGGCAGCAGAGAATAGGTCGCGAGCGCCGGGGCTTCGTCGACCTTCGTCCATACGATTTCCAGATCTGACATGATTGTTGTTCTCGCCGGTTTCCTGATTGGTTTCCGCCCACCCTTCGGCCAAGTTACGTTTCGCTTTCAAAGCGAAACGAAAACTCGCAAGGGCTATTTTCGCCCGATAATATTCTGTTGGTGAGGTTCCGTCTCCGCCAAAGCGCCGCGACACGTCCGCGCAGGAAGTACCGAAAAGACGTTCATCGGTGCGCCGTCCTCGTATTCGCTTTCGCGAACCTGCTCAAATGAATTGTTCTCGCGTCCGTAATTCCAAGCGGTTATCAATCCGGCGGGAAAACCCCCGTGGCGCGACAAAGCTCGGGGCCCCAACCCCGCGGCGAGAGCTCGTGGCCGACCGTGCGCTGCGCTGGGTTGGCTCACCCTGATTTTTTTCTGCGGTACGAGACATTCCGCCGCTCGACCCCCTTGACATACGAACTAGTTCGTACATAATGTGCTCCATCGCTCGCGTCAAGACGAGCGAGACCTCTTCCGAAGCCCTTCAGCTTCACGGGGAAACGCGGTGGATCCTACTCAAAACTTCGGTCACCCTTGCATGCGAGGAACTCGGGGAAGCTCGAGCGCCCCCTCGGCGCGACCCGAAGATCGCAGTATGCCCTCGCGCCCAATGCTCGCGCCGCACCGGCGCTCCGCGACATCCGCCAGCATCGCGGCGAAGGCGGGCCGCGCGGCGCCGAATGCGCCTCACAGGACAAGGTTGGATCCGAAACTCGCGTGTGACGAGCGCCCTATACGGGAGTACGCTCGGACGAACGGCCGGACAGCAAGCGCTTCAGACGCTCGACGGTCACAATGCGGTTCCGGCCAAGGAACCTGAAGCGGGCTTCGGGAGCGACGCAAAGGAGAGGATCTCATGTCGGAAGTCAAAAAGGGCATCACCGAAGAGCAGCAGCAGGAGCTCGACGAGGTTTTCGCCCGCGCCCGAAAAGCTGCGGCGATCATTGCGACCTACGATCAGGAGCGCGTCGACCGCCTGTGCCAGGCCGTCGCGTGGGCCGTCGCCAACAAGGTCACGTTCACCCGGCTCGTCGACATGGGCATTGCCGAATCCGGCCTCGGCGACAAGGTCAGCCGCATGGGCAAGCGCCTGAAGATCCGCGGCGTGCTGCGCGATGCGCTGCGCCAGAAGAGCGTCGGCATTATCGAGGAGTTGCCGGAGAAGGGCATCGTCAAGTACGCCAAGCCGGTGGGAATCATCGCCTGCATCGTGCCGACCACCAATCCCGATCTCACGCCGGCCGGCAATGCGATCTACGGCATCAAGGCGCGCGACGTGGTGGTGTTCTCGCCGCATCCGCGCAGCAAGAAGACCTCGTTCGAGACGGTGCGGCTGATGCGCGAGGCGCTGGAGCGCGAAGGCGCGCCGCCGGACATCCTGCAGTGCCTGACCAAGGTCAACATTCCGATGTCGCAGGCCTTGATGGCGCGGGCCGATCTGATCATCGCGACCGGCGGTCAGCCGATGGTGCGCGCGGCCTATAGTTCCGGAACGCCCGCCTACGGCGTCGGCGCCGGCAACTCGACCATGGTCATCGACGAGACCGCCAACATCGAGGAAGCGGCTCGCAACACCCGACTATCCAAGACGTCCGACTTCGGTTCGGGCTGCTCCGCGGACGGCAATCTCATCATCGAAGCCTCGATCTTCGACAAGCTGCTCAAGCAGCTGCAATCCGAAGGCGGCTACCTCGCCAATGACGAGGAGAAAGCGAAACTGCGCCGCGCGATGTGGGACGACGAGAACCACAGGACGTCGGACACGGTGGCGATCGCCCCGCAGCAGCTAGCCAAGGCCGCAGGCTTCACCATTCCGGACGATCGCAAGTTCATCATCGTGTACGGCGACGGCATCGGCAAGGAGCACCTGTTCTCCGGCGAGAAGCTGACGACCCTGCTGGCCGTCTACAAGTACCAGGGCTTCGACCAGGCTTTGAATATGATGCGCGCGATCTACGAGGTCGGCGGCAAGGGTCACTCCTGCGGCATCTACTCGTTCAACCAGGACCACATCCACCAGCTTGCGCTCGCAGCGCCTGTGTCGCGCATCATGGTGCGGCAACCGCAGTCCAAGGCGAACGCCGGCGCTTTCAACAACGGCATGCCGATGACCTCGAGTCTGGGCTGCGGCACCTGGGGCGGCAACATCGTCTCCGAGAACGTGCATCTCAAGCACTACATGAACACGACCTGGGTCTCGGTTCCGATCAAGGAAGACCGGCCTTCCGACGAAGAGCTGTTCGGGTCGTTCTACGATCCCGCGCTCGAAAACGACGACAGCCACCTCATGACGACCTGACCGGACTGCTCGATCCAGCCCAAGACGCTCCGAGGATTTTTGCCATGCGCGATCTCGTCTCTCATCAACTCGTCCGATATCTCGAAGCGCGCGGGGTCACGCACGTATTCGGGTTGTGCGGCCACACCAACATCGCCGTGCTCTCGGCGATGGCCAACAGCAAGCTGCATTTCGTCAACGTCAGACACGAGCAGATCGCCGCCCACGCGGCGGATGGGTATGCGCGTGTGACCGGCAAGGCGTCCGTCCTGCTGACCCATCTCGGCCCCGGCCTCACCAACGCGGCGACCGGCGTCGCCAACGCGGCGCTCGACTGCATCCCGATGGTGGTGATCGCCGGCGACGTGCCGAGCCATTACTACGGCAAGCATCCCCATCAGGAGGTGAACCTTCACGCCGACGGCGATCAGTTCGAGATCTACAAGCCGTTCGTGAAGCGCGCCTGGCGCGTGGAAAGCCCGGAACTGTTCCCGGAAATCATCGAGAAGGCGTTCCAGCTCGCCGAGAGCGGCCAGCCTGGCCCGGTGCTGGTCGACGTGCCGATGGACATCTTCTCCAAGGAGGTCGACGTCTCGCGCTTCGATCGGCTGAGTCACAACACCAAGACGCTCGTCAAGCCGGACCTCGACGCCGATGCCGCGGCCCGGATCGTTCGCGCGCTGGGCGAAGCCCGCAACCCGGTGCTCTTTATCGGCGGCGGCATCGTGCTGGCGAAGGCCACAGATGAGCTCAAGGCGTTCGTCGACCACATGGGCATTCCGGTGGCGTTCAGCCTGATGGGAAAGGGCGCGTTGCCCGACGATCATCCGCTGACGCTCGGCATGACCGGCTTCTGGGGCACGAAGTTCATCAACGAGAAGTGCCGCACCGCCGATTGGGTGCTGGCGCTCGGCACCCGCTTCAAGGAAGCCGACTCGAGCTCCTGGGAGCCGGAGTACACGTTCGCCTTTCCGCCGGCCAAGCTCATCCACATCGACATCGAGCCGAGCGAGATCGGCCGCAACTATCCGACCGAGATCGGCGCGGTCGCCGACCTCAAGCAGGCGCTGAAAACGCTGAACCGGGCGGCGAAGGCGCTTTATCCGAAGCCGCGCCGCAACGAGGCCCTGGAGCGCGAGATCGCCAAGGTGCGCGAAGCGTTCAAGGCCAGCAACCGCGAGATGGCCGAGAGCTCGAGTTTCCCGATGATGCCCGAGCGCATTCTCGCCGACGTGCGCGCCGTGCTGCCGCACGATGCGATCATCACCACCGACGTCGGCTGGAACAAGAACGGCGTCGGCCAGCAATTCCCGGTCTATACGCCGGGCAGCGTGTTGACGCCGGGCGGCTTTGCCACGATGGGCTTCGGTCCGCCGGCGGCGCTGGGCGCCAAGATCGCCGCGCCGAACCGCGTCGTGATCTCGCTCGTCGGCGACGGCGGCTTCGGGCAGAACCCGGCGGCGCTGGTGACTGCCCAGGAGGAGAACCTCGCGGTTGTCTGGGTGGTCATGAACAACAACGCGTTCGGCACCATCGCCGGATTGCAGAAGGCGCATTACGGCCTGACCTACGGCACGACGTTCCCCTCGACAGGGGGCGAATGGACGCCCGATTACGCGGCGATCGCCAGGGCGTATGGCGTCGAGGGCGTCCGCATCCGCTCGGCGGAGGAGTTCAAGCCGGCGCTGGAAAAGGCGATCGCTTCAGGCAAGCCCTGCGTCATCGACGTCGCGATGAAGAACAATCCGACGCCGACCGCCGGCCACTGGAACATACTCGACATCTATTCGCCCGGCCGCAAGGTCGGCCATGTCAGCACCGACTGACCCGAACGAGAGGGCTGACCCATGAAACTGGTGTCGGAAGTCCTGATCGAAGACGAGGCGCTGCGCGACGGCCTGCAGAACGAGAAGCGCATCTTCTCGCTCGAGGAGAAGGTCGCTCTCATCGAAGCGCTCGTCGCCGCCGGCCTCAAGCGCATCCAGGTGGGCTCTTTCGTCCACCCCAAGCGCGTGCCGCAGATGGCCGACACCGACGCGCTGTTCGCGGCGCTGAAACCCGTCGAGGGCGTGATCTACTCGGCCCTGGTCCTCAACAGCGCCGGGCTCGATCGCGCCCTCGCGGCGGGCGTCAGGCATCTGTCGATATCCGTATCGGCGAGCGAGACCCACAGCCGCAAGAACGCCAACAAATCGGTAAGCGAGGCGCTCGACGACATTACCCCGACGATCGAGCGGGCGCTGTCGGAGGGGATTGCGGTGCGCGCCGGCATCCAGTCGGCGCTGGGCTGCGGTTTCGAAGGAGCGATTCCGCTTTCAAGGGTCGTCGAGATCGCCAAGATCTACAGCCGCATCGGCGCCCATGAGATCAACATCGCCGACAGCGCCGGGCTCGCCAACCCCAAGCAGGTCTATGAGACGGTCGAGGCGGTTCGCGACGCGATCCGTCCGGACGCCAAGATCTCTCTGCACCTGCACGACACCCGCGGGCTTGGCCTGGCCAACATGTTCGCGGGCCTGCAGGCCGGGGTGACGGTCTACGACGCGGCGGTCGGGGGCGTAGGCGGCTGTCCCTTCATTCCTGGCGCGACCGGCAACATCTCCACCGAAGACGCCGTCTATGCGCTCGACTCCATGGGCGTGAAGAGCGGTATCGACTGGCGAAAGCTGAGGCCCGTGACGGCCGAACTCGAGGAAAAGCTAGAGCGGCGACTGCCGAGCCGGATGGCGCATATGGCGCCGCCGCCGGACGCCGCGAACTGCGGGAGGTCGCCATGAAACACGATTATTCGCTGGCGCATCTGACCGTCCTGTCGCTGACGCCGCCTCACATGATCGAAGTCGCGGCGCGGGCGGGCTACCGCTACGTCGGCCTGCGCACCACGAAAGTGACGCCGACTGAGGATCTCGTCGATCTGACGAGCGACAAGGCCGCGTTGCGGAAGACCAAGGCCGCCCTCGCCGCGACGGGCATCGAAGTCAACGACGTCGAACTGTTCCGCATGGACCCTCACATCGAACCGGAAAGCTACATTCCGGCCCTCGAGGTGACGGCCGAACTCGGCGCAACCAACATCATCGCCCAGTTGCCGGATCCCGATCGCGCCCGCGCCACCGACCGCTTCGCCAGGCTTTGCGATCTGGCCAAGCCCTTGGGCATTTTCGTCAGCCTCGAGTTCCCGCACTGGACGGAAACCGGGACTCTCGCCGCCGCGACCGAAATCGTCCGGGCGGTCAAGCGCGGCAACGCCGGCATCCTCGTCGACATGCTGCACATGGATCGCTCGAATTCGAGCGTCGAGGATCTCGGCCGTCTGCCGCGCGAATGGTTCCGCTTCGCCCACCTCTGCGACGCGCCGAAGGAATGGGCGCACACCCATCCGGGCGCCATACACACCGCGCGCGACGAACGCCTGTTCCCCGGCGAAGGCGGCATCGATATCCGCGGCATTCTCGCGCAGATGCCGCAGAACATTCCCTATGCACTGGAAATCCCGCGCTCGGTGCTGACCCGCGCCGCTGGTCCCGAGGACGTCGCCCGGCTCGCCATCATGGTCTGCCACACCGAAATCGATCGGGAGCCCGCAGAGGCCGATCCGCCTCCGGAGGTGAGACGCGCGATATCGGCGTGATCTGCGACCCGCTCGCGCAATCGTCTGGACGGAGCGCACACGTCCCAGGCGCCGAAGGAGATAGCTGACGCGGGCGAGGCCGGAACGTCCGAAGATATAGGTTGGGCGCGGTTGGGAAGTCTCCGGCAGCACCGATCAAGGGCCGGCGCCCTGCGGCCGGCAAGACAAAACAGGGAGGGAGAGAACACAATGGTCAACGCCAGCATATCCACGCTCAGCGCGAAGACGGCTGCGACGCCGACACGGGCGCGCTGGGGCATTCTCGCCCTCATCGCCGTCGCCACGATGATCAACTATCTTGATCGAACGGTGCTCGGCATCGCCGCTCCATCCCTTCGCAACGATCTCGGAATTGACGCGGCGACGATGGGCATCGTGTTCTCCGCCTTCTCCTGGACCTACGCCGCCGCGCAGATTCCGGGCGGCGTGTTCCTCGACCGGTTCGGTTCGAGACTCACGTATTTCCTATCCTTGACGTTCTGGTCGTTGTTCACGCTGCTGCAAGCCACCGCGACTGGCCTCGGGATCCTGCTGCTCTACCGCTTCGGCCTCGGCGTCGCCGAGTCGCCGTGCTTCCCGACCAACAGCCGTATCGTGGGGACCTGGTTTCCGCAGCAGGAACGCGCGACGGCGACGGGCATCTACACCGTCGGCGAATATGTCGGCCTCGCCTTCTTCAGCCCGTTCCTGTTCATGCTGATGGCGGCCTATGGCTGGCATGCGATGTTCATCGTCGTCGGCGTCGCGGGCATTCTCCTCGGCATCATCTTTTATTGGCGCTATCGCGAGCCTGCGGACCATCCGACCGTCAACGAAGCCGAACTCGACTATATCGCCGCGGGCGGCGGGTTCGCCAAGAGCACGCACGACAAGGCGCCCTTCTCCTGGGCCAACGTCAAGAGGCTGCTGTCCTACCGGCAGGTCTGGGGCGCGGGCATCGGCCAGTTCGCCGGCAATTCGACGCTGGTGTTCTTTTTGACCTGGTTCCCGACCTATCTCGCGACCGAACGCCACATGACCTGGGTCAAGGTCGGCTTCTTCGCCGTGCTGCCGTTCATCGCCGCCGCCATCGGCGTGCTGGCCGGCGGCTGGGTTTCGGACAAGCTTCTGAAGTCGACAGGTTCGGCCAACATCGCCCGCAAGGCGCCGATCATCGCCGGCCTGTTGCTGGCGTCGCTGATCGTCACGGCGAACTGGATGGACAGCAATGTCGCGGTCATCGTCGTCCTCTCGATCGCCTTCTTCGGTCAGGGAATGGTCGGCCTGGGCTGGACGCTCATCTCCGACATCGCGCCGAAGTCGCTGATGGGTCTGACGGGCGGCCTGTTCAATTTCGCCGCCAACCTCGCGGGCATCATCACGCCGATCGCGATCGGCTTCATCGTCGCCGGGACGGGCTCGTTCTTCTACGCGCTCGCGTTCGTCGGCGCCATCGCCCTGCTCGGGGTCTTCGCCTATGTCTTCATTCTCGGCGACGTGCACCGCCTCGAAGACTGATCGGACCGCCCCACCCTCGCATGCTCGCCGCCGGGCGTCGGGCCCGGCGACGGGGACTCCCACTGAAGGAGACACCCGTCATGATCACCGGAAAGACCAAAATCATCGCGCACATCGGTTATCCGACCGAGCCATTCAAGGCGCCCATGATCTACAACCCCTGGTTCGACGCGAAGGGAATCGACGTCGCCGTTGTGCCCCTGGGCGTCACCGGCGAAGACTACCCCGAGGTTCTGCGGCCGCTGTTCCGCGTCACCAACATGCACGGCGCCCTGGTGACGATGCCCAACAAAGTGACGACGGTCCGCCTCGTCGACGAATTGACCACCACGGCCAAAATCGCCGGCTCCGCCAACGCGATCCTGAAACGCCCGGACGGCTCGCTGCTGGGCGACATGTTCGATGGCGAAGGGTTCGTCCGCGGCGTCGCCCGCAAGGGCCGCCGCATCGAGGGAGCGCGCGCGCTGGTGGTCGGTTCGGGAGGCGTCGGTTCGGCGATCGCCGCCTCGCTCGCGGCCGCCGGCGTTTCGGAGCTCGGCCTGTTTGACATGGCGCCGGCAATGGCGCGCGCGCTCGCCGATAGGATCGCCACCCATTATCCCGCGATCAAATTAGGCGACGGGTTCGGCGAACCCCGAAGGCTACGACATCGTCGTCAACGCAACCCCTGTTGGAATGAACGAAGGCGACCCATTGCCGATCGATGTCGAGGCGATATCTCCAAACGCCTTTGTCGGCGAGGTCGTCATGAGGGAAGAGTTCACGCCCTTACTGCGCGCGGCGAAAGCCAAGGGATGCCAGGTGCAAGTTGGCACGGACATGCTGTTCGAGATGATCCCCGCCTACATCGAATTCTTCGGCTTTGGCGCGACGACACCGGAAGAGTTGCGTAAATATTCAAGGCTCCATTACGGATAGACGGCACAAAGAGACGCCAAAGGGAATATCGCTTGCGCCGAGTATCGGTAACGTGACGGTCGAAACCCAAGCCGCCAGCCGCGTCCATCGCATCGGCGTATGCGTCCGAGACGATCTCGTCGCGTGATGGCGCGGTAGCGAATGCAACAGCCGGAGGTTCTCGATCTGTCGGCCGTCAGCCCCCGGCGATCGTCGCGCCGCCGTCGACGACGATGGTCTGGCCGGTCATGAACGTGCTGGCCTTCGAGGCGAGGTAGACCGCGGCGCCGGCGATCTCGTCCGGCTCGCCGATCCGCCGCAGCGGCGTCGTCGCGGTCACCGCCTTCAGCGTCTCCGGGTTCTCCCACAGCGCGCGGGCGAAGTCGGTGCGCACCAGGCCCGGCGCGATGCAGTTGATCCGCACGTTGTGCCGTCCGAACTCGACGGCGAGATTGCGCGCGAGCTGGAAATCGGCGGCCTTCGAGATGTTGTAGGCGCCGAGCATCGGCGAGCCCTTGAGGCCGCCGATCGAGGACACGATGATGATCGAACCGTCCTTGCGCGCGATCATGCCGGGCGCCGCCATCTGGATCAGCCAGTGGCTCGACGAGCACGTTGTTGTCGAGGATCTTGCGGAACTGGTCGTCGGAAATGCCCGCCATCGGCCCGAAATAGGGATTGGACGCGGCGTTGCAGACGAGGACGTCGATCGGCCCGAGAGGCGCTCCGCCTCCTCGACGAGATGCCTGAGGTCGTCCTTCGAGGAGATGTTGGCGGCGATCGGCGTCGCCGCCTTGCGGCCGACGGCCGCGTCGATCTCGGCGGCGGTCTCCGCGCAGGCGTCGGCCTTGCGCGAGGAGATGACGACGCTCGCGCCGTGCTCGGCGAATCTGCGCGCGATGGCGCGGCCGATGCCGCGCGACGAGCCGGTGACGATGGCGACCTGCCGGTCAGATCGAAGAGATCGGTCAAAGTCTTGTCCTCCCTGCCGCGTTCGCCGCGACGGCGAAAGCCGCCCTGTCTAGCGCGATCGACTCATCTTGGCAGCAGCCGATCGTGGCGGTCGCAGGCGCCAGCCGCGCCTGCGGGGACTTTCCAAACCGCTGAAGGCGGTCCCCAAAGACCGGTGCGACACCGAGGACGTCGCGGCGGCGCCGGGGAGGGCGGTACGATAAGCGATCGTGGCCTCGAGGCTTTGACCGGCGAAGCTGCGCAGGGCTGAGCCGTGGCAGCGGAAGGACCGGAGGCCGGCGACAGAGCGAGGGCGTGGACCAAGCCTTCGATGAAGGATCGACCAAGAGGAGCAGGCGATGGATTTCGAATTTTCCCCGAAGGTTGAAGAGCTTCGCGCGCGCGTGCGCGAATTCATGGACCGCTACGTCATTCCGAACGCCACGCGCTGGCGGCGCGAGATCGCCGACGGCCTCAACCCGCCGCCGGTCGTCGAGGAGCTGAAGGCGATCGCCAAGTCGGAAGGCCTGTGGAACCTGTTCCTGCCGGGCCTCAAGGCCGACGAGCCGGGCACGCGGCTCACCAACCTCGAATACGCGCCGCTCGCCGAGATCATGGGCCAGCTTCAGTGGGCCTCGGAAGTGTTCAACTGCTCCGCGCCCGACACCGGCAACATGGAGCTTTTGCATCTCTTCGCCACGCCCGAGCAGCGCGAGCGCTGGCTGAACCCGCTGCTCGACGGCGAGATCCGCTCCTGCTTCGCCATGACCGAGCCCGACTTCGTCTCGTCGGACGCGACCAACATCTCGACCCGCATCGAGCTCGAGGGCGACTACTACGTCATCAACGGGCGCAAGTGGTTCATCACCGGCGCGGCGCACGCCAATTGCAAGATCGCGATCGTCATGGGGATCACCAACCCCGACGCCGAGCCGCATCGCCGCCAGAGCATGGTGCTCGTCCCGATGGACACGCCCGGCGTCAAGGTCGTGCGCAACATCAGCGTGATGAACCATCTGTCGCCGGAGGGCCATTGCGAGGTCGTCTTCCGCGACGTGCGCGTGCCGAAGACCAACCTGCTCGGCGAGGAGGGCAGCGGCTTCGCGCTGGCGCAGGCGCGGCTCGGGCCGGGCCGCATCCATCATTGCATGCGCTCGATCGGCCAGTGCGAGCTGGCGCTCGAACTGATGATCGAGCGCGCCCAGGAGCGAAAGACCTTCGGCAAGTATCTGCACGAGCATGGGCCGATCGCCGAATGGATCGCGCTGTCGCGCTGCGAGATCGAGCAGGCGCGCCTGCTGACGCTGAAGACCGCCTGGATGATCGACACGCTCGGCGCCAAGGCCGCGGCGGCGGAGATCTCGATGATCAAGGCGGTCGCGCCGCGCATGCAGACGACCATCCTCGATCGCGCGATCCAGACCTTCGGCGCGATGGGCCTTTCGCCCGACACGCCGCTCGCCGACCTCTGGACCTGGGGCCGGGCGCTGCGCTTCGCCGACGGGCCGGACGAGGTTCATCTGCGCACGATCGCGCGCCGCGAGATCAAGCGCAGCCGCAAGAACCTCGGCTCCGCCGCCGCCTTCCTGACGCCGCCGCTCGACGCGGACGAGACGCGCCGCGGCTGACGCTTCGCGCGGGTCGGAAGGGGCGGCGTCTCGCCGCCCCATAGGGCGTCCGGAAGGACGCCCCTCTCGACGGGCTGGGCGCGCGAGACCCGCGCCCTCCGACCGGCGGTTGCCGCGCCGCGGCGCCGCGGTCAGAATGGCGTCTCGTTCGACCTCGAAGCTCGGGAGAGGCCCAGGAATGCAACTCATCGGCATGCTCGATTCGCCTTACGTGCGCCGGGTGGCGGTCGCGCTGATCGCAGCCGGGGTCCCGTTCGAGCACCGGCCGATCTCGCTCTTCCGCCACATCGACGCCTTCTCCAAGATCAATCCGCTGCTCAAGGCGCCGACTCTGGTGACCGACGACGGGACGGCGCTGATCGAATTCGACGCTGATCCTCGACTATCTCGCGGGCGTCTATCCGGCTGTCGCGGCGCTCACGCCCCTGGGCCCGGCGGAGCGTTTGCGCGCGCTGCGCGTCACCGGTCTCGCGCTCGCGGTCATGGAGAAGGCGGTGCAGCGTCACTACGAGCGCGCGCTGAGACCGGCCGAAAAGCTCCATCAGCCCTGGGTCGACCGGATCACGGGCCAGCTTCACGAGGGCTCGAGCGCGCTCGATCGGGAGCTGCCGAAGTCCGGCTGGATCGGGGCCAAGCTCGGCCTCGCCGACATCGCCGCCGCCTGCGCCCACGGCTTTACGGTCGGCATGATCGGCGATGTGGCGGACGTGCGCCCTTATGCGAATCTCGCCGCCTTCTCGGCGCGCGCGGAGGCGCTGCCCGCGTTCCGCGCCGCGCCGGCGAAGGACGGCGTCGTCGCCCCCGTCGCCGCGTGAAGACGACGCGCTAGTCCCCTCGCCCGCATGACCCCCGCATGGGGCGTCGAAAGACGCGCGTCTCTGAAGAGCTTTGCACAAGCGTTATGAACGTAAGATACATGTATTATATTCGAGGCAGTCACAAAAAACCCGCAACCCGCCGATAAGCCCGCGAATGAACAGTCGAACTTCATAAAGATATACGCCATGACATCCGTCGCCGAGTTCGCAGTTCTGAAAACGCCGCGCCAGCGGAAGCGGTCGCGGCGGCCGACACCGAGCGCGAAAAGGCGGCGCCGGCGGTCGTAGCGGCCGCCGCCGCTCCCGCCGATGGGGAAGCGAAACCGGCGGTGGCCGGGCGCGTCGAGCCTTCGGGCGAGCCGGAGGGAAAAGCAACGGCCGTTAAGTCCCCCAAGGGCGATCACGCCGGCGCGGCGCCGGCGGTCGAAGCGGCCGCCGCCGCTCCCGCCGATGGAGCAACGAAATCGGCGGTGGCCGAGCGCGTCGAGCCTTCGGGCGGGCCGGAGGGAAAGACGGCGGCTGCTGAAGGCCGCCGCGCCCGCGATCGCGGCTGCCCCGCGCCGAGCCGGCAAGTCCGCTCGGAGACGCGCTCGCGGCCCTCGATCGCCGGGATTACGCCACGGCTCGGCGGCTTTTCGTGGCGCTCGGCCGAAAGGACGCCGCCGAAGCGATCGACCAGCGCGCTCGCGGCGCTCGACCGCAAGGATTACGCGACCGCTCAGGGCCTCTTCGAGGCGCTGAAGCCTGCCATGCCCGCGGCGCCCCTCGGCCGGGACCGACAGTCTTGGACGCCCAAGGCAAGGACGACGCGAAGCCGGTCCGCCGCCGCTCGCCGTCGTCCCGGCCGTTGCGCCGGACGATCGCGCGCCTCCGCCTCGGGCGGAAAAGAAAAGGGGAGGGTCGAGGCTCCTCTGGCTCGCCGCCTGCCTCGCGCTCCTCGGGATCGCCGGCGCCGCCGCCTTCTACGGATCCGCAGCGAAACGGCGCCTTCGCCGCCATGAGAAGCCGGGCGGCCGCAAGCCTCGCCTCGGCGTTCGACGGCCTCAAGTCGCCGAAAGCGGCCCGGCGCCGGGCGGCCGCAGCGATCAGGTCGCCGCGGCCGGCGACCAAAGCGCGACGCCTACGCCCACGCCCGTCAGCCGACGGACCGGCCCGCGACCGGCGACTAACGGGCGACGCTCGCGCAGACGACGACGGACCGGCTCGACCGGCTCGAGCGCGAAACCGCCGCGCGTTTCGAGGCGCTCGGCGAGCGCTCCGATCCCAACGTCGCCGCCAAGCTCGCCGATCTTACGGCGCGGCTCGACGCGCTGGAGAAGAAGGCCGCGTCGCCGGCCGCTTCCGCCGCGCCCTCGGCCGACCTTGCCGATATCGCGGCGAGGCTCGACCGGCTGGAGAAGAAGGTCGCCGTCGCCGTGCCGCCCGCCTCGCAAGTGTCCGACCTCACGACGCGGCTCGACCGGCTCGAAAAGAAGGCCGCCGCCCTCTTCGCCTCGCCCCCCACGGCCGTCGCCTCCGCAGCCTCAAGCGCGACCGAGCCAAGCGCGCAAAAATTCCCGCCGAAGCCCCCGCCGAAGCCTTCGACGCTCGCGACGCGAACGCAGCCGACCGGTCGCGAACGCCAACGCGGCGCCCGACGCGCCGCGGCGTCTCCTCCAGGACTACAGCGTCGAGACGGTCCAGGGCGGCATGGCGGTGGTCGATAGCCGCTATGGCGCGCAGCAGGTCGGACCCGGCGATTTCATTCCCGGCGCGGGGCGCGTCTTGCGCATCGAGCGCCATAATGGCGACTGGTACGTCCTGACCAGCGGCGGCGTCATCGCGGGCGGCCCCCCGGAGTACGACGCGCCCTATTAGATTAGGCCGATGGCCCGCACCCTTGGGCCGCACGCGCGTCAGGCCTCGTAGTTGTGCACGAAGTCCGCCGGCGGGTTGGGGCCCCAGACGTAGAACGAATCTTCCGGCGGATGGTCCGCCGCCGTCCAGTCGCCGTCGGCCGGGACGAAATCCATGTCGGCGGAATATTCGGCGAACGAGCCCCACGGATCCTGGACGTAGTGGAAGAAGTTCGACCCCAGCACGTGGCGGCCTAGCCCCCAGCCTTTCTCGTAGCCTTTGCCGAGCATGTGCATCGCGCCGAGGCCGATTGCGTCCACGCTGCCGACGTCCCAGCTCAGGTGATGGAAGCCGGGCGCGTTCGACCTGCCGAGCGCGATCATGTGATGATCGCTGCCGTGGACGCCATGCAGGAACGCGATGCCGTCGCCGGAGTGGTCCGAGAGCCGAAGCCCGAGCACGCGCGCGTAGAAATCGATCGCTTTCATGACGTCGGTCGTGAACATCAGCACGTGCGCGAGCCGTCGCGGATGGGTGCGCTTCACGGCGCTGCGGTTCGGCGCGCCGCGAGCCAGGGCGCCGACGGACGTCTGGACGAATGCGCTCTTCTCGTTCGGCGAGGTCTTGGGCGCGGCGGCGATTTCGATGAGATTGCCGTCATGGTCATGAATCCACAGACCGTTCGAACTCGACGCCCGCCGGCGGATCGACCCGCTTGACGCCGAAGCGCCTGAAGGCGTTCGGCGAAACGGTCGAGATCGTCCTCGAAGGCGCCGAACGACAGATACTGGTGCCTTCTTGCGCGGACCCTTCGCCGACCGTGCCCCAGACGTGCGGACTGCCCTTGTCGGCGAGCGTCAGGACCGCGCCGCGCTCGCCGACCTCGAGCCCGAATTCGTCGTAGAACGCCCTGGCGCGGCGCGAGATCCGGGGCGACGAAATGGAAATGGTCGAGCGAATGGACGCCGAGCGCGCCGGGCCGGCGGGTGGGCTTCACGAATCCCTGATTTGCGGTCATGGCGTCTCCTCCTCAAGCCGTGTCTCTCGCCGGCCCTGCGGCGATTTGTCTAACGCTCCGCATCCTATCCGACGCGGCGCCAGGCCCCAAGGGCGCCGCAGGTGGTGTAGGTTGCGGCAAGACTGAGCGCGGGTCCCGGCGTGGGGCTCGTCGACGCAGCGGGGCGACCATGACGATTGCATCCGACACAAAGGCTTCTCTGGAGATCGTCACGGCGGGCGAACCGTCGCGCCGGCCTTCCGCTGCTCTTCGTCCACGGCGCCTTTTGCGGCGGCTGGGTCTGGGTCGGAGCATTTTCTGCCCTTCTTCGCGGAACTTGGGCTGGCATGGAGTCGCAGTTTCCTTGCGCGGCCACGGCCGAAGCGCCGGCCGCAAGGATCTCGACCGGTTCGGCCTCGCCGATTTCGTCGCGGACGTCGCCTCCGCCGCGGCCTCGCTCGACCAGCCGCCGGTGGTCGTCGGACACTCGATGGGCGGCGTCGTCGCCCAGCACTTCGTGCAGAGACATGCAGGCTGCGGGCCTGGCGCTGCTCGCGCCCGCCAGTCTCGCGGGGCTTGAGCGGCTCCTTCCTGCACATGTCTTTCAGCCACCCGAATTTGCTCATGGCGCTGAGCCGCGTTCAGTCCCGCGACATGAGCGCGGCGGACTTCGACACGATCCGTCGCGGGCTTTTTTCCGAAAGACTTTCCGGACGATCTCGCCTGGCGCTACCTGCCGCAATTCCAGCGGGAATCGCTGCGGGCCAATCTGGAGCTGATGATCCCGCAAGCCTTCTTCCTGATGGCCCGGCCTCGCCTGCCGGCCCTCGTGCTCGGCGGCGACAGCGACTGCTTCATCCCCACGACCGACCTGAAGTTGTCGTCGCTCTTCTGGGATGCCGAGGGTCAGCGTCCTCGAAGGCGTCCCCCATGCGATGATGCTGGATACGTCCTGGCGCAGGCCCGCCGGAGATCCTGGCGGACTGGCTGAAGCGGTCATTCGATCCGTCGCCCGCGCGCTGGACGAGCGACGCTCACGCCGGCTGATGCTTCACGTCTTCGCCGTATTGAAGCACCTGAACCTTCTCGAGCGTCACCAGTCCGCCCGGCATCATCGCGTCGAGCGTCGGCAGGAACGCCTTGATCTTCTCCTCGGTGTCGACGATCTCGACCACCAGCGGAAGATGCTCGGCCACGTCGAGAATTTTGTGGAGCGCAGCCGGGTCGAATGACCATAACCCATCGGCCCGCGCAGCACCGTCGCGCCTGCGAGGTGAGCCTCGCGCGCCTTGTAAACGATCGCCATGTAAAGCGGGCGGCGGTCCCGGGTCTTTTCGTCCTCGCCGATGAAGATGCGCAGGAGCATCGCGTCGCGCGGAAGCGTCATGGATCATCCTCCCTGGAGCTGGTTCGGCCCGGAGGGCCGCAACCGGGCGCGCCCGGGACCGACAGCAGACATTGCCGCAAGGATAGACCGATATTCGCCCGCGCCAAGGGTTTCCTCGCGTCTAAAGCGAGATGCGATTCGGTCGAATCGCATCTCGCTTTAGATTCTTTGATCTCGCGGGATTTTCGCGAAAAACCGGCGTCCACTTCTTCGCATCCCGCTCCAGGCGCCGAGCAGCGCGGGGCTACGGCTCCTCGCCTTTGCTCTCCTCGGCTTCCACGACTTCGGGCTCGTCGGCGATCGCCTTGAAATCGGGTTGAAACCAGGCCTGCGCGATCAGCGTCGGCACGACCGCGCTGCCGATCACGGCGGTGACGAGGATCGTGTACTGAGTCTGATCGATGATCTTGTTGGTGAGCCCGAACAGCGCCGAGATCGACCCGAAGGTCAGGCCGGTCGACATGAGCAGCGTCGTGTACATCCCCTCGCGACGGTCAAACTCGTGGTAGACCGTCAGGGGCAGGATGCCGATGAACTTCGTGACCATCTTGATCGCGAGAAACACGGCGATGAGCCCGGCGGACGCGGCCACGGCGCGGGCGTCGACCAGCGATCCGGCCTTCAGGAAGTAGAACGGCGTCAGGATCGAAAACGCGATGATCCGCATCCGGTGCGGCAGCTCGCGCTCGGCGAGGAAGGTCGGCGCGAGCGCCATCCCGACGAGATAGGCGGGCAGGACGGCTTCGCTCCCGGCGACCGAGGCGAGACCGCCGAGCCCGAGCAGAATGAGCGAAACGAACTTCGTTTGCGGCTCGCTCACGCGCTGTCCGAGGCTCCTGAACATCCAGGGCGCGTAGCGCGCCAGTATCACGAGCACGATCGCCGTCGCGGCGCCGAACGCCAGCAGCCAGAGATCGTAATGCGCGAACACGACGCCGAGCGCCAGCACCGTGCCGAGGTCGTTGATGAAGCACGCGGCGAGGATGATCTTGCCGATCTCGGTCTTATTGAAGCCGGTCTCGATCATCACGGCGTAGACGACGGCGACCGACGTGGTCGACAGCGAGATCCCGGCGATCTGCGCCTGCGGCCACGGCCAGCCGATGACGAGATGGGCGTAGGCGAGCACGCCGGCATAGGGCGCGAGGAAGCCGACGACGCCGATCGAGACGCTCGGCCAGAAGTGCTTTCTCACGATCCGGGGGTCGATTTCCGTCCCGGCGAGGAAGGTGAGCAGGATGGCGCCGAATCCCGCGAGAAAATTCACCCATTCGGTGATCTGCAGGCCGACCAGATTGCCGGCGAAAGCGCCGACGACGATTTCGATCAGCGCGACCGATATGGCGACGCGAATCGAGATCAGCGACGCCAGCAGCGCGAGGCCGATCCACAAGGCGGAATGGAGCCAAACGTTCGCCATGACCGGACCCCGGTTGTCGCGCGGGAATCGTTCGGCTGACGACGAACGCCCACCGCGCAAGGTTGCGCGCGGTAGGGGTCATCAGCCGTCGGCTCGTAAAGCGGTCGGGCGGTTGAAGGGGAACCCCATCCCCTTTGGCGGTTTCAGGCTACGCGCACGAGGGCGCTCGCGTCAACGGGGCTCGATCGGGCTTTCCGCGCAGCGGGCGTCCTATTGCCACGCCAGATCCACCGTCCGTGGCCCCGCGCTCTCGCGCTTCGACGCCACGCTGCCGTCAAGCTGATAGCGGTCGCCGTCAAACGCGATAGACGACGTCGGCGCTACTGCCGGGCGAACCCGCATTGCCTGGCGACCACCTTGCTTTCCCAGCAGCCGCTCGCCATGCATTCCTCATGGAACTGGCGGCACTTCGCATGGCAGCCCGGAGTGTCGCCCATGCTCTTGACGCAATAGCCGTGACAGACCTGCTGCCGCTCCGAACAGGTCATCGCCTGGGCCGCGCCGGCGAGCCCGAACAGCGCCGCTCCGATGGCCGCGACGGCCACGCTCCTGAAGACGCCGCTCATCCTCATCTCCTGTCCGAGACGTTGGCGAGCGTACCTTACGGTCCGGTCGCATGGCATGCAACGGCGCGCTGGAACGCCTCATCACCCGGCGCGAACGCTCGGAGTTGAGGTTGAGCGGGCGTAGCGGGACGCGGCCGCGCAACGTGAGGTCGGGCCGCGACCCGATCATTTTGCGACAGACTTGCTTTGTGCGTCGCGATTTGGCTAGACGCTCCATTTTTCGTCTGAAATTGCGGGAGAACGCGCCGATCCGGGTCCAGAAGAAGATGGCGCCGCTTATGCGTTGTGGCGACCACGCTGACCGGCGTCACATGCCCACACTCGTGCGCGACGCCGGTCCACGATCAACCTCGACTGCTCTCAGGGACGCCATGACGACGCAATCTGCCAAACTCCTCAGATACGCCGCCGCGGCGGGATTCGTTCTCGTCGCCGGTGACAGGCCCGCTTCCGCGGACGTGACTACACTGCAGGGCCTGCTGTCGGCTGGCTATAACACCTACGTCTCCGGCGACATCGGCAGCGCGGCGTCGGCGTATACGTCTGACAGCGAGGCGGCGATCGCGGCCGGTGGGAACGTGTATTTGAATAACTTCGGCGACTCCACGAGCGCGACCGCCAATGGCGTCGGCCTCGCTGTCGGCGGCAACCTGTCGATGACCAACGGCTCGGTGAACGGCGCCACGGACGTGGCCGGCGCGATGACGGCTACGTCGACCGGATTGAACAACGTCAACGTCGGCGGTTCGTTGAATTACCAGTATGGCCAGATCAACGGCAACCTGAACGTGGTCGGCGCCGCGATGGTCTCCGGCGCCGGAGTCGCAGGAACAGTCAGCGTCGGAGGCGCGGCCAATTTCATCAATGCCGCCCAGCCGAACGTCACCGCCGCCGCGTCCTACGCTTCCCCGATCAACTACGCGGCGACGACGGCGAACATCGCCTCGGTTTCGCAAACTCTTGCCGGCATGCAACCCACGGCTGGCGATACGTTCGGCCAGAACGCGTCCGGCGCCTACGTATTTACCAGCACGCGGTCCGGCGACAACATCTTCGATGTCACCGCCGCGCAGCTTGCGGCCATGTCCGGCAATCAGGTCATCTTCAACGGGACCGTGGCCGGCGCCACCGACATCATCAACGTGCTCGATTCCGGCACGATCTCCCTGCCGGGCAATCTGAGCTTCGGCTATGCCGGCGCGATGACCGACAACAAGGTGCTGATGAACGTCGCCAACGCGTCCACGGTCGATCTCGCCTCGAACGTCAGCTACGATTTTTCGATCATGGCGCCGAAGGCGACCTTGGTGACAACCGGCGGCAACATCACCGGTTCGGTTTTCGCCGCTAACCTGCTGGGCGACGCGCAGCTCAATACCGCCAACAGCGGAGGCCAGTTTGCCGGCGCGCTGCCGAGCGCCAGCCTGCCGGCGCCCACCTTCGGCTGGCTGACCCTGGGCCTGGCCTTGCTCGCCTGGGCCGGCGTCAAGGGCCGCGAAAGCTTCGGCGCGCTGGTGAGCCTGGAAGCCTGATCCCCTCCGCAGCGGCGGGACGCGCGCCATGAGCGGCGTCGCCCAAAGCCCCGCCGTTCCGATCGGGGCCGCAGCGGCGCCGGGCGCCGCCGTCGCGCGGCGCTGGCTGGTGGTGTGCGCGGCGCTCGCGGGCGCTGCGCACTACGGTCTCGCGACCGGGTTCGATGGCTTCGACGCGCCGCATCCGATGATCCTTCTGGCCGCGCTCGCGATCGGCGCCGACGTTCGCCGTCTGACTCCCGACGACTGCGGCGTCGCCGCTGCGGACTGGATGCTGTTCGCTGGCGCGCTGCTGGCCTGCATGACGCCGTTCCGCACCGCTGCGGCGCCTGCCCTTGTGTGCGCGGCTGCGCTCGCGTGGCGGAGCGGCGGCCTGCCGGGTCGAAGCGCCGGCGTGTTGCTGGCGGCGTTGGGCGGGTGGGCGATGAAGGACGGCGCCTGGGCCGAACTGGCCAGCGCCCCGATTCTGACCGCCGAGGCCCATCTGACGCGGTTTCTGCTCGGCCTCGGCGGTGTCGCGGCCGCCGCGAGCGGCAACCGGATCCTGCTTTCAGACGGACATTCCTTCGTGGTGCTGCGCGCATGTTCGTTCCTCTCGCTCGCCCATCCGTGCGCGGCGGGAACCTACGCGCTGAGCCGTCTCGCGCGGCCCGCCGCGGCGCCCGGTTGGCCTCGCATGGCGGCGGCGCTCGGCCTGCTGCTGATCCTCAACACTTCCCGCCTCGTGGCGATGGCCGCGTCGCCCGCTGCCTACGATTTCCTGCACGGGGAGAGGGGGGTATTGCCGACGCAGATCGCGTGGGCCGCGATCATCATCCTCGTCGCCGTTCCGACTGGGCGCCGTCGATGAAACGCCTGGCGGTTGTCCTGGCGACTGTGGCGGCTGTAGCCGTCGGCGCGCTGGCGCGGCCGACATCGCGCGCCGATCCGACGATGACGCCGCGGGAGGCCGTCCGGGCGTGGGCCGGCGCCAACGGACTGACGCCGGGGACCAGCGAAGACCTTACGCGGGATGGCGTCTACGCGATCCACCATTTTTCGACCGCGGCCGGCTGCGAGGTGATCGCCGCGCCGCTCGGCCGCGTCGACGAAATCCTGCCGTTGCTGCGCGCTCGGCTGAGCGAGGCGGCGTGGGCCGACCGCCGCATGCTTCTTGCCTCTGTCGGACCGATGCCGGCGCGCGTGCTGGAAATCCAGCTGCGCCGCCTTCTGGCCCGATTTTCCGTCGGCCACGCGCCACAGGCCGTCCTGCTCACCGGCCGCCGAGGCTGCCTGCCCAATGATTTCTGGGACCATCTGACCGAATGGCCCGCGCCGTAGGCGTCGGTGGGCGGGCGCGCCATGATCGTTTCAATCTTGCCTAGCCGGTAAACGCAGACACCCACTACCTGACGGGTCATCGAACGCTACGCTCGACGAGCGCAGGCCCCCCGTAGGGTCGGAAAGCAAAAGCTTGACGAGAACAGAAAGTGAACATACTGTGCCAGTGCGGCTCGAGAATTGAATGGGTCGTAAGGGCGTGGGCGATGGGATGGGGGCCGCCGGCGAGGATCTGGACGCGGGGATGCAACGAACCTGCGCGGCCCGGACGCAAGCGTTCGCCGCGACGGATCGAATGCGCGTTGCGGGGCGCGCCGCGGCCGGGTCGCGACCCGGCCCTTCAGCGCGGCTTCGAGATCGGCCGCTTGGCAGTCAAAGAGTCGCGTAAAGGAGGATGTAAGCCTTTGAAGCCGAACGCGCGGAGACTTTTGTGCGCGTCGCCGTTCCGTTCCCGCGCTTTTCAGCGGGGAGGGCCGCAGCCTATATCAGCGCCGCCCCTTGACCGTCCGGAGTTTCGATTTGATCCGCTTTCTGCTCGCCCTCGCGTTCGCTCTTTGCGGCGCCGCCGCCTTCGCCGACACGGCTCCCGAAGACGCCGCCCCAGAGCCCGGCGCAGGTGCGCCTGTCCTTCGCGCCCGTGGTCAAGAAGGTCGCCCCTGCGGTGGTGAACGTCTACGTCTCGCATGTCGAGCACATGCCGCGAAACCCGCTGTTCGACGATCCGATCTTCCAGCGCTTCTTCGGCGGCGGCGGGGGCGGCGAGGGCGATCGCGTGCAGAAGGCGCTCGGCTCGGGCGTGCTCGTCGATCCGTCGGGCCTCGTCGTCACCAACTTTCACGTCGTCGAGAACGCGACCGAGGTGAGGGTGGCGCTCGCCGACCGGCGCGAGTTCGAGGCCGAGATCGTGCTGCGCGATCCGCGCACCGACCTCGCGGTGCTGCGCCTCAAGGGCGGCGACAGTTTCCCGACGCTCGAGATGGGCGATTCGGACGCGCTCGAGGTCGGCGACTTCGTCATCGCCATCGGCGACCCGTTCGGCGTCGGACAGACGGTGACCCAGGGCATCGTGTCGGCGCTGGCGCGCACCCAGATCGGCGCGAGCGACTACGGCTTCTTCATCCAGACCGACGCGGCGATCAATCCGGGCAATTCCGGCGGCGCGCTCGTCGATCTCGACGGCCGGCTGATCGGCATCAATTCGATGATCTATTCGCGCTCCGGCGGCAGCATGGGGCTCGGCTTCGCCATTCCGGTCAACATGGTCAAGGGCGTGGTGTCGGCCGCGCTGCACGGCGGCAGCTCCGTCAAGCGGCGCCTGGCTCGGCGCGACGCTGCAGGACGTGTCGAAGGACATCGCCGAGACGCTCGGCCTCGACCGTCCGACCGGCGCGGTGGTGGTCGAGGTCGCCGACGGCGGTCCGGCCGCGGCGGCGGGCCTGAAGCGCGGCGACGTGATCGCGGCGATCGACAACCAGGTGGTCGACGACGCCGAAAGCGTCGGCTTCCGGCTCGGCGTCAAGCCGCTCGGCGGAACGGCGCGGCTCGCGGTGCTGCGCGATGGCAAGACGCTCGACCTGCCGCTGAAGCTCGCCTCCGCCCCCGAGACCCCGGCGCGCGACGCGCTGACGATTCACGGCCGGTCGCCTTTCGACGGCGCGCTGGTGATGAACCTGTCGCCCGCGGTGTCGGAGGAACTGTCGCTCGACGGCGCGCATCAGGGCGTGGTCGTCGCCTCGGTCGGGGAGAACACCACCGCCGCCCAGGTCGGCGTGCAGAAGGGCGACATCGTGGTCGCGGTGAACGGGACGGCGATCGAGACGACCCGCGACCTCGAGCGCGCCTGTTCGGAGCGCGCCCGTTGGTGGGACCTCACCATCCAGCGCGGCGGCGAAACGATCCGCACCCGGCTCGGGGGGTGACAAAAAAGGCAGGGCGCCCGTTCCCGAGCGTCCTGCCAGAAACCGCGCGAGTGGGAGGAAAACTCGGGCGGGCATAGGGGCTACGCAGCCGCAGGGCGCCCCGGATCTCGCCGGCAGCGGGGAATGCGTAAGGCCGGGCAAGGGTCGAGGCGTTCAGAAAGGTGGCGACGCTTTCCTTAACGGGCGGTTAACGCCGGCTTGCAGAGGCGTGCGCGCCCACAATTTGTCGCAAAAATCCTCGGGCGTCGGGCCTCTCAATCGCCGTCGAGCGGGGCGACTCCCTTCGGCTTGCCGTCGGCCGAGAGCGTGATCTTCTCGATCCGCATCTCCGCGTTCCTCAGGAGTTCGTCGCAGCGCGCCTTGAGCGCTTCCCCGCGCTCGTAGAGCCGGATCGAATCGTCGAGCGACACGGCGCCCTTCTCGAGCCGGTCGACGATCCCCTCGAGTTCGGCGAGCGCCGCCTCGAACGGCATCGTCGCGATATCCGGAGGAGCGGCGGCGTCGGTCTTGGCTTCGGGCAAGGGGGTTCTCCTGGCGCTGCGTTCCCGTCCGCCTCGCTCGGGCAGGGCGGAGACCAGATCGTGCGCTCCTTACCAGACTCGGGAAATCGAGCAAGAGAAAGCGAATATCGTCAGATCGGCAGGTCGGTCGTCTTCTTGACGGTCCGCAGCGGAAAGGTCGACTGCACCCGCGAGACGCCCGGCAACTGGGTCAGGATCTCGGTGTGGATCCGCTCGAAGTCGCGCGAATCGCGGAAGACGATCCGCAGCAGGTAGTCGGCCGCTCCGGCCAGGAGATAGCATTCGGTGATCTCGGGATGCCGCCGGGCGTCGCGCTCGAAGGCGTCCAGCATCGCGCGGCCCTGCTGCTCGAGGGTGACGAAAACGAAGGCCGCGCCCGTGAAGCCGGCCTTGGCGGCGTTCAGCAAGGCGACATAGCCGTCGACCAGTCCGCTCTCCTCGAGCGCGCGCACCCGGCGCAGGCAGGCGGAAGGCGAGAGGTGGACGCGCTCGGCGAGTTCCACGTTGGTCATTCGGCCGTCGCGCATCAGCTCGCGCAGGATCGCCCGGTCGAAATCATCAAGGTCCTGGTCGCGCACGAATTCGCGGGTCGTCTGTCATGGCGGCGCAATCTTATGCGACAATCGGCCAAGGAAAAGCCGGAAATCGGCGACAGCTTGCGGCTGAAAGGCGCCATCATTGCGCGGCGATGGTCAAGGAGGCTTGAGTCATGCTCGTCGGCGTTCCCAAAGAGATCAAGGACAACGAATTCCGCGTCGGCATGACGCCCGCGGCGATCGCCGAACTCGTTCACCACGGCCACGCCGCGATCGTGGAGAAGGGGGCCGGCGTCGGCTCGGGCTTGCAGGACGAGGAATACGCGCGCGCCGGGGCCGAAGCTCGTCGACGAGCCGGCGGAGATCTTCGCCCGCGCCGAGATGATCGTGAAGGTCAAGGAGCCGCTCGCGGACGAGCGGAAGCGCCTGCGACCCGGGACAGATCCTGTTCACCTACCTGCATCTCGCCCCCGACCTGGCCCAGACCCGGGACCTCATGGCCTCCGGCGCGGTCTGCATCGCCTACGAGACGGTGACCGACGCGCAGGGCCATCTGCCGCTCTTGACCCCGATGTCGGAGGTCGCCGGCAGGCTTGCGCCTCAGGTCGGCGCGCACGCGCTCGAAAAGGCGCAGGGCGGCCGCGGCGTCCTGCTCGGCGGCGTGCCCGGCGTCGCCGCCGCCAATGTCGTGATCCTCGGCGGCGGGCGTGTCCGGAACGCACGCGGCGACCATCGCCGTCGGCATGGGCGCGAACGTCACCGTGGTCGACCGCTCGCTCGAGGCCTTGCGGCGGCTGTCGGCCCAGTTCGGCTCGGCGCTCAAGACCGTCTATTCGACCCGCGCCTCGATCGCCGAACTCGTCGCCGAGGCCGACCTCGTGATCGGGGCGGTGCTGCTGCCGGGCGCGGCGGCGCCGAAGCTCATCACCCGGCCGATGCTCAAGACCATGCGGCCCGGCTCGGTGATCGTCGACATCGCCATCGACCAGGGCGGCTGCTGCGAGACGTCGAAGCCGACCACCCACTCGAACCCGACCTATGTCGTCGACGGCGTCGTCCATTATTGCGTCGCCAACATGCCGGGCGCGGTCGCCCGCACCTCGACCTTCGCGCTCAACCACGCGACGCTCCCCTTCACGCTCGCGCTCGCCGACAAGGGCTGGCGCGCCGCCCTCGAGGACGACCCGCATCTGCGCGCCGGCCTCAACGTGTGCGAGGGCAAGCTGACGTGCGCGCCGGTCGCCGAGGCGCATGGCCTGACAGCTGTGAGCCCGGAGTCCGCGCTCCGCTAATTGGACTCGCCTCATCCCTTCGCGCCGCCGTCCGCAGGCGCCCTGAGCGCATCGACATAAACCCACGCGCGCGTCCCCGACGCCAGCGGCGCGAGGACACGCCGGTAGGCGTCGACCTCGTAGGCGTCGGCGCGTTCGAGTTCGGCGTCAGTGATCGCGAACACGGCGCCCGCGACCCGGTCTTCGCTCCTGCCCGTATGGAGCAACGATCGGATGATGTGTCTTGCCGCTCTTCGCGACAACGTCGGCGTCGTCGATGGCGATCATCTCCTGCGCATAGCCGATCAGTTCGTCGGGCCGGCCTTCGAGCAGCCGGCCGAACGTGGCGATCTGCACGCCGTCCTGCTGAAGCGTGCCGTAAGAGAAAAGCAGCGGCATGGCGGGTCTCCGGCCTGACGCTCTTGTAGCCGGTCGGCGAGCGCCCGATCAACCGGCTCAGGGCTTGTCGCCGTGGCCGTTCAGCGCGCCCGGCGCCCAGTTCTCGCCGTCGCGCATGGCGTAGAAGATGTGCAGGCCGATGCGGTCGACGCGCTTGAGGTAGCCGACCCAGAACGGCGCGACATAGGCCGCGTGATAGTTCACCGCCTGGGCGACGGCCGGATTGTAGGTCTTGCCGCTGACCACCTCGTCCGCGATGCGGGTCGCGACCGCCCACGGGCCCGGCTCCTCGATCCTGAGCGACTTGCCTTCGCAGGCGAACGAGAACTGGCAGGCGAAGGGCCGGTTGCGGTCCTGGTAGACGACGCCGCAGACAGTGGTCGGGTAGATGCCGCTGCGGACGCGGTTGAGCACCACCTGCGCGACCGCCGCCTGGCCGGCCTCGGGCTCCGAGCGGGACTCGAAGTAGATCGCCTCGGCGAGGCAGCGCATCTGGCGCGCGGTATCCTTGGGGTCGATCAGCGCGGCGTAGTTCGGCTTGCCGCCGCTGAGCGGCGACTGCACGGCGACCGTCGTCTGCGGCGTGGCTTCCATCGGTTTGGACCTCGACCACCACGCCGTCGGTCGGGGTCGGCGATTCGGCGTTGAGGGCGAATTCGAGGGGCAGGGCCGGCGTCGCGCCGTCGGTGACCGCGAGGTCCTGCGGCCCGGGAGGCCGTTCCTCCGCGTTCGGGCCGCCGGGGCTCATGGTGTGGTCGGGATCGAACTCGGCCGCGCGGGGATCGCGGCCCGGCGAGCGTCGCCGACCGCGTAGGGGTCGAGCAGCGTCGGGCCGCTGCGCCGGCGGGCGTCGAACCCGGGCCTCAGGCCGATGAACGGATCGCCCTTGGCGCTGCGGTCGACGTCCGGAAAGACGGCCGTGTCCGCCTTCAAGGCGCGGTTCGGCTCGATCTCGTCGCGCTTCGCCGTCGTCGCCGGGGTCGCCGGTCACGAGCCGGCTCTCGATCAGCGGCGCCGGCGTCCCGTCGAGACCGACCGCCTGGTAATGCCGGACGGCCGCGATCGCTCTGCGGATCGGACTGTCGGTCGCCGCGAGCGGCCGCCCTGTCGAAGGCGCTGGCGTCAGGCGCCGCGCTCCTGCTCCGCCTCGGCGGTGATCGACAGGAGCACGCCGACCGCGAGGCACCAGGGGGCGATCGCCGAAGCGGCCCATCCTATACGCGTGCGACCCATACGCCTTCCACGCCGATGTCCCCGGGCGCCGTTGGCGCGGACCCGGGGAGCCCGAGCGCGCGCAAGATGAACGGTTTCGGTTATCGGGCTTTAAGGTTTCGCGCGGGTTACCGGAGGGAAGGCCGGGGCGTCCCGCTTTGGGACGGCGAGCGCGGTTTTCGGACCAGAATCCTTTATTTTCAAGCACTTAGACCATGGATTCGGCGGTTTTCGATCGAGAGAACGAGACTTTTCAAGGGGTTACGCCAGGGTATCGGTCTCAAGGCCGCTCTCAAGCGCCGTGTCGGGCTTGGTCCATCGCCGGCGAATGACGGCTGGTCATCCCCTCACTCCGCCTTCCGTTCGGCCGCTCGCCCAAGCAGCGTGATCGAGGCGAAGCCTCCGATCCAGGAGCCGACCGCCGCGAACAGGACATAGGCCCAGTTCGAGGTGTAGCTGATCACGGCGAAGGCCGACAGCAGATACCAGGCGCTGCTCCAACTCGCCGCGGCGAATCGGCGGCGAGCGGCGACGTTGGCGGTGAACATCACATAGACCGCGTCGGTCAGCGCCGTCGAAACGACGACCCCCGCGGCGATCAGCGGATCGATGTCGGCAGAACCATGGCTCCCCCCTTGCAGCGGCTGTTTCACGCCGCAAGAGGCCGGCCGCGGGCCAATCCTAGACCTTGTCGAATTTGGAAGGAATCAATGCCGGGGCGGTCTTCCCGGCGCCTCTACGGACCGGCCCGCGCCCTCGCTCTCGGGTGGACGGACCAACCGAGGCGGTCGCGCCCTCGCTCCTGCCCCGCAGGGGCTGCGATACGAATCCTGCGAAGACAGTCGCTATAGACTACGAACAGTTTCCGTGGCAGCGTCCCGAGCGGTGTCGCCGGCTTGCGGGGGTCCCGGCCTCGTCAACGCTCGCCGCCATCGGGCGCGGGGGAGGACCGTCGCGTGAACGCCATTCCATCGCAGGCGTCCGAGTCGCCGCTCGACGTGCTGATCGTCGGCGCCGGCATGTCGGGCATCGGCCTCGCCTGCACGCTCGCGCGCGAACTGCCGGCAAAGACCTGGGCGATCGTGGAGGCGCGCGAGACACTGGGCGGCACCTGGGATCTGTTCCGCTATCCCGGGCATCCGCTCCGATTCCGACCTCTACACCTTCGCCTACGACTTCAAGCCGTGGACGAGCCGCAAGGCGATCGCCGGCGCCGACGAGATCCTCGCCTATCTCCGCGAGGCTGCGGCCGAGCATGGCGTCGACGGCAAAATCCGCTATCGGCGCAAGGTCGTCGCCGCCGACTGGGACAGCGCCGCCGCGCTCTGGACCGTCAGGATCGCCCGCGCCGGACCTCGGCGCGGAGACGACGATCCGCTGCCGCTGGCTGTTCGGCGCGACCGGCTATTACGACTACGACCAGGGCTACCGCCCGCATTTCCCGGACGAGGAGGCTTTCGGCGGCCCGATCCTCCATCCGCAGGCACTGGCCGGAGGATTTCGACGCCACGGGCAAGCGGATCGCGGTGATCGGCAGCGGCGCGACGGCGGTGACGCTGGTTCCGGCCCTGGCGGACACGGCCGCCCATGTCACGCAGATCCAGCGCACGCCCGAGCTATGTCCTGCCGATCCCGTCCGAGGACGGGATCGCCAACCTCCTGCGCCGATGGCTGCCGGCGAAGCGCGCCCATGCGCTCGTGCGGCGCAAGAACATCCTGCGGCAGCAATGGATCTACGCGCTTTTGCCAGCGCTACCCGAAGGCGGCGCGCCGCCTGATCCGCTGGGCGAACCGCAAGGCGCTGCCGGAGAGCTATCCGGTCGACGTGCATTTCAATCCGCCCTACGACCCGTGGGACCAGCGGCTCTGCGTCGTGCCGGACGGCGATCTCTTCAAGGAGATCGGCAAGGGGCGCGTCTCGATCGTGACCGGCGCGATCGACCGCTTCACCGCCGACCGGCGTCCGGATGGCCTCGGGCGAGGAGATCGCGGCCGACGTCATCGTGACCGCCACCGGGCTCAGGCTGAAGCTGTTCGGCGGGGTGCGTCTCACGCGTGGACGGCGTCGCCGGTCGATCCCGCCCGAGCGGATCGTGTTCAAGGGCACGATGCTCGACGGCGTGCCGAACTTCTGCTTCGCCGTCGGCTACACCAATTCGTCCTGGACGCTGAAGGTCGGCCTGCTGTGCCGGTGGTTCTGCCGGCTGCTGAAGGAGCTCGACGCGCGCGGCGATGGCGGTCTGCGTGGCCGAGCGGCCGGAGGGCGAGACGGGCGCGCGCCCGCTGCTCGACTTCGGGGCCGGCTATGTCCAGCGCTCGCTGCACGAGCTTCCGCGGCAGGGCGCGGCCTATCCCTGGGAAATGACCTTCAGCTACCTCTCGGACGAGCGGCTCCTCGACGCGCGGCCCGGTCGATCGATCCGGCGATGCGGCTGATCGCCCGCGCCTGCGCCGTCGCGAGGTCGCGGACGCCGGAGGCCGCGATGAGCGTGTTCGCCGGCAAAGTCGCCGTCGTCACCGGCGCCGGCTCGGGCATCGGGCGGGCGCTGGCGCTCGGCCTCGCCGCGCGCGGGGCGAAGCTCGCGCTCTCCGACATCGACGAGGCCGGCCTCGCCGAGACCGCGGCGCTCGTCGGCAGGCCGGCGCCGAGTCGCACGCTGCAACCCCTCGACGTCGGCGACGCGTCGCAGTTTCGCTCGCCTATGCGGCGGCGGTCAGAGAGCGGTTCGGCGTCGTTCCACCAGCTCTACAACAACGCCGGCATCACCCGCGGCTCGCGCGCCGTTCCTCGAGCATGCGCGCCGAGGATTTCTCGGCGATCCTGCGGGTCAACTTCGAGGGCGTCGTCAACGGCGCGCGCGCCTTCCTGCCGCACCTGATCGCCAGCGGGGCGGGCTGCCTGGTCAACATCTCGAGCCTCAACGGCCTGATGGCGCAGCCGCACCTCTCGGCCTATGTCGCGTCGAAATTCGCCGTCCGCGGCTTCACCGAAGCGATCCGGGCGGAGATGCTGGTCGCCGGCCATCCCGTCCAGGTGGTCGTCGTCCATCCGGGCGGGCGTGCGCACCAACATCGCCAACGCCGCCATTCCCGACGACGTCGTACTGACCGATGACCAGCGCGCCAGAGCCGAGAGGCGCTGCACATCTACAACGAGAAGCTCCTGACCATGCCGCCGGCGGCGGCGGCGCGGATCATCCTCGACGGCGTCGCGCGCGGTCGGACGCGCATCGTCGTCACCGCCAGCGGCGATCTGGCTCGACCGCTTCATCCGTTTGCGCCCCAGGCTATCTTCGCCGGGTCGCCGCGGCCGAGAAGGCGATCTTCGGGGAATACGCCAGGCCGGCAACGGGGGCCAGCCCTCCTCGGGGCCGCCGCGTCGGCGGGCGGTCGAACTTCCACGCTACCAAGCGTGTCGCACGCTTCGCGCGAATTTAAACGTTTTGTCGCCGCAGCCTTGTCGCCTCGGCCGCCGAGTCCGACGGCTTCGCCGCTCAGCGCGCCGGATCATGCCGCGTCTCGCGCATCGAAAGACGGCCGCGAAAGCTGATCGACGGCGGCGGCGGCGATGTAATAGCCGACCCAGGCGACGCCGCCCGCCGCCTCCAGCACCTGCGCGAGCGACGGGGCGAACGAGGCGCCGAGGATGCCGCCGAGATTGTAGGCGCTCGCCGCGCCGGTGTAGCGCACCTCGGTCGGGAACAGCTCCGGCAGCAGCGCCCCGAGCGGCGCGAAGGTCAGCCCCATCGCGCCGAGCGCGGCGCGACAGGAAGACGAGCGCGCCGCCCTCGCCTTCGAGCCAGCAGTCCCGGCATGGCGAGCCCGACGCAAAGCGCGACGACCGCGGAGGCGAGCAGCACGGGCCGGCGGCCGAACCGGTCGGCGAGCGCCGCCGAGATCGGCGTCGCGAGCGCCATGAACACGACCGCCACGCACAGGAACTCGAGGAACCGGATGCGCGGGATGCCGAGCGTCTTCACGCCGTAGCCCAGCGTGTAGACGGTGGCGATGTAGAAGAGCGCGTAGCAGACGACGATCGCGAGCGACCCCTGGACCAGCGGCCCGAGATGGTCGTCGACGACGGCTCGCGAGCGGCGCCTCGACGCGGGCGTCCGCGGCGAGCGCCGCCTTGAAGGCCGGCGTCTCCTCGAGCGAGGCGCGCACGTAGAGGCCGATGGCGACCAGCACGCGCGCTCGACCAGGAACGGAACCCGCCACGCCCAGTCGACGAAGGCCTGTTCGCCGAAGACGACGAGCAGCAGCAGAAAGAGCCCGGTCGCGATGAAGAAGCCGATCGGCGGCCCGAGTTGGGGAAACATGCCGAACCAGGCGCGCCGGCCCTCGGGCGCGTTTTCGACCGCGACCAGCGCCGCGCCGCCCCATTCGCCGCCGAGCCCCACGCCCTGCAGGAAGCGCAGCGCGGCCAGCAGCCACGGCGCGAGCGCGCCGGCGGTCGCATAGCCCGGCAGGGCGCCGATCAGGGTCGTCGCCAGCCCCATGGTCATCATGGTCGCGACCAGCGTCGACTTCCGCCCGATCCGGTCGCCGAGGTGGCCGAACAGGAAGGAGCCGACGGGCCGGGCGAGGAAGGCGATGCCGAAGGTCAGATAGGCGTTCAGCGTCTGGGTTTCCGGCGCCGACTTGGGAAAGAACATCGGCCCGAACACCAGCGCGGCCGCGGTGCCGAAAATGTAGAAGTCGTAGAACTCGATCGTCGTGCCGACGAGGCTCGCGAGCACGATCTGCCCGACGCCCGCGCGCTCGGCCTTTTCGGGCGCTGCTCCCTGGAACGCTGTCATCCCTTGTCCTTCAGCCGGTGGCCTTGATTCGGGTCGCCGTTGAGTTGACGATGAAAAGGGATCGCTTGGCGCTCCCTGTCAGCCTCATCAGGCCGGTTGTCTCAGGCCGCCCGACGCGAACTCTTGCAGTTTGCGAGGCGCCGCTGCGACAGGCGTGCGACAATGCGTTACAGAAATGCCTTGCCTTGCAAAAAAATTGATGCATAATGCCGGGATCAAGACCGCGAATTGCGGACGATTTTCAAGCGGGGAGACGGATGTACGCCCAGGCGCTGAACGCCAAGGATCTGGCCCCGGTCAAGGCCGAGGACCCCGAAAAGCTCGCCGCCTTCCAGGCGCGGATCGACGCCGAGGAGAAGATCGAGCCCAACGACTGGATGCCGGAGCAGTACCGCCGCACGCTGATCCGGCAGATCTCCCAGCACGCGCATTCCGAGGTGATCGGCATGCAGCCCGAGGGCAACTGGGTGACGCGCGCGCCGACCCTCAAGCGCAAGGCGCAACTCCTCGCCAAGATCCAGGACGAGGCGGGCCACGGCCTCTATCTCTATTCCGCCGCCGAGACGCTCGGCGTCTCGCGCGAGGAGCTCTACGATCAGCTCCTCACCGGCCGGGCCAAGTATTCGTCGATCTTCAACTACCCGACCCTGAACTACGCCGACATGGGCGCGATCGGCTGGCTGGTCGACGGCGCGGCGATCATGAACCAGATCCCGCTCTGCCGCTGCAGCTACGGCCCCTACGCCCGTGCGATGATCCTCGTCTGCAAGGAGGAATCGTTCCACCAGCGGCAGGGCTACGACATCATGGTCGCCATGTGCGCGCGGGACGCGCGGAGCAGCGCGCCATGGCGCAGGACGCGCTGACCGCTTCTGGTGGCCCTCGCTCATGATGTTCGGCCCGCACGACACCAACAGCGTCCATTCGGAAGCAGTCGATGAAGTGGAAGATCAAGCGCTTCACCAACGACGGCCTGAGGCAGAAGTTCATCGACGCGACCGTGCCGCAGGGGCGCTATCTCGGCCTGACGTTTCCGGACCCGGACCTCCGCTTCGACGAGGCGACCGGCCATTGGGAGCACGGGGCGATCGACTGGGACGAGTTCGCGCGCGTGCTTGCCGGCGACGGCCCCTGCAACCGCCAGCGGATGAAGCATCGCCGTCAGGCCGAGGCCGACGGCGCCTGGGTGCGCGAAGCCGCCGCCGCCTACGCCGCAAAGCAGCGCGCCGCGACCGAGCGGGCGGCGTGATGAGTCGTTCGTCATTGCGAGCGAAGCGCCGCAAGCCAGGCGGATCGAAGGGCGCCCTGCCGCCCCGCGTGCGAGTGTGCTTGCGTCCCTTCGCTCGGAGCTCGCAATGACGGGTCGCCAAGGACAGACACGAGGACACGTTCATGACCGAAGCCGCGACCCCCTTGTGGGAAGTGTTCGTCCGCCCGCGCAACGGGCTCGCCCATCGCCATGTCGGCTCGCTGCACGCGCACGACGCGAAAATGGCGCTGCAGGCCGCGCGCGACGTCTACACCCGGCGGGGCGAGACGCTGTCGATCTGGGTCGTCCCGTCGTCGGCCATCGTCGCCTCCGACCCGTCGGAGAAGGACATGATGTTCGAGCCGACCGCGACAAAGATCTACCGGCACCCGACCTTCTACGAGGTGCCGGACGAAGTCGGGCATATGTGAGCGCTGGCCGATGACGCCCGCCTCTCCCGATCCCCGCGCCGCCTGGCTCATGCGCCTCGGCGACGCGACGCTGATCCTCGGCCATCGCATGACCGAGTGGCTGTCGCGCGCGCCGACCCTCGAGGAGGACATCGCGCTCGCCAACCTCGGCCTCGACCTGATCGGCCAGACGCGCGCGTTCTATGCGCGCGCCTGCGAACTCGAAGGCGGGACGCGCGACGAGACGGACCTCGCCTATCGCCGCGCCGAGCCGGACTACCGCAATCCGCTGCTGGTCGAGCAGCCGAACGGCAATTTCGCCGACACGATGGCGCGGCATCTCCTGTTCGCCGCCTATGCGACGCCGCTCTACGAGCGCCTCGCCGTCGTCCAACGACGCCGAGACGGCGGGGATCGCGACCCGCTCGGCGCGCGAGATGGCCTATCATCTGCGCCACGCCGGCGAGTGGATGATCCGGCTCGGCGACGGCACGGCGGAAAGCCACGCCAAGGCGCAGGCCGCGCTCGACGATCTCTGGCCCTACGTCCCGGAACTGTTCGAGCCGGACGATCTCGACCGCGAAGTCGCGGCCTCGGGGTTCGGCGTCGATCCCTCGACGCTTGCGCGGCGATTTCGACGCCGCGGTCGACGAGGTGCTTTTGCGCGCGACCCTGAAGAGGCCCGTCGAGCGCCACGGCCAGCGCGGCGGAAAGAGCGGGCGGCACAGCGAGCATCTCGGCCACATGCTGGCGGAGCTGCAGGCTTTGCAGCGCGCCTATCCGGACGCGCGATGGTGAGCGCCGGCGTCTTCAAGCGACCTCGTCCTGAGGAGCGGCGCGCAGGCGACGCGTCTCGAAGGACCTTCCAGCGCACGGAGGCGGCGCTTCTGGAGCGTCCCCTCGACAGGCTCGGGCAGGCTCTTCGAGACGCCCGCCGCGCGGGCTCCTCAGGACGAGGTCAGGCTGACGTCGGCCGCTCGGCTCAGACCAGAGCGGCGAGCGCGCGCGCCGCGGCTGCGCGCGTCGTCGACCCGGAAGTTCCCGTCCTCACCATCGACGACCTCGGCATTCTGCACGACGTCGCGATCGACGAGGCCGGGCAAGGTCACGGTCACGATCCTGCCGACCTATTCCGGCTGTCCCGCGATGGGCGTGATCGCGCTCGGCGTCGAGACCGAGCTCGCGAAGGACGGCTTCGACGACGTGCAGGTCAGGCTGACGAACACGCCCGCGTGGTCGACCGACCGCATGAGCGAGGCGGCGCGCGAAAAACTGCGCGCCTACGGCATATCGCCGCCCGAGCGCGTCTCGGGCAAGCGCGCGCTGTTCGCGCCTTCGCCGAGCGTCGACTGCCCGCGTTGCGGCTCGCGCGACACGGAGCGCATCTCCGAATTCGGCTCGACCGCCTGCAAAGCGCTGTGGCGCTGCCGCGCCTGCCGCGAACCGTTCGACCATTTCAAGTGCATCTGAGTCGCCGATGAGCCGCTTCCATTCCCTCGACCATCGTCGACCGCCGGCAGGAGACGGCGGACAGCGTGTCCCTCGCCTTCGCCGTGCCCGAGGCCTTGCGCGAGGAATTCGCGTTCCAGCCCGGCCAGTACCTCACGGTTCGCGCGACGATCGACGGCGAGGAGTGCCGGCGCTCCTATTCGATCTCATCGGGCGCGGACGAAGGCGAGCTTCGCATCGCCGTCAGGAAAGTCGACGGCGGACAATTCTCGCGCTTCGCCAACGAAGCGCTCGCGCCGGGCGCGCGGCTCGACGTCGCGCCGCCCGAGGGGCGGTTCACCGCCGAGATCGGCGCCGACCGGCACTACGCCTTCTTCGCCGCGGGCTCCGGGATCACGCCGGTCATCTCGATCATCCGCTCGATGCTCGCCGCCAACGAGCAGCGCGCGCGCGACGCTCGTCTACGGCAACCGCACGACCGCGAGCATCATGTTCCGCCAGGCGCTCGACGACCTGAAGGACCGCTATCTCGGACGGCTCGCCGTCTTCCATGTGCTCTCGCGCGAGTCGCAGGAGATCGACCTCCTCAACGGCCGGATCGACGGCGAACGGATCGCGCTCCTCGCAAGAACCATCGTCCCGCCGGCGGACGTCGACGCCTATTTCCTGTGCGGGCCGTTCGGCATGATCGAGGACGGCGCGCAAGGCGCTGATCGCCGCGGGCGTCGAGCCGTCGCGGATCAAGGCCGAGCTGTTTTCGACCGACGGCGCGCCCCGGCCCGCGCCGCGCCCCGCAGCCCGCGCATCTCGCCGCACGAGGGCGAAGCGCATGTCGACTGCGTGCTCGAAGGCCGCACGCGCCGGATCGAGGTCGAGCCCGGCGGCTCATCATCGAGGCGGCGCACGAACAGGGCTTCGAGATCCCCCACTCGTGCAAGGGCGGCATGTGCTGCACCTGCCGCTGCAAGGTGCTCGACGGCGCGGTGGCGATGGACGTCAACTACTCGCTCGAGCCCTGGGAGATCGAGGCCGGCTACGTGCTCGCCTGCCAGTCCCGGCCGCTGACGCCGACGGTGACGCTCGATTTCGACGCGGCGTAGGAGGGGCGGCGTCTCGCCGCCCGTTGCGCGCGACGGCGCCCTCCATCGCGTGCAGCCCCGCGAGAAGGCGGAGCAAAAGCGCCTATGCGCTTCCTCTCACGCGGCGCCGCAACATTTCTTGAACTTTTTGCCGCTGCCGCAGGCGCAGGGATCGTTGCGTCCGACCTTCTTCGTTTCAACCGCCAGGGCGCGCGGGTTCTCGCTCGGCGAGGGACGCAAAAGGCCCTCGCCGGCCTTGAGGGAATCCGTGCGTCCGTCCACGAACCTCCATTCTCCCGCCCGCGTCTTGCGAAACCGGGAGCGTTCGCGATGTGCGATCGTGTCGCCGTTCTGGCGGTACGTCGCGATAAATTCGACGGCCCCGTCATCGTCCTCGGCTCTGCCTCCCTCGGCGCCGAGGACTTGAAGCCCAAGCCACGTCGCCTGCGCCGACCAGGCCCTTGCCGCTCGCGCGTCGAAGTCTGCACGCGACTCCGGCGCGGTCGTCCTGGCGATGTATTCGATGTCGCCTCGCGCGTAGGCGACATAGCGCGAGCGCATGAGCGCTTCGGCCGTGGGCGGATCGGCGTCCCCGGAGAGGTACGGGCCGCAGCACCGGTCGAAAGCTTTCTGTGAACCACATGGGCAGCGCATGGGCGATAAAGTAACACGCGCGCGCGCCGTACGGAATCCGCTGTGCAGGGCTCGTTTGTCCGCGCGCCTACGAGACGGTCCGGCGCCGCGGCGCTACGTCTGGCCCGGAATCGGCCAGGCTCCCGTCGCCGGCGGTCAGCCGCGCAACGCCTTCCACCAGCAAGCGTGTCGCGAGCCGAGCATAGTCCTCGCGGCTCATCGGCCCGTCGTCGCGAAACCAGAGGTAGGTCCAGTTGAGCATGCCGAACAGCGACATGGTCACGGGCTTGAGGAGTTGCGCCTCGTCCTTTTCCAGGAGCGCGGGATTGAGCCGCTTCACCGCGCGCGCCATCGTCGCCACGATCTTTCGCTCCAGCGCGCGAAGCGCCTGCTGCTGATCCGGCTCGAGCTTTTCGAGCTCGTTCAGCTGCACTTTGTGCAGGGCGTCCGCCTCGCGATAGGAAAACAGCGTCGCCCGAACGAGGCCGAAAAGGTTCTCCTCCGGCGACGCGTCGGGAGTGTCCGCCTCGGAGAGCGCGTCGGCGACAGTGGCGAGATGGACGCTGATGATGTCGTAGAGCAGCGCAGCCTTGCTCGGGTAGTAATGGTAGAGCAGCGCCTTCGACACGCGCGCCTTCACGGCGATCTCGGAGACGGAGGTGCGGTCGAATCCGTGCGTCGCGAAAAGACGCGCGGCGACGGCGAGCAGCGCGCGGCGCTTGTCGTCATAGTCGAGCGCGCGCGTTCTCGCCATGGGCAGTCTCAGGCTTTCGGGCGAAGATCGACGATCCGCTTGGCCTTGCCCTGCGAGCGCTCGACGCGCGCCGGGGTCGACGACCCGGACGCTCGCGGTCACGCCGATGACGGACTTGATGTGATGGGCGAGCTCGTGCGCGCCCGAGCTCCCGCTCGGCCTCTTCGGCGGCGTGCGGGCGCGCCTCGACCACGACCGTCAGCGCGTCCATGCGCTCGTGCCGGGTGAGCTCGAGCTGGAAATGCGGCGACAGCGCATCGCACTTGAGGATCTGCTCCTCGATCTGGGACGGGAACACGTTGACGCCGCGCAGGATGATCATGTCGTCGGAGCGGCCGGTGATCCGCTCCATCCGCCGCATCGAGCGCGCGGTGCCGGGCAGAAGCCGGGTCAGGTCGCGGGTGCGGTAGCGGATGATCGGCATCGCCTCCTTGGTGAGCGAGGTGAAGACGAGCTCGCCGGGCTTGCCGTCCGGCAGCACCGCGCCCGTCTCGGGGTCGATGATCTCGGGATAGAAGTGGTCCTCCCAGATGTGCGGACCGTCCTTGGTCTCGACGCATTCGCACGACACGCCCGGGCCCATGACCTCCGACAGGCCGTAGATGTCGACCGCATGCATGTCGAAGCTCTGCTCGATTTCGGCGCGCATCGCGTTGGTCCACGGCTCGGCGCCGAAGATGCCGACCTGCGAGGCTGCAGTCGCGCGGATCGACGTTCGCCCGGCGGAACTCGTCGAGGATCGCCAGCATGTAGGACGGCGTCACCATCACGATCTCGGGCTTGAAGTCGTGGATGAGCTGCACCTGCCGCTCGGTCATGCCGCCCGAGACCGGAATGACGGCGCAGCCCAGCCGCTCGGCGCCGTAGTGCGCGCCGAGGCCCCCGGTGAAGAGGCCGTAGCCGTAGGCGACATGGACCTTCATGCCGGGCCGCCCGCCCGCGGCGCGGATCGAGCGCGCCATGACGATCGGACCAGACGTCGATGTCGCCCTTGGTGTAGGCGACGACGGTCGGCTTGCCGGTCGTGCCGGAGGAGGCGTGGATGCGCGCGATCCTGTCGTGCGGCACGGCGACCATGCCGAACGGATAGGTGTCGCGCAGATCGGTCTTGGTGGTGAAGGGGAACTTCGCCAGATCCTCGAGCGTGCGGCAGTCCTCGGGGTGGACGCCCGCGGCGTCGAACTTGGCGCGGGTAGTGGGGAACGCTGTCGTAGGCGCGCTTAAGGCTCTGCCGCAGCCGCGCGAGCTGCAGCGCCGCGATTTCGTCGCGCGAAGCGATTTCGATCGGGTCGAGTTCGCTTCGTCTTGGGCGCTAGGTCGCGCATGGATCAGTCCCTGTCCGTTTGAGCTTAGAAGAACGAGCCGGGGACGGTGCGGCTATGACCCCGGAATTCCGCGATCGCCGTCCCGGCGTCGTCGGTGACGCTGATGTCGTAGATGCCGCTGCGATCGACCCGGCGCACCTCGCGCGCGGTGGCCGTGAGCCGCGAACCCTGGCCGCGCGGGCTTCAGATAGGTGATCGAGCAGTGCTGCGCGACGCAGCGCTGATTGTAGCTGTTGCAGGCGTAGGCGAAAGCGGTGTCGGCGAGCAGGAAGATGAAGCCGCCGTGGCCGATGCCATGGCCGTTGGTCATCGCCTCGGTCACGACCATCGACAGCGACGCCTCGCCCGGGCCGACCGACTCGATCCGAATCCCGTGCGCCCGCGCCGTATTGTCTTCCGCCCACATCAGGTCGGCGGACTTGCGGGCGATCTCCTCGGGCGTCAAGGGTCACGCCTTCGTCGCGCGGAAATTGACGGGCCGCTTCTCCAGGAACGCGCTGCACGCCCTCGATATATTCGTCGGCAGCGCCGGCCTCGCGCTGGAGGTCGCGCTCGAGATCGAGCTGCGCGTCGAGGCTGTTCGACGACGACGCGAGGAAGGCGCGCTTCATCAGGCCGTAGGCGTGCGTCGGGCCGGCCGCGAGGCGCATCGCGATCTCGCGCGCGACGCCCATGAGCTGATCGTCGTCGACCGCCCGATAGATCATGCCCCACGCTTCCGCCTGCTCGGCGCCGATCGGATCGGCGAGCATCATCAGCGCCCGGGCGCGCGCTTCGCCGACGAGACGGGGAAGAATCCAGGTGCCGCCGGAATCGGGCACGAGGCCGATCCGCGCGAAGGCCTGCAGGAACCTCGCCGACTTCGCCGCGAGCACGATGTCGCAGGCGAGCGCGATATTCGCGCCGGCGCCCGCGGCGGCGCCGTTCACCGCGCAGACGATCGGCTTCGGCAGGGCGCGAAGAGCGCGAACGAGCGGGTTGTAACGCTTCTCGATCGACTCGCCGAGATCCGGGCGACCGCTGGCACGGCGCCACGGCGCGGTCGGAGAGATCCTGTCCGGCGCAAAAGCCTTTGCCGGCGCCGGTCAGGAGGACGACTCGGCATTGTTCGTCGCTCGTAGCCCGCCGCACCGCGGCCGCCAGCGCCTCGTGCAGCGCGACGTTGAAGGCGTTCATCCGGTCGGGGCGGTTGAGGGTGAGCGTCAGCACGCCCTCGTCCAGCGCCTCCAAGAGGACCGGTTGCGACGGCGCCTCCGCAGCCTCCTCCATGGCGTCCTCCTCGAGAGCCTGTTGCTTGCCTTGTCGGCGCGATTATAGATTGACCGACCCACCGGTCAATAGTAAATCGAGGGCTTGCTGGGCTGCGCGCTTGTCACCCGCGCGAAAGCGGGGGTCCAGGAGCCGCCCGAAGGGGCGCCTCCAAGAACGCGACGCGGCCAAATGGATGCCCGCTTTCGCGGGCATGACAAGCGGCCAAGGCGTGACAAGGGGCCGAGGGAGGAAACCGATGACGGATTTTTACGCGCGTCACGAAGCGTTGCTGAAGCAGGCGCTGAACGCAATCGCCGGGCGGACCTATTTCAGCGCCTATCCGGAATCCGCCTCCCCGAAGGTCTATGGCGAGACCGCGAAAGCCGACGGCGACGCGGCCTTCGAGGCGCTTATCGGCAAGCCCTTTGCCTTCGACGACCGCCATCCCAACGAGCGCCTCGTAGGCGCGGAGGTCTCGCCTTACGGCAAGCCGCTTGGCGTCCGCTATCCGACCGCGGCGATCGAGACGCTGATCGAGGCGAGCGGAGCTGCGGGCGAAGGCTGGGGCAAGGCCTCGGTCGAGGCGCGCGCGGGCGTGCTGCTGGAAGCGCTGGCGCGGCTCAACAGGCAGAGCTTCCTGATCGCCGACGCGGTCCAGCACACCTCCGGCCAGTCGTGGGGCATGGCGTTCCAGGCCGGCGGCCCGCACGCGCAGGATCGCGGCCTCGAAGCGGTCGCCTATGCGGTCGCGGAAATGAGCCGCGTCCCGCGCAAGGTCGCGTGGGAGAAGCCGCAGGGCAAGGGCGAGCCGATCCGGCTCGCCAAGACCTTCCGCATCGCGCCGCGCGGGATCGCGGTCGAGATCGGCTGCGCGACCTTCCCGACCTGGAACCTCTATCCCGGCCTTTTCGCGAGCCTCGCCACCGGCAACAGCGTCATCGTCAAGCCGCACCCGGCGTCGATCCTGCCGGCGGCGATCACGCTGAAAATCCTGCGCGAGACGCTGATCGAGGCGGGCTTCGATCCGAATGTCGCGCTGCTCGCGGCCGACGAGCCTGCCGCGCCGATCGCCAAGGCGCTGGTCCAGCATCCCGCCGTCAGGATCGTCGACTTCACCGGCGGCCCGGCGTTCGGCTCGTGGCTGCGCCATACGCTGCACGACAAGCTCGTCTACACCGAGGAGGCGGGCGTCAACGCCATCGTGATCGACTCGACCGCGAACTTCCGCGGCCATGTGCGACAACATCGCCTTCTCGCTGTCGCTCTATTCCGGCCAGATGTGCACGGCGCCGCAAAACGTCTTCGTGCCCAAGGGCGGGATCGAGACCAACGAAGGACGCAAGAGCTTCGACGAGGTGGCGACCGGCATCGCCGGCGCCGTCGACAGGCTGCTCGCCGAGCCGGCGCGGGCGCAGAGCGTGCTCGGCGCGATCCAGGGCGACGCGACGCTTGAGCGGGTGAAGGAGGCGGCCTCGCTCGGTCGCGTCGTGCGCGCCTCGGCGCCGGTTCAAGGCGTCGAGCGGAGCGCCACGCCGCTGATCCTCGCGGTCGAGGCGGAAAGACGAGCGCGCGTGGCGCGAGGAGCGGTTCGGACCGATATCCTTCGTCATCGCGACGAACTCGACGGCCGAATCGCTCGAGCGCGCCGAATCCTCGATTCGCGACAAGGGCGCCATCACCGCCGCGCTCTACACCACGAGCGAGGCGGTCGCCGACGAAGCCGAACAGGCCTTCGCCCGCGCCAACGTCGCGCTGTCGATCAACCTCATCGGAAACATCTTCGTCAACCAGTCGGCGGCCTTCTCCGACTATCACGTCACCGGCGGCAATCCGGCGGGCAACGCGTCGCTGACCGACGCCGCCTTCGTCGCCAACCGCTTCCGCATCGCCCCGGTGCGGCGCATGACCGCCTGAAGGCCGCGCCCATGACCGAAGCCTTCATCTGCGATTACGTCCGCACGCCGATCGGACGCTACGGCGGCGCGCTCGCGGCCGTGCGCACCGACGACCTCGCGGCGATCCCGATTCGCGAGCTGATGCGCCGCCATCCTGGTCTCGCCGAAGGGATCGAGGACGTCATTTTCGGCTCGGCGAACCAGGCGGGCGAGGACAATCGCAATCTCGCCCGCATGGCGCTCCTGCTCGCGGGCCTGCCGGACTCCGTTCCGGGCGTGACGGTCAACCGCCTTTGCGCCTCGGGGCTCGACGCGGTCGCTCAGGCGGCGCGGGCGATCAAGGCGGGCGAGCTTTCTGCTCGCGATCGCGGGCGGCTGCGAATCGATGACGCGGGCGCCGTTCGTCATGGGCAAGGCCGAAACGGCGTTCCAGCGCTCGGCCGACGTCTACGACACGACGATCGGCTGGCGTTTCGTCAATCCGCTGATGAAGAAGCTCTACGGCGTCGATTCGATGCCGGAGACGGCGCAGAACGTCGCCGACGAGCACCAGATCTCGCGCGACGACCAGGACGCCTTCGCGCTCCGCTCGCAGGCCCGCGCGGCGGCGGCTCGAGAAGAAAGGGACGTTCGAAGCCGAGATCGTCGCGGTCGAGATCAAGGACCGCAAGGGCGCCGTGACCCGCGTCGGAAAGGACGAGCATCCGCGCGCCGATACGACCCGCGAAGCGCTCATGAAGCTCCGCGGCATCGTGCGTCCCGACGGCAGCGTCACCGCCGGCAACGCCTCTGGCGTCAACGACGGCGCCGCGGCGCTCGTCCTCGCCTCCGAGAAGGCGGCGGCAGCGCAGGGCCTGAGGCCGATTGCGCGCGTACTCGGCTACGCGACGCGCGGGCGTCGCGCCGCGCGTGATGGGCGTCGGACCCATTCCGGCGGTCAAGCGCTTATGCGAGCGCCTTGGCCTCAAGCCGACCGACTTCGAGGCGATCGAGCTCAACGAGGCCTTCGCCTCGCAGTCGCTTGCATGCCTTCGCGGCCTCGGACTCCCCGATGACACGGAACACGTCAACCCGAACGGCGGCGCGATCGCGCTCGGCCACCCGCTCGGCATGTCGGGCGCACGGCTCGCCGGAACGCTGGCGCTCGAGCTTCGCCGCCGCGGCGGCCGCTACGGCCTCGCCACGATGTGCGTCGGCGTCGGCCAGGGCGTGGCGCTGGCGATCGAGCGGGTGTAGCGCCAACAAGGCCGAAGCCGCCGGAGGCGGGGGTGCGAAGCGCCAGCCTTGAGACCCCGTCCGCTCACCGGTCTTTTTGGCCGGCAAGGGGTCGGCGCGATGCGCTGACGGTCGGCCTCGCGACTTGCTCAGGGATTGGCGCATGCTGGCGGCTCCAGGTCTGAAGCACGCGAGCATGGTGTTGAGGATCACGATCATCTTGCGCATGCAGGTGATGGCGACCTTGGCCGGCTTGCCCTTGGCGATGAGGCGCTGATAGGAGGCCTTAAGCACCGGGTTGTGCTGGGTGGCTGCGCCCATGACCGGCATGTAGAGCTAGTTCCGCAGCTTGCGGCGTACGCCCTTGATTGCGGACGCCTTTGTGGTCGCCGCTGTCGTCGTCGCAGGGCGCGGCGCCGAGCAGCGCCGTCCGAACTCGGGCATCCAAGCGCTCGCGCCGGCGACCGTCTGGTCGGCGCCCGCGCCCGCTCCATCAGAAGGCAAGTTATCGACGAGTTCCGGCCGCCCCTCACCGAAGGGTGGTCGTCGTGATCCACCAGTCCGGATGCGCGGCGGCAAGAGCGCTTTTCGCATCGCTCGCCGCGCGAGGGTCGTCGAAGAGCGCGTAGCATGTTGCGCCGGAGCCGGACATTCTTGCGAGTATCGTCTTCGACAAGCGTTTCAACTGATCGAGAACCTCTCCGACTGCAGGAAGGAGCTTCCGCGCCGGGGCCTCCAGGTCATTTTCGCCGGACTGGAGCGCTTCAATCGTCACGAGCGAGGAGTCGGCGTGAGCGCCCGGCGCGTCGCCCCGAGGCTCGCGCTCGAAAGCCGCGCTCCATCCCGAGCGCCTGCGAAGACGTCTCGGGTCGCCAGCGCCTGGCGCGGATTGACCAGCACCGCGAACAGGACGGGCAGTCGAACAGGCGCTCCGATGCGCTCGCCGACGCCGGTCATCATGCGGGCGCAGGCGAGAGGCAAACCGGGACGTCCGATCCCGTCTCCAGCGCGGCGGCCTCTATGCGCTCGTCCGAAAGGGACAAACCGTTCGCCTCGGCGAGCGCGCGGATACAGGCGGCGGCGTCGGAGGAACCGCCGCCAAGCCCGGCTGCCGTCGGCAGTCGCTTGATCAAACGGAACTCGCCCATGAGGAGATTGGGGATGCGGGCGGCCAGGGCGTCCGCGGCGCGCGCGACCAGATTTCGCTTGAGGGGTCCGGTGTCCTGCGCGCCCGGCCCCTCGACCGTCAGGTTGAAGCGGGGACCCGGCGAATACCCGAGCCAGTCCGAGTCGTCGGCGAAGGCGACGAGGCTCTCAAGGTCGTGAAAGCCGTCTAATCGCCTCCCCAGAACCTAAGGGTCAAGTTCACCTTCGCAGGGGCGCGATGCCAGCGCATTGGCTAGTTGTCCGCGCCGAAGCTTGCGCCCGGGCGCGCGCAAACGCGGCCCGGGCGGGGCAGGGAATATCGGCGCCCTTCAATCGTCATCACGCAGACCACCGGACCGAGCCTAGCCGCCGTTCGCCTTGGCCGAGTTGTCCGGGGGCGGGTTCTCTGGATTGGCGTCAGGCAGACCGCCCTGAATCTTCTTGAGGATCCCCGGGAGGTCCTCCGGTTCGGGATTCATGTCCCGGGCGTGATTCCACTGAAACTGCGCCTCGACTTTGCGGTTGACATGCCAATAGGCGTCCCCGAGGTGATCATTGAGAACCGGGTCGGCGGGCTTGAGATCCACGGCCCGCTCCAAAGTCTCGGCCGCTTCGTGTATTGCCCGAGCTTGTAGTGGGCCCAACCCAGGCTGTCGACGATATAGCCGTCATTGGGGCGCAGCTCGACCGCCCGGCGAAGCATCTTGAAGGCTTCATCGAGCTTCACGCCCTGGTCGACCCAGGAGTACCCCAAATAGTTGAGGACGAGGGGCTGGTCGGGAAAGAGTTCGAGCGCCTTCTTGAAGTCGTCCTCCGCTTTCGGCCATTCCTTGGCGCGCTCGTAGCAGATCCCGCGGAAATAGAACAATGTCCAATTGTCCCGGGACGGGATGCCGATCGCAGAGATCGCCTGGTCGTAGGTCGCCGCAGCTTCCTTATATTGCTTCGCAGACCGCTGCACCCCCGCCAACGCGCTCAACGCATCCACGTCATGCGGCCGCGCGGCGACGATCGCATTGAGGCGTTTGATCGCCTCGTCCGTCTTGACCCAGGCTGTCGAGGACGAGAGCGGCCTGGATTTGCGCGTCTTCGCGAAGGGGCGACGCCTGAGGCACCGCCTCGTAGGCCGCGATCGCCAGTTCGTCCTTCTTCATCTGCTCGAAGAGATTGGCGAGCGTCACCGAGGTCAGATCGTCGTTGGGTCGGAGCGACAGAGACAGGCGCAGGTAGACGAGCGCCGGGAGTTCGTCGTCCTGTCGGATGCTGGCGGCGCCGAGGCCATAGAGCACCTCGGCCGCGCCCTCCTTCGGATTGCTGACCAGCGGCTCAGGCGTGCGGCCGGCTTTGAGCTCGGACAAAGCGTGCTCGGCGATCGGGTGATTGGGCGCAAGCGCGGCGAAGTCCTCGTAGACTTTGACGGCGCCGTCGCGATCGCCGTGCGCCGCAAGGAACTCAGCGTAGCCGTCCGCAAAACGAAGCGCGCTCTTGTCGGCTTCATAGGCGGACTTCAGACGCTGCTGGGCCTCGGCGGGATTGCCGAGTTCGGCGGCGATCAGTCCGGCGTGAAAATCCCGGAATGCGACGACCGCGGGGTCGCGAATGCGATCCAGCGTCTCGAGGGCGTGGCGGAGGTCGTTCTGTCCGGCGTAGGTCCACGCCGTCAGCAAGGCCGACGTCACGTCGCGCGCCTCGTCCTTGCTTTGAAGCTGCGCCCGAGCCGCGGCCCAGTCGCCGCGCTCCATCAGGCTCACCGACAGCGCAAGGCGCGCGAGCCTGTTGGTCGGATCGCGCGCCAACAGCCGTTCCGCAAGGGCGCTCGCCTCCGGAATGTCGCCATTGGACAGCGCCGCGGAAAACGAGCGTTCGATCAGTTCGGCGTTGCGCGGATCGAGCCTCAGCGCTTCCCGATAAAAGGCCTCCGCCGCGGCCGAATCCCGATCGGCGCTCGCGATCAGCCCGGCAAGGTAGTTTCCGGGTTGGCTCACCGCGAAGCGGGGGTCCGCCGAGCCGCTATCGGTAACGGAAGCCGCAGCAAACTGCGGATAAGCGCTCGCGAGGGCCGCCAGTAGCGAGGGCGCCGGCGACCAGCGCTCGGCGCCAGAATGGATTGATCACGAAAGTCATTCTTTCCCGGCTCTCAAACTGCGGAGGGCGAAACATGACACGCGCCCCGCATCCAATTCAATCCTCATTCCTGTGCGTCTGACGGGGAAAAGAGGCGATTCTTGGGACCGGCCGCCGGTTCGCACGGCGCTGAGGCTTTCCCGCCGCCGCTCTCGATGCGATAAGTTCGGCGAGGTTTTCCGCGCTCCATGCCGATTCGCCGTCTCGATCCCCTGCTTGTCGATCGCATCGCCGCGGGCGAGGTCGTCGAGCGGCCGGCCGCCGCGGTCAAGGAACTGATCGAGAACGCGCTCGACGCCGACGCGCGCGCAATCGAAGTCGCGATCGAGGCCGGCGGACGACGGCTGATCCGGGTGACCGACGACGGCCGCGGCATGGACGAGGCGGATCTTCAGCTGTCGGTCGAGCGCCACGCGACCTCGAAGATCCCCAACGGCGACCTGACCGCGATCGCAACCTTCGGCTTCCGCGGCGAGGCGCTGCCGTCGATCGCGTCGGTGTCGCGGCTCGAGATTCGAACCCGGCGCCACGGACGCGCCGACCGCCTTGAAGCTGGTCGTCGAGGACGGGGCGAAAAGCGCGGTCGAGCCTTGCGCCGGCGCGAACGGCACGCGGGTCGAGGCGCGCGACCTGTTCGCAGCGACGCCCGCGCGGCTCAAATTCCTGAAAGGCGACCGCGCCGAGGCGCTGGCGGTCAGCGATGTCGTGCGGCGGCTCGCGCTCGCCAACCCGGACGTGCGCTTTGCGCTCACGACCGACATCGGGACGGGCTTCGATTGGCTGGCCTGCGGCGCGAGCGAGGCCGGCCTCGACGGGCGGCTGAGGCAGGCGCTCGGACCCGACTTCGCCGCCAATTCGCTCGAGATCGAGGCGGACCGGGAGAGCGTGCGGCTCACCGGCCGCATCGGCCTTCCGACCTTTTCCCGGCCGAACACGCTGGCGCAATATCTCTTCGTCAACGGCCGGACGGTGCGCGACAAGACGCTGTCGGGCGCATTGCGCGCGGCCTATCTCGATTTCCTGCCCGCGGGCCGGCATGCGGTCGCGGCGCTGTTCGTCGAATGCGACCCGCATTCCGTCGACGTGAATGTCCATCCCGCCAAGGCGGAGGTTCGCTTCCGCGACGCGGGGCTCGTGCGCGGCCTCGTGGTCGGCGGCCTGAAGCAGCGCCTCGCCGGGGCGCTGCATCGGGCCTCGACGACGGGCGGGACCGCGACCGTGCTCGCGATGCGGCCGCCGCAAGGCTTCCGGCAGGCCCCGCCCGCCGGCGGATGGGACTGGCGCGCCTCGCCCGCCGCGCCGCTGCGGACTTCCGCGGTCGCCGCGAGCCTCGCCGAGCCGGCGCAGCAAAGCTTTGCGCGAATTCACCCCCGCGGCGGCGGTCGCGGCGCAAGAGCCGGCGGAGCGCGACCTTGCGGCGCCGCTCGGCGCGGCGCGGGCCCAAGTGCACAAGAGCCTATATCATCGCCGAGACTCCGAACGGCCTCGTGATCGTCGACCAGCACGCGGCGCATGAGCGGATCGTCTACGAGACCCTGAAGCGGCAGCGCGAGGGCAGGGGGGTCGAACGGCAGGCGCTGTTGCACCCCGTGGTGGTCGATCTCGATCCGGACGCGGCCGCGCTCGTCGAGGCGCACGCCGACGCGCTGGCTTCGCTCGGGCTGATCGTCGAGGGGTTTGGCGCGGGCGCGATCCTGGTCAGGGAGGCGCCGGCGATCCTCGCGCAGGCCGATCTCGCCGGGCTCATCCAGGACCTCGCCGCCGACCTCGCGGCCGAGGACGGGACGCAGAGTCTCGCCCGGCGGCTCGACGAGCGGCTTGCGACCTTCGCCTGCCATCACTCGGTGCGCTCCGGCCGGCCCTTGAAGCCCGAGGAGATGAACGCGCTCCTGCGGGAGATGGAGGCGACCCCGGGCGCCGGCCAATGCAACCACGGCCGCCCGACCTATGTGGAGCTGAAGCTCGCCGACATCGAGCGGCTGTTCGGGAGGCGGTGAGGGGGCGGGGGCCTGCGATGGCGCGGAACGTCGGTCGGGTCGTGAGCGTTACCCCTGGGCATTCCGGAGTAACGCCATGAGCCACGACCAGGGCGAAGACCTTCCCGATTTGGCCCAATGGACCGCCATCGAGGCCGTGACCGACGGCGGAGTCCTCGCCGGCCTTTTCCGGAAGGAGCGCGTCATGGTCTGGCGGCAGGGCGACGCGCTCAGGGCCTTGAGCGCGACGTGCCCTCATACGTCCGGACCCCTGGACAAGGGCGTTGTCGCGAACGGGCGCATCCGTTGTCCGTGGCATCACGCCTGCTTTGATCTCGCGACCGGCGAAGCCGAAGCGGCGCCGGCTTTCGACCCCCTGAAGGTCTACCCGGTCGCGGTCGAAGGGAATCGCTTCAAGGTAGGCGCGGCCGAGGAGCCGGCCGAGCGACGTTCGCCTAAGCGCGACCCTGTGCTCGGGACGATGGCGATCGTGGGCGGCGGCGCGGCCGGGTTCGCGGCGGCGGACGCGCTGCGGAAGCTCGGCTGGGCGGGCGCGATTTCGATCTTTTCCGAAGAGGCCGACGAGCCCTACGATCGCACGCTTCTGACCAAGGACTACCTCGAAGGGACGGGCGGCGACGACTGGCTGCCGATCGCCCGGCATTCGCTGGCCGACCTCGGCGTCGCCTTCCATGGCGGCGCGCGCGTTCAGCAGATCGACGCCGTCGGCCGGCGTTTGGGCCTCGCCAATGGCGACGAGAAAACCTATGCGAAACTGCTGCTTGCAACCGGCGCCGCTCCCCGCGGGCCCAACTTCCCCGGAGGCGATCTGCCGCATGTCATGGTGTTGCGGTCTCTCGGCGACTGCCGGCGCATTCTCGGCAGGGCGACGGCCAACGCCCGCGTCGCCGTGATCGGCGGCAGCTTTATCGCGATGGAGGCAGCGGCGTCGTTGCGCGGGCGCGGCCTTTCGGTCGACGTCGTCGCGCCGGAAGCCCATCCGCTCGAAAGGGTGTTCGGGCGGCAGCTCTCCGATGTCGTCGTGCAAGCCCACGCCGACAAGGGCGTGCGCCTCCACCTCGGCGCGAAGGTCGCGAGCGTCGAGGCCGATCGGGTGCGCCTCGAAGGCGGAGAGGAGATCGGCGCGGATCTCGTCATCGTCGGCATCGGCGTCGAGCCGCGCATCGCGCTCGCGGAAGCGGCGGGGCTCAAGCTCGACCGTGGCGTCCTGGTCGACGCGCGCCTCACGACCAGCGACTCGGACATCTTCGCCGCGGGCGACATCGCCCGCTGGCCCGACCCCCATACCGGCGAGAACATCCGCGTCGAACATTGGGTGGTCGCCGAACGCCAAGGGCAGATCGCCGCGGCGAACATGCTGGGCCGCAACCAGCCCTTCACGATCGTCCCGTTCTTCTGGACCAAGCATTTCGACCTCTCGATCCGCTATGTCGGCCATGCGGAGACATGGGACGAGACGATCGTCGAGGGCGATCTTGCGAAACGCGACGGCCTCGTCCGTTTCCGCCGCGACGGTCGCGATCTCGCCGTCGCAACCGTCGAACGGGACAAGGACTCGCTCCGCGAAGAGATCGCTTTGGAGAAACGGGTCAACGGCTGAGCGAGGCGGATTGGGCCTCAGGGTGAAACCCAGCTAGCTTGACCGGTTTCGACGCAGGGTTGCCGTCGCTGCTCGCGAGCGCGAAGGGCGCAAGGGAGCTGGAAAGCGCGCGTGCCTCTGGATGCTGATCGTCATCGCCCTCGACGTGCGCGCGGCGCTAGCCAATTAGGCGCCCGCCGCCGCCAGCGCGCCGACCGACGCGGCCGTCTCCATCCAGCCCCTTGCCGCGAGGCCGGGCGGATCGAGGGCGGCCGCGGCGGGCGCCGGCCCGGGCAAGAACCCGCGCCCGAAATCGAGAGATGTCAAAGGGTTGCGGCGGAATGTCCGGGCGCGCGTCGCCCGGAGCGCGGGCGAGGGCGGGCGCCGGCGCCTCGGCCGGCCGCGCGGCGGGCCTTGCCTCGGCTTCCTCCGTCGAGGGCAGGCCAAGGCTCCGGGAATGAGCCTTTTCAGGGACTTGCGCCACAATGGAGGACCGGCCGCGGTCGTCGGGAAGCGCGGGCGCGGCCTCGGCGTCGCGGTTGAGCGCGGGCGTCCGCGTCAGCGGCCGGGCGGCCAGCACCGCGGCGTAGCGGTCGAGCGCGCGCACGATCCGGACCACCCGATCGACCGCCTTGAGGTTCATCTCCCCCATCGCGCCGTAGGCGACGAGCAGCGCCGCGTTCAGCCGGCTCATCTGGATCGCCGCGAAGTCCTCGGGGGATTCGGGCGCCGAGCGGGCGAGGACGTCGCGCAGCATCGCCCGCGCCGCGCTCTCCGTCATGCCCACGCGCGCGGCGATTTCCGGGATTGCGAACGCCGCGGTTGGCGTAGTCGACAATCACCCGCCCGCGTTCGAGCGCCTTCAGGCGCAGGGCGAGCGCGGCGGCGGGCTCTTCGGGGGCGGGATTTTCGGGAGCGGGTCGGCCTTCGGTCAACTCGGTCATGGCGGCTTCCTTGTTTCTGAAATTAACAAGGTAATGGTCCGCGCCGCGCTTGGCAAGCTCTTTCTTCTGAATAACGGAATTCAAGGGCCATCAAACCCATTGCGGCTCGGCTGAGGCCGCTTGATATCGGTTCGGGAAACCGCGGCGCGGACGAATGCCGGGAAGGAGCAGCGTTGCGGACGTCAAGCTCTGCGCCGGGAAACGGGGGCGGTCGCCGACCGGAGCACCACGGGCAAAGTCGACGTCAAGCTGACGCAGGCGATGGTTGCCTTGGACGCGTCAACTGGACTGAAAGCCGACTTCGTAACCACTGGAAGGGTTGGTGGCGTCCTAATTAAGAACCGCCGCTCGCCGCAAATTTCTGTCAGACTTATGATATGCGCATCATTCTGTCGGAGGGATCGGGGCTGACTTCCCGCCAGACCGCACGGCGGTTGGGCGAGCTCGGCCACGAGGTCGAGTTATTGTCGTCGTCGAAACTCTGCCTATCGCGTTTCACGCGTCACGTTCGAGCAGTGCATCCGGTTCCAAACTTCGGTTCAGACCCGTTCGGCTGGCTGCGCGCGGCCATGGAAATCGCCAGGGCCCGAAGGGCCGATCTGCTGTTTCCGACGCAGGAACAAGTCACCATCCTCTCCGCGCAAGAGAAGCGCCTGACCGTTTCCACCATCGTTCCTCCATTCGCATCGTTGCGGCGTGTGCAGGATAAGGTTTCCGCTTGTCGCACGCTGGCCGAGATCGGCGCTCCACAACCGAAAACCGTTGAGATCACCAGTGCGGCCGACCTTGAGCGGGTTACAGACTTTCCAGTTTTCGTCAAAAGACCGATCAGCACGGCGAGTTCGGGCGTGCGGCAAGCCAAGACGTCGGACGAACTCGTCATTGTGGCCAAGGATCTGGGGCTTGGCTCCGACGAACTGATCGCACAGGAGCAGGTTGTTGGCCCTCTCGCCATGGTTCAGGCCGTTGCTCAGCATGGCCGATTGATCGCCTGTCACGCCAACCTGCGCTTGAAGGAAGGCATAGGCGGCGGCGCGGCGATCAAGCAGAGCGTTATAATTCCGGACCTCGCCGATATTCTGGGACGTATGGTCTCAACGCTCGAATGGCAGGGCGGTCTGTCGATGGACCTGATCTTGACCGACAGTGGCGCGATGATAATCGACATAAACCCGCGTCTTGTGGAGCCAGCTAACGCGTTCTTCTCGGGTGTGGACCTCGTTGGAGCGATGCTCGATCTGGCGGCGAGCGGCAGGGCGAAAGTTCAGCCCGTCACTCGCGCTGGCATTCTGAGCCATCAGGCCCTGCTTTCGATCCTCGGGGTCGCCGAGCAGACCGGATCGCGCCGCGCCATTGTGCGCGAAGCGCTGGACGCATTCTTCTTGCGCGGAGCGTATTTGGGATCAAGGGAAGAGCTGACGCCGATAGCTGGTGATCCGATTGCGGCTGTTCCGATCTTAGCTGCGTTGGTGGCGACGAGCACAAATCCTTCGCTATGGCGGAAGTTTCATGGCGAAGCCGTCGGGACCTATGCAGTAACACCGCAGGCTTGGAAGGAGATCGTCGCCTCAGCCCTTCCGTGATTGCGAGGTCGGTTTCCAATAATAACCGTTTCACCCACTCGCCGCACCGAAGGGGAGCGCCCCCTTCTTGCGCGAAGCGGTCAGCAGCGTTGGCGGACTGATTGGGTTTTTGCCTCAGAGCGCCGCGCTCGCCGTCCCATATGTCGGCACTGTGACGCGAGGCGGCACGTTGGACCCGCGCTCGAATCGACCGACCGCCCCTGGCGAATGCGCCGGCGCCGGGAGATCCCCTTGTGGGGGCGGGAGGGGTGGGGGGTCGCGCTGCCCGTCGACATTGTCGGATGTGCTGCGGTCGCCGCGAATCCCCCAGCTTGGCGAGGCCCCCCTCCTTTATCCTCCCCCACAAGGGGGGAGGAGACGCCCTGCGCAGAGCCAATGCAAAAGGCCTCCCGCCCGGCGCCCTCTCCCGCGCAGTCCGGCAACGGGCGCTTGTGGTCGCCGCCTCCCGGGGCTATTGGGCGGGGCGGATTTTCCTGTGAGAGAGACGTCCCGTTGAGCGCTGACGAACCGAAGGTCGACGAGGCGCTGGCGATCGAGCATGGCCTGAAAGCCGAGGAATACGCCCGCTTCGTCGCGCTCATCGGCCGCACCCCGACCTTCACCGAGCTCGGCATCGTCTCGGCGATGTGGAACGAGCACTGCTCCTACAAATCCTCGCGCCTGCATCTGCGCGGCCTGCCGACCAAGGCGGCATGGGTCATCCAGGGTCCGGGCGAGAACGCCGGCGTGATCGATATCGGCGACGGCGACGCCTGCGTCTTCAAGATGGAGTCCCACAATCACCCCTCCTACATCGAGCCCTACCAGGGCGCGGCGACGGGGGTGGGCGGAATTTTGCGCGACGTCTTCACCATGGGCGCGCGCCCGGTTGCGAGCCTCAACCTGCTGCGGTTCGGCTCGCCCGACCATCCCAAGACCCGGCATCTGGTCGCGGGCGTCGTCGCGGGGGTCGGCGGCTATGGCAATTCGTTCGGCGTCCCGACTGTGGGCGGCTCGGTCGGGTTCGACAAGCGCTACGACGGCAATATTCTGGTCAACGCCATGGCGGTTGGGGTCGCGAGGGCGGATGCGCTTTTCTGCTCGGCTGCGACGGGGGTCGGAAATCCGATCGTTTATCTCGGCTCGAAGACGGGCCGTGACGGCATCCACGGCGCGAGCATGGCCTCGGCCGCCTTCGAGGCGGACGCCGAGGAGAAGCGGCCGACCGTGCAGGTCGGCGACCCGTTCGCCGAGAAGCTGCTGCTCGAAGCCTGCCTCGAATTGATGGCCTCGGGCGCGGTCGTCGCGATCCAGGATATGGGCGCGGCGGGGCTGACCTCGTCGGCGGTCGAGATGGGGGCCAAGGGCGACCTCGGGGTCGACCTCGACCTCGACTGCGTGCCCTGCCGCGAGACCGGCATGACCGCTTACGAGATGCTGCTGTCCGAGAGCCAGGAGCGGATGCTGATGGTGCTCAAGCCCGAGCTCGAGGCTCAGGCCGAAGCCATCTTCTTGAAGTGGGCGCTCGACTTCGCCGTCATCGGCAAGACCACCGATACGAAGCGCTTTGTCATCAGGCACAAGGGCGAGGTGAAGGCCGACCTGCCGATCCGGGAGCTCGGCGACGAGGCGCCCCTCTACGACCGGCCGTGGACGCCGACCGCGCCCTCGCCCGTCATCGACGGCGCCGCGATCGCAGCTCCGCTTCCAGCCGACGCGGCGCTGCTAAAAATTCTCGGCTCGCCGAATTTCAGCTCCAAGCGCTGGGTCACCGAGCAATACGACTCGCTGATCCTCGGCAACACGGTGCAGGGGCCCGGCGGCGGCGCAGCGGTGATTCGCCTCGGCGACGGGCCGAAGGGGCTGGCGCTGACCACCGACTGCACCGAGCGCTATTGCGAGGCGGACCCGCGCGAAGGCGCGAAGCAGGCGGTCGCCGAGGCCTGGCGCAACCTCATTGCCGTCGGCGCGAAACCGCTGGCGCTGACCGACAACCTCAATTTCGGCAACCCGGAGAAGCCGCACGCGATGGGCCAGCTCGTCGGGGCCATCGCCGGCATCGCCGACGCGGCAAGAGCGCTCGACTTCCCGATCGTGTCAGGAAACGTGTCGCTCTACAACGAGACGATGGGCGTCGGGATTCCGCCGACCCCGGCGATCGGCGGGGTTGGGCTCGTCGCCGACGTCACGAAGACGGCTTCGCCGTCGTTCAAGGGCGCGGGCCACGACATTCTGCTGATCGGGGGCGTCCCGGGATGGCTCGGGCGATCGGCCTGGCTTTCGGTCGTCGCCGGTCGGGACGAAGGCGCGCCGCCTCCGGTCGATCTCGCCGCCGAGCGGCTGAACGGCGAATTCGTCGCGGGCCTGATCGCCGCCGGGCGCGTGACCGGCGTCCAGGATCTCTCCGACGGCGGCCTCGCCGTGGCGCTCGCCGAAATGGCGATGGCCGGCGGGGTCGGAGCGGCGGTTGCGCTCGATGGGCCCGAGTCTGCCGTTTTCTTCGGCGAAGACCAGGGACGCTATGTCGCGACGACGGCGCCGGAAACGACCGAAGCTGTGATCGCTGAAGCGGCGCGCGCCGGCGTGGCCGTCGTCCGGATCGGCGTCACCGGCGGCGACGCGCTGAAACTCGGCGGCGCGGCGCCGATCGCGCTTGCCGCGCTGATCGAAACTTATGAAGGTTGGTTTCCCGGGCTGATGGAGCCGTCAAAGGGGACACGCGAATGATTCCATTCCTCATCGTCAAGACCCGCATGGGCTTCTCGTACATTCGGACGGATCGCGTGATCGCCATCAATTCGAGCGAACCGAACGAGTGCGTCGTTTTGTTGACTGACGGCGTGACGATAGCGGCGACCGAACCCGCCGAGGACATCGTCGCGCGGCTCGAGGCCGAGTCGCGCGAGGCGGACGACGCGCTAATCAGGGAGAATCGCAATCATGGCCATGGCCCGCGCTGAGATCGAGACGATGATCAGGGAGGCGTTCCCCGACGCGCGCATCGAGGTGAATGCGCTTGCCGATGACGGCGACCATTACGCCGCGACCGTCGTCTCAGCCGCCTTCAAGGGCGTGAGCAAGGTCAAGCAGCACCAGATGGTCTACGCCGCGCTCAAGGGCAAGATGGGCGGCGACCTGCACGCGCTGGCGCTGACGACGTCGGAGAGCTAGAGCGCTCTTCTTCTCGATCGCGACGAGCCGCCGCCCATCCGCCATCCATCGGACGGTCCGTTCCGCCGCTGTTCCAGATCCAGGCCAGGGGACAAGATCCCGCCCGCCCGACTCACGCCCGTTGAGCCCCCAAGCGCTTTCTTGTCCAAACGATCGGAACCGGCGAAGGACCTTGAATTCGGGCGCGAAGGCGACGATATCGGGGCGGCCGTCGTTTTGAGCGCGGCCCTGCAACCCATTTGAAAAGAGGCCCGATTTGACCGCCGACGCCAAGACCCCGACCAGCGAGGCCGCGACGACGCAGAGCTTCGAGGCCGACGTTTCGCGGCTGCTGCATCTGATGGTTCATTCGGTCTATTCCGACCGGGAAATCTTCGTCCGCGAACTCGTCTCCAACGCCGCCGACGCCTGCGAGAAGCTGCGCTACGAGGCGATCGCCAACCCTGAGCTGATCGCCGACGGCGCGCCCTTCGCGATCACGATCGCGCTCGACAAGGACGCCAAGACCCTGACCGTTTCCGACAACGGGATCGGCATGAGCCGCGAGGACCTGACCGCGGGGCTCGGCACCATCGCCCGCTCCGGCACCAAGGCCTTCCTCGACAAGCTCGCCGCCGAGGACGCCAAGAGCGAAGCGCAGGCGCTGATCGGCCAGTTCGGCATCGGCTTCTATTCGGCCTTCATGGTCGCCGACGAGGTCGTGGTCGAGACGCGCCGCGCCGGCGCGGACGAAGCGCTGGCGCTGGTCGTCGGACGGCAAGGGCTCGTTCACCATCGCGCCGCTCGCGCTCGACGATGCGCCGGCGCGCGGCACGCGGGTCATCCTCCATCTCAACGCCGAGTCGCAGGAGTTCCTCGACTCCTGGCGGGTCGAGCGGATCATCCGCGACCATTCCGGCGCGGTCGCCGTGCCGATCGACTTCGTCGACAAGCCCGGCGCAGAGCCGAAGCGCGTCGCCGACGGCGCGGCGATCTGGGCCAAGCCCAAGTCCGAGGTGACGCCGGAGGAATACGCCGAGTTCTACCGCGGCCTTTCCGGCCAGTTCGATGAGCCGGCGCTGACCATCCATTGGCGCGCCGAGGGGCGGCACGAATACACCGTGCTCGCCTTCATTCCGGGCTCGCGCCCGTTCGACCTGTTCGATCCGTCGCGGAAAGGGCCGCAACAAGCTCTACGTGCGCCGCGTGCTGATCACCGAGGACGCCGACATCCTGCCGGGCTGGCTGCGCTTCGTCCGCCTCGTCGTCGACAGCGCCGACCTGCCGCTCAACGTGTCGCGCGAGCTCATCCAGAAGAGCGACGTGTTCGCCGCGATCCGCAAGGGCGTGACCAACCGCATCGTGCAGGAACTCGGCAAGCTCGCCGAGAGCGAGCCGGAAAAATTCGCCAAGGTCTGGGAGCATTTCGGCGCGGTCATCAAGGAAGGCCTCTACGAGGACCCGGAGCGCCGCGACGGCCTCTTCAAGATCGCCCGCTTCGCCACGACCGCGCATCCCGACGGCGGCCGCACGCTGGCGGACTATGTCGCGTCCTTGCGCGAGAACCAGACGGCGATCTACTACCTGACCGGCGACGACGCCGAAGCGCCTCGCCGCGAGCCCCCAGCTCGAAGGTTTCCGCGCCCGCGGCGTCGAGGTGCTGCTGCTCTCCGATCCGGTCGACGCCTTCTGGGTTTCGACGGCGGCGGGCTTCGACGGCAAGCCGTTCAAGTCGGTCGAGCCAGGGCGCGGCCGACATCAAGTCGATCGCGCTCGTCGAAGGGCGCGACGCCGCCCGGCCGAGGCCTCGGGCGAGGTCGCGACGCTGCTCGCCTTCATCAAGCAGACGCTGGAGAACGAGGTCGCCGAGGTGCGCGCCTCCGACCGGCTGACCGACAGCGTCGCCTGCCTGATCGCGCCCGAGTTCGGGCCCGACCGGCAGCTCGAAAAGATGCTCGCCGCGCACGGGCGGCTCAGCGAGCGCGCGAAGCCCATCCTCGAGGTCAATCCGACCCATCCGCTGACGGTCTCGCTCGCCGGGCAGCTCCGACGGCGGGCCAGGACAAGGCGCTGATCGAGGATTCGGCGCATCTCATCCTCGACGAGGCGCGGCTCCTCGAGGGCGGCACAGGTCGAGGACCCGCCGGCCTTCGCCGCGCGGTTGAGGCGGGTGCTGGAGAAGGCGCTGGGCTGAGGATTGGCCGCGGCGGTCCTCTAAAAGGGGATCCCATCGCTCACCACGGAAGAGGATTTTCGATGGCCGACGCCGCAACGCTTCGAGACCTGGACCAACGGATCGCCATCGCGCGCGACAACATCAGGGAGCTGACCGAGCAGGCCGCCGCGTTGTCCGGGGCCGAAGACGAGTCCCGCGCGGCGGACCGCATTGCGGAGCAGGAGCAGGCGCTGGCCGCGCTCCTCAAAGAGCGCCAAGCGCTTGGCGAATAGTCTGCGACCGACCGGGTCCCGCTTCTGAGGAATGGCCGAGGAGGCAGCGGCGATCCAAGCTTGCCCGCCGCCTCCCGCTTTGCCAAAAAGGCGGCCACCCCAAGGGGAGGCTCGAGCCCGGTGATCGCCATCAATCCCGCATTCGCGCGCATGGGCGACGAAAACGCCTTCGCCGTGCTCGCGAAGGCGGCCGACCTGCAGCGCCAGGGCCGCGATATCATCAACCTCGGCATCGGCCAGCCCGACTTCAAAACCGCCGCCCCATATCGTCGAAGCCGCGGTCAAGGCGCTGCGCGACGGCGAGCACGGCTATACCGACGCGACCGGTATCGCCCCCTTGCGCGAGGCGGTGTCGGAAGACCTCCACCGCCGGCTTGGCGTCGAGAGTCTCGCCCGATCTCGTCCTGATCACGCCCGGCGGCAAGGTCGCGATGTATATGGCGATCCTGATGTTCGGAGCGGAAGGTGCCGAGATCGTCTATCCCGACCCGGGCTTCCCGATCTACCGCTCGATGATCGAATTCACCGGCGCGACGCCCGTCCCGGCGCCGATGCGGGAGCAAAACGGCTTCGCCTTCTCGGCCGAGGAGACGCTGGCCTGATCACGCCGCGGACGCGGCTCCTCATCCTCAATTCGCCCGCAAACCCGACCGGCGGGGTCACGCCGCGCGAAGAGATCGACAAGCTTGTCGCGGGCCTCGCAAGCTGGCCCGACGTCGCCGATCCTCTCGGACGAGATCTACGGCCAGCTCACCTACGACGGCCTCGCCCATCGCTCGCTGCTCGCCTATCCCGAGATCCGCGACCGGCTGATCCTGCTCGACGGCTGGTCGAAGACCTACGCCATGACCGGCTGGCGGCTCGGCTACTCGGTATGGCCGAAGGCGTGGCGCGAGGTCGCGCGCAAGCTCGCGGTCAACTCCTATTCCTGCGTCAATTCGGCGGCGCAATTCGCCGGGATCGCGGCGCTGAAGGGTCCGCAGGATTCGGTCGACGCCGATGCGGGCCGAGTTCGACCGGCGCCGCAAGGCGGTCGTCGCGGGGCTGAACCGCCTGCCCGGCGTCAGCGCCGTCGCGCCGAAGGGCGCGTTCTACGCCTTTCCCAATATTGCCGGCACGGGCTGGAAGGCGAAGCCGCTTGCGTCGGCCCTGCTCGAGGAAGCGGGCGTCGCGACGATCGGCGGCCCCGATTTCGGCGTATACGGGGAGGGCTATCTGCGCCTCTCCTACGCCAATTCGCTGGAGAACATCGAGCGGGCGCTCGTGCGAATGGCCGACTTTCTCGGCCGGCCCGCGTCGGAGAACGCGCGCGGGTAGAGACTTTCTTCGGGGACTGACAGACCATGCGTATTCACCTTTTCGCGGCCGCGTTGGCGCTTCTGGGTCGCCGCCGCCGTCACGCCGGCGCCGCGGATGCGGCGCGGCCGTCGCAAGCGGCTTGCGACACCGCAAAGCTCGGCGCGCGCGACCTCGCCGAATGCCTGCGCACCGCCGCCGACAAGGCCGACCGGGACTTCAGGCGGTCGTCGAGGCGGCGATCAAGTCGATCGATCCGCGGCAGGGCGTGCTGTCGTCGCAGAAGGCGCGCTGGCGCCGCTCGCTCGCCGAGGCGCAGGCGCAGTGGGTCAGCTGGCGCGATTCCGAATGCCAGGACGTCGCGCCGTTCGAGGCCGGCATGACGGCCAAGGGCGGCGACCCGAGACTGAGCTGCATCATCGACAACGACAGCGCGCGGACCGCGAGCCTCAAGGCGCGCTATCCTTGAGCCGCAGCCGGAAAGGACGATGATGCCGCCGCTCGAAGGTCTGGGCTACGCCGCCGATCCGCTCGACCGCGCCTCCGCATTGCGCGAGGACCCGGCCGCGGTCGCGGCGTTGCGGACGCGCCCCGACGCACGCGTTCTCCTCGATCGCGCGCGACATGCCGGTCCTGCGAAAGGCCGGCGCCGGGCTCGATCCGCTGCTGCCGCTCGTCCGAGGTCGAGGCGCTTGGCGGCGCGCGCGGTCGAGGCGCTGCTCGGGCTCCTGCCCGACGGCGCGCCGGTGTTCGCGGCGCTGCTGCCGGACGAGGCCGTCGTCGAGCAGGCGGACGCGAGCGACGGGTTCCTCGACCAGCGCGTGCTCATCGTTCCCGGCCGCGACGATCTCAAGATGGTCGATCTCCGATCGCTCGCTGCGGGCGGCCTCGTTCCCGCTCCCGAAGCGAGCATGCTGGCGACGGCCAAGTCGTTGCTCGCCTGGCACGCCCGGCGGCGCTTCTGTTCGAATTGCGGGACGACGACGGTCGTCGGCGCGGCGGGCTGGCGGCGGGAATGCCCGAAATGCGGGATGCACCACTTTCCCCGCACCGATCCGGTCGTGATCATGCTGGCGACCGACGGCGACGCCTGCCTGCTTGGGCGTCAGCGGCGCTTTCCGAAGGGCATGTATTCGGCGCTCGCCGGCTTTCTCGAGCCCGGGCGAGACGATCGAACAGGCGGTCCGGCGCGAGATCATGGAGGAGGCCGGGATCGCCTGCGGCGCGGTCCGCTATTTCGCCTCCCAGCCCTGGCCGTTCCCCTCGTCGCTGATGATCGGCTGCTTCGTCGAGGCGCTGAGCCGGACGGTCACCGTCGACAAGGTCGAGCTCGAGGACGCGCGCTGGTTTTCGCGCGACGAGGTGCGCGCGATGCTGGAGAAGCGCCACCCGGACGGGCTCGCCGCGCCGATCCCGATGGCGATCGCGCATCATCTGGTCAAGGCGCTGGGCGGCCGGCGGCGCAGGCGATCTTCTAACGACGCCATGCCAGGTTGCCGCGGCGGACCGGCCTAACTATGCTGCCGCGCCGTTAACTCAAGCTCGATAAGGACTTTTTCGCCATGGCTTTCCTCTCGGACGCCCTGTCCCGCGTCAAGCCTTCCGCGACCATGGTGGTCACGCAGAAGGCGCGCGATCTGAAAGCCACGGGCCGCGACGTGATCTCGCTCTCGGTCGGCGAGCCGGATTTCGACACGCCCGACAACATCAAGGAGGCGGCGATCGCGGCGATCCGGCGGGGCGAGACCAAGTACCCGCCGGTGCTCGGCATCCCCCCCTTGCGCGAGGCGATCGCGCAAAAGTTCAGGCGCGAGAACGGGCTCGACTATAAGGCCTCGGACGTCATCGTCGGGACGGGCGGCAAGCAGATCCTCTACAACGCGTTTCTCGTCACGCATGAACAAGGGCGACGAGGTCATCATCCCGGCGCCGTTCTGGGTGAGCTATCCGGACATGGTGCTCGCTCAACGGCGGCGAGCCGGTGATCGTGCCGACCCGGCTCGAGGACGGCTACAAGCTGAAGCCCGAGGCGCTCGAGAAGGCGATCACGCCGCGCACCAAGTGGATCATCCTCAACTCGCCGTCGAACCCGTCGGGCGCCGCCTACACGCGCGACGAACTCAAGGCGCTGACCGACGTGCTGGTCAGGCATCCGCACGTCTGGGTGCTGTCGGACGACATGTACGAGCATCTCGTCTACGGCGACTTCACGTTCACCACGCCCGTGCAGGTCGAGCCCAGTCTGAAGCCGCGCGCGCTCACCATGAACGGCGTGTCCAAGGCCTACGCCATGACCGGCTGGCGCATCGGCTACGCCGCCGGGCCCGCCGCGCTCATCAAGGCGATGGATATGGTCCAGGGCCAGCAGACTTCGGGCGCCTGCACGATCGCGCAATGGGCGTCGGTCGAGGCGCTGACCGGTCCGCAGGACTTCATCCCTGTCCGGCGAAGAGCGTTCGAGGAGCGGCGCGACCTCGTCGTCTCGATGCTGAACCAGGCGAAGTACATCAAGTGCCCGAAGCCCGAGGGCGCCTTCTACGTCTACCCGTCGGTCGCGGAGGCGATCGGCAAGACGGCGCCGTCAGGCAAGGTGATCGCGACGGACGAGGACTTCGTCACCGAGCTTCTCGAGGAGACCGGCGTCGCCGTGGTGCATGGGTCGCCTTCGGCGCCGGCCCGAACTTCCGCGTCTCCTACGCGACTTCGCTCGGCCAGCTCGAGAGCGCCTGCAAGAAGATCCAGAAGTTCACGGCGGAGCTGCGCTGACGGGCGACAAGAACCCGTCCTGAGGACAACGACGTCGCGCTGTCTAGTTTAAAGCTCGACGTCGTGGTCGCGTTCGATAGCAAAATCGTCGACCTTCGGCCCACCAAGCAGATAAGCCCTGAAATCGGCTTTGACTCAAGCGCTCGATAAGCCTCGATCGAGAGCACAACCGCGCGCGGCCGGCCGTAGCGGGTAATCGTCTGCGGCCCTTCTGTCAATCGGCGTCCAAAATTGACCCTGGATCGGCGTCCAAAATTGACCCCCCTGGCGGCCTTGTGACCATGAGCTTTGCTGGTCGGGTCCGGCCGCCAGGCGGGACCTGTCAGCAAAGGTCATGGTTGCCTGGGGCCTGAACCGCGCGCAGGGGTCAAGGCTCGCGAAGCGACCCGCGTCAGCGGGCTTGGCCTTGACGCCGAGCACGGATCAGGCACTCGCGGCGACGGCGGTAACAATCTGTCTGAGAACGCAGGCTGGCCGGCGTTCAGGCGCGGTGCTTGAAGCGCCAGCTCTCGTTGCCGGTCTCGACGATGTCGCAGTGGTGAGTGAGGCGGTCCAGCAAGGCCGTCGTCATTTTGGGGTCGCCGAAAACGGTCGGCCATTCGCCGAAGGCGAGATTGGTGGTGATGAGGATCGAGGTGCGCTCGTAGAGCCGGCTGACGAGATGGAAGAGAAGCTGGCCGCCGGACTGGGCGAACGGGAGATATCCGAGTTCGTCGAGGACGACGAAGTCCATTCTGGTCAGATAATCGGCGATGCGGCCTTGGCGTCCCGCGCGCGTCTCGGCCTCGAGCCGGTTGACGAGATCGACGGTGGTGAAGAAGCGGCCGCGCCGTCCGGCGCGGATGCAGCTTCGCGCGATGGCTATCACCGCGTGTGACTTTCCGGTTCCGGTTCCACCGATGAACACGGCGTTGCGCTGCTGGGCGATGAAGCCGCCGCCGGCGAGATCGCGAACGAGCGCCTCGTTGATCGGCGTGTCCTTGAACACGAAGTCGTCGAGGTCCTTGGCCAGCGGCAGCTTGGCGATGGTGAGCTGGTACTTGATCGACCGCGCCTGCTTCTCCGAGATCTCGGCGCGCAAGAGGTCGCCGACGAGGCGCTGCGGCTCGTGCTTGCGCTTGAGCGCGGTCGCAAGCGTCTCGTCGTAGGCGGCCTTCATGCCGTAGAGCTTGAGCTCTCCCATCATGTCGAGGATTTCGGTTCGCTCCATCGTCAGGCGCTCCTGAGTTGATCGTAACGGCCGCAATCCGCGACCGGCGCATGCCGCAGGCTGAGCGCGGCGGGGGTGTGGATCGGCGGCGCCGGTCCTAGATCGCTCTGGCGGGCCAGGATGTTGAGGACGACGTCGGCCGAATGGACGCCCTCGGCGAGCGCCTGGGCGCAGGCGGCCTCGACCGCCGGCAATCCGTCGGAGAGCACCGCGGCGAGAATCTTGACGAACTGCCGGTCGCCGTCGTCGGAGCCTGCGAGCTTGCGCCGGATACGCTCCAGGGCCGCCGGCAGCACCCAATCCTTGAACGGCGCGCCGTTGCGCAGCGCCCCGGGCTTACGCGCCAGAACCGGCACGTAATGCCAGGGATTGTACTCGATCTTGCCGCGGCCGAATGCGCGCGGGTGCTCCGCGACAACTCGCCCGTCCTGGCGGATGACGATGCGGTCGGCGTAGGCGTGGATGTCGACCGGGCGACCGACGGCGCCGGCGCTCACCGAGTATCGGTTGTTGTCGAACCGCACGAGGCAGGTCTTCGACACCGAGGCCGGCAGCGCATGGAATCCGTCGAAGCGGCCGCCATAGCGGATGAGCCTCGGGCGCTCCTCCTCGAACACCTCCCAGATCGTTTTTTCGCTCTGTTCGGCATGGGCGTGCGCCTTGGCCCAGACGACACATTTGTCGACGAGCCAGGCGTTCAGCTCCTCGTAGCTCTTGAACCGCAGCCGCGGCGTGAAGAAGCGCTCGCGCACGAGGCCCACCTGATTCTCGACCTGACCTTTCTCCCAGCCGGCCGCTGGCGTGCAGGCGACCGGCTCGACGAGATGGTGCGAGCACATCTGGAGGAAGCGGCGGTTGTACTGGCGGTCCTTGCCGACGAAGACCGTCTCCACCGCCGTCTTCATGTTGTCGTAGATGCCGCGGCGGCAGGCGCCCCGGAAGAACGCGAAGCCGCGCTCGTGGGCGTCGAACACCATCTCCTGCGTCTCGCGCGGGTAGGCGCGCACGAACATCATGCGGCTGTGACAGAGGCGGACATGGGCGACCTTCACCGTCGTCGTCACGCCGTCCATGACGACGATCTCGTGGGACCAGTCGAACTGGTAGGCTTCCCCCGGCGCGAACGTCAGGGGGACGTAGGCTTCCGCCGTCGCGCTCGCGTGCTGGTCGCCCCAGCGCCGGGCATAGCGGCGAACCGCGTCGTAGCCGCCCTCGTACCCGAGCGCCCGCAGCTCCTCGTAGACGCGGATCAAAGTCAGCCTCTCCCGCGTCGGCGCCTTCGCGTTCGCCGACAGAAGCCGATCGAGTTCGTCCGCCCAGGCTCCGAGCTTCGGCCGCGGCTGGACCTCGCGTTCATACGAAAACGCCGTCTCCCCCGACCGCAAATCCGCCGCACCGTGTTGCGCGACAGACGCAGGGTCCGCGCGATCTCCCGGATCGACTTCCCTTTGTCCAGATGCTCGCGCCGTATCCGACCGATCGTCTCCACAGTCAGCATCCCCCACCGCCCGCTTCGCGCCAAAGCAGGCAGCCGATCAAACCGGAAATAGGGGGGTCAATTTTGGACGCCGATGACGCCCCTCAGGGGGTCAATTTTGCACGCCGAAACACAGCCCTTCCGTGCGGGCGCGTTGGATGAGGTCGGCAAGATGCGCCTTTGCATCCTGAACCTGCCAGGTCGCCATTGCCCTCGCCATTCTGTCTTGTCCATATCTATCCGCACCCGGACGATGCGGATCGCGATGGACGCTTTCAGGTTGTTTTCAGATCGGCTCGGGCCCGCGCGAAATGGCGGCGACGCCGGTACGGGAGACTTCGACAAGGCCTAGGGGACGCATGAGATTGACGAAGTCGTCGATCTTCTGCGGGGCGCCCGTCAGCTCGAAAATGAAACTCTCGACGGTGGCGTCGATCACCTTGGCGCGAAACGCCTCGGCGAGGTTCATGGCTTCGACCCGGTTCTCGCCCTTGCCGCGCACCTTGATCATGGCGAGCTCGCGTTCGATCGCGCGCACGGTCAGCGTCAGGTCGTTCACGGAATGGATCGGTACGAGGCGCTCGAGCTGATGCCGGATCTGCTCGATGATTTCCGGCGTGCCGGAGGTGACGATGGTGATCCGCGACTGACGGCTTTCATGCGCGACCTCGGCGACCGTCAGGCTCTCGATATTGTAGCCGCGGCCGGCGAAGAGACCGACAACGCGGGCGAGAACGCCCGGCTCGTTGTCGACCAGCACCGAAAGGGTATGCGTCTCGATATGGGATCGGACCGTCGCGGAGGAATAGGGCGACAGCGGAGCCGAATGCGTCCTGACCATGTTCATGTACGTCCTCGTCGAAAGAACGGCCGCTTGAGCGGCGCGTCGGTAGCGGCTTTGGAGAGGGTCAGACGAGCATCTTGCCCTTCTCGTCGATGACGTTGCCGAGGTCGATCCCCGCGTCGTCCCCGAGGTCGGCCATGATCATTTCGTTGTGCGCCTTGCCCGACGGGATCATCGGGAAGCAGTTCTCTTTCTGATCGACCATGCAGTCGAAGATGACGGTCCTCGGCGTCTCGATCATCTCCAGGATTGCGGCGTCGAGATCGGCCGGGTCGGAGCAACGGATCCCGTGCGCTCCATAGGCATCCGCGAGCTTGACGAAATCCGGCAGCGAATCCGTGTAGCTTTCCGAGTAGCGGCCCGCCGTGCAGCAGTTCCTGCCACTGGCGCACCATGCCCATGTACTGGTTGTTGAGGATGAAGATCTTCACCGGCAGGCGATATTGAATCGCGGTCGACATCTCCTGAATGTTCATCAGGATCGACGCTTCGCCGGCGACGTCGACCACCAGGGACTGGGGATGGGCGAGCTGGGTTCCGATCGCCGCCGGCAGGCCGTAGCCCATCGTGCCGAGGCCGCCGGAGGTCATCCAGCGGTTCGGCTCCTCGAAGTGGAAATGCTGCGCCGCCCACATCTGGTGTTGCCCGACCTCGGTGGTGATGTAGACGTCGCGGCCCTTGGTCAGCTCGTAGAGGCGCTTGATCGCGTGTTGCGGCTTGATGATCGTATCGGAGTTGCGAAAGCCGAACGAATTGCGCGATCGCCAGCCGTCGATGGTCGTCCACCACTTGGCGAGCGCAGCCGTATCGGACTGATGGCCGTTTCGCCACAGGCGCACCATGTCCTCGAGCACATGGGCGCAGTCCCCGATGATCGGCAGGTCGACCTTGATGTTCTTGTTGATCGAAGACGGGTCGATGTCGATGTGGATCTTCTTGGATTTCGGCGAGAACGCGTCGATGCGCCCGGTGATGCGATCGTCGAAACGCGCCCCGACGCAGATCATCAGGTCGCAGTCGTGCATGGCGTTGTTGGCCTCGAATGAGCCGTGCATGCCGAGCATTCCAAGCCACTGCTTGTCCGAGGCGGGATAGGCGCCGAGGCCCATCAGCGTCGAGGTGATGGGGAAGCCGGTCGCGCGCACGAGCTCCCGCAGAAGCGCCGAGGCGTGCGGCCCGGAGTTGATGACGCCGCCGCCCGTGTAAAAGATCGGCCGCTTGGCCTCGGACATCATTTCCACGGCGCGCTTGACGCGATCGAGGTCGCCCTTGAGTTGGGGATGATAGGTCTTGTGCTGGATGTTGCGCTGGAACGTATAAGGCGCCGCTGGCGAACTGCACGTCCTTGGGAATATCGATGACGACCGGACCGGGCCGCCCGTGCGAGGCGATATAGAAGGCCTCGTGCAGGATACGCGGCAGGTCTTCGATCCGGCGCACGAGGTAATTGTGCTTGGTGCAGTTGCGGGTGATGCCGGTCGTGTCGCATTCCTGGAACGCGTCCGAGCCGATGAGGTGGGTCGGCACCTGACCAGTGATGCAGACGAGGGGAATGGAATCCATCAAGGCGTCGGTGAGGCCGGTGATGGCGTTGGTTGCGCCGGGCCCCGACGTGACGAGAAGCACGCCAACCTTGCCGGACGAGCGCGCATAGCCTTCGGCGGCGTGCGCCGCCCCCCCTTCCTGGCGGACCAGGACGTGACGGACTTTGTCCTGGTGGAAAAACGCGTCGTAGATCGGCAGCACCGAACCGCCGGGATAGCCGAAGACGAACTCGACGCCCTGATCTTTGAACGCTTCGACCACCATTTCGGCCCCGGTCATATGCTTGGCCATTGCTCTTGTCCTTCCGCCTTGGTCCGTCGTTTTTCAGTTTGGGGGGTTTGGAGGCAATAAAAAAGGCCCTCCCAGGGGCCTCGGCGCGCGCTATCGAACGGAAGCAGGTCCTATGCCTGCCCGCTCTCCAGCGCGAAAGATACGATAAGGGTCGCCACTTTGCGTCACCAATTGCCGATAATCGAAACCCTCTAGGCGACGGCAAAGTCTGCGTCAAGAGCCCGTAAGCCCACTTTGGCTTGGGCGAAACGCCGCAGGACTCGCCTTGGGCTGTCGTCCGCGAGCTCGAGCACGTCGAAATCCACGCCTCGCGTCGTCGTCTGTGGAGCAGCGTCCCTTCGCGCGCCGCCCTGCTTGCGCCCCCGCGCCCCTTGCCTGTATCGCTGGAATCATGGGAATCGCTTCGAAGGCACGAGGATCGCGATGAGCGGCGCGTCGAAGCCCGTCGCCGTCATCATGGGCAGCCAGTCGGACTGGGCCGTGATGCGCCGCGCCGCCGAGACGCTGGAGGCGCTCGGCGTCGGATATGACGCGCGCATCGTCTCCGCCCATCGCACGCCGGACCGGCTCGTCGCTTTCGCCAAGGGCGCCAAAGCCGAGGGTTTCAAGGTGATTATCGCCGGCGCCGGCGGCGCCGCCCATCTTCCCGGCATGACCGCGGCCTTCACGATCCTGCCCGTGCTCGGCGTGCCGGTTCCGACCAAAGCGCTGTCGGGCCAGGACAGTCTCTTGTCCATTGTCCAGATGCCGGCGGGCGTGCCGGTCGGCACGCTAGCGATCGGCGAAGCAGGCGCGGTCAATGCCGCGCTGCTCGCCGCCGCCGTGCTGGCCCTTTCCGACCCCGCGCTGGCGGACCGCCTCGAGGCCTGGCGGGCCCAGCGCACCGCCGCCGTCGCCGAACGGCCCCAGGACGCGCCGCCCGTCGAGGGGCCGACATGATCCTGTCCCCCGGAGCGACGATTGGCATTCTGGGCTCGGGCCAGCTCGGTCGGATGCTCGCGATTGCGGCGCTGAAGGTCGGCCTGCGCACGCACATCTACGCCCCTGAGGCCGAGGCGCCAGCCTACGACGCCGCCGCCGGTCGCACGACCGCGCCCTTCGATGACGAGGAAGCGCTCGCGCGCTTCGCCCGCTCGGTCGACGTCGTGACCTACGAATTCGAGAACGTCCCGACAAGCACGGTCGAATTCCTGAACCAGCGCGTGCCCGTGCGGCCGGGCGCGCGGGCCTTGATGCTGACCCAGGACCGGCTGACCGAGAAGACTTTCTTGCGCGATGCGGGCTTGCGGACGGCGCCCTTCGTGGCGGTCGACGACGCCGGCGCGCTCGCCCGAGCGGTCGCCGAGCTCGGCCGCCCGGCGATTCTGAAGACGCGGCGGTTCGGCTACGACGGCAAGGGCCAGTCGCTGATCCGCGAGGGCTCGAACGTATCTGCGGTCCATCGGGCGCTCGGCGGCGCTCCGATGATCCTCGAAGGTTTCGTCGCTTTCGAGCGGGAGGTCTCGGTGGTGGCCGCGCGCAGCCTCGAAGGCGAGATTGTCGCCTACGATCCCGGCGAGAACGAGCATGAGCGGCATATTCTCGCCCGCACCCGCGTGCCGGCCCGGGTCAGCGCCGAGACCGCGCTCGAGGCCCGGCGCATCGCGACGACCGTGCTCGAGGCGCTCGACTACGTCGGCGTTTTGGCGGTCGAGCTGTTCGTCACCCGCGACTGGCACGGGCGCGAGGGGCTGGTGGTCAACGAGATCGCTCCGCGGGTCCACAACTCCGGCCACTGGACGCTCGACGGGGCGCAGACCTCGCAGTTCGAACAGCACGTCCGCGCCATCGCCGGCTGGCCGCTTGGGGCGCCAACGCGCCGTGGACGGGTGGAGATGCACAATCTTATCGGTGAGGACGCCGAGGATTGGCGCGATATCCTCGCCCAGCCGGATCTTTGCCTTCATCTCTACGGCAAGCTGGAAATCCGACCGGACCGTAAAATGGGCCACGTCACCCGCGTCTTTCCGGAAGCGCCGGCTGGGGGATGAAGCGGTGATGAAGCGGGGGCGACGCCTTGACAGCGCTGTCAGCCCCTCATTATACGACCGGCTCCTCTGGCGCCCCCAGCGCGGACGCGCATAAATTGCGGCGGGATAGCTCAGTCGGTTAGAGCGGCGGAATCATAATCCGTAGGTCCCCAGTTCGAAGTCTGGGTCCCGCTACCATTTTCCAGCCGTCTGATCAGCGCTCGGGCGAATTCAGCCCTTGCGCAACTTCGCTTCGCGTCATAGCGAGAAACGTAGCATTTCTCTTTTGACCCGAAGGCGGGGGACATGAAGCTCATCCTGGCGATCGTCAAACCCTTCAAGCTCGAAGAGGTTCGAGCGGCGCTCGACAAACTCGCCGTTCGCGGAATGACGGTCAGCGAGGCGAACGGCTATGGCCGGCAGAAGGGCCACACCGAAATCTATCGCGGCTCGGAATACACCGCAGCCTTCATGCCGAAGGTGCGGCTCGAACTGGCGGTGCCCGACCATGAGGTCGATCGCACCATCGAGGCGATTCGCGCCGCGGCCCGCACGGGCCAGATCGGCGACGGCAAGATTTTTGTGCTGCCGATGGAGCGGGCGTTGCGCGTGCGCACCGGCGAGACCGGCGACGAGGCGCTGTAGCTGAGCCCGCCGGCGCGGTCAGCGACCGCGCCATACAAAGCGCCGGCGTGGGCGTGCGGCGCGGGTGGACGCGCGCGCGAACAACGCGAACAATAAGAGCGAGGGAGGAAACATGAAGCTCATCACCGCGATCATCAAGCCGTTCAAGCTCGACGAAGTGCGTGACGCGCTTGATCGCATCGGCGTGCACGGCATGACCGCGACCGAGGTCAAGGGCTATGGCCGTCAAAAGGGACAGACCGAGATTTATCGCGGCGCCGAATATATCGTGAGTTTCATGCCGAAGATCAGGATCGAGGTCGCCGTCAGCGACGGTCGTGTCGAAGACGTGGTCGAGTCGATCGAGTCGTCCGCGCGCACGGGCCTCATCGGCGACGGAAAGATCTTCATCACCAAGATTGAACGCGCTCTGCGCATTCGGACGGGCGAAACCGGCGACGACGCCCTTTGATCGTCCTGGCGACAGCTTCCCTTTGAGTTTGCCGCTCGCAGTGGCCTTCCGGGCCGAAGATCGCTCTGACCGGGCCGGCGGCCCGGCGCGCGTTTCCTCGTCGCACGCCGGCCGCCGGGTGAGACGGGTCTTACTGGACGAGCCGCGGGCCCCCGGCGCGCGAAACCTCGTTCTCCTGCACGACGCCGAGACGCCGAGCGACCTCGGTATAGGCCTCGATCATGCCGCCGAGATCCTTGCGGAAGCGGTCCTTGTCGAGCTTGTCGTTCGTCTTGACGTCCCATAGCCGACAAGAATCGGGGCTGATTTCGTCGGCGAGAACAATTCGCATGTTGTCGCCTTCCCACAGCCGTCCGCATTCGATCTTGAAATCGACGAGACGGATGCCGACGCCGAGGAAGAGACCGGTCAAGAAATCGTTGACCCGGATCGCCAGCGCCATGATGTCGTCGATCTCCTGCGGCGCGGCCCAGCCGAAGGCGGTGATGTGCTCTTCGGACACCATCGGATCGTTCAGCTGATCGTTCTTGTAATAGAACTCGATGATCGACCGCGGCAACTGCGCCCCTTCCTCCAGACCGAGGCGTGTCGCCAGGGATCCGGCGGCGACGTTGCGCACGACGACTTCGAGCGGAATGATCTCGACTTCGCGGATCAACTGCTCGCGCATGTTGATGCGGCGGATGAAATGCGTCGGCACGCCGATGTCATTGAGGCGCTGGAAAATATATTCGGAAATCCGATTGTTGAGAACGCCTTTGCCCTCGATGACCTCGTGCTTCTTCGCGTTGAACGCAGTCGCGTCGTCCTTGAAGTGCTGGATCAGCGTCCCAGGTTCCGGGCCCTCGTAGAGGACTTTGGCTTTGCCTTCATAGATACGTCGGCGGCGGTTCATGCGGTGCGACCGTGGCTTGAGGAAATCCATGCGCGTGGCCTTTTCTGGTGAAATCCCGCGTTCGCCCGCGTGCGGCGGAGAGGCGGAATATGGGGAGTCGGGCCGCATAAGCCAAGCATTGGTCTTGTCCGGACCGGGGGCCAGCCCCGAGGCTGCAACTTAGCCGATCAGGGGCGCTGGCACAAACTATCCGTGACGTCCGATCGTCGCGCCCGCCATCGTGTAGACAAATTGTTTAGGGCGGCGAGGGTCGACGCCGGCTGGGTTTGCAAGCAAAATAGCGGTCAGGAAGAGCTGAAGAGGCGAATAGAACGATTTGCTCTCCCGCCAAAACCGTCGGACCTTCCGGCGGGGGGACGGCGGGCGAGCCGAATCGCCGTGCCGGAGAAGGTCCCGGCCAAACGTCTCTCGCAAAAGGGCGCGCTTCCACGGGCGGCCCTTGCTCTTTTCCGGCGTCGTTTCGAGAAACGGCGTCGCAACGGCAATGGACGCTCCGGGAGGTACCCCAATGGATGTTTCAACACTGAAACGGATCGAGGCCGATCCAAACTACAAGAAACTGGTCGCCGATCGGAAGGCGTTCGGCTGGACGCTCGCGATCATCATACTCGTCCTCTACTACGGGTTCATCGCGATCGTCGCCTTCGCGCCTGACATCATCTCGATCAAGGTCGCCGGCGACATCACGGTCGGCATCATCATGGGCGTGGCGCTCATCCTGCTCTCGATCCTGCTCACGGGCATCTACGTCCTGCGCGCGAACAGCGAGTATGACGATCTGACCAACGCGATCGTCAACGCCGCGAAAATTGGGGGGAGGAAGTGATGAAGCGACTTCTAAGGAACGGAGCGCTCGCGGGCGCCCTAGGCGCTCGCCGCGGGGCCGGCGCTCGCCGCCGGCCCGATCGAGGCTGGCACGATCCAGCCGACCGACTGGAACGCCATCATCATCTTCGTCGCCTTCGTCGTCGTGACGCTCGGCATCACCTATTGGGCGGCCCGCAAGACGCGGACGACCAAGGACTTCTACGCGGCGGGCGGGGGAATCACCGGCTTCCAGAACGGCCTTGCGATCGCCGGCGACTACATGTCCGCGGCGTCGTTTCTCGGCATCACCGCGCTCGTCTACACGGGCGGCTATTACGGGCTGATCTACTCGATCGGCTTCCTTGTCGGCTGGCCGTTCATCATGTTCCTGATGGCTGAGCCGCTGCGCAACCTCGGCCGCTTCACCTTCGCCGACGTCGCCTCGTATCGGCTGCAGGCGACGCCGATCCGCGCGATGGCGGCGACCGGCACGCTGGTCACCGTCGCGTTCTATCTGATCGCGCAGATGGTCGGCGCGGGACAGCTCATCGAGCTCCTGTTCGGCTTGCCGTATCTCTGGGCGGTCGTGATCGTCGGCGTTCTGATGATCATCTACGTCACTTTCGGCGGCATGATCGCCACGACATGGGTGCAGATCATCAAGGCGGGGCTTCTGCTCGGCGGGTCGACGCTGATGGCGCTCCTGGTGCTGGCGCAGTTCGGCTTCGACTTCAACGCGCTGATCGCCAAGGCCATCGAGGTCCATCCGAAGCACGACGCGATCCTGGCGCCCGGACCGGCAGTCGCCAATCCGATCAACGCGTTCTCGCTCGGCATCGCGCTGATGTTCGGCACCGCGGGCCTGCCCCACATCCTGATGCGCTTCTTCACCGTCGGCAACGCCAAGGAGGCGCGCAAGTCGGTGTTCTGGGCCACCACCTTCATCGGCTACTTCTACATCCTCACCTTCATCCTCGGCTTCGGCGCGATCGTGCTGGTTTCGACCAACCCGGCCTATCATGTCGGCGACGACATCAAGAACGCGCTGCTGGGCGGCGGCAACATGCCGGCGATCCATCTCGCCCACGCGGTCGGCGGAGACCTGATGAAGGGCTTCATCGCGGCGGTCGCGTTTGCGACGATCCTGGCGGTCGTCTCGGGCCTGACGCTGTCGGGCGCGAGCGCGGTCAGCCATGACCTCTACGCCAGCGTCTTCCGGCGCGGGAACGTCGACGAAGCGACGGAAGTGCGGGTGTCGCGGATCACCACCGTCATCCTCGGCATCGTCGCGATCCTTCTCGGCATCGTGTTCGAGAAGATCAATGTCGCCTTCATGGTCGGCCTCGCCTTCGCCGTGGCGGCGAGCGCCAACTTCCCGATCCTCCTGCTCTCCATGCTGTGGAAGGGCCTGACGACCCGCGGCGCCGTCATCGGCGGCTTTGTCGGGCTGATCAGCGCGCTCGTGCTGACCATCGTCAGCCCCGGCATCTGGGAAGCGGTGTTCGGCTATCCGAAGGGCTCCGCTTGGTTCCCCTACGTGTCGCCGGCGCTGTTCACCATGCCGCTGTCCTTCCTCTGCTGCTGGCTGTTCTCGGTCACCGACAGTTCGAAGACGGCCGTAGACGAAAAGCAGGCCTTCGAGGCGCAATACGTCCGGTCGCAGACCGGAATCGGCGCAGACACTGCGGTCGCCCATTGACCGAACGGCGGGGCGCGGCCAGTCGTGACATCGGGCGCCCGGCTCTGGCCGGGCGCTCTTCTAAAGAGAAGAGCCGCCCTCGGTGGAGAACGGCTCTTCCATTGTCGTGGCCCGCGCGAGTTCGCCGGGGCTTTCGGTATCGTGCCTTAAGCGAACGCTACGCGCGCAAATCCTTCGCGGGGGCAAGAACCCAGGCCCTATCGATCATGCGGGGCTGATGACAATGAGACACTGGATCACCTCCTTTCGGCTGTTGACGACGCTAAGCATGTTACGGTGATTCGCGCTTTTTGCCAGCCGCAATTTTGGTCGCGAAGTTAAGCCGTTCTTAACGAGATCGCGAAGCGGCTGGCGGACCGGCGCTCATGGTTTTGGCGCGTTCGAGTCGATTGCGAGTCCTAGATCGCCGCGGCTCAGGCGGCGGCGTGCGCCACGGCGTCGCAGACCTCGCCGACCGCGGCGTCCACCAGCGCCTTGTCGTCCGCCTCGCCCATCACCCGGATGACCGGCTCGGTGCCGGACGGGCGGATGACGAGCCGGCCGCGTCCTTCGAGCCGCGCGGTCGCCTCGGCGATCGCCTTGGCGACCACCGGATTTTCGAGCGGCTTGCCGCCGTTGAAGCGGACGTTGCGCAGCACCTGCGGCAGCGGATCGAAGCGGTGGCAGACCTCGCTCACCGGCTTGCCGATCTTCTGCACCACCGCGAGCACCTGCAGCGCCGAGACGAGCCCGTCGCCGGTCGTCGAATAGTCGGAGAAGATGATGTGGCCCGACTGCTCGCCGCCGACGTTATAGCCCTTCTCCCGCATCCGCTCGATCACGTAGCGGTCGCCGACCGCGGTGCGCTCGAGCGCCAGACCGAGGCTCGTCGAGATGGCGCTCGAGGCCGAGGTTGGACATCACGGTCGCGACGATCCCGGGCTTGGCCAGGCGGCCGTCCTCCCGCCAGCTTTCCGCGATCACCGCCATCACCTGGTCGCCGTCGACCACGTGGCCCTTCTCGTCGACGATGATCATGCGGTCGGCGTCGCCGTCGAGGGCGATGCCGACGTCGGCCCGCATCTCGCGCACCTTGCGCGCCAGCGCCTCGGGCGCGGTCGAGCCGACGTCCTGATTGATGTTGAGGCCGTTCGGCTCGACGCCGATCTTGATGACCTCGGCGCCGAGCTCCCACAGCGCCTCGGGCGCGACCTTGTAGGCGGCGCCGTTGGCGCAGTCGATCACGACCCGCAGGCCCTCGAACGAGACCTCGCGGCTCGAGCGTCCGCTTGGCGTATTCGATGTAGCGCGCCTGCACGTCGTCGATGCGCTTGGCGCGGCCGAGGTCGGGCGAGCGGGCGAGCAGCGGCGCGACGTCGCCGTCCATCAGCGCCTCGATCCGCGCCTCGACCTCGTCGGAGAGCTTGAAGCCGTCCGGCCCGAACAGCTTGATGCCGTTGTCCTCGTAAGGGTTGTGCGAGGCCGAGATCATCACCCCGAGGTCGCAGCGCATCGAGCGGGTCAGCATGGCGACCGCGGGCGTCGGCACCGGGCCCGAGCAGCAGAACGTCGACGCCGACCGAGGTGAAGCCGGCGACGAGCGCGTATTCGATCATGTAGCTCGACAGGCGCGTGTCCTTGCCGATCACCACCCGATGGCGGTGGTCGCCGCGGCGGAAGGCCAGGCCCGCCGCCTGTCCGACCTTCAGGGCGACGTCGGCGGTGATCTTGCTGTTGGCCTTGCCGCGAATGCCGTCGGTGCCGAAATACTTGCGCGCCATCGGCGAGCGCCCTCCTGAAAATTCGGGCCGGCCGGTCCGGGGAAGAGGCCGATGGGAGCGGAGTCAGACGCCCTCATAGCTCAGAACGGGTTAAAAAGGTTTCACAATTGTTTGCAAGGCGTTCATGAGGGCTGCGCCGGGGTTCCGGAAAGCCGGGGCGGCGGAGCGCGGTTTTCGGACAGGTCTCTCCTGTTATCAAAGTCTTGCAGTCTGCTGGAGCCAATTCTCGAACCAGGCTTTTAACGATTTCAAGGAGTTACGCCGGGCGACCGGGTTCGAGGCCGCTTGCCCAGGCGGCTCGGCCCCACCACCGACCTTCGGACGCCCGCTTAGCCTCGTCTCGCCACGGGACTTCCCCTACAATGCCGATGAGCGCCCCCGCGGAGACCCACGAGCCATGATCAAGACCGTCGCGACCAAGCCTTTCGCCGACCAGAAGCCCGGCACGTCGGGCCTGCGCAAGAAGGTGCCCGTCTTCCAGGCGCCCGGCTATCTCGAGAACTTCATCCAGTCGATCTTCAATTCGCTCGAGGGCTTTTCAGGGCAAGACGCTGGTGGTCGGCGGCGACGGGCGCTACTTCAACCGCGAGGCGATCCAGATCGTCGCCAAGATCGCCGCGGCCAACGGCTTCGGCCGCCTCGTCATCGGCCAGGGCGGCATCCTGTCGACCCCGGCCGTCTCGGCGCTGATCCGGCACATCGGCGCCTTCGGCGGGATCATCCTGTCGGCGAGCCACAATCCCGGCGGCCCGGACGGCGACTTCGGCGTCAAGTACAATATCGGCGCCGGCGGTCCCGCCCCGGAGACGATCACCGACGCGATCTTCGCCCGCACCAAGACGATCGACGCCTACAAGATCTCCGACGCGCCCGACTTCGACATCGACCGGCTCGGGACGCGTCAACGCTCGAAGGCGCGACCGATCGAGATCGTCGATCCGGTGACGCAATACCTGTCGCTGATGAAGACGCTGTTCGACTTCGACGCGATCCGCGCGCTCGTTCGCCTCGGGCTTCCGCATGCGCTTCGACGCCATGCACGCCGTCACCGGCCCCTACGCGCACGCGATCTTCGAGGGCGAACTCGGCCTGCCGGCCGGCACGGTGGTCAACGGAACGCCGCTGCCCGATTTCGGCGGCCACCATCCCGACCCGAACCTGACCTACGCCCACGACGCTCTACGAACTGATGATGTCGCCCGCAGGCGCCCGATTTCGGCGCCGCCTCGGACGGCGACGGCGACCGCAACCTCATCATCGGCCGCGGCGTCTATGTCGCGCCGTCCGATTCGCTCGCGATCCTCGCCGCCAACGCGACGCTCGCGCCGGGCTACGCCAAGGGCCTCGAGGGCGTCGCCCGCTCGATGCCGACCAGCGCCGCCGTCGATCACGTCGCCGAAAAGCTCGGCATCCGCGTCCTACGAGACGCCGACGGGATGGAAGTTCTTCGGCAACCTGCTCGACGCCGGCCTCGCCACGCTCTGCGGCGAAGAGAGCGCCGGCACCGGCTCGGACCACATCCGCGAGAAGGACGGCGTCTGGGCGGTGCTGCTGTGGCTCAACATTCTGGCCAAGCGCCGCAAGTCGGTCCTCGACCTCGCGCGCGAGCACTGGGCGACCTACGGCCGCAACTATTACACCCGCCACGATTTCGACGAGGTCGACCTCGCCGCGGCGCAAGGGCTGATGACCGCGCTGCGCGAGGCAACTCGCGACCCTGCCGGGCAAGCGCTTCGGCGCGCTGACCGTCGAGGCGGCGGACGACTTCGCCTATCACGATCCGGTCGACGGCTCGGATTCGGCCCACCAGGGCGTGCGGGTGATGTTCGAAGGCGGCTCGCGCATCGTCTACCGCCTGTCGGGCACCGGCACGGTCGGGGCGACGCTGCGCGTCTACATCGAGCGCTACGAGCCGCCCGCCGGCGACCTCGGCGAGGAGACCCAGGCCGCGCTCTCCGACCTCATCGCGCTCTCGCGCAGCCTTGCCGGGATCGAGACGAGGCTCGGGCGCACGGCGCCGAGCGTGATCGCGTAAATATCTGTCGCGGGCTCCAGCGTGTTCGCCTTCTCCGCGAAGCGGGGAGGGTGGAGCGAAGCGGGGTGGGGAAGGCGGTCGTAGACCTCTACAAGCGAGGTGGGCTCCGAAGGGCGTCAGGGCGCCGCTGACGACTCCTTGCAGGGCGCGCGGATGATGAGCGTGGTCCCGGCGCCGGGGCCGGTTTCGATCTCCAGACTGCCGTCGATGAGCGCGAGACGTTCCCGTATTCCAAGCAGGCCGAGGCGGGGCGAGGAAGCGCGGTTCGCCACCTCGGGATCGAAACCTTTGCCGTCGTCTTCGATGATCATGACGACACGGTCCGGCGCAGTCTCGAGGATCACGCCGACCTTGCTGGCGCCGGCGTGCTTGACGATATTCGAGATCGCTTCCTGCAACACACGATAAATCACCGTCTCGACGTGGCTCGGAAGTCTGCGGCTCTTGTGAGCGAGATGGAAATCGAATTGCAACCCCGATCTTTCAGCCCACTCCTCGGTCAGATTCTGAATCGCGGGTTCGAGGCCGATATCGTCGAGCGCAATCGGTCGCAACTCCCGGGCGAGCCGGCTGACCTCTTCCGCGACCGTCCCCGTCAATGCCTTCAGCTCTGCGACCCCCGACGTCAGCGGCGCAGAGTCGGCGACGGCCCGACCGAACAACGCCAGCTTCATGTTCAGCGCCGCCAGATACTGATTGAGGGAATCGTGCAATTCCCGCGCGATCCGCTGACGGTCGGCTTCCTGAAGAGCCACGGTGTTGCGCAGAACCTCGGACAGTTGCGCCTCAGTCGCCCGCTGGTCGGTGATGTCGACATGGCTTGAACGGGTCATGCGGATTGGCGACGGAAGCCGGACATGCGTCGCGCGAGTGAGGCGCAGTTCGCCGGAGGGCCGGCGGATCCATCGCTCATAGGTCACTTCCTCGCCGGCCAGGGCGCGTTCGCCGTTCTTCCTAAAGGTCTCCGCCGCCGGCCGCTCGTCGGGTTGCTCCGGCGCGTAGAAGCTCATCGGCCCGTGATCGATAATTTCGTCCCGGGAAAGCCCGAACAGACGTTCGGCGGCCTTGTTTGCGGTGATCACGCGGTCGTTGTCGAAATCGTAGAGCAGGATTGCGTCGGGCGCCTCTTCGACCAGCAGGCGGAAGCGCTCCTCGCTGGCGCGCAGCGAGTCCTCCGCCTTCCGGCGCTCCGTGATGTCGCGAAAGAATGCGATGCGGCCCAGCGCTTTGCCGTCCGCCGTCCTGAACGGCGCCGTGATGCGATCGAGGACGCGACCGTCCTTGAAAAGCAGTTCGTCACGACTGTATTCGTCAGGATGATCGTAAATATATTGCATGCCGCGCGCGACCGTTTCGGGGTCCGACGCCCGTTGCAAAGCCGCGGCCCGCAGCGCCGGATAATCTCGCAGCCGCGAGCAATTCGTGCGGAACGCCAAGGATGTCAGCAAGCCGGCGATTGGCCGAGAGGATGCGGCCGTTCGGATCGAACACCAGAATCCCGTCCGGCGACGATTCGTGCTCGGCGGCGAGAAGCGCGGCCGTGGCCGCCAGTTCGCGCCGGACCCGGTCGTCCTCGGTGATGTCGACAAGACTGACCCGAAGGAGCGGCTCGTCCGACACGAATCGGACAAGGGTCGTGCGACAGAGACGCTCCTCGCCGGAGGCCCGGCGGATGCGTCGCTGGATGGTCACTTCCTCGCCGGCCAGGACGCGATGGGCGTTCTCCGGAAAGGACTCCGCAAAGGGCCGCCCGTCGGGTTGCTCCGGCGCGAGGAAGGACACGGGTTCGCGCTTGAGAATGTCGTCGCGCGAAGCGCCCAACAGGCGTTCGGCGGCCTTGTTTGCAGCGACCAGCATGCCTTGCTCGAAATCGTAGAGCAGGATCGCCTCGGGCGCCTCCTCGACCAGCAGGCGGAAGCGCTCGCCGGCGCGCAGCGAGTTCCGCGGCCTTGCGGCGCTCGGACGTATCGACGAAGGTGACGACGACGCCGTCGACCTTGTCCTGGACCGTCTGGTATCGCCGCATTCTCACCAGGTACCAGGCGCCGTTGCGGCTGAGCACCTCGCGTTCGCTCGTGGAGGGTTCGCCGAGCACCGCGCGCGCGTCGGCGGCGAGACTGTCGTATTCGAGGTTGTGGGTGAAGTCGGTGATCGGCCGGCCTTCGTCGCCCGCGACGATGTTGAACAGCTCCGCGATCCGTGGGGTGAAACGGCGGATGCGCAACTCGCTGTCGAGAAACAGGATTCCGACGTCGGTCGCCGTGATCAGGTTCTGGATGTCGCTGTGGGATCGCGACACCCGTTCCAGTTCGATCTTCAGTTCGGCGTTGACCGTCTGAAGCTCCTCGTTGATCGACTGCAATTCCTCCCTGCTGGTCTCCAGCTCCTCCGCGGTCGAGCGATACTCCTCGTTGATCGACTGAAGCTCTTCGTTCGCCGCGCGCAGCTCCTCGTTGGCGCCTTCGTACTCTTCCCGCGAGGCGCGCAGATGCGCCTGGGTAAAGAGCAACTCCTGCTCGAGGCGCCGGGCTTCCTCGTTCGGCGCCGTCTCTTCAAGCGTTGCGCCGTCGCTGGAGGCTTCGACGACCGTCCCGCCCTCGAGGATGAAGACGATCGCCGTATGGTTGGTCTTGGGATCGGCGCCGAGCGGCCGCACCTGCAGAAAGACCTCATGGGCGGAGCCGTTGAAGCGGACGGCGATTTGCGGACTGAGACTCGCTTCGCCAAGCACGAAGGCGCGGTGAAGCGCCGAGCGCAGATCGAAGCGCAATTCCTCGCGCGCCAGTTCCGTGATGTCGTTGGTCAGCGTGCCCCCTGAAGGCTGAAGGTAGCGGCCCGCCGATTCGGAGAAATGCGTAATGCGATAAGCGTCGTCGACGATCAGGCTGGGCGGCGCCAGACGCTCGAGCGCTTCGCGGTGAGCCCCGGCCTCGTTCGTCATGCGGAAGGAGGACGCAGCCCTGGACGGCGCGGGCTCCAGTCCCAAACTCGGCGGTCCGATGCGCAACGCCGCCTTCGGGCCGACCGCGGCGCGCCCGCGCTGGTAGAGGCGAGACTCGCGGTCGATGGCGTTGAACAGGCCGTCCGGACTGTCGGCGTTTTCGGACGATCCCAGGAACAGATAGCCGGCGGGCCTCAAGGCGAAATGGAAGATCTCGCTGGTCTGCCGCTGCAAATCGCGATCGAGGTAGATGAGAACGTTGCGGCAGGAGATCAGGTCGATGCGCGAAAAGGGAGGGTCTTTCAGCAGGCTGTGCCGGGCGAACAGAACGACGTCGCGCAGCTCCCGCGTCACGCGATACTGATTGTCTTCGCGGGTGAAGAAGCGCTGCAGGCTGTCTTCCGGGACGTCGGCTTCGATGGCCAGCGGATAACGGCCTTCGCGGCCGATCGCGAGCGCCGCCTCGTCGAGATCCGAGGCGAACACCTGGATATTGCAGAAGACCTCCCGCCGTGAGGCTTCCTTGAGCAGGAGGATGGCGATCGAATAGGCTTCTTCGCCGGTGGCGCAGCCGGGAACCCAGACCCGGATCGCATCGCCGGCGCCCTTGCCTTCGAACAGGGTCGGGACGACCAGGTCGGCAAGCTTGGCGAAGGCTTTGGCATCGCGAAAGAACATCGTGACAGAGATCAGGAGATCGCGGAAAAGCGCCTGCGCCTCGGCTCCGCTTTCGCGCAGGACGGAAAGGTAGTCCGCCATCGTCGCGGCGCGCTGAACCTGCATCCGGCGGGCGATCCGCCGCCGGACGGTCGCCGACTTGTAGGCCGAGAAGTCGTGGCCCGTGACGAGGCGCAGACGGGAGTGAATCTTCTCAAGCGCCTCGTCGTCGACGCTGCCCGGCGCTTCGGACGGCAGGCGCGAGCGGGCGCGGATGAGTTCGGGCAGCCGGACGGCGATCTCGCGAACCGGCAGCACGAAATCGGCGAGGCCGGTCGCAATGGCGCTGCTCGGCATCGATCCGTATTCGGCCTCCTTGGGGTCCTGCACCAGAATGACGCCGCCGGCCTCGCTCACCGCCTTGATGCCGATCGAGCCGTCCGAACCTGCGCCGGACAGGACGATCGCGATGGTGTCGCCGCGTTGCGACGCCAGCGAGCGGAAGAAGATGTCGATCGGCGCCCTCTTCCAGCGAGGCTCTTCGAACTCGACGGCGGCAAGATGACCGTCGGCGACGACCAGTTGCCGGTTCGGGGGAATGACGTAGATGCGCCCCGGCTCGAGCGGAACGCGGTCCGTGACCTGCGACACCGGCAGTTTGGTCCGGGCCGCGAGGACATTCGGCAACTCGCTTTGATGCGACGGGTCGAGGTGGATGACCACGACGAAAGCGGCGTCGACGTCTTCCGGCAAGCTCTCGAAGAATTCCTGCAGCGCCCGAACGCCGCCTGCGGAGGCGCCGATGCCCACCGTCGCGAAGGACTTCGGACTCGTTCCCGCCCTGCCCCCGTCCCCGCTTGAGGGCTCGTCGTTGGCGCCGTCCATCCGCTTCTCCTCCGCGGCCCACGCCGCGGACTTCGTCTCGCGGTGCGCTCGATGGGAGGTGATCAGCTATCGATAGACCGGATGACAGATACTACCGACTTCTGGTCGCAGTCGGAAAGTATTTTTCAGGACGCCTGGATCCGGCTGCTGACGGCTCCACCGAACGAGAAGCGGCAGTTCCAGGAATTGAGCTGCGGCCCTCGCAGTCGGCCGAACCGGAGCGAAAAGAAACGCAAGCAATGGGTCGGAGGCGCGCCCGCTTGGCGCGCACTCTTGCCACTCCAGTCGGGTACAAAGCGTCTGGCCTTGACCTCTAGGCCGAAGCAGCGGATCACACCCCGTCCGGCGCTAACTTCCCAGCGAAGCTCGAGACGCTCAGGCCGCCGCGTGTATCGGTGCATCGCTCGGAAATCCGGAGCAAACAAATCCGGAGCAACCACATGACAGAGACCGCCTGGTGGCGGAGGGGCGTGATCTACCAGATCTATCCGCGGTCGTTCCAGGATTCGAACGGCGACGGCGTCGGCGATCTCAACGGCATCGCGCAGCGGCTCGACCATCTGGCGCGGCTGGGCGTCGACGCGGTCTGGATCTCGCCGATCTTCCCTTCGCCGATGGCGGACTTCGGCTACGACGTCAGCGACTACTGCGCGATCCACCCGCTGTTCGGCTCGCTCGCCGACTTCGACGCGCTGCTGAAGTCGGCGCACGCGATGGGCCTCAAGGTCATCCTGGATTTCGTGCCGAACCACACCTCCGATCAGCACCCCTGGTTTCAGGAGAGCCGCTCCTCGAAGCTCAATCCAAAGCGGGACTGGTATGTGTGGCGAGATCCAAAGCCCGACGGGTCGCCGCCGAACAACTGGGAAAGCGAGTTCGGCGGTCCGGCCTGGACGTTCGACGAGGCGACCGGCCAGTATTACTACCACGCGTATCTGAAGGAGCAGCCCGACCTCAACTGGCGCAACCCTGCGGTGGAGCAGGCGATGGGCGAGGTCTTGCGCTTCTGGTTCGATCGCGGCGTCGACGGGTTCCGGGTGGACGCCATCCACCATCTGCACGAAGACGAGCAGGACCGGGACAATCCCCCCAACCCAGACTGGCGCCCGGGAATGGCGCCGACCGAGCGCTGGCTGCAAATCCGGACGATCGATCAACCGGGCGTGCACGCCTCGATCGCGGCGATGCGGCGCGTGGCCGACGGCTATCCGGACCGGGTCATGATCGGGGAGGCCTACCTCCCGATCGACCGGCTGATGGCCTACTACGGCGCGGATCTGACCGGCTTTCACTTGCCCTTCAACTTCCACCTGATCACGACCGACTGGAAGCCCGCGGCGCTCAAGTCGCTCATCGAGACCTACGAAGCCGCGCTGCCGCCCGGGGGCTGGCCGAACTGGGTCCTCGGCAATCACGACCGATCGCGGGTCGCGAGCCGGATCGGACGTGCGCAAGCCCGGGTCGCCGCCATGCTGCTCCTGACGCTCAGGGGGACGCCGACGATCTACCAGGGCGAGGAGATCGGCATGGCGGACACGCCGATTCCGCCGGATCTGGTGCAGGACCCGTACGAAAAGAATGTCCCGGGTTTCGGATTCGGGCGCGATCCCGTGCGGACGCCGATGCCGTGGAGTTCCGAACCCCATGGCGGCTTTACGGTGGGTAGGCCCTGGCTTCCCCTCCATGCGGACGCGGACGTGCTGAACGTCGCAAACCAGGCCGGGGATCCCCGATCGATGTTGTCGCTCTATTGCGCCCTGCTCCGTCTCCGGCGCGAGAGCGAGGCGCTCTCGATCGGCGACGTCAGGCTTCTGGCGGCGACCGAGCATGTCCTCGCCTACGAACGCCGGTTCGGCGGCCAGCATGTGGTGATCGCGCTCAACCTGACCGGGCGGGCGACGTCCTTGCCGGCCGGGCACGAGAATACCGAAATGCTGCTTTCAACCTATCTCGACGATCCCGGCCCTTATAACGGCGAGGAGATCCGCCTGCGCGCCGACGAAGGCCTCATCCTGCGCGTGCGCTCAGAGAACACGTAGCGGTCCTTGCTGACCGATCCTTGGGCTCGCACACTGGAGCTGAACCTGGCGAGCGGTCACTCACTCCTCAAGTCGGTTTTCGAGAACCTGGAGCAGGTCGGATAACGCCGTTCGGAAGCTGGCCGAGGGACGTCGCGCTACCGCTCTCGTGCGGCCTCGGAGGCGAGCTTGGCGAGCGGCGACAGAAGGTAGTCGATCACTCTGCGGGAGTTGGTCTTGATCTCGACGGCGACGGTCATGCCGGGGGTGAGGGGGATGACGGCGTTGTCGATGGTCATGGCGGTTTCATCGAGGGCGACGGTGACCGGGAAGACGAAGCTCTCCTGCTGACCGGGAGCGGTCGGGGGCGCCTGGGTCGCATTGGCCGAGGCGGCGGCGTTGGCGAGCGCGCGCTTGGCCTCTTCTTCGGGAATGGCGGCCGAGGCGATCTTGGTGACCTTGCCGTGCAGCACGCCGAAGCGGGTGAAGGGGAAGGCGTCGACCTTGACCACGGCCGGCTGGCCGAGCTTGACGAAGCCGATGTCGAGATTGGCGACCAGCGCCTCGACCTGGAGCTTGCCGCCGTTCGGCGTGATCGCGGCGAGCTGCTGGCCGGTGGTGACGACCTGGCCGATCGTGGTCACCGCCGTCTGCTGCACGACGCCGTCGATCGGCGAGTAAAGCCGGGTGTGCGCCTCGCGCGCGGCGGCCTTGGCGAGCGCCTCGCGCGCTTCGTCGGCCTTGCGCGAGGCGTCGGCAAGCTTGTTCTGATTGTCGGCGATGAACTGCGACGCGGTCTTCGCCTTCTCGCTCTGAAGCTCCTTCAGCGCCGCCTCGGTCTCGATCAGCTGGCCCTCGTCGGAGGCCAGCTGCGATTGAAATTTCTCCAGTTCCTCCTTGGCGTCATAAAGGTTGATCTTGGTGCCGACGTGCTTGTCGATCGCCTCCTGGCGGGTCGCGACGCGCGCATTCAGGGTGTCCATCAGCGTGCGCTGGAAGGCGATGCTCATGTCGAGCTTCTTCCGGGTCGCGAGCTTCTGCGCCATCTGCCGGTCGAGGGCCTTCAGCGCATCCGAGAGCTGGGCGAGGTCGGCGCGCAGCACCGCCTCCTCGCGCAGGCGGAACGGCTCCGGCGTCGCCTCGTCCCAGGCGATCGCGAGCGCGGGCCGGCCGGCGAGCGCTTCGACCGCGTCGGGAATCGCCGGCGGCTCTGCGCCGCCGGGCGCCGCGGGCTCGGGTTCCGCGGCGCCGGTCCCGCCCGCGTCTTCCAATCCGGCGCTGCGCACCGCCTCGATGGCGAAGCGGCGCCGCGCGATCTCGGCGCGGCTGGCGTCGAGCGCGTCCCTGGCGGCGGTTGCGTCCGCGTTGGCCTCGGCCGGGTCGAGTTCGAACAGGAGATCGCCAGCCTTGACCGTCTGCCCCGTCTCGACATGGATCGCCGCCACCTTGCCGGGATCGAGCGGCTCGATCACCTTGGAATAGCCGGCCGTCTCGACCTTGCCGGAAGCGACCGCGTGCACGTCGAGCCGGCCGAAGAACGACCAGACGAGCGCCGCGAGCGCGAAGGCGCAGATCGTCGCGATCAGGGCGATCGGGAGCGGCGGCGGCGGCGACTCCAGGATCTCGAGCGCGGCCGGCAGGAACTCGCGGTCGCGGCCCGAGATCGCCGGCGCCGGACGCGGCGCGGGCGGAGGCGGCGGTTCGGCCGGAGGGGCGGTCCGCTCGTTCATGCCGGCGTCCTCGCCTGATCGGTCTGCAAGTCCCACAAGTGCGCGTAAAGGCCGCCCTCGCGCCTCAGGAGCTCGTCGTGCGAACCGACCTCGACGATTTCGCCCGCGAGCCATGCCGACGATGCGGGTGCAGGGGCGCACCGCCGCGAGCCGGTGGGCGATGATGATGACGGTGCGGCCGCGCACGATCGCGCGCATGTTGTCCTGGATGATCCGCTCGCTGTCGTAGTCGAGCGCCGAGGTCGCCTCGTCGAGGATCAGGATGCGCGGGTTGGTGGCGAGCGCGCGGGCGATCGCGATGCGCTGACGCTGGCCGCCCGAAAGGTTCGCCCCGCGCTCCTCGATCATCGTGTCGTAGCCCTGCGGAAGCCCCGCTATGAACTCGTCGGCGCCGGAGAGCCGCGCGGCCTGCATCACCAGCGCCCGCGGCATCGCCGGGTCGCCGAGCGCGATGTTCTCGTGGATCGTCCGGTTGAACAGGATGTTCTCCTGCAGCACGACGCCGATCTGGCGGCGCAGCCAGCCCGGATCGAGCTGGGCGACGTCGACGCCGTCGATCATCACCTGGCCCATCTGCGGGCCCATAGAGGCGCTGGATCAATTTGGTCAGCGTCGACTTGCCCGAGCCCGAGGGCCCGACGATGCCGATCACCTCGCCCGCGGCGATCGACAGCGTCACGTTGCGCAGCGCGTCGGCTGCGTCGGGCCGGTAGCGCATCGTCACGTTGCGGAACTCGATCGCCCCGCGCGGCGGCGGCAGGGTCAAAAGGTTCTGCGGCACGGGCTCGGGCGGCGCGTTGAGAATGTCGCCGAGCCGGGCGACCGACACCTGCACCTGCTGAAAATCCTGCCAGAGCTGCGACAGCCTGAGGATCGGCTGCACCACCTGGCTTGCGATCATGTTGAAGGCGATCAGTTCCCCGACCGACATCGAGCCCTCGATCACCGACTGCGCGCCGAAAAACAGGATCAGCGCGGTCGTGACCTTGCTCACGTACTGGATCATGTTCTGCCCGAGCGCGCCGGTGACGCCGGCGTCGAACGACTTGCTGACGTAGGACGCGAGCCGCTCCTCCCACTGCGCCTGCATCATCGGCTCGACGCTGGCGGCCTTCAGCGTTTGCGCCCCGACGATCAACTCGACCAGGAACTGCTGCGAGCGCGCCCCGCGGTTGAACCGCTCGTTGATCTGCTCGCGCAGGATCGGCCGAAGCACGGCGGCGATGAGGACATAGACCGGGATCGAGATCAGCACGACGAGGGTGAGCTTGACCGAGTAGATGAACATCACCCCGATGAAGACCAGGGTGAAGACGAGATCGAGCAGCGCGGTCAGGCCCTGGCCGGTGAGAAAGCTGCGGATCGTCTCCAGTTCGCGCATGCGCGCGACCGTCTGCCCGGCCGCGCGGGTCTCGAAATAGGCGAGCGGCAGGCGGAAGAGATGATGGAAGAGCCTGCGGCCGAGCTCGACGTCGATGCGGTTGGTCGTGTGGCTCAGCGTGTAGGAGCGCAGGAACTGCAGCACCGTCTCGAACAGGCCGAGCGTCACCATGCCGATGACCAGCACGACCAGCGTCGACATCCCCTTGTGGACCAGAACCTTGTCGACCACGAGCTGGAAGAAGATCGGCGTCGCCAGCGCGAAGATCTGCACGAACAGCGACGCGACGAGCACATGTCCGAGCGGCCGCCGGTAGCGCATAATCGACGGCCAGAACCAGCGGAAGCCGAAGGTGTTGGGATCGGCGCCCGCCCCTCCCAGCCGGCGGGTGACGAGAATCGCCTCTCCCGATGACAGCGCCTCCGCCTCTTCGAGCGAAACCTCCTTCGCCGTCCGGGCGATCGGATCGACGAGGCGCGCCTTGCCCTTCTCGACCGCGACGGCGAGCACCGCGAAGCCGCCGTCCTTCAATTCCAGGATCGCCGGATAGGGAACGGCGCCCAGCCGCTTGGCGGTCACGCCGCGCACGATCCGAGACTTCAGTTGCAGCAGGTTCGCGCCGCGCACGATGTCCTCGGCGTCCGCCACACGGCCGGTCAGGGCGAGCTGATGGCTCAATTGCGTGGGATCCGCCGCGATCCGATAGTAGCCAGCGATCAGCGCGAGCGCGCCGAGGCCCGCGTCCGCCAATTTGGGCGGCGGCTGCGCCGGCGCTTCAGCCTTAGCAATGGCGTCCGTCATTCAAGGTCTTGCGGTTGGCGGGAAGGCGATCGGCGTCAACTTGTGGCCTTACCACCGAGCAACATAAAGCGCCATGGGAATGCATGCTCGCGGCGGCCGCCAAAACGTCCGCCGCAGGTCCAAATCATGCCAGCGCCGAGCTGCTCGGTTTCGCCCTGCGGGAGCCGAGGAGGCCGAGCCCTGCGAAGCCGAGCAGGGCGAGCATCCAGGCCGAGGCTTCGGGAATGGCGGAGGCGGAGGGGGAGACGGCCGTCACGAGAAGGCCGCTCGGGGCAGGACCGCCGCCGTAAAGGTCATTCGAGTATTGAGGCTGTACGACACTCCCGCCGCCACCTCGGCCTTTCTGCTGTAGGGGTCGCCGCGATTCGCTTGTGGCCTGCGCCCAGCAACGCAAAAATCTGAGCAAGAGGGCTGCAACCGCCACAGACCCGCCATCGCGCGCCAAGTGCGGCAATTCGACGCGCCCCAACGCGGCCTATCGGCTGTGAAAACGAACTCTCGCGTGGGCTGCAAGCCAACGGCGTCCGCCTTGACATCGGCGGGTACGCGCTTTTTGGCCTGGAAGCCGTCACCCTCGGACCGGTGAGCGCAATTCAATCGGCCCCGATCTTGTGCTTTCGCAGCCGGTAGGCCAGCGTCGGGCGGCTGATGCTCAAGAGCCGTGCGGCCAGCGAAAGATTGCCGTCCGCCTCCGCGAGGGCGAGGCGCAGCATGCGCGCCTCGGTGTCCGCGAGGGCGGGAAGCCCGTTCGGCTGCAGCGCATCATGCTCGCCGAGCCGGTCGTCCGCCCTCAGCGCGCCGTTCTTCTGCACCACGAAGGTCGCGGCGCTGACCTCTTCTCCAGCGGTCAACAGGTGGCAGAGGTCGAGCGCGCCGCCGTCGTCGGCCAAAATGACCGCGCGCTCGATCATGTTCTCCATCTCGCGCACGTTGCCCGGCCAGCGGTAGTTGATCAGGGCGTCGACCGCGCGCTCGCGGAAGCCCGTGATGGTCTTGCCGTGCTTCTTGCACGCCCGCTGCATGAACCAGTTCATCATGAGCGGGATGTCGTCGCGGCGGTCGCGCAACGGCGGCACGCGGATCGGGAAGACGTTGAGGCGGAAGAACAGGTCCTCGCGGAACGCGCCGTCGCGCACCGCGTCGCGCAGGTTGACGTTGGTGGCGGCGATGACGCGCACGTCGACCTTGCGCACCCGCGTGTCGCCGACCCGTTCGATCTCGCCCTCCTGAAGCGCGCGCAGGAGTTTTCCCTGGGCGGTGAAGCTCAGCGTGCCGATCTCGTCGAGGAACAGCGTGCCGCCGTGCGCGCGCTCGAACCGGCCCGGGCGCGAGACGGTCGCGCCGGTGAAACCGCCCTTCTCGACGCCGAAGAGCTCCGATTCCGCGAGTTGCTCGGGGATCGCGGCACAATTGACCGCGATGAACGGACCGCTCGCGCGCTTCGAGAGGCGATGCAGGTTGTGGGAGAAGATCTCCTTGCCGACCCCGCTCTCGCCGAGGAAGAGCACGGTCGCCTGCGTCGGGGCGACCTTCTTCACCATGTGGCAGACGGTGTTGAAGCCGCTCGAGATTCCCACCATGCCGAAGGAATTCTCCTTGCCGCCGGCGGGGCGCGCGGCGAGGCGCTGGGTCGCGTTCGCGGGCAGGGCGGCCGTCCATTTGACGAAATCGCCGATCTGCAGAAACCGCAGGTCGTCGCCGGCGCTCTCGCCCCATTCCTCGACCGGACGGCCGACGACCCGGCAGCGGTCGTGGCCCATGCCGCGACACTCGATCTCGCGCCACAAGATCGGGCGGCCCATGAAGGTCGAGGTGTAGCCGCAGGCGTAGCCGACCAGCATCCAGCAGGCCGGCTCGTCGCCGACGCCGTAGCTGGCCAGATGCGCCTCCGCCTCGGCGCAGTCGATGAGCGCGAAGTCGCCGTAATAGCGGCCGCTGCCGACGTCGATGTCGAGGGCGAGCGGCTCGCAATGGACGATCCCTTCGAGCGACACGAGTTGCGGCCCGGCGAGAAAGTGATCCATCACGCTGGCCGTCGATCGCAGCTTTTTGGCCATCTCGGCGTCGCGGGCGCCGGCCTGGTAGCCGATCCGGGTGATGAGGCCGCGGGCGGTCTCCTTGCCGAGACTCTCGATCAATTCCTGCCTGAGCGCGCCGAGCGAGGTCACGTGCATCAGCATCATGCGCTGATCGTCGAGCCAGATGCGGCCCTGGCTCGGGGCGAAACGAAGCCGGTTGGCGAGGTCGTGGATCGCGGGAACGGCGATCGCGCCCGGCGGCTGCGTGTCCGCGCCGGCCACGGCCCGCAAGGCCTTGAGGGCCGATGGCTTCGCCCGATGGACGTGAACGTTCATCCAGCCTCCCGGTTCGGCGCTTCTGTCGGCGTCCGAACTCGAGGAGCACCCTAGGGCGCATCTTATCGTCAGTCAAGATGATTATCGATATTATATCCTAATGACGATTTGCATCCAGTTTATCGCTCGCTCTGTCATCGATCGGCGGTCAGGCATCATTTTCATCAAAAGAATTTGTCGGTGTGAATTTGCCCGAGCGGCGCGCGCCAGCGCATGACGAGCAGGTCGTTCATCGCCTCGACCATCGGCGGCGGCCCGGCGAAATAGAATTCGGTCGTCGCGGCCGGAAAAGCGTGCGCTTCGACGTGGGCGTGGACAAAGCCGCGCGCCCCCGCCCAGGCGCCGCCCTCCGGCTCTGCCGACAGCGCCGGCGCATAGACGAGCGCCGGCGCCTCCTCGGGAACGAGCTTGCGGAAACACAGGTCGGCCTCGGTCCGCGCGCCCTCGAATACATGAATCCGGCGGGCGCCGCCGTCGGCGAGCGCCGCCTGGACGATCGAGGCGATCGGCCCGATTCCGGAGCCGCCGGCGACGCAGACGACGTCGCGCGCATTGTCGTTCCGCCAATGGGCCCGTCCGTAGGGCGCGTCGATCACAAGGGCGTCGCCGACACGAAGCGCGTCGAACATCGCGTTGCTGCCCTTGCCGCCGGGGGTGCGGCGGACGACAAAGCGCCACTCGCCCTGGTCGTTCGGCAGATTCGACATCGAATAGGCCCGCCAGCCTTCGACGCCCGGCGGACGAAGGATGGCGAACTGCCCGGCGAGGAATCGCGCCGGCGCCTCCGTCCGGAAGACGAACTCGCCCATGCCGGGCGCGATCTCGCGCCTTGCCGTCAGGGTCGCCCGGAGCCGCGCCGCGGGAACGGCCGGGCGATACTCGTCGGCGAGCCGGACCTTGACGACGCAGTCGCTTGCAGGCTTCGCCTGGCAGGCGAGCCGCCGGCCGCGCTTGCGCTCGCGCTCGGAAAGACCCGGCGCCTCGGCCCATAGCGTCTCCATGTCGCCGGAGACGAGTTCGAACCGGCAATTGCCGCAGCCCCCGACCCCGCAGTCGTTCGGAAAGCCGAGCCCGGCCCGCAAGGCGCCGCGCAGCAGCGTGTCCTCCTCGGCCCCGAACACGAAGGCTTCGCCGGATTCGAATGCGATGCGATAGGTCATGAACAACTTCGCTTTCGCTTGACGTCGTTGCGCGAACCGGAGGGCGCGCGTCTCGCGCGCCCATCGCCCGTCGAAAGAAGGGCGTCCTTCCGGACGCCCTTTGGGGCGGCGAGACGCCGCCCCTCCAAATTCGAGACCCGCCCTCTGCTACAGCCCCATCCCCTTGCGCAGAGCGGCGCAGGCGTCCTTCGCCTTCTCCGCCGCGCCCGGCGCGTCGGGAAGATGGGCGCAATAGGCGTCGATGGCGGCGTCGCCGAGCGGCGCCCACTTGGCGACCCAGCCCTCGAGCGCCGCCTGGTTCCCATCATGCCCGAGCGCCAGCTTGACCAGCGCGCTCGACCAGCGGCGATGCCGCTCGGAGTCGACGAGCTGAGCGTCGGTGAGAAGGCCGAGCAGCGTGTCGCCGTTGTGGCGCGCCGAGCCGCCCAGGCCCCGCAGCACCGCCTCCTCGACCGCCGGACGCGCAACGAGATTCATGGCGACGAAGCCTTCCGCCCAGTCGTAGGCGCACAGGCCCTTCTCGACGAGTTCGCGGAAACCCTGCCAGGCCGCATCGCTCTCCCACTTGTCTCGCTCGCCCGTTCCGAAGCCGAGATCGTCGAAGGTCTTCGACAGCTCCTTGGTGCGATAGGCGGTGTGGGTGAGCCAGCGCAGCGTGTCGGCGGTCTGATAGGTCGCGCAGTTGGAAATGGTCGAGGCCGGCGCGATCTGACAAAGATAGGCGGAGCCCATCTGCAGCGTATGGAAGAGATAGCGCGCGGGCGTGTAGAGCCGCGCGAGCCGCCGCGCCCAGCCATGCTCGAGCATGGAGTCGTGCCCTCGCGCGGAAAACTGGTCGAACAGGCCGTAGACATAGTTCTCCTGCCCGTCCTGCAGCATGTTGTAGGTGCGGTAGACGATCTCGTCGGGATCGCGGAACGCATTCCAGTCGGCGTGCTTGAGCGGGGAGGCGTTGCGATGGGTCTTGAACCAGATCGCGAGCGGAAAGTTCGGATCGAGCTCGAACGGCGCGTCCGGACGGTCGGTCGTGTAGTGCAGGTTGGTCGAGACGATCTCGTATTCGCTGGGCTTACGACGCCGAGCGGCGAGATGGCTCCAGGTCTTGAGCGGCTGGAGCACGGCAGGCTGGTTCATGGAGTTCCTCCCTGGAGTTTCTTAGAGCGTCTTCTCGTAATAGAAGCGGACGAAGTCGTCCGTCGTCTCGATGCGGCCGGCGAACGAGCCGAGATTGACCTCGAGCTCCGACATGCGGAACGGCCGGCCGAGCGCGCGCTCGAGCGTCTCGCGGCGCAGGATCAGCTCACCCTCGGTGTCGATGCGGACATAGGCGATCTTGTCGTCGACCCGGATCGTCTTGCCGGGATTGTCCTCCTCGGCCGCCTCGATGACCCCCGCGGTGATGGGCCCAGCGCGCAGGATCGGGCCGACGCGATTGTTCTTGTAGGCGTTGCGTGTGTCTGTGGCGCTCACGGCGTTTCCTCTCAAGGGTCTCAGGTATGGGCGAAGGTCGGGGCGACGCCTTCGACCGAGACGAGAATCGCTTCGCCCTCGATCTTGACCGGATATTCGGCGAGCTTGCAGTCGCCCGGATTGACTCCCGCGCCGGTCGTGGCGTCGAACGTCCACTGATGCGCCCGGCACATCAGCACGCGGCCGCTGAGCTTGCCTTCCGCAAGCGGGATGTCCTGGTGGGGGCACATGCCCTGGAAGGCGCGCACGTCGCCGCCCTCGGGCCACACGATGAGGATCGCATGGCCATCGACCTCGACCTCCGTCATGTCGCCTTCCCAGAGGTCGTCGAGCGTGCAGGCTGTCTTGAACGTCATGGGTCAGGCGTCCGCGAAGATGAATTCGAGCGCCTCCATCGGCTTGATGTCGGTCTCGCTCAGGCGCTTGTCGCGGGGGAAGAACTCGGCCGCGCCCTGGCGGCGCACCCGGACGATCTTGCCCGGCTGCGGCGCGACGCGGCGGCCGATGGAGTGATGCGCCGCCGCGGCGGCGACCTCGTCCATCGTGTTCTCGGTGTCGACGGGAACCAGCAGCAGCACGAAGTCGCGCTCGAAGTTGGAGATGATCGGAAACAGGGCCATGTCCGGCGTCCTCTTGAAAGCGTTGCGATGAGGGATGCGCGGCGGCGATCAGGCCGCCGCGGCGGGCGTCACTCGGCCGCCAGCGGCGGCGCCTTGCGGAAGGCCTCGACCCAGGCGTAGCCATGCGCGTCGTCGCCCATCTCGCCAGGCTGAAGGCTCATGTAGGCCAGCGCGCCCATCAGATCGGGCGGCTGGATTTGGCCGGCGAGAAAGCGGTCGACCAGCGTCATGTGGTCGCGGTAGCGCTGCGGGTCCTGCTCGAAGATCCAGCGGTCGATCTCCGAATTGAAGTGATAGAGCCGGCCCTCGTATTCGAGCGGATAGTCCTTGACGTTCCAGCCGTCGCCGGGAATGGCGCAGATCGGAATCTGGCTCATGTTGCAGACGATCGGCAGCGTCTCCGGCGCGGTGAGCTCGGGACGGCCGTTGAGCAGGTTGTCGGTGATGACGTCCCAGGCCTGGCCGAAGCTCGCGTTCCAGCCCGGGTACTTCTCCTCGAGCCAGGCGCGGCATTCGGGCGTGACGCCGGCGGCCGGGTTCCACCACAGGGTCGGACGCCAGAACCACAGGCCCATCTGATAGGCGTGGTGCTGGTAGTCGAACTCGGCGATCATCTTGTCCCAGTACCAGGGCAGGTCGAGGCCGAGGTCGAGCAGCGAGCGCTCGAACTGGCCCACGATCCACTCCTGCATGAACTCCTTGAACGACTGCTTCCGGTGCTCGAGCGGGGTGTTGTAGTCCATCGACGGGCCGGTCAAGATGCAGAAGATGCGCCAGGCGCGCGCGATGGCGATGTCGACCAGCTTCTGCGCCTCCGCCTTGCGGCCGTTGGCGATCAGCACCTGGAGCGCCGGGCCGCCGATCTGGGCGTGGCGCGACTCGTCGGTCTGGATCGACGATATGAGGCTTGCGAAGGTGAAGTCGCCGGCTTCCGCCGCGTCGGCCGCGAGACCGAGGAACTGCATGTTGGTGAAGCCGGTCTCGAAGGCGAAAGTCAGCATCACCGCGATTTCGGTGGCGCTGCGCGCCATGAACAGGTCGTCGAAGGTGTGGCGCGCTGCGATCGCCGCCCATTCGTTGGTGTGATAGGCCTTGTGCGCCCAGTCGAACTGCCGGTCCTTCGGGGCGTATTCGTGCGGGAAGTAGAGCTGAATCTGGGCGTGACGGTTCTCGTCCATCATGCCGAAGGTCGCCATGTTGCGCATGCCCGGCGCGCGGCCGAAGCGGCACATGCGCGCCTCCGCGCTCATCGCCGCGTATTCGCCGAGCGCGATCGCGCCGTAATGGGCCTTGAGGATCGACCGCCAGCCCGGATCGGCGTTCTCGTAGATGCGGGAGCGCTCGAGCGCGGCCTTGACCGAATAGGCGCCGGCGTCCTTCTCGCGCTGGATGCGGACATATTCCGGATAGGAGACCTTGTAGGGCTCGTCATAGACCTCCCACTTCGCCATCGGCACGCCCTGCGCGCCAGTCATGACGTCCGGAAAGAGCTGGTCTTCGGAGACGTACTTCGGCGTCCAGTTGGTGGAGCGGGCGATGTCGTACCATTCATGGCGTTCGAGCAGAGCCACGGGCGTTTCCCTCGGGTTTGTCGTTACAAGGCCAGCGGGAGAGCACCCCAGCCGACGCCCATGCCCCGGCAAGACGGGCGCCAGCTGTCGAGTCTGGAATTGTCCGCGGTTGTTCCTGCGCCAGACACGAAATGATTTCAGATCGTTATGGCCGCCGATAGAAGGGGGCGCGCCCTCGGACGTTGAACGGATCCGATGGGAATTGACGTAGTGATGAAACCGCGCTGCAGACCGCCGCGGCCGGTATTCACCAAATGGTCAACCGGGACGATCGCGCCCGGAACCCCCGAACGGGAGCTGTCGCCGCGCCGATCCGTCACGGATGGCCGCTTTGGGTGCGTCCGCTCTCGCGCAGGTGTCGCGTTCCGCCTTCGACTCGCTCGGTGTTTGAGAGCGATGCTGACGCGGCGAGTTCCTGCCGACCGCCCATGTATATGTGCGCGGCCAAGCTCATGAACGGCGTTTGAAAAGAGGGACGGACGCCGGGCGATTAGCGGCCGGCGTAGGAACCGAATTCCACGTCGCGCAGCACATCGGTTCGAACAGGAGACCATCGCAGTTCAGCGCGGGTCCGGTCGGCGGAAAGGCGCTTGTTGACGGATAGCCTCACGCCTCTGGTCCCGCCGAGCGCATGCATGCGTTGAAGAGGCGCGCTCTCCGTGCGATCTCCCGCTCCGACCATCCGGCTGATGGTCGCGGCCAAATCCCGCTGGCGGATCTCCTCCGTCACGGCATGATAGACGCCCCCCGTCCGACCGCGCGCGATCGCCGACCGATAGAGGTCAACCAAGTCGTCGAGATGAACGTAGCCCTGCAGGCTTCCGCCTCTCCCCCAATAGGGGGCTGCGCCATTGGCGCGGGCGATTTCTATGGCCTTGGGGATATCGACGCTGCCGCCGTACCCCCACACGTTTCCGGGGCGTATGACGATGCCGCGCACGCCCGGAGCCGCAAGAACCGCGCGCTCGGCCTGAACGCGAGCGGCGACGGCGTCCTGCAGGTCAGTCGCGAAGGTCTCCGGGAGATTTGCCGAAGGCGGGGCGAACAGGGCTCGCGGCAGCGGCAGAGGCGTGGTTTCGTCGAACGCGGGATCGGCCGGCTCGCCGTCGGCGAAAACGCCGAAAACCGCCGATCCGCTGGTGAAGATCAGAGTTTTGCCGCGACCCTCGAGGCCCGCGGCCAGCGCCAGGATCGCGTCCCGGTCGGCGGAGAACGCCTTGGTGTCGCCGGCGCCTCCGCCCGCGCTTGCAGCGACCAGAACGACGTCCGGTTCGGCGGTCTGAACCGCGTCCAAGAGCGTGGCGGGATCCTGCATATCGCCGCGGACGGCGCGAATTCGATCGTCGCGCAGTCGCGCGGCCGAGGTGCCCGAGCGCGCCAGCCCGCTCACATCATGACCGTCATTTCGCAAGGCGCGCGCGACAGCGGAACCGATATAGCCCGTTGCGCCGATGATCAGGATTTTCATGACGTCGAGGTCGCGCGCGACTTGATGACCGCGGGCAAGTCATCGACCGTCAGCGCGGGTTGCTCCGGAGCGTGGCCCGCAGGGAGGAGGTCCGGAACGCCCCACCGGCGAAACGCGCCCCAGACGCCGCGCGGCTCGAACAGGATGACCCCGATCGAAATGATCCCCAGTAGAATGAGATACCAGGCGCCGAAGTCGGCAAGCTGCTGGCGCAGGACGAAAAAAACGATTGCGCCGATAATCGGCCCTTCCAGACTGCCGATCCCGCCGATCACCACGATGAAAATGATGTCGATCGTCCAGTCGGTGATGTTGAACGACGCCGAGGGCGCGACACGAAGCTTTTCCAGCGCGGTCATGACTTCGGCGAGGCCGAGGAAGGGCGCGGTCCACAAGAAGCAGATGACGCGGGTCTTGACGAGGTCCACCCCGGCGGACCCTGCCGCCTCCTCGTTGTCGCGCATCGCCGTGAGGCCGAGGCCTATGCGCGAGCGCAGGAGCGCCCAGACCGCAAGGAAGGCGACCAGCGCGAGGCTGAGGCTCATCGCGTAGAAGAGGTCGATTCGGTCGCCCAGCCGGGCGCCGAACTGCTTGATGACGGGGATCGGGAGACTCGTGCCTGAGCCGCCGCCGAAGCCTGGAAGCTTGCCGCAGATCAGCATCAGCACGTCCGCAGCGACCCAGGTGCCGACTGCGAGATAGGCTGTGCGCAGACGGAAGATGACCGCCATCACAGGCACGGCGACGGCGAGCGTCGTCAGCGCCGCGAGCGGAATGGCCAGCCAGACGTTCAGATGCGCGAGGGCCGTGAAGCCGAAGAAGGCGTAGGCGCCGACGCCGACGAACCCCTGCTGGCCGACCGAGATGATGTCTGCGTACCCCGCGAGCAGGTTCCACATCAGAGCGAGCGTCAGCACGATGAAGAACTCGGTCAGCACCGAAAGCGAATTGGCGTCGAACAGCCAGGGGCCCGCAAGACAGGCGAGCGCGGCGAGCGCGATGACTCCGCGGGCGGCGAGGAGGAGAGGTTTTCCGCCGAGGCTCATCCGCTCAACTCTTGGCGAACAGGCCCTGCGGACGCAGGACGAGCGCGGCGAGAAACACGAGATGCTGGGCGAGGATTTGCCAGGAGGCGTCGATCTGCGAGCCGAAGTTCTGCGCAATCCCGATGATCACGCCGCCGGCGAGCGTGCCCCAGAGGCTGCCGAGGCCGCCCAGCACCACCGCCTCGAAGGCGGCCAGCAGGCGGCTCGGCCCGATCGCAGGATCGAAATTGGTCCAGACCGACATGCAGCAGGCGGCCGCCAGCATGGTGATGGCGATGACGCCCATCGCGATCGGATAGATGCGCGCCGAGGTGAGGCCGATGAGGTCCGCCGCGGCCGGGTCGTCGCTGACCGCGCGAATCCGCGCGCCGACCGCGGTGCGGTAGAGAAACGCGTCGAGTCCCGCGATCAAAGCGACCGCGAGCCCGAACACGAGCAGAGGATAGACGCCGATGTCGATCGGGCCGACTCGGAAGGCGGCAAGCTCGATCGCGCCGCCCGACAGCTTGCGGGTGTTGGGGCCGAAGCCTTCAAGCAGGCCGTTCTGGATGATGATCGACAGACCGAAGGTCACCAGCAGGATCGGCAGAATGCCCTTGCCGACGGTGCGCTGGAGCAGAAAGCGCTGCAAAGCGTACCCGGCCAGAAAGGCGACTGGGATCAGGATCAGCGCCGCCAGAAAAGGCGACCAGCCGAGCGCGCCGGTCAGCGACAGGATGACGAACGAGAACAGCACGATCATGTCGCCATGGGCGATGTTGACGAAGCGCATGACCCCGAGCGACAGCGACAGGCCGAGGGCGAACAGCGCATAGAGGCCGCCGATCAGTACGCCCTGGACGATGAGGTTGAGGAAGGTTTCGACCATTTCGCTCACGCCCCGAAGTAGTGTTGCATGATCGTCTCCCGGTCGGCGTCTTCCGGGCGGCCGGAAAGCGAAACCTCGCCCTCGAGGAAGCAGTAGAAGCGGTCGGCGACCGCGAGCGAGCGGGTGATGTCTTGCTCGACCACGATCACCGACACGCCCCGGTCGCGCACCCGGGGGATGATCTTGTAGAGTTCGTTGACGATCAGCGGCGCGAGCCCGAGGCTGATCTCGTCGCACAAAAGAAGCCGCGGATTGGCGAGCAGCGCCCTGCCGAGCGCGACCATCTGCTGCTGTCCGCCCGAGAGCTCCCGCGCGCGCTGGCCGCCTCGCTCGGCGAGGATCGGGAACCACTCGTAGACCTCGTCGAAGCCGATCTCGCCCTTGCGGCCGAGCTCCCAGCCGATGCGCAGGTTCTCGAACACGGTCAAGGTCGGAAAGAGCTTGCGGCCTTCCGGCACGAGCGCGATGCCCTTTGCGACGATGTCGCGGGTCGCAAAGGCGGAAAGATCATCGCCGGCGAAGCGAGCGGAGCCGGTCACGCGGCCCGCCTGGCGGACGAGCGCCTTGAGGAACGACGACTTGCCCGCGCCGTTGGCGCCGATGATCGAGACGATTTCGCCCTCGGCGACCGTGAGGTCGACGTCGTGCACGGCCTGGAAGGCGTCGTAGAAGACGCAGAGCTTTTCGACAGCGAGGAGAGGGGCGGTCATGGCCTATCCGTCAGTCTTCTCGCGGCTGGGAGGGGCGGCGTCTCGCCGCCCGATAGGGCGTCCGGAAGGACGCCCGTCTGTCGACGGGCTATGGGTGCGCGAGACGCGCTCCCTCCACGAAGCCAGCCGCCCTCACGTCCCAAGGTACACCTCCCGCACCCGCTCGTCGGCGAGCACGGCGTCGGGCGCGCCTTCGCAGATGATCGCGCCGAAGTGCAGAACCGCGAGCCGGCTCGCGATGCGCTTGAGGGCATGAATGACGTGCTCGACCCACACGATCGTCGCGCCTTGCGCGTGGATGGCGGAGAGGATGGCGAGGAGATCGTCGCATTCGGCGTCGGTGAGGCCGCCCGCGATCTCATCGAGCAGCAGAAGCCTCGGCTTGGCGGCGATGGCTTTGGCGAGTTCGAGCCGTTTGAGGTTGAGGAGCGACAGCGCGCCTGCGGGCTTGGCGGCGATCGCGGCGAGGCCGGTCAAAGCCAGCGCCTCGTGCGCTTCGCGCCGACCGGCCGGAATCGTGAGCCCGCCGCCGTGCGTCGCGGCCACCAGGACATTCTCGAATACGCTCATGTGCGTGAAGGGCTTGGGCACCTGGTAAGTTCGGCCGATCCCGAGCCGGCGGCGCAGCCAGACTTTCATGGTCGTGACGTCGCGGCCCATGAACTGGATCGCGCCCTCGTTCGGCGGCAGCACGCCGGCGATCAGGTTGAACAGAGTCGACTTGCCGGCGCCGTTCGGACCGAGCACGCCGAGAATCTCACCCCGCCGGACGGTCAGGTTCAGCTCTTCGATCACACGCAGGCCGCCGAAGCGCCGCGAGACGCCGCAAAGCTCCAGCATCGGCTCCTCCGCCGGAGACTTTTCCCCGGCGGATGGCGCGAGCCCTCGGTCAACCATAGACGATCGGCGTCATCTTGCCGCCGAGCGGGACCATGGGCGCGGTCGTGTTGTCGACGACGATGAGGTCGAACGGGAACTTCGTTCCCTTCTTCCACTGGCCGATCACCAGCGGCGTTGCGGAAGTGTTCGGATAAGGCCCCTTGCTGAAATTCACCGGCCCGACAATCGAAGCATAGTCCATCTTGGCGATGGCGTCGCGGATCGAGGCCGGGTCGTCGAGGTTCTGCGTCCGCTTCAAGGCGTCGAACGCGGTCTCGAACAGCGCATGGCGGAAGCCGAGGGTCATCGACGTCTGCTTGCCAGTCGCCTTCTCGTAGGCGTCGGAAAGTTCCTGCGACGAGATTCCGGTGAGGCCGGACTTGAAGGGGCTCGTCGGCGACCACCACACCTCGACCGACAGGCCCTCGGCGCGAGGACCGAGCGGGGCGATCGCCGCCGGAAACTCGGTCGCCTTGGCCATCGAAATGACCTTCGGCCGTAGGCCCTGCTGGGCCGCCGCGCTCATGAACGCGGTGAACTCGGGCGGCGGCAGGACGCCCGCGATGATCTCCGCGCCGGCGGACTTGAACGCCGCGATCTGCGCGCTGTAGTTGCCTGACGGGAGGTCGAAACGACCCGGATCAACGATCTTGTAGCCGCGCTTTTCGGCTTTGCTCTTGAAGATGCCCGAGAAAGCCTGACCGTCGTTGTCGTTTGGCCACAACGCGCCGACGACCTTGTTGGTCGGAACCTGGTCCCAGGCGTCGTAATAGGCGTCGGCCATGTTCACGGCGCTGAAGAAATAGTTGTAGGTCCAGTCGAAACCCTTCTTCGGGTCGCCCTGGCGGCCGAAGAAATAGGGCTCGAGCGGGCAGTCGTTCGACAGGCACGGCACACCCGAGACTTCGGCCTGGTCGGCGACCGGGTTCACGGTCTCCGGAGTCGCGAAGGTCGTCACGAGATCGACCTTGTCCTGAAGGATGAGCCCCTTTGCGACCTCGGCGGCGCGGTTGGGGTTTGACTGGCTGTCGCGCACGATGATCTCGAGCGGATGCTTGGTTCCCCCGACGTCGACCTGGCCGTTGGTGAAGGCCTTGATCTGCTCGATCGTCCACGGCAACTGCTCGGTGAAGATCGCGAGCGGCCCGGTCACCGGGGCCACGAGCCCGATCTTCACGGTTCTCGGCGCGGCGAAGGCGACACGCGGCAGCGCGGTCGCCGCCAGCGCCGCGGCGCCGGTCTTGAGGAACGCACGGCGTCCAACGGGGAACCTGCTCATCTCATATCCTCCCTGTCCTAAACTCTTGCTTTGGCGACTTACGAGAGGCCGTCGGGCGGCGCCTCGATCTTTTCCTTCGTCTTGCCCCCGGCGCCGAAGTGCAGCGCCGGAACCTCGCGCAGGATGATCCGGATCGAATCGCGCGGCGCCTCGACGGCCTCGATGATCGCGTCGGTGACCTTGGCGATCAGCCGCCGCTTGGCCTCGGGCGTTCGCCCTTCGATCATGGTGATCTCGACGATCGGCATCACGACTACTCCGTCACGCGGATCGAAACCGACCCGAGGTTCTGCATGGTGAGCCGCACGCGCTCGCCGACTTTCAGCGAATGCGCCGCGGTCGCGCCCCCCGCGAGGATGATCCAGCCGGCCTCGAGCCGCCCGAGCGCCGCGCCCGCGAGCCGCGCCGCCGCCACCAGCGAGCGCGACGGATTGCCGAGAATCGCCGCGGTCGAGCCGATCTCGACCGGCCGGCCGTCGACTTCCATCACGAGGCCGAGGTTGGAGAAGTCCTGGTCCGGCCGCGACCAGTCCCCGACCACGAAACCCGAGGACGAGGAATTGTCCGCGATCACGTCCGGCAGCGCGAACTTGAAGTTCTGGTAACGCGAATCGATGATCTCCATCGCCGGCGCGATTGCGCCGACAGCGGCCATGGCCTCGGCCGCCGTCACGTTCCCGGTCAGCGGCGCCTTCGAGCAGGAACGCGAGTTCCGGCTCGATGCGCGGATGGACGAAGCGGCGCTTGGAGAGGGACGCGCCTTCCTCGAGCCGCATCGCGTCGGTGAGCCGGCCCCAGACGACCTCGTCGACGTTGACCTGCTTCATCTTTGCGCGCGAGGTGAGGCCCATCTTGACGCCGACGAGCTTCTCGCCACGCTTGAGGCGGCGATCGATCGACGCCGCCTGGATGGCGTAGGCTTCGGCGACGCCGAGCGGCGCGGATTCGGTGAACTGGGGGATCGCGGAGGCGGTGCGCGCCGCCTCGTCTACGACCGCTGCAAACTTGGCGATGTCGGTCATTGGGCGGCCGCCTGGGCTTCGCGCTGGCGCACGATGTCGAGCGCGACGTCGATGATCATGTCCTCCTGGCCTCCCACCATGCGCCGCTTCCCGAGCTCCGTCAGGATGTCGCGCGTGTCGACGCCATAAACCTTGGACGCGTTCTCCGCGTGACGCAAGAAGCTCGAGTAGACCCCGGCGTAGCCGAGCGACAGGCTCTCGCGGTCGACGCGGACCGGGCGATCCTGCAACGGCCGCACGACGTCGTCGGCGACGTCCATCAGGATATGCAGATCGACGCCCGTCTCGATCCCCATCCGGTCCAGCACGGCGATCAGCGCCTCGATCGGCGCGTTGCCGGCGCCCGCGCCCATGCCGGCGAGCGAAGCGTCGACGCGCACCGCGCCCGCTTCGATCCCGGCCACGGCATTGGCCACGCCGAGCGTGAGATTGTGGTGGGTATGGACGCCGACTTCCGTCTCGGGCTTGAGCGCCCGGCGGAACGCCTTGACGCGCTCGGCGTACTGACCCGGCAGAAGCGCGCCGGCCGAGTCGGTCACGTAGACGCATTCGGCGCCGTAGGATTCCATGAGCCTCGCCTGCTCGACCAGCTTCTCGACCGGGGCCATGTGGGCCATCATCGAGAAAGCCGACCGTGTCCATGCCGAGCGCGCGCGCCGCCTCGATGTGCTGCCGCGAGACGTCGGCCTCGGTGCAGTGGGTGGCGACGCGCACGCTGCGCGCGCCGGCGTCATAGGCGTGCTTGAGATCGTGAACGGTTCCGATGCCCGGCAGCAGCAGCACGGTCACGACGGCGCTCTTGCACTCCTCCGCGACCGCGGCGATCCACTCGCCGTCGTCGTGGGCGCCGAAGCCGTAGTTGAAGGTCGCGCCGGTGATGCCGTCGCCGTGGCAGATCTCGATCGCGTCGACGCCCGCGCGGTCGAGCGCGCGGGCGACCTCGCGCACCGTCTCCAGGTGATACTGGTGACGGACCGAATGCATGCCGTCACGCAGCGTGACGTCCTGGACATAGAGCTTGTTCTTGTTCTTTCGGGCCATCACGCGGCCTCCTTCTGCAGTTGACGGGCGGCCCAGCGATCGGCGGTGGTCAGCGCGGCCGAGGTCATGATGTCGAGGTTGCCGGCGTAGGCCGGCAGGTAGTGCGCCGCGCCCTCGACCTCGAGCATGATCGTGGTCTTGAGGCCGGAGGACGGCCCGACGCCCGGGATGCGCACCGGATGGTTGTCGCCGATATGCTCGAACTGCACCTTCTGCTTCAGCCGATAGCCGGGCACGTATTTCTGCACCGCGTCGGCCATGTCGGCGACCGACTTCTCGATCGCCTCCTGCGTGCCGCCCTGCGACAGGGTGAACACCGTGTCGCGCATGATCAGCGGCGGCTCGGCGGGGTTGAGGATGATGATCGCCTTGCCCTTCTCCGCGCCGCCGAGCTTCACGATTGCGTTCGAGGTGGTCTCGGTGAATTCGTCGATGTTGGCGCGCGTGCCGGGGCCGGCCGACTTCGACGAGATCGAGGCGACGATCTCGCCCCAGATCACGCGCTTGGTGGCGCGCTTGACCGCATAGACCATCGGGATCGTCGCCTGGCCGCCGCAGGTCACCATGTTGACGTTCGGCTCGTCGATGTTGGCGTCGCCGTTGATGACGGGAATGGTGAAGGGGCCGATCGCGGCGGGGGTCAGGTCGATCACCTTCTTGCCGTCCTGCTGCAGGATGGCGTTGTTCTTGATGTGCGCGCCGGCCGAGGTCGCGTCGAACACGACCTTGATGTCCTTGTAGTTCGGCAGCTTGCGCAGGCCCTCGATGCCTTCATGGGTGGTCGGCACGTTCAGTCGCGCCGCGCGCGCAAGGCCGTCCGAAGCCGGATCGATGCCGACCATCGCGCCCATCTCGAGAGCCTTCGAGGTCCGCATCACCTTGATCATCAGGTCGGTGCCGATGTTGCCCGAGCCGATGATCGCGCATTGTATCTTCGCCATCACGCTTGCATCCTTCGCAAATGCCGCGCGCACCGAGCCGAGGCCCGAGATGCGCGCTTCGTAGACTTCGCCCCGCTTGACGGTGACCATCGGTCCCAGCGCGCCCGACATCACCGTGTCGCCGGCCTTGAGCGGACGCCCGACCCGCGCCATGGTCTTGGCCAGCCACAGCGTCGCCGACAGCGGATCGCCGAGGCAGGCCGCGCCGGCTCCGACCGAGACCTCGTCGCCGCCCTGCTCCATGATCATGCCGCAGAGCCGGAGCTCGAGACCGTCGAGTTTCCTGGGCGACGCGCCGAGCACGTAGAGGCCCGAGGAGGCGTTGTCGGCGATGGTGTCGAGGATGCCGATCTTCCAGTCGGCGATGCGCGAATCGACGATCTCGATCGCCGGCAGCGCGAACTCGACCGCGCGAAGAATATCGGCGATGGTCAGGTGCTCGTCGTCGAGGTCCCGCCCGATGACGAAGGCGATCTCGGCCTCGACCTTGGGCTGGATGAGCTGGTCGGCCGCGACGTCCCAGCCGTCGGGCACGGCCATGTCGGCAAACAGCATGCCATAGTCGGGCTGGCTGACGCCGAGCTGCCGCTGCACGGCGAGCGAGGTCAGCCCGATCTTGCGCCCGACGAGCTTGCGCCCCTCTGCGAGCCAGCGCTCGGTGTTGAACTCCTGGGCGGCGTAGGCCTGATCGATGGCCCCCGACGGCAGAAGCTCGCGCACCGGCGGCACGGGCGTGCGGGTCTTGTAAGCGCCGAGGATGGCGTCGGCCACGGCGAGCGGCGCTATCTTTGTCACGTTGCCTTCCCTTCTCAGAGCTTGACGCAGACGTTCGTGAGCTCGGTGTAGAACTCGAGCGAATGCAGGCCGCCCTCGCGGCCGATGCCCGACTGCTTGGCGCCGCCGAAGGCGGTGCGCAGATCGCGCAGGAACCAGGAATTGACCCAGCAGATGCCGACGTCCATCTGCGCCGCGACGCGATGGCGCGCGCGAGAGATTTTCCGTCCAGACCGAAGCCGCCAGGCCGTAGGGCGTGGAGTTGGCGAGCCGGACCGCCTCGTCCTCGGCGTCGAAGGGACGGATGTGGCAGCAGGGGCCGAAGATCTCCTCGTTGACGATCGGCGATGTGTCGGGAAGGCCGGTCCAGATGGTCGGCTCGATCCAGGCGCCGTTCGGCGAGTTCGCCCGGCATGTCCGGAATGCCGCCGCCGGTGACGATCGTCGCGCCTTCTTCGGCCGCCTTCCTGTAGTAGCTCAGCACCTTCTCGCGATGCTCCTTGCTGACCAGCGGGCCGAGGTTGGTCGCGGGATCCTCCGGACGGCCGAGCTTCAGGGCTTCCGCGCCGGCCTTCAGACGCTTGACGAACGCGTCGAAGATCGGACGCTGAACGTAGACGCGCTCGGTGCCGAGGCAGACCTGTCCGCAATTGGAGAAGCACGAGCGCATCACGCCCTCGATCGCCTTGTCGAGATCGGCGTCGGCGAACACGAGCGCGGGATTCTTGCCGCCGAGTTCGAACGACACCTGCCGGATGCCGAGCGCCGCCTGGCGCATGATCGCCTCGCCCGTGCGGGTCTCGCCGGTGAAGGTGATGCCGTTGACGAGCGGATGCTGGGTGAGGAACTCGCCGGCCGAGTTGGGCCCGAAGCCATGAACGACGTTGTAGACGCCTTTCGGGACGCCGGCCGCATTCATCACCTCGCCGAGCAGGGTCGCGGTGAGCGGCGTCTCCTCGGACGGCTTGACGACGACCGTGTTGCCGCAGGCGAGCGCCGGACCGACCTTCCAGGTCATCAGAAGAAGCGGGAGGTTCCACGGCGAGATCACCGCGATCACGCCCTTGGGTTTTCTAAGGCCGTAGTTGATGGCGCCCTTGCCGTCGGGCGTGGGCATGACGAAGGTCTCGGTCGAGACTTCTTCACCGTGTCGGCGAACATCTTGAAGTTGGCGGCGCCGCGCGGGATGTCGAGATGACGGGCGAGGCTCGACGGCTTGCCCGTGTCGAGGCACTCGGCGGCGAGAAACTCTTCGAGCCGCGCGTTGATCCCGTCGGCGACCCTGGCCAGAATATCGGTGCGCTCGGCGACCGTCATCTTGCCCCAGGGGCCGGAAAGCGCGGCCTTGGCGGCGCGGACCGCGGCGTCGATCTCGGCCTTGCCGCCTTCGGGAACCCGGCCGATCACGCTGTTGTCGAGCGGGGTGCGGTTCTCCCAGGACTTGCCGGTCGTCCCTTCCGTGAACGCGCCGTCGATGAAATGCGCCGCGTCGCGCCGCGCGCTGTCGAAGCTCGCCGGCGTCTTTCTCAAAGCCTGAACCGTCATCGTCTGACCCCTCCGTGATCGGGCTGCTTTCGAGGTTGGCCCGACCTCTATCGCGTTTCCGCATTTATGTCGAGATTTTTATTAATATCGATATTTTATTCGGCAGCCCGTGCGACTTGACGCCTAGGAGCCGCCAAGCACGGCCTCAACACCGGCCCTCGCGCAGGCGCGGTCGTCGTCTTCCGAGCCGCCGGAAACGCCGATCGCGCCGATGACTGCGCCGCCCTCGACAATCGGCAGGCCGCCGCCGAACAGCACGACGCCCGGGCGGATGGCGATGCCGTGATGAAGCGTCGGATTGTCCTTCAGCGCATTCGACAGGTCGTCGGTCGCAGCGCCGAATACGGCCGCGGTATAGGCCTTGTCCCTGGCGATCGTCACGGAGGCCGACGAGGCGCCGTCGGCGCGCAGGCAGGCGACCAGATCGCCGCCGATGTCGACGACCGCCGCGACGACCGAAACGCCACGCTCGCCGCCTTTGGCCACCGCAGCCACCACGGCCTCCAGCGCCGCTGTGGAACTGATGATGCGGCGCGTTATCGTGATAGGCATGTTCGACTTCCTCGCACGGGGCGCCCCGCACGCCGACTGTTCATGCGCCAGGAACGGCCGCTGATCGGACCCCTTCGCGCGAACGCGAAGGGTCCTGTTTGGCTTTCTTGATACGG
>CAWANA010000010.1:0-268130 GCA_963783275.1 uncultured Alphaproteobacteria bacterium | reverse complement strand
AATGGCGCCGCAAATCCCTGAAAACCCTCAAAACCGAATTGAAAATGGCAGGCGGCGGGATTAGCCCGCCTCCATCGCCAGCGCCCGCCTGACGGCCGGGCGCTCGGCCATGCGGCGGCGGTGGTCGAGGACGCGCGGGAAGGCGGACGGGTCGACGCCGTCGCCCTCGAGCCAACGGCGAGGGTGAAGAGATAGGGGTCGGCGACCGTGTAGCGGTCGCCCATGACCCAGGGCCCGCGAAATATCGTCTCGCTCGATCAGGTCGAAACAGGCGCCGACCGTCTCCGGAACCTTCCGCTTCATCGCCTCGTGAGCGGCGGGATCGTCGGCCCAGCGATAGCCGCGCCAGCGGTGGGCGTGGGCGACATGCACGGTCGAGCAGAGATAGCTCGTGAACGCCTGCATCTCGGCGAAGGCGAACGGATCGTCGAGCGGCGCGAGCCCGATCGCCGGATGGGTCTGCGCGATATAGGCGAGGATCGCCGGCGTCTCCGTCAGGACGCCGCGGTCGGTGACCAGCGCCGGCACGCGGCCCTTCGGATTGATCGCCAGGTACTCGGGCTTCGTCTGCTCGGCCGAGGCGAAATCCACCCGCCGCGCCTCGTAAGCGGCGCCCGCCTCTTCGAGCGCGATGTGCGACGCGAGCGCGCAGGTGCCGGGGGCGAAGAAGAGCGTCAGCATGATCGGCCTTCCAAGGGAAGGACGGCGCGCCAAGCCGCCCGGTTACAGCCGCGCGATCATGCCGCGTTTTTCCAGTTCCGCAATCACCGTGTCGGCGTGCGCCTCGACGCTCGCTTCGGCCGAGCGGAGCACAAGCTCGGGGCTTTCCGGCCGCTCGTAGGGCTGGTCGACGCCGGTGAAATTCTTGATCTCGCCGGCGAGCGCCTTCTTGTAGAGGCCCTTCGGGTCGCGCGCGATCGCCGTCTCGATCGGCGTGTCGACGAAGATCTCGATGAACTCGCCCGTCTCCGCCGTGTCGCGCACGAGCTGTCGCTCGGCGCGGAACGGCGAGATGAACGAGCAGAGCACGATCAGCCCGGCGTCGGTCATCAGCTTCGCGACCTCGCCGACCCGCCGGATGTTCTCGACGCGGTCGGCGGCGGTGAAGCCGAGGTCCTTGTTGAGCCCGTGGCGGACGTTGTCGCCGTCGAGCAGCGCGGTATGGACGCCGCGCGCGTGGAGCTTCGTCTCGACCAGATTGGCGATGGTCGATTTGCCCGCGCCCGAAAGGCCGGTGAACCAGAGGATCGCCGGCTTCTGGTGCTTCAGCTGCGCATGCTCCGCGCGCGTCACCGTCAGCCCCTGGCGATGGACGTTGGTCGCGCGCCTGAGGCCGTGGGCGATCATGCCGGCGCCGGCGGTCTCGTTGGTCAGCCGGTCGATCAGGATGAAGGAGCCGGTCTCGCGATTGTCGGCATAGGGGTCGTAGGCGACCGGCATGGTGGTCGCGAGATTGCAGAAGCCGACCTCGTTGAGGTCGAGCCGCTTGGCGGCGAGCTTGTCGTAATTGTTGACGTCGAGCCGGTGCTTGAGCTCGGTGACCGAAGCGGGGACGGTCCGCGTCCCGATCTTCATCAGGTACGAGCGGCCGGGCAGCATCGGCTCGGCGCTCATCCAGATCACGTTGGCGGTGAACTGGTCGGCGACCTCGGGCCGGCTGTCGGGATGCGACAGCACGTCGCCGCGGGCGATGTCGAGCTCGTCGGCGAGCGTCAGCGTGACCGCGTCGCCCGCTTCGGCGCTCTCCGTCTCCTCGTCGGCGACGAAGATCCGCGCGACCGTCGACTGCCGGCCGGAGCCCGCGACCACGATCGGGTCGCCCCTGGCGACCCGTCCGCTGGCGATCGTGCCCGCGACGCCGCGGAAATCGAGGTGCGGGCGATTGATCCATTGCACGGGCAGGCGGAAGGGCGCCGAGCGCCGGTCCTCCTCGACCTCGATGCGCTCGAGATAGTCCATCAGATGCGCGCCCTGGAACCATGGCGTGCGTGCGCTGGGCTCCGACACGTTGTCGCCGTAGCGGGCCGAAAGCGGGATGGCGAACAGCGAGCGGAAGCCGAGCGGCTCGGCGAACTTGCGGTAGGCGATGACGATGTCGCGGAACGTCTTCTCGTCGTAGCCGACGAGGTCGATCTTGTTCACCGCGAGCACGATGTGCCGGACGCCGAGCAGCGAAGCGATGATCGAATGGCGATGGGTCTGGGTGAGCAGGCCCTTGCGCGCGTCGACGAGCACGATGGCGAGATCGGCGTTGGAGGCGCCCGTCGCCATGTTGCGGGTATACTGCTCGTGGCCGGGCGTGTCGGCGACGATGAAGGAGCGCTTCTCGGTCGCGAAATAGCGGTAGGCGACGTCGATCGTGATGCCCTGCTCGCGCTCGGCTTCGAGCCCGTCGACCAGGAGCGCGAAGTCGATGTCGTCCTCGGTCGTGCCGAACTTCTTCGAAGTCGCGCTCGAGCGCGAAGAGCTGGTCGTCGAAAATCAGCTTCTTTTCGTACAGCAGGCGGCCGATCAGGGTCGACTTGCCGTCGTCGACCGAGCCGCAGGTGAGCAGGCGCAGGGTCGGAAGCGCGGAGGTTCGCAAGGCCTCGTCCATCAGAAATAGCCCTCCCGCTTCTTCTTCTCCATCGAGCCGGTCTCGTCCGATGTCGATCAGGCGGCCCTGGCGCTCGGAGGTGGTCGAGGCGCGCATCTCGGCGATGATGTCGTCGAGCGTCTCGGCGTCGGATTCGATCGCGCCGGTCAGCGGATAGCAGCCGAGCGTGCGGAAGCGGACGCGCAGGAGTCGCGCGGCGTCTCGCCGGGCTCGAGCGGCAGCCGCTCGTCGTCGACCATGATCAGCGCGCCGGAGCGCTCGACCACGGGACGGACCTTGGAGAAATAGAGCGGCACGACGGGAATGGCCTCGGCCTGGACGTACTCCCAGACGTCGAGCTCGGTCCAGTTCGACAGCGGGAAGACCCGCATCGACTCGCCGTCGCGAATGCGCGTGTTGAACAGGCGCCAGAGTTCGGGTCGCTGGTTGCGCGGATCCCAGGCGTGGGCGGCGGAGCGGTGCGAGAAGATGCGCTCCTTGGCCCGGCTCTTTTCCTCGTCGCGTCGCGCGCCGCCGAAGGCCGCGTCGTAGCCGCCCTTGTCGAGCGCCTGCCGCAAGCGCCTCGGTCTTCATCACCTGGGTGTGGACCTGCGAGCCCGAGGCGATCGGCGAAATCCCCCGACGCACGCCGTCCTCGTTGATGTGGACGATGAGTTCGAGCCCGAGCCGGCGCGCCGTCTCGTCGCGAAAGGCGATCATCTCGCGGAACTTCCAGGTCGTGTCGACATGCAGCAGCGGGAAGGGGGCTTGGCCGGATGGAACGCCTTCATCGCGACATGGAGCATGACGCTCGAGTCTTTGCCGATCGAATACAACATGACGGGATTGCGCATCTCCGCCACAACCTCGCGCATTATGTGAATTGATTCGGCTTCGAGGCGTTTGAGGTGGGCCGGCAATGAACTTGTCATGGGGGTTTCCGCAAAGAGGCGGTCTTTTATGGGCTTTCGACCTAACGGCGCAAGCCGGCCGGCTCGCTCAATCGCCTGGCTTCAGCGCTCATCCGCTCGTCGCGGCGTTGGCGGAAATCGCTGCGGTTCGGCCGTACGCGCGGCGAGGACTTTCTTGTAGCGCAGCGCCGTCGCGCCGTCGGTGTAATAGTCCTCGTGCTCGCCGAATGGACGGAAGCCCGCACTTCTCGTAGAGCGCGATGGCCGGCGCGTTGTCGTAGCGCACCTCGAGCGTCAGCGGCCTCGCGCTCGTGGCGCAGAGCGATATTTCTCCGCCGCCGCGAGCAGGGCCGCGCCGACGCCGCGGCGAGCGAAGCGCGGATCGACCGCGATGGAATAAATGCGCGCCGAGCGTCCGCCCTTGCTGAGGGCGATCAAGACATAACCGGCGATCTCGCCGCCGATCGTCGCCGCGATCACCGGCCGCTCCGGCGCGCGCAGGTGCGTAGGCGAACGCGCGCCGCGAGACCTGATCCTCGGGAAAGGAGTCGCGTTCGAGCTTGGCGATCGCGTCGAGATCGCCGATGACCGCGTCGCGAACGACAAGGCCGCCCCGTCGCCACTGGTCCATATCGTTTCGTCCTGCTCCTGGATCGCGCGGCTGTTTGCCTCGCGCGGGCGCGACCTGTCCATCCTTGCTTCGGCCCGGAATGGTGTAAGAGCGTCGCATGGGCGACGGTCTCGCCGCCGGAGGGAAAGGTCGACATGAATCGAGCCGAATCGCGCCTCGCCTCGCTGAAGCGGCTGCTCGCGGAGATTCACCGGCGGCTTGAACCGGGATTCGGGTTCCGCCTGTGGGACGGCTCGACGGTTCCGGAGAGCTGGCCGGCCGACGGGTTCATGCTCGCCATCGCCGACGAAGGCGCGGTCGCCGCGCTCCTGAAGGGGCCGAACATCACCACCTTCGCCAATCTTTGGGCGGCGGGGCGGATCGACCTCGTGAACGGCACGATCTTCGATCTCGTGGCGCGCCGGCCGAAGGGCCGCACGCGCGAACTGCGCAAGTCGCTCGTCTCGCTCTCGACCCTGCGCGCGCTCGCCCCGTTCCTGTTCGTGCCGCGCGGCGGCCCGTGGCCGCTCGAGGCGATCGGCCGCGACCGCGAGAGCGACGGCTCGGAGGCCGAGAACACGCGCAACATCGCCCATCACTACGACGTCTCCAACGCCTTCTACGCGCTGTGGCTCGACCGGGACATGGTCTACACCTGCGCCTACTTCCACGACTGGAGCGACGATCTCGACACGGCGCAGCGGCAGAAGCTCGACATGACCTGCCGCAAGCTCCGGCTTCAGCCGGGCGAGACCCTGCTCGACATCGGCAGCGGCTGGGGCTCGCTCGCCTGCCATGCGGCGGAGCATTACGGCGTGAAGGCGCTCGGCGTGACGCTGTCGGAGGAGCAGATCGCGCTCGCGCGCGAGAAGGCCGAGCGGCGCGGACTTTCCGACCAGGTAACGTTCGAGAAGCGCGACTATGCGCTGCTCGAAGGCGAAGGCGTTTTCGACAAGATCGTCTCGGTCGGCATGTTCGAGCATGTCGGCCTCGCCAATTTCGAGACCTACTTCAAGACCGTCCAGCGCCTCCTGAAGCCGGGCGGCCTCTACCTGCATCACGCGATCACCCGCCCCGGCGGCAGCCATGCCGCGCGCACCGGCAAGAAGCGGCCGGAGTTCCAGGCGCTGACGCGCTACATCTTCCCCGGCGGCGAGCTCGACTATCTCGGCCGCACGATCACCAATCTCGAGCTCGCCGGCTTCGAGATCCGCGACGTCGAATGCTGGCGCGAGCATTACCGGCTGCACCACCCGCTTCTGGCACGATCGCCTTCGGGCGCGGTGGGACGAGGCGGTCGCCGAGGTCGGCGAGACGACGGCGCGGGTCTGGCTCGCCTACCTCGCCGCCTGCTCGATCACTTTCGAGCGCAACAACGCCGGCGTCTACCAGACGCTGGCGATGAAGCGGGTGCGGGGCCCGAGCGGCCTGCCGCCGACGAGGGCCGGCCTCTACCGCTAGTCCGCGTTTTGCAGACCTTGCGTACAGGCGGCTAAAGTCGCCCATCGCAAAGGAAGGGTATTCATGAATCGCAAGCTCGAAGACGCCGGGCGCCGGCGTCGAACACAGGCGTCGCAAACATCAGCGATACGGAGGTCGAGGACGCGTTCCGCACGGTGCTGCAATGGATCGGCGAGGATCCGGACCGCGACGGCCTGCGCGAGACGCCGAACCGGCTGCGGCGCGCCTTCCGCGAATATTTCGCCGGCTACGACGAGGACCCGGAGCAGGTGCTGCGCAAGACCTTCTCCGAGGTCGACGGCTACGACGAGATGATCGTGCTGCGCGGCGTCACCTTCGAGAGCCATTGCGAGCATCACGTCGCGCCGATCATCGGGCGCGCCTGGGTCGGCTACATTCCCGACAAGCGGGTGGTCGGCATCTCGAAGCTCGCCCGGGTGGTCGAGATCTTCTCGAAGCGGCTGCAGATCCAGGAGCGGCTGACCGCGCAGATCGCCAACACCATCGAGGAGGTGCTCAATCCGCACGGGGTCGCGGTGGTGGTCAAGGCGGCGCACCACTGCATGATCAGCCGCGGCATCCACAAGCGCGGCGCCGACCTCGTCACCAGCCGCATGCTCGGCGTGTTCCGCGACAACCCGCTGACCCGCAGCGAATTCCTGGCGCTGGTCAACGCGGAAAAGACCGAGTAGCGCATCGCTCATGATCGGCCCCTACCGCATCGAAGGCTTCGCCATCGCTCTCGGCCGACGGCATGATCGCCGACGAGACCGGCGTCATGCCGCTCGCGCTCCAGCTCGACGCCGACAAGGTCTATTTCGAGGAGGCGCTGGAGGGGTCGCGGCGGTGGTCCACGGACGCCATTCGCAGGAGATCCAGCCGAAGACGGCGCTTCGCCGCCGGCTGATCGCGACCCGCTCGGTCGCGGGCGTCGCGCCCGACCCCGAGAACCCGCTCGCGCGGCTCTGGAACCCGGCCGGCGCGTCGCTCGAGGACCGCGCTCGAGGCGCTCGGCGTCAAGGCCGGGACGGTCGCCGCCATCGGCGGGCCGCAGGTCTACAGCGCTGTTCCTCAAGCTCGGCTACGACGCCTTCCATCTCTGCCGCGCGACCGACGTCCGGCTGCCCGGCGGCCTGCGGCTGTTCTCGCGCGAAGCGCTTCGACGGCGAGCCGGACGCCTGCCTCCGGGCCGCGGGCCTCAGGCCCGGGGACGCCGATCCCGCTCGGCGACGACGTGACGCTGACGGACTGGACGCGGGCTTAAGGCCGCCCGCCGCCATTTCCGATTCGGTTTTGAGGCTTTTCAAAAGTTTGCGGCGCCATTTTCGATTCGCCCGCAGCCCGTCCAATCGCAGTCGTCGCACGCCGGACCGGATGCCAAAAGTCTGAAGCGCCGGCGTCCCAAGCCGGCGTGGCGCCGAACCCAAATCCATGCCAACTCGATATAAGGGCCAACCCCTTGCGGTTTACAGTCTTTACAATGGCTTGCGGGCGCTGCAGCCCTTGAATCGCCGTCGCCGCTTTCACGGCTCCTCGCAACGGCATTGCGCTTGCGCACTTTGCTATATAACATAGTGATAATGATATATAAGAAAAGGCAACCCTGCTCGACCGTTCTGTGTAACGCTGCCAGAGATTCTGATAAACCGCAACAGAATGTTGACGCCACCGATTTAATGGCCGTTCGGGGCGCTCGTCAGTGGTCCTTGATTTCCGGCCCGGGACGGTTGTGGGCCATCGCCAATCCGCCGGGGCCTTGACGGCCCGCGCGGTTCCTCAACACCGTCGAGAATGTCATCGCCGCTTCGCCGGGCCGGGCGTAGCGGCCGCGCCCCTCAACCCGACGACGGGTTGTTGTCGAGGCCGTGGCGGCGGCGGCGCAGGTCGCGCAGCCGTTCGTACGGATCGCGCCAGTGCAGCATGGCGTGGAGCGGATGGGGTTCGTCTTCGTGCGCCGTCCAGCGCCGCTCCCGGATCCGGTCCAACATCACCCGCCACTGCGCGGGTTCGCTCGACTTGTGCTCATGGTGGGAAATCGCAGGCCGTAGCATGACCGCATCCTCCAACCCCTAAACTGCGAAGATAGGCCGCTGTTCCGGCCGTGGAGTTGCGCCAGATCAAATTTTCGGCGCATTCGCGCGACGATCGGCCGGCCCGGGCCTCCGCGCGCCTGCGGACGCGGCGAAAATCGCGCTTGAACGGCCGTTTCTCGGGTCGAAGGACGCCCCCGCGCGCCTCGCCTGGCGAAGGCCTTCCCCGCGATTCTCCGGCGCTTACGCCAGCGGAGCCGGCCAGCGCTTGGCGACTTCCTCGCGCACCGGCGTCTCGACCTGGCTCGGCGCGCTCCGGATGTAGTTGAGCGCCGACGCAAACGCTTCGGCTTTCCGCGCTTCCAGACTATCGAGATACCGGAGCGCCGCGGTCACGGAGAACGGCTCGCCGCCTTTGTCGGGCTCGTCGAAGTTGCTCGCCAGCGCGGTCCAGACCGCAGCGTCGTAGCCGCTCGATTGCGCCCAGGCCGCAATCGTCGCGACGGCGTCGGGATGGCGTTCCAGGGCGACGTCGCTTTGTTTGCCCGAGGCGAGCTCGACAAATCCCACCCCCCGGGCGTTGGTCTTCTCGCGGATCCGCAGATTTTCGATCGCCGCGTCGAGATCTTCGAGCGCGCTCGGCGCCGAAAGCGTGGTGCAGACGGCGCCGAACGTTTCGTCGACCACGAGCGTCAATCGTCCGTCCCCCGACACCCGGCAGAATTCGATCGGCAGGAGCGGGCCGTTGGCCGCGAACGCCGCGGCGGCCTGGAGGGCCCCGGGCTCCCACACCAGCGATCCCCAGGCGATGACGGCGATCTTCATGGACTCGACCTCCCTTCCGCTTCCCAAGAGGACTCGGTATCCGACGTTTGGTTCCGCGTCGAGGGGGCGATATCGACGCGCAAGGCGCGGCCGGAGTCGACGCGTTGCGGGCATAGCGGTCCGCGGCGGCCTCGGACGCATCAATTGGGCGAAGAAGCGGACCTACAGCGGAGCGGCGCTCTCCGCCCATTCCGGAAGTCCCAACATGACCCAGAGTCGAGCGCCCTCGCCGCTGTGGCCGCCGACGAATTTGGTCTTCGAGCGACTGGCTCTGCCTCTGTCGGTCACGTTAGATCGATCCTGACCGTCTTGATCGTCCCGGTGAACGCGAACGGCGCCTGGGCGCGGTAGTCCATCGAGACGGTCGAGCCGAGGTCCATGCCGATGTCGAGGGTTTCGGTGGCGGAGAATCGCCCCGGCGTTACGTTGGCGATTTCGACTTCGCCGGCAGGCTTGCCGTTGATGAAAAGCTTCGCCGGGCCGCCGGTGCTCTCTACGAATTGTTTGAAGGGCTTTTGCGTATAGTCGAGCACGACCTCGACCTCCCCCGTCGGCAGCGGGATGTCGGAGACGACGCGATAGCGGGCACGGTCGAAGAAATTGTATTCGTAAACGACCTTGCCGCCCTTCACGTAGAGCGTATAGCCGGCGCTGCCGCCACCGGTGGCGACGATCACGCCTTCGGTCTTGTCGTCGGGTACGACGATGTTGGCGGTGATCCGGTGCGAGCGCTGGTAGATCGGCGGCGCGCTCCCCTCGGGAATGCGGGTGACGGCGGCGGTGTAGGTGAAGGTGCTCCGGCCCTTGGTGACCGACGGCCGATCCGGGTTGATCGCTCGCTCCACGAAGCGGTCGTCGAGCGGATAGACCTCATATTTGGCCGCTTGCTCGTCGAACAGCGTCTGCATCGCCTTCAGTTTGTCGGGCATCTTGTCGGCAAGATCGATCGCCTGCGAGAAGTCCTGGTCGCAGTGATAAAGCTCCCACTTGTCGCCGTCGAAGTTGCCGACCGAGCCGGTGAGCAGCCACGGCACGCCGTGGAAGGCCGTCGCCACCCAGCCGTCCTGGTAGATCGCGCGATGGCCGCCCGTCTCGAAATACTGGACGTGCCGGGTCGAGGGCGCTGCGGCGTCGTTGAAGGTGTAGAGCATGCTGACGCCGGCGATCGGCTTCTGCACGATCCCGTTGACCTTGGTCGGCGCCTGCACGCCAGCGGCTTCGTAGATCGTCGGCACGATATCGATCACGTGGTGGAACTGCGTCCGCAAGCTCCCCTTTTCCTTGAGGTGAGCCGGCCATGTCACGACCATGCCGTTGCGCGTCCCGCCGAAGTGCGAAGGCACGCGCTTCATCCACTGGAACGGCGACGAGCCCGCCCACGACCAGCCGACCGGATAGTGGTTCTCGTGCAGCGGGCCGCCGATTTCATCAATCTTTTCGAGTTGCCGCTCCACCGTGTCGGGAATGCCGCTCTGGGTCATCATGTTGTTGAGCGTGCCGGTGAGGCTGCCCTCGGCGCTCGGCCCGTTGTCGCCGGCGATATAAAAGATCAGCGTGTTGTCCTTGTCGGGAAGCGCATTGATCGCGTCGGTCAGGCGGCCGATGTGATGATCGGTATGCGCCAGGAAGCCGGCGTAGACCTCCATGTGCCGCGCATAGAGTTGTTTGGCGTCGGGCGACAGGCTGTCCCACGAATTCAATCTCTTTCGGGCGCGGCGTGAGCAGGGTGTCGGCGGGCACAACGCCGAGCTTCTTCTGGCGGTCCAGCGTCTCTTCGCGCACCTTGTCCCAACCCTGATCGAACTGGCCCTTGAACTTGTCGATCCATTCCTTCGGCGCGTGCAGCGGCGCATGCGCGGCGCCGGGCGCGAAATAGACGAAGAACGGCTTGTCCGGGGTGATCGACTTCTCGCGGTTGATCCAGGCGATCGCATCGTCGACGATGTCTTCGGTCAGGTGATAGCCCTGCTCGGGCCGCTTCGGCGGCTCGACGGGCGTGGTGTTGAGGAAGAGCTGCGGCTCCCACTGGCTCGTCTCGCCGCCGTGGAACCCATACCAGTATTCGAAGCCTTCGTTGGTCGGCCAGCGGGTGAACGGCCCCATCGGGGTCGTCTCCCAATCGGGCGTGTTGTGCCACTTGCCCCAGGCGGCCGTGCTGTAGCCGTTCTGTTTCAAAACCTCGGCGACGGTCGAGGCTTCCAGCGGCCAGACGCTGTCGTAGCCGGGATAGCCGGTCGAGAGTTCCGCGATCGTGCCGAAGCCGACCTGGTGATGGTTCAAGCCGGTGAGCACCGCCGCCCGCGTCGGCGAGCAGATCCCCGTCGAATGGAACCGGTTGAAGCGGATGCCATCGCCCGCGAGTTCATCGAGCTTGGGCGTCGGGATCGGGCCGCCGAAGGCGCCCGGGTGACCGAAGCCGACGTCGTCGAGCAGGATCACGAGGATGTTCGGCGCGCCCTTCGGCGCCTTGAACGGCTGCGGGAAATCCTGCCTCGATTCCTTGAACGTCTTGCCGATCACGCCCTTGAATGGCGGCGACGGCCGCGGGATTTCGGTTCCGTCCGAGGCCGGTTTGGCTTCCGGGGCGGGCGTCTGCGCCGTCTGCGCCTCGGCTTCGGCGGACGGGAGCACAGACCCGCCAGCCGCCGCGGCGACGGCGGCCTGGGCGGTCGAGACAATGAGCTTGCGTCGGTTCATTTGGGTCTCCCGTCAGTCGGCGTGGTGCAGGTCGTTCTTCGGCCGGGCGATCACGCCGCCCTCCGCGGTGTGGTCGACTTCGATCACCACCTTATCGATCGTCCCGGTGAACGGGTTGGGCGGCTCATAGGTGTGGCTGACCGGCGTGAAGGTGTTGCGACCGATCTGGAGGCCATAGCCGGTGACCGCGCTGTACTGGCCGGCCATCTTGATGTCGGCGAGTTCCCCGACCTTCTCGTCATCGATGAAGAGGGTCACGTCCCCGGTGAAGAAATCGGGCTTCAGCGATTTCGTCTTCGGCGCGAAATGGACCTTGAAGCGGTGCGCGCCGCTCGGCGCCTTTTCGGCCGAGGCGACGTCGAATTCCTGGAGCTTCAGGTAATTGTGAACGTAATGCAGGCGACCATCCTCGAGGAACAGCGACCAGCCGCCGAACTCGCCGCCGCTGCACGCCAGTACGCCCTCGGCGCCCGCTTCGGGAATGGTCGCGTAGGCCGTGATCGTGTGATCGCGCCCAAGCAGTTGCGGCGCGGCGAGCGGGTGGACGATCGAGGTGTGCGGGTAATAGTCGTAGGCCGGCTTCTCGATCGCGGCGACCGGCCGGGTCGGATCGGCGGCGCGTTCGTAGCGGCGGTCGTCGAGCGGCAGCACCCCGTATGTCTTCGCCTCCTCGAACCACAGCGCCTTCAACTCGGCGAGCTTCTCAGGCATCTGGGCCGCGAGGTCGGTGTTCTCCGAGAAGTCGACGTCGGTGTGGTACAGTTCCCACCTGTCGGCGTTCCAGTCGTCGTCCTTCTTGTGCCAGGTGACGGCGGTCCAGCCGTCCGACCAGATCGCCCGGCTGCCAAGCATCTCGTAATACTGCACCTTCCGCTGCCTCGGGGCGTCCGCGGCGTCGAATGTGTAGGCGAGGCTCGTCCCGTGCAGCGGCATCTGCTTGATCCCGTTGACGGAGGTCGGCGCAGGCAGCCCGATCACTTCGAGCAACGTCGGGAAGATGTCGGTCACGTAGGTGTACTGGCGCCGAAGCTCGCCCTTGGCCTTGATGCGCTCGGGCCATGAGATGATCAGCGGATCGGTGTTGCCGCCGTGATGAGTGTCCTGCTTCCAGCGCTTCAGCGGCGCGTTCCCCGCCATCGCCCACCCCATCGGATAATGCGGGTCCGTGTCAGGGCCGCCGAGCCTGTCGAGCATGGTCAGCATCTCGGCGACCGTGTCGGGGTTGTAGTTGCGGTAGCGGTCAGTGTTGGCGGTGCCGTTCTTGAGCCCTTCCTGCGAGGCTCCGTTGTCCGACAGCACGACGATGAGCGTGTTGTCGCGGATCTTCATGGCGTCGAGCGCCGCAAACAGACGCCCGAGATGTTCGTCGGCGTGGTCGATGTAGCCGGCGAGCACTTCCTGGAGCCGCGTGTAGACCGTCTTCTGGTCCGGCGTCAGATCGGCCCAGGCGTCGACGCCCGGATTGCGCGGCGGAAGTTCGGTTTCGGCCGGGATCAGACCGAGCGCCTTCTGCCGATGGTAGGTCTCATCCCGCACCGCGTCCCAGCCCTGGTCGAAGCGGCCCCTGTACTTGTCGATGTGACTCTTTGGGGCGTGCAGGGGCGCGTGGGCCGCGCCCAGCGCCACGTACGCGAAGAACGGGCGTCCGGTGCTCGCCTGCTGCTGATCGCGGATATAGGCGATGGCGCGGTCGACCAGGTCTTCGGTGAGGTGGTAGCCCTCGCGCTTCGGCGGATCGATGAACTGGTTGTCCTGCACCAGCAGCGGCGCCCACTGGTCGGTCTCGCCGCCGATGAAGCCGTAATATTTCTCGAAGCCCATGCCGAGCGGCCAGCGGTCGAACGGGCCGGCGGCGGTGTAGGCCGTGTAGGGCGCGAGATGCCACTTGCCGAAGGCGAAGGTGTTGTAGCCGTTCTGCTTGAGAACCTCGGCGATGGTGGCGGCGCTCTTCGGGATGCTGCCGAAGCTCGAAGGAAAGCCGGTCGCGCCTTCGGTGATCGCCGCGAGGCCGACCGAATGGTGATTGCGGCCGGTGAGAAGCGCGGCCCGGGTCGGCGAGCATAAGGCCGTCGTATGGAAGTCGGTGTAGCGGACGCCTTCCGACGCCAGCTTGTCGAGGTTGGGGGTCTCGATCGGGCCGCCGTAGGCGCCGAGGTGGCCGTAGCCGACGTCGTCGAGCACGACCAGGAGGACGTTGGGCGCTCCCGCCGGCGCCTGCACCGGGAGGACGGGCGTCCAGTCGGGAACCGATTCCTTGTAGTTCTCGCCGATCTTGCCGGCGAAGGCCGGCGGGCTGACCGGCAGAACCGTTCGATCGAGGTCCGGCGTCTTCGCCGGCGCGGCGGCCTGCGCTTCGGTCGCGCTGGCCAGCGACGCGGGCGCGAGGCTCGCGGCGGCGAGCGCCGTGCCGGTCAGGAGCACGCTGCGGCGGCTGACGGCGCCATCGGGCGTTCCGGGCCCCGGTGTACTCTGTCGCACCGTGTCGTCGGCGATATCGTCACTCACTGGATTCCTCCATTGCCTCAGGCGCGTTGCCCCGCCCTGTTGACCCTATGGCCTGAACAAACTTTCGCCAGCGGACGGGGCGCCGCGCAGGACCGGCTATGCTCCAAACCGAATCGCGCGGTTACGCCGAATTTGAATCTCGGATTGGCCGTAGGCGGTCAGTCGGCAATCATTCTTCGGCGCATTTGGGTCGAACCTCAGCTGCCGAACGATCGCCGCGCCAAGGGCGGACGACTTCTATTGGCGCGACCTCGGCCGCGCGCGCCGAACGCCTGCCTGGACCCCTACGCCGCGAAAATCTTGCCCGGATTGAACAGGTTCGTCGGATCGAACGCCGCCTTGACCCGGCGCATCAGGTCGAGCGCCGCCGCCCCGTGCTCGTCCTCCATGTAGGCGATCTTCTTCTGCCCGATCCCGTGCTCGCCGGTGCAGGTGCCGCCCATGGCGATGGCGCGGTGGGCGAGGCGGGAGGCGAAGGCTTCGGCGGCCTCGATCTCGTTGGCGTTCGCCCATGTCGATGAGCGGGCTCACATGGAAATTGCCGTCGCCGACATGGCCGACGATCGGCGCGACGAGGCCGGTCGCGGCGATGTCGGCGAGCGTTTCCTCGACGCACTCGGCAAGGCGCGAGATCGGCACGCAGGTGTCGGTGGCGAAGGGGCGGGCGCCGGGGCGCAGCGACATCTGGGCGAAGAACCCCTCGTGGCGCGCCTTCCAGAGCCTGGTCCGCTCCTCCGGCTTGGTCGCCCAGATAAAGTTCCCGCCGCCGTTGTCGGCGACGATCTCGCCGAAGCGCCTGGCCTGCTCGGCGACGCTCTGCTCGGTCCCATGGAATTCGACCAGCAGCATCGGCTGCTCGGGGAAGCTCAGATGCGCGTAGCTGTTGAAGGCGCGCACGCTCAATGTGTCGATCAGCTCGATGCGGGCGATCGGCAGTCCGGACTGGATGGTCTGGATCGTGGTGTCGCACGCCGAGCGGACGTCGGGAAACGAGCAGGTTCCGGCCGAGACCGCCTCCGGGATTCCGGAGAGTTTCAGCGCGATTTCGACGATGACGCCGAGCGTGCCTTCGGCGCCGACGAAAAGATGGGTCAGGTCGTAGCCCGCCGCGGATTTCTTCGCCCGCGTGCCGGTGCGCAAGAAGGTTCCGTCCGCCGTCACGACGCCGAGCGACAGCACCAGGTCCTTCATCGTGCCGTAGCGCACCGCGTTGGTGCCGGAGGCGCGGGTCGAGGCCATGCCGCCGAGCGAAGCGTCGGCGCCCGGGTCGATCGGGAAAAAGAGCCCGGTGTCGTGCAGATGGCTGTTGAGCTGCATCCGGGTCACGCCCGGCTCGACCACGCAATCGAGGTCCTCGGCGTTGACGGCGAGAATGGCGTTCATCCGCGAGCAGTCGAGCGACACCCCGCCGTGCGGCGCGTTGACATGGCCCTCGAGCGACGAGCCGACGCCGAAGGGAACGATCGGCGCGTCGTGTCGCGCGCAAAGCTTGACGAGATCGATCACGTCGTCGCGCGTCTCGGCGAACACCACCGCGTCGGGCGGCTGGTTCTCGAGCCAGGTCAGCGTGTGGCCGTGCTGGCGGCGGATCGCTTCGGAGGCGGAGAAGCGATTGCCGAAGCGGGCGGCAAGATCGGCGTTGAGGGCGGCGACCGTCTCGGAGGAGAGGCGGCCTTCGCGTTTGCGGACGGAAAGAGGGGGCACGAGGGGTCCTTGGACGGGCTTGTCGTTTCCCTCCAAGATAGGCGGGGGCGGCCGCCCTGGCTAGCCGCCGCGTTCAGGCCGCGGCCAAGAGCGCCATCGCCCGCTCCCGAATTGCCGGCGCGCCCAAAGCGCTCGACGGCTTGAGCAGTTGCGAAACCTCGACCATCAGCCTGTGCACGTCCGCATCCTCGGCCGCAAGACGCCAGAGCGCTTGCGAATACGCCAATCTTTGCGCGAGGTCGGGAGGCCGATCGCCGGTCGTATGCGCGTAGGCGAAATCGCTGACCGCGACGCCCCAGGGCGCCTCGAGCAGATCCTGGATCTCGATCAGAAACGCGCGCCCCAGTCCGCCGAGCGGATCGGCCGAGGAAGCGCGCTCGCCAAGGAGCCTGCCGAGCGCCGAGGCCTCAAGAGCCGCGACGCTCATGCCCTGACCGAACAGCGGATTGAACCGGCAGATCGAATCGCCGACCGGAACGAGTCCGCGCGGCCAGCCGTCGAGCTTGTGAAAATGCCGCCGCACGCTCGCTGGGAAAGCAAAGCGCGAGACTTCCCGTCACCGGTTTCGCGGTCCTCAGCGCCTCGTAAACGGTGGGCGTGCGAAGCGTCCTCGCGAAGGCGACGAAGCTCTCGATGTCGGCCGGCGTCTCCGCGCTCGGGCGCCGCCCAAGAGATACGAGCCAGCGGCCGTTCTCGATGGGAAAGATCAGCCCCCCAAAGCCTTTGTCGGGGGGACTCCCCAGATGCGCCAGCCCCAGCCAGTCGCGCGCGGCGCTCGACGGTTCGAAAATGGCGCTCGCGTAGCCGACGTCGACGCCGATCTCGGTCTCATCAGGCTTCGGGGCGCCGACCCGCTGCAGGAATGACAGGGTCGGCGCCCCGCGGCCCGAGGCGTCGACGACGAGGTCGGCGGCGAACTCCTCGAAGTGATCCTCGGCGTCTTCACAGCGGACGCCCGCGACCGCGCGGCGATCCTGCGTCGGGATGATCTCGGCGACGCGCGTGAGGGACCGGATTTCGACTTTCGGGTCTTCCTCCAGTCGGCGCCGGCATATGCGTTCGATCGCCGGCCGCGAGAGGGCGATCATGTCGAAGCCGAGATCCCGCCTCGGGAAGGGATCGTAGCCCGGCTGCTCAAAAACCAGGTCGCGACCGGCCCGGATTTTCGTCGCGCCCGCCTCGAGGAAATCTTCGCCGACTCCCGGAAAGAGCGCCTCAAGCGCCCGCTCGCCCGAAGCCAGCAGGACATGGACGTGCCGCGCCTGCGGTGTCCCCACGCGCGGCGCGGGAGCGTCGGGCAACCCGTCGCGGTCGAGAACGATGACGCGTTCAAAGTACGGCGCTACGGCTTTTGCGGCGGCGAGGCCGCCCATTCCGGCGCCGATGACGACGGCATCCTTTCCGATCCTGCTTGGCATCGACAACCTCCTGCCGGCCGCCCGCTAAGCGAAGCCAATTCCTGCGTTGCGCGGCTCCGCCTTTCGAGTCACGCTCTCCCAGTTTGCCGACGCTACGGCGATCGCGGGAGAAAACGCAGTGACCGACATCACCCATCGGACGGTCGAGGCGAACGGCATCCGCCTCCATGTCGCCGAGGCCGGCGAGGGGCCGCTGGTCGCTCCTCTGCCACGGCTGGCCGGAATCCTGGTATTCCTGGCGCTGGCAGATCAAGGCGCTGGCGGAGGCGGGCTTTCGCGCCGTCGCGCCGGACATGCGCGGCTACGGCGAGAGCGACCGGCCCGAGGCGATCGAGAGCTACACGCTCTTCCACCTCGTCGGCGACATGGTCGGGCTCGTCGACGCGCTCGGCGCCGAGCGAGGCGGTCATCGTCGGCCACGACTGGGGCGCGCCGGTCGCCTGGCACGCCGCGCTGTTTCGGCCCGATCGCTTTCGCGCCGTCGCCGGCTTGAGCGTGCCGTTCCGGCCGCGCGGCTCAGTGCGGCCGACGAGCGCGATGCCGCAGACCGAGCAGTCGCTGGTTCTACCAGCTCTATTTTCAGGAGCCGGGCGTCGCCGAAGCCGAGTTCGAGCGCGACCCGCGAGCAACGATCCGCCGGCTGCTGTATTCGGCCTCGGGCGACGTGCCGCGACGCAATCCGGTCGACGCGCCGGGAGACGCCGCGCCAGGCATGGTCCCGCGCAGCGGCGGGTTTCTGTCGCGGATGATCGATCCGAATCCTCTGCCGCCGTGGCTCTCCGAGGCGGACATCGACTTCTACGCCGGCGAGTTCGCTCGCTCCGGCTTCCGCGGCGGCCTCAACTGGTACCGCAACATCGACCGCAACTGGGCGCTGATGGCGCCCTTCGCCGGGCTCAAGGTGACGGTTCCCGCGCTCTATGTCGCCGGCGACCGCGACCTTGTCGTGGGCTTCGCCGGCGCGGCGCAACTGATCGCGAACCTCAAGACGTTCGTTCCGAACCTGCGCGAGACCATCATGCTGCCCGGCTGCGGGCACTGGACCCAGCAGGAGCGGCCGGACGCAGGTCAACGCCGCGCTGATCGGTTTCCTGCGCGGTTTGCCGTGAGCCGCCATCAATGACGGACGCCGACGAACGACGCAGGGCGGCGATCAAGCGTCTGGAGGCGAGGCGCGGATTCCAAATTCACGCGACGGTCTATGTCGCGGTCAATCTGCTCCTGATCGCGATCTGGGCGATCATGGGCGGCGGCGCCTTCTGGCCGATCTGGCCAATCCTCGGCTGGGGCATAGCGCTGGCGATCCACTACTGGACCGTCTTCAAGCAGAGGCCGATCACCGAGGACGACATCCGCCGCGAGATGGAGCGGGGCGGCTGAGCCGTTGGTCAGGCCGGCTCCATGCCAAGACGCCGCTTCGTCTCGATCGGCTTCCGGAGCGTTGAGGAAAGCGATCAGCGCACGCGCGTCGTCGGCGCGGGCGGACCGAGCGCCCGACTCCGACCGAGAAGGTCGTGACCGACTGAACGGGAGGCGGGACGAGGCCGACGATGTCGATCCCGTCTTCATCGAGGAATTCGCTGAGCTGCTGGATGCCGATTTCGGCTTCGCCCCGCGCCACCAGCGCCGCGACGGGCACGCCGGGCTTGGCCTGGACGAAACGGGGCGTGTCGCCGCCGTGATCGAGCCCCCAATGTCTCGCGACTTCGAGAAGGTGCGTTCCGCTCGGGCCGGTCGAATAGCCGATCGAACGCGCGCCGGCGATCGTCGCACGGACCTCCTCTTCGTTCGCAATGTCCGGCCGCGGCGCGCCGGCGCGAACGGCCAGCGCCATCGCCGAGCGGACGAAGCCGACCGTGCTGTCTTGGACGACGAATCCCTCGGCCTCGAGCTTCGCCATCACGTCGGCGGCGAGCGCGACGACGTCGAAGGCTTCGCCGGCGCGCACGCGTTTGGCCGCGTCGACCCCGCCGACCGCCTCGATCGCGGCGCGCCGGCCCGTCGTCGCCTCGTAGCGCTGGGCGAGTTCGGCAAGCACCCGCCGCGTCGCCATCGAGGAAATGCCCGTCACCGGTTGCGCCATGATGTCCTCCGAGCTGAAATGCGGCTTTGATGCGGGCCTGATATAGCGCAGCCCGACGCCGTATCCCACCGGCGGCCGAGGCGCATAAGCGCGCATTCGGGAAGGCCCGGGCTTTCCGCCAGCGCAAAGCGCCGGGTTATGCGGCGAAGACGGCACAAAAGCGAGGGGCCGGCGGCCCCGGGATCGGGCTGGTGGGCGCGGCGCCTCTTCCGGCGTCACGCGCTGACGCACGAAAAAGCCCGCGGCTCTTTGGGCCGGGGTCATTCCGGCTGCGCACGTGGTCGGCGGAAGTCGAGTTGTCGGGCGCGCTCCTGGCGAGGGCGATACGAGCGCAGGGGGCTGGCGCGCCACCGCGCAATAATCTTGTCGTCCGGTTGCGCGCGCATCCGGAGCGGAATATCTCGCTTACAGCCCATTTAGGGGCAAGGGAGAACCCGATGATCGGCATGCGCTTTGTACTCGCTGCCTTCCTTGTTCTCACCTCCTCGCTCGCGCATGGAGCGGGGTTCCAGCGTATCGACGTTCCGGCCGACGGGGTGCAGCCGCCGTTAAAAGGAGCGGTCTGGTATCCGTGCGCAGAGCCGACGAGCGACCTGAAGCTTGGTCCCTTCGTTCTCAACGTCACGAAGGACTGTCCGGTAACAGGCGAGCGCCTTCCGCTTGTTGTCATCTCGCATGGCAGGACGGGCAGCTATCTTGGGCATTGGGATACGGCCGAGGTTTTGGCGAACGCCGGATTTGTCGTCGTCGCCATCAATCATCCGGGCGACAACGCGCTGGACAGGGGCCGGACCGACGATTTCGGAGTCTTCATCGAGCGCCCGACCGACGTCAGGCGGGTCATCGATTTCATGCTTGGCGCATGGCGCGGCTCGGGGAACATCGACGCCGGGCGCATCGGAGTGTTCGGGTTCTCGCGCGGCGGCTATACGGCCCTCGTCGCCATCGGCGCGAGGCTGAGTTCAAGCAAGCTGGCGATACTGTGCGAAGGCGTAGACAGGCCGAACTGTAATGGGCTTCGCAAGGAACCCATTCCGGAGCTTGTTCACGATCCGCGCATCAAAGCGGCTGTGATCGCCGACCCGTTCGGCGGCGTTCTTGCGGCGGACAGCTTCAAGGACGTGCGGGCGTCGGTGCAGCTCTGGGCCTCCGAGCGCGGCGGGGATGGGGTCACGCCGCAAAATGTCTCCGCAATCTCAAGCTGGCTGCCGGAGAAGCCCGATTTCCACAGCGTGCCGAATTCTCAGCATTTCGACTTTCTCGCCCCTTGTCCCGAGGAACTGACGAAGTCGGCGCCGGAACTTTGCGCCGATGGTCCGAGCTTCGACCGAACGGCCTTTCATCAGGAATTCAATGCCGCGGTGCTTGCATTCTTCCGAGCGCACCTGATGGACGCGCAATTGCATTGAAGACAGGCACGGAAAACCTGTAGGCGCGTTGACGACGGACGCGGTGCGGCAGCGATCTCAGGGCGGTCCGTTCGATTCAAGCCTCGTGGTCACCGAAAGCACCTTGCAGGGAGGACCGATCGTGACGTCGACGTCGTAGTCTCCACCGCCGAAAACCTGCACCTCGACACGCAGGAGGTTTGGCCCAAATGCCACAGGATCGCCCCAAATTTGCATTTGCCCGAGCGGGCCGGTTCGTCCCATCGCCGTCAAGGCGGCAGTGTTGACGACCGAAACGCAATCGACGGGTCTCCGGCCGACGCTCGCGGCGCATGGCGTCATTACAGCCAGAACTACCGAAACGGCCGTCGCGCAAGGGGTCATGACAGAGAGGGCGGATCTCACGGACTTGGCCAATTGTTGGACTCCGAGGAGGTCGCAACAAACGACGACGGCTGTCAGGCGCTCTTCGCGAGCGCACCTGAAGACATGGACCGCGGCCGCGTTCCGTGGCTGGCGGAAACATGGTCGCCGCGCGCATTGCCCGCTCTATTACGGTTCGCCTATGCAGCCCTTGTTGCAATCGTTGGGGTCGCGGCTGAGCCCATCCGTATCGCCCTGCCCCGGGGGGTAAGGCGCAATATGCGGGAAGAACGACGGGAGGACAGCCGTCGCGCTCGGCGCAACCGCGGCGGTCTGGGCGGCCCTGTGAAGATGATGATAGACGTGATGATGGACGACCGTTTTGACGAGCGGCTTGGTTTCTTGAGCGAGGGCGGGGAAGGCCAAGAAAGCTGCGATTCCAAGACCAATAATGCTTGCCTGTTTCATGTCACTCTCCTCGAATGATCGCTGTCCCCGGCGACGCGCGTCTTGCTTCAGGGCTGTGGCGCGCAGGGCGCGAGGTGGGGAAAAGGCGAGCGCGGCCTTTCGACGCTCCGCCAGGGGCCTCCGCGCCTCGTTGCCGAACGCCGTCGGCATGGCCGGCGGGACGAGCAAGGCGTGTAGCGCAGCCGCCGCAGCAGTTTTCACCTGCGTCTCCTCGGTGGGAATAGACCTGGAGCTGTCCTGTCTTCAGGAATACGTTCGAGAGCGTCTCGACGACTGTCTAATATCAGACAATACGGATTCGATAAATTAAATTCGAATTTTATAAACTGTAATTTATTAAATCGATACTGCCTCGCTCCAAGTCCACGACTTGGACGCCGGCGGCCGAATTCGAAGCTGCTTTGCGCCGCCGCATATTATTCGGGGTCGCGCACGCGCGGCGAGCCCTCGGCGCAGAAATCGGTGTCGAGCGTCGCGGGCCAGAAGCCGCGCGGGCCGGGCTCGCGAACCGGGCGAGGCGCGTGGCGGGTGCAATGGCCCGCGTGCGTCCACCACGTCCTGGGCATGTCCCCGCGACTGACCGGATTGAGGCCATGCTCCGGCCGCCGCCAGTGCGACGCAGTCCGCGCAATGGCAACCGATCGAGAAGCGGGCGGCGGCAACCCCTTCGGCGCAACCGTCGGTCCGATAGGTCAGCGGCCAATGCGCCACCGTTTCGGGTTGGCTCGTCGCTTGCGGCGCCCAGCGGCAGCAAATGCCGTCGTTGTCGCGAAGCTTGCGCCAGAATGCGCAGGCGCCGCAGTTCTCCGGTCGGTTCGCAACGTCCGTCATGGCCGGCCTTCCGTCGCCTCCTTGACCATCTGGACCGGAGGCGGGGTGATGTCGATCGTCCTTGGCGGGTACGAGGCGGGCGCCGACCACCCGCCGCCGAGCGCGAGCATCAGGCCGACTTCGGCTTCCAGTTCCCGTGTATGAAGCGCGATCGTCAGGCGCTCGGCCTCGAGCGCCGTGCTCTGGGCCGTGACGACGTCGAGATAGGAGGAGGCGCCGTCGCGATAGAGGGTCAGTGACAGGTCCGCCGCCTGGCGGGCCGCCGTCGCAGCGGTCGAACTCTGCCGCCATTCCGCAGCGAGCCAGCGCAGCGCGCTCAACTGGTCCTGAACATCCCTGACAGCGCCAAGGACCGTCGCGCGGTAGTTCTCGGCGGCTTCGGTGAACCCGGCCTTTGCGACCTCGAGTTCCGCCTGCCTCAACCCGGCGTCGAACAGCGGCAGGTCGACGGAAGGGCCGATGGTTCCAAACGTGTTTCCGGGGTTGAACAGCCGGAAGCCGGTGTCCTGCGTTCCCCCGATGGCCATCAAGGTGAACCGCGGAAAGAAATTGGCGCGCGCCACGCCGACGCCGTAGTCCGCCGCGGCGGTCAGGCGTTCGGCTTCGGCGACGTCGGGCCGCCGTCGCAAAACGTCGGCCGGAACGGCGCGGGGCCGCGTGGGCAACGGCAAGGGTCGAGCCGAGCGCGACAACCGAAAAGGACGCCGCCGACTTGCCGACCAGCGCTGCAATCGCATCCTCGAGAGCCGTGCGCCTGAGCGCGAGATCCGAAGCGGCCGCCTCGGCGCTGCTGAGCTGGGTCTGCGCCCGATCGACGTCGACCGGCGACGCGATCTGCGCCGCGAGCCGCGACTTCGTCAGATCCAGCGCTGAGCGATAAATGGCGATCGTGTCCGAGAGGAGCTTCGCCTCGTCGTCGAGGCCGCGCAGATCGATGTAAGTCGCGCGCAAGCTCCGCGTGCAGTTCGAGCCGCGCCTGATCCAGCGCGTCCGCGGCCGCTTCGGCGGTTGCGTTGGCGGAGGCCGCGATATCGCGCACCCGCCCCCAGATGTCGATCTCGTAGGACGCCTGAGCGCCGATGAGGTTGTCGCCGTAATAGGTCGGCTGGTTCGCCGAGCGCAGCGGCCGGTTGGTCTGACTGCTTGTTGGCCGTGACATGCCCGATCGCGTCGGCATGCGGAAGCAGTCCGGCCAAGGCCGCTTGAGCGCGCGCCTGTTCGGCTACGTTTGAGGCGATCGCGGCGGCGAGCGTGGGATTGGCGGCGTCGACCTGGGCCTGGAGATCGTTCGAGCGTCGCATCGTTGAAGGTCCGCCACCACTCCTCGTTGGCGGGGAGTTCAGCGCCCTCGGCGGTCGCGTCCTTGAACTTCGCGGAAAGGGGTGGCGTGGAAAGGGCATAGCGCGGCGCGAAGTCGCAACCGCCGAGCGCGAGCGCGATCGACGCCGTCAACCAGATCTGGACATTCATTCACCCCTGCCCCGCTCCGACGTCGCAAGGGCGTCGTGCGTCGGGCTGCCCTTGCGCGCTCTTCTGTCCAGCCGACGAACCCGGCTTTTCGGTCTCGCGCGTTCATGATCCGGACCTCTTCGCCGTCGCCAAGCGACGTCGGGAGGATTGGCGACGATGCGATCGTCCTCGCTCAGACCCCCGTCGATTTCGACCTCCGACCCGAGGTCGCGGGCGATCCGCACTTTCTTGAGATCGATACGGTTGTCAAGCCCGAGGGTCGCGACCTCGATCGCGTTGTCGCGAAACAGCAGCGCGCTCGCCGGAAGCTTGAGCGGCGTTGGGGTCGGGCGGAATCTGAAAATGCACCCGCGCAAACGCGCCGGGCGTCAGCGCGCCGTCCTTGTTGTCGGCGATGAAGTTCGACCAGCAGCGCGCGGGATTTGCTGTCGATGGCGTGCGAGGTCGTCTCGATCGTCGCGTCGAAGCTTGCGGTCGGGATATTCCGGCAGTTCGAGCGTCGCCGTCATGCCGTCCTTCAGCTCGGCGGCGTAGGTCTCGCGGACCGCGCACATAGACGCGCATCTGATGGATGTCGGCGACGGAGAACAACGCCGCGCCGTCGTTCGAATCCGCCTTGACCAGCGACCCGACGTCGACGTTGCGCGCGGTGACGACGCCGTCGAACGGCGCGACGATGTTGGCGAACGCCTTCTGCGCCTTCAGGCGGTCGAGGTCGGCCTCGGCCGCGTCGACCTCGGCGTCGCTTTGCGCTCGGGCGTCGCTCGGCCTTTTCGTCGGCGGCCTGCTGCGACACCGCCGCCGAGTCGCGCAGCGAGTTCCAGCGCTGCGCCGTCACCTTGCGCCAGCGCCTGATTCGCCTTGGCCTTGACGAGTTCGCTCTCCGCGACCGCGATGCGCTGGTCGAGTTCCGGCGTTTCGATCACGGCCAGCACGTCGCCCTGGCGCACCTTGGCGCCGATGTCCTTGCGCCACTCGCGGACGTAGCCGCTCGACCTGGCCGTGGATCGCGGCGGTATAAAAGGCTTCGACATTGCCCGGCAGCACGAGTTCGCGCGTTCCGCTGCCGCGTGCGGGCGAAACGAGCGCGACGGTCGGGATCGCCTGTTCGTTCGTCCAGCGGGCGAGCCGCTCTTCGTCGTGGCGCCGGCCGAAGACGCCAGTGACCGCGACGGCGACCGCCGTCACGCTGAACAGCACGATAGCGCGGCCGGCCTTGACCTGGGCCTTCGGTCCTGGTGGCGCGGCGGCAGTCGCCGCTGAGTTTGCCTCGTCCTCCTCGACTGGTTTCGTCGGATCATCGTGCTTCATAAGGCGTCGCCTCGATATCTGGGGTGCGCGCCGGCTCGCTCGTCCGGCTCGGCCTTGCGCTCATGCACGAGCCGGAAGACCGCCGGCACGAAGAAAAGAGTTGCGACCGTCGAGCATATGAGGCCGCCGATCACGGCGCGGCCGAGCGGCGCGTTCAACTCGGCGCTCAGCGCCATCGGCAGCATGCCGATGATCATCGCCAGCGCGGTCATCAGCACGGGCCGGAACCGCGTGAAGCCCGCGTCCATCGCCGCGGTCGCAGCGTCGGCGCCTTCCGCAAGCCGCTCGCGGGCGAAGCTGACAACAAGAATGCTGTTGGCGGTCGCGACGCCCATGCACATGATCGCCCCCGTCAGGGCGGGCACCGACAGTGTCGTATGGGTGACGAACAGCATCCAGACGATGCCGGCCAGCGCGGTCGGCAGAGCGCTGACGATGACGAACGGATCGAGCCAGGACTGGAAGTTGACGACGATCAACATGTAGATCAGCACGATCGCGAGCGCGATGCCGACGAAGAGCTGTTGATAAGCATAGCTCATCGTTTGGGTTTGCCCGCGCATAACGACGGTGGAGCCGCGCGGAACGTCCTTGGCCGTCTCGTCGAGAATCGTCTGGATGTCGCCCGAGACGGCGCCGAGGTCGCGCTCGTTGTTGGTCGCATAGATGTCGATGACCGGCTGAACCGCGTAATGCGAAACGACAGCCGGGCTCGTCTCGCGCTTCAAGGTCGCCAAGCCCCCAACGATCTGCGAGGCATCCTTTGCGGATGCCGGAATATTTTCGAGCGAGGAGACCGAATCCAACCAGTATTGCGGGGTCTGCGCGACGATCGGATAGGCCACGCCGTTCTTCGGATTGATCCAGAACGTCGGTGCGACCTTGAAACTGCCGGAAAGCGTCTCCTGCAGGCTCTTGGCGACATCGCCTTCGTTCAGGCCGACCGCGGCTGCGCGCATCCGGTCGACTTCGACCCCAAGCGTCGGATTGTTGGACGCCTGCTGAACTGCGAGCGTCCGCGACGCCCGGGACGCGCGCGATTCTTTTCAGCAGTGCGTCGGCGTAGGCGTGATTGGCTGCGAAATCGGCGCCGACGACCTGCACGTCGATCGGCGCAGGCAGGCCGAAATTGAGGATCTGCGAGACGATGTCCGCGGGCAGGAAGGCGAAGGTCGTGCCGGGAAAGGTCCGCGGCAAGGCTTCGCGCATCGTCCGGACGTAGCGGTCCGCCTCGCCCTCATATCCGGGATTGATCGTGATCAGAATATCGGCGTCCGCCGGGCCGACCGTGCCGGAGTTGTTATAGGTGGAATTGATGCCGCTGACCGGCAGACCGATGTTGTCGACGATCGGACCCAGCGCGCTGGGGGGAATGATCCGCCGGATTTCGGCCTCCACGCCGTCGCAGATCGCTGCGGTGTCCTCGATCCGCGTTCCGGTCGGCGCGCGAACGTGAAGCTTGAGCTGGGTGTTGGCGACCGGCGGAAAGAAATTCTGGCCGAGATAGGGGGCGAGCGCGAAAGAACAGGCGACTGCAACGAGAAAGCCGGCGATGAACGTCCTTCGACGCGGCGAGCGCAGTTTCCAGCAGGCGGCGGTAGAAGCGCGCGCGCGGCCTCGAAACGTTGCTCGAAGCCGCGCTGAAAACGCACGAGCGGATTGCGGGTCGGCTGCGCCTCGGCGCCGTGGTCGTGCACCGCCTGATGAGCGAGCAGGTAGCGCGCCATCGTGTTCACCAGCGTGCGCGACAGCACGTAGGAGGCGATCAGCGCGAACACGACCGCCTCAGCCATCGGGCGGAACAGATAGCCGGCCACGCCGCCGAGATTGAACATCGGCACGAACACGATGCAGATGCACAACAGCGAAACGGTCGCCGGAATGACGATCTGGCGCGCGCCGTCCATGATCGCGCTCTCGATGTCCTTGCCCTGCTCGAGATGGTAGTTGATGTTTTCGATCGTGACCGTCGCGTCGTCGACCAGGATGCCGACCGCCAGCGCCAAGCCGCCGAGCGTCATCACATTGATCGTTTCCCCGAGCGCCGATAGCGCGGCGACAGAGGCGAGGATCGCCAGCGGAATCGAGACCGTGATGATGAGCGTCGAACGCCAGCTGCCGAGAAAGACAAGGATCATCAGTCCGGTCAGCGCCGCAGCGACAACGCCCTCGAAGATGACCGAATTGACAGCCGCGTAGACGAATGACGACTGATCGTTGACCGTGTCGAGCTTGAGGCTCTCCGGCAGCGTCTCCCGAAGCTTCGGGAGCAGCGCCTTGACGCCATTGATGACGTCGAGCGTCGACGCCGATCCCGTCTTCAGGATCGTCATCAGGACCGCGTTGGAGCCGTCGACCCGAACCATGTTGATTTGCGGCGGAGCGCCGAAATGGGCATAGGCGACGTCGCGAACGAACACTGTCGCCCCGTTGACGACGCGGATCGGCAGATCGTTGAGTTCGTCGAGCCGGCTGGGCGAACCGTTGAGCGAGACGACGTATTCGAAATCGCCGACTTTTTCGGTTCCGACCGGCGTGACGATATTCTGCTGGCCGATCGCGTTGACGACGTCCTCCGCCGACAGTCCGTAGGCCTGCAGCTTCGTCCTGATCGACGTCGACCTGAACCTGAAGGATCTTGCCGCCGTAGGGCGAGGGAATCGCCGAACCGGCAACCGAGGCGAGTTGCGGTCGGATGAAGTTCTGTCCCGCGTCGAAAAGCTGCGCCTGGGAGAGCGACTCGCTCGACAGCGCCAGCTGAATGACCGGGACGCTCGACGCATTGAAGCTCAGAACGTAGGGCGGCGTGATGCCCGGCGGCAGGAACTTGAGGACGGTCTGCGAAGCCGCGGTCGTCTGGGCCAGCGCGGCGTTGATGTTGACGCCGCGCTGGAAGAAGACCTTGACGACGCCGTAGCGCGGCAAGCGACTGCGACTCGATGTGCTCGATATCGTTGACCTGGGTGCTCAGCGTGCGTTCGTAGTAGTAGATCACCCGCTTCGACATGTCGTCCGCCGGCAAGCCGTCGTAAGTCCACACGACCGCGACGACGGGAATGCCGATGTTCGGGAAGATGTCGGTCGGCGTCCGCACCGCAGCCGCCACGCCGAAGATGACGATCAGCATCGCCATCACGACGAACGTATAAGGCCTGCTTAGAGCAATACGGACGATGGCGAGCATTGGACTCTTCGGCAGCGATTGGCTTCGAGCATTCAACGCCGCCGCAAAGGCGCGGTTCGGCCTGGGCTGCCGACATCATGCCAACGCAGGTAGCTTAGCTTCAGGCAGACGCTGAAACCACTAAATTTTATTTGATAAATAGGCCCGAGATGCTCGCGCGTTACTTGCTCATCACTCCGCTGCGCGGGCGAGACCCAGCGACGCCTTGGCGGCCGGGCGCATCACGAAGCGTGCACCCGGGGTGTTGTCCTCCACGGTCAGTTGAAAGCCATGCAGGTGGGCGATCGTCTGGGCGATGCTCAGACCGAGGCCGTGACCGGGAGCGTCTTGCGCGCCCTCGCCGCGGTAAAAGCGACGGAAGATCCTGGCGCGATCCTGCGAGGGAACGCCGAGGCCGGTATCGCTAACCGACAGCCGCGGCAGACCATCGACCGTCTCGGCCTCGACCTGCACCCTGCCGCCTTCGGGCGTGAACTTGATGGCGTTGTCGACGAGATTCGAGATCGCTTCGCGCATCAGGTCCTCGTCGCCCCGCATAGGCACGGGGGCGCTCGGCTCCACCGCCAAGTCAATAGACCTGGAGGCGGCAAGCGGTTCGAAGAAATCGACGACTTCGGCGCAGACGGCGCCGAGATCGAAGTCCTTGAAGCGGTTCTGGCGCGCCCCGTTCTCAACCGCGGACACCCTCAAGATGGCGGAGATGGTGACGGAAGCGCGATCGATCTGGGTGAGCGCCGGCTCCATGGTCGCTCGCAGCGAGGCGACGTCGGGCTCTTCATCGAGCGCGCGGGCGATCTTCGAGCGGGCGACCATCAGCGGCGTACGAAGGTCGTGGGCGATGTTGTCGCCCACCGACTTCAACTGGTCGAGCAGGCGCTCGATCTCGTCGAGCATCAGATTGACGGCACGCGTCACCTTCTCGATGTCGTCGTCTCCCTTTCCGATCGGCAGGCGCGACTGAAATTCGCCGTTCATGATGCGCACGATGGCGCCGCGAATGACCTCAAATCGGCGCGAGGCGCGACGCGCAAAGAACGCTCCGATCCCTAGAATGACAAGGACGGTCGGCGGGAGCGTGATCGCCAGCACGCGCAGCACGGTCTCCTGTAGGTCATAGACCTCGCGCAGGCTCCGGCCGAACAGCACGACCGCGCCATCCGGACGGCGGCGGGCGACAAAAAGGGCCGGCTCGATGCCGCTCGAATCCGGCAGAAGCTGCTGCCGGACGACGTGCGCAGCGCTGTCGACCGGGATCGGCGGCATCGCGGGAACGTCTCCGAAAACCTTGGCGCCCGTTCGCATCGAACAGGGCCACGTAGTCGAGGCGGCGGATATCGCGCGTCAGGCGCAGTTCAAGCGCCCTGCGTAGTTGCTCCACGCTGTCCTTTTCGCTCTTGGCCGCCTCGTCGACGAGGATCGCCCCGACCCTTTGCACGTCGGCGTTGGAGACCTGCATGTAGATGAAGCCGAAGGCGGCGGCCGTCGCGGCGGCAATCGCAAAGCAGAACGCGAGCGCGAGGCGGAACGCCCGCGCCCGGAACATCTCATTCGTCAGCATCGAGCCTGAAGCCGACCGCACGAACATTGACGATGAACTTCCGCTGCATGGTGGGATCGAGTTTGCGACGCAGGTTGCCGATCTGCACATCGACGACGTTGGTCTGCGCCATGAACTTGAAGTTCCACACGTCCTCCAGCAGCATCGAGCGCGTCACGATCTGACCGGGACGATGCATGAAATATTCGAGGAGCTGGAACTCCCGGGGCACGAGATCGACCAGGCGACCCGCGCAGCGCACCTTGCGATCGACCAGGTCCATTTCCAGCAAGCCGACTTTCAGGCGGGTCGCGCGAGCGTCCGCTCCTCGCCGGAGAAGGGCCGCGATACGGGCGCTCAGTTCCCGAACGTCGAATGGTTTGACGAGATAATCGTCGCCGCCGGCCCTCAGCCCACTGATTCTCTCGTCGACCGAAGAAAGCGCGCTGGTCACCAACACGGGCGTGGCGTCGCCTTCGCGGCGAAGCGTCTCGACGATCGACAGCCCATCGACGCCGTTCAGCATCCGATCGACGACGAGAACCGCGGCCCAACCCGATCGTGCGAGGCGCAGGCCCTCCTCAACGCTGCTCGCGACCCTGACGGCGTGCCCGGACGCCTCCAGTTCGAGACGCACTTCATCGGCAAGGTCTGGTTCGTCCTCGATCAGCAGCACGGAAGCGCCTCGGCCGCTATTCCCTGCTGTAGTCATCGAGCCCTTTGGGTCTTGGACAATCGAAACCGTCATGGCGGCTTATTCCCTATTCGTTTTTGCGACGAGCGTGGCCGACAACATTGGCGTCTTCATGGTGCTCGATCGGCGATCAGGTTGCAGAACGAGGCCTTGCTCCTTGGCTTCCACGTCAGTTCATCAGCGATAGAAGGGATTGTGCTCCCGACGCTGCTCGGCTCATGCCGCATAAGAGACGGGGACAAACAGCACTGCCGCTGTTGAAATGCGACTCAACACCATTACTTTCTATTCCAGCTATTTTATAAAGACTAATTTACGATAGCATGGGCTGCGCGGAAGACAACAACCCAATGCTAAATTGTAACTTATAAAATCTTGCTTTATAAACTAGAATTTAGTACCCCAACTGTAATTCTAAAATATCTTTTAGGTTTTCCCTCGTTTTTGTCGTCAAAGCGTCGCCGCCGTTTGATACTCATTTATACGAGATGATGATATGAAGCGTCGAGAGCAAAATTCCGTTTTCTTTGTGGTATCAGCTAGAAAAAATAACGGAAAATTGCGGTTAAGACTGTTGCGTATGAGAAACACCTAGCAAATTCTGAGTGTCAAGACGCTTCTTTACTTGGATATGACTTCATATCCTGGTATTGTCCTTAAAGTGTTCGAAACTCACCATCGCGGCGGCGCGCATTGACTGTCGCCACAGCGAGGCGAGAGTGAAGGGCGTAGCATCAGGACAGGCCGGGATCGCCTGGCGACGAGTGGGGATACGATGACAAAATTTGGCGTTTCCGTGGCAATCATGATTGCCGCTTCGGCAGGAGCGGCGCATGCCGCCGATCTTCCGACCACAAAAGCGCCGCTGACGGCGCCGCCGGTCAATTGCTACGCCAGCCTTTGGACCTGGCTGAACTCGAGCGCGGCGGACTGCCCGATCAGCTATATGGGCGTCACGCTCTACGCGACGATCGACGCGGGCGTGGGTTACGAGTCCAACGGCGCCGGTTTCAATCAGTGGTGGAATAACGGCGTCTCAAACATTATCACCAAGCAGAGCACGCACGGCCCCCAATGGCTGTGGACGCCGAACGGCCTCAGCCAGTCGGTCGTCGGCGTCAAGATGAGCGAACCGATTGGCTACGGGTGGTCGATCGTCGGCGCCGCCGAAACCGGCTTCGATCCCTACGGGATCAATCTGGCTTATGCGCAGAAGGCGCAGGTCCAGAATAACGGCAAGTCGCTTTTCCTCCAGAACGGCCAACGCCGATTCGAGCCGCACCGGACAACCGCTCAACTCGCAATGGTTCCTCGGCTTCAGCAACCCGACCTACGGCACGCTGACCGGCGGCCGCGTGAACACCCTCTCGCTCGACGCCATCAACGCCTACGATCCGATGGGCGGATCCTACGCCTTCTCGCCGGTCGGCTATTCCGGCTCGTATGCCGGCTTCGGCGACACCGAGGCCGCGCGCGCCAACACTGCGCTCAAGTACCGTCTCGACATCCAGAATTTCCGGGTTGGCGGCCTGGTGCAGGTTGGCGGCTACAACTGGGGCAACGGCACGGACGGCATTTATCAGGCCCAGGCCGGCGGCGACTTCAAGTTCCCCAGCGGCGGCGTCCTGTCGATCGACGGAACCGCGAGCTTCGCCAAGGACGCGGTGAACATCGGCACCATCGGCTCGCTGACCCAGTGCTCCACGCTCACCAAGGGCGCTTTTGCCGGGCAGACCGAATGCACCAACAGTGTCCCGGGCATTTACACCGGCTTGTACAACCAGTCGGACCTCCAGGCGACGTTGTCGAATAACGTCGGTTTCATGCTCAACACCAAGTACAAGTGGGAGGCCTGGACGTTCTACGCCTCCTACGAGTACATCCGGCAGCAGAACCCGAGCGACTACTACCCGAACGGGTTCGAGACTATCGGCTATTTCAACGTGCCCGGAACGATCCCAGGCTTCAACGTGCCCGGGTCCGCTCGCCTATAAGCTCAAGCTTGACGACACAATGGGAGATCAACAACGCTTATAACATCCCGCAGGGTCGCCAACGTGGTCTGGTTCGGCGCCAAGTACTCGGTTCCGAATGACTGGATGCACGGCTGGGGCTCGGCCGACCTGACCGGCGCGTACTACTGGCTGGGCCAGAACAACTATAACTACTCGGTCGCGACGACGGGGCCCCTGGCGGGCGTCACGGCGCCGGCAGCCTGCACCGGCGCCGTCACCAACGGAACCAAGCCGAACGGACAGGCCTTCTCGATCACCCGCGTCAGCAGCGGCAAGTGCGCCGGCTCGACGGACTTCATCTCCTTCCTGATCGACTGGCGGCCGGTCAAGCGCGTCGACGTCTACGCCGGCGTCATGATGTCCAACGTCTATGCGGGTCTGGCGAACGGCTATTACGCGACCCAGACCGTCAACCCGACCGCGGGCATCCGCATCAAGTTCTGATGCTGCCGACTTCCGCCATGCCGCGCTGACGTCATACCGATACAGTATGAAACGACAGGACTCGTGTTTCTGTATTGGCGGGGAGCCTGATCTGTTAAATTAAATACGACTTTCTTAAATATAATTTACTTTATAAATTGCAGAAGTGTATGAAATAAAACTTACATAAAGAACAAGATCGCGCCAAAAATGTTCAGCAGGATAGGAGTTGGACTGATTGAGCGCCGACGACTGACGCAGGACGAAACCCAGCGCCGTCTGAGGCCTGATAACAAATAAGGCGTATTTTTCGATAGGAATAATGGACCGTGCGGGGCTTTATACCTCCAACTACCCGCCGAAAAGATCAGCCGGATTATGGTCTTGGGATTTTGTACGCACTCGCCACGGCGGCTCTGTTGGCGCTGCAGGAGCCGTTTTCCGCCCTCGCGGCGCGGACCCTGAGCCCGCTGGACTTCATGGCCCTCACTCAACTGGCTCTGCTGCTCTCGTTGCCCTTGCTACTCTGCCGGGCGGGCAGCCGACGCGACTTCGCGGCCATCCTTTTCGACATCAGACAGTGGCCGAAGCTCTTGGCAATCTTTCTGGTCGGCCTTGCGGGATTGTCGCTTTACGACGTCGGACTCAGCAGCGCGCACCCAATCATTACTGCGGCGGTCCTCAATCTCTCTCCCTTCTGGGCTGCGCTGGTCGCATTCGCCGTGTCGGGGCGATCGATCTCGATCTCGCCGTGGGCATTCTGGCTTTCATTCGCCGTGGCGTTCTGCGGCGCGATGGCGATCGCCTGGAGCCAGATCAATGTCGATAGCTACGCCCTTGCGCATGACGTGATTGCCAGTCTGCTCCACAGTAAATGGGTCTACGCACTGCCGATGCCAATCTTTTTCGCCCTGAGCGGGACGCTCGTTTACGAGTGGTTCTCGGATTACGACGAGGCTGCCGCGATCTGCGCGAATTTTGCCGTGTCCGCGCTTGTGCTGCTGCCGGCCGCGGCCATCAGCTCCCGTCTTGGCCAAGAGCCGTCGCACATGAGCGAGCAGTCGGCCATCGCGATCGTACTGCTCCTCGCCGGTACGCTCGCGGCTTCGGCCGCTGGTCGGCTCTGTTACCAACTGGCTTTAACGCAAACGAAGAACGACAACGGCGCCGTGACAATGTTCTTCCTGTTGATACCGGCGATGTCGGCGCTGATCTCCTGGCCGCTGTCGAGGTGGATCCCGACGCTGAGCTTCATTCCGGGACCGGGCTTTGTCGTCGGCATGGCGCTGGTCAGCGTGCCTCTCATCATTGTGACGTTCGTCATGAGACACGGCTCGAGCAGGGCTAGCGCGCTGGCATCCGCAGAAGCCCCCAACGCCGCCGAGTGACTCAACCGGCGCGCGGATGGCGCTCGCCGCAAAATATCAGGACAAGTACGCGGCATTGATGGCCATCCCCGGCCGCGGCACGCGAAGGCCTGCGCTTTTCCAACAAGCTCTCCGAGCCCGCGAACCTCATACTTAAAGTGAGCTTCGCGAGCGCCCGCGCTTCATCGGGTGACCAGCAGCCAGAATAGCGGAAGGACGAAGATGACCGCGGTCGTGCTCACCACGACCAGCATGTGACGCGGGCCGACGCGCAGGATCGTTGCAAGCGACGTGTTGAGACCGAGCGCTGCGATCGCGAGCAGGAGACCCCAGCGCGACGCCTCGACCAGCGCGGCTTTCGCGAGCGGGGGTACGACACCGATCGAGTTGATCACGACAAACACCAGGAACATGATGGCGAAGACCGGGACCGGCACTTTCGCCTGATGCGCGTCGCCTCCTTTCCCCGCGAACCACCAGCCGACTCCGAGAACGACCGGCAGCAGCAGGAAGACGCGGAAGAGCTTGACGATCGTTGCGACGTTTCCGGCGGTGTCGGAGACGGCGTAACCGGCGCCGACCACCTGGGCGACGTCATGAATCGTCGCCCCAAGAAAGATTCCAGTCGTGCGCTGATCGAAGCCAAGCAGGTCGCAGACGGCGGGATAGGCGATCATCGCAACGGTCGCGAGGATATTGACCGCAATCGCCACGAACGCCGTGTCCGCTTCGCGCTCCTTGTAGTGCGGCAGAACAGAGGCGGTCGCGAGCGCCGCCGAAGCGCCGCAGACCGCGGTCGCGCCGCCGGCGATGGCTCCGTAGAGGTCTCCGCGCCCGAAGAGGCGCGCAAAGAGCACTCCTGAAACCAGCGTGGCCGCCATCGAAACGATCACCATCAACGCCGCGCCGAAGCCCAATCCGAGAATGTCGGCGAGCGCGATCTTGAGGCCGAACAAGGCGATGGCCCAGCGCAAGACCTTCTTGATCGCGAACGTGGTCCCGAGCGTGAAGGAAGGCCGGTCGGCGACGGGATGCAGGACCATGCCGATCAGGAGTGCGATCACCGGCGCGGTGATCGTGATCTTCCGCCCCAGCATCGCCAGGGCAAACTTGGTGGTGAGCGGCTCGATCTGAACCGACAGAAACGCCAGCGCGCCGGCGACGACGAGGCCCGGAAGGAGCGATCCGGCGACTCCGAAGGTCCGAACGAAACCCGGAGCCCGTGAGGCGGGGTTCTCAACCGGCATGCGAGCGGGCCGTGTTTCGGCGCTTGGGAAGCTTTGCGGCGTCGTGCTGAGGCATGGGCTTTCGGGCTCCCCGTCCGGCTGTGCGCGGATATGGAGCCAGCCTTCGAGATCCAACTCGCCGCTCCCATGAACATATTCGTCTTTTAAGATGCTTTATCCGACGCGTCCACCTTTCGCTCTCGATAGAGTAACGGCGCAAAGGCAAGCCTAATTAAACTAAATATAATAGTGTGACTCAGAAAATCACATTGACATCTGACATATTCTTTGTTAATCGTTTGCATCCTGTGATAAACCGATTGTCCGATGGCGAACGCTCTTCACATTGAACGTTTCGAGGCTTCCAGCCACGCGGCGCACGCGACCCGCGAACTCAAGCGCAAACTCGCGTTGATCGAGGATCAGCCAGACTCGGTCCTTACGTGGTCGGATGTCGCGCGCCATACGCGCGCGTTTATCCGCCGCCTCATGGCCCAATCTCCTCGTCGCTAAAAGGGCCGGTCGCAGCGGGGCGAAACTCCGTTTTGAACCTCCAGAGTGAAGCGGATCGCTCTCGGCTGCGCGCCGGCAGGGCGCCCCGCCCGTTTCGAACAGCCGATTTTCGCTCGGACGCCCGCGCAACGATCCGGCCATTGCCATCTTCATATATTCATGTATTATGATAAAAACATAGATTGCCGTCGACGGCCCGCATGAACAGACGGGCGCGAAACTCGGGAGGACAAAATGGCCGATATCGTCATCATGGGTGCGGGCTTAAGCGGCGCGATCATGGCTTACGAAATGAAAGGCCAGATGCGGACGGAGGACACGCTGACCGTCGTCACCAAGGACCCGCTTTATCACTTTGTTCCGTCGAATCCCTGGGTTCCGGTCGGCTGGCGCAAGCGGGAAGCCTTGGAGGTCGATCTGGCGCCGACTTTCGCCAAGCGAGGCATCGGATTCAAGGCCGAGTCCCGTTACCAAAGTCTCGCCGAAGGACAACACGATAGAAACGGCCGACGGCGCCGCGATCCGATACGACTACCTTATCATCGCCACCGGTCCGGAGCTTGCTTTCGACGAGGTCCAGGGCCTCGGGCCCGACGGGTTCACGGCCTCGATCTGCCACATCGATCATGCCGAGAAGGCCGCCGACGCATTCGAGGCCTTCTGCCGAGAATCCGGGTCCGATCATAATCGGCGCCGCGCCGGGCGCCTCGTGCTTCGGTCCGGCTTACGAGTTCATGTTCATCCTCGAAACAGAGCTGCGTCGTCGCAAAATTCGCGACCGGGCGCCGATGACCTTCGTGACGCCGGAGCCCTACATCGGCCATCTCGGCCTCGACGGCGTCGGCGACACCAAGGGCCTGCTTGAGGGCGAATTGCGCGAGCATCACATCAAGTGGATCACCAGCGCGCGGATCAAGAAGGTTGCAGACGGCAAGATGACCGTCGAGGAGGTCGGCGAAGACGGATCGGTAAAGGCGACCAAGGAGCTGCCGTTCCGCTTCTCGATGATTCTGCCGGCGTTCCGCGGCATCGCGCCGCTGCGCGGGCATCGATGGCCTCGTCAACCCACGCGGCTTCGTCATTGTCGACAAGCACCAGCAGAACCCGGCCTTTCCCAACATCTTCTCGGTCGGCGTTTGCGTCGCGATCCCGCCGACCGGACCGACGCCCGTGCCCTGCGGCGTGCCGAAGACCGGCTTCATGATCGAATCCATGGTGACGGCGACGGCGCGCAACCTCGGCCAGATCCTGCGTGGCGGGAAGCCGAATTTTCAGGGCTCGTGGAATGCGGTCTGTCTCGCCGACTTCGGCGACAGCGGCATCGCTTTCGTCGCTCAGCCGCAGATCCCGCCCCGCAATGTCAACTGGTCGGCGTCGGGCAAATGGGTCCACATGGCGAAGATCGGCTTCGAAAAGTATTTCCTGCGCAAGATGCGCAAGGGCGAGAGCGAGCCGTTCTACGAGATCGATGGCGCTCAACATGCTCGGCATCGAGAAGCTGAAGGCGGCGCGTACCGACGAGGGAGCGCTCGTTCCCTGACCGCCGGAAAAGGAGCCTTCATATATCGCCGGTCCGAAAGCGCAGGCGCTCAACCGGCGTTCTCGGCAAATTTCACATTCGGCGATCGCTGTGATAATATATTCGTAGATACGAAGATGATGCGATGGACGTCATGGCGCTGGCGAAAGCTGTCAAACTTCAGGACGCCGGTCAAGGTCGACCGAATGGCCGACAACGCTCGTGAGGCGAGCGATTCCTCAAGGCGCTCGCCCACGAGTCCCGCCTGATGATTCTCTGCAACCTGCTCGATGGCGAAAAATCGGTCGGCGAGCTGGAGACGCTTCTTGTCGCTTCGACAGTCGACGGTATCGCAGCAGTTGGCGCGCCTTCGGCTCGAAGGCCTCGATCGCGGCGCGCGGGACGGAAAGTCCATCTTTTACAGCATCGCCGACGAGAAAGTGCGCACCGTGATCGGCGTCCTGTACGCCACGTTCTGCGGCGGCAATGGCCTGCCGTCCGCTTAGCGGCGACGGGGCCGCGCGCCGTCGCCGCCGTCACGCGCGGCTTCAGGCCGAGCGGGTCGAAAGCCCGAGCACGCTGTAGAGCGGGCAACTTCCGACGAGCGCAGTCGCCAGCGGGATCACGCCGATCCAGCCGATCCAATTGAAGCCGGTCGCGGGCGCGATGAGGCCGAGGGCGAAGGCGATGAGCGCGAGGCCAAGCACGATCCGCACGATTCGATCCACCAATTCCAATGTTTGCCGACATATCTCTCTCCTGACTTCGATTTCGAAGTGCGGGACGACTCTTGGCTGAAGATCGCGGTTCGCGTCGGTGACATCGTCACGGTTGCGGTGCGGCCATCCGCCGCAACGCCTCGGGTCGCGAATGGCGATCCGCCCCCGCTCGATCGCGATGAGGCCTTCGCGCTCGAACCTCTGAAGAACGCGCGTCACGACCTCGCGGGCGCTGCCGAGTTCGCTCGCGATCGCCTGATGGGTCGCCTCGACGACGCCGTCGCTTTCGCGGCCGAGAAGCGCCCGCGCAAGCCGTTCCGGGATGGCGCGGAAGAGCACGTCCTGCATGGTCACGACGAGGTCGGCGACGCGGTTCGCATAGTTGCGCAGCACGTCGCGGCGAAAGTCCGGATCTTCCGCGATCAGCCGATCGAAGGTCGCCTTGGGAACGATCCGCGCTTCGACGTCGGTCTCCGCATAACCTTCGGCCGGCAAGGGGCTCGTCGCCGATCAGCGACGAGGTCGTGAGGAGACAAGAGTCGCCGGCGCCGATGCGGTAAAGCGTCACCTCGCCGGCCTGAGGGCGCGAGAAGGCTGACACGAACGCGGCCGCGTTCGATCGCGACCCAGCTTCCCGGCCAATCTCCGGGAGCGAAAAGCCGTTCGCCGGCCTTGAACCGGACAGACTGTCCCTGCGCTCGCAGCGCGAGGCGGACGGCGTCGAACCGTTCGGTCATGCGCGATCCCCCAAGCGATCCTTGTCCAGCTCGCGCCCGTCGTCCCTCAGCCAGACATAGATCGCCGGGATGACGAGCACGGTCAGCGCCGTGGATGACGCAAGGCCGAAGACGAGGGAAATCGCGAGTCCCTGGAAGATCGGATCGGTCAGGATGAACGCCGCCCCGATCATCGCGGCGGCGGCTGTCAGAACGATCGGCTTGAACCGCGTCGCGCCGGCCTCCATCAGCGCCTTGCGCAGCGGAATGTCGCCGTCCGCCCGCTTGTGGCGAATGAAGTCCACAAGCAGGATCGAGTTCCGCACGATGATCCCCGCGAGCGCGATGAAGCCGATCATCGAGGTCGCTGTGAAGGCGGCGTTCAGCAACCAGTGCCCGAGCACGATGCCGATCAGGGTCAGCGGCACCGGAACCAAAATCACCAGAGGCAGCAGGAACGAGCCGAACTGCGCGACGACGAGGAGGTAGATTCCGAGGATCGCCACCCCGAACGCCGCGCCCATGTCACGGAACGTGACATAGGTCACCTCCCATTCGCCGTCCCACAGCAGCGTAGGCTTCGAATCGTCGACGGGCTGGCCGTGATACCTGATCTCCGGCGCGCCGCCAGGACCCCAGTTCATCTTCGCTATCGCGTCCTCGACCGAAAACATGCCGTAGACCGGCGCCTCGAAACGCCCGGCGACGTCGGCCGTCACCATTTCGGCGAAGCGGCCGTTGTGGCGGAAGATGGGATAGGAGGCTGGTTCGCGCACGACCTTGACGACGTCGCCGAGTTCGACGTTTGCGCCTTGCCTTACCGTGCCGCCGGCCGGCAGCGGAGTCGACAGGATGCGCTCGTTCAGCGTGCGCTCGCTTCTCGGCAGCATCACACTGATGTCGACCGGCTTCAGGCCCTCGCCGCGCTGCGAATAGCCGACCTTCACGCCTCCGATCAGCGCGCCGATCGTGTCGTAGATCGCCTGCTGCTCGACGCCGTGGAACTCGGCCGCCTCCTGATCAACCGCGAGGCGCAGGCGGTCCGACGGCTTGCCAAAGCTCATGTCCGTGTCCACGACGAAGTCGACCAACTCGAACGCCTTGCGGACCTTGGACGCGAGCGCCCGGCGACGCTCCGGGTCCGGCCCATAGACCTCGGCGAGCAGCGTCGAGAGCACCGGCGGCCCCGGCGGAACTTCGACGACCTTCAGCGCCGACCCCGCCGGCAGGGCGAGGCCGGCGAGACGGCGACGGATGTCGAGCGCGATCGTATGGCTCGCCCGGTCCCGCTTGGCCTTGTCGAGCAGGTTGATCGAGAGATCGCCCTGCTCCGGATTGGCGCGCATATAGTAGTGGCGCACGAGGCCGTTGAAGTTGAACGGCGCCGCGGTCCCGGCGTAGGCCTGAATCGAAACCAGTTCCGGCAAATCCTTCAGCCGTTCGGCCGCCGCCATAGAGTCCGCTCGGTGTCTTCGAGGCTCGCGCCGTGTGGCAGGTCGAGGACAACTTGGATCTCCGACTTGTTGTCGAACGGCAGCAGTTTCACCCGCACGTCCTTGGTGTAGAAGAGCGCGCAGGCGGCGATGGTCGCGACCCCGACGGCGATCAGGAAGACCTTCGACCGCCAGCGGCCTTTCAGGAGCGGCGTGGCGACGGCGACGTAGAAGCGGCCCATCGCGCCGATTCCGTGATGCCCTCCGCCGATCGCGGCGGCCTTGCGTCCAGCGAAGCGCAGCAGCAGCCAGGGCGTCACCGTGACCGCGACGAAGAACGAGAACAGCATCGCGATCGAGGCGTTGGCCGGGATCGGGCTCATGTAGGGGCCCATCATGCCGCTGACGAACATCATCGGCAGCAGCGCCGCGACGATCGTCAGCGTCGCGACGATCGTTGGATTGCCGACCTCCGCCACCGCCTCGACCGCGGCGTCTGCCGGATTGCGCTTTCCGAGCATTCCCCAATGGCGCGCGATGTTCTCGACCACGACAATCGCATCGTCGACAAGGATGCCGATCGAGAAGATCAGCGCGAACAGGCTGACCCGATTGATCGTGTAGCCCATCATCCATGACGCGAAGAGCGTCAGCAGGATCGTCGTCGGGATGACGATCGCCACGACCAGCCCTTCCCGCCACCCGATTGCGACCGTGATCAGAACGACGATCGAGAGGGTCGCAAGTCCGAGATGAAAGAGAAGCTCGTTCGCCTTCTCGGTCGCCGTTTCCCCGTAGTTTCGCGTGACCGCGATGTCGAGGCCGTCCGGGACGACCCGGCCACGGACGATCTCGAGCCGCTTCAAGACGTCGTCAGCGACCGTCACCGCGTTCGCGCCCTTGCGCTTGGCGATTGCGACGGTCACTGCGGGGCGACGCTGCAACTCGTCGTTCGGCGCGCGCGTGATCGTCCAGGCGCGATGCTCCGGCTCCGCGGCGCCGACAACGACGTTCGCAACGTCCTTGACATAGACGGGCCGTCCGTCGCGGGTCGTGAGCAGGAGAAGCCCGATGTCCGGGACGCCCTGAAGGGTCTGGCCGGCCAGCACCGGCAAGGATTTGCCGCCGTCGCGGAATGACCCGACCTCAAAGGAGCGGTTGGCGTTGGCGAGTTTGTCGACGAGTTGATTGAGGGTGACGCCGAACACCGAGAGCTTTTCCGGATCCGGCTCGACGCGAATTTGGTTCGGGCTGCCGCCGACGATATAGGCCGTCCCAACGTTGTCGACCTTGGCGAGTTCATGGCTCAGCTCTTCGGCGACCTGGAAGAGCCCGTTGTCGGACCACCGGTCCGCCTGGCCCGGCGCAGCGGACAGGGTCAGCGTGACGATGGCGACGTCGTTGATCCCACGCCCGACGATCAGCGGCTCGGGGATTCCCTTCGGCAGGTCGCCGATGTTGGCCCGGATCTTCTCGTGTACGCGCAGCGTCGCGACATCCTGATCGGTCCCGACCAGAAAGCGCGCCGTGACCAGAACGCTGTCGTCGTTCGTCGTCGAATAGACATGCTCGACGCCGTCGATGCCCTTGATGATGTCTTCGAGCGGGCGGGTGACGAGTTCGACCGCCTGGTCGGCCTTGTAGCCGTTGGCCGGAACGAGGATGTCGACCATCGGCACGCTGATCTGCGGTTCTTCCTCGCGCGGCAGCGAAACAAGGGCGATTGCGCCTGCGACCAGCGCCGCGAGCAGCAGGAGCGGCGTCAGCGGCGAGTTGATAAATGTGCGGGTCAGGACCCCCGAGAGACCGAGCTTCATGGCGTGACGATCTCGTCGCCGTCCTTGAGACCGGCCAGGACCTCGACAGACCTGTCGTCGCCGGCGCCGAGCTGGACGACGACCTCGGCGCCGCCCTTGACCTTGACGAAGTCGATCCCGGCGCGGCGATAGACGAGGTCGCGCGGGAGGAGGATCGCTTGTCGCTCGCCGGTCGCGACATAGACGCGGGTGCGCTCGCCGACAAAATAGTCGCCGATCCCCGGCGCCTCGACGTCGGCGATGACGCGCCCGCCCTGGATCTCCGGATAGACGAGGCGGACTCTCCCCTCGCTTTTCGCGCCGTCCTCGGCGAGGCCGCGCCCGCCGATCTTGACCACGTCCCCCGCACGCAGGAACCGCGCGTGGCGCTCGGGCAGTTGCAGGCGGAGGATGTAGTGGTCCTCGGCGATGGTCGCGATCGTCTCGCCGGGCAGCACAACCGATCCTTCGGAGACGGGCGCGCGAAGCACCCGGCCCGCGGCGGGCGCGAGCACCGCGCCCTCCTTCATCTGTTGCGCGATCACGTCGCGATCCGAGCGCATGGCGTCGAGGGTGCGCGCGGCGACGTCGAGCACCGTCTTGGCCGCGTCGACCTGCACCTGTGTGTTGACCCCACGCTTTTGCAGCTCGACCGCGCGATCGAAATCGGCCTGCGCCTTCTCGCGTTGGAATTGTTGGGACTGGATGCGGGAATTCGAGCGCCTGCCCTTGCAGGACGAGCTTTTCGTCAGCGACGACCGCGATCTCTGCGCCCGCGGTCACCTGATCGCCCTCCTTTATGGAGAGCGACGCCATCGTCCCGCCGATGCGCGCGCGGGCGGTCAGCTCATGGGCCGGCTCGACGGTGGCGACGATCGCCTTCTCGTCTGGCGCGCTCGTCGCGTGGACGACGAAGGTTTCCGAGAACGCCGGAGATGACGCCGCCAGCGCGGCGGCCAGACCCAGAGCAACACGCATGCCTTGTTCCCTCACCACGGCTATTGACATACATATTCGAATATCATAATTTAGCAAGCATGAATTTGCTTGAGCTGCAAACCAAGGCCGAAGCGGTCGAGGCGCTGCTGAAGTCGGTCGGCAACAGGAACCGGCTGATCGTACTGTGCGAGCTGCAGAAGGGCGAACGCTCGGTCGGAACGCTTCAGCAGGCGATCGGGCTCAGCCAATCGGCGCTCTCCCAGCATCTCGCCCGGCTGCGCCTGGATGGGGTCGTCGCAACCCGGCGAGAGTTGCAGACGATCTACTGCTCCCTCGCCAGCGAGAAGGTGTCCCGTCTGATCGGCCTTCTCGATGAACTCTACTGTGCGCCGGGGGAATCCGCCAAACAGAAGGCAAGGACAACCTTATGACACTCGATCAATCGGTCATGCGCTTCGCAGGCTTCGTGATCCTGCTCAGCCTCGCGCTCGCGACGGTCTTCAGCCCCTACTGGCTCTGGCTCACGGCCTTCGCGGGCGCGAACCTGATCCAGGCCTCCTTCACCGGTTTCTGCCCCGCAGCGATCGTCTTCAAGCGCCTGGGCGTCAAAGCCGGCTGCGCCTTCCCGTGATGCGGCAAAAGAACCCCGCGACCCGATAGGATTGGAGAAAACGATGACGCAACCGACAAATTGGCCTGACCTGACCAAAAGCCTGAGCTCCGAACTGAAGAATCTTCGCGGCGGCGCGCCCGAGGTGATGAAGGCGTTCTCGTCGCTCGCGCAGGCCGCGCTGGCGCAAGGGGCGATCGACCCGAAGACAAAGGAATTGATCGCCCTCGGGATCGGGGTCGCGGTCCGTTGCGACGACTGCATCGCGTTTCACGTCAAGGCGGCGGTCGACCACGGCGCGAGCCGCGAGGAAATCCTCGAAACGCTCGGCATGGCGGTCTACATGGGCGCAGGGCCCTCCGCGATGTACGCGAGCCATGCGCTCGGCGCCTATACGCAGTTCGCCGAGGCCAAGGCCGGCGTGGCAAGCTAATTCGAGGGAGCCGAAATGTTCAAGAATCTCTTTTCCCGCGCGCCCGATCCGGTCGATGTCCCGCTGGAGGATTTCGCAAAGGCCGTGCGCGCAGGCGGGGTCACGGTCGTCGACGTTCGCGAGCCGCACGAATACGCGGCAGGACATATCCCCGGCTCCGTGAGCCTTCCCCTGTCGGGCTTCGACCCGGGGAAACTGCCGCAGGGCAAGCCGGTGGTGCTGATCTGCCAGGCCGGCGGACGATCGCTGAAAGCGCTCACCCAGGCGCACGCCGCGGGACGCGACGACGTCAAGCACTACGCCGGCGGGATGTCCCAATGGCGCTCGCACGGCGGAGAGTCCACGGTCTGACGAAAGTCGTGGATCCGGACGCCGAAGTGCAAGCTGCTGAGCGTAAGCCAGGGCGGCATCGGACGAGCCCCAACGAGATCCAGCCCTCGGAGGCTCAGGCGGACTCCGTCTCGCGCGCCCTCGCCCGCTCCTCGGCCGCAAGGATGATCGCGACGATCCGATCCGGGGCGACGTGATGGGGCGAGTGGCCGACGCCCGCGAGCGTGGTCAGGCGCGCGCCAGAAATGTCTCGCGCCGATCCGACCGAGTGGATGTGGGCGTAGACGACGCCGTCCGAATCGCCCGTCACCACTTCGGTCGGCGCGCGGATCGCGCCGTAGCGCGGCGAGAGCGCCGCGACCGCCGCCTCGGCGTGAGCGACGTCCTCGCAATTGGCGCGGAAGTGAAGCGGGCGCAGGACCAGCGGCAGCCAGGTTTTCTCGATGAACCCGGGCGGCGGCGGGTTCGGCGCGAACACGCCCGCGACGGCCTCGCGCATCCTGAGCCATCCGGCGGGCAAGGCGACGAGCCGACGGAACGGCGGCCCGAACCAGGGATGGGCGCCGAGCCCGTAGTACCAGGCGACGCCGCCCGGCCAGGGGTGGCTGACCGGCGAGAGGAGCACGAGCGCGCGGACGAAATCGGGCTGGTCGAGCGCCAGGGCGAGGCCGGCGAGCCCGCCGAGCGAATGGACGACCACCACCGCCTGCGCGACCCCGAGCGCTTCGGCCGCTCGCCGCAGCGCCGCGGCCTGGACCGCAGGCGAGGCGCCGTCGGGGCCGCCGAACCGGTCGCTCCAGCCGTGGCCCGGCCGGTCCGCGCTTAAGGTCCGAAAACCGGCGGCGGCGAGCCGGTCGGCGAGAGCGACGTAGCAGGTCGGCGGCGTTGCCCGAGGCGCCGTGGACGAGAAGGACCGCGCCGCGCTCTTCGCCTTCCGCCGGCCGATCGAGCACGTGGATCGCGCCGCCGCCGATCTCGACCCGCACGCCGGCCGGCGGGTAGCGCGCCTCGATGCGGCGCGTCTCGAGAGCGGTGAACGCGCCGAGAAGGCCGATCAGGATCAGAAGGACAAGAAGGATGGTCACGGGCGGATCAGGGGCTCGCGCTGCGCCTCACAGCTCCTGTCCCGCGACCTCGGCCCTCGAGCTTGGCGGCCGCCTCCTCGGCGGTCTTCCAGTGCGGCGCGATGGTCAGGACGCGTTCGTAGACTTCGAGCGCCTCCTTCTTCTTGTCGCGGGCCTCGAGGATGCTCGCCATGCCCATCAGCGCGCCGATATGGCGCGGGTCGCGCTTCAGCGTCTCGGCGATGTCGGCCATCGACCCGTCATAGTCGTCGTCGAGATAGCGGAGCGTCGCGCGCGCGTTCCACGCTTCCGCCTGGTCGGGCATGAAGGCGATCGCGGCGTCGAGAATCTGCTCGGCGGCGTCGAATTCCTTGGCGTCGATCGCCTTGTGCGCCCGCTCGAGCAGCAGATCGCCGGTGTCGGAGCCCGACTGGCTGTAGGCGGCGAGCAGCAGGCCGACGAGACCCTCGGTCTCGTCAGCGTCCGTGGAGGCGGCGAGCCGCGCGTAGAGATCGGCGCGAATCTCGGCCGGCGTCTTCGGCGCGGGCGCCTCCGCCTGCCGATCGTCGCGCTTCTGCTGCTGTTCTGCTGCGCCCGCGCCGGCGGCAAGACAAGCCGTCAGCGCAGCGGCGAGCGCCGTCGCAAGGACTCTCATGGCGCGAAGGTTAGCGCGCGCCTTCGGGCCCGTCAAAGCGAGAGCGACAGGCTTCAGCCCTGGCGGGCCTTGAAGCGCTTCTGCGTCTTGTTGATGATGTAGACGCGGCCCTTGCGGCGCACGAGACGGTTGTCGCGGTGGCGATTGCGCAGGGACTTGAGCGAGTTACGGACTTTCACGGCTTTCACCAATGGTTCTTCCCGCGGGGAAAGACCCACGGCGGAGGAATTCGAGGCGCTCCTATGCCTCAAAGCGCGCGCCGCGGATCAAGCCCGCGGACCCACTTCGCTTGGCGGAACCAGCACGCCAGTCTGGACGTCGCCGCGGGCAAGCCCATAGCGTCCCGAGAATTCCCCCTTGCCGAACACGGCGTCGAACGGCGGCTTGAAGGGAGGAAAAAGCCGCGCGCCCGGGATCGAGGCGGACGACTTCGCAGTCGAGGTAATCGAAATGGCGCCGCGTCAGGCGGATAGAGCGCCTTGAACAGGCTCTCCTTGGCGGAGAAGACGAGGGTCAGGGTTTCCAGCGGACCGAGGCTCGCCGCCTGGGTCACGCGCCGCATTTCGTCGTCCGACGCGACGAGCCGGGCGACGTCGGCCGCGGCTTCTCGGCTCATCACGGGCTCGACGTCGACTCCGAGTCCGTACGCGTCGCTCCGAAGCGCGACCGCCGCGGTGGCGAAAGTCGCGCTGTGGGAGATCGATCCGACGAGCCCGTCCGGCCATATCGGGCAGCCGTCCGCGTCCTGGGGCAGCGCCCCGATCGAGACGTTCGGCCGGACCTGCTCAATCGCCCCGCGCGCGCAGACGCGACCGGCCAGAAACTGGATGCGCCGCTTCGCGTGGGCGCGCTCGAGCGTCGCGGGCAGTTCAATCCCCGCCAAGCGCCGGGCGGCGGCGCGCCGCCCGACGGGATCGTCACGCTGAACCGCGAAACGCCCGCCGAAGAAGACGTCCGGATCGCGCGCCTTCGGAAACATCGGCGCCGTCAGTTTGACATGCGCCGCATCGTCGAGCACCGGCGTCAGGCCACGACCAGCTTCTCCATCAGCTCCCGATGCCCAGGGGGAATGGGAAACGGGCGGTTGGTCTGCCGATCGACGTAGACGTGGGTGAAGCGCCCCGCCGCCGCGGCGACCGGCGCGCCGGCCTTGAACACGGCGAGGTGGTAGCGGACCGAACTGCGGCCGAGATGCTCGACCGCCACGCCGACCTCGGCGAGGTCCGGATAGGTCAGGCTCGAATAGTAGCGGCAGCTGGTCTCGACGACGAGGCCGACGATCGGGCTCGTCGCCGGATCGAGCAGGCCGGCTTCGATCAGGATCGCGTTCACCGCCGTGTCGAACAGCGCGTAATAGACGACGTTGTTGAGATGGCCGTAGGCGTCGTTGTCGCTCCAGCGCGTCGCGATCGGAACGAAGCGCGCAAAGGCCGCCCTTTCGGGCGGCCCTCTGCGGTCTGGATCGGCGGCCATCGTTCCGGCTGTCAGGCTTTTCGGAGCTCGGCGACCGCGCCCCAGGCCGCGCCGACGAGGGCGCAGGCGAGCAGGGTCTTGACGATCGTCGCCAGCACGAACGGCGCGACGCCGACGGCGAGCGCCTTCTCCGGGCCGATGAGCGCGGCGAGCCAGGCGTAGCCGAAGGCGAAGATGACGACGTGGCCGACGGTCATCGCCGCAAGCAGACGCGGCCACGAGCGGTCCCAGCCGCGGTCGGCGAGAAAGCCGATCAGCGCGGCGGCGGCGAGGAAGCCGACCAGGTAGCCGCCTGTCGGGCCGGCCATGTAGACGAGGGCCCGCGACCGCGCCGGCGAAGACGGGGGCGCCGACGAGCCCTTCGACGAGATAGAGCGCCACGGCCGCCGCCCCGAGCCGCGCGCCGTAGGCGGCGGCGAGGACGAGCACGACCAGCGTCTGCAAAGTCATCGGCACGGGATAGAACGGAACCTGGACCTTGGCCGACACGGCGAGCGCCAGCGCGCCGCCGATGACGAGCGCCGCGCCGCGCGCAATCCGGGCGGTGCTGGCGGGCGGGCCACAAAGTCGCGACGAGGGTGGCGTCGAGGGCGTCGGTCATGAGATCTCCAAAGGGCTTCGAAGCGTTCGCTTCGCGTCTTAGCTGCGGCGCGCTATCATGACAAGGCGACGAGCGTCTTACGTCGCGCGAGGGCCGGAAGAGCGGAGCGCATGGCTGACGAGAACGAACCCGACCTGTTCGCCGACCCGCGGCAGGCGCCGCCGCGCGAGGTCACCCGGCTCACGCCGCTCGTGCGCCGCCTCGTCGCCCCGAACGCCTCGCCGTTCACCTTCAACGGCACCTGCACCTACATTCTCGGGCAGGGCGCGGTCGCGGTCCTCGATCCGGGCCCCGGCGACGAAGGCCATCTCGCGGCGATCCTCGCGGCGATCGAAGGCGAGACGATCGAGACCATCCTCGTCACCCACACCCATCGCGACCACAGCGTTCTGGCGGCGCGGCTCAAAGAGGCGACCGGCGCGCGCATCGTCGGGGCCGCGCCGTTCGAGCCCAAGGGCGACGGGACGGGCGGCCTCGATTCGTCGCATGACCGCGACTTACGCGCCCGACCGCGTCCTCGCCGACGGCGAACGCTTCGAGGGCGCGGGCTTCACGATCGAGGCGGTCGCGACCCCGGGCCATTGCGCCAACCATCTCTGCTTCGCGCTTCTGGAGGAGAGCGCGCTCTTCTCCGGCGACCACGTGATGGCCTGGTCGACCTCGGTCGTCGCCCCGCCCGACGGCTCGATGGGCGCCTATATGGCCTCGCTCGACAAGGTGCGGGCGCGCGGCGAGCGCATCTACTGGCCCGGCCACGGCGGCCCGGTCGCCGAGCCGCAGCGCTACGTGCGGGCGCTCGCCCATCACCGCCGCCAGCGCGAAGCCTCGATCCTCGCGGCGCTCGACGACGGCGTCGCGACGATCCCGGAGCTGGTGGCCAGGGTCTATGTCGGCCTCGATCCGAAACTCGCCCGCGCCGCCGGCCTCTCCACCCTCGCCCATCTCGAGGATCTTTCGGAGCGCGGCCTGGTCGGCGGCTGAGCCGGCGGACGGAGAGACGCGGTTCCGGCGGGCGTGAGCGCGTCAGCGCTCGCAGCGGCGCTTCCTTGATCGCGGCGATGAATTTGCGGATGCGCGCCGGCGCCCGGCCCCGAAATCGTGCCGGCCGAACCGCGAAACCGCGCGCAGATCGATCGCCGTCGAGGTCGCGCCCGGGCGGATGCGGATCGACGATGTCGCTCGGAAACCCGAAAACCGGCGTCCGGTCCACCGCCTCGATCGTCGCGGAGCCGCCGCCCGCCGGACTGGGCGGCTGCAGATCGACGATCCGCCAGCCGAGGTCGGTGGCGACCGAAAGCGACAGGCGATAGGCCGCGAGCGCGTCCATCTCGACCTTGAGCGTCTGAAGGTCCGGGTAGGCGACCCGCTCGGCGGCGCGCGCCGCCTCGTTTGGCGGCGGCGGCTCGACGCCGGCCCCGGCCGCCCGAGCCCTGGCCGAAACGAGGAACGCAGGCGGGGAGGCGAGGTCGGTCGAGACGTCGTTGATCTTCGGCAAAGCGAAGGCGAGCGCGGCGAGATAGGCCGGATAGGCGATCAGGGCCGCCGCCAGGACGAAACCGAGAAACGCATGCCCCGCGCCGCGCAGCCCGTCCGCCAGATGATCGAGGCCGCTGCGCCCGCGAGCATCAGGGCGAAGCCGGCGATGATCAGCGCGGCGGCGAACACGGTGAGCGCCGCCGGGGGGTCGGCTGCGTGCGACGCGCGCGAGCAGGATCGCGACGCCGGCGACGAAAAGCGCGAAAACGGCCAGCCGCTGCGACCAGACGGCCGCGCGCGAGACGGGTTCGTCCACGATCAGGCGGCGCAAGGAGCCACCGCCTGAACAGGCTCACTTGCCTCCGCCGGACCCGCCCATCGCGAAGCCGTTGCGGCTGGAAATCTCGCCGCCCGCGTCATTGAAACTCTTCGGGATCGTCGCCAAGCTGCACCGTCGGCATGCAATCGGGATTGCAGGAATAGGATACGTGCGAGGTCGCCGTTCTGCAAGACCACGACCGTTTTCGCCGGCAGGACGCCGCAATTGTTGTTCGAGAAGGACCGCGCCGTCGGAATCGAGCGCAATGAGGTTGGTCTGTCCGTATCCCTTTCCGGTGACGACCATCGCCGAGCCGGTCTTCAGCATGGTCACGTCCGCGATCATCGGGTTGCCGATGACGAGGGTCGAGACGCCTGCCGGCAGCTTTTCGACCGTCGCCTGATCGAGCACCACGGCGACGATTTTCGGCGCCGTCTCGCGCATGCGCCGGATTTGCGCCGAAAGCTGCGACGAAAGCAAGGGACAGCCAGAAACGGGAGGGCATCGCAAACCTCGCAAGGATGGGCTTCCGGCGCGAGGCGCGAGGCTTCGGCTTCCAACCCTCCGCATCGAGGCGGGAGGGACCGGCCAGGCGTCGTCGCACTCGGCTTCACGCGATCGCCCCGAAGGGGACCGCCTTCATATCGCCCGCGATTGGTGAACGAAGCCTCAACGTCTTCCGGGCGCCGCAGCGTCAGGCCGCAGGAAATATCGCCGCGCCCTCGTCGGCCGCGCCGACCTGGCCGCGGAAAGCGGCGAACAGTTCGCGCCCGATGCCGACGTGGGAGCGGCTGAGGTCGGCTTCGGCGTGTCCGCGACGGGCCCACACCTCGGCGTCGACCAGGACGTCGAGACGGCCCGCGGGCGCGTCGAGCCGCACCACGTCGCCGTTGCGGATCTTGCCGATCGCCCCGCCCGCCGCGGCCTCGGGCGTGACATGGATGGCCGCGGGCACCTTGCCCGAGGCGCCCGAGAGCCGGCCGTCGGTGACCAGCGCGACCCTGTGGCCGCGATCCTGCAGCACGCCGAGCGGGCGGCATCAGCTTGTGCAGTTCCGGCATGCCGATCGCCTTCGGCCCCTGGAAGCGCACGACCGCGACGAAGTCCCGGTCGAGTTCGCCCGCGCGGAAGGCCGCGTGCAGCTCCTCCTGGCTGTGAAACACCCGCGCCGGCGCCTCGATCACGTGCCGGTCGGACGCGACGGCGGAGGTCTTGATGACCGCCCGTCCGAGCGGCCCCTGCAGCACGCGCAGGCCGCCGGTCGGCTGGAACGGCTCGGCGACGCCGCGCAGCACGCTCGCGATCGCCGGACGTCTCGGCCGCCGGCCGCCAGCGAACCTCGCCCGCTTCGTCGAGATGCGGCTCGACCGCGTAATCGGCGAGCCGCTCGCCCCAGACCGTGCCGCGCGTCGGCGTGCAGGAGTCCGGCGCCCGACGAGTTCGCGGATCAGGAGGCCCATGCCGCCGGCGGCATGGAAATGGTTCACGTCGGCCTTGCCGTTGGGATAGATGCGGGCGAGCAGCGGCGTCGACTTCGGCGAGATCGGCGAAGTCCTCCCAGGTCAGCGCGATGCCCGCCGCGGCCGCCATGGCGATGAGGTGGATGGTGAGATTGGTCGAGCCGCCGGTCGCATGCAGTCCGACGACGCCGTTGACGATCGCCCGCTCGTCGATCACGTGGCCGATCGGCGTGAAGGCGTTGCCGAGCGCGGTCAGCTCCAGCGCGCGCTTGACGCCGAGCATGGTCAGCGCGTCGCGCAGCGGCGTGTTCGGGTTGACGAACGAGGCGCCGGGCAGATGCAGGCCCATGATCTCCATCAGCATCTGGTTGGTGTTCGCGGTGCCGTAGAAGGTGCAGGTGCCGGGCGCGTGATAGGCCTTCGACTCGGCCTCCAGCAAGTCGGCGCGGGTCGCCTTGCCCTCGGCGTAGAGCTGGCGGATCTTCGACTTCTCGTCGTTCGGCAGGCCGGACGGCATCGGTCCAGCCGGCAGGAACACCGCCGGCAAATGGCCGAAGGACGAGGGCGCCGATCAGCAGGCCCGGCACGATCTTGTCGCAGACGCCGAGATAGACCGCGGCGTCGAACATGTCGTGCGACAGCGCGACCGCGGTCGAGAGCGCGATGACGTCGCGCGAGAACAGCGACAGCTCCATGCCCGCCTCGCCCTGGGTGACGCCGTCGCACATCGCCGGGACGCCGCCCGCGACCTGGGCCGAGCCGCCGACCGCGCGCGCCGCCTGCTTGATGAGGTCGGGAAAGCGGGCGAAGGGCTGATGGGCCGACAGCATGTCGTTGTAGGCGGTGACGATCGCCAGGTTCGGGCCGTCGCCGTTCCGCAGCGCCTCCTTGTCGTCCGGGCCGCAGGCCGCGAAGCCGTGGGCCAAATTGGCGCAGCCGAGCCTTTTGCGCGTCGGCCCCTTTGCGGCGGCGGCGTCGATCCGGTCGAGATAGGCGCGCCGCGACGGCGCGGCTCCTGCTCGGCTATTCGCTCGGTGACTTCGCCGACGCGGGCGTTGAGTTCCGTCATGGCTGCCTCCTTCTGCCCGAGCGAATGGATGGCCGCCGCGCCGCATGGGCGCCGCGCCTCATCCGTACGCTCCGCAGAGTCCTCAGTTTCCAATCGTTCCGCGAACGATCCGGGTGAAGCGGCTGCGCTCGTCCGGGGTCAGGTTGGCCGTCGCGACGTCGAGGCCCTGGTCCTGCAGGCCGCCGGCCTTGGCGAAAGCGTTCCAGGCCGCAGCCCTGGCCGAGGTCGCGGCCGACCACCACGCCGTCGACGTAGAGATGGGCGAGGCGGTTCTGGGCGATCGGATTGCCCTTGGCCGCCGCGACCCGCAGGATGGCGACCGCCGCGGCCTCGTCCTTCGGCACGCCTTCGCCGTTGAACAGCATGATCGCATATTCGACCTGCGCCCGCGATCACGCCGGCGTCGGAGGCGCGTTTGAGCCACTTTGCGCTCTCGGCGAGGTTCTGGGGAACGCCTTTGCCCTCGCGCAGCATGACGCCGTACGAATAGGCCGCCGTCGTCGGAGCCGGCGTTGGCGGCCCTCAGGAAATATTGCGCCGCCGCGGCGATAGTCCGGCTTCAGGCCGTTCGACGAGTCGAGCGCCATGACGCCGAGATTGTAGAGGGCGGCCGGCTGGTTCTGGGCCGCGGCGCGCTCGAACTGCGCCTTGGCGGCGTCCCGGTCCTTCGGCACGTCCTTCGGCGCCCTCGAGCAGCAGGGCGCCGAGTTCGTAGGCGGCCTGAGGATCGCCAAGGTTGCTCGCGAGCCGGAACCAGCGCGACGCCTCGAGGTCGTTCTTCCCCTCCGCCGCGCCGTCCCGATAGATGACGCCGATCAGGGTCATCGCCGCGGCGTCGCGCGGATTCTCGTCGAGCCGGCGCTCGGCCTCCTGCAGCGCGAACAGGAAGTTGCCGCGCTGGTAGGCGCCGAAGGCGAAGTCCGGCGGCTTGCCGTCGGCGCGCGGAGGGAGCGGGCGGCGGAAGCGACGACCGAGCGATCGCCGGACGCCGGCGCGGTCGGGGCGGCCGTCTGGGCTGACGCGGCGCCGGCGACCGACGAAGGCGGCGGCGAGAGCGAGCACGAACCGCCTCACGACGCCTCCGCCGGTGAGCCGGACAGGGCCGCGTGAAGGGCGCGCGCCGCGTCCGCCGGCGACGGCGCGCCCCAGATCGCGTCGTCGACGGCGACGAAATCCGCGCCCGCGGCGGCCAGACGGCCCGCGGCCTCGATCGATTCGGCGTAAGCGACGCAGGGCGTTTCGAAAATCTCCGCCCACCAGCCGACCCGCTCGAGCAGCAGTTCGAGCGCCATCGGCGGAGCGGCGCCGCGCGGCTCGCCGAACATCACGTAGTCCGCGCCCTTCTCGCCCGCGGTCATGGCGTCGTCGCGCATTCGCAGCGCGCCGACGCCGACGATACGCTCGGGCTTCAGGCTTGTCGAGCGCTTCATCGAGCGCCTCGCCGACGCCCTCGACATGCGCGCCGTCGGCGCCCAGACGCGCCGCTCGACGGGGGTCGCCGTCCAGGATCAAGGCGCAGTCCGCCGCCGCGGCCGCCTTCAGGAGGGGCGCGACGATCGCCTTCGCGTCCCCTCGGCGCCGGGCGCCAGCCGAACGCGGGCGCTGGCGATCGGCGCCGCGGCGAGAACCTCGGCGAAGGTCTGTGCGAAAGCCGGCGCAGCCGCCGCCGACAGCGGCGGCGTGATGAGGGTGATCGGGCAGGAGGGCGGTTGGGGCGGAGCGGGCGGCATGACCGACAATTCGGGAGCGATCTCTCTGGCCGACCAATGCGGCCAAATCCCGGTCGAGGCAAGCCCGGCGACCCGCCCGCAACGAGATGGGCCGTCTCCGCCGCGTCAGATCCGGGAACGCTGTCCGAAAACGCCGCGCGGAGCCGCTCGACCTGGGCGGCGACCGCGCTGCCGCAGGCAAACGCCTCGGGCGCGCGGGCGCTGACGAGGCACTGGTCGAGGTGGATGACGCGCTCCTGGATGCGCAGCGAGCGGCGGCTGAGGGCGCGCAGGGTCGCGCGGCAGCTGTTCGAAAATGTCCGGGGCGCAGGCGAGCTCCTGACGCGTGAGCTTGACGCGGTGGCGCTCGGTCAGCGCCTGGTTGCGCGTCAACTCGCCTTCGTTGACGGCGCGCTGGAGAAGCAGCCACGAGGCGACCTGCATCAGGCGCGTCGTCAGCCGCATGCTCTCGGTGGCGTAGGCGAGCGCCGGCCGGCCGCGGCAGAGCGCGCGGATTCCGCCCGTCCCGGGCCGTCGAGATAGGCTGCCGCCTCTTCGACCAGCGCCATGCCCTCCCGGAACAGCGTCGCTGAACGCCGGCGACGCGGTCAGCCGGTGAACGAAGGAGACCGCGCCCGGCGTCGGACCCGAGGTGGCGGAAAGGCGCTTCCATCCGTCGAACGGCCGATTCATACGCATCACTCCCATCCCGGGGCCGGAGAGCAGGCGTCGCTCCTCCGCATCCGGGAGACCCCAAGCAAGTATAGAGCCCGCGCGACGGAGCGCGCGCATTAACCGGGAAATAACGTTAACGCGCCCGGGGCGGCTCCGGCAATCGCGCAAAAAAGCCGCCCGAAGGCGGCTTTCAAGGTCCCTGATCGGAGGCGTCGAGCTGAACCGGCGAGAGGCCCATCCCGGACCCGTCCCGCGGTCTCCGGATTCATGATCGCAAAGTGGGGCGGCGCGTGCACAACCGAGACGCCGGCGTCTTACAGCTTGAACGCCGCGGCCGCCGCGGCCCGGGTCGCCTCGCGCGCCTCGATCGCCTTCTCGAGCCGCTCGATCTCGGCCCGCAGGAGCGCGATCCGCTCGGCGAGCTCGGGCGCGGAGAGATCGTCGAGGTTCTGGCCGATCTCATGCGAGGGCGGCGCCTTGGGCTTCTTCGCCGAAAACGGAGTCCTCGTCGAATGCGGCCATGGCTCGGATCGTCCTCCGGTTCAGGAGGCGGCGATGAAGCCGCCGCCGAGCACGCGCGCGCCGGGCTCGAGGAACTCGTAGAAGACGCAGGCCTGCCCCGGCGACACGCCGGTCTCCGGCTCGACGAACTCGACCTCGCCGTCGGGCGTCAGCAGCGCCGGCGCGGGCGGGCGGGTCGAGCGCACGCGCGCCGCGATCAGCAGGCCGTCGCGGCGGCAGGTCCGCGAGCTCGCCCTCGCCGATCCAGTTGACGGCGCGGAGCTTGAGCCGGGTCCGGGCAAGCGCCGAGCGCGGTCCGACGACCACCCGCCCGTGCCTTGGCGTCGAGCGCGACGACATAGAGCGGCTCGGTCGAGGCGATTCCGAGGCCGCGCCGCTGGCCGATGGTGTAATGGACGATGCCGGCATGGCGGCCGAGCACGCGCCCCTCGACGTCGACGATGTCGCCGGGCGTCGCCGCGCCCGGCATCAGCCGTTCGATCATGTCGCTGTAATGGCCCGCCGGCACGAAGCAGATGTCCTGGCTGTCCGCCTTCTCGGCGTTGATCAGCCCATAGCGGCGCGCCAGTTCGCGCACCTGCGGCTTCGGCATGCCGCCGAGCGGAAAGCGCAGGCGCTGGAGTTGCTCGCGGGTGGTGGCGAACAGGAAAGTAGCTCTGGTCGCGCTCGGGGTCGGCGGCGCGGTAGAGCGCCTGGCCGCCGCGCCCGTCGTCGCGCGCGACGACGTAATGGCCGGTCGCCAGCAGGTCCGCGCCGAGGTCGCTGCGCCGCGCCGAACAGGTCGGCGAACTTCATGTGCTGGTTGCAGGCGACGCAGGGAATCGGCGTCTCGCCCGAGACATAGGCGCGGGCGAAGGGCTCGATCACCTTCTCGCGGAAACGCGCCTCGTAATCGAGCACGTAATGGGGAACGCCGATGCCGCGCGGCGACGTCGCGCGCGTCGTGAATGTCCTGGCCGGCGCAGCATGCGCCCTTGCGATGGCGTCGCCGCGCCGTGGTCGTAGAGCTGCATGGTGACGCCGACGACGTCGTAGCCCTCGTCGGCGAGCAGCGCCGCGACGACGGACGAGTCGACGCCGCCCGACATCGCCACGACGACGCGGGTGTCGGCCGGCGCCTTGTCGAGACCAAGGCTGTTGAGCGCGCCGCCCGGAGCGTGCGCGAGGGTCGTCGCGAGCATTCCGATTCACCCCGGCGAAACGCCGGGTCCAGGCTATCAATTGGGCCTTCGGCCCGCGAAGCGCAAGTTCATAGCCGAAAACGCCGGCCGCCGCCAGTTTTGGCTTCCGCCAGACTGCGCGGTCGATCGGCGATGCACCGTAAACCAACCAGCGGATGCGCCGCGATGCCGCAGAAATCGCGGAGTCCCGCGACGAACCGCGCGCGTTTTGAGACACAACCGCGCGGTTTTCGGCCCCTGCCGTTTAGGTAAATTTAAAGCGCGGCCCCTATCGTCCATGTCGTCGAGTCCAGTCGAGTCGAGCGTACGAGTGAGCGTTCCATGAGCGAAGCCATGCGGCCGAGGGTCAAATACGTGATCGGTCCGGACGGAAGCCCGCTTGACCGTCGCCGACCTGCCCCCGCCCGAAACCCGCCGCTGGGTCATTCGCCGCAAGGCTGAAGTCGTCGCCGCCGTGCGCGGCGGCCTTCTGTCGCTCGAGGAGGCCTGCTCCCGCTACACGCTGACCGTGGACGAGTTCCTGAGCTGGCAGGTGTCGATCGACCAGTTCGGCCTGCCCGGCCTGCGCACCACCCGCATCCAGCAGTACCGCCAGTAGAAGGCGCCTGGGAACAGGACCTCCGGCCGAACGTCGCTCGCGCGACAGGCCCTGGCCGCTCGCCAGCGGCGCGCCGGCGGTCGCAGCCGTTCTGGATTGTCCGGCCGCCTCCCCTATATATGTCGGGCGCGGAGGCGGAGCCGGCTGATGATAGTGACCCGCAAGCTCGCGGCCATACTGGTGGCCGACATCGTCGGCTTTTCGCGGCTCGCGGGCGCGGACGAGGACCGCGTTCTGGCCCGGCTCCGGGCGATGCGCAGCGATCTGATCGATCCCACCATCTCCGTTCACAACGGCCGGGTGGTCAAGCGCACCGGCGACGGGGTGCTGGTCGAGTTTCGCAGCGTCGTCGACGCGGTCCGCTGCGCGATCGAGATGCAGAACGGCCTGATCGAGCGCAACGCCGGCCTTCCGGACGACCGCCGGATCCAGTTCCGGATCGGCGTCCATCTCGGCGACGTCGTCGAGGAGGCGGACGGCGACCTGATGGGCGACGGCGTGAACATCGCCGCGCGGCTCGAAGGCATCGCCAAGCCCGGCGCGATCGCGCTCTCCGAGGACGCCTACCGGCAGGTGAAGGGGCGGCTCGACTTCGCGGTCAGCGACCTGGGCCTTCAGGAGCTGAAGAACATCGCCGAGCCGCTGAGGGTCTATTCGCTCGAGGTCGGCGCGCCGGCCGAGGCGAAGCCCGCGCCGCTCGAATCGCCGCCGCAGAAGCCCGGGCCGCCGCGCTGCTCGATCGTCGTGCTGCCGTTCGCCAGCCTCGGCGGCGGCGAGGAGCAGGAGCATTTCGTCGACGGCGTCACCGAGAGCCTGACCACCGACCTCTCCCGGCTCTCCAACACCGTCGTCGTCGCGCGCAACACCGCCTTCACCTACAAGGGCAAGTCGGTCGACGCCAAGCAGATCGGGCGGGAGCTCAACGTCCGCTACATCCTCGAGGGCAGCATCCAGCGCGGCGCCGGGCGGATGCGGATCAACACCCAGTTCATCGACGCGGCGACCGGCAACCACATCTGGGCCGACCGGTTCGACAAGCCGATCGCGGACCTGTTCGACATGCAGGACGAGATCGTCTCGCGCCTCGCCAACCAGTTGCGCGCGGAACTGATCGCGGCCGAGGCCGAGCGGGCCGAGCATGAGCCCAATCCCGATTCGCTCGACTATTATTTCCGCGGCGTCGCCGCCTTCAACAAGGGCCGGCTCGAGAACGTCGTGCGGGCCAAGGAGCTGTTCGAGAGGCGCTCAAGCTCAATCCCGCCCATGTCGACGCCATTGTCGGGGCCGCGCGCGCCGACGTCGTCTGATCGCCCTCTACAGGCACGAGGAGCGCGCCGGCGCGCCTCAAAGCCGCGGAGACCGAGCTCCTCAAGGCGCTCGCGATCGATCCGCGCAATCATTGGGCGCATCTCTGGCTCGGCTATGTCCAGGTCCTGACCAATCGCGCGGCGCGCGGCGTCGGCGAGTTCGAGCGCGCGCTGTCGCTCAACCGCAACATCGGCGTCGCGCACGCCTGGACGGGCCTCGCCAAGATCATGCTCGGCCGCGCGGAGGAGACGGAGGCGCATGTCGCGGAGGCGTTCCGCATTTCGCCGATCGACGGGGTCACGTTCCTCTGGAAGTACATCGCAGGGCTCGCGAAGCTTTACCTCGGCGCCGACGCCGAGGCGGTCGAGCTTTTCCGCGAGTCGATCGACGCCAGCCGGAACTTTCCGCTGAACCATTTCCACAACGCGGCGGCGCTGGCCTTGCTCGGCCGGCAGAGCGAAGCGGAGGCGCGAGGTCAAGGCGGGGCTCGCCATCGCGCCGGATTTCACGCTCGCGGGCTTCCGCGCGACCGCCGGAAAGCGACAATCCGGTGTTTCTCGCCCAGCGCGAGCGGGTGATCGAGGGCATGCGCAAGGCCGGCGTGCCGGAAGGTTGAACGCGCCGCGCCAAAATTGTGACATTTCCGTGACGTTCTTCTGATCGACAGTGTTGCCGAAGGGTCACAGCCGGCCCGCGAATCACGGTGTATAGATGGGGCTCGACTATCGGCCCGGGCGGGCTTGTGGGGGTTGTTATGAAAAAGATTCTGCTGGCGGGCGTCGCCGCTCTGTTCGTCGTTCCCGCGGTCGCGGCCGACCTGCCGACCAAGAAGGCGGTCGTGATTCCGGTCGCGACCGAATACAACTGGACCGGCATCTATTTCGGCGCGCAACCTCGGCTGGGACTGGGGCAACAACAGCTACAATTCGTATGTCTACAACGCCAGTCCCGTCACGAACACCTATTACAACGGACTGTGGGAAGACAGCGGCAGCAACAACGCCAGCTCGTTCATCGGCGGCGGCCAGATCGGCTATCGCTACATGTTCCCGCAGCACTTCGTGATCGGCGCCGAAGCGAGTCTCGACTGGACCAACGGCATTCCGACACGACGGCGAGCGATCGCGAACGGCAAGTATTATCTAGGAGACCAGTTCTGCAGCGGTCGTGGGCGGCCAGGTCGTCGGCGATCGGCGGCTACGCCATGGGGCGATTTCCTCCCCTACATCAAGGGCGGCTGGGCCTGGAGCAACTCGACTGTCACCCGCACCCAACTCTACGGCAAGACCGGCGGCCTGGCGGCGCAGTCGCCCGCCAACCAGACGGTCTTCCAGGACAGCACGACAGTCAGCCGGAACGGCTGGACACATCGGCGCCGGCCTTGCCTACCACTTCTGGCAAAACTGGGAAGTGTTCGGTCAGTACCTGTACACAAAGTACGGCTCGGCGAACGTCATCTATCTCCAGTCTCGCAACGCCTGAGTCAGTCCAACGTCGACTCCAGCTCGCTCACCTTCGGCGTGAACCTGAAGTTCTGAACGCCGCGCGCTTACCGAAGCGGACGAACGAAAGGGCGGCTCCGGCCGCCCTTTTTTTTATCAGCCCGCGAGCCAGGGCAGGAGGACGGGGATGATCGCCGGCGTCACCACCGCGTTGAGCCCCATCGCGATGCCGGCGAAGACGCCCGCGACCGGATCGACGGCGAAGGCGCGCGCGGTGCCGATGCCGTGCGAGGCGAGCCCGACGGCGAAGCCGCGCGCGGCGTAGTCGCGAATCTTCAGCGCGTTCATCAGCGGCGTGACGATGATCGCGCCGAGAATCCCGGTCGCGATGACGAGCACCGCGGTCAGCGGCGGCGCGCCGCCGAGCGTCTCCGACACCGCCATCGCCACGCCCGCCGTCACCGACTTCGGCGCGAGCGACACCAGCACCGCGCGCGGCGCGCCGAGCGCCCGGGCGACGAGCGAGCGCCGAGACGACCGCGACGAGCGCGCCGACGATCAGCGCCGCCGCCATCGGCAGGAGATTGCGCTTGACGAGCTCGAGGTTGCGATAGAGCGGCACCGCGAGCGCGACCGTCGCGGGCCCGAGCAGGAAATGGACGAACTGCGCGCCGTTGAAATAGGTCTGGTAGTCGGTCCCGGTCAGCTTCAGGAGCGTCCCGACCAGCGCGACGGCGATGGCGACGGGATTGACCAGCGGATGCCGGCCGCGCGGCCGCGGCGATCCGGTCGGCGATCAGATAGGCGGCGAGCGTCGCGGTCAGCCAGAAGAGCGGCGTCGTCTGCAGATAGACCCAGAGCCGGAACGGGATCACGCCTCGCTCCTCAGGCCGATCAGCCGCTTGACGAGCAGGAAGACGCCGACCGTCGCGAGCAGGGTCAGGACGGTCGAGACGACCAGCGCCGCGGCGAGCGCGACGCCCTGCGCCTGAAGCAGCCCCAGATATTGCACCACGCCGACGCCGGCGGGCACGAAGAACAGCGACAGCGAGCGCAGCAGGCCCTCCGCCGCGCGGCCGAGCTCGCTCGACGCCAGCGCCTCGTCGTCGATACGGGCGCCAGGCCCGATAGACCGCCATCGCCGACGACGAGCAGGGCGAGCCCGATGACCGGCCCGGGCGCCGGGAGGCTCAGGCCGCGCGCGAGAACCTCGCCGACGAGCTGGAACAGGAGGAGGATGAAGAAGCCGCGGATCATGTCCGGAGTTGTGGCCGCAGCGCGGCGCCCGGTCAACGCCGGCCCTCAAGTCCCCGCGATGATCGCCTTCAGAAACGCCACATGGCGCGCGAACGCCGCGCGCGCCTTGCGCCGTCGCTTTCACGGTGGTGCGCGGGCGGCGGCCGACGAAGGCCTTGGTCGCCTCGACATAGCCGGCGCGCGAAAGCTGATCGAGATGCGCGCCGAGGTTGCCGTCGGTCGCGCCGGTGAGGCTCTTCAGCCGCGTGAAGTCGAGCCCCTCTTCGCCGGGGTCGAGCGCCGTCAGCGCCGCCATGATTCTCAGGCGCACCGGCTGGTGGATGACTTCGTCGGGCCCCTCCGTCACGACCGCCGCATCCAGAGGCCGCAGGCGATGAAGCCGAAGCCGGTGACGATCGCCTGCCACAGCGGGAAGGCGTCGCCCGACCAGAGGTAGCCCGCGACAATGAGCGCCGAGAGACCGACGCCGATCGCGGAAAAGGCCCAGCCGAACAGGAAGCCTGCGATCGCAAAGCCGAGCAGGAACAGCATCGGCCAGAACGCCATCAGCTCGCGCGGCGCCGAAATGCCCGATCACCTGCGTCCGAGACCCAGCCGAAGGCGTAGACGATCGCGAAGGCCGCGAGAATGCGAAACGGAAAGCTGCCTGCGCGCGTCGCCCGCAGCCGGCAGGATCGCAATCGTCGCAACGACGCCGACGACGTCGGCCAGAAACCAGCGCGTCGCCGAAAGCGGCCGGTCCCAGCGCGACGAGCAGCCCCCGGGCGAGATTGACGACGCCCCACAGAATGGTGATCAGCGCGGACGTCCGATAGAGGCGCGACTGCTTGACCTTCGCGACAATGCCGTCGATCTCGGCCAGCGTCGCCGCGGCTTCGTCGGAGCGGATGGTCATGCGCTCCTCGTCGAGGCGACGGCGCGGCGGGCGCATCGGGCTTGGGCAACAGGCCGAGCCGGCGGCAGAGGAAGAACAGCCGCCGCCCCTGGGTCACGCTGACGAGGATCATCAGGCCGAGGCTCGACCGAGCCCGACCAGCGAGCGCAGCGCCATCGCCTCCAGCATCGGCAGGGTCCAGACCGCCCAGACGTAGAAGGCGGCCTTGACGAAGAAATAGGCCGGCCCACAGGAGCGTGAACAGGCGGAAAAAGGCGCGCGTCTCGGCGGTGGCGGGCACGGACTCGCCCCGCTGTTCGGCCATCTCCTGGATGATCGGCTTTTGGCCCAAAGCGCCGGCGACGAAGGCGAAACCGGTCGCGACATTGGTGATCGCCGCCTCGTATTTCAGCATGAACGGCGAGGTCGAGGCGAGATCGATCCCGCCGAACACGAGGGTCAGAACGCTGACCAGCAGATAGAGGCGGGTGAAGGCCAGTCCTTTGCGCCAGCGCCACGCGGCGTCGCCGAGGATGAAGAGAATGGAGCCTGCGATCGCCGGCTTGACGCCGAGCGTCAGCGCGAGCGCCCAGAAGACGATCAGCGGGCCGAATTCCGCGAGCGCCCAGCGGCCGGCGGCGACGAGCTTCGCGCACCGGGTCAACCGTTCAGCGCGGCGACGACGGCCTTGATCGCCTCCGGCCGCCAGCAAACGCCCATGTGGTCGATGCCCGGGATCAGCGTCACCCGAACGCCGAGCGGCGTCAGCACGCGCCGAAAGGCCTCGGCGTCCATCAATTCGTCGTCCGCGCCGGCAATGACGTCGATCGGCGCCTTCGCGCGCCGGAACGCGCCCTCCCAGTCGTCCGGCGCCGCGTAGCTCGTCATCAGCCGGAACGTGTACTGGTCGGTGACGAATTTCTTCGCGCCCGGACCGGTGGCGAAGGCCAGCACCGGCAGCGATTGCGGCCAGTCGAGTCCGAAGCGCGCCAGGACGCTCACCGCGATGATGCGCGGCACGTCCGCGGCGGCCCACCCCTTTGCGGCGTCGGTCGAGCCGGACGGTCGGCGCGCGATGGCCGAGATAGGGCGCAAGCAGGACAAACCGGTCGAAGGTCTGCCCGAGGGCGCCGGCCGCGAGCCGAAGCCCGTAGCCGCCGCCGGAGGAATGGCCGACGTAAGCGAACCGCGCGTCCGGATCCTTGTGCCGCAGCTCGGACGAGGAGATCGGCGAGGTCGTCGTCGAGCTGTCCGTCATAGGCGACGTCGCCGCGCGTCCCCGAGGCGCCATGGCCGCGGAAATCGACCGAGACCGCCGCGAAGCCCGCATTCGCCAGGCCTTTGGCGATCGCATTCATCTGCGCGGAGGCGCCGGCCGAGCCGTGGCCGAGGAGGACGAGGGGAGCGTTCTTGCGGCGGGCGACCGGCTCGATAAAGCCGATAGGCGAGCCAGGTGCCGTCGCGCCCCTGGAAACGGCTGAGCTCGGGCAGACCCTCGGGTTCGATCTGCAGCGCGCCGTCCAGCACGGAGGCGAGCGGCGGCGGGGCTTTCAGCGGACGCCCCAGCAGGACGGCAAGGGCGATGGCGGCGAGGCCAACCAGCGCGAGCACGCAGACGAGAAGATCGAGAACGAGCGACATGACAGCCTCACAGATTTCTCTGTAGAGCAGAGTAAGCCGTCACATTCAAGCCAGCGTTGGGATCAGCCGATTGGCGCCCGGAATGGCGGGAGGCGCAATAAAGCGCCTCCGCCCTACCGCTCTCGTGCGGCCTCGGAGGCGATCTTGGCGAGCGGCGACAGCAGGTAGTCGATAACCCGTTGCGCGTCCGTCTTGATTTCGACGCTGACGGTCATGCCGGGGGTGAGCGGGATGACGGCGTTGTCGATGGTCATCGCCGTCTCGTCGAGCGCGACGGTGACGGGGAACACAAAGCTTTCCACTTGGCCAGGGGCGGTCGTCGAGGGGGCCTGAACCGGGTTGGCGGCGGCGGCGGCGTTGGCGAGGGCGCGCTTCGCATCCTGCTCGGTCACAGCGCTGGGGGCGATCCTGATGACTTTGCCATGCAGCACGCCGAAGCGGGTGAAGGGGAAGGCGTCGACCTTGATGACCGCGGGCTGCCCGAGCTTGACGAAGCCGATGTCGAGGTTGGCGACGAGCGACTCGACCTGAAGCTTGCCGCTGTTCGGGGTGATGGCGGCGAGCTGCTGGCCGGTGGTCACCACCTGGCCGACCGTGGTCACCGCCGTCTGTTGCACCACGCCGTCGATCGGCGCGTAAAGCTTGGTGCGCTGAAGGCGCGCGGTCGCCTTCGCCAAAGCCTGACGCGCTTCGTCCCGCTTGCGCGAGGCCTCAGCGAGCTTGTTCTCATTGTCCGCGATGAACTGCGAGACGGTCTTCGTCCGCTCGCTCTCCACTTCCCTCAGCGCGGCGTCGGTCTCGATCAACTGGCCCTCGTCGGAGGCGAGCTGGGCCTGATACTTCTCCAGCTCCTCCTTGGCGTCGTAGAGGTTGATCTTGGTGCCGACGTTGAGGTCGATGGCCGCCTGCCGGGTCGCGACGCGCGCATTCAGCGTGTCCATCAGCGTGCGCTGGAAGGCGATGCTCATATCGAGGCGCTTCCGGGTCGCCAGCTTCTGCGCCATCTGCTTGTCGAGCGCTTTCAGCGCGTCCGAAAGCTGAGTGAAATCTGCGCGCAGAACCGCCTCCTCGCGCAGGCGGAACGGCTCGGGCAGACTTTCGTCCCAGCCGATGGAAAACGCCGGCCGCCCCGCCAGCGCCTCGACCGGGCTCGGCGTCGGCGCCCCGCCTGTCGCTTTCTGAGCCGCGCCGTTGTCCCGGCCGCCGTCAGCATAGGCTTCTTGCCCTTCTGCGCCTCGGACGGCCTCGATCGCGAAGCGGCGCCGCGCGATCTCGGCGCGGCTGGCGTCGAGCGCGTCCTCGGCGGCGGTTGCGTCCGCGTTGGCCTCGGCCGGGTCGAGTTCGAACAGGAGGTCGCCAGCCTTGACCGTCTGCCCCGCCTCGACATGGATCGCCGCCACCTTGCCGGGATCGAGCGGCTCGATCACCTTGGAATAACCGACCGTCTCGACCTTGCCCGGAGCGACCGCGTGCACGTCGAGCCGGCCGAAGAACGACCAGACGAGCGCCGCGAGCGCGAACATGCAGATCGTCGCGATCAGCGCGATCGGCGCGGGCGGCGGCGGCGATTCCAGTATTTCCAGCGCCGCCGGCAGGAACTCGCGGTCGCGGCCCGAGATCGCGCGGCGCGGCCTGCGGCGGGGGCGGAGGTGTCGGCGCTGCGGCCGGGAGCGCGATCCGTTCGTTCATGCCGGCGTCCTCGCCTGATCGGTCTGCAAGTCCCACAAGTGCGCGTAAAGGCCGCCCTCGCGCCTCAGGAGCTCGTCGTGCGAACCGACCTCGACGATTTCCCCGCGAGCCATGCCGACGATGCGGGTGCAGGGGCGCACCGCCGCGAGCCGGTGGGCGATGATGATGACGGTGCGGCCGCGCACGATCGCGCGCATGTTGTCCTGGATGATCCGCTCGCTGTCATAGTCGAGCGCCGAGGTCGCCTCGTCGAGGATGAGGACGCGCGGGTTGGTGGCGAGCGCGCGGGCGATCGCGATGCGCTGACGCTGGCCGCCCGAAAGGTTCGCCCCGCGCTCCTCGATCATCGTATCGTAGCCCTGCGGAAGCCCCGCTATGAACTCGTCGGCGCCGGAGAGCCGCGCGGCCTGCATCACCAGCGCCCGCGGCATCGCCGGGTCGCCGAGCGCGATGTTCTCGTGGATCGTCCGGTTGAACAGGATGTTCTCCTGCAGCACGACGCCGATCTGGCGGCGCAGCCAGCCCGGATCGAGCTGGGCGACGTCGACGCCGTCGATCATCACCTGGCCCATCTGGGGCCCATAGAGGCGCTGGATCAACTTGGTCAGCGTCGACTTGCCCGAGCCCGAGGGCCCGACGATGCCGATCACCTCGCCCGCGGCGATCGACAGGCTCACGTTGCGCAGCGCGTCGGCTGCGTCGGGCCGGTAGCGCATGGTCACGTTGCGGAACTCGATCGCCCCGCGCGGCGGCGGCAGGGTCAAAAGGTTCTGCGGCACGGGCTCGGGGGGCGCGTTGAGAATGTCGCCGAGCCGGGCGACCGACACCTGCACCTGCTGAAAATCCTGCCAGAGCTGCGACAGCCTGAGGATCGGCTGCACCACCTGGCTTGCGATCATGTTGAAGGCGATCAGTTCCCCGACCGACATCGAGCCCTCGATCACCGACTGCGCGCCGAAAAACAGAATCAGCGCGGTCGTGACCTTGCTCACGTACTGGATCATGTTCTGCCCGAGCGCGCCGGTGACGCCGGCGTCGAAGGACTTGCTGACATAAGAGGCGAGCCGCTCCTCCCACTGCGCCTGCATCATCGGCTCGACGCTCGCCGCCTTCAGCGTTTGCGCGCCCACGATCGATTCGACCAGGAACTGCTGCGAGCGCGCCCCGCGGTTGAACCGCTCGTTGATCTGCTCGCGCAGGATCGGCCGAAGCACGGCGGCGATGAGGACATAGACCGGGATCGAGATCAGCACGACGAGGGTGAGCTTGACCGAGTAGATGAACATCACCCCGATGAAGACCAGGGTGAAGACGAGATCGAGCAGCGCGGTCAGGCCCTGGCCGGTGAGAAAGCTGCGGATCGTCTCCAGTTCGCGCATGCGCGCGACGGTCTGCCCGGCCGCGCGGGTCTCGAAATAGGCGAGCGGCAGCCGGAAGAGATGATGGAAGAGCCGGCGGCCGAGCTCGACGTCGATGCGGTTGGTCGTGTGACTCAGCGTGTAGGAGCGCAGGAACTGCAGCACGGTCTCGAACAGGCCGAGCGTGACCATGCCGATGACGAGCACCACCAGCGTCGACATCCCCTTGTGGACCAGCACCTTGTCGACCACGAGCTGGAAGAAGACCGGCGTCGCCAGCGCGAAGATCTGCACGAACAGCGAGGCGACGAGCACATGCGCGAGCGGGCGCCGGTAGCGCAGGATCGACGGCCAGAACCAGCGGAAGCCGAAGGTGTTGGGATCGGTCCCCGCGCCGCCGAGCCGTCGGGTCACCAAGACGACCTCGCCGCTCGAAAGCGCTGGCGATCTCCTCCACCGTCATTTCGCGCACCGTCGCGCGATCGGGTCGATCAGCCGCGCCTGGCCTTTGGCCGAGCCGACGGCGATCAGCGCGAAGCCGCCGCTCTGCAGGCCGATCAGCGCCGGATAGGGAATCGACGCCAGCCGCCTCGGCGTGACCTTGGTCAGAATGCGCGACTTCAACTGCAACAGTTTGGCGCCGCGCATGATGTCCTCGGCGTCCGCCATCCGCCCCGTCAGCGCGAGCTGATGCTTCAACTGCATCGGATCCGCCGCAATACGGTAGTGGCCGGCGACGAGCGCGAGAGCGGTGAGGCCCGAATCCAGAGATTCGGGAGGAGGGGAAGCGGCGACCGGATCGTCGAGTCGCGCCGGCGGTCGCCGGGTCATCAGAGCGGGCATGCGTGTTTGCCTCCCGGACTTGTCTGGGCGCCTCAGGCGCCGCCGCTGGAGCCGTCATCGGGTTCCGGCGGCGGCGCTGCGTTTGTCAGGCGATGTGTGCGAGGCCTGCGAACGCCGCGGCCTCGGTATGGGTCAGCGCGAACGGATCCGGCGCGGCGGTTCCAACGACAGTTTTCGAGCTCAGCGTCGTGCCGAGACCGAACGTGGAATCGAGCGCGCTCGCGGCCGTCGAGGTGAGCGTCAACTGGCCGCCGGAGCCGATGTTGAAGACCCCGAGATCGCCGGCGAACTTGCCGTTGATCGTCACGTCGGCGTCGACCACATCGTGGATCGTGTCGACCAAGAAGTTTTGGAGATCGACGGTTTCGCCGCCGGAGCTGAGCGCGAGCCCGCTGCCTTCATGCAGGATGACGTCGCCCGCGCTCTGTTCGGTTCCGCCGGTGATCGGGAACTCGGCGACGGGGTTGGCGCCCGACGTATCGAGGGTCGCCGAGCCGAGCGTCGAGACGTGAATCCCGAGACTGGCCAAGGTCGCCGCCGAGGTCAGCGTAACGTCGGTGTGGCCGCCCACGATCGGCTGTGTCTGGCCTTGAAAGCCGTAGTCGTTAAAAAGATCGCGAACGAGGCTGAACTCTTCGAAGGACGTCGGGAGCGGATTGGCGACCGGATGCGGCGCCGCCGTCCCGACCGGGACCGCGGTCGTCAGCGACGAGCCGAGCGCCTCGTTCACCGCAGCGATCGCGTCGTTGGTGAAGGTGAGCGAGAGCCCAGCGCCGATGCTGAATATGTCGACGTTGTTTTCGCTGACGCTGGTCGAACCGGTCTTCAGCGTGACGTCGCCGTAGACGACGTCGGTTTGCGTATCGATGCGGAAGTCGCTGACGGTGATGGAGCCGTGGCTGTCCGAGAACGTCAGACCGCTGCCCTGATGGAGGATCACGTCATAGGCACCGTCATAGCCGCCAGTTATCGGGAAGTCCGCGAGCAGATCGCCCGCAGCGTCGAACGAGAGATTCGCGGAACCGAACCCGGAAACGTCGACTCCAAGTTTCGTTAGAGCCGCCACCGTGCCCTCCGGCACCGTCACGAGCGTGTCGCCGCCGATCAGCGTGTTTGATGACATTGCTTCTCTCCTTAGCGAGAACGCGAATAAACTTCTTTGACGTTTGGTTTGACGGCCGGCAAATTGCTTTCCCAGCAGCCGACACCTAGCTACGTGAGGGTGATCGGCGAGATGCAGCCGGCCGGAAAAAATCTGTCTCGCGGCGGAAGGTCCTCGCGGTTGACATCACCGCAATCATTTGGTGTCATCCGACGCGAAAGTTCGCTCTGGAGGAGGCGTTGACGCGACCCCTGTGCGTGATCTTGTCCGCTGCCCTGTTCGTCTCAACCGCGTCGCTCGCCTTCGCGGTCGATCTGCCGCAGTTTGACATCCGTCTGCGCTGCGCCTCCCCGGGAGCCGACGCGCGGGGGGCCGCGGCCTGCGAACACAGCGAGAATGCTGCGCGATACGCCATGCTCGGCAAATGGGGCAGCTACCCTCTGCAACGCCGGCATTTTTGCGTGCAGGCGGAGACGATCCGGCCCAAAGGGCAGCGGTCCTACGTGAACCTCGCCCAGTGCCTCGGCGAACCGAACTCGATAAGCTGAGAAACGTCGCTAGAAGGCGGCGAAGCTTCCGTGGGCGATGAGAGGACCAGGCGATGCGGGCGACACCGCTGATCCGTCCTTCTCGCTCGTCACGGCAAGAGTCGCGTCCGCGTCGATGGTCCGGGCTTCGGCAGCCGACAGGTGGATCATGGTTGGCTCAGCGGGGTCAAGCCGGCCGAGCGCGATGGGTTCGTCCGAATCTTTGGGCGAAATCCAGAATTCGGCTATCCTCCCCGCCTCGGGCGCGAAGCTTGCGGGCACGACGACGATGGACCGCCGCGCCGCGTCGTAGGCGGCGACGAATAGCGGCGGGCCATCCTTTGGCGCGAGGGCGGCCACGAGCAGCGGCCCCGGGCGCGACGCGGTCTCAGGCCCTTTCTCGCCCACGGCCCGGGCGTAGAGGACGCCGAGGACGATCGCCGCCGCGAGGCTCCCCGCAGCGATGGCCCGCCAAAGCGCAACGCTCTGGGGCCAGCTCGGGCCGAGCGCCCTGAGGTCCGCCCGCGGTCATGGCCCGAGCGAGCGCGGCCCAGACGCGCGGCGGCGGCGGGACCGGCGCAAGGTCCGCGGCCAAGCACGCCAGATCGTCCTCCCACCGTTCCACTTCATGCGCCAAAGCGGGATCGTTCGCGAGCAACGGATCGATCTCCGATCGGCGCACGAGCCCCAGGGCGATCTCGCCGGCGCGTACGATCCTGTCGTCGCCAGGGGCGGCCTTTTCGCTGGGCTCAGTCATCTTGCCCGTCCGCCATGCATTTCCGCAGGCTAAGGAGCCCGCGCCGGATCCGGCTCTTCATCGTTCCGAGCGGCACTCCTTCCCTCATTGCCAGCTGCTCATAGGTCAAACCGTCGAAAAACGCCGCCCGGATGGCGCGTCGCGTACGCTCTCGAGCGACTCGAGGCACAGTGCAGGCGCCTGTCCGCGTCGACGCGCTCCATGCACTCCATTTGTCGTCTGACGACCAATGGGAATCCTCCCTCCCGTCAAGACCGCCTTCGATCGCCCCCCTGCGGCCAGCTCTGTTGGCCCGGATGCGGTCGATGGCGCGATTGCGCGCGATCGCGACGAGCCAAGTTATCGGGCTCGCCCGCGCCGAATCGAAGACGGCCGCGCGCCGCCAAACGGCGAGATAGACGTCCTGCAGCGCCTCCTCGGCCTCCGAGGGATCTCTCAGCATGCGCAGGAGAAGCGCGTTGAGCTTTGGCGAAGTCGCCGCGTAAACGCGCGCCATGGCGGCCGTGTCTCCAAGGGCCACCCGCGCGAGATCGCGCACGAGCGCCATCCGCCTCGCTTCCGCTTCTGCGGTTGCGCCGTTGTTTGCAGGGGGCCCCTTCAAGGCGATTGACGCTCCCGTCTCCCGGCGCATTCCAGGCCCCGCTCCATGATCGACACCGCAAGATCGAGCGCCGGCCCGGAGGCGCGTCCCACGCAATTCCATGGCTCCAGTTACGAGCGCGCCGGCTCTTCGGATGCGTCGCTCGCGGACAGGGCGCCATTGCGCCCGCCCGACCGCGCCGCAGACGCGGCGACATTTTCTTGACAGCCGAACGGTCGTGTTCTATTTTTGTTCTTATCAGTAGGAGAACAGGCCCATGTCCGATCGCGCCGAAGCCGCCTCCGCGGCCGCCCCTCAGAATTCGTCGGCGGACGCGCGCGCCGCGCGCCGCGCGAAATTCGAGCGGGAACAACTGATCGTCGATCATCTCAACCGCGGCGTGTCCGTCGCCGAGATCGCGGCGCGCATCGACGTGAGCGAGAAGCGCATGCGCGCCATCATCCGGGAGATCCTTGCCCGCCGCATGCCGGCGCCGCCCGAGGAGTTCGTGGCGATCCAGGTGAGCCGTCTCAACGAGGCGCTGCTGGTCGCCTACAGCGCCATGGGGGAGATGAACCTCAGGGCGGTCGACCGGGTCGTCAAAATCGTGCGCGAGCTCGACCGCTATCATGGGTTCGTCGCCGCCGAGCGGCGGTTGCCCGAGCCGTCGCGCATTGAGGCGCCCGTTGAGGGAGCCATGACGTTTGGTGCGGCGCTCGTCTGCCGCGCGGAATTTCCGCGGCAAGACGCTGAAAACCAAGACGGGCATGAGGCTCAGGGCTTTCCCATAGCGGCTTCGGCCCGTGACGATCGCCCGGGATTTCCCTCGCAAGATCTTGAAAAAATTGATTCCGCGCCCGGAGCCGCAATCCCGGTTGCGCAGGACGCCTTGAGAGTGAACTGCGCCGGCGATGACGGAGATGGGCCGACCGAGCCGAACAATGGCCCGGAAATTCCGGCGCAAGTCCCTGAAAAGATGGATTCCGCGCCGGAAGCCGCGACCCCCGTACGGCATCACGCCTTCGGCTTGAACCCAATTCGTCATTGCGAAGACCCCCTGGCTACGACTTAGAGGGACAACGCCATCCATCCCGCCGGCGCGCCCTGTGTCCCGGGATGGCTTCCCCTCGGACTTGACCCGGGACCCGCTCTCCATGACGGGGATGGACCGACTGCGCCCGACGGTCGCCCGGAAAATCCGGCGCAACACCCCTGAAAACATGGAATCCGCGCCCGGGAACGGGCGCGCCGCCGAAGCTTCCGGCGGAGCGTCCGACGCCGGCCCGACTTTCCCGAACCGGATCGGCTTCAGACCTATAAAACTCCAGATGACGCTCAATGGCGTGATGGCCGCATGAAAGCGCTCATGTTCTCCCGATCGCGTCGAGCCGGGCGAGCGCGGCCTCCGGCAAGGCGAGCTTCGCGGCGGCGAGGTTCTCGCGCAGATGCGCGCGCGACGATGTGCCGGGGATCAGCAGGATATTGGGCGCGCGGCGAAGCAGCCAGGCGAGCGCCGTCTGCATCGGCGTCGCGCCGACTTCGGCCGCGACCGCCGACAATTCCGCCGACTGCAGCGGCGTGAAGCCGCCGAGCGGAAAGAACGGGACATAGGCGATTCCCGCCGCGCCGAGTTCGTCGATCAGCGCGTCGTCGGCGCGATGGACGACGTTGTAGTGGTTCTGCACGCAGACGACGGGCGCGATGCCCCGCGCCTCCTTCACCTGCGTCGAGGTCGCGTTGCTGAGGCCGAGATGGCGAACGAGCCCCTGTTCCCGAAGTCTGGCCAGCGCCGCGAATTGCGGCTCGATCGACATTTCGCTCGGCTCGTGAACCTTTCCCATGATCCTGAGGTTGACGACGTCGATCGCGTCGACCCGCAGGTTCCTGCAGGTTGTCGTGAACCGCTCGGACGAGGTCGTGCGGGGCAAAGGCGGGCAGCCACGATGCGTCTTCGCCGCGGATCGCGCCGACCTTGGTCACGATGGTGAGACCCTCCGGATAGGGGTGCAGCGCCTCGGCGATGATCTGGTTGGTGACGTGCGGCCCATAGAAATCGCTGGTGTCGATGTGATTGACGCCGCCGGCGACCGCTTCGCGCAGCACGGCGACGGCCTCGGCTCGATCTTTCGGCGGGCCAAACACGCCGGGGCCGGCGAGTTGCATCGCCCCATAGCCCATTCGGTTGACGGCTGCGATCGCCGAGGCGAAAGGAACCGGCGGATGTCAGGGTGCTCATCACGAACCTCCACGCTTGTTGGTTTCAGCGATATGGCGCCGATCTCGCAGCTCGAGAATCCGCGGGCCGAGCGTTAGCGTACGCACCGTTCCGCCGAAGATCGTTGCGCGCTCCCAGCATGGCAAGAGGCCGCGGCCTGCGTCCCCCTCGGCGAGGAGGCAGGCGAAATGATTACGCCTCATGTCCAATGGACGATTTGTCGCTGACGGCACGAAACAGTGCCGCGCAAAGCGTCCTTCGACGCCTGGGAGGAAAGTATGGAAAACAAGATCGCCAATCCTGCGCCCCTTGGGCTTTTTGCGTTCGCGTCGACCACGTGGCTGTTGAGCTTGATCAACGCGGGCTTGGCCGATGGAAAGGGTCTGGTTCTCGTCCTGGCCATGGCGCTGGTGTTCGGGGGAACAGTTCAGGCGATCGCCGGGATTCTTGCGTTCCTGCGGGGAAACACGTTCCCCGGCGTCGCGTTCCTGGCCTACGGCGCATTCTGGATATCGCTGGCCACGTACGTCAAGTTCTTCGGCGGCGGGGCCGGGCCCTTCATCGGCTGGTATCTCTTCGTCTGGGGCGTCTTCAGCTTCTACATGTGGATCGCGGCGTTCCGTCATAACACGGCGCTGCAGCTGACGTTTCTGGCCTTGTGGATCACCTTCTTTCTGCTCGCGATCGGCGACGGGTTTGGCATTCCGCTGAGCACAACTTTCGGGCGGCTACCTCGGGCTCGTGACGGCGGCTCTGGCGGCCTATCTCTCCGCGGCGGAGATCATCAACGGCGACTATGGCCGGACGATCCTTCCGATCGGGCCGTACGTCCCGGCCGTCCCGACCCGGGTCCAGGCTGGCGTGAAGACGCGTTTGGCCTCGTAAACAAAAAGGCAAGCGGCGACCGCACCGCGCCGCCGCTTGCCGACCCCTTGGGCTTGGATCGTCACGTCCAGTCGAGCACGATCTTGCCCGAGTTGCCGCGGCGCATGATCTCGAACCCTTGGAGGAATTCAACCGCCGGCAGGCGGTGCGTGATGACCTTGCGCACTGCAAGCCCGCTTTCCAGCATGGCGATCATCTTGTGCCAGGTCTCGAACATCTCGCGGCCATAGACGCCTTTCAGCGTCAATTGCTTGAAGATGACCTTGTTCCAGTCGACCAGCGTCGGCCTTCGCAGGCAGGCCGAGCAGCGCCACCCGCCCGCCGGTGACGATCGAGTCGAACAACTGATCGAAGGCCGCCGGCGCGCCGCTCATCTCGAGCGCGACGTCGAAGCCCTCGGTCATCTTGAGCCGCGCCATCACCGCCTTGAGGTCGTCCTTCGACACGTCGACCGGCATGATGTCGGCGACCTCGGCAGCGAGCGCAAGGCGCTTCGGGCTGATGTCGGTGATCACCACGTGGCGCGCGCCGACGTGCCGCGCGACGGCGCCGGCCATGATGCCGATCGGCCCGGCGCCGGTGATCAGCACGTCCTCGCCGACGAGATCGTAGGTCAGCGCGGTGTGGACAGCGTTGCCGAGCGGATCGAGGATCGCGCCGAGCTCGTCGTCAACCGCGTCCGGCAGCGGAACGATGTTGAAGGCCGGCACGCGCACATATTCCGCGAACGCGCCGGGAATGTTGACCCCGATGCCTTGCGTCTCCGGGTCCAGGTGATAGCGCCCGCCGCGCGCCGCCCGGCTGCGCATGCCGATGACATGGCCCTCGCCGGAAACGCGCTGACCGACCTTTAGGCGCTTCACGTTGGCGCCGACCTCGGCGATCTCGCCGGCGTATTCGTGACCGATGGTCATCGGTGTCGGGATCGTCTTTTGCGCCCATTCGTCCCAGTTGAAGATGTGGACGATCGGTGCCGCAGATGCCGGTCTTGTGAATCTTCACCAGCACGTCTTCCGGCCCGATCGCCGGCACAGGCTGGTCTTCCAGCCAAAGGCCGGGCTCGGGCTTTGCTTTCACGAGGGCTTTCATCATGTCCGGCCCTTCAAACGATCCCCAGCGCCTTGCCGGCGTCCTTGAACGCCGCCATCGCCGCGTCGACGTCCTCGACCGTCAGCGCCGCCGACATCTGGGTGCGGATGCGCGCCTGCCCCTTCGGCACGACCGGGAAGAAGAAGCCGGCGACATAGACGCCGCGCTCGATCGAGCGCCCTGGCGAGATCCTGCGCGAGCCGCGCCTCGCCGAGCATGACCGGAATGATCGGGGTGACGCCCGGAAGGGTCTTGAAGCCCGCCGCCTCCAACCCGGCGCGAAACCGCCGGGCATGGCTCTGCAGCAGCGCGCGGCGGTCGTCGGATCGAATCGCGATCTCCAGCGCCTTCGAGCGCGCCGGCGGCGACCGGGGGCGCAAGCGAGTTGGAGAAGAGATAGGGGCGCGCGCGCTGGCGCAGGAGGTCGACGATCGGCTGCGCCGCGGCGACGAAACCGCCCATGCCGCCGCCGAGCGTCTTGCCGAACGTGCCGGTGACGATGTCGACCCGGTCGCCCGCGCCGGTCAGCGCCGGCGTTCCGCGGCCCTTCTCGCCGAGATGCCCGGTCGCGTGGCAGTCGTCGACCAGCACCATCGCGCCGTAGCGCTCGGCGAGCGCACAGATCTCCGGGAGATTCGCCACGTAGCCGTCCATCGAGAAGACGCCGTCGGTCGCGATCAGCTTGAAGCGCGCGCCGTCGGCTTCGGCCTGTTTCAGGCGGTCCTCGAGCGCGTTCATGTCGGAATTGGCGAACCGGTAGCGTTTCGCCTTGGCGAGCCGCACGCCGTCGATGATCGAGGCGTGGTTCAGGCTGTCGGAAATGATCGCGTCCTCTTCGCCCATCAGCGGCTCGAACACGCCGCCGTTGGCGTCGAAGCAGGCGGCGAAGACGATCGCGTCGTCCTTGCCGAGGTGCCGGGCGATGGCGCGCTCGAGCTCGCGATGCAGCGTCTGCGCGCCGCAGATGAAGCGCACCGAGGCCATGCCGAAGCCGAATGCGTCCAGCGCCGTCTTGGCGGCGGCGATCACCTCGGGATGATCGGCGAGGCCGAGATAGTTGTTGGCGCAGAGGTTGATCAGCGTGCGCTCGCCGCCCTCCGAGGCGACGCGGATGCGGCCGCCCTGCGGCCCGGCGATCAGGCGCTCCCGCTTCAGGAGGCCCGCCGCCTCGATCTCGTCGAGCGTCGCACGGACATGGCGGAGAAAGGCGTCGGACATGGACGGCACTGTATGCGGAGCGTCCGGCGCTCTCAAGGCGCGCCCTCCCGGTCGCGGGCGGCGCTCACGCCCCAGGCGATCAGCCGCTCGCCGCGATGGATGGCGTCCGCCTCCGCCGTCAGCCGCCCGTCCGCCTCGTGCAGGACGAGCGCGGGCGCGATCCGCAGCGGCGCCTTCGAGCCCTTCACGCCCGAGACCAGCAGGCGATGCGCCGGCGCGCCGGCGCGGGGATGCACCGGCAGGAGCGCCAGCGCCCCGAGCCGGTTCTCCGCCGCCGCCAGGATCGCCGCGAGCGCGTCCGGGCGGTGGATCATCGCGAACCGGCCGCCGGGCCGCAGCAGCGCAAGGCAGGCGCGGATCCAGCCGACGAGCGGCGCTCGCGCCCGCCTCGCCCGCGAACACATGCGCGCGGGCCTTGCCCGCATCCGGCGAGGCGCGCACCGCGCCGGGCTCGAAGAACGGCGGGTTGGTGACGACGAGGTCGGCCGCCTCGTCGGCGAGCCCGGCCGCGCGCCGGGCGCGCGCGTCGAAAATGTCGGCCTGAGCGACCCGGACCCGATCCGCAAGACCGTTGCGCGCCGCGTTTGCCGCCGCGATTTCGGCCAAGTCCGGGTCGATCTCGACGAGATCGGCGATATTGCGGGCGCTGCGGCTCAGCGATCGCAAGGCCGACCGCTCCGACCCCGGCGCCGACGTCGACGAGCCGGCCCTCGGCAAGATCGACAGCGGCGGCGAGCAGAACGGCGTCCGAACCGACCCGATGCCCTCGCCGGGGCTGCGCCAGGGTCAGCTGTCCGCCGAGCCAGGAGTCGTACGACAACTCGTCGGTTGCGGCTCCATCGCGCGGATCCGGCGTCTCAGGCATCGCGCAACTCGTCGGCAAGACCCGCCTCGGTCAGAAGACGCCGCGCCCGATCCGCCTCGGCCCTCTCCACCAGGATTCGGCGCGGCAGGAAGCCGAGCGACCCCTCGACGGCCGCCATGTGCTGATCGGCGACGAAACAGCCGACGCCGGCCGCCTTGCAGGAGCGCTTCGACGGCGCTGATCAGCACGAGATCGTTGGTTCTGAGGATTTCGACCAAGGCGGGCTCCGGTCGGCGCACTTGCCGCGCGGTTTTCGCGTCTTTATGGTCGGCCCCCGGCCTGTGGCAAGGGAATGCGTCTCGTGGGTGTTGTGATTCCGCTCGAAGACAAGCCGGTCGATCGCCTGATCGAGCCGCTGACGACGCTCGTCGCCGGCGACATGGCGCGGGTCAACCAGACGATCCTGTCGCGAACGGGATCGGAAGTCACGATGATCCCCGAGGTCGCCAACCATCTCATCTCCTCCGGCGGCAAGCGGCTGCGGCCGATCCTCACGCTCGCGACGGCGGGGCTGTGCGGCTACGACGGCGCCGGCCACGTCAAGCTCGCGGCCGCGGTCGAGTTCATGCACACCGCGACGCTTCTGCACGACGACGTGGTCGACGACAGCGACATGCGGCGCGGCAAGGCGGCGGCGCGGGTGCTGTGGGGCAACGAGGCGAGCGTGCTGGTCGGCGATTTCCTGCTCGGCCAGGCGTTCAAGATGATGGTCGAGGTCGGGTCGCTGGCCTGCCTCGACGTGCTGTCCAGCGCCGCCGTGGTGATCGCCGAGGGCGAGGTCATGCAGCTTTCCGCCGCCAAGGACACCGAGACGACCGAGGACGCCTATCTCGCCGTCATCCGCGCCAAGACCGCGGCGCTGTTCGCCGCCGCCTGCGAAGTCGGCCCGATCCTGGCCGGCCGCGGCAAGGCCGAGATCGCCGCCTGCCGCGGCTACGGCGCCAACCTCGGCATCGCCTTCCAGCTGATCGACGACGCGCTCGACTACGGCGGCTCGGCGGCCAAGCTCGGCAAGAACGTCGGCGACGATTTTCGCGAGGGCAAGATCACCCTGCCGGTCGTGCTGTCGTTCCGGCGCGGCTCGCGCGAAGGAGCGCGAATTCTGGCGGCGCACGCTGGAGAAGGGCGAGATCGCCGACGGCGACCTCGAGTTCGCGCTCGCGACGATGAAGAAGCACCGCGCGCTCGAGGACACGATCGAGCGCGCGCGCCACTACGGCGCCATGGCGGTCGACGCGCTCGGGCTCTTCCCCGCCTCGCCCTGGAAGCACGCGCTCCTCGACGCGGTCGAGTTCGCCATCAGCCGGGCGCATTGAGGCGGGGCGGGCGCGGCGCACGATATTGCGGGCGCTTGTGATTTCAGGCAGCTTGAGGCCTCCTTTGATGGGCAACTCCTCGCTATCGAGATCGATGTGTTTCCGTCGCGGGGGAAGTTCGCGAACGCATCCATGACGCCTACCTCGGGCACGCCTCCGGCTGTCCGTTCAGCCCTTCCGCCTTCTTCTCGAAGGTTGCGCGTCTTCGGTCCCAGTCGATGGTGACGACATAGACGCTGTCGAAATCGTCCCGGTCCCATTTCGGGACGGCGTCCGGGTCGCCGCCGTGGTCCTTGATCAGCTTGCGGACCGCCTTGTCGGCCATCCGGTGCTCCCAGGCGACCAGGACGAGCGCGTCGCGGTAGTCGCCGTTCTCGAGCGCCTTCGTCAGCCCCTTGACGTCGTCGTAGCCGAATTCGCTGTTGATCGGCATGCCCAGTCCGACCGCGGTCGGCGCGATGGTCGCCAGCGGGCGGACATAATCGTACATCACGCCATGGTCCCGCTTGGCGACGGAAGGGTTGGGGGCGAAGATCGCCGCGGGTCTGCCGAAAGCCGGAGCAGGAAACAGCGCCGCCAGCGCGGCCGGCAGCTTCAGCGCGCGATTGAGCCCCTGACAATCGATCTGCCCGAGCCCCGCGGCGGGCTTCTCGCCGTGGCGCAGGAAAGCGATTGTCTCCGTCGCGCGGGCGGCGCCCGCGGCGAGGCCGATCGACAGCGCGAGACAAGCCAATCGTCCCCAAGGCCGCGTGATCCAATCCTTCCTTCGCGCCGGACCTGGCGCGCCGCGTGTCGGCCTTGTTGGCTGCAGCGCCGGATCGCCTCGATCGCGCCGCGAACAAAGCGCGTGAACGCGCGTTTGGGCGTCCGATTCGGCGGTCTCGGCGACGAAATCCTCCGCCTGACCAGCCGAAGTTTGGCCCAAAGCGCCCCGCGGCGCGCGTCCTTTTGGAGAACGATCGAAGGAACTCAAGGCTTTAAGCCCGAAATTCGGATTCGCAGGGACGTCCGCGACCCTGTTTGACACGTTTCCGCCACATTTTCTGCGATTTGGGCAGATGTCTGGTCCAGCCACGGCGGTCGCCGCGCCCCAACGGAAGACCCTATCCGACGACGCGTCCGCGCCAAAGCGCGCGCGGATCATGCGCGCCGACGCGAAACGGCGGGGAGGGGTGGGGAGTCGTGGCGAGCGGCATCGCAGGTCCGATCTGGGGCAACAGAAACAAACTAGGACAGGCTTCCCTTTTTGGCAAGACATTGCTGACATGGTTCCGAATATGAGAACGGAGGCCCGACGCCGGTTGGTCGTTCGCCGCCAACGCCATTGCGCCTATCGACCGGCCCGAGGTTCGCCAGGGTCATAGACCCGCCTTCGTAAGGTTGAAATCGAACGGAGGACTGCGCAAGGAGCGGGCGCTGCTGGAGGGATTGGCGGACGCGTCATATCCAACCCTTTGCTTGCCCTTGGAGGACGCGGATGGCCTGTCGGGCGGCGCTTCGACGCCGAGTGCGTCGAGCAGCGGCGCGAGTTGGGCCGCGTGTCTGCGCCAGCGTCCGGCCGACGTGCGGTAGATCGGCTCGCGGACCTGATTGGCGCTTGCGGTGCGCACCGGCCGCTCGGTCTCGTGGAATCTGAGCACCGCGTCGTGCCACGGCAGCCCGAGGAAGTCGAGCAATCGCCGCGCCTCGCTCTCGACGTCCTCGACCACGGCCTCGTAGTGCACCTCGAGAACATGCGACGCCGGCAGAACCTTCCGCCAGTGCGCCATCAGCGCCTGGTAGCCGCGATGGAAACGCCCGAGTTCGGCGAGGTCGTAGGCGAACATCTGTTATCCCGCGAAAAGCTTCGTATAGCAGGAGAGGCACGTGTCGACCGGGTCGCGTCGGCAGTGAATGATGCGGGCGTCCGGCAGCATGAGCCGGATAAGGCCCGCATAGAGGAAGTTGGACGGCACCTTGTCGACGACATGCCGGCGTCCGCCCGAGGGCGACGGCCTCCGCGAGATAGGCGTGACGCTCGGCGGCGGGCTGGACCTTCGACTTCGCCCGCGGATCGGCGATCGGCCCCGGCCAGACGTACGATCTGTTCGAAGGCGCGTCCGGCGTCACCGGCCAGTTCGAGTTCTCTGTTGATCGACGGATACGCCTGCTCGGCGTTCTCGAGCGACGTCTGGCGCTCGCTCGGCCACCGGCCTCGACTCAGCTTCGTGACTTCGTTCTCCGTCGTGACCTCCGGCGTGCCAGAGCCTTCGACCTGGGCGATGACGCTCGTCGGCTTCCTCGGCCTCGGCTTCCTCGCGCGCCGGTTCGGCGGCGCCGCCCGAACGGCAGACCGCCGCCGCCGCTCCGCCTAGCCCCGCCTACGGTCGCCGGAGCCTCTCCGCTCCGCCGGTCGGTCTTCCGCGCCCGACCAGCGTCTCGGTGGTCAGCTGAACGTCGACTCCGGTCGTCGACGCGGGAGCCTGCGTCAGAGTCCCGTATACCTGGACGTAATTTCTCCGATAGCGCGCCCCCAGGCTCGTCAGCACCTGGTAGCCGATCGTCCCGCTCCGCGAAGCGAAGTCGTCGAGCGCCACTGCGGCGCCGAAAAGCTCCGCCCGGGACGCCGGGCGGACAGCGTCCTCCGGCAAGTCGGTCACGTCGGCGATGATGAGGTCCATCGACACCCGCCCGACCAGCGGGCAGCGCCGGCCCGCGATCGCGACCTCGGCGCCCGGACGCGCGTCGGTCGCGCCGGCCGCGCGCGGCAGGCCGTCGGCGTAGCCGGCGAGCAGGGTCGCAAGCCGCGTGCGGCGCTTGGCCGTCCACTGGGCGTTGTAGCCGCAGCTGTCGCCGGCCTCGATCCAGCGCGTCTGCTGCACGGCGACGGTCAGCGTCACGACCGGCCGCATCGGGTTCGGCCGGCCGGGCGTCGGATTGCCGCCGTAGAGCGCGTAGCCCGGCCGGGCGAGATCGTGGATCGGGCGCGCGTCCAGGAACATCGCCGAGGAATTGGCGAACGAGGCGGGGAGATGCGGAATCGCCGCGCGCGCCGCCGCGAAACGCGCGATCTGAAGGCCGTTCAGCGGGTCGTCCGGGATCTCCGAGGAGACGAAATGGCTCATCAGGAGGTCGGCGCCGCTCGCCGCGCCGTGGGCGGCCATCGCAGCCTGTAGAGATGCGAGCGAGTTCGAATCCGAGCCGGCGCATGCCGGTGTCGAGATGCAGAGCGGAAGGCGAGACCCGACCCTTTCGGACCGCGAAGGCCGACCAGCGTTCGAGTTCCTCGGCGCTGCCGATGGCGGGCTTCAGGCGATGCTCGACGGCGTCGGCCGGGTCCGCGCCCGCCTCGAGCCCGTTCAGCAGGTAAATCTCCGCCTCCGCCGGCAAGAGGCGGCGCGCCGCAACCCCTTCGCCGAGATGGGCGACGAAGAAAGTTCGCGCGCCGGCGCCCCAGAGGGCAGGCGCGGCCCGGTCGAGGCCGACCCCGTAGGCGTTCGCCTTGACCACCGCGGCGCATCGGCCGGGAGCGGCGAGCTTCGCAAGCGTGCGCCAGTTGTCGGCGAGCGCGGCGAGATCGATGGTCAGAAGACCGGGCGCGCTGTCGGGCGGCGCCAACGCGCTCATGAGAGCCGTTTCTCCAGCACCGCGACCGTCGGCGCGTCGAAGCCGGCATGGGCCTCGACGAAGAGGCGCTGAAAGCCCATGCGCTGGAAAAGCTGCTCGTTTTCAGGCAGCGCGAGCCGCACCCTGAGCCGCACGCGCGAAAGGCCGCGCGACCGGGCCTCAGCTTCGCAGGCCGCGACCAGCCGGCGGCTCAGAGACCGCCCCCGCGCTTCGGGCAGGACGCTGACGCGGGCGACGAGCAGCGCCTCGCCGATATCCTGCCACAGCGCGACCGCGACGAGCCGCCCCTTCTCGAAGGCGCCGAAGCCGCCGCCGGCGGCGATCTTGGCCGCAATCGACTCGGTCGTCTCGCGCAAGGCCGAGGACGGCGGCGTCGTGGCGCGGCTCTGGATGGCGAAGGCGGCCCGGATCACCGCCGCGGCGCCCTCGGCGTCCAAAAGTGTCAGGGCGAGGACGTCGGGATCGTCCTGGGATGCTGCGCGCTCGGCGCCCGGAGAGGAAGGGACCATGATCGTCCGGCCCTACACCTCGCCGGGGCAGCGCCGCAAGGGCGTGGACGGCCATCTCCGACTGTGACGGCCAGTCGTCCGCGTCCATGAATATGGCGGCGTTCTCCCCCTGGCAGGGACGGGGGTCGCGCTGACCTGGGGCCGAGAGACGCCTTGCGCTTCGCGATGATAGGGCGGCGCGACCCCCGGGCCCTTTGATCTTCGTGACGCAGACCACCAGCCATGCCGCCTCGCGCCTCAAGGAGCCGCGCCGCAGGCGACGCGTCTCGAGGCGCGCTCCACTGCGCACGGACGTCAGCGCCCTCTGGATCGTCCTTCGAGACGCCCGCTTCGCGGGCTCCTCAGCACGAGGTCGCGGGCGAATATGCGCGCCCGCCTTGAGAGCTGCGCTCAACGGATGAACGAACTTTAACCCGATGTCCCCATCCGTTTCCCGCTCTACGCCTCGCTTTCGCCGCGGTCGCTGGCCATTCGCCGTGACGCGCGGTAGATCGCAGGAAGCGGAGTCGAATTCCATGATGGGCATGTTTTCGCGGAGAGCGGCGCTGAAGGCCGCGGGGGCGGCCGCGCTCGCGCTCGCTCTCCCCCGCCCGCTCGCGGCGCTCGCCGACGACGGGGTCGAGACGCACGGCCTGTCGTCGTTCGGCGATCTCGCCCTGCCGCCGGATTTCCCGCATTTTGCCTACGTCAATCCGAACGCGCCGACCGGCGGGCCTGCTCTCGCTGCAGATCACCGGCACGAGCGGCAACCAGAACTTCGACACCTTCGACACGCTCAACATCTACAGCTGGAAGGGCAACGGCGCGGCCGGCATGAGCGCGACCTTCGACACGCTGATGACCGCCAACGGCGACGAGCCCGATTCGGTCTACGGGCTGCTCGCGCAGTCGGTGCGCGTGTCGGGCGACAAGCTCGACTACCGCTTCAAGCTGCGGCCGGAGGCGAAGTTTCTTCGACGGCTCGCCGCGTCACCGCGGCCGACGTCGCCTTCTCGCTCAACATCCTCAAGGACAAGGGCCATCCGGTCTACGCGCAGCTCCTCAAGGAGGTCGATTCCGCCGAGGCCGAGGGCGACGACGTCGTCCATGTGCGCTTCGTCAAGGACCGCAGCCGCGACGCGCATCTGATCGTCGTCGGCATGCCGGTCTTTTCCGCCGCGTGGTGGAAGGGCCGCGACTTCACCGCCGCCACGCTCGACGCGCCGCTCGGATCCGGCCCCTACAAGGTGAAGACCTTCGAGCAGGGCCGGTTCATCGAATACGAGCGCGACCCGAACTATTGGGGCGCGAAGCTGCCGGTGAACCTCGGCCAGAACAATTTCGACCGGCTGCGCTTCGAATATTATCGCGAGCGCCAGGTCGCCTTCGAGGCGTTCAAGGCCGGCGCGATCAACTTCCACGAGGAATACACCTCGCGCTTCTGGGCGACCGCCTACGATTTCCCCGCCGTCAAGGACGGGAGGGTGAAGAAGGAGACCCTGCACGACGGCGCGCCCTCGCGCACGCAGGGCTGGTACCTCAACACCCGGCGCGACCAGTTCAAGGACCCGCGCGTGCGCGAGGCGATCGGCCTCGCCTTCGACTTCGAGTGGACGAACAAGAACATCATGTATTCGTCCTACAAGCGGGTGGTGTCGTTCTTCCCCAACAGCCCGATGGAGGCGAAGGGCAAGCCGGGTCCGGACGAACTGAAGCTGCTCGAGCCGTTCCGCGACAAGCTGGCGGCTTCGGTGTTCGGCGAGCCCTACACGCCGCCCGAAAGCGACGGCTCGGGCTTCGACCGCACGCTGCTCAAGCAGGCCTACGACCTCCTGATCGCCGCCGGCTGCCAGCGCGACGGCGCCGCGATGAAGCTGCCCGGCGGCAAGCCGCTGACGATCGAATTCCTCGATTTCTCGAGCGCGCTTCAGCCCCACACCATGCCGTTCATCCAGAATCTCGGCAAGCTCGGCATCCAGGCCAACATCCGCATCGTCGACGCGGCGCAGTACAAGGCCCGCACCGACGCCTTCGACTACGACGTGGTCACGGCGGCGAACGGCGGCTCGAGCACGCCCGGCGCCGAGCTCAAGGTCGCCTTCACCTCGGAGGCCGCGGCGCAGACAGGGTTCGCGCAACCTCGTCGGGCGTCTCCGATCCGGTCGTCGACGCGCTCGTCGAGACGATCGCGAACGCCAAGTCGCGCGAGGAGCTGAACACCGCCTGCCGCGCGCTCGACCGCGTGCTGCGGGCCGGCCATTATTGGGTGCCGATGTGGTACCGCGACACCGCCTGGGTCGCCTACTGGGACGCGTTCTCGCGGCCCGGACCGGCAGCCGGCGCTGAGCACCGGCGCGCCGGGAACGTGGTGGTGGGACGCGGACAAGGCCAAGGCGATCGGGCTGTGATCTGAGGCGATCGGCATCGGCGGTAGGCAGTTGGACGCGAATGGCGAGTGGCGAGTGGCGAGTTGCCGCCGCCCTATTCGCCATTCGCCGACTCGCTACTCGCGCTGACGCTACTGCCTACTGCCGACTGCCGACTGACCTCATGCTCGCCTACGTCGTCCGCCGCCTCCTGCTGATGATCCCGACGATCCTCGGCATCATGGCCGTCTCGTTCGCCATCGTGCAGTTCGTGCCCGGCGGGCCGGTCGAGCGGGCGATCGCGCAGCTTCAGGGCGCCGACCAGAGCTCGACCGCGGGCTTCGGCGGCGGCGGCGGGCAGATCGGCGCGGCCGGATCGCAGGCGGTCGGCGACATCGCCTCGCGCTATCGCGGCTCGCAGGGGCTCGATCCGAAGTTCATCAAGGAGCTCGAGAAGCAATACGGCTTCGACAAGCCGGCGCTCGAGCGCTTCTGGATTCTGGTGCGCGACTACGCCACCTTCAATTTCGGCAAGAGCTACTACCGCGACACGCCGGTGCTGACGCTGATCGGCGAGAAGCTGCCGGTGTCGATCTCGCTCGGCCTGTGGATGACCTTCCTCTCCTACGCGATCTCGATCCCGCTCGGCATCCGCAAGGCCGTGAAGGACGGCACCCGCTTCGACACCGCGACCTCGGCGATCGTCATCTTCGGCTACGCGATCCCGAACTTCCTGTTCGCGGTGCTGCTGATCGTGCTCTTCTGCGGCGGCTCGTTCTGGCAGATCTTTCCGCTGCGGGGCCTGACCTCGGACAATTTCGCCGACCTCGATCTGGCCGCACAAGGTTCTCGACTATCTCTGGCACATCACGCTGCCGGTGACGGCGCTGGTGCTCGGCTCGTTCGCCACGACGACGCTGCTCACCAAGAACTCGTTCCTCGACGAGATCAAGAAGGCCTACGTGCAGACCGCGCGGATGAAGGGCCTTTCCGAGCGGCAGCGTGCTCTACGGCCACGTGTTCCGCAACGCGATGCTGATCGTGATCGCCGGCTTTCCCGGCGCCTTCCTCGCCGCCTTCTTCACCGGGTCGCTCCTGATCGAGCAGGTGTTCTCGCTCGACGGGCTCGGCTACCTCTCCTACGATTCGCTGATCCAGCGCGACTATCCGGTCGTGCTCGCCAACCTCTACATCTTCGCCCTGCTCGGCCTGGTGGTGAACCTGATCTCCGACCTCACCTACACCTGGATCGATCCGCGCATCGATTTCGAAACGCGGGAGGTGTGAGGGTGGATCAGCGCGAGGAGCCTTCATCCGCCGCCGCCGAAAGACCGGCGTCGCTCGACGCCCTGGGTCAGGGCGAAGGCCAACCGCTTCTCCCGTTTACCGAGGAAGGCGGCTTCGCCGGTCGACCCGAAGACCCTGCGCCCGCCAGCGGGATTGAGCGCCTGACGCAAGGCGGCGGTCGAAGCGCGCCCGGCGCCCGTGGCTCAAGCTCTCGCCGATGAACCGCCGGCGGCTCGACAATTTCCGCCGCAACCGGCGCGGGGCGTGGTCGCTCGTGATCTTCCTCGTGCTGTTCGTCGCCTCGCTCGGCGCCGAGTTCCTCGCCAACGACAGGCCGCTGATCGCCTCCTACAAGGGCCAGCTGCTCTTTCCCGATCTTCGTCAACTATCCGGAGGACATGTTCGGCGGCTTCCAGGCGCGCACCGACTATCGCGACCCCTTCGTCGCCGACGAGATCAAGGCGCACGGCTGGATGATCTGGCCGCCGATCCGCTTCGCCAACTCGACCACCATCCTCGATCCGCCGACGCCGCTGCCGACTCCGCCGACATGGGTGCTCACCGACGCGCAATGCCGCGACGGCGCTCGAAAAGCAGAAGGTCGCCCGACGCCGCGACCGTCCCGCGTCCGTGCTCGAAGCTCGAGCCGCTGTGGCTCGGCTCCGACCAGGACGGGCACGACATCGTCGCGCGCCTCCTCTACGGCTTCCGCATCTCGGTGCTGTTCGGCCTCATCCTCGCCGGGCGTCTCGTCGGTGATCGGCGTCTTCGCCGGCGCGGTGCAGGGCTATTTCGGCGGCCTGCTCGACCTCGTGATGCAAAGGGTGATCGAGATCTGGTCGTCGCTGCCGCACCTCTACATCCTGATCATCCTGTCGGCGATCCTCGCGCCGAGCTTCGTCGTGCTGCTCGTGATCCTGCTGCTGTTCTCGTGGGTGAGCCTCGTCCACGTCGTGCGCGCCGAGTTCCTGCGCGCGCGCAACTTCGAGTACGTCAACGCGGCGCGGGCGCTCGGCCTGACCAACGCGAAGATCATCGTCAAGCACGTGCTGCCGAACGCGATGGTGGCGACGCTGACCTTCCTGCCGTTCATCATCAATTCCTCGATCAGCACGCTGACCTCGCTCGACTTCCTCGGCCTCGGCATGCCGCCGGGCTCGCCCTCGCTCGGCGAACTGCTGCTGCAGGGCAAGTCCAATCTCTCGGCGCCGTGGATCGGCATCTCGGCCTTCGTCGTGATCGCGCTCCTCCTGTCGCTGCTCATCTTCATCGGCGAAGCGGTGCGCGACGCCTTCGACCCGCGAAAGACCTTCTCGTGAAGGCCGATCCGCCGCTGATCGACGTGCGCGATCTTTCGATCGCCTTCGCGCAAGGCGGCGACGCGCAAGACCGTGGTCGACCGCGTCTCCTTCCGGCTCGAGAAGGGCAAGGCGCTGGCGCTGGTCGGCGAATTCGGGCTCGGGCAAGTCGGTGACGGCGCAGGCGATCGTGCGCCTCTTGCCGCAGCCGGCGGCGAGCTATCCGACCGGCGAGATCCTGTTCCGCGGCCGCGACGTGCTGAAGATGACCGACGCGGAGCTGCGCGCCATGCGCGGCGCCGCCGTCACCATGGTGTTCCAGGAGCCGATGACCTCGCTCAATCCGCTCCACACGATCGAGAAGCAGATCGGCGAGATCATCGCGCTGCACGAGGGCCGCGCGGCGGCGACGACGAAAGCGCATCGTCGAACTCCTGACCGAGGTCGGCATCGCCGATCCCGCGCGAGCGGCTCGGCGCCTATCCGCACCAGCTTTCCGGCGGCCAGCGCCAGCGCGTGATGATCGCCATGGCGCTCGCCAACCGGCCCGACCTGCTCATCGCCGACGAGCCGACCACCGCCCTCGACGTCACCGTGCAGGCGCAGATCCTGAAGCTGCTCGAAGGACCTGCAGCGGAAGATCGGCATGGCGATGCTGTTCATCACCCACGACCTCAACGTCGTGCGGCGCATCGCCGACGACGTGATCGTGATGCAGCAGGGCGAGATCGTCGAAGCAGGGCCGGATGGCGGAGGTGTTCGCCAATCCGCAGCACCCCTACACGCAGGCGCTGCTCGCCGCCGAGCCCAAGGGCGAGGCGCCGCCGGGCGACCGAAGCGCGCCGACCATCGCCAGCGCCGAAGACCTGAAGGTCTGGTTCCCGATCCGGCGCGGGCTCTTCCGCCGCACCGTCGGATACGTCAAGGCGGTCGACGGCGTGAGCCTCGCCGTGCGCGAAGGCCAGACGGTCGGCGTCGTCGGCGAATCGGGCTCCGGCAAGACGACGCTCGGCCACGCGATCCTGCGCCTGATCCGCTCCGAAGGCGCAATCGCCTATTGCGGGCGGCCGATCCAGGGTCTCAACGCCAAGGCGATGCGGCCTTTGCGGCGCGAGATGCAGGTCGTCTTCCAGGACCCGTTCGGCTCGCTCTGCCCCCGCATGTCGGTCGCCGAGATCGTCGAGGAGGGGCTGATCGCGCAGGGGACGAAGCTCAACGCCGCCGAGCGGCGGCGCGTGGCCGAACGGGCGCTCGCCGACACCGGGCTCGACACGTCGACCCTCGACCGCTACCCGCACGAGTTCTCCGGCGGCCAGCGCCAGCGCATCGCCATCGCCCGCGCCATGGCGCTCGACCCGAAATTCGTCGTGCTCGACGAGCCGACCTCGGCGCTCGACATGTCGATCCAGGCGCAGATCGTCGATCTGCTCCGGGATTTGCAGAAGCGGCGCAAGCTCGCCTATCTGTTCATCTCGCACGATCTCAAGGTCGTGCGGGCGCTGGCGAGCGAGATCGTCGTCATGCGGCGCGGCAAGGTGGTCGAGAGCGGCGAGGCGAAGGCCGTGTTCGCGGCGCCGCAGAGCGAGTACACTCGCGCCCTGTTCGCCGCCGCCTTCGCCAACGAGGCGACGCTCACGGGCGTCGTCAGCCAGTGAGGGAGCATAACCCTTGCGCCTTCCGTTTGAGCCGGGCAGGCGTCCCGTCACCCCCGCGATAGCGGGGTCCAAAACGCCTCCGCTGCGCTCGTCCACGATCCTGGCGCTAACGGCGCCGCTGTCTGGATACCCGCTTTCGCGGGCATGACAATCTCCGAGGCGCCCATGACCCGCGCGATTCTCCTCGTTCTCGAACTCGGTCGGCTGCGGCGGCGCGGAGGACGCGGCGGCCTACGGCGACGAGGGCTCGGACACGCTCGGCCACATCGCCGAGGCCTGCGCGCTGGGCTTGGGCAACCGCGACGGCCTGCGGCGCGGGCCGCTCGACATTCCCCGCCTCGCCGCTCTCGGCCTCGGCCACGCGATGCAGGCCTCGACGGGCCGCGCGCCGCCCGGCTTCGACCTCGCGCCGAGCCCGCGCGGCCAATGGGGTTTCGGCGTCGAGACCTCGCGCGGCAAGGACACGCCCTCGGGCCATTGGGAGATCGCCGGCACGCCGGTCGATTTCGACTGGGGCTATTTTCCGGAGACGGTCCCTGCGTTTCCGGCGTCGCTGACCGACGCGCTGATCGCCGAAGGCGGCCTGCCCGGCATCCTCGGAAACAAGCGCGCCTCGGGCACCGTGATCATCGAGGAGTTCGGCGAGGAGCATGTCCGCACCGGCAAGCCGATCTGCTACACCTCCGCCAATTCCGTGTTCCAGATCGCCGCGCACGAGGAGGCGTTCGGGCTCGAGCGGCTGTACGACCTCTGCCGCATCGCGCGGCGCCTGTGCGATCCCCTGAACGTCGGCCGGGTGATCGCGCGGCCGTTCGTCGGGAACTCGGCCAAGGATTTCGTCCGCACGCTCCCATCGCAAGGATTTCGCCGTGCCGCCGCCGGACGGCAACCTGCTGCAGCGCGCCGCGAAGGCGGGCCGCGCGGTCGTCTCGATCGGCAAGATCGGCGACATCTTCGCCCATCGCGACACCGGGCGGCGAGATCAAGGGCAAGAGCAACGACGGCAACGTCGACCTTGCTCTGGAGGCGTTGAAAGACACGCCCGACGGCGGGCTGATCTTTGTCAACCTGGTCGATTTCGACACCGAATGGGGCCATCGCCGCGACGTTCCCGGCTTCGCCGCCTGCCTCGAAGCGTTCGACCGGCGCCTCGCCGAGATCGAGGCGGCGATGCGGCCCGACGACTATTGCCTGATCACCGCCGACCACGGCAACGACCCGACCTTCAAGGGCTTCGACCACACCCGCGAGCACGTGCCGATCGTCGCCTTCGGCGCGGGCGCGCCGGCCGGCCCGATCGGCGGGCGGACGACGCTCGCCGACATCGCCGAGACGCTCGCCGCAAAGCTCGGCCTGCCGAAGGGGCCGCACGGGAAGGCCTGGGCGGCATGAGCTTTTCGCTCGACCCGCGCCTGTCGCAGGATACGCGATTTTGTCGCCGACCTGGTCGCTCTGCCGCGTGCTCCTGATGAACGATTCGCGCTGGCCGTGGCTGATCCTGGTCCCGCGCCGCGAAAACCTCGTCGAACTGACCGACCTCGACGCGGCGGACCGCGCGCGGCTGATCGAGGAGACGGCGCGGGCCGCCGACTGGCTCAAGGCCCACGCCAAGGCGGACAAGATCAACGTCGGCGCGCTCGGCAACGTCGTGCGGCAATTGCACGTTCATGTGGTCGCGCGCCACGCCGGCGACCCTGCCTGGCCGGGCCCGGTATGGGGCTTCGGCGCGGCGGTTCCTTACGCCGATCCTGAAGCGCAGGCGCTGATCGCGGCGGCGCGGAAGGGGCTTGGAATCTAAGCAACACCCGATGCGTCCGCCCTACGGCTCGGCGCCGCCGGCCTTCCGCCACACGAGGATCGCCGCGGCGAGGTCCTCGATCGCCGCGCCGACCGACTTGAAGAGCGTGATCTCGTCCGCAAGGCGCCGCCCCGGCGCGCCGCGGCAGAGCGCCGGCAGGTCGGCGATCACGGCCGAGCGGTCGATGACGCCGCCCAAAATCCCGAGCGCCACGTCGCCGCCTTCGACGAGCGCGGCGTCGGTGTCGATGTAGATGTGGGCGCGCCGCAGCGCCTCGTCGTCGGCCTCGCGCGTCGAGACGGTGAACGCGCCGACGAGATCGAGATGCTGCCCGGGCCTCAGCCACCGGCCGGCGATCAGCGGCTCGGTCGCGAGCGTCGCGCAGGAGATCACGTCGGCCTCGGCGACGGCGGCCTCGAGGTCCTCGGTCGGCTGGGCGTCGAGGCCGAACTCGGCGAGGCGGGCAGCGAGCTTTCTCGCGCCCTCCGGCCGATGGTTCCAAAGCGCGATTCGCTCGTAGCGGCGCACGCTCGCGTGGGCCCGCGCCAGATACGGCGCGAGCGCGCCGGCGCCGACGATCAGGAGACGCTTCGCGTCACGCCGCGCGAGATGGCTCGCCGCGAGCGCGGAGGCGGCCGCGGTGCGCCAGTGGGTCAGGCGCGTCCCGTCGATTGCGGCGAGCGTCTCGCCCGTCCGGCCCGACTGAAGCAGGTAGACCCCGGTGACGGCCGGCAGGCCGCGCGCCGTATTGCCGGGAAAGACATTGACGACCTTGACCCCGAGATAGAGGCCGGCGCGCGAGGCGCTCTCGGTCCACGCGGGCATCAGGAGGTGGGTCGCCACCGGCTCGCCGGCGCGCTGGACGGGATGATGATGGCGATGCGGCGCGACGAAGCCGCCGCGCATCGCCTCGGCGAGTTCGTCGATCAGCGCGGGAAAATCGAGCGTCCTGTCGAGGTCTTCGGCCGAAAAAACGCGCATCGGAAAGTTTCCCAGCAAGTTGCGACAGGCTCACGCCGCCTCGTCATGCGCCCGGACCTCGCATGGCGGAAATGCAGTTCCTTCGGCGTCGGCGCTCCCCGACTCCGGCAAGAGACGCCAACCGGGCGGTCGGCGGCGTGAGGGACGCCTCGCGAGCCGCCCGTCGTCATAACGCTCTAGGCGCGTAGCGCGGGGCTTCCCGGCTGGGCGGACTTCAAGCTCTGGGCCTCGGTGCGCCATCGGTCCGCCTCGACGCGGCTCTTGCGGGCGGCGCGGCGATGCCGGCCCTGCGAGACCCAGGTCGCCGCGGCGCCCGCGATCACGCCGAGCGCGGCCACGACGATCACCACGGCGAACAAGCGGCGCCGCGAGCGGCGAAGGCCGGCGTTGTCGGGCGAGCCGAAGGGATCGAACGACACCGTCACCCATTGCCGGTTGGCGAACGCGAACAGCACCAGGATGATCGCGACGACCGCGATGATGAGAAGTCGAATGAAGCGAATCATGGGAGGTCGTGCTCGCTCCAACGCCTTGCGTGACCCTTCCTGGGCGACGCCTCAGGCCTGATCGACCGGCGTGCGATTGAGACGCTCGCGCATCTCCTTGCCGGTCTTGAAGAAAGGCGCGAGCTTTTCGGTCACCGGCACCTTGTCGCCGGTGCGCGGATTGCGGCCGGTGCGCGCCTGTCGCTGCTTGGTCGAGAAGGCGCCGAAGCCGCGCAACTCGACGCGCTCGCCGCGCGCCAGCGCGTCGCCGATCTCGCCCGAGGATCGCGTCGATGATGTTTTCGATATCGCGCTGATAGAGATGCGGATTGCGCGAGGCCATCCGCTGCACGAGTTCAGACTTGATCACTGAACGTCCCCAACTCGAAATCGCCCGGACCGGAAAACCCCTAGGCCTTACATGCCTTGAAATCAGCCTTTGCAATCAATACGAAACCGACGCCGGCGCGCCCGATAGCCCGTCGCCGAGCCGCGACAAAATGTCCTTATCAAGCCGAACGTTGCATCTCGTACTGACCCGTCTTGCGAAAACGCACGAGGTAGGAGGGAATGATGGGCGTCCACCGCCTGCGGCGTGATGCCGAGACCGCTGAGCACGCGTCCCTCCGCCTCCGCCTCCGGCTGACACGACATTGTCGACGGCGAGCAGGTCGATCTCATCGCGGTGGGTCGTCAACATCTTGGGAAAGAGGCCGAGCGTGACGCTTGCTTGCGAAGGTCGTCGTCGAGGCGAGCAAACGCGACGGGCCGAGCGGCAGCCCGACGAGCAGGCGGCGGCGATCGACGGCGCGCAGAGCGTACTCGGCGGCTTCGCGCAGCGTCATGACCTGTGGGCCGCCGAGTTCGTAGATCGCGCCCGGCTTCGTCTCGCCGGCCAGCGCCGCCGCCGCCGCGCGCGCCACGTCGCCGACATAGACCGGCTGCAGCCGGGTCCCGCCGCCGCCGAGCAGCGGGATGACCCAGAAGAAGCGCGAGAGCTCCCCGAAACGGTTGAAGAAATCGTCCTCGGGTCCGAACACGACCGAGGGCCTGAGAATGGTCGCGTCGGGGAACTCCTGCAGCGTGACCTGTTCGCCAAGGCCTTTGCTGGCGATATAGGGCGAAGCGGATCCGGCGTCGGCTCCGATGCCCGAAACATGCGCGAAAGTCTGGACTCCCGCGGCCTTGGCGGCCCGGGCGAGGGCCGCCGCGCCGTCGATATGGACGGCGCGATAGGTCTGCGCGCCGCTTTCGGCCTTCACGCCGGTGACGTTGACCGCCATCTCGGCGCCTTCGAGCGCGGCCGCGATCGAGGCTGGATAGCGCAGGTTCGCCTGCACCGCCTCGATCTGGCCGACGCCGCCGATCGGTTGCAGGAAAAAGGCGAGATCGGGCCTGCCGCACCGCCACGCGCACGCGCCAGCCGCGGCGGGCGAGGGCGCGCACGATGTGCCGGCCGAGGAAGCCGGAGCCGCCGAACACGGTCGCCAAGCGGCTTCGTTCGAAAGTGGCGTCGGCCATCGAGGTCGTCTCCGGAGAAGATGCGCAAGGAGGGCGGATCGCCCGCCACCCTTTATGCGATGGCCGCGCGCCTGTACAGCCGCGAAAAAGGCTGAGTTCGCCGGCGCGTGAGCCGACGTCTCAGCCGTTCTCCTTCGCGCTGCGGCGCAACTCGACGACATGGTCGGCCGCCTTGCCGGAAAGCTCGGCCAGATGGTCGAACTTGGTCTCGAACGCGCCGACCCCGGAGGTCGCCGAACGCAGTTCGATGATGAGGTCGCCGATCTCCGCCTCGGGGATGAGGGCGCGCAAGGCCTCCCAGCCCTTCCAGCCCTCACGCGGCTCGAAGCCGAGGATCTGGCCGCGCCGCGAGCTGACGAGCGCGCTGGCGCGCGCGAGCGCGTCGGACGGCACGTAGATCGTCACCGACAGGATCGGCTCGAGCAGCACCGGGCCGCGCCTTCGCCAGCGCCTCGTCGAGCGCGATGCGGGCGGCGGCGCGGAACGCCATGTCCGACGAATCGACCGTATGATAGGAGCCGTCGGTCAGCGTGACCGCAACGTCGACGACCGGAAAGCCGAGCGGCCCCCGCGCCATCGCGTCCTTGGCGCCCATTTCGACCGAGGAGAAATACTGCCGCGGCACGGAGCCGCCGTGCACCCGCTCGGCGAAAGCGAAGCCCTCGCCGCGGCCGCGCGGCCCGACCTCGACCACGACGTCGCCGAACTGGCCATGCCCGCCCGACTGCTTCTTGTGCCGGCCCCGCACCGTGACGGCGTCGCGGATCGTCTCGCGATAGGCGACCGTCGGCTTTTGCGTGTGGATCGTCACGCCGAAGCGGTCGGCGAGCCGCTCGGTCGTCACGCGAAGATGCATCTCGCCCTGGCCGTGGAGCTTCATCTCGGACATTTCCGCGTCCTGGACGAAGGACAGCGCCGGGTCCTCCTCGCAGAGCTTGGCGAGGGCCGCCGCGAGCCGCACCTCGTCCTTGCGGTCCTTGACCTTGATCGCGAAGGCCTGGGTCGGCGGCGGCGGCGGCGGCAGGTCCGCGGCGGCCGGAGCGGTCTTGCCTTCGGCGAAACGGTCGCCGGTGGCGAGGCTTTCCAGCCGGGCGAAGGCGACGGTGTCGCCCTCCTCGGCGCGGCTCACCTTGGCCGAGGTCGCGCCGGTCAGGCGGGCGAGGCCGCCGATGCGCTCCTCGACGCCGTGCGAATTGATCACCGTCGCGCCGTCGGCGAAGGCGCCGCGCAGCACCCGCGACAGCGACAGCTTGCCGCCATGCGCGGTGTGGACGGTGCGGATGACCTGGGCGAGCGCCGGGCCGCTGTCGTCGACGCCGAGGCGCTTGCGGGTGTAGGCGATCGCCGGCGCCTCGTGGCGCACGCGCCTTCAGGAGGCGGGTCACGCCGTGGCCCTCGGTCGCCGAGCCCATCAGCACCGGAACGACGTGGCCGTCGCGCAATTCGCGCGCGAGATCGTCGAAAACCAGGTCCTTCGGCGGGTCGAGGTCGCTGAGCAGTTGCTCCATCAGCGCGTCGTCGTAGTCGGCGAGCTTCTCGAGCATCGAATAGCGCGCGTGCTTCTCCTCCTGGAGCGACGCCGGCGGGCATCTCGATCACCTCCGAGGGCGCCGATTCCGCGATAGACGAACGCGCGCTCGAGCGCGAGATCGACGAAACCGGTCGCAACCCCGTTCTCCCACACCGGGATCTGGCGCAAGAGCAGCGGCGTCGCGGGAGGCCGGCTGCAGCAGTTCGAGCGATTCTCGCGCAAGCTGCCGCTCGCCTGATCGATCTTGTTGAGGAACAGGATGCGCGGCAGCGCCGAGCTCCTCGAGCTCGCGCAGGATGACCTGAAGCGCCGGAATCTTGCGCGGGTCGGCCTCGCAAACCACGATCGCGGCGTCGCAGACCGGCAGCGCCGGATGCATGTCGTGGATGAACTCGATCGATCCCGGGCAATCGAAGAAGGTCAGCCGGTCGCCCATGTAGTCGACGCTGGCGACATTGGGCTCGACGCTCATGGCGTGGCTGCGCGCCTCCTGGCTCGAGTCGCCGATGGTGGTCCCGTCGCGGACCGTGCCCTGCCGCGCCAGCGCTCCGCCGCGCGCCAATATCCCTTCGAGGAGGCTGGTTTTTCCGCTCTGGAACGGCCCGACGATGGCGATGAGACGAGGACCGGGGACGCGGTGCTCGTGATGGACAGCAGTCAATATCCAGCTCCCTCAAGCGGCGCCCGCGGCGGCCGCGCCGCGGCTTTTCCTTGGACGCGCAAGACCTTAGCGATCGCGCGGGCAGCCGCAAACGCGCGTGTCGCGCTCTTGTCGTCTTGCTGACATGGTCGCAAGAACGCGCCGCTCCGCGCAAGCCGGTCCAAACTGCGACAAAACCGCCGGGACGGGCCTTCGGCGCCCTGTCGCGCTTCGCCGCCGTTTCCTGTAAGGGACCGCGCCCAAACGGATATCCGTGAGGAACGAAGGTGTCATGGTTCAGGGTCAGCCGGTCGATGTCCGGCGCGTGGCGGCCGCGCTTGGGGAGCCGCTCGGTGGTGCTGGTCGGAATGATGGGGGCGGGCAAGACCTCGGTCGGCAAGCGCCTCGCGGCCCGGCTCGGCCTGCCGTTCGTCGACGCCGACGCGGAGATCGAGGCGGGCGCGCAACTCACCATTCCCGAGATTTTCGAGCGGTTCGGCGAGCCCTATTTCCGCGAGGGCGAGCGCCGGGTGATCGCGCGGCTCCTCAACGGCGGCCCGCAGGTGCTCGCGACCGGCGGCGGCGCCTTCATGAATGCGACGACCCGCGAGGCGATCGCCGCGCAGCGGCGTCTCGGTCTGGCTCAAGCCCGACGTCGAGGTTCTGCTCGCCCGGGTGCGCAAGAAGTCGAACCGCCCGCTCTTGCAGACCGACGACCCGGAGACGACGCTGCGCCGGATCCTGGCCGACCGCTCCCCGACCTACGCGCTCGCCGACCTCACCATCGAATCGCGCGATGGGCCGCACGACGCGGCTGGTCGACATGACGCTGCGCCGGCTCGCCGAGTTGCTCTGCGGCCCGCCGGGAGCCGAGCGGCGCCGACCGGCGCCGGGTCGAGGTCCCGCTCGGCCCGCGCGCCTACACGATCCACATCGGCCCCGGCGTGATCGACGAGGCCGGGCCGGAAATCGCCGCCGATCGCGCCCGGCGCCAAATGCGCGATCGTGACCGACGCGAACGTCGCGCCGCTCTATCTCGACCGGGTGGTCGCGAGCCTCGAGTCGCGCCGGGCCTCGCTTCGACGGCGATCGTCTGCCCGCCGGGCGAATCCACCAAGTCCTACGCCGAATTCGCGCGCGTGTCGGACGCGCTGATCGCCGCGCGCATCGAGCGGCGCGACGTCGTCGTCGCGCTCGGCGGCGGCGTCATCGGCGATCTCGCCGGCTTCTGCGCCGCCTCGCTCCGCCGGGGCGTGCGTTTCGTCCAGATCCCGACGACGCTGCTGTCGCAGGTCGATTCGAGCGTCGGCGGCAAGACCGGCATCAATTCGCCGCACGGCAAGAACCTCGTCGGCGCGTTCCATCAGCCCTCGCTGGTGCTGGCGGATTCGGGCGCTCTCGACACCCTGAGCGCGCGCGAATTCCGCGCCGGCTACGCCGAGGTGGTCAAGTACGGCCTGATCGGCGACCGGAATTTCTTCGAATTCCTCGAGGCTCGCTGGCGGGACGTGTTCTCCGGCGGCCCGGCCCGCGCGGAGGCGATCGCGATGAGCTGCGCGGCCAAGGCGCGCGTCGTCGTCGCCGACGAGACGGAGCAGGGCGAGCGCGCCCTGCTCAATCTCGGCCATACCTTCGGCCATGCGTTCGAGAGCCTGACCGCACTACGATTCCGCGCCGCCTCGTCCATGGCGAGGGGGTCGCCGTCGGCATGGCCTGCGCCTTCCGCTTCTCTCGCCAGCTCGGGTTCTGCTCCGGGCAGGACGCGGCGCGGGTCGAGGCGCATCTCGAAGGCCGTCGGCCTTCCGACCCGAATTCGCGACATTCCCGGGCTCGAGCCGGACGCCGACGCCATTCTCGCCGCCATGCGGCAGGACAAGAAGGTCGAGCGCGGGCGGCTGACCTTCATTCTCGCCAAGGGGATCGGCGAGAGCTTCATCGCCCGCGACGTCGAGGAAGCGAGCGTGCTCGCCTTCCTGAAGCAGGATCTGGAGCTCCCGCCGGCTGATCCGCCCGCTCGGCGCACCCGCAGCCCGGCCATCGTGCTAGAACTTTCCCCATGCCGATCTCGCTCGACATCGTCGTCATCATCGTCAGCATCGCCTTCGCGGCGTTCTTCGCCGGCGCGGAGACGGCGCTGACCGCGGCCTCGCGGGCGCGCATGCACGCGCTCGAAATGTCCGGCGACACGCGCGCGGCGCTGGTGACGCGGCTCATCGGCATGCGCGGGCGGCTGATCAGCACGATGCTGCTCGGCGGACAGTTCGTCACCATCGGGTCGTCGGCGATCGCCACGAGCGTCATGCTCGACCTCTACGGCGACCACGGCGTCTGGGCCGCGACCGTGGTGATGACCGCGCTGATCGTCGTGTTCGGCGAGGTGATGCCGAAGACCATCGCCATCGCCTATCCCGACCGGGTGTCGCTCGTCGATCGCGCCCGCTGGTCCTGTTCTTCGTCACGGTTTTCGGTCCGGTCGTGAGCGCGGTCGAGGCGCTGGTGCGGTTCGTCCTGCGCCTCTGCGGCCTCTCGCTCACCGAGACGGATCCCGGCGTCTCGGGCCACGAGGAGCTGATGGGCGCGGTCGACATCCTGCATCGCGAGGGCGAGGTCGAGCGCGAGCGAGCGCGACATGTTCGGCGGCCTGCTCGAACTCGTCCGAGGTGCCGGTCGTCGGACGTGATGGTGCACCGGACCAAGATGCGGCTCATCGACGCCGACCTGCCGCCGGAGGAGCTGGTGCGCGAAGCGATCGAATTCGCCCTACACGCGCCTGCCGCTGTGGCGCGGCGATCCGGACAACATCATCGGCATCCTTCACGCCAAGGACCTCCTGCGCGCGCTCGTGGCGGCGCGGCGGCGACGCAAGCAAGCTGAAGATCGCGGAGCTCGCGCTCGAGCCCTGGTTCGTGCCGGAATCGACCAGCTGCGCGACCAGTTGCAGGCCTTCCTGCGGCGCAAGACCCACTCCGCGCTGGTCGTCGACGAATACGGCGTCGTCCAGGGGCTCGTGACGCTCGAGGACATCATCGAGGAGATCGTCGGCGACATTCGCGACGAGCACGACGAGACCGTGCAGGGCGTCCGCAAGCAGCGCGACGGGTCGGTCGTGGTCGACGGCGCGGTGACGATCCGGGAGCTCAACCGGGCGATGGGCTGGAACCTGCCCGACGAGGAGGCCGCGACCGTCGCGGGCCTCGTCATCCACGAGGCGCGCGCCATTCCCGAGCCGCGCCAGACCTTCTCGTTCTACGGCTTCCGGTTCGAGGTGCTGCGCAAGCAGCGCAACCGCATCGCAGCCCTGCGGGTCACGCCGCTCGCGCGCGAGCGACGGCGGCGGGAAAGCCGCTCCGAACAGGAAGGCGAGACCGGCCGCAGCAGGAGGCTAGCGGCCTGCGCTCCGTTGCCGCGGCGCCCGGCTTGCTTATATAAGCGCCAGTCCGGCGAGCGGCCGGCGATCGAGAGTATCGAATGTCCTGGAACAATCAAGGCGGCGGCCCCTGGCGCCCGCCCGGGCGCGGCCCGTGGGGACAGGGGCCGTCGGGTCCGCCGACCGGCGATCTCGAGGAGATCATCCGCCGCGTCCAGGAGGCGCTCGGCAAGTTCGCGCCGGGCGGAACGGGCGGCGCGGGCGCGGGCGGCGGCTTCAGCGGGCGCACGATCCTGTTCGTCCTGCTGGCGGCGGTCCTCGTCTGGTTCGCCTGGGGCACGTTCTACACCGTCCAGCCCAACGAGGTCGGCATCAACCTCGTGCTCGGCCGCTATACCGGCAAGACCGCGGCCGGCCTCAACACCAACTGGCCCTGGCCGATCGGCTCGGTGATCAAGGTTCCGGTGTGGGACCAGCAGATCACCGAGGTCGGCTACCGCAGCACCGGCGCCAGACGTGCCGGAGGAGAGCCAGATGCTCACCGGCGACAAGAACATCGTCGACGTCCATTTCCGGGTGAACTGGCAGATCGATCCGGCCAAGCCCGAGGACTACGTGTTCAACATTCTGCCGCCCGCGATGACGGTCAAGGCGGTGGCCGAGAGCATCATGCGCGAGGTCGTCGGCCTCAAGACGATCGACGGCATCCTGACCACCGACCGCGCCGCGGTCGAGGCCGACGTGCAGAAGCGCATGCAGGACCTGCTCAACGAGTATCGCGCCGGCGTTCTGGTCAAGCAGGTCCAGCTCCAGTCGGTCGACGCGCCGAGCCAGGTGCTCTCCGCCTACCGCGACGTGACCGCCGCGCAGCAGGACCAGCAGCGCCAGGTCAACGAGGCCGAGACCTACGCCAACAAGGTCGTGCCGGAAGCCGAGGGCGGCGCGGCGCGCATCCTCGCCGAGGCCAACGCCTATCGCGAGCAGACGATCCTCGACGCCAAGGGCCAGACCCAGCGCTACAACCAGATCCACGAGCAATACAAGAAAGCGCCCGGCGTGACGCGCGAGCGCATGTATCTCGAGACCATGGAGCGGGTGCTCGGCGGAATGGACAAGACGATCGTCGACACCAACGCGACGAGCCCCGCCGGTGCCCTACATCTCGCTCGACGCGCTGCACGCAAGTCCGCGGGAGGCGCCAAGTGAGCCGCCGCTTTCCGGACTTGCGATCGCCGTCGATCGCGGCGGTCGCGATCGTTCTCGCGGCTGATGTCGATGTTCGTGGTCGATCCGACCGAGCAGGCGCTGGTGCTGCGCTTCGGCCAGCCGATCCGCGACCTGATCGGCGCGCCGGGCCTCTATTTCAAATGGCCGTTCATCGACACGGTCGTCTATATCGACAAGCGCATCCTCGCGCTCGACAACGAGCGCCAGGAGGTGCTGGTGTCGGACAACCAGCGGCTCGAGGTCGACGCCTTCGTCCGCTACAAGATCGCCGATCCGCTGCTCTTCTATCAATCCGTCTTCAACACCCGCGGCGCCGACGCGCAGCTCGGCGGCATGCTGAACTCGGCGCTGCGCCGGACGCTGTCGGGCGCGTCGATCACCGACATCGTGCGCGACAAGCGCGACGCGCTCATGGCCGACATCAGGACCAGATGATCGGCGGCGCCAAGCGCTTCGGCCTCGACGTCATCGACGTCCGGATCAAGCGCGCCGACCTGCCGGCCGAGAACTCCGAGGCGGTGTTCCGCCGCATGCAGACCGAGCGCCAGCAGCGCGCCGCCTCCTATCGCGCGCATGGGCTCGCAGCAGTCGCAGCAGATCCGGGCCGAGGCGGACCGCAAGGTCACCGTCATCACCGCCCAGGCGCAGCAGCAGTCCGAGCAGATCCGCGGCGAGGGCGACGGCGAGCGCAACCGCATCTTCGCCGAGGCCTACGGCGCCGACCCGGAGTTCTTCGCCTTCTACCGCTCGATGCAGGCCTATCAGAACGCCTTCAAGGACGGTCAGACGCGGTCGCTGGTCAGCCCGAAGTCGGACTTCTTCCGCTATTTCTCGACGCCGACGCCGGCGCCCGAGGCGGACGCCGCCGGCCGCGGCCGTCCGCCGACGGCGAAGGCGGACTGAGCCATGCGGGACTTCGCGGCCGCGATCGGCCTCGTCTTCGCCATAGAAGGGATGCTGATGGCGGGGTTCACCGAGCAGATGCGCAAGCACATGGCGGCCGCCGCCCGCGAGGACCCGAACAAGCTGCGCGGCGTCGGCCTCGGCGCGGCGCTCGTCGGCGTGGCGATCGTGTGGGCCTCGCGCTCAGCTGCTTTAGTTTCTTGATAGGCCGGCGCGTTTCGCGCTGCGGCGCCGGTCGATCGACGATGTTCGAGGAGAACACCATGACCCATCATGCGCGGATTTCGACGCTTCCCCACGCCCGCGTCCGCCCGGCGCTCGCGGCGGCGCTCGCTTCGGCGCTGATCGGCGCGCCGCTCGCGCTCGCGCCGCGCCGCTCGACGCCCGCCTTCGCGCAGGCGCGGCCGACGCAATCTCGCCGACCTCGTCGAGCAGGTCGCGCGACGCGGTGGTCAACATTTCCGCGACCCAGACGATCGAGGACAAGGGCGGCGGCGCGATCCCCGATCTGCCCAAGGGCACGCCCTTCGACGAGATGTTCGAGGAGTTCTTCAAGAACCACGGCGGCATGCCGCACCCGCGCGCGCAGAAGGCGCAGTCGCTCGGCTCCGGCTTCGTCGTCGATCCGAGCGGCATCGTCATCACCAACAACCACGTCGTCGGCGACGCCAACGACATCATCGTCATCTTCAACGACGGCCGCAAGCTGAAGGCCACGGTGATCGGCAAGGATTCCAAGGTCGACGTGGCGGTGCTGAAGGTCGAGAGCGACAAGCCGCTGAAGACCGTGAAGTTCGGCGACAGCGACAAGGCCCGGGTCGGCGACGGCGTGATGGCGGTCGGCAATCCGTTCGGCCTCGGCGAGACGGTGACGGCCGGCATCGTCTCCGCCCGCAACCGCAACATCGACAGCGGCCCCTACGACGACTTCCTGCAGACCGACGCCTCGATCAACAAGGGCAATTCGGGCGGCCCGCTGTTCAACCTGCAGGGCGAGGTGATCGGCATCAACACGGCGATCCTGTCGCCGTCCGGCGGCTCGATCGGCATCGGCTTCGCCACGCCCTCGGCGACCGTCGCAGCCGGTGATCGCGCAGCTCGAGCAGTTCCATGAGACCCGGCGCGGCTGGCTCGGCGTGCGCATCCAGCCGGTCGACGACACGATCGCCGAGAGCCTCGGCCTCGGCACGGCGCGCGGCGCGCTCGTCGCCGGCGTCGACGACAAGGGGCCGGCCAAGCCCGCGGGCCTGAAGGCCGGCGACGTGATCGTCAAGTTCGACGGCAAGGACATCAAGGAATCGCGCGACCTGCCGCGGCTCGTCGCCTCGACGCCGGTCGGCAAGGCGGTCGACGTGGTCGTCGTCCGCAACGGCCAGGAGGTGACCAAGTCGGTGACGCTCGGCCGGCTCGAGGACGGCGAGAAGACTGCGGAAGTCGCCAGCGACGACGAATCGCCGAGGTCGACACCAACGTCGTCCAGAAGGCGCTCGGCATGGAGTTTTCCGGCATCACCGACGAGGCGCGCAAGACCTTCAAGATCAAGGACGGCGTCAAGGGCGTGATCGTCACCTCGGTCGAGCCGGGTTCGCCCGCGGCGGAGCGGGGCCTGAGGCCGGGCGACGTGATCGAGGAGGTCAATCACCAGGCGGTCGAGAAGCCGGCCGACCTCGCGAAGGCGATCGAGGCGGCGAAGAAGGACGGCGGCAAGAAGCCGGCGCTGCTGCTGGTCGCCAACGGCGACGGCATGGCGCGCTTCGTCGCCGTCCCGGTGCGAGTGAGGCGGAGCGGAGTGGACGAGGCTCGCCCCGAGGTCCGTGCGCGCGGACGACAATGCGCTCGCGATGGCGCGCGCCGTGCTCGAGCGCGCGCCGCTGTTCGACGGCCACAACGACCTGCCCTGGGTCATCCGGATCGACAAGGCGGCGCGCGGCGACGTGATCGCCTACGAGCTGAACGAGGTGCACGAGAAGGCCGACACCGACATCCCGCGCATGCGCGAAGGCATGGTCGGGGCGCAGTTCTGGGCGGCGTTCCAGCCGACCGGCGCGCCCCATCCGGCGCGCACCGCGCTCGAGCAGATCGACCTCATCCGCCGGATCGAGGAGGCGCATCCGGACGTGTTCCTGCCGGCGCGGCGGGCGGCCGACTACGCCAGGGCGAAGGCCGCGGGAAAGATCGCCTCGTTCATCGCGGTCGAGGGCGGCGTGGGGCTCGAGAATTCGCTGAGCCCGCTGCGGATCTGGCATGCGGCGGGCGTGCGGCTGATGACGCTCTGCCACAACGAAACGCTCGACTGGGTCGATTCGGCGACCGACGCGCCGCGCAACGGCGGCCTGAACGCCTTCGGCCGCGCGGTGATCGGCGAACTCAACCGGCTCGGGATCGTCATCGACCTCGCCCATGTCTCGCATGACGGGATGCGGCGCGTGCTCGACGCGACCGAGGCGCCGGTCGCGCTGTCGCACTCCAACGCCTTCGCGCTCTGCGACCACCCGCGCAACGCGCCGGACGACGTGCTGCGGCGGCTCAAGGACAACGGCGGCCTGGTCATGGCGACCTTCGTGCCGGGGTTCGTGTCCCAGCCGCTGCGCGACTGGCTCCGACGCAGTCGCGACGCCTACGGCAAGGCGCCGCTCGCCGCCGACCCGAAGGCGCAGTTCGCCGAGCTCGAGGCGAGCCACGGCCCGGCGCCGAAGGCGACGCTCGAAGAGGTCGCCGACCACATCGAGCGCCTCGCGGAGACGGCCGGCATCGACCACGTCGGCATCGGCTCGGATTATTTCGGCGGCGCTTCGCCCGAGGGCCTCGAGAATGTCAGCCGCTTCCCGCATCTCTTCGCCGAACTCGTGCGGCGCGGCTTTTCCGAGCGCGATCTCGCGAAAATGTCGTCGGCCAACATGGTTGCGCGTCCTGCGCCGGGTCGAAGCGGTCGGCGCGCGGCTGAAATCGACGCGCCCGCCGGCGATCGGCCGGATCGAGGATTATCCCGGCGCGTGAGGGGCGAAGGCCCGCGCTCAGCTCCGGCGCATGACGCCGGCGGCGGCGCCGACGAGCGCCAGCCCGCAGGCCGTCCAGATCGCGATCGACGTCGCATGCTCGGGCGCGCGTCCGAAAGCGACGGCCATCAGCGCGGCCCCGAACGACTGTCCGATCAGGCGGCCCGACGACTGCAGGCCGGCGGCGCCGCCGCTGCGTTCGGGCGGGGCGCTGCCGATGATCAGCCGGTTGTTGGGCGACTGGAAGAACCCGAAGCCGAGACCGCAAAGCGCGAGCAGCCAGACGAGCCAGGCCTGCGTCGGATCGCCGAGTCGCAGGGCGACCAGCGCGAGGCCGAGGCTCATCACCAAAAGCCCCGCGCCGCCGAGCAGCGCGGGGGCGAAACGGTCGGCGAGCCGCCCGGAGATCGGCGCGATCAGCGCGGTCGCGAGCGGCCAGGGCGTCATCAGAAGGCCGGTCATGGTCTCCGATCGATGCAGCGTGTCCTCGAAATAGAACGGCAGCGCCACCACCGCGAGGCTCTGCGCGGCGAAGGACGAGATCGAGGTCGCCAGCGACAGGGCGAAGATCGGCAGCTTCAACAGGTCGACCGGCAGCAGCGGCGCGGATTGTCCGAGTTGCCGTCTGACGAACGCGACGCCGAACGCCGCCCCGGCGACGAGCTCGCCGATCGGGACACGCGACATCCTGCCTCTGGCCGAGGCCGTCGACCCCCGCGATCAGGAGGCCGAAGGTCAGGGCGTTGAGGACGATGCTGACGGGATCGAGCATGCGCTTCGAGCGCGGCGTGTCGGGCAGGGTGCGCAGCGCCACCACGAGCGCGACGACCCCGATGGGGACGTTGACCAGAAACAGCCACCGCCATGATGCGACCGCGAGGATCGCAGCCGCCACGGTCGGGCTCCCCGCCGAACAGACGGCGACGACCACCGCGACATTGCCGACGCCCTGTCCGAGCCGCGACGAGGGATAGATGAACCGGACGAGCGCGATATTGACGCTCATGATGCCGGCCGCGCCGAGGCCCTGCACCGCGCGGCGCGATCACCAACGCGGGCAGGCGACGGCGCGAAGGCGCAGGCGAGCGAGGCTGCGGTGAAAAGCGCGAGGCCCGGGGTGTAGACGCGGCGGTAGCCGATCGTGTCGCCGAGCGCCGACAGCGGCAGCAGCGATACGGTCACGGCGAGCTGGAAGGCGTTGACGATCCAGATCGAATTCGCAGGCTGGATGGCGAGGTTGCGGGCGATCGTCGGCAGCGCGACATTGACGATGGTTCCGTCGAGCACCGACATCCCGACCGCCATCGCAAGCGTCGGCAAACGCCAGCATACGCTGCGGATTGGGCAGGCCGTCGTGCTCCGGCGGCTTTCAACGACCGTCATCGACGGGAGGGGGACAGAATCGGCATGCCCCTATGGGCATAGCCCATCCTTGACGGGCGCCTCAATGGCGCGCGGTCAAGGGCCGAAGCCTTCGGCGGCGAAAGTCGGTCACGATCGCGCGAGCGGCGTTGCGTCCCGGCAGCCCGCTGACCCCGCCGCCCGGATGAGTGGACGAGCCGCACATGTAGAGGCCGGGGACCGGCGAGCGATAGTCGGCGTGGCCGAGGGCGGGCCGCGCCGAATAGAGCTGATCGAGGCGACAGGCAGCCGTGAAAGATGTCGCCGCCGACGAGGCCGAAGTCGCGCTCGAGGTCGAGCGGCGACAGGATCTTTCGCGCAATGACCGACGCCCTGAAGCCGGGCGCGTAAGTCTCGACCGTGTCGATCATGACGTCGGCGACCGTTTCGCGCGCGTCGTCCCATGACCGCCCGTCCGGCAATTGCGGCGCGACGTGCTGGCAGAACAGCGAGGCGACGTGGCGCCCCGGCGGCTCGAGGAGTCGTCGAGGACCGAGGGGATCAGCATTTCGACGATCGGCGCGGCCGACCATCCGTGAAGGCGCGCGTCGAAAAATGCGCGCTCCATATAGGCGAGGCTCGGCGCGAACACGATTCCGGCGCCGTGGTGCTCGGCGGCCGTCGCGCCCGGGCAGGCAGGCGAAGCTCGGCAATTCGGAGAGCGCGAGGTTCATGCGGAACACGCCCGAGGCGCTGCGCCACGAGGCGATCCGCGCGCGAAAGTCCGCCGGCAGCGCCGCAGGATCGACGAGCCTTTCGAAGGTCAGCTTCGGATGCAGGCTGGAAACGACCGCGCGCGCGTCGATCCGTTCGCCGGCCTGCGTGACGACCCCGGCCGCGCGGCCGTTGCGCGTCACGATTTCCGCGACGCCCGCATCCGTGCGGATCTCGACTCCGCGTTCCGACGCTGCGCGCGCCATCGCCTGCGTGATCGCGCCCATGCCGCCGATCGCATGGCCCCAGGCGCCCTTGCGTCCGTTCGCCTCGCCGAAGCAATGATGCAGGAGCACATAGGCCGTCCCGGCGGCGTAAGGACTCGCGTAGGTTCCGACGATGCCGTCGAAGCCGAGAATGGCCTTGATCGGGTCGCTTTCGAACCACTGGTCGAGCACGTCGCCGGCCGAGCGGGTGAAGATCTCGAGAAGGTCGCGCTGCCCCTCGAGCCCGAGCGGCCGCAGGCGGTTCGCGACGCGCGCGGTCGCGAGAAGCGCGCCGAGGCCCGCGCCGACGCCGCGCCCGGTCGTCACATTCGGCGGCGGCTCGAGCGCGATCGCGCGCAGCACGTCCGCCATCCGCCCGAGCCGCGTCTCGTACGCGTCGAGCCGCTCGGCGTCGCGGGCGGAGAATTTCGCTGCTTCCGCCTGGGTTCGACCGGGCCCGACCTTGAGGAACCGGCCGTCGGGCAGGGGCAGGAAATTGGACAGCGGACGCTCGACGATCCGAAGGCCGTGACGCGGAAGGTCGAGGTCGCGGATCACCGCGGGATTGAGCAGCGATACCGCGTAGGCGGCGACCGAATTGCGGAAGCCGGGATGGAATTCCTCGGTCGCCGCGGCGCCGCCGACGACCGGCCGGCGCTCGAGAACCGTGACCTTGAGGCCGGCGGCGGCGCAATAGGCGGCGGCGACGAGGCCGTTATGGCCGCCGCCGACCACGATGAGGTCGCGCGTCTCCATCGCCCGCCTTCAGTCGCGGTCGCGCGCGCGGCGCACGCGACGACCGGTCGCGTTGGCGAGGCCGACATTTCGTGTTCTGCTTGCCGCTCGAAGGCGAAGCGCCGCGGTCGGCGACCGAAATCCAAAATGAGGGATTGTGATGTCAGGGCTAACGCTCACCAAAGACGTGCTCACGGACTTCGGATACACGATAAGGAGCGAGGAAATCGATCTGTCGAACAATGGGATCGGCGACATCGACATCGACGCTTTCGAAGAGTACGAACAGCTGACGAAAATCAACCTGTCGGGCAACCAGATCGAGTTGCTGCCACTCGGCGCCTTCGCGCAGAACGCGAAGCTGACCGATCTTGATTCTCGCCAACAACAAGATTGCGCTCGTTCAGCGCCGGCGTGCTGAGCGGCGCCGTCGGCATCGAGAACCTCGACCTGTCGGGAAACCCGCTCGAGACTTTCGATGTTTCGATCACCGAGAACCTTTGCCTCCAGACCCTCAATCTGGAAAACACCGGCGTCGCGAGCCGCGTCCAGCTCAAGCGCGTCGGCCGCTGTCTGCACGCGACCTGGGTCTAGCGCCGCGGCGCTCACACGTCGAACCTCACCCCCTGCGCGAGCGGCAGCTTCGCCGAATAGTTCACCGTGCTCGTCTGCCGGCGCATGTAGCTCTTCCAGGCGTCCGAGCCGCTCTCGCGGCCGCCGCCGGTCTCCTTCTCGCCGCCGAAAGCCCCGCCGATCTCGGCGCCGGAGGGGCCGATGTTGACGTTGGCGATGCCGCAGTCGGAGCCGGTCGCCGACAGGAACGTCTCCGCTTCGCGCACGTTCAGCGTGAAAATGCACGACGAGAGCCCCTGCGGGACGTCGTTCTGCAGCGCGATCGCCTCCTCGAGCGAATCGTAGCCCAGCGTGTAGAGAATCGGGGCGAAGGTCTCCTCGCGCACGATCCCGCTCTGCCCCGGCATCTCGACGATCGCCGGCCTCGCGTAGGCGCCGCCGCTCGGGACGCCCGACGTCACCGCGCCGCCGCCGTGGACGCGGCCGCCCTCGTCCTTGGCGCGCTTGAAGCGCGGCCGTCATGCGGTCGAGCGCGGCATGGTCGATCAGCGGGCCGACCAGCGTGCCGGCCTCGCGCGGATCGCCGATCGGCAGGCTGGCATAGGCCTTGACGAGCCGATGGGTCAGCGTCCTCGCGGATCGAGCGATGGACGATGAGCCGCCGGAGCGAGGTGCAGCGCTGCCCGGCCGTGCCGACGGCGGAGAACAGGATCGCGCGCACCGCCATGTCGAGGTCGGCCGAGGGCGCGACGATCATGGCGTTGTTGCCGCCGAGTTCGAGGATCGGCCCGGCCGAAGCGGGCGGCGACCTTCGGGCCGACGACCGCGCCCATGCGGGTCGAGCCGGTGGCCGAGACGATCGGCACGTCCTTCGAGGCGACCAGCGCCTCGCCGATCGCCGCCCCGCCGATGACGATCTGCGCGAGCCCCTCCGGCGCGTCGGCGCCGAAGCGCTCGAGCGCGCGGTCCAGGACCTTCATCGCCGCGAGCGCGCTCAAGCGGCGTCTTTTCCGAGGGCTTCCAGATCACCGGATCGCCGCAGACGAGCGCCAGCGCCGCGTTCCACGCCCAGACCGCGACCGGGAAATTGAAGGCGGAGATGACCGCGCAGGGCCCGAGCGGATGCCAGGTCTCCATCATGCGGTGGCCGGGACGCTCCGAGGCGATGGTCAGGCCGTAGATCTGCCGCGACAGGCCGACGGCGAAATCGCAGATGTCGATCATCTCCTGCACTTCGCCCAGGCCCTCGGAGACGATCTTGCCAGCCTCCAGCGTGACGAGCGCGCCCGAGCGCCTCCTTTGCGGCGCGCAGTTCCTCGCCGAGCAGGCGCACGAGCTCGCCCCGGCGCGGCGCCGGGACCTCGCGCCAGGCGAGGAAGGCGGATTTCGCGCCCGGGCGATGACCGCGGGCATGTCCGACAGCCGGCGTCTCCCGGACGCGCGCGATTTCGGCGCCGTCGATCGGCGAGCGGACGGCGAGCGCGCCGCCCGAAAGCTCCTCGCGGGAAAAGCCCGCGCGTTCGAGAACTCTCATGCTGGTCATCGCTCGACCTCTAGGTGGCAGGAAACGATCGCCGCGCCGCAGGGCGAAGCCGGACTACGAGCGCAAAACGCGCCGGGGGGCAAGACCCGCAGGACCGGCGCGGCGTGCGCGGACCGACGCGGCCGCCGCCGCAATTTCGCCTGAGCGGGTCGGTAATCTCGTCCGCAACTGGATTGAAAGGCGTGCGCTCCATGCTTTGCGGCAAGGATCGACGCCGCTGTATAGAGGCGTCGCAGGCGCGATCGGCAACGACCGGATTGCAACATGACGCGTTCGATCAATATTGTCCTGGCGTGCGTGGCGATGCTCGCCGCGGCCGCGCTCGCCTTCGTGCTGACGCCGCATCGGCTGATGGCGCGAACGCACGACGTTTTCGATATCGACGCCCATATGCCCCATGCGTTCGGCGAATGGTCGGCTCTGCCGGGCCTGCAGGCGGTCAAGCCGCCGCCGGACGGGCTCGAGGCGGAGATCTACAATCAGGAAGTGGCGCGCGCCTATGTCGACAAGGAAGGGCACGCGGTCATGCTGATGATCGCCTACGGCGAGAGCCAGAGCGACCGGCTGCAGCTGCACCATCCGGAGGTCTGCTACACGGCGCAGGGCTTCCGCGTGACAAAGCCCGTAACGACGAACTTCGAATGGTCGCAGGGCGCAAGGCCGATCCCCCTCACGCGTCTCATTGCCACCCGGGAGGGCCGGGTCGAGCCGATCGCCTACTGGATGCGGATCGGCTACGACGTCACCAACAGCAACTGGGCGCGCAACGCGCTGAAACTCGAATACGGCCTGAGAGGATGGATCCCCGACGGCGCGCTGTTCCGCGTCTCGACGCTCGGCGTGCCGGAGGACATCAGCGCGCAGGTGCAGGAGAAATTCATCCGCGACCTGTTGAACGCTGTGCCGCCGGACACCCGCGCGTTCATGGTCGGCGACCCCTCAAAGGCTCTCCTGTAGGACGACGGCAGCTCACGCAGGCCGGGCCGCGCATCTCGCGCGGTCGTTTGACTTCCCGCCCGTTCTCGTGATCTCTTGAACGATCATATATGAACGATCGCGCGCGGACGCATGCGCGCGAAGGCGGGAGGGAGCGGCGGCATGCCGGCGATCGCGTCGAACGTCATCGTCGAAAGCGAGGCGTTTCGCGCCAATCGCATCGCGCATCTCGAACTGATCGCCGAATTTCGCGGCCTCGAACGCAAGGTGCGCGAGGCCTCGGCCCGCGCCGACGACAAGTTCCGCTCCCGCGGGCAACTTGCCGCCGCGCGAGCGGCATGAACTGGCTGCTCGACCGCGACTCGCCCTTTCTGGAGCTCTCGACGCTCTGCGGCCTCGGCATGCACGAGGACGACGGCGTCGACAATGTCTACGGCGGCGGCCTCATCGCCGGGATCGGCTTCGTCGCCGGGGTGCGCTGCCTCGTCGCGGCCAACGATTCCGGGATCAAGGGCGGCGCCGCGCATCCGATGGGGGTCGAGAAGGCGATCCGCGCCCAGGAGATCGCGCTCCGCGAAAAGCTGCCCTACGTCCAGCTGGTCGAGAGCGCCGGCGCCAACCTCCTGCTGCAGGCCGAGATGTTCGTGCGCGGCGGCGCGACCTTCGCCAACATGGCGCGCATGTCGGCGGCGGGAATTCCCGTGATCTCGATCGTGCACGGCTCCTCGACCGCGGGCGGCGCCTATCAGACCGGTCTCGCCGACTACGTCGTGATGGTGCGCGGCCGCTCGAAAGTCTTCCTCGCCGGGCCGCCGCTGCTCAAGGCCGCGACCGGCGAGATCGCCAAGGACGAGGCGCTCGGCGGGGCCGAGCTGCACTGCCTGACGACGGGCCTCGGCGAATATCTCGCCGAGGACGACGCCGACGCGCTGCGCATCGGCCGGGAGATCCTCGCCCATCTCGGCTGGGGCGGCGCCGAGCCCGCGCGCCCGCGCGCCGCGCGCCGCTTTACGATCCCGAGGAGCTGCTCGGCATCGTGCCGGTCGACTACCGAAAACCCTACGACGTGCGCGAGGTGATCGCCCGCATCGTCGACGGCTCGGACTTCCTCGACTTCAAGCCGGGCTACGGCCCGGAGACCGTCTGCGGCCACGCGGCGATCGAGGGCCGTCCGGTCGGCCTCATCGGCAACAACGGACCGATCGATTCGGCCGGGTCGAGCAAGGCCGGGCAGTTCATCCAGCTCTGCTGCCAGGCGGGCCTGCCGATCGTCTTCCTGCAGAACACCACCGGCTATCTGGTCGGCGTCGCGGCGGAGACGTCGGGCATCATCAAGCACGGCTCGAAGATGATCCAGGCCGTCACCAACGCGACCGTTCCGAAGATCACGCTTGCAGATCGGCGGCTCGTTCGGCGCCGGCCATTACGGCATGTGCGGCCGCTCTTTCGGCCCGCGGTTCCTGTTCTCCTGGCCGAACGCGCGCGTCGCCGTGATGGGCGGCGAGCAGGCCGCCAAGGTGATGGCGATCGTCGCCGAGGAGGCCGCGGCCGCCAAGGGACTGCCGTTCGACGAAGCCAAGACCAAGGCGCATGGGGGCGATGATCGTCAAAGGCTACGACCAAGCAGTCGACCGCGCTCTTCGCCACCGCGCGCCTCTGGGACGACGGGCTGATCGATCCGCGCGACAGCCGCGCGACGCTCGCCTTCTGCCTCGAGACCTGCGCGGAGAGCGACGCCAGGGCGTTGCGGCCCAACACGTTCGGCGTGGCGAGGTTCTGACGATGGCCGCTCGTTCGCACGCGCAACGCCGGACGCAGCCTGGTCCTGACCCTGGCGGACCCTCAGCGGCAGAACGCGCTGTCGGCGGAGATGGTCGCGGGAATCGAGCAGGCGCTCGAGACGGCGCCTGACGGCCTGGCCGCGCTCGTCGTCGAAGGCGAAGGCGGCGTATTCAGCGCCGGCGCCGACCTGAAGTCCCTGTCGGCCGCGCTGGCGAAGCCGCCCGCGCCGGGCGAGGCCGATCCGCTTCAGGCGCTCAACGCCGCGGGCGGACGCTTCTTCGCCCGTTTCGCCTGCGCGCCGTTCGTCACGATCGCGGTCGTCGACGGCGCCGCGGTCGGCGGCGGGATGGGGCTCGCCGCCGCCGCCGACATCGTGCTCGCGACGCCGAGGGCCCGTTTCGCTTTGACCGAGACGAGCCTCGGCATCCCGCCGGCGCAGATCGCGCCCTATCTGGTCGCGCGCCTCGGCGAGCGCGTCAGCGCGGCGTCTCGCGCTGACCGGCGCGCGGCTCGACGGTCGAGAGGCGGCGCGGTCGGGCTCGCGGATTTCTATTGCGACAGCGACGAGGAGCGCGACGCGCGGCTCGCCGCGCTCCTGAAGGCGATCGAGCGTTGCGCGCCGGGCGCCAATGCGGAGACGAAGCGGCTCTTCCGCGCCTGCCGCGCCGAGCCGCCCGGACGTCTATATCGAGACGGCGGCGCAGAGCTTCGCTTCGGCCTTGCGTGGGCCCGAGGGGCGGGAAGGGCTCGCGGCCTTCGTCGGCAAGCGCGCGCCTTCCTGGGCGAGGGATGCCAAATGAGCGCGCGGTTCAGCGTCCGTCCTCATCGCCAATCGCGGCGAGATCGCCTGCCGGATCATCCGCGCCGCGCGCGCCGAGGGCCTCCGCGCCATCGCCGTCTACAGCGACGCCGACGCCAACGCGCCGCACGTTCGGCTCGCCGACGCTGCGGTCCGCATCGGTCCGTCGGCGCCGGCTCAGTCCTATCTCTCGATCGGCGCGCTGATCGACGCGGCGAAGGCCACAGGCGCCGAAGCGCTGCATCCGGGCTACGGCTTTCTCGCCGAGAACGCCGACCTTGCGGAGGCCTGCGCCGCCGCAGGACTCGTGTTCGTCGGGCCGCCGCCCGCCGCGATCCGCGCCATGGGCGACAAGAGCGCGGCGAAGACGCGAATGGAGGCGGCGGGCGTCCCCTGCGCGCCCGGCTACCATGGCGACGACCAGAGCGCGGCGCGCTTCGCCACGGAGGCGGCGCGCATCGGCTATCCGGTCATGGTCAAGGCGACCGCGGGCGGCGGCGGGCGCGGCATGCGCATCGTGCGCGAGCCCGAAGCCCTCGAGGCGGCGCTACGCCGCCGCCCGCTCCGAGGCCGAGAACGCCTTCGGCGACGGCCGGCTCCTGATCGAGCGCGCGCTTCTCGCCGCCCGACATGTCGAGGTGCAGGTCTTCGGCGACGCAGCAGGGCGCGATCGTCCATCTCGGCGAGCGCGACTGCTCGATCCAGCGTCGCCACCAGAAGGTGATCGAGGAGGCGCCGTCGCCCGCCGTCTCGCCGGAACTGCGCGCCGCGATGGGCGCGGCGGCGGTCAGGGCGGCCGCGGCGGTCGGCTATGTCGGGGCCGGGACGGTCGAGTTCCTGCTCGATGGCGATGGCCGATTCTACTTCCTCGAGATGAACACCCGCATCCAGGTCGAGCATCCGGTGACGGAATGCGTGACCGGGATCGATCTCGTGCGGCTGCAGTTCCAGGTCGCGCAGGGACGTCCGCTGCCCTTCGCCCAAAGCCAAGTTGCGCTTCGCGGCCACGCGATCGAGGCGCGGCTCTATGCGGAAGACCCGGCGGCCGACTTCCTGCCGTCGATCGGAACGCTCGCCGCCTGGCGGCCGGCGAAAGGCGAAGGCGTGCGGATCGACGCTGGCGTCGAGACGGGCTCGGCGGTGACGCCCTTTTACGATTCGATGCTCGGCAAGATCATCGCGTTCGGGGAGACGCGCGAGGAGGCGCGGCTGCGGCTCGTGCGCGCGCTCGAGCGCACGTTCGTCGCCGGCGTCACCACCAATCGCGACTTCGTGCTCGAAGCGCTTGCGCCGGCCCGAATTCGTCGAGGGACGCGCGACCACCGCCTTCGTCGGCGAAACGCCGTACGCTCCGGCGGCGCCGAGCCGCACGCGCCGTTGCGCTAGCCGCGCTGCTCGTCGGTCGAACGCGGCGCTCCGCCCGCGCCGACCGCCGGCTGGCGCGCGGCGCCCTTGCGGCTTCAGGTCGACGGCGCGGAGCGCCGCGTTTCCGTGCGGCGTCAGGACGCGGAGACGATCGTCACGCTCGACGGCGAGGAGATCGCTTTCGAGCGAATCGAACTCGGCGACGGCGAGGCGCGCTTTTGGATCGACGGCGTCGCTTCTCGCGCGACTTTCGCGCGCGACGGCGACGATCTCTGGCTCGACGTCGAGGGTCATTGCCGACGGTTCGTCGACCGAACCTATGCGCCGCCGCGGCTCAAGGACGCGGACGCGGACGGCGCGGTGCGCGCGCCGGTCAGCGGCGTCGTGGTCGCTGTCGAAGCGAGGCGGGCGACGCCGTTCGGCGCGGGTCAGGTCCTCGCCACCATGGAATCGATGAAGATGCACTATGCGATCCTCGCGCCGATCGACGGCGTGATCGCCGAAGCGCACGCGGTCGCCGGCCGTCAGGCTGCGGCGCGCGCGCTTCTCTTCGCCATCGCGCCGGAAGGAGGCTGACATGACGTCCCAAATCTGGACAAGGCCGTCGTCACCTGCGCGCTGACCGGCGTTCTCACCGACCCCGCGGTCTATCCCGCGCCCGTCACGCCCGAGGAGATGGCGCGCGAGGCGCGGCGCGCGTTCGACGAGGGCGCGAGCGTCGTCCATGTCCATTTCCGCAACCTCGACCCTGGCAAGGGTCATCTCCCTTCGTGGCGGCCCGAGGTCGCGACCGCGGTCATCGCCGCCATCCGCGCCGCCTGCCCGGACATCATCGTCAACCAGACGACCGGCGTGGTCGGCCCCGACGTTTCCGGCCCGCTCGCCTGCCTCCGCGCGGTCAGGCCCGAAATCGCCGCGCTCAACGCCGGCTCGCTCAACTATCTGAAGACCCGAGCCGACGGGACCTGGGCCTGGCCGCCGATGCTGTTCGACAATCCGGTCGAGAAGGTCGCGGCCTTTCTCGCCGTCATGCGCGAATGCGCGATCGAGCCGGAGTTCGAGTGCTTCGACACCGGCATCGTGCGGACCGCGGCGGCGATCGCGCGCAACAACGGCTTTCCGCGGCGCGCCGAAATATAACTTCGTGATGGGCGTCGAATCCGGCATGCCGGCCGACCCGGAGCTGCTGCCGATCCTGACGCGGCTCATCGTGTCCGGGCGCGCGCTGGAGCGTCACCGCGATCGGCCGCGACGGAAATCTGGCCGCTGCACCGGCGCGCCGCCGAGCTCGGCGGCGATCTGCGCACCGGCCTCGAAGACACGATCTATCTGCCCGACGGCGCGCGCGCCGCCTCGAACGGCGAGCTCGTCGCCGCGCTCGTCGCCGCCGCGCGCGAGGCGGGCCGCGCCGATCGCCTCGCCTGCGGAGGCGCGCGAGGCGCTCGGACTCACATCCCTGGCAGAAGGAGCCGCGGCCATGACCGCCCATTTCGACGCCGTCCGCATGAGCCCGTTCTACACGCCCGAGCACGAGGCGTTCCGGCAGACGCTTGCGCAAGTTCGTGAGCCGCGAGATCGAGCCCTACTGCAACGCATGGGACGAAGCGGGCGAGTTTCCGCGCGAGCTCTACAAGAAGGCCGCCGCGGTCGGCTACATGGGCCTCGGCTTTCCGGAAGCCTATGGCGGGACCGAGGGCGACCGCTTCATGCGCATCATCGCCATGCAGGAGATCGCGCGCGCCGGCTGCGGCGGCGTCGGCGCGGGCCTCTTCTCCCACACCATCGGCGCGCCGCCGATCCTCCACCGCGGCTCGGAGGCGATGAAGGCGCGCGTGCTGCCGCAGATCCTTTCGGGCGAGAAGATCTCGGCGCTCGCGATCACCGAGCCGTCCGGCGGCTCCGACGTCGCGAACCTGCGCACGACCGCGCGGCGCGACGGCGACCATTACGTGATCAACGGCTCGAAGACCTTCATCACCTCGGGCATGCGCGCCGACTTCATCACGCTCGCGGTGCGCACCGGCGGCCCCGGCGCGAGCGGCGTCAGCCTGATCCTGATCGAGGGCCAGCCGGAAGGCTTGCAGCGCACGTCGCTGAAGAAGATGGGCTGGTGGTGCTCCGACACCGCGACGCTCTATTTCGAGAACGTCCGCGTTCCCGGCGGAGAACCTGATCGGCAAGGAGGGCGAGGGATTCCTCGCCATCATGCTCAACTTCAACGACGAGCGGCTGCATGGCGCGGCGGGCGCGATCGCGGCGGCGCGGGTCTGCCTCGAGGAGGCGGTCGGCTACGCCAAGGAGCGCGTGACCTTCGGCAAGCCGATCGTCCAGCATCAGGTCATCCGTCACAAGCTCGTCGACATGGCGATGAGGATCGAAGCCTCGCAGGCGATGCTGGAATTGCTGACCTGGCGGCTCGAGCAGGGCGAGAACCCGGTCGCGGAAATCTGCATGCTGAAGAACCAGGCGACGACCACGCTCGCCTTCTGCGCCTCCGAGGGCGTGCAGATTTTCGGCGGCGCGGGCTTCTTGCGCGGCGTCAAGGTCGAGCGCATCTATCGCGAGGTGAAGGTCAACGCCATCGGCGGCGGGCACGGAAGAGATCATGAAGGACCTCGCCAGCCGGCAGATGGGGCTGTAGCGACGTCGCGCGCAACGGAATTTCACCACGAAGGAACGAAGGATCACGAAGACTTCGTGCCCCTTCGTGTCCTTGGTGGTGAAGAACTTCTTCGAACGAACGGGCCACGATCCGATGATCACCCTCTACCACTGCGTCGACGCCCGCTCCTTCCGCGCGCTGTGGGCGCTGGAGGAGGTCGGCGTCCCCTATGAGCTCAAGATCCTGCCGTTCCCGCCGCGCTATCTCGCCCGCGAATATCTCGAGGTGAACCCGCTCGGCACGATCCCGTTCATGATCGACGGCGAGACGCGGATGACGGAATCGGCGGCGATCTGCCAGTATCTCGCCGACCGCTACGCCGGCCCGCCGCTCGCCGTGCGGCCCGACGAGCCGGGCTACGGCGCCTATCTCAACGCGCTCCATTGCGGCGAGGCGACGCTGACCTTTCCGCAGACGCTCGTCCTGCGCTACAGCGTGCTCGAACCGCCGGAGCGGCGCCTGCCGCAGGCGGTCGAGGACTACGCCCGCTGGACGCTCGGCCGCTTCGCCGGCTTCGAGAGCCTGATGGCCGGCGCGGACTACGCCGCGGCGGGCCGCTTCACCGTCGCCGACATCTCCGTCGGCTACGCGCTGATGCTGACCAAGCTCAGTCGGCCTGTTCGATCAGGCGCCGGAATCGCTGAAGCGCTACTACGACCGCCTGAGGGAGCGCCCGGCCTTCAAGCGCGCCAAGGCCGCGCAAAAGGCGGCGGCGGCCGCCGCCCGGCGGCGCAACGGCGTAAGGTCTATCGCCGCAGCGAACGTCATTGCGCGGAGCGTACAGCGACGAAGCAATCCATCCGTCGTGCCGCACTTCGTCATGGTTTGCTTCGCCTTTGGCTCGCAATGACGGTCGGAGCGGAATTGACGTCCGCGCGACAGTTCGTGCACCTTCGCACGATAGAACAATTGACGGGGAGGAACGGATGACGCCGGACATTGGGCTCGCGAACTGGTTCCGCGAGCGCGGCGCTCAGGACGCCCGAGCGCAGGGCGCTGCATTTCGAGGGCCGCGACTGGACCTATGGCGCAATGCAGCGCGAAATCGAGGATTGCGCCGGCCGGCTCGCTGCGCTCGGGATCAAGGCCGGCGACCGGGTCGCCTTTCTCGGCCTGAACCAGCCGATGTTCCTCTTCGCCATGTTCGCCTCCGCCCGGCTCGGGGCGATCTTCGTGCCGCTGAATTTCCGCCTCACCGGGCCGGAGCTCGCCTTCATGATCGAGGATTGCGCGGCCAGCGTGCTGATCGTCGACGACGCCCACCGCGCCGTCATCGAGCCGCAGGTCGCGCGGCTCGAGTCGCTGAAGGCGGTGCTCGCCGCCGAGCGCGAGGCGCAATGGATCGACGGCGCGCCGCCGGCGACGACGCAGGTCCGGGCCGCACGGAGGACGACGTCGCGCTGATCATGTACACCAGCGGAACCACCGGCCGGCCCGAAGGGCGCGATGCTCACCCATGGCAACATCTGGTGGAACAACGCGAGCGGCATGCACACGCTCGACATGCTGGCCGACGACGTGACGCTCGTCCCCGCGCCGATCTTCCATATCGGCGGGCTCAACGTCACGATGCTGGCGGCGTTCCAGAAGGGCGCGCTCGTCGTCCTTCACCGCGCCTTCGATCCCGGGCCGCGCGCTCGCCGACATCGCCGCGCACAAGGTCACGACGATGTTCGGCGTGCCGGCGATGTTCCTGTTCATGGCCCAGCATCCGAGCTTCGCCGAAACGGACCTGTCGTCGGTCCGCGTGCTCGTCGTCGGCGGCGCGCCTTGCCCGCGTGCCGGTGCTCAAGATCTATCTCGCGCGCGGCGTCTCGATGCAGCAGGGCTACGGCCTGACCGAGACCTCGCCGATGGTGAGCTTCCTCGCGCCGGAATACGCGCTGACCAAGGTCGGCTCGTCCGGCCGGACGCCGATGTTCGTCGAGGTGAAAATCGTCGATTCCGACGGCAGGACTGTCTCGGCGCCGCGGGCGCAAGGCGAGATCCTGGTGCGCGGGCCGAACGTGACCAAGGGCTACTGGGGGCTGCCCGACGCGACGGCGAAGGCGATCGACGCGGATGGCTGGTTCCATACCGGCGACGCCGGCTTCTTCGACGAGGAGGGGTTCCTCACCATCAGCGACCGCATCAAGGACATGATCATCACCGGCGGCGAGAACGTCTATCCGGCCGAGATCGAGAGCCAGCTCATGCGCTACCCCGCGATCGCCGAGGTCGGCGTGATCGGCGAGCCGGACTCGCAGTGGGGCGAGCGCGTCGTCGCCGTCGCCGCGCTGAAGCCGGGCCAGTCGCTGACGCTCGAGGAATTGCGCGCCTTCGCCGGGGAGAGCCTCGCCCACTACAAGCTGCCGAAGCGCCTCGAGATCGTGAAGGCGCTGCCGCGCAACGCGACGGGGAAGATTTTGAAGTACCAGCTCAGGCAGACGTTCGCGAAGGGCGAGGGGCGGCGGCGCAGCAGTAGGGATGCCGTCGCCGAGAGGATGACGCGTAGCGCTCAATTGGTAAATGGCTGGCATGACGACTGCGGAAGACATTGGCCGGTACTGGTCGGTTCGGGTCGGCAGTCGATATGGAGCCTTAGCCGTCGAAGTGGACTTGGGCCTGCTGTGGTTCTGGATCGGGTCCCATGCGGATCATGACGCCATAACCTGATGGCCGGCGGCGACTGTCGGGATTGGAAGCGCGATCAAAAAAGCTGCGGCAGCAGCCTGCGGCTGACCTTGCCGTTCGGCGTGTGGGCGATCTCGCTCACGAACACGATCTTGCGCGGGCGCTTGTAGACGGCGAGATGCGCGGCGCAGTGCGAAAGCAGCGCCGCCTCGTCGGGCGCGGCGCCCGGCTTCGGCACGACGAAGGCCGCGATGACCGACACGTCCTCGGCGACCTTGCGCTCCGCCACCGCGACGTCGGCGACGTCGGGGTGGCTCGCCAGAACCTTCTCGACCTCCAGCGGCGACACCCGGTAGCCGAAGGCGTTCATGATGTCGTTGTTGCGTCCGCGGTGCCAGACGTAGCCGTCGGCGTCGAACTCGGCGAGGTCGCCGCCCAGGAACCATTCGCCCCGGAAGCGCCAAAGCTTCCTCGTCCGGGCCGGTTCCAGTAGCCGAGCATCAGGCCGGGATCGCTGCGGTGGACGGCGAGCAGGCCGACCTCGCCGGGCGGCAGCGGATCGGTCCCGCCCTCGACGGGCAGGACGGCGACGCGACGGCCCCGCTGCGGCCGTCCCGGCGAGCCCGGGCGGATCGGCTCGTAAGGGCGGCTCGACACGTAGGTCGAGATCTCGCTCATCCCCAGCGCCTCGTAGAGCCAGGTCCCGGTCGCCTCGCGCCAATGGGCGAGCAGGTCGGGCGACAGCGCTTCGCCCGCCGTGACGCCGTGGCGCAGGCCGGCGAGGCGCTCGCGCGACGAGGTCGCCGTATTTCAGCATCTGCCGGTAGACGCTCGGCACGGCGGCGAAGATCGTCGCGCCCGTCGCCTCGATCAGCCGCGGCCAGACCGCCGGGTCGCGCGGGCCGGCGTAGAGCGCGCCGGTCGCGCCGCGCGCGAACGGGTCGAGCACCGCGACGCCGAGCGTGTAGGTCCAGTTGATGTTGCCGGCGTGGAGGACGACGTCGTCCTCGGTCAGGCCCAGCCAGTCGTCCGCCATCGGCCGCCGGCCGATCACGACCCGGTGGCCGTGCAGCACGCCCTTGGGCTCGGCGGTCGAGCCGGAGGTGAAGACGAGATAGGCCGGGTCGTCGGGCGCGGTCGGCGCATAGTCCGCAGGCGCGCTCTCCGCGGCGAGGCGGCGGATCGTCCTCGCCGTCGAACACCTTGAGATGGGCGAAACAGCGCGCGCTCGGCCGGATCCGCGTCGCCGAGCACGATCGCCGAGGCGCCGGAGTCGGCGGCGAGCGCCAGCGCCTCCTCGGCGGTCAGCATCAGCGAGGCCGGCTGGGCGACGCAGCCGATCGCGGCGGTGGCGAAAATCGCGATCACCGCCTCGACGTCGTTGGCGGCGCGGATCATCACCCGGTCGCCCTTCTTCAGGCCGCTTGCGAGGAAGCCGCCGGCGAGGCGGCGGACTTTCGCGTCGAGCTCGGCGTAGGTCCAGGCGCGCAGCGTGTCGGGGCCGTCGGCGATGATCAGCGCGATCTTGCCGCCGCGCTCCTGCGCCTGCCGTCCGAGGCAATGCCAAGCGAGATTGAAGCGTCCCTCGGCGGATGTCGGCATCGATCGTTCCGGGATGGGCGGGAATTCTGACGCCCCTCGCATCGGCGCTCAAGCCCTTTCGACCGCTTCCCGCGCTCAAACCCGAGGCTGCGGCCGGCTCAGCGCCTCGTCGTCGCCCGCCAGCAGCGCCTGCGAGATCGCCCGCTCCCGGCGCGACGACGATCGTCACGAACTCGCTCGCGCCGCCGCGCATCGCGCCGAAGGCCGAATAGCCGCGCTCGAGAAAGGCCTGCAACTCGCCGAGACCCGCGAGCCGCGCGGGCTTGCGCATCATCTTCAGCGTCATGCCGATCAGGTGGAGATGGGTCAGCTTGTCGAGCGCCAGGCCGAGCAGCTCGATGAGGTCGATCTGGCGCGCCCGGTCCGCGGCGCGGCCGACCGCCCGGTAGGCCGCGGCGTAGGCCGCCTCGTCGATGCGCGCGCACCTGTCGCCGAGCGCCTCGACCATCGCGCCGTCGAGGCTCTCCGACAGCGCGTTGAGCTCCATCGCGTGAGCGACGGTCGCGAGCCCCGAGTTCGGGCAGGACGCGCGTCATCAGAGGCACGATCCGGCGCACGTCCTCGATATGCTCGCTCAGGTCGGTCGGGCCGTAGATGTCGTCCAGGAAGAATTTCGCCGCGGCGTGAAAGCGGCGGCTGTCCAGAAGGTCGCTGATGGGTGCGCGCGAGCCGCCCGGCCTGCCAGACGCGCAGCAGGCCGCGCTTTTCGCTGAAGGCGGCGTCCTCCTCGGTGCGGGCGCGCAGCGCCTCCGAGCGGTCGAGTTCGGTCAGCAGAAGGTCGCGATAGGTGTCCTTGGTCATCGCAGGTCTTTCTATAGCGGATCGGCCTAGGTTGAACGCCCTAAACGCGCTTGAAAAGCCTTTTTGCGCGCGTCCAAAAGCGCTAAGAGGACGAGGAACAGGGAGAAAGCGATGTCTCATAGGGAGCGCATGTCGTCGGTCGACACGACCTGGCTGCGCATGGACCGCCCGAACAACCTCATGGTGATCGTCGGCGTCTGGATGCTCGAAGGGCCGGTCGACCTCGACGGGTCGAGACCCAGATCGCCGAGGGCCTTCTCAGCTATCGCCGCTATCGTCAGCTGGTCGAGCGCACGGCCGCCGGCATCTTCTGGCGCGACGACCCCAACTTCGACCTCAGCCACCATATCCGCCGCATTCGCCTGCCGGGACGCGGCGGCAAGCATGCGCTCGAGCGCCTCGTCGGCGAACTCGCCTCCGACCCGCTCGATCCCAACCATCCGCTCTGGTCCGTGCACATCGTCGAGAAATACGAGGGCGGCGCTGCGGTGATCTTCCGCATGCATCACGCCATCGCCGACGGCATGGCGCTGATGGACGTGACGATGAAGCTGGTCGACGGGCCGCATCACCAGGCGGCCGGCGCCTCCGCTGAGCACGAGGAGGAAGGCTGGCTGCAGAGCCTGATGGCGCCCGTCGTCGCGGCGATCAACTCGGGCGCCGAGGCGTCGAGCTCGACCGTGAAGGCCGCCCTCGGCCTCGCCCGCAATCCGCTGCGCGCGGCAGGCCTCTTGCGCGACGGCGCGGGCGTCGCGAGCGAGCTCGCCTATCTGCTTCTCATGCCGAGCGACACCCCGACGCGATTCAAGGGCAAGCCGAACGGGACGAAGCGCGTCGCCTGGTGCGAGCCGATCGAGCTCCCCGAGGTCAAGGCGGTCAGCCGGGCGCTCGGATGCTCGATCAACGACATTCTGCTGTCCTGCGTCGCCGGCGCGATGCGGCGCTACCTCGCCGACTGCGGCGACAAGACCGAGGGCGTGGAATGCCGGGCGATGGTGCCGATCAACCTGCGCGAGCCCGGCGACGTCGAGCTCGGCAACCGCTTCGGCATCATCGCCGTCCAACTGCCGGTCGGCATCGAGCATCCGCTCGAGCGCCTGATGACGGTCCGGCAACGGATGCTGGCGCTGAAGACCTCCTACGAGCCGAGGACGACGCTCGGTCTCTTCGCCGCGCTCGGCTACCTGCCGAAGACTCGTGCAGGACCAGCTCTTCGACCTTCTCGATCAGCCGCGCGACCGCGGTGATGACCAACGTGCCGGGCCCGCCCGAACCGCTGACCGTCGCCGGCAGCGTCCTGAAGCAGTCGCTGTTCTGGGTGCCCCAGACGGGCGACACGGGCATGGGCGTGTCGATCCTCTCCTACGCGGGCAAGGTCCAGTTCGGCCTGATCACGGACGTCGCGCTGACGCCGAATCCGGAAGCGGTCGTGCGCCACTTTCCCGAGGAGTTCGAGAAATACCTCTACTACGTGCTGCTCGACCCGCCTCCGGCCGAGGAGGAGCCGGTCGAAGCGTCCCCCGCTCCGAAGCGGAAGGCGAGGGTCGCCAGCGCCTGATTGTCCCCTCGATCAGCCGATCGTCATCAGGCTCGCATTGCCGCCGGCGGCCGCCGTGTTGGTCGCGATGACGCGCTCTTCGACCAGAGCCGTCAGATCGTAGTCCTCCCCGGCGGCGAGCCGGGCGGACGTCAGCGCCTGGAGCCGGACGATCGGGCCGGGGCGCGCCGCGAGCCGGCCAAGCGCGCCGGAAACGGCGTCGGCGTCGCCGGCGATGAGCGCGCCCGCGAGCGCCGGCGCTTCGAGCGGGGACGCAACCGTTTCGACCCGGCGGCCGAGCTCCGGCGGCAGACCCTTCAGCGCCGCCGCCACGCCCGCGCCGACGACCGCGTCGTTGCCGGTGGCCAGGATCGTTCCGATCTGGATGAGCGCCGCGCTGTCGTCCGCCGCGATCGCGGCGATCCGCCCGCGCCGGCGCAAGGCGTAGACGTTGCGCTCGCCGACCGGTCCGGGAAGTTCGACGCGCGCGCCGAGCGGCGAGCGCGCCATCAGCCCGACGCAGCGTTCCGCTTCGCCCGGATGGCCGGAGGCGCGGAGCCAGTCGATGAAAGCGCCGAGCGCGCCGAGCGCGGCGCCGTCGCCCTCGAGATCGCCGAGCGCGCTCGAGGGCGGCTCGGCCAGGAGCCGCGCCAGATAGAGCGGGCCGCCGGCCTTGGGGCCCGTGCCGGAAAGCCTCGAGCCGCCGAACGGCTGCACGCCGACCGTCGCGCCGATGATGTTGCGGTTGACGTAGATGTTGCCGGCCTCGATCCGCTCGGCGACGCGCGCGATCGTCTCGTCGATGCGCGTGTGCAGGCCGAAGGTCAGGCCGTAGCCGGCGGCGTTGATCGCGTCGATCAGCGCGTCGAGCGCTTCGCGCCGGTAGCGCAGCACATGCAGCACGGGGCCGAACACCTCGCGCTCGACGTCGGCGACCTTGCTCGACCTCGATGATCGCGGGCGCGACGAAGTTCCCGCGGCATGCGGCTCGCGGCGCCGGGCCTTGCGTCACCGCAAATCCGCGCGCGCGCATCGCCTCGACATAGGCCTCGATCGCGTCGCGCGCCTCGGCGGTGATGATCGGGCCGACGTCGGTCGACAGGCGTCGCGGGATCGCCGACCTCGAGTTCCGCCATCGCGCCCTTCAGCATCGCGAGCATGCGCGTCGGCGACGTCCTCCTGCAGGCAGAGGATGCGCAGGGCGGAGCAGCGCTGGCCGGCCGAATCGAAGGCCGACGCCATCACGTCGGCCGCGACCTGCTCGGGCAGCGCGGAGGAGTCGACGACCATGGCGTTGATCCCGCCGGTCTCGGCGATCAGCGGCACGGGCGCGCCGCTCGCGGTCAGCCGGCCCGAGAGCTGCCTTTCGATCAGTCGCGCGACCGCCGTCGAGCCGGTGAAGACGACGCCCTGAACGCGAGGGTCCGCGACGATCGCGGCGCCGACGTCGCCCGCGCCCGGCAGAAGCGCGAGCGCGTCGGCCGGGACGCCGGCGGCGTGCAGGATGCGGACCGCCTCGGCCGCGATCAGCGGCGTCTCCTCGGCGGGCTTGGCGATCGACCGCGTTGCCGGCGGCGAGCGCGGCGGCGACCTGGCCGGTGAAGATCGCCAGGGGAAAGTTCCACGGGCTGATGCAGGCGACGACCCCGAGCGGCGCGCGCGCCGGGATTGAGCGACGCGGACCGCCTCGGCGGCGTAGTAGCGCAGGAAGTCGACCGCCTCGCGCACCTCCGCGACGGCGTTGGCGATAGGTCTTGCCGGCCTCGCGCACGATGAGCCCGACGAGGTCGTCGGTCTCGCGCCTCGAGCGCGTCGGCGGCGCGGCGCAGGACGCCGGCGCGCTCGTTCGGCGGTGTGCGCCGCCCAGCCGGGCGCGGCTTCGGCCGCGGCGTCGATCGCGGCGGCGATCTCGTCCGGGCGCGCGCAGCGCGACGAAGCCGACGACGTCGCGAGCGATCGGCGGGGTTGAGCACCGGCTCGCCCGCGCTCGTCCGCCGCCGCCCCGGGCGGGAAGGCGCGCCGGCGAGCGCGCGGCGCTCGCCTCGAGCCCATCGGCCAGCGCCGCGAGCCGGCTTTCGTTGGAGAGGTCGAGCCCGCGCGAGTTCACGCGGTCGGCGCCGTAGAGGTCGCGCGGCGACGCGGATCCTGCTCGTGCGGCGCGCCGATCGGCTGAATACGCGCTCGCAAGCGTCGACCGGATCGGCGACGAGTTCGTCGACGGCGACGCTCGCATCGGCGATGCGGTTGACGAACGAGGTGTTGGCGCCGTTCTCGAGCAGCCGGCGCACGAGATAGGCGAGCAGCGTCTCGTGCGAGCCGACCGGCGCATAGACGCGGCACGGCCGGTCGAGCTTGTCGCGTCCGACCACCTCCTCGTAGAGCGGCTCGCCCATGCCGTGCAGGCACTGGAACTCGTACTGCCCGCGATAGAAGTTCGGCCCGGCGAGGGTCAGGACCGAGGCGAGGGTCTGGGCGTTGTGGGTGGCGAACTGCGGATAGACCGCGTCCGGCGCGGCGAGCAGTTTCCGGGCGGCGGCGAGGTAGCACACGTCGGTGTGGACCTTGCGGGTGAAGACCGGGAAATCCGTCCTGCCCCTCGACCTGGGCGCGCTTGATCTCCGCGTCCCAATAGGCGCCCTTGACGAGGCGGACCATCAGCCGCCGACGCGAGCGGCGCGCGAGATCGACGAGCCAGTCGACCACGAGGACGCAGCGCTTGCCGTAGGCCTGGATGACGAAGCCGAGGCCGTTCCAGTCCGTAAGATCCGGGTCGAGGCTCAGCGCCTCGAGGATGTCGAGCGACAGGTCGAGGCGGTCGGCTTCCTCGGCGTCGATGTTGAGGCCGATGTCGTAGGATTTCGCGAGCGCCGCGAGCGCTTTGATGCGCGGCAGGAGTTCGCCCATCACGCGCGCGCGCTTGATGCGCTGGTAGCGCGGATGCAGCGCCGAGAGCTTGATCGACACGCCCGGCCCCTCGTAGATGCCGCGCTTGCCCGAGGCGCGGCCGATGGCGTGCACGGCGCGCTCGTATTCCGCGAGATAGCGCGCCGCGTCCTCGGCGGTGGTCGCCGCCTCGCCCAGCATGTCGTAGGAGAACGTGAAGCCGCGCGCCTCGCGCTCGCGGCTGGCGCCGAGCGCCTCCTCGATGGTGCGGCCGGTGACGAACTGCTCGCCCATCAGGCGCATCGCGACGTCGACGCCGGCGCGGATGATCGGCTCGCCGCCGCGCGCGATGAGCCGCGTCAGCGCGGCGCCGAGGCTCTGCTCGCTGCTGGTGCCGACGAGCTTGCCGGTGAGCACGAGGCCCCAGGTCGCGGCGTTGACGAACAAGCGATGGGCTGTTGCCGACATGCGCGCGCCAGTCCGCCGGGCGCGAGCTTGTCGCGGATGAGCGCGTCGCGGGTCGCGGCGTCGGGAATGCGCAGGAGCGCCTCGGCGAGGCACATCAGCGCCACGCCCTCCTGGCTCGACAGCGAATATTCGTGGATCAGCCCTTCGACGCCGCTCGATCGCGTCTTCGCGCGCAGCCGCGTCACGAGGCGGCGCGCGAGCGCGTCGACCCGCTCGGCCTCGCCCGGCTTCAGTTCGGCGAGCGCGAGGAGGGGCGGCACGCACTCCGGCTCGGGTTGTCGGGCGGCGCGGGTGATCGCGGCGCGCAGCGGCGTTTCGGCGACGATCTCGGACCGGAACGCGGCGAAGGGGTTGTCGGACATGACTCGGGAACTCCGCGCTCGAAAGATCGGCCGCGATCGTATGTCGTCTTTGCCCCCGCGCTCAACCCTTCGGAGAAAAGAGCAAAGACGCGGTGCGCGACCTATGGTTTCAGCGCTTGCCGGCGAATGAGAAAGCGCAGGACACCGCCCTCGGCGCTCTGGCTCTCGAGCGCGTCGCCGCATTCGAAGACGCAATGGGGCACGTCGATCGCCGACAGCGGATCGGTGCATTCGACGATGAGCCTCGCTCCGGCAGGCATTCCCCTGAGGGCCTTCCGCGTGCGCAGCGCCGGAAGGGGACAGTTCAGCCCTTTGAGGTCCAGGAGGACAGGCGCATCCGGACTCGGTCGTCGACGTGTCGCTCACGGAGCGCGCCTGCGAAGTTCCTGCTTGCGCATCGGCATGGCGTCGATCGTCCCGAACAGCCCGACGGCGCTGAGAGGCGCGCTGGACTCGCGTTTCACGTCGCCGTCCTTCCCGACAAGGACGACGCGGAAGCCCTGGCCCTCGACGCCAAAGCGGCGGCGAAGGGCCGCTGCGGTCTCTGCCGGCGGCGGTCCCAGATTCGCGGAGACGCGATCGCCGATCAGCCAGACGACCACGACGTCGCGCTCCATCAGCCCGGACCGGGCCTCCGCAAGGATACGCTCTTGCGCAACGAGAGACGGATCGGCGGCGTCGCTTGCAAATACGAAAAGCGGCCGAAATTTCCATGCGTATTCCGGTGGGCCGCCGCCGCGGTCGAAACCACGGCGGCGAGGAGGGTCGCCAGCAGGGCAAGCTTCATCGGATGGTCCTTGGGTCGGGGCTCGACCCGACCCATTAAGGCGGCCGGCGGCGGCCCCGCAAGGGCGCTCCGATCGATCAGCCCGTATGTCTCAAAAGGAACGCGAGCGTCTTCTCGTTGAACTCCGCCACGCTCTCATAGATCGGCGCGTGCGCGCAGGTCTCGAAGACGACGAGTTCGCTGCCGCTGATTCCCGTTTTCAGCGCGTCGGCGAAACGGGTCGACGTGCAGACGTCGCGGCCGCCGAAGGTGATTTGCGTCGGCGCGGAAATCTTCCTGAGCTGGCTCGACGCGTCATGGGCGATCACGGCGTTCGACTGGCGCAGGAAAGCGTCCATCGGCTGCTTCGGCCGGCTGCGGACGAAGGCGGCGAGCTGGTCGATATAGTCCGGCTTCGCGGCATAGAGCTCGGGCGTGAAGCACCAGGGGAAAATTCCCTGGATGATCATGTCCTGGACGCTGCCAAGGCCCTTGGCGATGGTCTGCCAGCCCTCGACCAGAACCTTGAGAAACGGGTCGGTCTTGGTCCAGCCGCTGTGCAGCGACAGCGACTTGACCCGCTCGGGATATTTGCTGGCGAGCCACAGGCCGGTCGCCGCGCCGAGCGACAAGCCGCTCACATGCGCCCGCTCCAGCCCGATGAACGTGCATGAAATCGGCGATGTCGTCGGCGAAGAGCTCGGTCGAATAGGGGCCGTCCGGCTTGTCGCTTTCGCCCGCGCCGCGCGGATCGACCGAAATGCAGGTGAAGTGCTTGGCGTAGTCGGCGACCTGGAAAGCGTAGCAGGCGTTGTCCGCCGCGAGATAGGGAATGAGGATCAGCGGCTCTCCCGAGCCCTGCTGCTCGTAGTTGATGGTGATGTCGTTGGCTGTGACTTTGGGCATCGCGCCCTCCCTGATGACGCAAGATGCGCTGTTGGCGCGCGTCCGGCGAAGGCTATTCCTCGGGCTCGGCTCGGACAAGGGGCGGCTTGGGTCGGCGCACCGCCGTCGCCCGATTCTGGACCACGGACGCGTTTCCCCGGCCTTTCTTCCCGGACGAAGGCCTCGTTGATGATCGCCGCTTGGCGCCGGATCGAGGGCGAGCTTGGCGGCAAAGCCGGCGCGGCGGGCGGCGGCGGTCTCCGCGCGCAGCGCCTCGCCGCCGGCCGGGTCGGAAAACTCGTGTCGATGGCGCTCGACCCCGGCCGCGGCGGCGGCGAACAGCGTCGTGTCCCGCGCCGTCCGGAGCGGGCCGAGCAAGAGCCGCCCCCGTCGTCGCGGCAAGCCTCCGCCCCGACATCGGCCGCAAGCGCTTCCGCGTCCCACGCCAGGCCGATCGAGCCGCGCGCTCGATCCTCGAAAGGCTCGCCGCGGCGAGCAGGCCCTCGGCGGTGTCGATCGTCGCGATGATCGCGGTCGCGCCGTCCTCGATCGCGTTCAGCGCCTCGCGCAGGGCGAGCTTGACGGAAAGCTGCTGCGACGCCGGCCGCCCCGCGCGTCCTCGGAAGGATCACCGCGAAAGGCGCGGCGGGCATGACGGCGTCGAGGTCGCGGTCGGTCTCGCCGGACGTCGAGCGGGCTCACGCCGCACGATCAGGGCCGGCCCATCGGGACGCTGCGCCGCCTCGGCCAGGACCCGCGCCGCATGGACCCGCGCCGCGTCGCGCCGGTCCGGCCGCGACGTCGAGATCGACACGACCGCATGCGCCGCGCTCGCGAGCGCCTCGGCGAGCTTCGCCGCGATCGTCGCCCGGCGTGATGAGCAGCGAGCGCATGCGCTCAGACGGACACGATCTCCGGCCCGCGCCGGCGCATGAAGGCCGTTCGCCGGCATTCGGCGACGAGCGTTCCGTCCTGCTTGAAGGCGCGGTGGCGGAACTCGACCAGACCCGCGTCCGGCCGCGACTTCGAGCCTCGCGTGGAGAGCACCTCCGTCTCCGCCCGCACCGTGTCGCCTTCGAACAAGGGCGCCGGAAAGGCGACGTCGGTCATGCCGAGATTGGCGATGGTGGTGCCGACCGTGGTGTCGTTGACGGAAATGCCGATCATCAGGCCGAGCGTGAACAGCGAATTCATCAGCGGCCGGCCCCATTCGGTCTCGGTGGCGCAGAAATGCGCGTCGATATGCAGCGGCTGCGGGTTCAGCGTCATGTTGGAGAACAGCATGTTGTCCATCTGCGTGACCGTGCGCGTCAGCCGGTGGCGAAAGACCTGGCCGACGGAGAAGTCCTCGAAATAGAGGCCGCCGCGCGGATGGGGGGCGGGCGTCGTCATGTCGTTCCTCCGGCAAGCGTTCGTCTTAAGCATGCGTTTACCATGACGGCCCACTCTTGATCGCGAATGCAGCACGCCCGAATCGCCGTCGCGCCCTCGCGAACGTCTCCGCCGCCGGCCGCGGCCGGCATCGTGCGCCGATTCCTCGTCTGGGCGCAACGGGCCGGCGAAGCCCAGCGGGCCGATGCGGCGAGCGCGCTCGCCCGCGCCTACCTCCACGCGGAGCTGCCGCGGCGCGCTGCGCAAGGACATCGCCGTGGTCCTGGCGGCGCTGCTCGACGACCCGCATCCCGGGGTGCGCCGCGCGCTTTCCGAGGCGTTCGCCGGCGCGCGCCGGGCGCCCCGCGCGCTCGTCGTCGCGCTGGCGAACGACCGATCCGAGATCGCCGCGCCGCTCCTCGCCCGATCCCCGCTTGCTTACCGACGCCGAACTCGTCGACTGCGTCGCGGCCGGGGACGAAGGGGCGCAATGCGCCGTCGCGCGACGGCCTCGCCTCGGCGCCGGTCCGGCCGCCGCGTTGGCCGAGGTCGGGACGCGGGAGGCCGCGCTCGTTCTCCTCGACAATTCGCAGCGCCGCGCTGACGCCGGAGTCGCTGCAGCCGCCTCTTCGAGCGGTTCGGCGACGACGCAGAGCTTCCGGCTTGCGCTGATCGCGCGAGCCGGTCTGCCCGCGAGGTCTCGAGGCCGAGCTGGCGATCGCGACCGCGGACGCGCTTCGAGGGCCCGGGCGCAGGGATCGCCGCCTGGCGCGCGGCGCGCGACGCCGCCATCGTCGCGATCGCCGCCGGCCGTCGCGGCCGACGAGCTGCCCGACCTCGTCCGGACGCTGCGCGCGCGCGGCGCGCTGACCCTCGCGCTCCTCCTGCGATCGCTGCTTTGCGGCGGCGCGCGCGCTATTCGCCGCGGCGCTGGCCGAACTCGCCGGCCTCTCCGGCGCGCGCGCGGCCGGCCTCGTGCACGATCCGCGCGGAGCGGGTTTCGCCGCCGCAGCGCTCAAAGCCGGATTGCCGCGACACGCTCTGCCGGTCTTTCGGGCGGCTCTGTCCGCGCTCGCGACGCGCGGCGCGGGGAAGGGCGAAGGCCTCAAGGCCGAACTCATCGGCGCGGTCATCCGGGCCTGCGAGGCGGAACGGGATCCGGCGCTTCAGCCGTTCCTCGCCCTCCTCTGGCGGCTCGCCGCGGAAGCCGCTCGCGAGGACGCCCGCGCAAAGACGCGCGCGCCTCCGAGAGCGACCTTCAAGGGCAAGGTCCTGCCCCCGAAGTCTCGACTTCGCTCCGGCGCAACGACGATGCGGCCGACGCGGATCCGGCGATGCGTGACGCGAACGTTCCGATCGTGGCGCTGCGACGCCCCTCGACGGCAATGACGATCTCGCCCCGCCCGTCGAACTGCCCGCCGAACTCGTCCTGGCGCTCGACGCGGCCTGACGCGCTCAGGCCGCCGGCTGCGTCCGCGCCGCGGCCGCGCGCCTCCGCGATCGCCCGCCGCAGCACCGACACGTCCTGCGCGCCCGGCACGCCGAGGCGTCCGGCGAAAATGAAGAACGGCACGCCGGTGACGCCGATCGCCTGGGCCTGCGCAATCTCGCTCCGCACCGCCTCGACGTCCGCGCCCTCTGTCGAGCAGGCGCGCGACGAGCGCCGTATCGAGGCCGCTCTCGCCCGCGATCGTCGAGCAGCACGGCGCGGTCGCCGATGTCGCGCCCCTCGACGAAATAGGCGCGGAACAGGCGGTCGACCACCTCGCCTTGCGGCGCCGGTCGAGGCCGCCCAGCGGATCAGCCGGTGCGCGTCGAGCGTGTTGGGCGCGCGGGCGATCCTGTCGAAGGCGAACGGCAGGCCGACCTCGGCGCCGAGCTGAACGAGCTGGTCGTGGACCGCGTTCAGCCGGCCGTCGCGACCGAACTTGCGCTCCATGTATTCCTTGCGGTCGAGGCCGCCGTCCGGGATCGTCGGGTCGAGCTGGTAGGGCCGCCAGCGGACGTCGACCGGCTCGGTCTCTTCGGCGAGCGCCGCCGCGAGGCGCTTCTCGCCGAGATAGCACCAGGGGCAGACGACGTCGCTCACGACGTCGATGGACAAGGGTTCGCCAGCATCGGTCATCGAAGGGCCTCTCTGTTTCTGCAATCGTTGCTTCTGTCGGAGCGGATCGCGGCACGCTGGCGCCGCCGCCGCGTCAACGCAAGCAAAAGCAACGGGCGGGTCGAGCTTCGTCGCGCCAACCGGGACGCCGAGCGGCGCCATGACGTGACGGGCCTCCTCGAACACTTCGGAAGCATAAAGCAGCGCCGTCGACGGGATGCAGCTGATGGCGCGGCAGGTTCCCGCGAACGTCATGCGCTCTTCAGGATGCAGCCGGCTAGAGCAGCGCGCGCCGCACATCCGTAAGCAATTCGCCCAGATAATGAACGAAACGCGCGGCCGCAGCGCCGTCGATGACGCGATGGTCATAGGACAGGCACAGCGGCAACATCAGCCGCGGCTGGAACGCGGTTCCGTCCCAGACCGGGGCCATCCTCGCCCGCACGATTCCCAGGATCGCGACCTCCGGCGCGTTGACGATCGGCGTGAACGCCGTGCCGCCAATCCCGCCGAGCGACGAGACCGTGAAGGTCGCGCCCTGCATTTCCGCCGGGGTCAACTTTCCCTCCCGCGCTTTCGCTGAGAGCGCCGCAAGTTCCCGCGCGATCTCCCTGACGCCCTTGCGGTCGGCGTCTCGAACGACGGCGACCACGAGGCCGTCCGGCGTGTCGACGGCGACGCCGATATGCCAGTAGTTGCGATAAACCAACGCATCCTTTGCGGGAACGAGGGCGGAGTTGAAGAGCGGGAACGCCTTCAGAGCCGCGACCGTGCATTTTATCGCAAGAGGCAGCAGAGAGACGCGATAGGGCGCCACTTTGTCCGCCTTCGCCGCCTCATCGAGCGATGTCCGAAACGCCTCCAGTTCCGTAATGTCCGCTTCGTCGCTATGCGTGACATGCGGAATGTTGAGCCACGACGCGTGCAGGCGCGGCCCCGAGATGCGCTTGATGCGCGATAGCGGCACGATCTCGACAGGGCCGAATTTTGCGAAGTCCACGACCGGGACTTCGGGTAGCGCTTCGCCCCCCGCTTGGGATCGCGGCCCGCTCGCGCGGAACGCGGCCTTGACGTCTTCCTTGGTGACGAGCCCCTTCTCCCCCGTCCCCCTCAACGCAGCGATTTCGACGCCGAGTTCGGCCGCAAGTCGCCGGGCCGCCGGGCCCGCCTGGGCTTCGGCGTCCGCCGCGGGTGACGTCCGACGACGGGTCACGCTTCGCCGCGTTTCGCCGCCGCCGCGGTCACGTCGCTGGCCTGGGTCCGGCCGTCCGGTCCGCTGCCGGCGACCTCGCTCAGAGGCAATCCGAGTTCGCGCGCCAGTCGACGCGCTTTAGGCGTCGCCCGCTGACCGCCATCGGGATGCGCTTTGGCGGACTGAGCGGATTGAACCTCGCCGTGATCCTCCGTGGCCGCTTCGCCGGTCGGCGAAGCCTGCTGCGGGGCGACGGCCCCCGCAGCGGCCGGTTTGCGCTTCGGCAAAATTCTCGCCCGGAGCGACGATCCAGCCGACGACCGTGCCCACCGGCACTTCATCTCCAGGGCGCCCGGTAACCCCGCGCAACACGCCCTCGGCGGGCGCTTCGATCTCCATCGCCGCCTTGTCCGACTCGATCTCGAACAGCGCCTGGCCCTTGGCTACCGGTTCGCCTTCGGCGACGAACCATTTCGTGATCTTGCCCGTCGCCATGTCCATGTCGACGCGCGGAAGGATGACTTCGACGGCCATCTTAGACGCGTCCCCGCGCGAGCTTGCGCGCGGCGGCGACGATGTCGGGGATCTGCGGCACCGCCGCCTTCTCGAGGATCGGGCTATAGGGGATCGGCGACTCCGCGCCGCCGAGCCGCAGGATCGGCGCGTCGAGATAGTCGAACGCCTCGCTCTCGGCGATCGCGGCGCTGATCTCGGCGCCGATGCCGAGCGTCTTGACGCCCTCGTAGACGCACATCAGCCGCGAGGTCTTCTTCACGCTTTCGCTGATCGTGCCGATGTCGAGCGGGCGCAGCGAGCGCGGGTCGATCACCTCGGCTTCGACGCCGTCGTTCGCCAGCTCCGCCGCCGCGTTCGAGCGCCTTGCCGCACCATGATCCCTGAGGCGACGATGGTGAGGTCGCGGCCCTGGCGGCGCACCTCCGCCTTGTCGAGCGGCACGGTGTAATAGCCCTCGGGAACCGGCCCCTTGGTCTTGTAGAGCAGCTTGTGCTCGAAGATCATCACCGGATCGGGATCGGCGATCGCCGCGAGCAGCATGCCCTTGGCGTCGTGCGGCGTCGCTCGGCTCGACGACCTTCAGGCCGGGCATGTGCGCGAACCAGGCCTGCAGCGCCTGGCTGTGCTGCGCGGCGGCGCCGGTCCCCGAGCCCGTGGGCAGGCGGACCACCATGGGCACGGAAACCGAGCCGCCGAGCATGAAGCGCAGCTTGGCCGCCTGGTTGACGATCTGCTCCATCGCCAGCGTCGACGAAATCGGAGAACTGGAATTCGAAGATCGGCCGCATGCCGGTCAGCGCCGCGCCGACCGCGACGCCGGCGCCGCCGAGTTCGGAGATCGGCGTGTCCATCACCCGATCCTCGCCGAAGCGCTCGACGAGATCGCCGGTGACCTGGAAGGCGCCGCCGTAGACGCCGATGTCCTCGCCCATCAGGAAGACCCGGTCGTCCGCCTCCATGGCGATCGCCATCGCCTCCTGAATCGCCTGGGCGTAAGTGAGTTCGCGGATCGTGCGTGTCCATGATTCGCAGTCGCTAAATCGTGTAGACGTCGCGCAGCAGATCGGCGGCCGAGGGCGGCGGGCTCGCCTCGGCGAAGGCGACGCCCTGCTTGATCTCGTCCTCGACCTCGGCCCGGATCGCCTCGATCTCCGCGCGCGTCAGCAGCCCGAGCGCCTCGAGCTCGCGCTCGAACGCGTACGATCGGATCGCGCGCCCTCCACGCCTCGATCTCTTCCTTCGTGCGGTAGCGGTTGCGGTCGGACCTCGAATGGCCGCGGATGCGATAGGTCTTGCATTCGATCAGGGTCGGCCCCTCGCCGCGCCGCGCGCGGTCGGCCGCCTCGAACGAGGCCTGGGCGACCTCGGCGAAATTGTTGCCGTCGACGATCACGCCCGGCATCGCATAGGCGCTCGGCGCGCTCGGCGATCGTGCTTGACCGCGGTCGAGCGCTCGGTCGACATCGACATGCCGTAGAGGTTGTTCTCGCACACGAACACGACCGGCAGCTTCCAGATCGACGCCATGTTGAGCGACTCGTGGAACGCGCCCTCGTTGTTCGCGCCGTCGCCGAAGAAGCAGACGACGACGGCGCCCGTCTTCCGCAGCTTGGCGCTCAGCGCCGCGCCGACGGCGATCGGAATGCCGCCGCCGACGATGCCGTTGGCGCCGAGGTTGCCCTTGCTCGGATCGGCGATGTGCATCGAGCCGCCGCGGCCGCGGCAATAGCCGGTCTCGCGGCCGAGGAACTCGGCGAACATGCGCTTCACCTCGGCGCCCTTGGCGATGCAATGGCCGTGGCCGCGATGGGTCGAGGTGATCGTAGTCGGCGTCGCGTCAGCGGCGCGCAAACGCCGACCGCGGTCGCCTCCTCGCCGATCGAGAGATGCATCGTGCCGTAGCTCTGGCCGCGGACGTAGGCGTCCTCGGCGCTCTCCTCGAAGCGCCGGATCAGGTGCATCTTGTGCAGCGCGTCGCGCAGCTCGCTCTTCGTCAGCCGCTCGTAGACGCGGGGACGATTCGACTGCGGCGACTCGCGCCGCTTCAACGCGGATGTGCTCATGACAGTCTCTCGGCGTTCACTAACGAGGTTGCAGCAGATCAGTTGGGCACGAACTGGCCGTCCGCCTGGTCGAGCCGGCGGCGGATCTGCGTGACGACGAGGGAGTCGTCGGGCGCAGCAATTTTCGTAGGTCAGCTTTTCGCCTGCCTTGATCGGCTTCAGCACCTTCGAGCGCTCGGCGAGGCCCAGCGGCATCGCGGCCGCTCTTGCGGGCGTCCAGCCACTCCATGGCGAAGCCGCGATAGTCGTATTCGCCGATCTTGCCGAGGATCTGGCCGGGATCGAGATCGCGCTTGGCGAGCGCGGCGCATTCGCCGACGGGCCGGTCGAGCGGCTCGAGGTCGGCGCCGGTGCAGCGCGCGCGGCGCGGATCGCCGACAGCGGCACTTCGAGGCTTGTCAGATGGTAGGGCCGCAGCAGGCTGAAGCACGGGCCCGGGCCCACCTTCAGGTCGATCATGCGCTCGAGCACGCGCGGATGGCGGCGGCTTGACGACGCAGAACACGCCGGGCGCGACGCCCTTGCCGATCGAATAGTCGACGACGCCGGACTTGTTGAGGATGCCGCCGTCCTCCTTCGTGCACAGCACCTGCGCGAGTTCTTCGCGCGTCGCCTTCGGCCCATGCATGCCGGGCACGTCCGGCACGAGGCCGGTCGCGTTGGCGACCGCAGTCATTTCGATCGCGGTCTTGGAGCCGTCGACGAACTCGACCAGCATGCGCGCGTTCATGTTGCGCTGCGCGCGCTTCCTTCTTCGAAGTGCGTCGGGCGTGGCGTCGAATTGCAGGGCGTTGTTCTTGCCCTTGCCGGCGGCGACGATCTCGAAGCCGAGCGCCTGGGCGAAGCCGATCAGTTCCACCGTCGCCGCCGGCTCGTCGCCCGCCGCGCCGGTGAACGTCGACGCCCGCCTTTCGCGCTTCTTCCTTGAGGAAGCGGCCGATCGTGATGTCGGCTTCGACGTTCAGCATGACGATGTGTTTGCCGTTGCTTCATCGCCTCGAGCGCGATGAGCGTGCCGATACTCGGATTGCCGGTCGCGTCGATGATGACGTCGATGCGGCCCGGAACCGCACATGCGCCTCATAACTCTCGGTGATGAGCGATTTTGCCCATCTCGATTCGCGCGATCGATGTCGGACGCCTTGGAGGCGCGAACGATGTCGCTTTCGGCGTGACCGGCCATGATCGCCGCGGCCCGCGCGCGCATCGACGGCAATCTCGGAAATGGCGCCGAGCCGCACGCCCGACATCTGCGAAAGTTCGACAACGATGTCGGTGCCCATTTGACCCGCGCCGGCGAGACCGATCGTCAGAGGACCTCTGTCCTTGGCGTAGGCGTCAATCTCAGCCGCGAGGCCGACCTTAGCGATATGTGACAAGGCGTGCTCCCATCATCTAGTTTTGAGTTGCGGCCCGCGATCACGTGTTGAGTTGCGCCCCGCGGCAAACGCTGTTCGGTTTCCTCCTAAACAGGCATTCCGCCGCGCCTTTTCGAGGAAACTCACGACCCTCCATGCGCTCGGCTTTGATGCGCTTTCTAGTGAACTTTTTTCATTTTGTCAAGTCTAATGTTCAGAAGGCTTGCGAGGGAGGACGGCGCCGCGCCATCGCCGCATTTCGTGTCAAGACCTATTGACGTCAGATCAAATGCGCGGCACAAAATAAATCTGTTCAAGATAAGATAAGACGTCGCCGCGGGCGCGCCTTCGCTAAGAGCGGGGGCCAAATCTTTGCCTCGCCCGCGAATTGAGAGGTAAAATGAACAGTCGTGATCGTCTCCGCGGGCCGCCGAGACCAACGAAAAACAGCGGAAATCACGACGATGCGGGAACAGAGGCCTTCGCGCTCGGACGGCGTCCGCCCCGTATGCGCCAACGCGTCGCGTGGATGTATTATGTCGAGGAAATGACGCAAGGCGCGATCGCCGAGGCCCTCGGCATCGGACGTATCACCGTGGTGCGACTGCTCGCGGAGGCGCGGGAGTTGAACGAGGTGCGCATGGCGCTGAGCCGTGACCTGGCCGAACTCTCCAGTCTCGAATTCGAAGTTCAGAAGAAATACGCCTTCAGCGAAGTCGTCGTTGCGCCGATCTCTTCCGAGAGGGCCGATCCAAGCAGCGCGATAGCGGCGGCAGCCGGCGAATACGTTTCCCAAATGTTGCGGCCGGGCATGAAGCTCGGGCTCGGCTGGGGAAATACCCTGAACCGTGCGCTCGGCTTCCTCCCGGAGAGCCAGGTCCCGCACCTTTCGGTCGTGTCGCTTCTGGGCGGAATTACGCGCGCGCGCCAAGCCAATCCGGCCGAATTCGCTTGGCAGTTTTCGCGCATCTACAAAGCCGATTGCTATCTGCTGGCTGCGCCGGCGATCGTTGACAGCGCGGCGACGAAGCGCACGCTCATCGAGCGTTGCGGCCTCAGGGAAGTTTTCGACTTCTCCAAGTCGCTGGACGCCGTCGTCGTCAGCGTCGGCACGACCAAGCTGAATTCGACAACCAACTACTACGGCATCATCTCCAACGCGGAACTGCGCGAGTTGCGCGCGCGCGGCGCGGTTGGCGACATGCTCTACAATTTCTTCGACGAGGACGGCCGCCTAGTCGACCATTCCATTAACGATCGCGTGATGTCGGTGCCGCTCTCGATGCTCACAGCGAGCCCGATCCGGGTGCTCGTCTCAGGGGGCAAGGAAAAGATCGGGCCGCTGATCGGGGCCTTCAAGCTGCTGCGCCCCACGGTGCTGATTACAGACGAGACCACCGCGGGCTTGCTCATCAACCACACACACGTCGCCGAAAAAAAGGGCTGATCGAACGGCTCGGTTATGGCAGGAACGGAAGCATCGCCGCGAATTGGCGCGCGAGCGCTGAAACGGGCTCGGCGCTGCTGAGCGCCGCCGACAATTCAGCGTATCGCGCGTCGACCGCCAGGTCCGCCGAGGCGATCAGGGCGTCGAGATCGCCAACGCTCGAATTGCCCTTGGAAGCGAGAGCGATCGCAAGTCCGACCACGAGCGCGCAATAATCGTTAGGTGCGCGCGAGAGATTTCTCGGCGCCGAATCCCCTGGGGCGCTGGTCACCGCCTCGCGGATTGGGCGCGCCGCGACGAGCTCCACGGCCAAGGCGGCGCAAAGCCGAACCGTCGCGTCCGCTCTTTCGGAAGTCGAACGCGAAGCGTCGATGGCGACGTTCGCAAGCCCTCCTCTGCGCGCCTTCAACGCGCCCACCGCCTCGTCCACCGCCTGTTCCGAAACGAGAAAGACCTCCAGGCCGAACCGCCGCAAAAGGCCTTTGAGCGCATAGTAAATTTCAGGCACCAAGGCGTTCGCCTTTTCCCCCTCTGGGCCAAAGTAGGCGGAGATCGACTGCGGGAACGCGAGCGCGCCGGATTGGTGTTCGTTCTCTGGCAGGAGCGCTGTCGCAGCGGCCTCAACCTGAGAGAACACCGAAGCCGCGGCGAGCGCGACAGGTCGCGGGACATGCGGCGCAAAACGATGAGGTCCGTATCCTTCCGCGCTGCGGCGAATCTGATAGCGCACGTTGCGCAGTTGATCCTTGACCGCCAGGACTAACTGGTCCGGAAGTGGAAGTTGCGTCCTTGTCACGTGTGCGCCTTTTTTCAACTGGCTTTGTGCGCATAGTCTAGCTTAATCGGGCGGGTTTTGCGAGTAGAAGCGCCCGCTGAGCCGCCGGCGGGGACTGCAGACACAAAGTCGTGGGCCTGGGACAAGCGGCGTCTAGTTCGCCAGCGAGATCAGCGCACGCGCGACGGCTCTCCAGTCCTCAACGACGAGGTCAGCCCCGGCTTCGAGAAGGCGACGGCCGTGATCGGGTTCGATATGGGCGCCCCCGAGGTAACCGATCGCGCGCGCCCCGGCCGATTTCGCCCCCTGCACCCCCGGCGCGGAATCTTCGATCACGACGACATCGGCGGGGGCGGCGCCCATCCGCTCCGCCGCGTGGAGGTAGATGTCCGGAGCCGGTTTGCCGCGCTCGACATTCTGCGTGGAAAAAAGGGCGTCGCGAAAAAAGCCGGACAGCCCGGTTTTCTCGAGACTGAACCGAATGCGCTCCGGCTGCGACGACGAAGCCACACAGCGAAGCGTCGTCAGCGCGCCGAGATAGTCGATCACGCCGGGCGTCGGTTTCAACTCCGCCGAGAACAATTCCCGCGTGCGCGGCCACAGGCGATTCCGAACGTCCGGCCCAATCGGCCGCCCAATCGCACGCTCGAGGATCGCAAAAATGTCGGCCTGCTTCAGCCCGAAGCATTGCGGCCAGACATCGGCCGGAACCTCCGCCCCGATATCGGCCAGGATGTCGAAATAGGCGCGCATCGCCAAGGCTTCGCTGTCAACCAGAACGCCGTCGCAGTCAAATACGATGAGGCGAGGCCACGAACTCATAGCTCGATGACGCATTTCTTGGCGAGCGGAATGGAAGCCGGGCTCATGCTCAACTCGGTCACGCCGAGCGCCAGGAACTTGGCGATCATGTCCGGCCTCGCCGCCGCCTCGCCGCAGACGCCGACCCAAACCCCCGCCGCGCGCGCCGCTTCGCAGATCATGGCGACCGCCTTGAGCACGGCCGGGTGGTCGGCTCGGTTGAGGTGGCCGACCCGCGCATTCAAACGATCGGCCGCCATCACATATTGCGTGAGGTCGTTGGTGCCGATCGAAAAAAAAGCGACCTCGCCGGCGAGAGAGTCGGCTGCGAGCGCCGCAGCCGGCGTTTCGGCCATGACGCCGAGTTCGAACATGTGATGGGGGACGCCGTCGGCCGCCAGTTCGGCGCGACATTCCTCGATCAGACGCTTGGTCGAGCGAAGCTCCTCGATGTCCGCGACCATCGGAATCATCACTTTGAGGTTGCCATGCACTCCGGCGCGCAACAACGCGCGAAGCTGCGGCTTGAAGATGTCGGGCTGATCGAGACAGAGGCGTATGCCGCGCCAACCGAGGAACGGATTGTCCTCGTGCGGCACAAAGATGCCCGGCGTCGACTTGTCGCCGCCGATGTCGAGGGTCCGGACAATCACACTGCGGGGTGCGAAGGCTTGGGCGAGCTTGGAGTAGACTTTCGCCTGCTCGTCCTCGGTCGGGGGCCGCTTGCGCTCCATGAACAGGAGCTCGGTGCGGAACAGGCCCACGCCCATGGCGCCGGCCTGCACGGCCGCCTCGATCTCCTTCAGCGAACCGAGATTGGCGCCGATCTCGATTAAGCGTCCGTCTCGCATGCGCGGTTCGATCTTCGCGTAAGCGGCGAGTTCCGCCTTGCGCGCCGCCGTCGCCGCCACGCGCGCACGGAACACGGCTTCCGTCTCCGGCTCCGGGTCGACCGCGACCTCTCCGGTGGTCCCGTCGAGCGCCACGATCTTTGCTGCGCGCAGGCGCTCGGGATCCAACTCGAGTCCGAGCACCGCCGGCACGCCATAGGAGCGGGCGATGATGGCCACGTGCGAAGTCGCCCCGCCTTTCAGGCTGACGAGGCCTCCAAAGTTCTCGATCGCGGCGCCGGCGAGATCAAACGCGCTGATATCATCGGCGATGACGATCGAGCCGGGCGGGACGTCGCTGAGACTCGCGTCATGCTTGCCGAGAAGCGCCAGCGCGATCCGGCGCGCATAGGCCGAGACGTCCTCGCCGCGCGCGCGCACATAGGGATCCTCGAGTTCCTCGAATTCGCGCGCGAGCTCGGCGCCGCCGTCGAGCGCAGCGCTCACGGCGTCGAAGCCCGCATTTACATGAGCTTCGATGCGCCCGACCAGTTCCACGTCGCGGCCGATTTCCGCGAGCGCGGCGATGATGTCGGCCTCCTGGGTGCCGGCATGGGCGAACGCGGCGCGACGCTCGAGTTCGCTCTCGACGGCCGTTCTCGCGATGCGCAGCCGTTCGAGTTCGGCCGGAATCTCCGCCTCAGCGACCACCTGCCGCGGCGGTTCGATTCGCTCGGGAAGAAACGCGAAGGCCGGGCCGACCGCCGCGCCGGCGCTTGCGGGCGCTCCGCTCGGGGGCGAAACCTGGGCGAGTTCGGAGGCGGCGTCCGGGCCCGGACCCGGTTCCGGCGCCTGCGCCGCCATCCCCGGGGTTCTTCGAATGCTGTCCGGCGGCCGCCTCGGGCGAGCTGCGTCCGCGGAGTCAGCCGCTACGCCCTCAAGCGCTCCGGCGGCGCCGGCGTCGGTCTGGCCGCATAGCAGCAAAGCGCCTCTATCGCCTGGGCCTCGTCGACGCCGTCGGCGCGAACGACGATCTCGTCGTCCTCCTTCACGCTGAGCAGCATCAGCTTGACCGGGCTCTTCGCATTGGCGCTCTTGCCGCCGCGCAGGACCTCGATGTCGGCGGTGAAGCTGCGCGCCAGCTTCACGAATTGGGTCGCCGGACGCGCATGCAGACCTTCGTTCAGGCGAACAACAACTTTGCGCTCGAGCACTTCGGTATCTCCGAACTGACGCCCCGCCATTTCTCCGAATTGATGCGCCGCGAGGTTGCGCGGCCACGGCCAGGGCCGCGATCGTCCCCGCCGCCGTCCCCGCGCGATCCGCGCCTCTGCGGTTGCGCTCAGGTCTCGACCCAGATTTCCGCGCCGGGACCAAGCGCATCCGCGAGGGCTTCGAGATCGACGCTTTCCGCGCTGATTTCGCCAGGACGCGGCGCGGCGTCCGCGCCGTTGTAGTTGATGACGACGTGGCCCATTTCGCCGACCTTCTGCCAGGCGTATTCGCCGATCGCGGTGATTCGGCTCTTGAATCCAGCCACGCTGAGGGTGGCCCCGACGGCGGGCGGCGCCGCCGTCGGCTGTTGTTGAACGCGATGCAGCACCGACACTTCCGCCAGTTCCGGCGGCGCGCCTTCGGCAAACAGGATGAGCACGCCCTCGCTCGACAAGTTCCCGCGCCTCGTCGCTGACGGCGGTGACGATTGTGCTGAAGCTTCGCATCGCGAGTCGATCCTCTTCGATCAGAGGAAGAAGCTGGCGGCCCAGGCGATCACCACCGAAACCGGCCCCATGATCTGCCGACTGAACAGAACCGCGGGCACGCCGATCTCGATCGTCTGAGGCTTCGCCTCGCCGAGCGCCAGCCCGACCGGCACGAAGTCGCAGCCGACCTGCGTGTCGTAGGCGAACAGCGCGGGCAGCGACATCGCCGGGGCGATCGTGCCGTTGGCGATCTGCGGACCGATGATCGCCACGCCGATCACCTGGGCGATGACCGCGCCTGGACCGAGGATCGGAGACAGGAACGGCAAGCCGCAGATCGCCGAGATGACGAGCAGACCGAAGATGTTGTTGGCCAGAGGCCCCATCGGCCTGGCGAGCATGTCGCCGATGCCGGTGTACAGGATCATGCCGATCAGCATGGTCACGAACGCCATGAACGGCAGCACGTTGCGGATCACCTGGTCGATGGTCTTGCGGCCGGCGTTGAAGAAGATGCCGACCACCCTGCCCATTCCACGGCCGATCGAGGCGATCAGGTCGATGAACCCGTTGCCGCCGCCTCCGCCGCCCGCTTGGGCGACGGCGGGCCTAACCGTGCTCGCTGCGGCTCGCCGGCGCCGTGGCGGTCGCCCCCGCGCCGACCACTATGCCGCGGCTCGGAACCGTCGGCGAGCGCGATCTGCTCCATACTCGACGCCCGAGACATAGATGTCCTCGGTGATGAACTGCGCCAGCGGTCCGGCCTGGCCGACCGGCGTCAGGTTGATCGTCGGGATGCGTTTGCGCGGATAGACGCCGCAGCGCGCCGTGCCGCCGCAATCCACGACCACGCAGGCCATTTCGCTTTCGGCCGGCGGAGCCCGGAATCCGTCGACGACCGTGCCGCCGGTCAGTTCGGCAATTCGCATAGGCGACGGGCGGGATTTTGCCGCCGGTCACGGCGACGATCTTGTCGCGCTCCTTCGTCGGCGCGATGACGAGCGGTCCGCCCCAGCCCTGCCGCCCGCGAGAGATCTTGACGGCCTGTATTGAACGTCGGTAGCCATAGGACTTCCTCCCCGCTTCTCAGAGCTCGACGCCCTGGCGACGCGCCATGAACGCGGTGATGCGCTCGGTGAGCATGCCCTTGAGCAGGATCACGATCACGCCGACGATGAAGTAATAGATCGCAACCGTGACGTGATAGGACGGCGGGACCTTGCCTGCCTTCTCGAGCTCCAGCAGCGCGACGAGCACGCCGCCCCAGACGAAGTATTCGCCCGGGATTGGCGTGCGGAAACAGGCCGGTGATCGGGTGACAGAACGACACCGCCGCATCATAGAAGGCGGGCTTGTGCTTCTCTTCCAGGAACGTGCCGAAGGTGTAGGCCATCGGGTTGGTCAGGAAGAACATCGCGAGGACCGGCAGCACTGTGTAGCGCGTCAACGCGCATCGTGCCCGCGGCGCGCGCGACGCCGTGCACGCGGTCTTCGCCGACCAGACCGATCAGCGCATAGAAGGCCGTCATCAGCACGACGAGCGTCGGAATGATGCCGGTGACGAAGCCGGCGAACACCTGCCCGCCCTGCTGGAACACGCCGATGAAGTGCTTGCCGATCGTCGTCAGCCAGCCGAGCTGCTCCTGCTGAGCGGCCTCCTTCACCTTCGCGGCAAAATCAGCGGGGGCCTGGGCCAGGACGATCATGTTGTGGCCGGCATGCGCCAACTGATCCGGGGGCCCGGCCAAGGCCGCGTATTCGGCCAAATGCGGGCCATAAGTCACCAAGTGTGCGACAAGCATGTTTTCCTCCCTGCTCGCTCCAATTGACCGCGCCAGACAGCAGAGTTCGGGCGAGATCACGCCAACTTGAACGCGGCGCCAGACGCCGCGCCGGTCGTGCTCCCTTTCTGGGTTTCGACCTTTTCGATTTGTTCGATCGCCTTCGCGATTGCGACGCCGAGGGACGAGTTGAAACTGGAGGCCTCGACCCTCGCTTTCAGGTCGGCAAGCGACATGCCGGCAAGATCATCGCGGGTCTTGAACTTGGCAAAGACGCTGCGCCCTTGCATCACGCGCACTGTCCGGACCGTTCCCTTCGGATCGACCACCACCATCGTGATCGCGCCCTTGCCGAACTTGGCCGGCGCGGCGCCGACGCCGAGCGCGCCGTCGGCCCAGCCCCTGCGAAGCTCCTTAAAGACCCCTTGATAATGCTGAGTTTGGCGCCAGACGCCGTATGCCTGCAGGGCCCACGCTATGACCAGCGCGAGAAGCGCATATTGCCACCAGGCCATCCTTTCCTCCGCCTCGCTGTCGCGGCCCCATCTGCCCGTGGGTTCGCTATCCAACTCCAAGGCAATCGGAACACATGTATTTTTGATTGTCAATATGTATCACAAAAACACGCAATTTCTGTTATTGTATCCGCTGCTTCACTCGGGGCCGCTGTTGCTCGCGTCCGGGTTCCAACAGCGGTCGGATCGGCAGGACGCGCGCCACAAATCCTGCGTAGGCAATGGGCGGGGCCTGTTCGAGCACGGGGAACGATTTATGTCTATTTATCAATAAATTAAGAATGGGAATGGCGCGCTCGACGCCGCGCCGCCGCGGGGGTTCGAACTCGGCCTTTTCCCTGCCGCCGGACACAGACATGCTGCTGCAAAAGAGCCGCGCCGCCGAAGCCCTTATCGGAAAGCGCGCCTCGGCTCAGAACGGCCAACGACGGGGAGTTGGCTGGCGACGCTGCGACGAAAGGCGCTCACAAACGTACAACAAGAGTACAGAGGACAGTCAAACGGCGACCGCGCACGCCGAAAAAATGAGGACCGAGTCGAGAACCTCGAAGCTTCCGTATTTGAGCCGAAGCGTCGACGCTTATTTGCGCCATGACGACGCAAAGCGCGAGTTCGCCTCTGTCAATTCACGCTTTCGGCGCTTTGTAAGAAGACATCTCGCCAGCAGCGTCAAATGGCCCGAAGCGTCGTCAACGGGGCGAGGGCGTCCCACGGTTGACTGACAGCCAGATCCATGAACAACGGAATTGAAAATTCCGACATTGCTTCGCGTAGACCAGAACAGGGTCTCTTTCAGGTGATATGATCGTCCCCGTGACCGGATAAAGATCCTGCACGGCCCGATTGATTTCCTCCGGTGATCAATGCAGTTCTTTGCGCGCCAGGGCGGCTACTGAAAAACTCGGGAAAATTCCAATTCGGCTCGACGCCCATGAACAAATCGAAGAACGCCGACGCCATCGCGGGATCATCCTTGAGGTTTTCTCTAAAGGATTCCCAGACGCGCAGTTCTCTGAGCTGCGGAATGTCGGGCGTCTCCGCGCCGAATTCCTGAACAAGGATCGCCCGCGCCAAAGTGAGGCAGTAAGTCGCGTAGAGATAGCCTTCCGGCCAGAATTCACAAACCCTGGCCATGGGCTCGGGCGGAATCAAATTGTAGAACTGACCTTCGCCGACCTTGCGGGCCGGATTGGACCGGCAGAGTTCGCGCAACATAAGACCCGCCGCGAAGATTGCGAAATCGCGCCGATTCTTCCCCGAGTTCGCGCCGCTGGCGTTCGAACGCTTCGGCCCATCGGAAGAAAGCGTCAACGAGCGTTCGATCGTCGATCTTATAGCGAAAATGAAAACACCGGCCGATCTCGTCGGCCTGCTCGCTGAATGTCTCGCGAAACCAACGAAGCCGCCGTACACGGTGATGCAGATCTGAAATCTCGGTCAGGTGTTTCATGCCTTGCTCAGGCATTGCAACGTCCGATCTTCTGCGGCCACATCGCGATCTTACCCCACCCGCTTCGCCGGTCAATGGAATCCGCGCCCGGTCGTCGGTCAGGGCGCGATCCGCCACCACGCGGCGAGATCGACGCCGAACAGCGGCGTCTTGTCCGGCCGCCCGAGCTTGGCCGAATAGGCGATCCACTGCTCGGGCGCATAATAGAGCGGCACGATGTAGAAGCCGGAGATGAGCAGCCGGTCGAGCGCCCGCACCGCGGCGACGAAATCCTCGTTCGCTGTTGGCCGCGAGAATCGCCGCGATCATCGCGTCGATCGCGGGCGAGGCGGCGCCGGCGATGTTGTAGGCGCCCTCGGCGTTGGCGGCCGCCGAACTCCAGCGTCCGCGCTGCTCGTTGCCGGGCGAGGGCGAGGCGGTCCAGGTTCCCGGCATCACGTCGAAGTCGAACCGCGTGCGGCGGCGCTGGAACTGCACCTCGTCGACGAGGCGGACGTCGGCGGTCGACGCCGATGCGGGCGAGATTGCGCGCGTAGGCGAGCGCAAGCCGCTCCTCCTCGCGGGTCTTCACCGACGATCTCGAAGGCGAGCGGCGCGCCGTTGCGGTCGACGAGGCGCCCGTCCTTCAGCGCGGTAGCCCGCGCTCTCCAGTTCGCTCGATCGCGCGGCGGGCGATCGCCCGGTCGCGGCCCGAGCCGTCGGAGACGGGCGCGCGCCACGGTCCCGTCCATCACGTCGGCCCGCACCGCGCCGGGAAAGGGCGCGAGCAGCGCCTTCTCGCGCTCCGAGGCCGGACGGCCGATCGACGACAGCTCGCTGTCGTCGAAGAACCCTTCCGAGCGCTTGTAGGCGCCGGCGTAGAGATTGGCGTTGATCCACTCGAAGTCGAACATCGAGGCCAGCGCCTCGCGCACCCGCGGATCGGCGAACATCGGGCGGCGGGTGTTGAAGGCGAAGCCCGAGACGCCCTTCGGCAGCCCGTTCGGGATCGCGGCCGTGATCGACGCGCCCGTCCTTGCGCGGCGGGAAAGTCGTATTCCGAGCGCCAGCGGGTCGACGTCGTCCTCGATCCGGTAGTCGATCAGCCCGGCCTTGAACGCCTCGAACATCGCCGTCGGCGTCGCGGAAGTAGTCGATGCGGATCTCGTCGAAATTGTAGAGGCCCTTGGAGACCGGCAGGTCGCGCGCCCAGTAGTCTGGGTTGCGCTTCGAGCACCAGCCGCTGGCCGGGAACGACCTCGGCGATCCGATAGGGGCCGGAGGCGACCGGAATCTGCAGGGTCTGGTCCTCGAAATGCTCGGCGTCGGTATGGGCGCTGCGACAGCACCGGCATGATGGCGAGGGTCAGCGGCAGCTCGCGGTCGTTGGCGCCGGTCAGGTCGAAGCGCACCGTGTGCGCGTCGGGCGCGTCGGCGCCTTCGACCAGGCTGAAGGCGGCGCGCTGCTGCGGCCGCCCCTTCGCCTTGAGCAGGTTGAAGGTGAACAGGACGTCGGCCGAGGTGATCGGCGAGCCGTCGGAGAACCGCGCCGCCGGATTGAGGTGGAACACGATCCGGTCGCGCGCCGGGTCCGTCTCGACGCTCTTGCGCGATCAGGCCGTAGAGGGTGAAGGGCTCGTCGTCCGAGCGGATCATCAGCGACTGATAGACGTTGCCGATGAGCCCCTGCGCCGTCGAAAGCGCCTTGACGTTGTAGGGGTTGAGGCTGTCGAAGGCGCCGAGGAAGGCGAGGTTCAGCCGGCCGCCCTTGGGCGCGTCCGGATTGACGTAAGGGAAGTGATCGAAGCCCGGCGCCAGCGCCGGCTCGCCGTGCATGGCGATCGCGGGGGCGGTCTCGAGCGATCTCGGCGCGCGCGGGGAGCCGCGAGCGCGAGCGCCGCGAGGAGGAGACAGCGAATCGCCGGTCCGAACATGGCGCGACCTTAGCACCGGGAATTGCGTCGTTTCTTAGTCCTGATCGCGACTTCGTTCCGGCGGCGCGATCGGCCGTTTCGTCGTCGGCGCAGCGGCGGATCGCCGCACGAGCGCGCCGTTCCGGCGAAATTGTTATTGGATTGTCGCGCCGGATGTGGAAAGAGAGCGCCGCGCCGGGAGCCGCCCGCGCGGCGGCGCATGCAGCGCCATATTGTCGCCAGACGGCTGGCCGAAGGCCCGCGCGGGCGCCGCGCGACGCGGGACGGGCGAGGGCGCAGACGAGTTATCCGTTACGGCTTGAAAGGACGATTGATGATTTTCCCGATCACGCGCTTGAGCGCCGCGGCGCTCGCAATGAGCATGGCGCTCGGCGCAGGGGCGGCGCTGGCGCAGAACGCGCCAACCGGCGCCGGCCGCGCCGCGCCCGGCGCCGCCCAGCCGGCCGCCCGGCGCAGCAGCCGCAAATCCCGTCGAAGGTCGATCTCGTGTCGCCCGAGCCGCAATGGGTGAAGCTCTGCGGCAAGGAGCAGACCACCGGCCGCGACGCCTGCCAGACGATGCGCGACTTCGCCACCTCGGCCGACCAGCCGCCGATGATCAGCATTCAGGTGTTCGAGCTGCAGGGCGAGGAGAAGAAGAAGCTCCGCTTCATGATGCTGCCGATCGGCATGCTCCTGAAGCCCGGCTTCCGCGTCGTCGTCGACAAGGCCGAGCCGATCGAAGGCAAGTACGACATGTGCTTCCAGAACGCCTGCACCGCCGAGGTCGAGATCAGCGCCGAGCGCGCTCGCGAACCTGAAGAAGGGCCAGAACCTCGCGATCGTGCTGCGCGTTCCGGGCGGCGACCCTTCGGGCCGCGAGCTGACCTTCAACATTCCGCTGAAGGATTTCGGGCCGACCTTCGACGGCAAGCCGACCGATCCCAAGCTGCTCGAGCAGCAGCGCCAGGCGCTGCAGCAGCAGCTGCAGAAGAAGGCCGAGGAGCAGCGCAAGGCGCTCGAGCAGCAGCAGCAGAGGCGCCGCCGCGCCGGCCGCCCCGGCTGCGCCTGCCGCTCCGGCTGCTCCCGCCGCGCCGAAGCAGTAACGCCGCGCTACGGCCGCCTCCCGCCCGTCAGCGGGAGGCGACAGCGTTGCGAGACCAACGAAGAGGCGCGCTGCCGATGGCGAGCGCGCCTTTTCCGTCACGGGTCTGCCGCGGAGGGCGCCGTCAGCTCGCCATCGCTCCGGCGCGGAACCGGTAGCGCCCGTCGGCCGTGCGCTCGAACGTCTCGCTGATCTGGGGGTGGCGCACCGGCTCGCCGGACTCGTCGGGCAGGAGGTTCTGCTCCGAGACATAGGCGATGTACTGGCTGTCCGCGTTCTCGGCGTAGAGGTGGTAGAACGGCTGATCCTTGGACGGGCGGATGTCCGCCGGGATCGAGCGCCACCATTCCTCGGTGTTGGCGAACACCGGATCGACGTCGAAGATCACGCCCCGGAACGGATAGATCCGGTGCTTGACCACCTGTCCGATGCCGAATTTCGCGATGCGCGGCGTCATGGGAAGCGGCTTAGACTGCGCAGGCGAACCGCGTCAATTCGCGATTCGTCGTGCAATGCGTTCGCGCTCAGAACTGATAAAGCGCTGGCGTATTCCGGGTCCTTCGCCGCCACCTGCTTGGCGAGTTCGACGATGACGCGCGCCTGCTTCCAGGTCGCGTCGTCCTGCATCTTGCCGTCGATCATCACGGCGCCCGAGCCGTCGGGCATGGCGTCGAGGATCCTGCGCGCGAATGCGACCTCGCCCGGCGTCGGGCGAGAAGACCCGCTTGGCGATGGCGATCTGGCTCGGATGCAGCGTCCAGGCGCCGGCGCAGCCGAGCAGGAAGGCGTTGCGGAACTGCGCCTCGCAGGCTTCGGGATCGGAAAAGTCGCCGAACGGCCCGTAGAACGCCTTGAGGCCGTGCGCCGCGCAGGCGTCGACCATGCGCGCGATCGTGTAGTGCCAGAGATCCTGCTGGGCCGACAGGCGCGCCGCGCCGCGGCGGTCGTGACGTCGGCGAGCACCTTGTAGTCGGGATGGCCGCCGCCGACGCGGGTCGTCTTCATCGCGCGCGAGGCGGCGAGATCGGCCGGCCCGAGGCTCATGCCGTGCATGCGGGGCGAGGCGGCGGCGATCGCCTCGACGTTGTTGACGCCCTGCGGCGGTCTCGAGGATCGCGTGGACGAGGATCGGCTTCTTCAGCCCGTGCCGCGCCTCGAGCAGCGCAAGATACTGGTCGACGAAATGGATGTCCCAGTCGCCCTCGACCTTGGGGATCATCACGACGTCGAGCTTGTCGCCGATCTCGCCGACGAGCCGGGTCATGTCGTCGAGGAACCAGGGCGAGTTCAGCGCATTGACGCGCGCCCACAGGCCCGGTCGAGCCGAAATCGGTCGCCTTGGCCATGGCGATGAAGCCGTCGCGCGCGGCGATCTTCGACTCGATCGGGATCGCGTCCTCGAGATTGCCGAGGACGACGTCGACCTGGCCCGCGAGCTCGCCCGCCTTCGCCCGCACTTTCTCGATGTGGGGCGGCACGAAATGGATCATCCGCTCGAGTTTCGACGGCAACTCGAGATACGGGCGCGGCGCGCCGATCGCGAGGGGCTCGAAGACTTTGCGCGGAGATTTCATGGCCGGCCCTGCTGCGGTTGGGCGCGAGGCTTAGTGCGATTTGATCGCCACCGCAATTAGCCGAGGGACGGAGCGCGTTCCGATTGGGCTTCGCGTCGGTCAGGCCGGCCGCGTCTCCTGGCTCGACCCGATACCGAGGCGCTCGATCCGACGCGCAAGCGACACCCTGTGGTGGCGGGCGAGGCTCAGTTGCTCGCCGATCGAGCTGAGCTGGTTTCCGCGCAAGGGATTGGACCGCACCGAATCATCGTAGCTGATGATGGCGACCAGCTCCTGGCTCGCTCGCTCGAGAATCTCGATGACGCTTTGCGTCTCGTCCAGGTCTTGACGAAGCTCGTCCAGGGAGTGCGCTGCGCGTCCCATGAAACACCTCCACCCATGCCGATCGAACGGTTGTCCCGCTTCTTGATAGGTCGGATCCAGACAGGTAAAATTCGCAAAATCTGCTCGATAATCGCGAATTTCACCCGAACGGCAATTGTAGCAAGTCGACTAAACGCCGGGCAATAAAAGAACCGAGTTGCGGCCGATTTGAGGCGGAGTTGATCGTTGTCGCGCGAGCGCCGATGTGCGGGTGAAGGCCCGTCCTCGCGCGAGCAGATCGGCGAGCCGCCGCGCTACGGCGACGTCGTCCCGCCGCGAGGGCGAGGCGCTGATCGACGTCCGCGCCGCCGGAACTGCTGGGCCCTGATCACGCCGGCCAGGCGTCAGCTTCGCAATGGGTGTCTTGCCGCGCGCGATGACGATTTCCTCGAAAGGTTTGTCTTGGCGTCGTGAATTGTCACTGTCGTCATATCGGCTCGCCCAACTTAGTCTACATCCTAAGCCAACCGCCCGCGGACCGTCGACGCCCTTGCGAACAAAGCGCGAAACGTGGTTGCGTTCCGCGCATGTCGCTCGCCCTGATTCGCCAGCCTGCCGCGGTCGAGCTTAACCCCGAGCAGAGCCTCGCGGTCGAGCATGGGATCGGCGCGGCGGAAGGGTTTTCGCCGCTGCTCGTCATCGCCGGCGCCGGCTCCGGCAAGACGGCGATGCTCGCCCATCGGGTGGCGACGCTGATCCTCGCCGGCGCCGATCCGAAGCGCATCATGCTGGCGACTTTCTCGCGCCGCGCGGCGGCCGAACTGATCCGCCGGGTCGAGCGCCTGCTCGCCCGCCGTCTGGCGCCCGAGGCCGCGGCGGCGGCGGCGCCCGAGTACGCCGGCACTTTCCACGCCATTGGCGCGCGCCTGTTGCGCGAATATGCGCCGCGCGTCGGACTCGACCCGCAGTTCACCATTCACGACCGCGAGGATTCGGCCGATCTCATGAACTGGGCCCGCCACGAGGCGGGCTTGACCGAGACCAAGGACCGCTTTCCGACCAAGAGCGACCTGCCTCGCCATCTATTCGCGCGTCGTCAACGCCCGCGCCGATCTCGGAGCAGGTCATCGGAAAATGGTTTCCCTGGGTCGCGGCGCACGAGGCGGCGCTGCGCGCCCTGTTCGGCGCTTATGTCGAGGCGAAGCAGCGCCAGAACGTGCTCGATTACGACGACCTTCTGCTCTGGTTCGCGCAGATGCTTTCGGAGCCGGAAATCGCGGCCGAGATCGCCGGCCGCTTCGACCACCTGCTGGTCGACGAGTACCAGGACACCAACGCGCTGCAGGCCGAGATCGTGCTGGCGCTGCGGCCGGGCGGGGCGGGCCTCACCGTCGTCGGCGACGACGCCCAGTCGATCTATTCCTTCCGCGCCGCGACGGTGCGCAACATCCTCGATTTTCCGAAAGCATTTCGAGCCGCCGGCGCGCGTCGTGACGCTCGACCGCAACTACCGCTCGACCCAGGCGATCCTTGCCGCCGCCAACGCGGTGATCGCGCTCGCGCCCGAGCGCTTCGCCAAGGACCTCTGGACCGACCGCAAGGAGGGCGCGGCGCCGGCGCTCGTCACCGTCGCCGAGGAGGCCGATCAGGCGCGCTATGTCGCGACCGCGGTGCTCGCCAACCGCGAAGCGGGCGCGGCGCTGAAATCGCAGGCGGTGCTGTTCCGCGCCTCGCACCACAGCGCGCGCGCTCGAACTGGAGCTGACCCGGCGCAACATACCCTTCGTGAAATTCGGCGGCCTGAAATTCCTCGACGCGGCGCATGTCAAGGACGCGCTTGTCGCTGATGCGCTTCGCCGAGAACCCGCGCGACCGGGTCGCGGGATTTCGCGTCGCCCAGCTCCTGCCCGGCGTCGGGCCGAAGATCGCCGAGGCGATCGTCTTCGCGGCGGCCGAGGACGACGGCTTTGCGGCGATGTCCGCGCTTGGCCCTGCCGGCCAAGGCGCGTGCCGGCTTTCGCCGGCTTCGCCGACCTTCATGCGGCGCCTCGCTTCGCGCGCGGCGCCCTGGCCCGGCGAACTCGCCGACGCGGTCGCCTGGCTCGCGCCCATGATCGAGACGCGTTACGACGACTGCGGCGGCGCGGATCGGCGACCTCGAGGCGCTGGAGCGCATCGCCGGCTCGTTCGCCTCGCGCGAGCGATTCTTAAGCGAGCTCACCCTCGATCCGCCCGACGCGACCAGCGACGAGGCCGGGCCGCCGCTGCGCGACGAGGACTATCTCATCCTCTCGACCATCCACTCGGCCAAGGGGCAGGAGTGGCGGACGCGTGTTCGTGCTGAACTGCGTCGACGGCTGCATTCCCTCCGACCTCGCGACCGGCTCGTCGGAGGAGATCGAGGAGGAGCGCCGGCTCCTCTATGTCGCGATGACCCGGGCGAAGGACGAACTGGCGCTGATCGTCCCGCAGCGCTTCTATGTCCACGGCCAGCCGAAGAACGGCGACCGCAGCGTATTCGCGGGCCGAACCCGCTTCATCCCGCCGCCGCTGCTGAAGCACTTCGAGCGCCAGACCTGGCCGGCGGCCGCGGCGGCGCCGGCGCGCGCGCGCGTCGGACGGCCCGCGCGTGGACCTGGCCGCGCGGATGCGGGCGATGTGGCGGTGAGCGTTCGGGGCCAAGGCGAGGAGCCAGTGACGCGCGAACGGATGGGGGAACGGTCCGCCACTTTCAAAGTCCAAGGTGCGACCAAGGTGCGTGGCGACCTTGCGCGAGGCTTCGTTCCGCCCAATACTGGCATGTCAGGGACGCGTTGCAGGATGTCCCGAATGGCGGAAGCAACGAAAGATTGCGTCCTGCCGTGATGATCAGATCGGCGACGATCGATTTCGACGTCTCCGCACCGGCCGTCGCTTAAGCCTATTTTGAGACGCTTCCCAAGCTGATCGAGCCTCCGCCAAAGGTTCTTGGCGCGGGCTCCCTTTCAAAAGTTTACTCGGCAACCGATCGCTTTCGTTAGCCCAGGGCCAAAGGAGAGAGAACGATGTCGCACCACCTGGATTCCCCGCTCGCCCGGCAAGATATTCGTCTCGACATCACGGACCTCTACGTGTTTCGCGGCGAAGTCGGGACCGTGTTCGTAATCAATGTCTGCCATTCCATTTTCGGCCCCGTCCCGGTTCCGGGCTACCATCCCGAAGGCATGTATGAATTCAAGGTCGACTGCGATGGCGACGCCATCGAGGACCTGACCTATCGCATCACGTTCGACCAGCGGGATTCGGCCGGCCGGCAGCGCTTCACGCTCCGCCGGCTCGTTGGCAAGGACGCTCGCGATCCCCACGCGGCGGGCGTCATGCTGGTCGAAGGCGCGACGGGCGATACGGCCGCAGGTCCGAACGGATTGCGGATGTGGGCCGGCAAGGCGGGCGATCCGTTCTGGATCGAGCCGGATGTCCTTCATGCGGTCGGCCACGCGTTCCAGGACGGCGCCGCGATCGATCTCGGGGGTTGGGACCCCGCCAGGGCGAAGAACCTGTTCGCCGGGCAGACCGTCTATTCGATCGTGCTCGAGGTCTCGGACGACGTGCTGCTCTGGGCCGCGGCGGAAACCAGGCGGATCGGCGTCTGGGCCGTGGCGTCGCTCGCGACCGATGCGGGCGGCTGGCGCTCAATCAATCGCGTCGGCCTGCCGATGATTCATCCGCTTTTCACGCAGTACAACGAGGACCTCGGCAACCGGCTGAACGGCGGCCAGCCCGTCGATGATTTCGCGACCTTCGGCGAGACCTTCGCGAGCGCGATCGCCGGGGTTGTCAGGGCGCTCGGAACGTCCGAGGATCCGAAAGGATATGGCGCCAGGGTGGCGCGCCGATTGTGCCCGAACATCCTTCCTTATGAGGTCGGTACGGGCGCGACCTTCGGCTTCGGGGACTGGAACGGACGATCCCCGACGGACAATGCGCCGGATGTGATGTTCAGCATCGCCGCAAACGCGCCGGTTCGGCTCGGGATCGGCAAGGACTCGGTGACGGCGAAGCCCTCAGGAGTCTTCCCCTATGTGCCTTCGGCGCCTTAGGCCGGTGCGGAGCGTCGGGCGCGCGCGGCTTTGGCGCGGCGAGGTGTCGCCCTAAGGTCGCTCGTGGCCGAACCGAACCGGGGACCAACTGTGAAGGCGTGGCGTCTCGAAAAGCTCGGCGGACGGCTTGCGCTCGAGGATATTCCCGTCCCCGAACTCCGTCCCGGAAGCGTGCTCGTGCGGGTCGAGGCGACTTCGCTCGTCAGCTACCTCAAGGCCTACGTCGAAGGGCGGTTGCCGTTCTACAATCCGCCCCCCGGGCCTTTCACCATCGGCACGAATGCGGTCGGGACGATCGAAGCGATCGGGAGCGGCGTCTTGACCCTTAAGCGCGGCCAGCGCGTCGTCGTCTCCCCTCACCTCGCGGCGCGCGAAAATGTCGACGATCCCGCCCAGATCCTGATCGGCCTGACCTCGGCGCCGGAATGCGCGGAGATGCTCGCCGAGTGGCCCGACGGCACGCTCGCGGACTATGTCCTGGTCCCGGTCGAGGCCGTGACCCCGCTCGACGGGCTCGACGCGTATGACTCGACCGGCCTTGCGGCGCTCTCGCGTTTCATCGTCCCCTATGGCGGCCTCTTGCGAGGGCGGCTCGCGCCCGGCGAGACGCTGGCGGTCAACGGCGCGACCGGCGCGTTCGGCGCAGCCGCCGTTCTGCTCGGTGTCGCGATGGGCGCGGCGCGCGTGGTCGCGGTCGCGCGCAACGCAGCGGCGCTCGGCGAGGTCGCGAAGGCCGCGGGCGCCCGCGTCGCGCCGGTCGCGCTCTCGGGCGACGTTGCAGCCGACGCGAAGGCGATCCGGGAGGCGGCGGCGGCGGCCCGGCCATCGCCTTCGACATGGTCGGCGGCGCGACCGACCCGCGCTCGACGCTGGCGGCGCTGACGAGCCTTCGCCGCGGCGGCCGGCTCGTGCTGATGGGCAGCATGACGGTCGATCTGCCGATCCCCTATACGGCGGTCATGCTCAACGACTGGGAGATTCTTGGCCAGTTCATGTATCCGGCCAGCGCCTACCGGAGGCTCCTCGATCTCTTGCGCTCGGGGCTGCTCGAACCTCGGCGCCGTCAAGCCGCGTGTTTTCTCCTTGTCAGAGCTTCCGGACGCGATGGAGGCCGCCGCGGCGGCGTCGGCCTTGGAGGTCGTGGTCGTCAAAACGTCGCCGCGATGATCTCCCCGACCTGCCTGTTGACCGCGTTGCGCGCGTCCATGGAATCCGGCCCCTCGGTGTAGTAGACGGCGGCGAGGAGCGGCGCGCGGCCGGGCGGGCGAAGAATGGCGATCGTGTTGGCCGTGCCGTGATCGCCGGAGCCGGTCTTGTCGCCGATCCCCCAGTTTGGCGGCAGACCGGCCCGCAGCCGCTTGTCGCCGACCTTGTCGGCGATCGAGCCAGGCTTCGAGGCTGCGTCCTCGACGCCTCCGACAGCACGTCGCCGAGCAGGACCGTTTGCAGATCGCGCGCCATGGCGAGCGGGCTCGTCGTGTCGCGCGGATCGCCGGGAACGGCCGTGTTGAGCGTCGGCTCGTCGCGGTCGAGCCGAGTGACGGAGTCGCCCAGCGAGCGGGCGAAGGCGGTGAAGCCCGCCGGTCCGCCGATCGCGTTCAGGATCAGATTGGCGGCGGTGTTGTCGCTCCAGTCGATCGCCGCCGCGCAGAGCGCGCCGAGCGTCATGCCGCCGGAATCGAGATGCGCCTTGGTCACCGGCGCATAGTCGAGCAGGTCGGCCTGCCCGTAGGGGATGAAGCGCTCGAGAACGTCCGCGCCCTGCGTCCACGCGCTTCAGCACCGCGGCCGAGGCGAGAAGCTTGAACGTGCTGCACATCGGAAAGCGCTCGTCGGCGCGATGGAGGAGGCGTCGCGCCGCTCCCGGAGTCGAGCACCGCGACGCCGAGCCGCCCGCCGGCGCTTGTTTCCAGCGCCGAGAGCCGGTCGGCGGCCCGCGTCGAAACGGTCGCTCGGCGCGGCCGCGTTGCGCCCTGCCGGCGGCGGCGAGGGCCGCAAGGCCGAGGACAAAGGCGCGGCGGCTGGAGGGGCGGCGTCTCGCCGCCCCAGGGCGCGCCAGACGCGAGCCCTCCGAGGAGGCGCCGCTCGATCATGCCGAGACCGTTCCGCCCAGTTCGTCCTCGATATGGACGCGCACGATCTCGTCGAACGAGGTCTCGGCGCGGAAGCCGAGCGCAAGCGCGCGGCTCGCGTCGAAGTCGCGCGGCCAGCCGGAGACGATCCGCTCGATCGCCGGGTCGGGCTCGCGCCGGATGAGCGCCGTCGCCTTGCGGCCGGCGACGCGTTCGAGCGCGGCGATCTGATCGCCGACGGTCGCCGAGCAGCCCGGCATGGTCAGGGCGCGGCGCGACGCCGAGCTGCGGCGAGATCCATCGCCGCCGCGTGACGGAGAAACCCGACCGCCGAGCGCGGGCTCGCGTGCCAGTGCCGCACGTCCTCCCCGACCGGCAGCACGGCCTCGCTGCCCGACCAGCGGCTCGCGGATGATGTTGGAGAAGAAGCCCGACGCCGCCTTGTTCGGCTTGCCGGGCCTGACGCAGATCGTCGGCAGGCGCAGGCCGATGCCGTCGAAGAAGCCGCGCCGCGAATAGTCGGACGAGCAGAAGCTCGCCGATCGCCTTCTGCGTTCCGTAGCTCGTCAGCGGCGTGGTGAAGAACTCGTCGCCGATCGCTTCGGGGAACGGCGCCGCCGAACACGGCGATCGAGGAGGCGAACACCACGCGCGGCCGGTAGCCGGAGGCGAGATTTTCGGCGCGGATGGCGTCGAACAGGCTGCGCGTCGCGTCGAGATTGATGCGGTAGCCCTTGTCGAAGTCCGCCTCCGCCTCGCCCGAGACGATCGCCGCGAGATGAAAGACGAGGTCCGGGCCGGCCGGCGATCATCGCCTCGGCCACGCCGGGCGCGGCGATGTCGGCCGCGCGGGCGACCGTGCGTCCGGCGACGCCGGCCGGCGCCTTCGGCTCGACCACGTCGATCAGCGTCAGCGCGTCGACCGTCCGCCCGTCCGGGGCCGCCGCGCTCGGCGAAGCTCTCCACGAGCTTGCGGCCGAGCATTCCGGCCGCGCCGGTCACCAGAACGTGCATGGGGCGTCCCTTGAGAAGTTCGCGCCGCGACCCGTTCGAGCCGCGGCGCTTCTCGATCGAGGGCGTCGCGCCTACTTCGCGATTGCGGCGTACTTGCCGTCGCTCCATTTGTTGATGTCGTAGGTCGGGTCCTTCACGTCGCCCTTGGCGTCGAGCTTGACCGTTCCGAGCACCGTCTCGAACGGCTGGCCGCTGGTCAGCGCCTTGGCGACCGCCTTCGGATCGTCGGAGCCCGCCATCTTCACGCCGTCGGCGATCGCCTGGACGACGCCGTAGCTGAACAGCGTGAAGCCCTCGGGATTGAAGCCCTGCGCCTTGAACTGATCGAGCGCGTGGGCGGCCGTCGGCGAGCGGCGCGGGTCGGTCGGGAAGGTGAACAAGCGTGCCTTCGCCGGCCGGTCCCGCGATCTGCCAGAATTCGGAGGTGGCGAGGCTGTCGCCGCTCATGCAGCTGCGGCTTGTAGCCCTGGTCGGCCGCCTGACGCAGGATGAGGCCCGCCTCGGGGTGATAGCCGCCGAAATAGACAAGTCGGCGCCGGCGCTCTTCAGCTTGGAGACGATCGCGCTGTAGTCCTTCTCGCCGGGATTGATGCCTTCGAACAGGACCTCGGTCACGCCGGCGGCGTTGAGCTTGTCCTTGACCACGGTGGCGAGGCCTTTGCCGTAGGCCGACTTGTCGTGCACGATCGCGATCTTCTTGCCCTTGTACGTCTCGGCGATCCACGGCGCGATGAAGGCGCCCTGGGCGTCGTCGCGCGGGTAGAGGCGCAGGATGGTCGGATGGCCCTTCTCGGTCAGCACCGGGTTCGACGAGGCCGGGCTGATCATCAGGATGTTGTTCTCGGCGTAGACTTCGGAGGCCGGGATCGACGAGCCCGAGCAGGCGTGGCCGTCGACGAACTTGATCTGCTGGCCGACGATCAGGTTCGCCACCGCGACCGCCTGCTTCGGATCGCAGGCGTCGTCCTGGACCACGATCTTGATCTTCTGGCCGTTGACGCCGCCGGCCTCGTTGATCGCGGCGGCGGCGGCTTCGGCGCCGCGCTTCATCTGGTCGCCGATCGAGGCGAGCGGGCCGGTCATCGGACCGGCGACGGCGATGACGAGGTCGTCGGCCAGGGCGGGGGCGGCGAGCGCCGCGAGCGCGATCCCCGCCAGCGACAGAATGACAATGTTGCGCATGATTGGCTTCTCCCGGGAAAAGGAGCGGCCTTTTGGCGCGCTTCGGGCGCGGCGACGGCGTCTCCTTCGCGGGGCAACGCGTAGCCGGGATGCGGCGTCCTGGCAACCGCGTCAAAGCGGCGCAATCACCCTCGCGCCGTCCAGCGCAGGCGCAACGTCGGCAGGCCCGACTGCGCGCTCGACGCCGCGCGTGACCAAGACGAAGCCTTCGCGCTCGTAGAAGCGGCAGGCGCGTTCGTTCGCCTCGTTCACGTCGAGTTCGATCGCGCCCGGCGACAGCCGCTTCGCCTCGTCGAGGAGCGCGCCCGCGAGGCCCGAGCCCTGCTCGCCGGGGTGGACGCAAAGCTGGTCGAGATAGCCGCTCGCCGGGTCGATCGTCACGAAGCCCGCGGGCCGGTCGTCCGCGCCGAGCGCGACCACGATCGCGCCGCCTGCTGCGCGATGGGCGCGAAGCCGCTCGACGAGCCACGGCCGGCGCGCCTCGAAGTCGATGGCGAAGCCCGACCTCTCCCAGGCTGCGACCCAAAGATCGGCGAGCGCGGGAAGATCGCCCTCCTCGAAGCCGCGCAGGGGCCGGACAGAGGCGCTCACCGCTCGGTCAGCTTCAGCTCGATGCGGCGGTTGCGCGCCATGGCCTGGTCGTCGGTTCCCGGGTCGATCGGCTGGAATTCGCCGAAGCCCGCGGCGGCGAGCCGGTCCGGCTCCACGCCCTTGGAGACGAGGTATTGCACCACCGCGACCGCGCGGGCCGAGGAAAGCTCCCAGTTCGACTTGTATTGCCCGGTTCCGCTGATCGGCCGGCTGTCGGTGTGCCCGTCGACGCGCAGGATCCAGGGGATGTCGGGCGGGATCTCGCGCTCGAGGTCGAGAATGGCCGCGGCGAGCGAATCGAGCGATTGCCTGCCCTCCGGACTGATGTCGGCCTTGCCGACGTCGAACAGCACCGAGGATTCGAACACGAACCGGTCGCCGACCACCCGGATGTCCGGACGCGCGCCGAGAATCTGCCTCAGACGGCCGAAGAAATCCGAGCGATAGCGGTTGAGCTCCTGCACCTTCTGGGCGAGCGCGACGTTGAGCCGCTGGCCGAGGTCGGCGATCTTCGACTGCGACTCCCTGTTGGACGCTTCGGATGCGGCGAGCGCGTCCTCGATCGCGGCGAGCTGCTTGCGCAGCGCGCCGATCTGCTGATTGAGGACGTCGACTTCGGCGAGCGCCTTGGCGGAGATCTGCTTTCTCGGAGTCGAGCGCGCTCGCGGTCGCCGCCGCGCGCCCGGCGGCGTCGGCCGATGTCGCGGCGTCCGCCGCCTCGTCCTTGAGCCGCTTCTGCTCGCGCTCCGCCGACTCGAGCGTCGCCGTAAGGGTCGCGATCCGGGTCTCGTCGGCGCCCTTCTGGGTGCGCTCCAGCGCCAGGAGATTGGTCAGCTCCTCGATCTGCCGGTTGAGCCGGGCCAGCGCCTCGTCCTTTCCCGTCACTTCGCGCGACAGGAAGAACTGCGCCAGCATGAACACCGACAGGAGGAAGATGATGACGAGCAGCATCGTCGACAGCGCGTCGACGAACCCCGGCCAGTAGTTGACCGGCTCGTATCGGCGTCCGCGCGAAAGCGCCATCCTTTGCTCCTCCTCGTCGATCCCCGTCGCCCTTCATGCTCCGCGGGCGCGAAGCGGTTCAGCGCGTCGTCAGCTCTTCGAGCAACCGGCGCAAAAGCTTGCCGATGTCTTCCTGCTGCTGCGCCTGGACGTCGACCCAGTTGCGGATCTGCTGCTGCTCGGTGCGCATGTGGCCGACGAGGGCCTGGATGCCCTCGGCGAGCGTCGCGATCGCCGCGGCGTTCTTCTGATGCTCGATCGCCGTGCGGCTCGGCGACGGCGACGGTCTGCGTCGAGCGTCCGGCTCGACCGCCGGCGTCGTGCGCACGTGGCTTGCGAGAAATTCCTCGAACTCGGAGTAGAAGCGGTTCTGCGCCTGGCCCGCCTGCAGGTCGAGAAAGCCGAGGATCAGCGAGCTTGCGAGGCCGAAGAGGGACGAGGTGAACGACACGCTCATGCCGGCGATCGGGGCGGACAGGCCGGTCTTGAGGTCCTCGAACATCGACGTCGTGTCCGAGCCGGTCTTCATGCTGTCGATGACGCCGCTGATCGAATGAACGGTCTCCAAGAGGCCCCAGAAGGTGCCGAGCAGACCGAGGAACACCAGAAGGCCGATCAGGTAGCGGCTGAGCTCGCGGCCCTCGTCGAGCCGGGTGGCGATCGAATCGAGGATCGCGCGCGTCGTCAGGGTCGAGAGGCCGCTCGCGCCCGCGCCGGCGTTCAGCATCGCCGCCATCGGGGCGAGCAGCAGCGGCGGCTTGACGTTGCGCCCCTCGTAGGCGCCGGTCAGCGAATTGACCCAGCGGATTTCGCGAAAGAGGCGGAAGACCTGGCGGAACGCGAACAGCGAGCCGATCGCCAGCACGCCGAGAATGAGCCCGTTCAGGCCGGGATTGGCGGAGAAGGCGAGCTGGAGCTGCTTCAGGAGGATGAGGACGACGAACCCGACCAGCGCCAGAAACGCCGCCATCCCGATGAGAAAGATGCGCGGCGAGGTGAGAAGACGGATGTCCGGTTCGTTCGCCATTGTCTCGCCGGGGGGTCAGGTTCAGGGACGCCGATAGCCCCTGATGATGGCCAAGGCAAGTCTGGAGGCGAGACGGCGCGCGCCCGGGCTAGCCTTGCACGCGCGACAGGATCGCCTCGACCTTCACAACGTCGGCAAACTCGTTGGCGAGGGTCGCCATCTGAACGGCGTGGACCAGCGAGCCTGGCAGAACGCCACCGTCGAGACCGGGCTCGTCGAACGCCGCGCAGGCGTCTTCCGCCACGATCATCCGGTAGCCGAGGTTCGCGCCCATCCGCACCGTGGTCGAAACGCACCGGTCGGACGTCAGGCCGCAGGCGACGACCGTCGTCGCGCCGAGACGGCGCAGGCGGAGGTCGAGGTCGGTCCCGATCCAGGCCGAATTGACGCTCTTCGTCACCAGCGGCTCGTCGGTCCGCGGCTCGAAGCCTCGCCGCAAGGCGTGCCCCGGCCGGGACGACGCCAGTTCGGACCCAGGCTCGATCAAATCATGCCGGACGTGAATCACCCGGCCGCCACGCGCGCGCCACCCGGCGAGGAGCCGAAGCGCCGGCCCCTCGGGGTCGGCGTGAAGCGGCGGGGCGGCAGGAAGCCAGAAGGCCTCCTGCATGTCGATGACCAGCGCGACCGCCGTTTCCAGCGGGATCGCGTCTCCGATCACGCCGCCCGCGCCTTGGCCTTCAGCCAGCCGCGGTTCATCAGCACTTCGGCGATCTGCACCGCGTTCAGGGCCGCCCCTTTCCGCAGGTTGTCCGACACGCACCAGAGGTTGAGGCCGTTCTCGACGGTCGGGTCCTCGCGGATGCGGCTGATGTAGGTCGCGTCCTCGCCGGCCGCCTCGTGCGGGGTGATGTAGCCGCCGGGCTCGCGCCGGTCGATCACCAGGCAGCCGGGCGCCCGGCGCAAGATGTCGCGCGCCTCGTCCGCGGTGATCGGCTTCTCGAACTCGATGTTGACCGCCTCGGAATGGCTGATGAACACCGGCACGCGCACGCAGGTCGCGGTCAGCTTGATCTTCGGGTCGAGGATCTTCTTGGTCTCGGCCACCATCTTCCACTCTTCCTTGGTCGAGCCGTCGTCCATGAAGACGTCGATATGGGGAATGACGTTGAAGGCGATGCGCTTTGGAAACTTCTTGGTCTCGACCGGATTGCTGGTGAACACCGCGCGGGTCTGGGAGAAGAGCTCGTCCATCGCGTCCTTGCCGGCCCCCGAGACCGACTGGTAGGTCGACACCACCACGCGCTTGATGGTCGCCCGGTCGTGCAGGGGCTTCAGCGCCACGACGAGCTGGGCGGTCGAGCAGTTCGGGTTGGCGATGATGTACTTCCCGACGAAGCCTCTGGCCGCCTCGGCGTTGACCTCCGGCACGACCAGCGGCACGTCCGGGTCCATCCGCCAGGCCGAGGAATTGTCGATCACGACGCAGCCCTTGGCCCCGATCTTCGGCGACCACTCCTTCGACACCGCGCCGCCGGCCGACATGAGACAGATGTCGGTGTCGGAGAAGTCGTAGTTCTCGAGCGCCTTGCACTTGAGCGTGCGGTCGCCGAACGAGACCTCCTTGCCGATCGAGCGGGAGGAGGCGAGCGCGACCACCTCGGACACGGGGAAGCGCCGCTCGGCGAGAATGCTCAGCATCTCGCGGCCGACATTGCCGGTGGCCCCGGCGATCGCGACCTTATAGCCTGACATGGTATGACTTCCTTTCGGCTCTGAAGTCCCCCCGCATACGCGTCCGACCGATAAAGCGGACTTTCACCCGGCGCCCCGCCGGGGGAGGAAACCGGAGCGGAAGGCGCGTTCAGCCGGTCGTCCCGCCTTTCAGCGGGCGACGCGTTTTCGTGGTCGTCGTTTTGACCAGACGCGGCATCGAACGGGTTCCGGCGTCGGACGCGGGGATGAGCGCCGACCGAGGTTTCGCAAACCATGAAGCGCCCGGGTTGTCAACGTTTTGCTCGGCGCTGCCGTACTCCGCCTGGGCGCGCTTGCAGCGAAAAAGGGTTGAAAAGGTATATTTCTTATACTATAGGTGGACGAGATGGATTTCGAGTTCGACCCTGTGAAAAGCGGCGCCAACAAGGCCAAGCACGGGATCGACTTCGACGAGGCGCAGGCTCTGTGGAGCGACGTCGACCTGATCGTCGCTCCGGCCCTTGCCGGCCCGGAACCGCGTTTCCTGGCGATCGGCAAGATCGACGAAAAGGTCTGGACGGCGGTCTTTACCAGGCGAGACGATCGGCTTCGGATCATTTCCGTGCGCCGTGCACGCGCAAATGAGGTCAAGCATTATGAAGAAGATTAGCTCCGATGCCTTCGACCGGAAATTCGACGCGGGCGAGGATATTTCCGAATTTATCGATTGGTCGAAGACCCGCCGCCCCGGCCGGGAGATCCGCCGCGTCAACGTGGATTTTCCCGCCTGGGTTGTCGAGGCGCTCGACCGCGAAGCCGCAAGGCTCGGCGTGACGCGTCAGGCGCTGGTCAAGTTGTGGATCGCCGAGAGGCTCGACCGGGCGGCGTGAGGCGCTATCCCTCGGCCCGCAAACGTGGCACTTTCCCTCCCGTCAGTTTCGGAGGACACCCATGCAGTCGGTCGCGTTCAAGGCCGGAGAGACGATCATTCGCGAGGGCGACGAGGGCGACACCGCCTTCTTCATCGTGTCCGGCTCGGTCGAGGTTATAGTGGGAACCGGGGGGAGGCGCGTCGGCACGCTCCATACCGGCGAAGTGTTCGGCGAGATGTCGCTGATCGAGCCCGGGCCGCGCTCCGCAACCATCGTCGCCCAGGGCGACGTCGAGTGCCTCGAGACGTCCTACGAAGAGTTCACCTCAGCGATCGAGGACCACCCCGAGCGGGCCGTCGCCTTCATGAAGACGCTGGTGCGCCGGCTGCGCCAGATGAACGAGCTCATGGAGCGGATCGATCCCAACCGGCGCGGCCTGCGCGGCTTCGTCCGCGACTGCCAGAAGGCCGTCGCGCCGGCGAAGGTCGACCCCGAGGTCGTGAACCTGTCGTGGACGATGCTGTGGTGAGACTTCTCGGGGAGCCGTCATTGCGAGCGCAGCGAAGCAATCCAGATTCACCGGAGCGGCATGGATGGCTTCGTCGCTAACGCTCCTCGCAAGGACGACCGCTCGCCCTAAGCCCGCACCGACTCCGGAATTTGGCTCCGGCTGAACGCCATATCCGGCTTCTCGATCGGCTGGGCCTCCGAGAGCGTCCCGCGTATGAGCGCGTGAATGAAGCCGAGCTTGACGATCACGGGCGGGGCGAGGACGAAGGGGTAGAGGTCGGGCCGGCCCATCGCCCGGTTGATGCTGTTCATGGCGACGGCGACCGGCGTCCAGGCCTCGACGATCTGGGCGATGTCGCCCTCGACATAAGGGTCGAAATCGACCCGCGCCATGTGGGCGCCTTCCCGGTCGATGGCGGGGGCGAGGCTGAGGCCGAAGGCGTTGGCGGTGTCGAGCGTATCGACGATGTGGAAGTAATGCGCCCAGGTCTCGGCGAAATCCTCCCACGGGTGCGAGGTCGCGTAAGCCGAGACGAAGTTTTCCTGCCAGTTCGCCGGCGCGCGCTGCTGGTAGTAGCGCTGCAGGGCGGCGTTGTAGTCCTGCGTCTCGTCGCCGAAAACGGCGCGGAACGCTTCGAGGCGGTCGGGCATCGTCGCGCACCAGGACGTCCCAGAAGTGATGGCCGACCTCGTGACGGAAGTGGCCGAGCACGGTCCGATAGGTCTCGTCGAGTTCGGACCGGCGCCGTTCGAGTTCGGCGGGGTCGGCTTCGGCGAGCGCAATCGTCACCAGGCCGTCCTCGTGGCCGGTCATGACCTTCTGCCCGTTCGCGTTCGGCGGATCGGCCAGAAAGTCGAAGGCGAGCCCGTGGACCGGGTTTTCGGCGCGGGTCTCGAGCGGCAGCCCCCAGCGCAGCAGGCTGTAGAACAGCCGATGCTTCGAGAATTCGATCTCCCGCCAGGCCGCGACATGCGCGGCGTTCGAGAGGTCCGGGAATGATGTCGTTGTGCCGGCAGGCGAGGCACAGCCGGTCCGGCGCGCTGGCCGGGATCAGCCAGTTGCAGGCGTCATAGTCGGCGTTGGCGCAGAAGCGGCGCGGCGCGCGGTCCGGCCCGACCGGCGTCCAGTTCGGCTCGCCCGCCGGATCGAGCGGGCTCATCATCCCGCGCTCCGGAATATAGCCGAGCCGATGCCCGCACCGCCCGCAGGTCCGGTTCTCGAAATAGATGATGTTGTCGCAGACCTGACAGCGAAAGAGTTTCATGGGGTCCCCCGATGTGCCCGGGGGTAACGAATGAACCTTGGCGGACGTTCCACGTTTGCGCCTCGCGCTGACCGGGGATCGAGAAGGCCCGGCGAGAAGGGGCAGGGAGACCCGCCCCTCCGATTCAGCGCCGGGCCGGCGTCAGCCGGCGGACGTCGAAGCGCGTCGTCGCGCTCCGGGACCACGCCCTCGACCGGGTATCAGCGTCCCCGGCCGGTCGACTTCGACGACCATGCCGCGCAGGCCAATATGGACGCTCATGGCGCAGAGCAGCCCATCGGGCAGTACGGCGGGGGCATAGTGCGATGCGCCGGCCGCTCGACCGCACCGCCCCCTCGACCTGCCGCCATCGGGCCGCTCGACCGAATCGAGGACGGGCGAAAGATCCGGTTCCGGCTCCGCGGCGCGAAGCCTCGGCAATTTCGCCGCCGCGCCGACCGCCGAGGAACTGACCGAGTTCGAAAACGCCGCCCGCGCGCTCGACGCCGCCGGCGAACGGGGCCCGGCGAAAAGCCTCCGCACGCTCGCGGCAAAAGATCGGCGCGAGCCTGCGCGAGGCGGACCGGCGCCGCTTTCGTTCGACGTCGAGGCGCAGCTTCGCGCCGAGGCGTTCGCCTGCGCGGTCGGGCCGCGCCCGCTCGCCGACCCCGCCGTGCTCGACGAGCTTGCGCGAGGCGCTGCTGGCCGGCGTTGCGATCGCGTTCGACTACGGCGAGCCGCCGCGCGGCGGAAGGTCGTCCCGTCATGGGCTGCTGTTCGGTCGGCGCGCCTATCTCGTCGCCCGCGTCGCACCCCACGACGACCCCGTGCTGTTCCGGCTCGACGCGATCCATGACGTAAAAGCCCTCGACGAGCCGGGCGCGCCGCCGCCCGATTTCGACCTAAGTCTTACGCCGAGCGGTCGTTCGGCGTGTTCCACGAGGAGCCGGAAGAGGTCGTGCTGCATTTCGCCCCCTCGGCCGCGCCCGACGCCCGCGCCTTCCTGTTCCATCCGACCCAGCAGCTTGCCGACGAGCCGGACAGATCGGTGACCGTGCGCTTTCGCGCCGGCGGCTTTCTGGAGATCGCGCATCACCTGATGACCTGGGGCCCCGCCGTCTACGATCCTCGCGCCGCAGCGGCTCAAGGCACTGATGCGGGACCTTGTTTCGGCACTTCATGCGTATCTCGGACCCTGCTGAGGCGCGCGGCGAACCCCTCTCCCGTCCGGGAGAGGGGCAGGGGTGAGGGTCCCGCCCTCAACGGGGAGCGCGCGACCCCTCATCCCCGGCCCTTCTCCCCAAGGGAGAAGGGGGTCATCCGCCGATTGGCTCGAAGCGGCGGCCGTCGACCCGGAACTCGACCAGATCCTCCTCGTGGTACACGCCGATGACCAGCGTCAGCGGCTCCTGGAAGTACGGGCTGCCGGCGGAGATCTCGGATTGATCGGTGATCGGGGTCGGATAGACGCCGGTCACGATCGCCGGCTCGCCGTAGTCCGGCCGGCTCTTGTTCTTGAGCCCCGCCTTCCAGACGACGAACTGGCCCTTGGCGAAGGCGTGGTGCTCGTCGAGCCGCTCGGCGAGCTGCTTGAGCATCCGTTTGCGGGCCTCGGCGGGATCGTCGTTTTCCGGCCCGTCCGCCAGACGGATGGCCGGGAAGGTCTGCTGGGTCTTGCTGGCGGTCATTCTGTCTCCGGCGGTTCGTTGCGCTCACAAAGACAGTCGCATGCCGCTACGTCAGATTCGGACGTAGCTTGAAATCCCCGGGGCCCGTCGTCGCGAGGCGCCGCGAACGCGGCGACGTGGCGATCCATGGGCCGCAGACGCCGGAACGATCGCGAGCCCACGGCGGCATTCCGAAATCAAATCACCGCCTCGTCCCCCTCCGCGCCCGCGATCCGGCGCGACCGCTCGCCTCAGGCGCGCCAGGCTCAGCGGGCGAAAAAGGCCGAGCGGGTCGCGGAGATCGCCGAGCGGGAGGGCGTCAGCCTTCCACATGCGCAATGTCGTCCGAACCATCCTCGCCAAGCGCCAGCCTCAGGCGCCCGACGAATACCTCGCGTTGCAGGTGAATCGTCTCAACGAAGCGATGCTATTTTCCTATAATGCAATGTATAATAGTCAGACCGGCGCAAACTTCAGCGCCATCGATCGGGTGGTGAAAATCGTCCGCGAGATGGACCGTTATCACGGCTTTGTTCCGGGCGCCTGCGGCGCCGAGCCGACCCGGCTGCCTCCGCCTTCGAACGCGAACCCTCCCCTCGCGCTTGCCGCTCCAGCCCTCGAGCGAATCGAAAATGGCGCCGCAAGCGATTGAAAACACGCTATTCTGAATCGCAAATGGCGCCCGCTCCCCCTCAACGCGCCGCGGCCCGCTTGACGATCGCCCTCGCGTCGATCCCGGTCAGCGCGCCGTAGTGGTGCGCGCCCCGGCTCTCGAGCCGCGAGCGGCAGAAGGCGTCCGCGCCGGCGAGCCGGCGCGAATGAGCGCCGCGGCCTGAAGGCCGGTCGCCAGCCGGTCGCAGAGGTCGCGCGCGCGGGCCTCGAAATCCGAGAGGTCGCGCGAGGTCGTCCTTGAGCGCGGCCACATGGGCGTCGAGCGCGGCGCTCTCGCCCCTGACCGCGTCCACCTCGGCGAAATAGGCCGCGAGCGTCTGCGGCGAGCGCTGAAGCGCGCGGAAAATGTCGAGGCACTGGACGTTGCCGCTGCCCTCCCAGATCGCGTTGACCGGCGCCTCGCGATAGAGGCGCGGCATCGGGCCATCCTCCATCACCCCGGAGCCGCCGATGCATTCCATCGCCTCGTAGGCGTGGCCCGGCGTCCGCTTGCAGATCCAGTACTTGCCGATCGCCGTGCCGAGCCGGACCAGCGCGTCCTCGTGGGGGTCGTCGCGATGGTCGAGCGCGCGTCCGATCCGCATGGTCAGCGTCAGCGCCGCCTCGGCCTCGATCGCGAGGTCGGCGAGCACCGCCGTCATGATCGGCTGGTCGACGAGCAGCGCGCCGAAGGCCTTGCGCTGCCGGCAATGGTCGATCGCCTGCGCGACCGCCGCGCCGCATGCCCGCCGAAGAGCCGATCATGCAGTCGAAGCGGGTCATCGCCACCATCTCGATGATGGTCGCGACCCCCCGACCCTCGGGCCCGACCATCCAGCCGAGCGCGCCGCGCAGCTCCGTCTCGCTCGAGGCGTTGGAGACGTTGCCCATCTTGCGCTTCAGGCGGATGATCTGCAGCGGGTTCTTGGTCCCGTCCGGCCGCCAGCGCGGCACGAGGAAGCAGGAGAGGCCGCCGGGCGCCTGCGCGAGCACCAGGAAGGCGTCGCACATCGGCGCCGAGACGAAGTACTTGTGGCCGACGAGCTCGTAAGCCTGGCCCGGGCCGCCGGCGCCCGACCGGAATGGCGCGGGTGGTGTTGGCGCGCACGTCCGAGCCGCCCTGCTTCTCGGTCATCGCCATGCCGATCGTCAGGCCCTGCTTCTCGGCGGCCGGGACGTTGCGCGGGTCGTAGACGCGGGCAGTGATCTTCGGCAGCCAGTCGCGCGCGAGATCGGGCTGGCTCCTCAGGCACGGGACGGAGGCGAAGGTCATGGTGATCGGGCAGCCGTGCCCGGCCTCGACCTGGCTCTGCATGTAGAAGCGCGCGGCGCGGGCGACATGCGCGCCTTCGCGCGGATCGGTCCAGGGCGAGGAATGGATGCCCTCCTCGATCGCCGACCGCATCAGCTCGTGATAGGCGGGATGGAAGCGGACGAGGTCGACCCGCCGGCCGTAGCGGTCGTGGGTGTCGAGCTCGGGCGGGTTCTTGTTGGCGAGCGCGCCGAGCTCCAGATAGGCGGCCGATCCGGCCCGGCCGCCGAAGGCGCCGAGGCTGTTGGCCGCCCACTCCGCGCCCTCGCGCCGGACGGCCTCCTTCAGCGCCGCGTCGGAATCGTAGAGATTGACGTCGGCGAGTTCGACCGGCTGGTTGATCACCTCGTGGGTGACCGCGCCGTAGGGGTCGAAGGAGGCGCGAGCGCTGTCGTCGCGGACCGGGTGGGGAGCGTTCATGGCGGCGTTCCTCTCTCCTTGGCGCGGAGGCTACCCCCTCCTTGCGGCGGGGAAAAGGCCCGCCGCGACGAACGCCGCGAATCCTGCTACCTCATGCCCCCATGTCCGTTCCGACCGACCGCCGCGTAACCCCCGCCCGCCCCGACCTCGCCGCCGCGCATCTGCGCGGCCTCGTCGACGCCCCCCGCTATGTCGAGGGCCGCGCGCTCCAGGTCATCGAGGCCAGCGCGCCGCTCCGGCGTTCGCCCGAGCCCGACGCGCCGCTGGAAACCGAGGCGCTGTTCGGCGAAGGGGTCACGGTCTACGAGGAAAGCGAGGGCTGGGCCTGGGCCCAGCTCGAACGCGACGCTTACGTCGGCTACCTGCCGTCAATCGCGCTCGGTCCGCCAACGGCGCCGACCCACCGCGTCGCGGCGCTTCGCACCCACGCCTACCCTGGGTCCTCGATCAAGATCCCGCCGCAGATGGCGCTCTCGCTCGGCGCGCGGGCGACGATCGTCCGGCGGGAAGGCGATTTCGCGGTGACCGCGGACGGCCTCCGGCTTTGGGCGCGCCATCTGGCCGACGCCGATTCGGGCGCGCCGGACTTTGTCGCGGTCGCCGAGCTCTTCCTGAACGCGCCTTACCTTTGGGGCGGGCGGACGTCCGAGGGAATCGACTGCTCGGGGCTGGTTCAGGTCGGCTCTGACGGCGGCCGGCCATGCCGCGCCGCGCGACAGCGACATGATGGAAGCGGCGCTCGGCGAGCCCGTCCCGGCCGGCGAAGCGCTCGCGCGCGGCGACCTCGTCTTCTGGAAGGGCCATGTCGGCGTCCTCAGGGACGCCGGAACGCTGCTGCACGCGAGCGGCTGGCACATGGCGGTGGTCAGCGAGCCGCTCGCCGAGGCGCGCGCCCGAATCGCCGCGAACGGCGGCGGGGAGGTGACGAATGTGCGGAGGCTGGCGCCTCTGTAGCCGCCCTCGATAGCCCGACGAAAGACGGGCGTCCTGGCGGACGCCGTCCTTTCGAAGCGCGGCTACGGCCGACAGCCCTTACTTCTTGCCGCCGATGCCGAGGCCGGCGAAGCGGCTGTTGAACTTCGACAGGCGCCCGCCGCGATCGAGCAGCTGCTGCGAGCCGCCGGTCCAGGCCGGGTGAGTGTTCGGATCGATGTCGAGGTGCAGGGTCGCGCCGTCCTCGCCATAGGTCGAGCGGGTCATGAACTCGACGCCATTGGTCATGACGACCTTGATCAGGTGATAGTTCGGGTGAATGTCGGCTTTCATCGGCGTCGGGTCTCGGCGCAATAAGGAAAGAGCCGTCCGGGGGTCCGGCGGCTCTTTGGATGGCGGTTGCTATACGGCGCCGGGCCAGGCGATGCAAGTGGAGGCGATGCAATAGGTCGCAGGCGGGGGCCTTGATTTCGGCCCAAACTTGGCCCGTAAAGCGCGCTGACAAACTGGAGCCCCGCCGACCATGTCTTCCGCAGCCGACGCCGAGAAACGCGCGTCCCGAGCCAGCCTCGGCGCCCTGAGATCGGTGCTCCCCTACGCGCTCGCCCACAAGGGCCGCATCGCCGCCGCGCTCGTCGCGCTGTTCATCGCCTCCGCCGCGACGCTCGTCGTGCCGATCGCGGTCCGGCAGATGATCGACTTCGGCTTCTCGGACGCGAACGGCGGCGTCATCCGCAGTCTATTTCATCGCCATGCTGGTCGTCGTCGCCGTGCTCGCGATCGCCTCGGGCGCGCGCTACTACTTCGTCATGACGCTCGGCGAGCAGGTGGTGGCGGACCTTCGCTCCGACCTCTTCGCCCATCTCACCCGCCTCGATCCCGGCTTTTTCGACGCCGAGAAGACCGGCGAGATCGCCTCGCGCCTCTCCGCCGACACGACCCAGCTCAAGGCGACCTTCGGCTCGACGGCGTCGATCGCGCTGCGCAATCTCTTCATGTTCGTCGGCGCGATCGCGATGATGGTCGTGACCAGCGCCAAGCTCTCGGCCTTCGTGCTCGCCGCGATCCCGATCATCGTCCTGCCGCTGTTCGCCGCGGGCCGGGCGGTGCGCCAGCGTTCGCGCCGCGCCCAGGATACGCTCGCCGACGCCACCGCCTTCGCGACCGAGAGCCTCTCGGCGGTGCGCGTCATGCAGTCGTTCACCGCCGAAGCCTTCACCGCCAACCGTTACCGGGAGGCCGCCTACGGCGCCTACGAGGCGGCGCGCAGCATGTCGCAGGCGCGCGGGATCGTCACCGCGGCCGCCCTGTTCCTGGCCTTCGGCAGCGTCGTCGATCGTGCTGTGGCTCGGCGCCCAGGACGTGGTGGCCGGACGCATCTCCGGCGGCATGCTGATGCAGTTCGTCCTCTACGCGGTGCTCGGCGCCGGCGCGCTCGGGCAATTGTCCGAAGTCTGGAACGACGTGTCGCAGGCCGCCGGCGCCGCCGGGCGGATCGGCGAACTCCTGGCGGTCAAGCCGCGCATCGCCGCGCCGGCCGACCCGCTCGCGCTCGCCAAGCCCGTCCGCGGCGAGCTGGCGTTCGACGTCGGTCGATTTCGCCTATCCCGGCCGCGACGACGATCCGGTGCTGCAGCGACGTGACCTTCCGGGTCGCGCCCGGCGAGGTCGTCGCCATCGTCGGCCCGTCGGGCGCGGGAAAGTCGACCCTGTTCCAGCTTGCGCTCCGCTTCTACGATCCGACGCGCGGCGCCGTGACGCTCGACGGCGTCGACGTTGCGAAGCTCGACCCCGCCGCCCTGCGGCGGCGAAATCGCGCTCGTGCCGCAGGACGCCTTCATCTTCGGCGCGAGCGTGGCGGACAACATCGCCTACGGCGCGCCGGGCGCGACGCGCGAGGCGATCGTCGCGGCCGCGAAAAAGGCCGCGGCCGACGGCTTCATCTCCGCGCTGCCGCAAGGCTACGACACCGCAGCTCGGCGAGCGCGGCGTGACGCTCTCGGGCGGCGAGCGCCAGCGGATCGCCATCGCCCGCGCCATTCTCAAGGACGCGCCCGTGCTGCTGCTCGACGAGGCGACCTCGGCGCTCGACGCCGAGAACGAGACGCTGGTGCAGAGCGCGCTCGAGACGCTGATGAAGGGCCGGACGACGCTCGTCATCGCGCATCGGCTCGCGACCATCGTCAACGCCCATCGCATCCTGGTCATCGAGGCGGGCTCGATCGTGGAAGACGGAACGCACGCGTCGCTCCTTGCCGCCGGCGGCCTCTACGCGCGCCTCGCCCGGCTGCAATTCGAAACCGGCGCCGCCGCCCTGACCGCGGTGGCTCAGGCCGCGCAATAACCGCAAGTGGGCGCGGGGGTTAAACGCTCGCCCCGATACGCTGCAATCGCCGGCCCAGGGACTTGCATGAAAATTGCTTCTGCGACATCCGGGTAGCCATTATGGAACAAGGCGTCGAGATCGGCTTGGGCGGCGCGGCTGAGCGGCCGAACGGTTGGACGAAGCCGACATCGGCGAGGTCGAAGGGCTTGGCCATTCAACGCTCGCCCGGACCAACGGAAAACCCGGCGCCGTCGTGCGCTGAGACCGAACGGCCGAGGCGCAGCCCGGGATCGCCGGATCCGCCAGGCTGACTTTCCCCTGTTCACGCGATATAAGGGCGCGGCGGAACCGTCATATTGGCGTCGGGGGTCTTGATCCGAGAATGAAGGTTTCCCTGCTTGAAGGCGCCTCTGGCCGGGTACGGCCTGAGTTCGAAGGCGGAGCGCGTCCCGACTCCGCCCCCGCCGCCAGCAATCGCGCGGCCGGGCGGCGCTGGGACGCGTGTCCGCCGCTGGACGATCGTGGGCGCGTTGGCGGCGCCGACCGTTTTGTCCGCTCTCTACTATGGGCTCGTGGCCACGCCGCGTTATGAATCCGAGACCGAGCTGATCGTCCGGGGCATTCACGGCAACCGCGCCGCTCCCGGCCTGGAAAGCCTGATGCAAGCGTTCGGGATCGCGCGTTCGAGCGACGACGCCAACGTGCTTCTCGAATACCTGGGGTCGCGCGACTCCGTCGCCGAACTCGAGAAGGCGCTGCCGTTGCGCAGGATATACGGCCGCGAGGAGGCCGACCCGCTTTCGCGTTTCCCGCGTCTGTTCTTTGGCGACAGTTTCGAGCGGCTCTATTGGTATTACGGGGACCGGGTCCGCGCCGCCGCGGATTCCGACACCGGGATCATCACGGTGAAGGCGCAGGCTTTCCGTCCGGAGGACGCCCAGGCGATCGCTCGGCAGTTGCTGTCGCAGGCGGAAGTGCTGGTCAACGCAATGAACGCCCGGCTCGAGGCCGACACCGTGCAGGCCGCGGAAACCGTCGTCGCCGAGGCGACCAAGGCGGTCCTGGAGTCTCACGAGGAGGTGACCCGGTTCCGCAACGCGGAAGCGGTTGTGGACCCCTCGCAGAACGCGGTCGCGCAACTGGGCACGATCTCCGACTTGTCGGAACAGGTCGACAGGGTGCTGGCGCAGATTTCGGAAACCAGCAGGATGTCTCCCTCCAGTCCTGCCGTTGCGGGCCTCAAGGCCAAGGCCGACGCGCTCACGGCGCAAATCGCCGCCGAACAGAAGGCGCTGGCCGGATCGCATTCCGCAGTCGCCGACAAGGTTTCGACCTACGAGCGGCTGATCTTGTTGCGCAATCTTGCGGACATGAGCCTCGAGGCGGCGACGGCGTCGTTGACTTCGGCGCGCGCCGACGCGCGCCGCCAGCACGTCTACGTCGAAGTGATCGCGGCGCCGAATCTGCCCGACGAGGCGACCCAGCCGAAGCGCCTTCGCTCGGTGGCGACGGCGTTCGCCGTGTCCGCAGCCGGATTCGCGGTCTTTTGGCTGGTCTCGGTCGGGGTCAGGGAGCACGGCCGGTGAGCGAGAGCGATCTGACCACGTCGATTGCGACCCGCGCGGAGCTCGCAATCAAGCGAGATCGCAGTCGCGAACCGAGGGCGGCCCGATCGTTGCGGAAGTTGAACTGAAGCCGCTCGCGATCCGCTCCGCAACTTCTTCCGGCCACGGTCGATTCGCCGCAAGTCGAGCCGGCGGTCGCGAAACGCGGTTGGTTATGGCTGTTCGTCCTCACGGTCGTCCTCCCCATGGCGGCCGCCTCCGTCTATCTGTTGGGCGTCGCCGCGCCGCGCTACACCTCGTCGGCGAGCTTCATCGTCCGCTCGGCCGTGCAGCACAGTCAGGACCCGCTCGCCGCGTTGTCGGAGGAAATCGGCCAGCACGATCGCGCGAGACGAGACCAACGCCGTCAACGCCTATCTGACTTCGCGCGACGTTGTCGCCGAACTGTCGAAGAACAACGGTTTGCGAGCGATCTTGAGTCGTCCGGGCGCCGACTTCCTGTTTCGCTATCCGACCTTCTGGCTGCCGGACAACAACGAATATCTCTACGACCGCTTCCAATGGATGGCGGACGCCAAGGTCGATCCGATCACGAACATCAGCACGATTGAGGTCAACGCCTTCTCGGCCGAGGACGCCAAGGCGATCGTCGTCGCGATGCTCGGCTACGCGGAAGCGCTGGTCAATCAAATGAACGAACGCGCCTACAACGACGGGTTGACGAACGCCGACCGATTCGTGGCCGAGGCGCAGAAGCGGCTGGACGCGGTCGAGGACGCGCTGCAAGCCTATCGGAACGCTTCGGGTTCGGTCGATCCCAACCTCGTCGCGCAATCCAAGCTCAAAGTGATCGAAGGCCTGTCGACCGAACTGGCCCATATCGAGGCGACGATCGCGCAGCAGACCGCGATCGCGCCAACGTCCCCGTCGCTCGCCGGACTTCGCGCGCAGGCGGAGTCCTTCCGCAAGGAGATCGAGAAGCGGAAGCTTGAAATTGCAGGGTCCGCCGGGTCCGAGGCCGTCAAGCTCGAGCAATACGAGAAGCTGGTCCTGCAGCGCGATCTCGCGGCCAAGGCCCTGGGCGCCGCGGAGGCGGAGCGAAATCTGGCGCGGCAGGACACGGAGCGCCAGCACCTGTACGTCCAGTTGATCAGCCGGCCGAACCTTTCCGCTCGATTTCGCCCGATATCCGAGGGTGACGTTGGATCTTCTGGCGCTCCTCGCGGTTTGCCTCGGGGTCTTCCAGCTCCTGCGCCTGCTCGGCGGGATCACCGCGGAGCATCGCGCGTGACGGGTCATTCCGACCTTGCGACGATCGCCGGCGAACGGCCGGAACCGCCACGGTCGCAGAACGGACCGGGCGGACAGCGGCGCCGCGAACAAGGTCGCTCAGGGTGGATCGGCTCACGAAGGAATACCATACCCAAATCGGCGTCCGGCGCGTGCTCGACGGCATCTCGTTCGAATTGCGCGAAGGCGAGAAGATCGCCGTGCTCGGGCGCAACGGTTCGGGCAAGTCGACGCTGGTGAAACTCATCGGCGGCGTGGAGACGCCGACCTCGGGCGCGATCCGCCGCGGCCTGTCGATGTCCTGGCCGCTCGGTTTCGCCGGCGGAGTGACCGGCTACATGACCGGCGCGGCGAGCGCGCGCTTCGTCGCGCGCCTCTATGATCGGAACGAAAGTGACGTTCTCGCCTTCGTCGACGACTTCGCGGAGCTCGGACGCCAGCTTTACCTCCCGATCGACAGCCTACTCCTCCGGGATGCGCGCCCGCCTCATGTTCGCGCTGACGCTGGCGATCGATTTCGAGTGTTTGCTGATCGACGAGGTTCTGGCGGTGGGCGACCAGCGGTTTCACGCCAAGTGCCACGCGGCGCTGTTCGAGCACCGCCGCGACCGGGCCATGATTCTCGTGAGCCACGACCAGAACATCATCAGGCAGTATTGCCGCAGCGCGCTGGTCCTGAAGGCGGGGCGCGGGAGGGTCTTCGAGGACCTCGATCTGGCGCTGAATATCTATGCGACGTTGTGACTTCGAAGGCTGCAGGGCCATGTCGCGAGCGTCCGGCCGCCGGTCCAGGCCGGACCTGCTTTTGCACGCGATATCTGAATCCTGAAGGCGTCCGGTCGACCCGCGTCGCCGGCTCCGAATATTCTTCACCAACTTTTGTGCATGATAGAGCTCGTCATCGAATTGTGGTCGATGATTTTCGGATGAAGCGATGTGGTCAGTCGAGTAAATTGTTCGGCGCCGACCGAAACGAGCCACAGGCTGCGGCGGCGGCGGCGAGCGCCGGTCCGCTGACCGCCACAAGCTATGACGAACAGTATTATCGCGAACACGCTGACGCAGGTCTCGATTATCTGAATCATGGCTTCTGGCATGAAAGCTACGCAGCGATGGTGTCCGAAGCGACGCTGCAGGACACGTATTCGGAGCCATTCGTCGTTGACGCGGGTTGCGCTTGCGGCTCCATCCTCAAAGGCTTCAAGGACTTACCGATCTATCGATCGTGTCCTTGGCGTTGATCTGTCGGATCACATGATCGCCCTGGGCGCGCGGCATTTCAAATTTACGGATGACGAACTTGTAGCAGGTTCGATTGCCGAGATTCCTGCGGAATCGGGAAGCGTCAGTCTGTTGCACTCCGCTCAGGTCCTTGAGCACATTCCTGACCCGCTCGTGGACCCGATATTGGACGAATTCGCCAGATTTTTGCGCCCAGGCGGGCGAGCGTTCCTCTGTCTGGATGCGATCCGGCACGGCGAGGCGAAAGAAATGTATATGGGAGATCCAACCCATGTGAATATCCAGCCAGTCCTGTACTGGACCGAGAAGCTTCAGAGGCGGGGTTTGTTGTTCGATATCGAGGCATACAACCGCTTCGCGCGATCGCACTTTGGCCCGACCGAGCGGAGATCCTCGTTCTTTTTTCCAATGCTACCCGAATTGGAGCCTTTGGACGCTTGGTCCGGGCCGGCTGAAGGCGAGTGCGGAACGTGCGGCTGGCGTGGTCGCCGCTGAGGGACACGCTCGATCATGAGCAAATTGTTTTCCCTGATCGGCACGCCGTCTCCGGTCCTCTATACGACCTTGAACGTCGTTCGGGCTCTGGCCACGATCGCATTGGGCGAGCATGACGTCGCTTTATGCGAATACGATAGACGACCTCAGAACTCAACTGTCGCAGCCTTCCGCAGCCGCGAGAACGCTGCCTCATTTTATATTCCGATTACCCTCAGGCGGATGTATTGCCTGCATACACCGCCATCGGCTCACCGCTCGTGATTTGCGCCGACGATTTCCTTACTGTCGCGCATTATTCAGTTGTATCTCGGGACTACGGCGGAGTCGACGCCGCGCGGTTCGCAACGATGGGGCTGGTCAACATCGAACCGGTGATCTCGGCGCCTCCGAACTCGTGCCTGGTCGTCAACATCCCCCACATGCGGTTGAGCGAGCTTGTCGGCAGCCTCGCCCAACTCTACGGGCTGCCGCTGGACGACGCGGATACTCGCGCGTCCTCGACGCGCTGGGGCAGGCGGGGAACAGCGACGAGAGCCTGGACAGTTACGCCGCAAAGACGTTCCCTTCGCCCGGGCCGGCGCGCGCGATTCTCGAACGCCGGAGCCCGCTTGAGAACGATCTCATCGATCTTCTGGCGCCCGCATTACGGACCGATCTCTCAAGGTCAGCAGGCTCGAGAGGGTAGAGTGGCCGCCCTTCGCGCTGATGCGTCCGGACTTTCCCGATCGGCTGACAGTCGGCTCGATCGATCTGACCGGCCCCGCGCGATTCATCTATTACGGCCCTTATTTCGCGCTTCCCCGCGGCCGCTGGCGGGCCGACCTCGTCCTCGAGGTCAGCGATTGCCTTTCGGACAATCAAATCGCGATCGACGTCGTCGCTGGCGTAGTTCTCGCGGCGCTCAAGGCGAAACTGCCCGCGCAGGGAGTCTACGGCTGCGAGATCCAGTTCGAAATTCGCGACCCGTCCAATCCCGTGGAGATTCGCCTGCAACTCCTCACCGGCGCTATCGAAGGTCTGCTCATGCTGCGCAGCGTCCATCTGACCCGGATCGCGTCTCTGGACTGGCGGCGATCGACAGACTTCCGAGGCGGCGTCTTGACCCCGGTCGCGGCGAGGGACCAGAGTTCAGCATCGCCTGGAAGGATCGACAAATTGAGCATCGGCTTGTGGACCGCGACATGAGCCAAAGAGAGGCCCAGCGTCTCTCGGGCGCGTTCCGCTTCCGGGCGAAGGACGGCGCCGCGAGGCTTGACGCCGCTTCGGATCTCGGTCCGGATCGAATTTCGGACTTCGTCGCCAAGCTCCTCGACGAATCCGACGCGATCGAATTCCGTAGCGCCGAGCGGATTCTCGACGCCCTTGAGCGTCAAGGCCGGACGATCGCCGGCTATCCGCGGGTTCGCCCGGCGGATTGCGACCATTTCCTGAACGCGATGCGGCTCGTGTTCGAACTCGTATCGTCGCGCCTTCATCACCGCCGATCCCCGTATCGTCCGGCGGTTCGAGGAAATCCTGGAGGCTTTCGAGAAGACCGACGTGCGTTCCTACCCGCGCGAATTGATGCGCGCCCGAACGCTTCAGGCCGAGGCGCGGCTTCTGCTCAACAATCCGGCCGGCGCTCGCGCTTTGATCCGAACCTACGCGGACCGCATCTACAAGATCGAGGGCAATCGCCGGGACATCCTGCGAATCCTGCGGCTGGATTGCGAGGCGCAGGCGTCGATGGGCTTGGTCGACGACCTCGGGCGGGTCGCCTTCGCCGCGCGAAGGCCGCTGCGCGGCTGTGGCCCGCCGCGGTGCGCAGCATCGCCTCGACGTTCGCCGACTTCATCGGGTTCGACCGCGCCGGGCGGGTCGGCGACGGCGTTCTGGCTTGGTCGATGGTCCGTTTTGCCCGTCTGGCCGCGCGCGCTCGCGTCCCGGGCGGGTCGTTCCTGCGCCGGCCCTGGCGGTTCGCGGTGTCGTCCGTTTGCGTGACGATGGCGGGAGGGTGTCTGTTTTTCCTCCGCTGGGGCGACCTTCGCTGGACTTCGCGGGCGGGCGCCGAGCCGGGCGCGCGCAACCGCGACGTGGTCGTGACGCGGGCGATGGGCGGCATCGGCGACCTCCTGATCATGACTGCCGGGTTGCGCGCGCTGTCGAAGCGGCGCGGGATCCGGGTCAAACTGGTTGTCGAACGCAAATTCTTCGATCTGTTCCGAAACAACCCTTACGTCGAACTCTTCGACATCGACGGGCCGCCGGTCGACGTCATCGCCTGCAACGCCTGGCGCAACCTGACCCTTTGCCCCGCGGCGCGATACGAGTTGAGGCGGCGGCCGTTCGTTCGGAAAGGGCGCGCGGAACTGTTCGCCGCCGGCATGGGTGTGGGCCGGCGACTCCTGGACGCCCACGGGTGGCAGGTCGAATATACGCTGGACGAGGCGCAAACCCGTTTCCGGGACGACTTTCTTCGCGACAGGAACCTGGGGTCTCGCCCTATCGTCGGCGTCCAGCCCTACGCGCGCGATTCCTACAAGGATCATCAGGAGATCGAGCGTTTCGTTTCGGCGCTCGGCGCCCGATACGACCTGATCGTGTTTCATAATCTTGAAACGAGCCTTGCGGGACCCGGAATCGCTTCGACGGCCGGCTTCGCGCTCGCGGAGTCGATCGCCCTGGTCTCGGCGCTCGATGCGATGGTCTGCGTCGATTCGGCCTTTTTGCACGCGGCCGCCGCCTTCGACGTTCCGGTCGTGGCGATGTTCGGTCCGACCGACGGGGCCCTGTTCACCCGGCATCACCGGCGCGCGACCGTGATCACCGCCAACGAGCGCTTCGCTTGCGCGCCGTGCTGGCGCAACGAGGATCTGCCCTGCAGCCTGACGGGCGCCTTCGGGCCCAGTCCGTGCGTTGCGGCGATCGAAGTCGAGCCGGTTCTCGCTGCGGTCGAAGCCGCGATGCGTCAGCCTTCCTGACGCGGGCTGGCGCGTCTTCGTCCCGGCGCGGCGCCGGCTTGAAACGGCGCCGCGAAACCCCTCAGGTCTGCGGCTGCGGCTCGAGGCCGCCGGCGTCGGGGCCAAGGGGGCGCGGCTTGCCGGTCGAGGGCACGGCGGCGCGCGGGGGCGCCGGCGGCTCGCGGTCGGCGGCCGATTCCCGAACCGGACGAATCCCCTGCATCAGGCCGACGATCTCCTCGCCGGTCAGCGTCTCGAACTCCATCAGCCCGTTGGCGAGCGCTTCGAGATCGGCGCGCCGTTCGGTGAGAATCCGCGTGGCGGTCTCGTGCGCTTCCTGGACCAGACGCCGGACCTCCTGGTCGATCGTCTCGGCGGTCGCCTCGGAAATGTTCTGCTGGCGGCCGAGCGAATAGCCGAGGAACACCTCGTCCTGGTTCTCGCCGTACATGACGGTGCCGAGCTTGTCGGAGAAGCCGAGCCGGGTGACCATGGCGCGGGCGATCTTGGTCACCTGCTGAATATCGCCGGCCGCGCCCGAGGTGACCTTGTCCTTGCCGAACACCAGCTCCTCGGCGACGCGTCCGCCCATCGCCATGGCGAGCATGGCGATCAACTGCTCGAAGCTCTGCGAGATCTGGTCGCGCTCGGGCAGCGACTGGACCATGCCCAACGCACGGCCGCGGGGAATGATCGTCGCCTTGTGGATCGGGGTCGAAGCCGGCATCGAGAGGGAAACCAGCGCATGGCCCGCCTCGTGATAGGCGGTGAGGCGCTTCTCCTCCTCGGTCATGATCAGGGTCCGCCGTTCGGCGCCCATCATGATCTTGTCGCGCGAATCCTCGAACTCCGCCCGGGTGACGACCCGCTTGCCGCGCCGCGCGGCGAGCAAGGCCGCCTCGTTGACGAGGTTCATGAGATCGGCGCCGGAGAAGCCGGGCGTGCCGCGCGCGACCACCTTGAGGTCGACGTCGGGCGCGAGCGGGACCTTGCGCACATGCACCTTGAGGATCTTCTCGCGACCGATGAAATCAGGATTGGAAATGACGATCTGCCGGTCGAAGCGGCCCGGGCGCAGGAGCGCCGGATCGAGCACGTCGGGACGGTTGGTCGCGGCGATGATGATGATGCCTTCGTTCTGCTCGAAGCCGTCCATCTCGACGAGCAGCTGATTCAGCGTCTGCTCGCGCTCGTCGTTGCCGCCGCCGAGGCCCGCGCCGCGATGGCGTCCGACCGCGTCGATTTCGTCGATGAAGATGATGCAGGGCGCGTTCTTCTTGGCCTGCTCGAACATGTCGCGCACGCGGCTCGCGCCGACGCCGACGAACATCTCGACGAAGTCCGAGCCGGAAATGGTGAAGAACGGCACGTTCGCTTCGCCCGCGACCGCGCGGGCGGTCAGCGTCTTGCCGGTGCCGGGCGGTCCGACCAGCAGCACGCCGCGCGGGATGCGCCCGCCGAGCTTCTGGAACTTTTGCGGATCGCGAAGGAATTCGACGATCTCCTGCAAATCTTCCTTGGCTTCGTCGACGCCGGCGACGTCCTCGAAGGTGACGCGTCCCGACGCCTCGGTCAAAAGCTTCGCCTTCGACTTGCCGAAGCCCATCGCCTTGCCGGCGCCGCCCTGCATCTGCCGGGTCATGTAGATCCAGAGGCCCAGGAACAAGAGGACCGGCAGGACGCTGGAGATGATCGTCAGCACCCAGTTGTTGCCGTCGGACGGCGGCTTCGCCGTGATCGTCACGTCCTTCTTGAACAGGGTCTGCACCAGCGACGGATCGTTCGGCGCATAGGTCTGGAACGACCGGCCATCCTTCATGTGGCCGGTGATCTCCGGCCCCGCGATGGTGACGTCGCGAATATTGCCCGCGTCGGCGTCAGTCAGAAGCTGGCTGAAGGTGATCTCGCTCGACGGCGCCTTCTGCCCCGGACTCTGGAACAGAGTGACCAGGGCCAGCACGAGCAGGAAAATGATCACCCACAGGGCAAAGTTGCGATAATTTGCGTTCATCGTCTTCCCGTGACGGCCGGAGAAACCCTGATGGGCCCGTCCCCGTCGCCGTCGATTGCGCTCATTTAAGCGCACCAGCCGGAATTGCCAAGGGAACGGCGAACTTAAGGATACTTACACAAGCCGAGAATTGCAGCCTTTTGGCGGCGGGAAGGATTAGATCCCCGCAGCGCTTCCGTTTTTCGTATCTCCCGCCGGCGCCAGAGGGCGCATCGGACCGCATCCGAGGACTTATATAGCGAAAGCCTTCCACCGCCGTCATTGAGAGAGCGTGACTCCGAAGCAGCAGCCAGGCCGCCGCGGCGCCTTGCGAGATGGATTGCGTGCACGGAGATTTTTTCCTCAAGCGTCGTGCCTGCGATGGCGTCCCGTCCTTTAGCCGGGAGAGGTCACGCGATCGCCTGGATCTCCGCCCGGCAGGTCGCGGCGAAAGAATCGATGACGTTGGCCTCGTTGCTGTCCATCATCGCCCGCACTTCGGTCTCGCTGCGCTTGGGTCCCATCGACAGGTCGACGACGAACTTGAGCGCCTTCTCCGCGGCTTCGACCACCGGCCGCGACCCCATCAGCCCGATCCGGCCGCGCAGCGCGAATGCGCTCGCCGCGCGGTCGAAATCGACCGACTCCGAGCGGATCGCCGCGGCGTAAAGCGCCGCGAGCTCGTCCATGTAGCGTCCATAGAGGTCCTGCCGGGCGGCGCGTTCGGCGGCGATCCGGGCGTTGCGGACCTGCGTGGTCGTGGTGAGCCACGTGGTTGCGAGCGACGTCGCGCCGCCGATGACGGCGCCGGCGAGGCCCGCGAGCGTGGAAAGCGTGGCCGAGTCCATGAAGTCCCCTTTCGTGACGGACAGGCGGTGGCACGTCGTGGCCGAGCCCGCGAAATTTCGCAAGCGCGCCCGTTCTTCTTCCCCCACAGCCCGTCGAGAGACGGGCGTCTTGGGATGGGGGTCGCGCTGACCTGGGGCCGAGAGTCGCCTTGCGCTTCGCGATGGAAAATCGCGCCCTTCAATGTTGATGACGCAGACGACTGGCGCCGGCCTCAAAACCTCCCCACTTTCGACGATCCGCTTTGCGAGTCTCTCTTCGGCTCCGCGCCACATGCCCGTCCTTGAAGGAGGAAACCGATGATGAAGTTCATGGTCCTGTACATGGCCAATCCGGCTGATTTCGAGAAGATGATGAAAGAGTCCACGCCCGAGCAGCAGCAGAAGGGGATGGAGGCGTGGCGGAGCTGGATGACCAGGCGCCAGGCTTCGCTCGTCGATGGCGGAGCGCCCCTCGGCAAGACGAAGCGGGTCGACGCCAAGGGAACGTCCGACAGCAAGAACGGCATCGGCGGCTATACGATCGTGCAGGCCGAGTCCGCCGACGCGGCGGCGAAAATGTTCGAGAAGGACCACCCGCATCTCCAGATGCCCGGCGCCTGGATCGAAATCGTGGAGATCCGGCAAATCCCGGGGATGTAGCGAACCCCTCCCCAGCAAGCTGGGGAAGGCCGCCCTGCCTACTCCGCAGCGTCCTCGCGTCGCGCAATCGCGTGGCTCGCCTCGATCCATGCGCGCAGGTCAGCCTCCGCCCGCGCCGACAGCGCGCGCTTGCGCGCGTTTCCCCGCTCGGGCCCGCGCAGGCGCTTGCCGTCGGCGTCGACCCGCGGCTCGACGATCGGCGGGAACAGGCCGAAATTGACGTTCATCGGCTGGAACGAGCGAGGCCCCGCGTCGATCGACTCGATGTGGCCGCCGGTGATGTGGTTGAGGAGCGCGCCGATCGCCGTGGTCGCGGGCGGCGGCGCGAGCGCGCGGCCCAGCCGCTCGGCGGCGGCGAGGCGTCCGGCGATCAGGCCGACCGCGGCGCTCTCGACATAGCCCTCGCAGCCGGTGATCTGGCCGGCGAAGCGCAGCCGCGGCTCGGCCTTGAGCCTGAGGCGCGGCGTCGAGGAGTTTCGGCGAATTGAGGTAGGTGTTGCGGTGGATGCCGCCGAGCCGCGCGAACTCGGCATGCTCGAGGCCGGGGATCATGCGGAAGATGCGGCTCTGCTCGCCGTACTTGAGCTTGGTCTGGAAGCCCACGATGTTGAAGAGCGTGCCCAGCGCATTGTCCTGCCGGAGCTGGACGACGGCGTAGGGCTTGACCTTGGGCTGATGGGCGTTGGTCAGGCCGAACGGCTTCATCGGCCCGTGGCGCAAGGTCTCGCGGCCCGCGCTCGGCCATCACCTCGATCGGCAGGCAGCCGTCGAAATAGGGCGTGCCCTCGAACTCGCGGAACTCGGTCTTCTCCGCCGGCGAGCAGCGCGTCGATGAAGGCCTCGTACTGGTCGCGGCTCATCGGGCAGTTGACGTAGGCCGCGGCGCCCTCGCCGCTCGGCCCCTCCTTGTCGTAGCGCGACTGCATCCAGGCGACGTCCATGTCGATCGAGTCGCGGTGGACGATCGGGCGCGATGGCGTCGAAGAACGCGAGCGCGCCCTCGCCGGTCAGTTCGCCGATGGCGGAAGCCAGCGCCGAGGACGTCAGCGGTCCCGTGGCGATGACGACATTGTCCCAGTCCGCGGGCGGAAGGCCGGCGATCTCGCCGCGCTCGAGCGTGACGAGCGGGTGGGCGAGCACCGCTCTCTTCGACGGCGCCGGAAAACCCGTCGCGGTCGACGGCGAGCGCGCCCCCCGCCGGCACCTGATGCGCGTCGGCTGAGGCCATGATGATCGAGCCGAGCGCCCGCATCTCGCGATGGATCACGCCGACCGCGTTGGTCGAGGCGTCGTCGGAGCGGAAGGAGTTCGAGCAGACGAGTTCGGCGAGCCGGCTCGTGCGGTGGGCTGCGGTCGCGGTCAGCGGACGCATTTCGTGCAGCACGACCGGGACGCCGGCCTCGGCCGCCTGCCAGGCCGCCTCCGACCCGGCGAGCCCGCCGCCGATGACATGGATGGGACGCATGAGGAGTGACTTGGCCGAGCCGGGGCGGTGCGTCAACTGGACGGGCTAGAAATCGCGCGAGGGGGGCAGGCGCAACGCTCGCCGCCACACGTCATGGCCGTGTTTGACCCGGCCACCCACGCGAACACGGCGCCATCCGGATAAGCAACGGGCAGCGCGAGACAGCTGAACTATCTTGTGATTAGCGTCGAGGAGCCGTGGATGGCCGGGTCAAGACCGGCCATGACGGCGGAGTGCGATGTTCCGCCCTTCCGCCCTCACGCCCCCTTGAGCCCCCACGCGATCGCGATCCAGGCCGCGCCGTAGAAGATGAAGTCGACGCCGATGAAGAGGCCGATCACCCAGAGGCCCGAGGCGGGCCATTGGAAGAGGATCATCAGGCCGAGCGCAATGTTGATCAGGCCGTCGATCGCGTGCCAACCCCAGCCGGAATAGCCGAGGCCCGCGGAACCCACGATGTGGAAGAGGCCGCCGACGATGAAGAAGAGCGCCATCACGAAGGTCAGGACTTCCGCCGTGACCACCGGGCGGGAGACGAAGATGAGGCCGAGCGCGCCGTAGAGGACCGCGGTGAACGCGTGCTGAAAGAACCCGGCCCAATGCCCGACCCAGAACGCCGCGAGAATCTCGACCGCCGCGGCCAGCAACAGCAGCCAGCCGAAGAAGGTCATCGTGACCAGGGTCGCGGTCACCGAGCGCCAGATCGCGGCGAGTCCGATGAGCACCAGCACAAGGCCGAACGCCAGGAACCAGATCCACTGGGAGGCGAGATCCTTGGTGATCTGGATGTCGAGCGACGGGACGTCTGCGGCGAACATAGGCGGCTCCAGGGTTCATGGGCCAGCCTAAGTTACGCCGCAAAGGCGCCACAGTCCATGAAATTCCCCTCTCCCGTTCGGGAGAGGGGCCAGGGGTGAGGGTAGCGCGGCTCATCGTTCAGGGCGAACGCCTCATCCCCGACCCTTCTCCCCAAGGGAGAAGGGGGCGCTTACGCGTTCACGCGTGTCGCAGCGCGGCCGAGGACTTGGGCGCGGCGCGCAGAACCAGCGCGAGGGCGACGAGCGCGCCGAAGGCGGCGGCGTTGATCAGGAAAATCCGCGCCACGTTCGTCGGCGTGAAGTCGGACACGCCGCAGTTGCTGACGAGACAGCCGGCGTAGACGGCGCCCTCGTAAGTGACGAAAGCGGCCGCGAACGCGAGACCCGCGCCGGCGACGCCGCGAACGCGCGAGAGCACGAGGCTCGCCGCGCCGAGCGACAGCAGCGCGATGGCGCCGAGCGCCGCGCCCCAGGCGAACGTGCTCGCGTCGGCCGGGTAGCCGAGGCAGGCGAAGCCGATGGCCTGGTTGACGAGCCAGACGGCGAGGATGGCCCCGACCGCCGCGGCCGGCGCGACCAGCATCGCGGCCGCGGTCGCGAAAGCGGCGAGCGGCAGGGCGCAGGCGAAGCCGAACGAGAGCGCGACGCCGGCCGCGACCATGAGCGCGACAAGAGCCGTCGTCCGGCCTCGCGGGGTGAGATTGGAAAGGGCGTTCATCTTAGGTCTCCCAGGGTCCTAGCGTTGTCGGCAGGCCGCGGCGAGCCCGCGATCCCGTGCGAAAAGTCCGGCGATTTCGTGAAAGGAAGAGAACGGGCCGGCGCCGCCAGCCTCATCGTCCCGGAGGGCCCCGCGCCGCGCAGACGATCCGTTTCCTGAAAACAATCCCATCCCGCCTCCTGCCGTCCCGCCGACGGCTTTGGGTCGATATGCGTCGCCGGCCGGTCTCCTGGCTCGCGGCTTTCGTCTTTTCCGCCTTCCCGGAGTTTTGGCTCCAGTGGCGTCCTTGGAAAAGACCGGCCGCGCACAGTTGCGGGGGCAGCTGCGGCTTTGGATTTTCGATCCGGACCGCATTCCCGTTTCACCCCGGACAGGATCCGAGGAACCGATGACACAGCCTTGCGTAGCGCCGATTTGACAAAGGGGCAAGCGCGATCGGCGCGCCGGTCCCCTCCGCGTCGATCGGTCGCGAAGCCGGACGCATGCGCGGCCAGACCGTCGCCAGGGGGCGCGCTCGTAGGACGCGGTCGCCGACCGCGCCCGGGGCGCCGTAGCGCGTCGAAAAAGGGCGTCCTGACGAGACGCCCTTCGCACCCCGCCCCGCAGCCGCGCCTTGGCCGGAAAGGCGGACTCGCCGCTAAGCCCTTGAAATCGTTTGATTGCTCGTTCCAGATCGGGGCTCGGACGCCAATAAGTCCTTGATTCGTATAGGGTCCGGTCAGGAAACCGCGCTCCGCGCGGCCGGACCGGGCTGGCGGGAGCGGCCGTTCGCTGGCATAAGGCTCCGATGACCGAGGCCGACCCTGGGCGCCCCGCGCCCGCAGAGCGCCGTCCGGCCGAGGACGATCCCGGGTTCGGGGTCTATGTCCACTGGCCGTTCTGCCTGTCGAAGTGTCCCTACTGCGACTTCAACAGCCACGTCAGGCGCGATCCGGTCGACGAGGCGCGCTATCTCGCCGCCTTCTCGGCCGAGATCGCCCATCGGGCGGCGCTCGCGCCGGGGCGGCTCGTCCGTTCGATCTTCTTCGGCGGCGGCACGCCCTCCCTCATGCGCCCCGCGACGGTCGGCGGCGTCATCGAGGCGATCGCGGCGCGCTGGCCGGTCGCGCCCGACGTCGAGATCACCCTCGAGGCCAACCCGACCAGCGTCGAGGCCGGCCGCTTCCGCGGCTATCGGGCCGCCGGCGTCAACCGGCTCTCGATCGGCGTGCAGGCGCTCGCCGACGCCGACCTCCTGGCGCTTGGGCGCCGGCACAGCGTCGAGGAGGCGCTCGCTGCGGTGCGGCTCGCGGCGTCCCTCTTTCCGCGCTTTACCTTCGACCTGATCTACGGCCGGTCCGGGCAGAGCGAGGCCGGCTGGCGCGCGGAACTCGCCCGCGGCCTCGACCTCGCCGGCGACCACATCTCGCTCTACCAGCTCACGATCGAGCCCGACACGCCGTTCGAGCGGCTCGCCGACGCCGGCAAGCTCGAGCTGCCCGACGAGGACCTGAGCCTCGCGCTCTTCCAGGCGACGCGCGAACTGACGGAGGCGCGTGGATTCCCGGCCTACGAGGTCAGCAATCACGCGAGGCCCGGCGGCGAGAGCCGTCACAACCTCATCTATTGGCGATACGGCGAATACGCGGGGATCGGTCCCGGCGCGCATGGGCGACTCGTGACGCCGGAAGGACGGCTCGCCCAGGCCTGCGAGCGGCGACCCGAAGCCTGGCTCGCGCAGGTCGAGGCGGAGGGCCACGGCCTCGCCGAAACCGCGCCCTTGAGCCGGGAGGAGCAGGGCGACGAGTTCCTGCTGATGGGTCTGAGGCTCGGCGAGGGCGTCGATCCCAGCCGCTATGAGGCGCTGAGCGGCCGGGCGCTGGACGGTTGGAGATTGACGACCTTGATCGAAGGCGGCTTTCTCGAGCGCGACCCTTCAGGCCGCGTGCGCGTCACCGCGGTCGGGGCGCCGCTGCTCGACTCGGTGGTGGCGGACCTCGCCGCCTGACGGTGGATCGGCTGCTCGCCGAGACTGTTCCGCGACGCCGCGCGGCGATTGACTAAACGCGCGTCCTGCCCCATGTCTACCCGTCCGCAGGGCCGGGGGCTCTGATCGGGGTTTTGACGCGCGCCCTTGAGGGCGCGGATCATTGAACGCAGGAGAGTGGCCATTCGTCGTCCCATGAAAGCAACCGCGGCGCCGGAGAAAGGCGGCCCGCGCACCAATCGCGACATACGCGCAGTGCAGGTCCAGCTCATCGACGCCGAGGGCAAGAATCACGGCGTCGTCAATCTCGCAGACGCCCAGCGCCAGGCGGAAGAAGCCGGCCTCGATCTCGTCGAGATCGTTCCCAATGCGACCCCGCCGGTATGCAAGATCCTCGACTTCGGGAAATACCGCTTCCTTGAACAGAAGAAGTCGTCCGAGGCGCGCAAGCGCCAGAAGGTCGTCGAAATCAAGGAAATCAAGCTTCGTCCCGGGATCGACGACCACGATTACGACGTGAAGATGCGGTCGGTTCTGCGGTTCTTCGAGGAAGGCGACAAGGTCAAGGTGACGTTGCGCTTCCGCGGCCGCGAGATGGCGCACCAGGACATCGGCTTCAGGCTCCTGCAGCGGGTCAAGACCGAAACCGCGCAGATCGCCAAGGTCGAGGCCGAGCCGTCGATGGAAGGCCGGCAGATGATCATGGTGCTCGCGCCCAAATAACTCGTCGCGCCAGCCCCGGACCGCCGGATTTTGTGGACTGGAAGTCGCTTTTCGCGGCGGGGGAGCCGTCTGCGGGCCATTGCGGTCCGCTGGGCCGGAGGGTGCATTCGTGACGACGACAACCGAGCGCTATGCCGACGCCGCTGTCGCGGAACGCAAGGCGGTCAACACGACCGCGATGGGCGTGCTGCTGGCCGTCAGCGCCTCGCATATGCTGAACGACACGATGCAGTCGCTGGCGCCGGCGCTCTATCCGGTGTTCCGCGAGCAGATGGCGCTGACCTTCTTCCAGACGGGCGTCATCACCTTCGTCTTTCAGATCTCGGCCTCGCTGCTCCAGCCGCTGATCGGCCTCGCGGCCGACCGGCGGCCGATGAATTTCCTGCTGCCGGTCGGCATGGCGTTCACCCTCGCAGGCCTCGTCGGGCTCGCCTTTTGCCGAGACCTATCCGCTCCTTTTGGTCTCGGTCGCGGTGATCGGCGTCGGCAGCGCGGTTTTTCATCCCGAGGCCTCCCGCGTCGCGCGGGCGGCCTCGGGCGGACGGCACGGCTTCGCCCAGAGCGTGTTTCAGGTCGGCGGCAACTTCGGCCAGTCGACCGGCCCGCTGCTCGCCGCGTTCGTCGTCGTTCCGTTCGGCCAGCGTTCCGTGCTCGTCTTCACGGCGCTGGCGGCGATCGCAGTGGTGTTGCTGACGGGCGTCAGTCGCTGGCACAAGGGCCAGCGCGCCCGAAAGAAACCGGCCGACTCGGCCGCGGCCCGAAGCATTCGCGCGCCACGCTCTTCTGGACGATCGCGGCGCTCATCGTTCTGCTGTTTTCGAAGGTGCTCTACACGTCGAGCCTCAGCAGCTACTACACGTTTTATCTCATCCAGGAGTTCGGCGTATCCGTGCAGGCCTCGCAGATCCTGCTGTTCGTCTTTCTGGCTGCGGTGGCGGTCGGAACCTTTTTCGGCGGTCCGCTCGCCGACCGGTTCGGCGCCAAGACCGTCATCTGGGGATCGATCTTCGGGGTGCTGCCCTTCACGCTGCTGCTGCCGCACCTCGGGCTCGTCGGCACGGCGATCAATTCGGTCGTCATCGGCCTCATCCTGTCTTCCGCCTTTACCGCGATCGTCGTCTACGCACAGGAACTTATGCCGGGAAATGTCGGCGCCGTCGCCGGCCTCTTCTTCGGCCTGTCGTTCGGGCTAGGGGGGATCGGCGCGGCGGCTTTAGGCCTGGTCGCGGACTGGACGAGCCTCCGGTTCGTCTATGAGATCTGCGCCTTCCTGCCGGCGATCGGCTTCGTCGCCGCGTTCCTTCCCAACCCGAAGGCGCCTGACCGGCAGCAGATTACGCCGGCATGATTCGGACTTCTGTGGGACCGAGGGGCCGGCCGTCAGGTCCGGTAGCTCGGGTCGAGCCGGTCGAGCTTGCGCAGAATTCCCGGCCAGGCGAGCGCGCCCCCGAGCCCGCGCGTCACCTGGGCCGACTGGGCGCGTGCGCCGTCGAGAATCGGTTGCGGAATGGGGATCAGCGCCCCGCCGCCGGACTGCGCCATGACCTGAATCTCGCAAGCCCGCTGAAGCGTGAACATGGCGAGGTAGGCGTCGGCGACCGACGCGCCGACCGTCAGGAGCCCATGATTGCGCAGGATGAGAAACGTGTTGAGGCCGAAGTCCGAGACGAGCCGCGGCTTCTCCGCCTCGTTCAGCGCGACCCCTTCGTAATTGTGGTACCCGACGCTTGCCTGCACAAAGATCGACTGCTGCGAGATCGGCAGGAGCCCGTCCTTCTGGCACGAGACCGCAACGCCCGCGCTGGTGTGGAGGTGGAGGACGCATTGGGCGTCCGTCGCGGGCGGCGTGGATCGCCGAGTGGATCACGAAGCCCGCCGGATTGACGGCGAACGCGCTGTCCATGACCTTCGCGCCCTGGAGGTCGACCTTGACCAGGCTCGAGGCGGTCACCTCTTCGAACATGAGGCCGTAGGGATTGATCAGGAAGTGATGGTCGCCGCCCGGAACGCGGGCCGAGATATGGGTGAAAACCAGATCGTCCCAGCCGTGCTCCGCGACGATCCGGTAGCAGGCGGCGAGGTCGACCCGCAGCGCCCATTCCTCGGCGCTGACTTTGTCCCTGACCGAAGGAATCGCTATTCGTCCGCCCTGCGTCTCCATGCGTTCTCCTCCTGGATTTTTCGCGAAAAAGCGGCTGCCACTTTCGCATGCCATCCCGCATTTTGCGAAGACTCTGAGCCCAATGCGGTTCGAGCGCAATCGCTTTGGCTTGAGGCGGAGCGTCCAAACCCAATCAGCGTAGCCGGTTTCGACGTTGAACTGCGGTCACAGATCGCGGCTTTGGACGCCCCGTTTTGCTTGGGAAACCGGACCTCCAGGGTAGCGACGGCAGAGAGAGCGAAAGCGGCCGAACGCTGGCGCGCCAGCGCTCCCTTGCGCCAAGCGATCCCATGTCAAGAATGCTTGGCTTGACGCTGAAGCGCCGGCCCCAAAGAATTGCGTTCAACTGATTCGGGGCGCGCTTTGCAAAAGACGACCTTTCTGGACGTCGTGTCGGCCTTTGGCGCCGCGGCCAAGGCGAAGCTTCACAATCCGGCCATTTCCGGCGCGCCCGAGGATCAGCTTCGCTCCCCGCTGGAAGACCTCATCAAAGCCCTCGCGGCGCTGGACGGCCTTCCGCCTGGGGCGATTGCGCTCGTCGGCGAAACGACGCTCTCCGCCATGCAGACGCGGCCGGACTTTGCGGTCAGCGTCCACAACGCGCTGGTCGGCTTCATCGAGATCAAGGCGCCGGGCAAGGGCTGCGATCCGCGCAAATTCTCCGACAGGCACGACAAGGAGCAATGGGAGAAGCTCAAGTCGCTGCCGAACCTCGTCTACACCGACGCCCGCCTTTGCCGTCTCCTGCGCGAGTAGGTCTTGGAGGAGATGGCGGCCGGACACGGCAGCCTGCAACTTCTCAAGGAAGCGCGGCGCAAGCTTCTGTTTCCCGACGCCAGCGACGAACAATTCGCCGACGGTTACGCACAAGCGGTGACCTTCGGCCTGCTCATGGCCCGCGCCTTCGACATCCCGCTCGGCGCCGATCTCCGGTTGACCGCGATCGCGCTTGGCGAACTCGAACACGCCGATCGGCGCCGCGCTCGGCGTGCTGACGCAAGACAAGGTCAATCAGCAGACGCTGAAGACCTCGCTCGGCACGCTGACCCGGGTTCTGAACGAAGTGAACTGGCCCACGCTCAGCAAGGACAAGCCCGAGGCTTGGCTCTACTTCTACGAGCATTTCCTCGAAGTCTACGACAACACGCTCCGCAAGAAGACCGGCTCCTACTACACGCCGCCCGAGGTCGTGAGCCCGATGGTGAACCTCGTGGATCAGGCGTTGCGGGGCCTCTGTTCGACCGGCAGATGGGGCTTGCGTCTTCTGACGTGACCCTCGCCGACCCGGCGGTCGGAACCGGGACCTTTCTCCTCGGCGCGCTGAGGCGCATTGCCGCCAATGTCGAGAAGGATCAGGGCGCAGGCGCGGTCGGTTCGGCGATTGCGGCGGCGGCGAAGCGCATGTACGGCTTCGAGTTGCAGTTCGGGCCGTTCGCGGTGGCGCAGTTGCGGCTTCTTGCGGAGATACGAACCCTGACGAAGGCCAACGCGCCCTTGGAGCCGAATTTCTACGTCACCGACACGCTTGGAGACCCCTTTGTCGAGGACGACAAGCTCTGGCAAATCCTGGGGCCGATCGCCACGTCACGGCGCCAGGCCAACAAGGTCAAACGCGAACAGCGAATCACTGTCGTCCTCGGCAATCCGCCGTACAAGAACCAAGCGGGAGACATGGGCGACTGTATCGAGCACGGCTCGAAGGGCTTCGCGGCTCCGATGGACTGGTGGACGCCGCCCGCGGAGTGGGAAGTCGGTCGACACGCGCATCATCTTAAGAATTTTACATCTACTTTTGGCGCTGGGCGACTCTGAAAGTCTTCGGGTCCGGCCGCTTCGCCGCGACCGGCCTGCCCGACGCGGACGAGGAAGGGATCGTCTGCTTCATCACGGTCGCTGGCTTTCTCAACGGGCCGGGCTTCGAGAAAATGCGCGACGATCTGCGCCGGACCTGCTCGGACATCTGGGTGATCGATTGTTCGCCGGAAGGCCATCAGCCGGACGTGCCGACCCGCATTTTTCAGGGCGTGCAGCAACCGGTCTGCATCGCGCTCGCCGCTCGGAAATTCGGCAAGGACGACAAAACGCCCGCTCGGGTTCTGTTTCGCGCGTTGCCTAGGGGACGGCGCGAGGAAAAGTTCGATGCGCTTGCGGCGCTGTCGCTCGACCCGAAGGATTGGGTCGATTGTCCCTCGGACTGGCGCGCGCCGTTCCTGCCGGAGTTTGCCCGAAAGTGGGGAGACTTCGCTCCGCTGAACGCTTTGTTTGTCTGGTCCGGCGCCGGCGTCAAGCCGCATCGGACTTGGCCGATCGCTCCGGATCCGGAAAGCCTCGCGCGTCGATGGGACCGGCTGAGAAAGTCGGCTGACGCCGAAGAGCAAACGGCCTTGTTCGGCCCGGAACGCGACCGGGACATCCATCGACTTGTGACAGTCGACCTCGGATCGCATGTCGTTCGCCCGATTCCGATTTTCAAAGATCAAGGCCCGGTTGTGCCGCCCGTGCGCTATGCCTTCCGCTCGTTCGACCGGCAGTGGATTATCCCGGACCATCGCCTTCTCACTATGGCGAGGCCGAAGTTGTGGGGCCTGCTTTCAGGCAAGCAGATTTTTATGACAGCGTTGCAGGCGCATTCGCCAACAGCGGGCCCCAGCCTCACGTTCACCTCGCTCATCCCGGACCAACACCACTACAAAGGCTCCTTCGGTGGCCGCGTGTATCCGCTTTGGGCGGACGCGAAAGCGACGCAGCCGAACGTGCGCGCGGACGTGCTGCAAACGCTCGCCAAAGCCTATGGCGCGCCGGTCGCCGCCGAAGACCTGTTCGCCTATGTCGCCGCCGTCATGGCCCATCCCGCCTTCACCGCGCGGTTCAAGGCCGATCTCGTGCGGCCAGGCCTGCGCGTTCCGCTGACGGCCGACAAGGCTTTGTTCGACGAAAGCGCTTCGCTCGGGCGCGAAGTCGTCTGGCTCCATTGCTACGGCGAGCGCTTCGCCGACCCCGCCGCGGGCCGTCCGAAAGGCCCGCCGCGCCTGCCCGAAGGCGAAGCCCCGTTCATCCCCGCCGCCGGCGCCATTCCGGGAGCGCCGGAGCCTTTGCCGCAAACCATGACCTACGACGCGGCGAAAAAGCGCTTGCGTATCGGCAAGGGTTTTATCGAGAACGTGACGCCGGCCATGCGCGCTTACGAGATTTCCGGCAAGAACGTCCTTGACCAATGGTTCAGCTACCGCCGGCTCGACCGCACGAAGCCGATCATCGGCGACCGCCGGCCGCCCTCGCCGCTCGAAAAAATCCAGCCGGACGGCTGGCTCGCCGAATATACCGAGGACCTTCTGAACCTCCTCAACGTCCTCGGCCGCCTCGTCGCGCTGGAGCCGAAACAGACGGACCTCCTCGATCGTGTCGTCGCCGGCCCGCTGGTCGCGCTCGCGCCTGTGGGCGAAGCGACAGAGCCGGGGACAACCGGCGACGAAGCGTCGCCTTGAGGGCCGCCGTCTGGCAAAATAGGGAGGTCAATTCGCCGCGAGGACGAGACCGCACGCCATGACGCGCCAACTGGATCTTTTCGGCGAGAGCCAGCCGGACCTTCCCGGCCTCGGGGAGACGCCGGGCGTCTATCGCGCCGACCCCGACGAGGTTCGCGCCGAACTGCTTCGCGTGCTCGCCAACATGCGCGCGGCGTCGCGCCTGCCCTGGGACGCGCGCCGCACGCTCTATTGGCGCACAGTATTTCCGCAGATGACGAACTGGTTGCCCGGCGAAGAGGCGGCGCAGTTGCGTTTCGAGTTCGACGCCGAGATGCGCCGCCTCGACGCCGCCTGAGGGGCGTTTCTAACCGATCACTCTCTCGGCAGGACGCCTTCCGGCAATCGCGCCCTCAGCGTCCGTCCGGCCTCCGCGCCGAGCTTAGCCGCATCGGCCGCCGCGCCTTCGGCTGCGATCTCGAAGCTTTCGGAACCGTCCGTCCTCAGCACCTCGCCCTTGAACCGGAGGCGCCCCTCCGCGAATCGGGCTAGGCCGGCGATCGGCGTCCGGCACGAGCCCTCGAGCTCGGCGAGATAGGCGCGTTCGGCGGCGAGCTCGACGAAGGTCGGAGCGTGGGTGATCGCCGCCAGCGCGTCATGCGCCCTGGCGTCGCCGGTTCTCGCGGTGAGCGCGATCGCGCCCTGGCCCACCGCCGGCAGGAAGACGTCGAGGCTGAGCGGCGCGCGCGCGCGATGCACGAGGCCGAGGCGCTTCAGGCCCGCCATCGCGAGCAGCGTCGCTCCGATCGCCCCGGTTTCGGCCTTTCGGAGCCGCGTCTCGACGTTGCCGCGCAAAAGTTCGAGCTTGAGGTCGGGCCGGAGCCGCAGCGCCTGCGCCTGGCGGCGAAGCGAGGCCGCGCCGAGGGTCGCGCCATGCGGCAGGCCCTCGATCGTGTCCGCGGCGGCGGAGATCAGCGCGTCGCGCACGTCCTCGCGCGGCAGAAAGCCCGCGAGCGCGACGCCGTCGGGCATCAGCGTCGGCAGGTCCTTGGCCGAGTGGACGGCGAAGTCGATCTCGCCCGCGAGCAGCGCGATGTCGATCTCCTTGGTGAACAGCCCCTTGCCGCCCGAACTCGGCGAGCGGCCGGTCCTGGATCGCGTCGCCGCTGGTGCGGATGATCTGGAGCTCGACCTCTTCTTCCGCCCAGCCGTGCGCTTCGGCGAGGCGGCGCCGGGTTTCGTTGGCCTGCGCCAGCGCCAGCGGCGAGCCGCGCGTGCCGAGGATGAATTGCGGGGAAGGGCTCATGGGCAGGATCGGGGTCGCGGCATCGCGCCTCTATTCGGACAATTCCCGTCGCTGTCAAATGCGAGGGGCCGGACTCCGGCTGCGTCATCGCGTCGCGTTGACCGCGAAGGCCAAGGGTCCCTAGTGTCGCGTCATCGCGCCGAAGGAATTCGTCAGGGCGCGAGGAAACAGATGACCAAGAAAAGTGGTTGAACAACAATAAGAAACGACTTGGCGTAAAAACTGTAGCTGACGCGAAAATGGCCGGGACGCAGTCCCGGCCTTTTTATTGGGACGCGACGCTGCTCGCGCCGGCCGAGAAACCGCGCAAAGCGACGATGAGCATTGTCTGCCGGCGAGATCTCCGCCGGCGCCGAACAGCGCCTGTACGGCCTCTTCCGTTCGCCCGACGACGCCGAACACCAAACGAACAATTTCTTGCCAGGCGAATGGTCGTGTTCTATATTCTTATAATCAGAAGGAGAGCCAATCTGCGTGTCCGATCGCGCCGAAGCCGTCGCCCGCCAGCCGCCCCTCATCGGGACACGGGCGCGTGCCGCCAGAACGCCCGTCGACGATCGCGACAGCGCGCGAAGCCGCCTCTCCTGAGGAGAATGATAGGGCAGGCGTCGTCTGGCGCTGTACGGTCTTGCTTCGCTTCGCTGGCACGATGGGAATGGGCGGAGCGGCCGAGCGCCACGCTCGCTTGCGCAGCCCTCCGCGAGACATGGCGAAGCCCCGCTCAAGGGTCGTCGGACGGAACCGAAGCGCGGCGCAAGTCCTTGGAAAGTTTAGATTCGGGAGCCGGAACGGCAGAACGGGAGAAGCGGTCGCGCCTCAGATAGCGGGCTCCGCCTGGAGAGAGTCGGGAGGCCGACGCGCGCCCAGCCGTCGGCGGTTACGGTCGGGTCGCCCGGGAAATCCGACGCAAATCCTTGAAAGGATTGAATCCGCGCCCGGACCAGGAACCCGACACAGTGTCGGCCTCCACGGCTCCGGTTCAACCCAAGGGCATGCGTTTTCGGAACGGGTCATGGAGCTGTTGTCGGTCCCGGTTCGGCGCTGTTCGCCTCGTCGGCGGACTGGATGCTCGGGTTAGACCAGGGGCCGTCGATATCGAGGCTCAGATGGGCGGCGTCCGGCGGCGGAATTCCGGTTGGCTCTTCTTGCGACGCGTTGAGCCGCAATCTCCAGCTTTGGCTCCCGAGATCGACTGCGCCCTGTAGATCCGCCCGCAGGCCGCGGGCGGTAAGCGCGCCATTGACGATATGCGCGATGCCCTGGCCGATGAGAACGCTGACTGTCGCCTGGTCGAAGGCGGTTTTCCCGCTGCGCATGTCTTTCGCAAGGTCGACCGGTCGCCGCTGGCTGCGGCGCAAGGCCTCCTCAAGATTGACAGCCGACAGGTCGCCCTCCGTCATCGTGAGCGACGCCTTGCCGTCAAGTCCGGCGATCAGATCGGCTGGAGAACGGCCCGTGGTCTCGACCGCGAATTCGGCGTCGCCACTACCGGTCAGCTCGGGCCGCCCGAAGTCGGACGCGGCCGCGCCGAAGTCGGCGCCGTCAAGTTTCCCGCGCGCGGCCAAGTGCAGCGTGGAGTTATCGCACCCCACGCGCAATTCGCCGGACAGGCGCCCCCCGTAGGCCGTCGCCTCGACGACTTCCGCCGTCAGCGCGCCCTCCTTCAGCAAGGCCGATGCCGCAACATTGTCGAGGCGGACGCCGTATGCGTCCAACTGGCTGGCGGAAATACGCAGATCGAGGTCGAAGTCGCGCGGCGGCGCGAGAGGGAAGGCGCTCCGACTCCAACCGCCGTCCGGCGCGAGCAAGGGTCCAGGCGGCCCGAGCAGCGGGGCCAGCGCCAGACGCTCGGCGTCCAGCGAGCCGGACACCGCAAGCCGGCCCCCGCTCCGCGTCAGGCGCACCGCGCCTTGCATCGTCTGACCGGCGCCTGTCACGGTCGCGTCGTCGAAAACGACGTCTCCCGGCGTCGCCTTGATCGCGCCGGAAATCGCGACGTCCGCGGCCCCGGGGAACGGCGGCGGCGACGCGCCGAACAGTCGAAGGAGCTCCGCAACCGCGTGCGACGAGGCCGACAGTTCGCCCGCCGCGCCCGGCGTCGAACCGGCGGTCAGCGCCCCGTTGAAGGTCAGATCGCCGAGCGAAGACGCGAACCTGACGACGAGCGCGCTCGGCCGTCCTAGCGCCGCCTGTTGCGGTTCGTCGAGCGAACCCGAGAAAGCCAGAGGCGCGTCGCGCCAGACGGCCGACATGTCGAGGCTGATTCGGGAGGCCGGCGACAGACTGTCGAACCGCCCGCGCACGCTTTCGATCACGGTATCGAGCCCGCGCGTGCGGCTCGTCAAGCGCACGACACCGTTCGTCAGGCTCACGGCGCCGAGGGCCGAGAACCCATTGACGGCCGCCATTGCGTCGGCGGGCTCGAGACGACTGACGAACGGGGGCGCGATCGAGGTCGACCGTGATCGTGGGCGCGGTGAGCGTCACCCGCGCGGGCGCGACCCGCCCGAGCACGAGCGCGATCAACGACAGATCGATGCGCGCCTCCGGCGCGGAGACGACGTTCGCACCCGAGGCGTTGTCGAGTTGAGCGTCGACGATGCGCAGGCTGGGCCAGGGAAGCGGCGCTGACCGTTGCTGTCTGGGGCGCGCTCCAGGTCAGCGCGCGCGCCGGCCCGGACGCCGCGTTGAGGCGGTCGGCGACCCACTGCAGGAGTCGACCGGCCAGCGCGCCGATCCCGCCGCGACGGCCGCCAGCGCAACAACGCCCGCCCCAATGGCGGCCCGACGCATGCTCATCCGCCTCCGCGGGTTCGACGCAATCGCGCCGTCCGCGCGCTTATAGCGCCAATCGGAAGCCAAGGGAAAATGAGGCGCGCCTTCAGTTGAAGCAGAACCCGCCGACGGCCATCGCAGGCACGGCGATGCTTGCGGCGGCGACCGCCATGATGCCGAGGCCGACGGCGATCCGGGCGTTCGGGGCCTGCGCGAACCGGCGGAAACGGGAAAGTCCGAGCGCGACCGCCGTCACCGACGGCAGGGTTCCTAGGCCGAAACCCACCATGACGGCGGCGCCGCGCCAGGCGTCGCCTGTGAGCATGGCGTAGAACAGCGCGCCATAGACCATTCCGCAGGGCAACAGTCCCCAGATCAGTCCCGAGGCGAATGCGCCCGCTTCGCCGGCGCGCCTGAGGCGCCGACGCGAACCGCAGCCTGCCGGCGATCGGCGCCGTCACACGATCGACGATCGCGAGCGAGGGCGCGAAACCGGCGACCGAAAGCCCGATCCAGCCGAGCGCGACCGCCGCCGCCCAGCGCATGGCCAGGAAGGCGCCGGCATGATCGAACGCGCCGTAAAGCGTCGAGCCCGACCGCGCCGAGGGCCGCGCCGCCGACGACATACATCAGCACCCGCCCCGCATGCGCCGCCATCAGCGCGCGCACAGCGCCTCCGATTCGCTCTCGCCGGGCGCGAAGGCGAACATCAGGCTCGAAGCGATCGCTCCGCACATCCCGGCGCAGTGCAGGCTGCTCGCGAGCCCCAGAAGGAGCCCGCCCAGGAGCGTGAGACTTTCGGGGGCCATGACGGGCCGAACCTCCGACGGCGGCCAAGAGAGGCGGCAAGAGAACGATCACCTACCCCCGATCGCCCGCCGAGGCAATGCGGAGCGCCTCGGCCGGTCGAGGCATTCGGCCGCAGGACGAGCCGTTCTATTCGGCGGCGATTGCCGCCAGCAAGTCGGGCAGGTCGCCGATATGCTCGATCACGAAGTCGGCGTGAGGCTCGAGCGCCGCCCGCCCCGGCGGGTCCGGAAAGGACGGCGACCGCCGTCGCGCCGGCCGCCCTCGCCGCGGCCAGATCGTGCAGCGAATCGCCGACCACAACGATTGCGGAGGCCGCGGCTCCAAGACATTCCGCGAACGCGAGCACCATGCCGGGCTCCGGCTTGCCGCCGTGCCCGGAGTCGTAGCCGGCGACGAAGTCGACATAGGGCGCGACCCCGAGCGCCTCGATCTGACGCCGCGCGCTCCTTTCCGAATCGTTGGTGGCGACGCCGAGACTGCAGACCCATCGCGCTGAGTCTCGAAAACACGGCCAGCGGCTCTGACGATCGGCGTGAGCGCTCGCAGAGATTCGGTCGCCGAGAGCGCGTCGATCTCGGCTTTCAGGACCTCGAGGTCCGTGCGGCCGAGGGCGTCCGCCCAGCGGCAGCCGTAGTCGGCCGTCGAACCCGCGATCAACGGCGACGAGGCGAGAAATCGCCTGGTCTCGATCGAGAAATGCAGCGCCTCGGCCTGCGCCTCCATCAGCGCCCGATCGCCGGCCGCGAGCGCGTGGATCACCGCATAGACCGCCGGCCCCCAGGTCAGCTGGAAGTCGATCAGCGTTCCGTCCTTGTCGAACAGAACGCCGGCGAAACGGGTCGGTGCGGCGGACGCGCAATACTCCTGAATCTCCTGGAGCTTCGCGGTTCCGTTAACCCCCTCTTAATCGATATCACTCAGGCTTGTGCGACAAGCGCGCGGAAATGACGCGCTCGAGATCCTCCGGACGAGGGCGGACGGCGATGCGGCACGATTTCGACGCGATCCCTGAAGCGGCCAGCCGGCGCGAGGGCGTCGGCTCGATGCTCACCCGCATCTATCACGACATCGGCCTTGCGGCGGTAGCCGACGCGCTCGGGCTGATGACTGTCGAATTCGACCCGGATCTCGCGCAATCGATCGAGCGCGGCGAGTATTATCTGATGCCCGTCTCGTCCGAGCGCGCCGATCGAAATGGCCGCCTGAGGCGGATTGGTCTCCCAGCCGTAGAACAGGACTGCCGGTTCGGCCTCGAACAACTCGCCGCCGAGCGCATGCGTCCGAGCGCGCGCCGCTTCAGGAACCGCGGGCGGCGTGATGCGAGCGAGCGGCCGCGGCGTCGCGCATAGGGCGTCCGGAACGTGAGCTCGACGCCTTCGAGGTTGACCGGCGTGTCCGTCGATTCGGTCCGGCCCGCCAAAGCCGGCAGGCCAAGGAACGCGACCCACGCGCGCCATTGCGCCTCGATCGCGGCGAGATCTTCGCCCTCGCCGAGCAGCACCGACAGGTCGGGATCGCGATGCGCCAGCCTCACCTCGTAGTGAAACCGGCCGCCCTCGAGCCCGGTGACCCTGAGCGCGACGCCGCGATAGGCGCGCGAGGCGACCCGGATCGCCATCGGCACGCCCGGCGACGGCCCGCCGGATCGTCACCGCCTCGCGCGCCACTTCCACAACGCGGCGGCGGTTGTCGGAACGAGGATCGCTCGCTTCGATCCGGATGCATGTCCGAGGCTTTGAGCAGCGACGTCACGATCGTTCCCCCGAGGTTCGCTTGACCATGGGGGAACTCTGCCGCCTCCTTCGCTGCCCAAGAGCCTAACGGGCGTGGTTAGGCGGCTCTTAATCGGCGGATTGCCCAGCGCTATCGACAGCCCATAGCGAGCGAAGGCTCAAGCCGTTCGCTCAACTTTGAATCGTCGGCGAGGTCCTGTTTACCTTACGCCAGGCCGGCGCCTCGTCCTCGCGATCCCGGTCGATAAAATCGCCCTCGTCGCGCGCCGCCCGCCGCGCGCGGCGAACGGTCCGCGCAGCGGCGGCGGGCGTCCAGAGCGGCCAGCGCCAGCGCCCGTAGCGGCGACGCGATGCCGGTCAGGCGATCAACGTTCGCGACCGCCCGTTCGCCGCGGGTCAGCTCGCGGTCGAGCTCGGCCATCGTCTTCGACAGGCCAGGTTCGTCGTCGTCGAGCCAGACGCCGACGATGCGCGCCCACGCCAGCGCGAGTCCCTGCAGCTTGATGACGCCGGCCGGACCGTCCTCGAGATCGATGCCGGCCGCCTCGAGCATGAACCGCATCGATCCGCGCACGACCGGGATTGATCGCCAGCGCCGCCGTCGGGTCGCGCCGCAGCCAGGCGGTCGCCTCGCGCAGGCCTTCGCGATAGGGCGCCATCGCTTCGAGGCGGCGCATCAGAACGTCGAACAGGCGCTCGCGCGGGCTCTCGTCCGCGAGCTCCTCGCCGTCCTGAGCCAGCACCGCGCGGTCGAAGCGCCGCGAAAGGCCGGCGAGCACCGCGCCCTTGGACGGGAAGGAATCCCGGAAATCGGCAAGGGTCACGCCGGCTTCCGAAGAAATGTCGCGGATCGATATGTCTTCGAAACTGCGTTCGCTCGCGAGTTTCATCAACGCATCGATGATCTTGCCCCGCGGATCGGCGGGCTTCGCCTCGTCTTCGCCTTGCTCGCCATGCATCTCTCCCGGTTTTCCCTTTCAACTTAGGCGCTGCCGTGCGCGAAACCAAGCCTCCGCTCGCCGCCCGGCAGGGACTTCGACCCGCCGAACGACGTTTCCCTCGGCGGCGGAACCCAAGCGCAGAGGGCGCCCATCCCAAGCGAACATGACGCCGATCCCAAATCCATGCCAACTCCCCGCAAGGGCCAACTCTTTCCGTTTTGAACCTTTTCAAAGGATTGCGGACGCTTCGCACGCTTTTCAGGACGAGGTCGTGGGTAACGGCGGCAGCCCGGGGCGGGGCGCGGGCGGAACGGTCCGATCAGGGGTCGCATCGCGCCAGCCTCCGGCCCTGGCGGTCCTTGTCCTTTCCGAGCCCGTTTTGAGCCTTTTCATGAGGTTGCGGCGGATTTTCCGGGCGATAGGCGCTCGCGCGGTCGCGCCGTCCAACCGAGCCCCCGGACGGACCGGGCGCCGATATGGGGGATCGCAACGGGCGACCGACCGGGCGGCCCAGCCATTCGGCGGCGATTATCTAGTTGACAAACGCGAGGCCAGATATATGGTTCTGTCATAGGAGCTACCCCATGTCCGCCGCCGATATCCAAGCCGCCGCTTTCACCGATGACGACGTTGCCCGCGAGGCTATCGAAGCCCTGATGTGGCCGAACGGCCCGTATCTGCCCGCATTGCGGTTCCTTTGAGAAGATCGGCAAGGTTGAAGGTAAGTCGGCTCGCCCCGGCTTGCGTTACTGCGGCGCATGCAAGAAGCAATTTACCGTGACTGTTGGAACCATTTTTGAGCGTTCTAAGGTTCCGTTGTCAAAGTGGTGGTTCGCTATTCATCTTCTTGCGTCCAGCAAGAAGGGAATTAGCGCCCATCAACTGCACCGCATGATCGGCGTTACCTATCAGACCGCTTGGTTCATGGAGCATCGCATTCGTGAAGCCATGCGCGACGGCGGCCTTGCGCCTATGGGCGGCGCTGGCAGCGTTGTCGAGGTAGACGAAACTTTTATCGGGCGCATCCAAGGCGTTGAGCCTAAATCTGGCTTTGTCCATCACAAGAATACCGTCCTGACCCTCGTTGAGCGTGGGGGTTCGGCGCGCTCATTTCACATTGAAGAAGCTAAGAAAGAACATATCGTCCCGATCATCAACGCGAACCTTAGCCGCGAAAGCGATCTTATGACTGACGAAGCCAACCGTTACGAAAAGATCGGCAAGCAGTTCGCATCGCATGGCGTTGTTGACCATCATCGCGGCGAATACGGCTATACAGACCGCAAGACCGGAAAGAAGATCAACACAAACACCGTTGAAGGTTACTACTCAATCTTCAAGCGTGGTATGAAGGGCGTCTACCAGCATTGCGGCGAGAAACATTTGCACCGCTACCTTGCCGAGTTTGATTTCCGCTATTCAAACCGCTCAAAACTTGGCGTGAACGACGCTGCTCGCGCTGCAAAGATCGTTGAAGGCGCAAAGGGCAAGCGCCTGCAATATCGACGGCCTGTTGAAGTCTAAATCCCCGAACCGTCGCCGCTGGCCACAGGAGGCGGCTGGCGTTCAATCTCGCGTCGTCGCCGTTGCGCTTCGCCCTTCGTGGTCGAGGGCTTCGGCGACGTTTTCTGAGCCTCATGCGGCATGCGCAAAAGCGCCCCCATAATGGAGCGCTCAACCTCCGTAATACCCTCCAGGGCAGACTTTTTCATCAATGCATCGTCGGTCGTTCACCGACCGCCGCCTCCATGATGCGCCCGATCGCGTCTCTTTCTGCGTTTCGATATCGCGGAACGATAAGATGATTGTCCGCCCTCAGCCGTGCTTTTCTTGTGACAGAATTGTCTTTTTCAAGAAGCACGACAACTTGAATATTCACGTGAACCACGTAACGTGCGTTTGACTGGAGAAGAAGCGCTTCATAAACCTTGGAGTCGGAGGTTCCAAAGAAAACCGCCACGGGATCACGATTTAAGGCCCTAACAACGGCATCTGCGGGATAATCCGACAATTGGGGCGCAACAGCCGTATCATATTCAACAATCACGCTATCAGTGGCCGCTTGTTCTAAATCGCGTTTCGCTTCTTGAACCCAAGTATTTTCTGAACGCTCCCTCGTCATCAAAACCAAGTCTTGAAGCCGAAGAAGCGCCGAAACGAGTTTTAGCCCGACGCTTGGCACACAGTCCTTGGGGATAGGTTCACTCGTTATCTCAAAGGTGCTTTCGTCATAGGACACGCCGTACTCTGACAAAATTTCGTCAAGGGCTTCCCTTCTTGCTTCAATCCCCAAGTCAGCGCCGCACGCCTCAAGATATGGCACTGTGGAGCCGTCATCTTGCACGCGATATAGACCCTCTTCGTCAGGACCGATCACATAAAAAGCAATATTATCACCATCGCTCTTCTGAAATGCGGTCCCGACCGCCAATCCGGCAGGAACTTCAGTTACCTCAAGTCCATGGCAGAAGGCTGCGCAAAGTTCTTGTTTCACACCAGCCCTCCATCTTCGCGACGGTCTAGTCCGAAAAACGCTACTGCTCGGTTAAAGGCCGCGTCATCCGTCACCGGGCACGGCATACGATGATGAACTCCAAGCGCGCTCAGGCTCTTAAACCAAGGTCCGCGCTTGATACCGACTGGGGCCGACGCAATCTCTTCACAACAAACGTGAGCATGCCATGGCTTGTGCGTCGGGTGATGCTCTAGCGATAGCAGCACTTTTGTATCTCCGTCCTTCTCCACCCCCAGCATCGCCTGATATTGGACCAAGCCCGCGTGGTAGTTAATCAACAGACGGCAGGTACACCCGCATGCCTCGAACGTGATAACGCGCCATCGCCTGTTTCCCAAACGGTAGTGCTTACCCCCGATTTGGACAGCGGGAAGGCCGAGCGCGGCATTGTTCCCTGCGCCCATTGCCCAAGGTTCCGAATCTGCTTCGGCGCCTGAATGATTTTGCGAACGTTCACTGCTCTTGCAGGTTACAACGTTCTCGGCCGGCCTGTCACGCATTTTGCATACTACCTTTGGCGTCACATTTGTCAACTAGATAATCGCCATTTCGGCTCCCGTTGTGAGCCTTTTCAGAGAGTTGCCGCGGATTTCGCTTCCGCAGATCGGTGTTACTCTCAAGGGGCGCCCCAGAATCGGCCGACGGAACGCCCGCTTTCCGCGGCCATGACAGCGTCGGCGTTTCCCACCTTTCGCGTCGAACCGAGGAACGGAGGCGCGGCGCCCGGTCGCGCGCGATCTCGACGCCGGATCGGCCGTCTGACCGCCGGCGGGCCGGGCGATTGGATGGGGGACGGTTTCAAGGACACGGATGCCCGATCGCTTGTTCTGACCTAACAAATCAAACCTAGCAGTATTTCTGTAAAACGTAAAGCGTTCGCACGCTCCGAGGCGCCGGCGTCCTGAAGCCCGGCGCAGGCTTCAGGGCCAGCCTCGCAGTCCGACGGAAACGGGAAGCGGCCGTCAGCGACGGTCGGAATCCTTCCGGCGGATTGACGAACGGGGCGCCACAGAGGAAGGCGCACGGACCCCGCCTTTCCGTTCGCGGACGCGAACGCGTGTAACACTGCGATGTCCGTTAACGTCGTGGGCGACAGCTCCGTGTAAAGCGGCCAACTTTGACAACAACGAAAACATTAACGTCATTTAACTTTCTTCTGGCCGAAAGTCGTTCCAAAGTTGGATAGTCATGGCTGGGTTGGAGCTTTTTGGCGGCATGATTCGCGATCTGCGTTGGTCTTGAGCTTCACCTCTGCCGCTGCCCATCGACCTAAGCGGCTCGATCAGGGCCGGTTTGAAGGCCGCGCGATTACTCAGGAGATCGTTCGGATGGCGTGGGGTCGGAAAGAACCCCCTTAATCCGTGCGACGGGAGGTATGTTGGTGAAGATCGGAAGAGTAAAGTGGTTCAACGCGCGCAAAGGCTACGGTGTCATCAAGCCAATTGACGGAGGATTTGACGTCTACGTCAACGTCAAGGCTGTCGAGCGCGCCGGGCTCTCGGAACTGAAGGAAGGACAGAAAGTCAATTTCGACATAATTTCGGATGATCGAACTGGCGAGCTTTTTGCCGAGAACTTGAGCGTTCCGTTGAACGGCCAAGAGGACATCATAGCCGGCAGAGCCGTTCTACCTGGGCGCCGCAACCGCTGGTCCCTTCGTATGGGTTGAGCGCCGTCGCAGACCGGCTACCCCGCCATCTCCGCCGCCCGCGCCCGCGCCGCCTTGGCGGCGCGCGCCATAAGCGAATCAAGCCCGTCACCCCCTTGCAGCACGGCGAGGGCGGCGGCGGTCGTGCCGGCCGGCGAGGTGACGTTGCGGCGCAGGACCGAGGGCGGCGTCGCCGGCTCGCGGCGCATCAGTTCGCCCGCGCCCTCGACCGTGCCGCGCGCGAGGCTCATCGCGAGTTCCGCCGGCGAGCCCGAGCGTCTCGGCGGCGGCGGCGAGCGCCTCGGTGAGAGCGAACACATAGGCCGGGCCGCCGCCCGAGATCGCCGTCACCGCGTCGATCGCGGCTTCGTCGTCGAGCCAGATGAAAGGCGCCGACCGCGCCGAGGAGGCGCTCGGTCCAGCGGCGCTGCTCGGCCGTGACTTCGGGGCTCGCGAAGGCCGCGGTGACGCCGCGGCCGATCGCAGCCGGCGTGTTCGGCATGGCGCGGACGAAAGCGCGCGCGCCCGGCAGACGCGCCCGCAAGATTGGCGATCGTCTTGCCGGCGAGGATCGACAGGACGAGCGTCCGCTCGCCGGCGAGCGCGGCGATCTCCGGCGCGACGGCGTCGAGCGCCTGCGGCTTGACCGCGAGCGCCAGCACATCCGGCGGCCGCGCATGCGCGGGGTTGAGGGCGACGCCGCGCGCCGTCGCGAGCGCGCGATGCTCGTCCGAGGGGTGGGGCTCGAGGATCGACAGCGCCGAGGCGCGGCAAGCCCGCCGTCGAGCCACCCCGCCGCCATGGCGCCGCCCATCTTACCCGCCCCGACCAGCACGAGCCGCTCCGGCCATTCTTTCGTCATCGTGGCCCCTCGTGTCCGCGAGGCGGAACATTTTGTCCGCTCGACCGCTTATCCAATGACTAGAGGGCTTGGCGCGGTCGGCAAGAGGCTTTCACGACCTCTCCGAAATGGACTGGCGGTGCGGACTTCCCGGGCGCTGCGACCTGAATTGGACTAAAAAGATGTGCGATCCTCGCGAAAAAATGAAGGAAGGCGTGTGGATTTTATCCTAGCCAAGGCGGGCGCTTTTGGTTAATGGCAAGTCTTCAGCTGTTCCAGCTTCGGTAACTTTCGTGAAACCGTTGCGCTTTATGGTAAGCGAAGCGTTAGCGATTGAGACGATTCGGGGTCGGCATGAAGACGAATGCGGGATTTGTTGGGGTGGCGCTGGGTCTCGCCGCCCTGACGAGCGGCTGCCAGTCGGTCATCCAATCCGGTCTTCCCGACCCGACGCTCAGCGCGCGGGACAAGCAGATGATGGCGCTCGCCGAGCCCGACGAGTACCGCATCCCCACCGTCAGCGCAACAAAATCACGTATCAGACCGACGAGAAGCCGGGCACGATCATCGTCGATACCGGCAACAACTATCTCTATTATGTGCTGCCCCATGGCGAGGCGATCCAGTACCGGATCGCGAGCGGGGCCGAATATATGGGATGGACCGGCCGCGCCTCCGTCGGCGCGATGAAGGAATGGCCGACCTGGATGCCGACAGCCTCGATCATGGAGCGCTGGCCGCAGTTCCAGGTCTATAAGCAGCACGGGCCGCTCGAGGGCCGCTGGGACAATCCGCTCGGCGCCCGCGCGCTCTATCTCTTCCAGGGCAACAAAGACACGCTCATCCGCATTCACGGGACCAACGAGCCCTCCGAGATCGGCGGCCACGTGTCCTCCGGCTGCATCCGCATGCGCGACATGGACGTGATCGACCTCTACAGCCGGGTCCATGTCGGCACGCCGGTGATGGTGCTGCAGCAGGGCCGCTCGCCTGTGACCCCCTCCAGCGTGCTGGGGAAGGGAAAGCGTCGAAGGCTTCGCTGTTCGTCACCGGAACGGCGGCTCGTCGAAGCTCCTGAGCTTGCGCGAGTGCAGGGTCTCGTCGATGCTCTGCAGCAGCCCGATCGCGGCGATGCCGATCTGCAGGTGCTCGGCGATCGCCCGCTCGTAGAAGGCGTTGGCGGCGCCCGGCAGCTTGATCTCGCCGTGCAGCGGCTTGTCGGAGACGCAGAGCAGCGTGCCGTAGGGCACCCGCATCCGAAAGCCCTGGGTCGCGATGGTCGCCGATTCCATGTCGACCGCGATGGCGCGCGAGATGTTGATGATCCGCCGCTCCTTCGACCAGCGCAGTTCCCAGTTGCGGTCGTCGTTGGTGACGACGGTGCCGGTGCGCAGGCGCCGCTTCAGCGGCGTCGCCCTTCTCGCCTGGTCACCTTGGCCACCGCCTGCTGCAGCGCGACCTGCACCTCGGCGATCGCCGGGATCGGCGTCATCAGCGGCACCGCGTCGTCGAGGATGTTGTCGCGCCGGAGATAGGCGTGCGCCAGCACGTAGTCGCCGATCAGCTGCGACTGCCTCAGGCCCGCGCAATGGCCGACCATCAGCCAGCAATGCGGACGCAGCACCGCGATGATGGTCGGTGATGTTCTTGGCGTTCGAGGGCCCGACGCCGATGTTGACCAGGGTGACGCCGCGCCCGTCGGCGCGCACGAGATGATAGGCGGGCATCTGGAAGCGGTGCCAGGCGACGCGCCATCGCCTTGAGCTCCGCCTCCTCCGGCGAAAGCGACCGGTCGATGACGACGTTGCCGGGCAGCACCACCTTCTCGACCGACGGTTCCGGCGTGCAGCTGCTTCAGGCCCCACTGCACGAACTGGTCGACGTAGCGGTGATAGTTGGTGAGCAGCACCCAGGGCTGCATCGCCCGCCAGTCGGAGCCGGTGTAGTGCACCAGCCGGCGGAGCGAATAGTCGACGCGCGGCGCGTCGAACAGGGCGAGCGGCCGCTCGTGGTCGAGGACGAACTCGCCGTCGGCGGTCTCGTCGCCGATGGTGGCGAGCGAGGGAATGGGAAAGTAGCGGGCGAGCTCCGCCGCATCGGCGCCGCCGCGCGTCAGCTCGTCGCCGCTCTCGATCACGTAGGGGTAGGGGATCTCCTGATCGCCGACCCCGACCTCGATGTGCGCGCCGTATTCGGAAACGAGCGGCTCGAGCTGCTCGAGCAGATAGGCGCGAAAATCCGCCGGCTGCGTCACCGTGATCGTGTAGACGCCGGCCTCGCTGAACTTGGCGAAGGCGCGCGGCGTCGACGGCGGCGGCGCCGCTCGGCTCGTAGGTCAGGCGCAGCTCCGGATAGCGGAACAGCGCCCGCGTCGCCGCCGACGGCGGCTCGCCGGTCTTGAGAAACCGCTCGACCGCGGACCGTGCAGCGCCTGCGTCGCCTCGTCGTAGAGCCGAGCGAGCCGGTCGACCGCCTCGGCGGGCGTCGCCACCCGCTCGAACGGGCCCTTGACGATCGTCATCGACGGACAGGCACCGATCGGTCCATTGCGGCGTCCTGCTGCACGGCTCAGCCGCGGGCGGCGATGCAGGCGATCTCGACGGTGTAGGCCGGCGCCGCGAGCTTCGCCTCGACGGTCGCGCGCGCCGGCGCATGACCGGCCGGGACCCAGGCGTCCCAGACGGCGTTCATCTCGGCGAAGGTCGCGATGTCCGCGAGATAGATGGTCGCCGAGAGGATCTTCGTCTTGTCGGAGCCGGCCTCGGCGAGCAGGCGGTCGATCGCGGCGAGGATCTCCTTCGTCTGCTCGCCCGACGCTCCTGCCCTTGGCCTGATCGGCGACCTGGCCGGCGAGATAGACGGTCGTGCCCGTGGATGACGGCCTGCGACATGCGCGGGCCGGCGTGCAGTCTTTGATGCTCATCGGATTGGCTCCTTCGGAAGGGCACGTTACGCGGGCGCGATGCCCGGGACGGCGCCGAGGAAGTCGCGCTTGCCGATCTCGACGCCGGCGCTGCGCAGGATGTCGTAGGCGGTCGTCAGGTGAAAATAGAAGTTCGGCAGGACGAAGTGCACGAGATAGTCTGCGCCCTGCATCTTGAACTTGATTCGGGCCGGCCGGGAACACGATCTCGCGGTCCCCGCCGGCGTCGATCGCCTTCGGCGTCGAGCGTCTTGAGATAGTCGAGGGTCGCTGACGATCGCGGTCGCGCAGCTCGGCGAAGGTCGCCTCCTTGTCCTCGAATGACCGGCGCCGCGATCCGCCGGCGAGCCGGGACGTCGCGTTCTTGGCGTTGTCGCAGAAGCTCTGGACCTGCCGGACCAGCGGAAACATGTCCGGGCGCGAGCCGCATGCCGAGATAGTTGGTCGGATCGAACTTGCGCGCCTTCGCGTGCGCCTCGGCCTTGTCGAGAATGGCGAGGAACGCGTTCAGGCAGCGCTCGAACGACGGCGACGCTGGACTGATAGAGGGACAAGGACATGGCGATCTCGGTTTCTCGGTGGAATTCGGCGTCGCGAAGCGGGGCCGCTTGCATGCACGGGCCGTGTGACGTTTTCAACTCTTGACGGCTTCAACTCTTCAGCGGCGGCGCGTCTGTCCCTCGGCCTGCGGCAGGTCGGGATCGAAGCAGGCCCAGCGCCGGCGCCGACTTCGTCCAGATGATCCCGGCGGGCTTGGCCGATCCGGGTCGTCCAGGGTTCCCGCGCGCACGATGATCTGCTGCGGGCGCGGCTCGGCCTCGCTGAAAACCGGCGTGCCGCATCGGGCGCAGAAGCGGCGGTGCATGATCGAGCCGCTGTCGGCGCGGCTCACGAATTCGGTCAGCGGCCCCGAGACGGTCACGGCGTCCTTGCGGAAGATCGCGTTGACCGTCGCCGCTTCCCGCGCCGAGATACTGGCAGACCCGGCACCAGCACTGGCGCACCGCCGAGCGGCTCGTCGGCGTCGATCGCGATATCGCACCGCGCCGCAAAGACACCCGCCGCTGATCGCCATCGCCGCTCCCTTTTCGAAGTCAGGCCGCGACCTTAGGCGCATTCGCCGGGTCTTGCCAACGGCCCGGGAATTGCTCAATGACAGGCTCGATGCCGGTCAAAGCGACAGGATGGACGGTCCGTGTCCGGTTTGCGACAGGCGAGAGACGGCGGAAAGACAGAGTTCGAATGGATGTGAGGCGCGTGCCCCAGGAACCGGCGATCGACGGCTTCATCCGCCGCAAGCTCGAGGCGGCCGGCGTTCGGCCGACGCGGCAGCGGGTCGACCTCGGCCGCGCGATCTTCGGCGGCGGCGACTGGCATTTCACCGCGGAGACGATCTACCAGGAGACGCGGGCGATCCGCTTCGCCCCGACGCTCGGCACGATCTACAACACGCTGAACGAATTCGCCCGCTGCGGGCTCCTGCGCGAGATCGCGATCTACGACGCAAAGCTCTGGTACGACACCAAGACCGGGCCGCACTTCCATTTCTACCGCGAGGATTCCGAGGAATTGTCGGACATTCCCGACGAGTGGCTGCCGAAGATCGACATTCCCGCCCCCGAGGGCATGCAGATCGCCGCGATCGACGTGATCGTGCGGCTGAAGAAGGCGTAGCGCGGACTGACCAGCGCGGATAGGCCCGACGTACGTGACACGCTGAATGCGAGCCGCGACAACTCGGTCGTACCTGACCCGATCGCCACGTCGAGTTGCGTTCACGTAATAACTGAATATTCTCGGTTGACGAAGTTGGTTTGCAGCGGGCCCCGCTCGCCACGAACCGGTGTTCGCTCCGCTCGTTCGGCGTTTCAGAGGTTGGTCATGACCGACATTTCCTTAGAGAACGACGGCGTAAATCTCGCCCTATCGGCGTACGGCCCCGCGGATGCCGAACCGCTGCTATTCCTTCACGGCATGTCCCTCAGTCGCGATACGTGGGAAGACATCGCGTTTCGGCTAATGGGCCGCCTTCGTGTGTGGATTCTCGATTTTCGTGGACACGGACACTCCGATCGGGCGTCAAGTTATGAGATTAGGGATTTCTTGTCGGACGCCGAAACGGCGTTGACTGCGATAGGACGTCCAACAATCGTGGTCGGTCACTCGCTTGGCGGTTGCATCGCCGGACTCTATGGGACAAAGCGCCGATCCGAAAGTGCGAGCGATCCTTCTTGAAGACCCGCCCTGGTACTGTGGCGAACCCGGAGAATGGGACAAAACCAGTTTCCCCAAGCTGTTTTCTATCGTCAGCGCCGCGCAAAAAAAATGGCGCGCAGAGAAGGCGCCGCTGACGAGTTATCTTGATTTCTTGTCGAATTCCCCGACGCCTATGGGCGGCGTAGGCAGCGATCACTACAGCTCAAGGCATCTGCTCAGCCATGCGTCGGCGCTACAGCGTCAGGACGTCACGTGTTGGGAGGGCATACTTGGACAAGCCGCAGAGCGCACTCTCTCGGCTATCCCGACGAGGGCTGCATTCAGAACGCCCGCATTGCTGATCCAAGCTGATCCGAAGTTGGGCGCTGCTTTCCTGGAAGGGCATGAGGCTCGCCTCAAGCAGACGAACCCGGAAATGCAAATCATTCGATACAATGGATCAGGACACACTCCACACCGATCGCTTGCTTTCGAAGAGCGGTTCTTCAGCGACCTTTTGGCGTTTGTGGGGAAGGTTGGTTCCGTAGACCCCGCTCGCCGACACTGAAGGGTCAGATGGCATTTATCCCCACAGGCCCGCGACGCCGGAATAGACGCCGAACACCACCGTCACCAGGATGATCGCGCCGGCGAACCACGCGTAGCGCCCCTGCAAGCGGTAGGGCGCGGGAAGCCGGCGGGCGAGCAGGAACAGGAACCCGAGCACGATCGGCAAGAGCAGCGCGTTCATCACCTGGACGCCGACGCTGAGCGACACGAGGTTCACGCCCGAGGCCGACCACGACCGCGCAGACGATCAGCGCCAGCGCGTAGAAGCCGTAAAACCACGGCGCCTCGCGCGGCTCGTCCTCGAGCTTGTGCTTTGCGCCGAGCACCTCGGCGAGCGTGCGCGCCGCGGTCAGCGTGACGACGATCGCCGCGACCGTCGAGGCGCCGATCATGCCGAGGCAGAACAGCAGCTTGCCGGTGAAATTGCCGAGGAACGGCGTGATCGCGCCGACGATCTCCTCGACCGTGTCGAGCGCGATGATCGCCGCCGGCCTTGCCGAGCGTCGCCGCCGTCGCGATCAGCACCGCAGCCATGATGACCTGGGTCGCGACCGCGCCGATCGCGGTGTCCATCCGGGCCGACCCGAGGTCCCGGACCGTGATCCCCTTCTCGACGATCGACGACTGCTGGAAGAACACCATCCACGGCATGATCACCGCGCCGATGTTGGCCGAGACCAGCAGGAGATACTTCGGGTCCGTCGCGGGAATCGTCATCGCGCCCGACGCCATTTCGGCGAGTCCCGGATGGGCGAGCATGGCCACCAGGAGAAAGACGAGTTCGAACGCGCCGACCCCGATCGCGATCCGCTCGACCGTGGCGTAGCCGTGCATCAGCGCCATCGCCAGCATCGCCACGACGACCAGCGCCAGCGTGACCGGCGCGGGAACGCCCATGAGATTGCCGACGCCGGTGAGGCCGGCGAATTCGGTCAGCAGCGCGCCGAGGCAGGTGACGATCAGCGTCGCGACCGAGAACCACGCCCAGCCCGCGCCGAAATGCTGTTTGATCAGCGCCGCGTGGCCCTTGCCGGTCACCGCGCCGAGCCGGACGGTCAGCTCCTGCACGATGTAGAGGATCGGGATCAGCACGATCTGCAGGAGCAGCAGGCTATAGCCCCATTGCGCGCCGCTCTGCGCCGCAGTGATGACGCTGCCGGCGTCGGTGTCGGCGAGCATGACCACGATGCCGGGTCCGGCGACCGCGAGAAATCGCTTCCAGCTGAAAGCGGTCGGAACGAGGGCGTCGACGGTCATCGGCGAGGGAACCTTGTGTGCGGAAGAAAGAACCTCTGTCGGATTGGTGTACGACCTTGCGCTGTAATGCAATCCTCGTGCCTTGAAATTGAAAAGGTTTCAAATGGCGACGGCGCGACTTTACGCCGCGCCCTTCAGCTTCGGGACGCGAAAACCCAAGGGGGGACGCGTCAGACAGTCGTCACTTGTCGAGCGTGACGGCTGAAGCGGCGGTGTCGACCGACTTCTCGTTCTGGGTCGGATCGGTGAGCCGGACCGGAGCGGTGACGGTTCCAACGGCTACGTCGGTCGCGACGTTGACCGCTCCCTTGGCGAAGGCTCCGAACGTTTCGACAAGGCCGGGCTTGGCGTCGGTCAGCGTCTGACCCTGAGCGAGACGGTCGCCGATCGCCGCGACCACCTCGCCGGTGGCGAACTTGCTGTGGTTGGCGGCGTCGTTGGACTGGACGTTGGACAGATCGACGACCTGGACCCGCGCCTGCTCAAGCATATCCGAATAGGGTTCCTTGGTCGGATCGAGCGCGCCGAGCCGCGTCGAATTCGCGCGCGAGGAAGCTCGAAATGCCGAGCGCCTTGTCGTCGCGCGAGACGAACAGCGTGAACTGGGTCGGCCGCGGCCCGGCGTCGATCTCCGCGATCTGCCGGCGGAAGACGTCGACGTCGATGTCGGGCGAGGCCAGCATGACGTTCGTGATCTTCGACGGCAGCCCGTGGTCGCGGATCGCCATCTGGCGCAGAGTCTCGACGGTCAGATAGTTGCCCATCGAATGGGCGAGGATCGAGATCGACCCGACGTTCGGATTGGCGACCAGCGCCGCCAGCACCGTCTCGAACGCGTCGCGCGAATACATGGCGCTGTCGCGGTCGTAGACATAGTCGGCAACGTTGCCGCCCGACGGCCAGGTGAACAGGACCGGCGCCACGTTGACGTCGGCGTCGTGGACGATCTGGGCGAACCGGTAGACCGCTTCCTCGAAGCGCGTGTTGTAGCCGTGGACGAAAATCAGGACCTTGTGGCCGGGCGTCCGCAGCGACCCGGGCGTTGAACCTCGCCTTGGCCTGGGCGAGATCCATCCGGTCGATCCGCAAGGTGACGAAATCGCGTTCGGGATCGCCGGGCGGACGGCCCGGCCATTCGACGTCGCCGGGTTTGTGCACCCGGAGGAATCGAAACGGAGATGTCGGCGAAGTCGAGGCCCTTGCCGCGCGCCCCGCCGAAGATCACGCCGGGCGGATCGAGCACCGGCGCGCGGGTCGTCGCCACCAGAAGATTGACCTGGCTCGTCCCCGGCGCGGTCGCGCCGACAATGAGATCGCCGTAGGGCCGGCTGGAGCAGCCGGCGACGATCGTCGCCAGCGCCACAGCGAACGCGAGGACGGCGCGCGATCTCGGCGCCGTCCTCCGCTCTGTCATCACGCCCGAACGGGCCGCCACCCAAACCGCCACGCTCGGACGCATTTTTGTCTTTCTGCTTAAGTCCGCGGCCCAGGCAGAGCCTGGAGCACGAGTTCGACCGGGGCGAGCATGCCCGTCTTCGCCGGCTCCGGCGCTTTCTGGCTCTGGCTCCAGAACCACCAGATCGCGGCGAGCACGATCACGACGAGCAGCGACGATCGCCCACCATCGGGAAACCGCTCGCGGCTCGAAGCTGCGCCGCCTGCTGGCGCGCGGCTTGCGGCGGCGCTGGTCGTCGCGGCGGCCGACGAGGCGGCGCTGGTCGCGCCAGAGTAGCGTGGCGCTCGCCGTCTGGGCCGCCGCGGCGCCGAGGCCGCCGAGGCCGGCCAGAAGGCCGGTCGCTCCGAGCGCCTTCGAGATCTCGGGCGGGAGCGCGGCGGCGATCGCATCCTTCTGCGCGCCGAACAGCCCCGCGATCGACGACGGGTCGGACCAGTTCGACGGATCCTGCTGGCCGATCGTCCCGACCGCCGCCTGGGCGACAGCGCCGATCGCCGATTGCGCCGCGGCCTGCGGCGCTCCGGCGAACTGGCTGAGGGCGCCGGCGATGCTGGAGACGCCGGAACCGCCGAGCAGGCCGCCGAGCAGGCTCGCGCCTTCGCGAGAGCGCGCCGACGTTGCCGCTGCTGAGCGCGCCGGTCAGCTTGGTCAGGAGGTCGGGGTCGGAGTTCGAGACGGCGTCGACGACCCTCTGGGCGCCGCCCGGGGCGGCCGCGGTCGTGGCGAAGGCGGCGAGAATCGTGGGAATGGCGGCGGCGACGAGCCTCTGCGCGACCGCTTCGTTGATGCCGACGGCGCGCGCGAGGGCGCCGACGAGTTGGGGCGTAAGAAACTGAGAGACCAGACTGACGAGATTGATGGCCATTGGACTTCCCCTCGAATCGATTCTCCGGGCCGGCGCTACTTCGAGCCGGCGTTCCGCCCAATCGGAAATCCCGACGAGGCGAGTCAACCTATCCTGTTCGCCCGCGCGAATCCTAGCCGGCCGGCTGGAATTACGAACGGCGGCGACCGAACGCCGGCGAGAGCGTGCCTCAGGTGGCGAAGCGGAAATGCAGGACGTCGCCGTCGGCGACGACATAGTCCTTGCCTTCCAGGCGGAACTTGCCGGCCTCGCGCGCGCCCGCTTCGCCCCGGCAGGCGACGTAGTCGTCATAGGCGATCGTCTCGGCGCGGATGAAGCCCTTCTCGAAATCGGTGTGGATGACGCCGGCCGCCTGCGGCGCCCTCGTTCCCTTTTCGATCGTCCAGGCGCGGGCCTCCTTCGGGCCGACGGTGAAGAAGGTCACGAGGTGCAGGAGATCGTAGCCGGCGCGAATGACCCGGTTGAGGCCGGGCTCGCTCAGGCCCACCGCCTCGAGATAGTCCGCCTGCTCGGCCGGCGGCAGGATCGCGATCTCGCTCTCGATCTTGGCCGAGACGACGACGGCGACCGCGCCCTCGCTCGCCGCCTGCCGCTTCACCACCTCGGACTAGGCGTTGCCCTTGTCCGCCGAGGCCTCCTCGACGTTGCAGACGTAGAGAACCGGCTTCGACGACAGGAGGCCCAGCGACTGGAACAGGTCGTGCTCCTCGCGGCCGACGCCCGCCGCGCGCGCCGGGCGCCCCTCGCGCAATTCGGCGAGGCTGCGCTGGGCGAGCGTCAGGAGCTCCTTCGCCTCCTTGTCGCCGCCCTTGGCCTTCTTCTCCATCGCGACGATGCGGCGCTCGAGGCTTTCGAGATCGGCGAGCATCAGCTCGGTCTCGATCGTGGCGATGTCGGACAGGGGATCGATGCGGCCCTCGACATGGATGACGTCGCCGTCCTCGAAGCAGCGCACGACATGGGCGATCGCGTCGCATTCGCGGATATTGGCGAGGAACTGGTTGCCGAGCCCCTCGCCCTTCGACGCGCCGCGGACGAGGCCGGCGATGTCGACGAAGGTGAGCCGGGTCGGGATGATCTCCTTCGAGCCGGCGATCTCGGACAGGATGATCGAGACGCGGGTCCGGGCACCGCGACCTCGCCGACGTTGGGCTCGATCGTGCAAAAGGGATAGTTGGCCGCCTGCGCCGCCGCGGTCTGCGTCAGCGCATTGAAGAGCGTCGACTTGCCGACATTGGGCAAGCCGACGATGCCGCATTTGAAACCCATCGGGAGAATGACCGTTAAGAGCCGAAGCCTTCGGGCGCCCTCATGAAGGGGCGCGGCGGAAAAGGCAAGGGCCGGAGGGGCGCGGCGTCTCGCCGTCCTGGAGCGCGAGACGCGCACCGTCCTAAAGATGCACGAAGGGCCGGGCGAGAAGACCCCAGAAGCCCTTCCAGCGGAGTTCGCCCTGCATCGCGACCAGACACAGGCAATCCTCCCCCGCATCGACATGCGGCTCGTGGCTCAGGCTTTCGTCGCCGAAGTCGAAGTCGCCGGCGCCGTAATGGCGGTCATCCATGCGGAACCCGCCGCGCAGGACGCACGTCATTTCCAGCGCCGTATGATCGTGCGGGATGAGGCGCATATTCGCCGCGGCCCTCAGAAGGAAGACCCGGGTCGGGCTCGAGTGGGGCAGGCGGATCGGACGCATGTGGATCCGCGGGGCGACAAAGCGCCAGTCGCCGAACGCGTATCGCTTGACGAAAGCGGGCAGCTCCGGCGGCGCGCTAGGCCGCGCCGCGACGAGGGGCGCAGGCGGGGGCGGCGCCTCATCGAGCCTCGTCAGCGTGCGCTCGAGCGCATTGGCCGCCATGTCCGCCGGCGGGCTTTCCGCGAGGACCTCGCCGCCGACGCATTCCATCGCGCTGACCCATGCGCGGCAGCGCGGGCAGGCGTGAAGATGGGTGGCCAGCGCGACCCGCTGACCAAGATCGAGAACGCCGGCCGCATAAGCCGCCAGCATCGCTTCCTCGGGATGATGCTCGATCGTCATTGTTCCGAATCCAGGAGCGGGCGAAGCCGCTTCATCGCGAGCCGGATGCGCGACTTGACGGTTCCGAGCGGAATCCGCAGCGCCTGCGCGATCTCGCTATGGGGCTTCTCCTCGAAGAACGACATCTCGATCACTCTCAACTGGTCGTTTGGTAGAACGGAAAGCGCCTCGCGGACGCGGGCCTCGGATTGCGACGAGGCGAGCCGCTCGTCCGCGCCGGGCGAATCATCGATCTGGTATTCGGCTTCGACCTCGTCGACCTGGATCGCTCCGCCGCGGGTCTCGCGCCGGATCGCGTCGATGCGCAGGTTGCGGGCGATGGTGAAGATCCAGGTCGCGGCGCCGGAGGCCGAGGAGTCGAACAACGCCGCCTTGCGCCACACCGCCAGCATCGCTTCCTGTGCGATGTCTTCCGCTTGCGCGTCGCTGACCCCCTTGCGTCGCATGAACGCCTTCACGCGCGGGGCGAAGTGGCCGAAGAGCTCGGCGAAGGCGGTCCGGTCCCGATCGCGGGCGATCGCCTCGATCCGCTCGCTCCAGGGATCCCTGCTCGACCGCTTCGGCCTTTCAAGCGACATGCCGGCTCCTTTCCGGCGATAGCGTTCCGGCAAGGCGGCAGGATTGCATGGGGCCAGTTGGACGAACATCGCCCTTTAGACGCAAGGCGAACACAATCGGATCATCGTTCGGTGATCCGGCGCGCCAAATTGCGCGTTTCCCCGATGTGGGGGGCGGACGCCCGACCAAAGTCATTTTGCGAGGGATCGTCATGCCGTCACCCGACCGCTTGCGGATAGCCGTCATCGGCACGGGCGTATCCGGGCTGTCGGCGGCCTGGCTCCTGCAGCCGCGCCACGACGTGACGGTTTACGAGAAGGCCAATCGGTTTGGCGGGCATTCGAACACGGTCTCCGTTCGGCTGGACGGGGTCGAGGTTCCCGTCGACACCGGCTTTATCGTCTACAACGCCGCCACCTATCCCAATTTTGTCGAACTGTTGCGAGTCCTCGAAGTCGAGATCTTGCGAATCGGACATGTCCTTCGCCGCCTCCCTCGACGGCGGCCGCATCGAATATTCGGGATCGGGCGTCGCCGGCCTCTTCAGCCAGCGCGCCAATCTCGTCCGTCCGCAATTCTGGGGGATGCTGGCCGATCTCGTCCGCTTCTACCGTATCGCCACTCGCGACGCGCGCCGCGGCGTCGCCGAGGAGACGTCGCTCGGCGACTACCTCGCGCGCCGGCCGCTTCGGCGCGCCGTTCCGCGACCATCACATCGTGCCGATGGCGAGCGCGATCTGGTCGGCCGCGCCGGCCGAGATCCTGGACTATCCGGCGGCCTCCTTCCTGCGCTTCCACGACAATCACGGGCTCCTCCGCCTGACGGGGCGGCCGATCTGGCGCACCGTCGTCGGCGGAAGCCGCGCCTACGTGACGCGCCTTGCGGAGCCGCTCGCCGGACGCATCCGGGTCGGCGCGGGCGCGGTTCGCGTCGAGCGGATCGGCGGGCGCGTCGTGGTCGTCGACGCCCAGGGCCAGCGGGACGTGTTCGACCGCGTGGTGATCGCCACCCACGCCGACGAGGCGCTCAGCCTTCTGGCCGCGCCCGACGCGCGGGAGCGGGCGCTGCTCGGCGCCTTCCGCTACAGCCGCAACGAGGCGCACCTCCATCTCGACGAGACCCTAATGCCCCGTCGGCGCGCGGCCTGGGCGAGCTGGAACTACGTGTCCGAGGCCGGATCGCCGGATCGCGCCGGCGTCACCTACTGGATGAACGCGCTGCAACGGCTTCCGACCCGCAGAAACGTGTTCGTCACCCTCAATCCGACGCGCCCGCCTCGAGGCGTGCTCCGCGTCGAATCCTACGACCACCCGATTTTTGACGGCGCGGCGATCCGGGCGCAAAAGGACCTGTGGAGCCTCCAGGGCGCAGGCGGCGTCTGGTTCTGCGGCGCGCATTTCGGCGCGGGCTTTCATGAGGACGGCCTGCAATCGGGCCTTGCCGTTGCGGAGCAGTTGGGCGACGTGCGCCGGCCCTGGCGGGTTGCGGGCGAGTCCGCGCGCATCGTCGTCGGCGCCGCGCCGCCCGCGGCGCCGGCTCGGGAGGAGGCCGCGTGACGGAAGGGTCGGCGCTCTATTTCGGATCGGTCTTTCATCGCCGTCTCGGCGCGCATCCGCATCGCTTCCGATATCGCCTGTTCTGGCTCTACCTCGACCTCGACGACCTCGACGACGCTCGACGCCGGCGCGGCTCCGTCTCTTCTCGCACAACCGATTCAATCTCCTGAGTTTCAACGATCGCGATCACGGCGACGGGGGCGACCGCAGTCTGAAGGAACAGGCTCTGGCGCTCCTGGCCGGCAGCGGCCTTGCATCCGACATCGGCGCGATCCGGCTCTTCTGCATGCCGCGCACGCTCGGCTACGACTTCAATCCGCTCAGCGTCTACTTCTGTTACGCCCGCGACGGCGCGCTCGCCGCCCTGATCTACGAGGTGCACAACACCTTTGGCGGCCGGCACAGCTACGTGATGACGGCGAATGCGGCGGGCCCTGTGCGGCACGCCTGCAACAAGGCGTTCTTCGTCTCGCCGTTTCTTCCGATGGGCCTGCGCTACGAATTCCAGGTCGCTCCGCCGGGCGAAACGATCGCGATCGCGATCCGTGCGGTCGGCGAAGGCGGACCCGTGCTCCGCGCGGCGCTCGCCGGCGAACGGCGCGCGCTGACGGATCGGGAATTGCTTCGGGCGGCGCTCGCGTTTCCGCTCGTCGCGCTGAAGACCATGGCTGCGATCCATTGGCAGGCGCTGCGGCTCCTCGCCAAAGGCGCAGCCTTCCGCGGCCCCGGCGCGGCGCATGGCGCCCGGAGCCCCGCCGCGAAGCCGCTATAGCGCCGCCGCCGCGTTCGCGAGCCATCCCGGCATCGCGTCGATCATCGCGGCTTCGACGCGATGATCGAAACCCGTGAGGATGAGCGCGCCGAAAAGGCTGAGCGAAAGCCCGAGCGCGAACCGGCCGCGCGCTCCCGCCAGAATCGCGCTCGCGCGCCCGCCTCCGGTCAGGCGGCCGAGTCCGAAGCCGACCGCGAGCAGCGCCCCGGCGGCCCCGAGCGCATAGACGAACATCGTGAGTCCCGCCGCCGCGAGCGATTTTCGGTCGGCGGCAAGCGCGAAAGCGGCGCCGAGCGTCGGGCCGGCGCAAGGCGCCCATGCGAGGGCGAGAACAGCGCCCGCCGCGGCGTGGCCCAAAAGGCCGCTCCTCGGCAGCCTCTCGCTCACGCGCTGCGACACGGCCCCGAGACCGCCGAGGCCGGTTTCGAGCCTGTCCGCGGCTGAGGGAAGCAGCAGGACGAGCCCGACCGCGACCATGATCGCCGCGGACGCGACGCGCACGCCGGCGACCGCGCCGACTTCGATCCCGAAGGCGGAGAGCGCCCCGCCGACCACCGCGAAGGTCAGCGCGAGCCCGAGCGCGAGGGCGAACGGACCTCTGGGATCGTCCGCGCGCGCCGCCGCCACCACGATCGGCGCAAGCGGCAGAATGCAGGGGCTCAGGATTGTCAGCAGGCCCGCGGCGAACGCCAGCGGCAGCGCCAGGATCAGGCTCAAATCGCCGCCTTCAGGACGTCGACCACCGCGCCCTTCGAGATGCCCCAGGACATGCGGGAGACCTCCTTGCCGCCCTTGTAGGCGATCACGGTCGATCGCGGACAGTCGAGCTTCGCCACGACGTCCTTCTGACGGTCGTAGTCGACCCGGAAGAAGGTGATGGTCTTGTAGTCCGGATCGTCTTTCAGGCCGTCGAGGTAGGACGCCTGGATATGGCACTGGAGACACCAGGAGGCATAGACATGCACGACCACGGGTTTGCCCGAGGCGATCGCCTTTTCCACTGCCGCCGGATCATAGGGTTGAAACTCGGCGGCCTTCGCCGCGGCCGGCAAAGCGGCCAAAGCCGCCAGCATCGTCATCGCGGACCTGCGTGTGATCATGGACTCTTCCTCCATTTTCAAATGCGCGTCCTTCCGCGTCGGCGCCCGGCGTTCCTCGACCCCTGTCAAGCCCGCTCGATCGCCATGAGGCCGACGTCGATGGTGCCTTCCGCGAAACCCGCTTCGCAATAGGCCAGATAGTAGTCCCACAGACGCCGGAACCGGGAGTCGAAACCCAAAAGCTCCGCCTCGGGCCAGCGCGCGTGAAACCGGCGCCGCCACTCCGCGAGCGTGCGCGCGTACGAAGCCCCGAAGGTTTCGGTGCGCACAAGGCGAAGGCCGGCGCGCTTGATCTCCGCTTTGAGCGCCGACTTCGTCGGCAGGCAGCCGCCGGGGAAGATATGCGTCTGGATGAAGTCCGGATTGCGGCGGTAGTCGTCGGCGAGCGCCTCGTCGATGGTGATCGCCTGAATCACGATGCGCCCGCCGGCCGCAAGCGAGTCGGCTAGCTTGCGGAAGTAGAGCGGCCACCGCGCTTCGCCGACCGCCTCGATCATCTCGATCGAGACGATCCGGTCGAACCGGCCCTGCACGTCGCGATAGTCCTGGAGGCGGAAATCGACACGGGCGCCGCGTTCGCCCGCCGCGGTGCGGGCGCGGGCGTACTCAAGCTGAGCGGGCGACAGCGTCAGCGCGGTGACCTCGGCCGCCTTCGTTTCCGCAAGCCGCGTCGCGAGCGCGCCCCAGCCGCATCCGATCTCGAGCACGCGTTCGCCGCCGCGAAGCGCCAGCCAGTCGACGATGACGCCGAGCTTCGCCGCCTGGGCGGCCTCGAGATCGGCGGTGTCGCCGGTCCAGATCGCCGAGGAATATTGCATCGCCGGGTCGAGCCAAAGGGCGTAGAAATCGTTGCCGAGATCGTAGTGCGCCATGATGTTGCGCCGGCTGCCCCGACGGGTGTTGCCGCGCATGACGTGACGCAACCGGGTCGCGAGCCGGGCGATCGCCGAGCCGCGTACGGCCGCGGTGAGGGGTTGCATGTTGCGGATCGCAAGGCGAATAAGCGCCACGGGATCCGGACTGGTCCAATCGCCATCGATATAGGCCTCGGCAAATCCGATGTCGCCGCCGAACGCGATCCGACGCAGCGCCCGCCAGCGATCGAGCACGAGAAGCGCCTGCAACCCCGTGTCTCCGTCCGAGGAGGCGAGGACCCGTCCGTTCGGCAAACGAATGCGCAGGCGCCCATGACGGATGTTGGCGATCAGCGGCTCGATACCGCCGGAGGCGCGGTCCCGCGAATTGGTCCTCCGCCCGCCGGATGCCATTGGACGGAGGCGTCTCCAGTCTGATCCATGCTGTCTTCCCGTTTAAGACCGAGGCGCGCGCCGCAGTGGACCGCTTTTTAGCATCCTGGGAGAGCGTACGCAGCGCGCCGCCGATCAGTTCACACGGGAAAAAAGAAATCGGACCTTGGGAAGTCCCTTCTCCCCGCTCGCGGGCAGAAGGTCAGGATGAGCAAAGTCGCGGGAGATTCGCCGCGGCGGCCAATCGACCCCGGCCCTCTCTCCCCCGCAAGCGGGGCGAGGGGGATAGCCCGCCTCAGGCGGCTTCCCGCCTCGCGTAGGACACGTAGGCCCACCAGTCCCGCACGACCCAGAGGCGGCCCTCGAGCAGGGTGCCCTGGCCGCCGGTAAAGCTCCGCCAGACCGGGAGAAGCGGGCGCTTGACCGCGGTGAGCACGGTCCGGCCTTCGCTGATCGCATAAGCGAGTTCGGCGCGCATGCCGGCGCCGGACGCCTCCTGCTTGCCGAACTTGGAGAAGAACAGGATGTCGGAGGGACGGCTCGCTTCGCCGCGCAGGCGCTGTGCGGCGAGGGCGAGCGCCGAGGAGTCGAGTTTGCAGCTTCCGGCGCCGGGGCCAAGGTTCTGGCACAGCGGGATGATCTCGCCGGTCGCGACGTCGCGAAGCTTCATGAGCGCGCCGGGTCCGCATCCGTCGGCGTCCGGGGGCAGTTGCACGATGCCGCGCGCGTCGATTCCCGCTTCGACCAGCTCCCGCGCGAAGCCCGACATCAGCCCGTCGACCTTGACGCCGTCGTCATAGACGATGGCCGCGAAGCGGTTGGGATCGAGGGTCTGCGGGTCCATGACGGCTCCTCTCCTGTCGGAAACCTGACAATCCGTCGCGCATACGGCGACGGTTGCTGCGTCGCAATATCGGCGCCAGCCGCGGTGACAAGCCCGTGGACGCCGGGCGCCCTGCGCGCTTAAGGAAGACGGGGAGTCGCGGCGACGCGTCCCGCAACCCTCAAGCCCCGGATTCGATCCCATGAGAATTTCCGCGCGCAACGTTCTTTCCGGCAAAGTGGTCGCCATCACCAAAGGCGCGACCACGGCGCATGTGAAGATCGAGATCGGCCCGGAGACGGTCGTCACCGCCTCGATCACCAACGAAGCTGTCGAGGCGCTCGGGCTCGAGGTCGGCAAGCCGGCGTCGGCCGTCATCAAGGCGTCCGACGTCATGGTTGCGATCGACTGACGCCGCGCGCGGATCGTCCGGAGGTTCGCGAGTTCGGCGCTCGAGGCGGCGTCCTTTGCGCGTCGCCTGGAATTTCCTTTGTGTGCGGGATTGCAGTATGAATTCCTTCGCTCTTATAGCGTTAGCTGTTGGTATGTGGTAAGGAGCGGAGCATCTGTCCGAAAGCGAAGGGGATTGGCGATGGATACGGGCGAGTTTGCCGGTTGGCTTTCGGGGATGGGACGGTTGAGCGGCGCGCAGATTGCGCTGGCGCTCGCCGAACTTTGGGAATTTGCGCGGCGACCCGGTGAAACCGGCGCCCCTCCGTCTTCCGAGGTTCGGCCCGATCCGGCGTCGTCGACTGGAAAGGGCGAACGAAAGGCTTCGAGGGCCGAGCGGGACGAGTTGGCGGCGATTGGCGAGCAGAAGGTCGATCGCCTCGGCTGCGCGCATTGCGGCGCCGAAGAGATGATCGGCTGGGGTCGATCGCATGGGTTGCCGAGGTATCGCTGCAAGTCGTGCGGGCGCACCTTCAACGCCGCGACCGGGACGGCGATGGCCCGGTTGCGCAAGAAGGACCGCTGGCTTGACCAGGCGCAGGCGATGATCGAGGGCGTCAGCCTCGCGAAGGCGGCTGAGCGCTGCGGCGTCCACCCGACCACGGCCTATCGGTGGCGGCATCGGTTCCTGAGCGCCCCGGCGCTGGACAAGCCGCAGATTTTGCAGGGGATTGTGGAAGCGGACGAAACCTTCATCCTCGAATCGTTCAAAGGCCGGCGCTCGGGTCTGGCGCGCAAAGCCCGCAAGCGCGGCGGCAAGGCGAGACATCCCGGCGCCTTTTCCGACAACATCCCCGTTCTCGTGGCCCGCGACCGTTCCGGCGCCACGACCGACGCCGTCCTGCCCGAGGACACGGCCCTGTGCATAACCCAGGCGCTCTCGAGCGCCATGTCGCCAGCCAACCTGCTGGTCTGCGACGGTGGACGCCCTTTGCGGGCTTTCGCGCGACGCGCCAAAATTCCCGTCCGCGTGGTCCCTGCCCCGGGAAAGCCGCTGCCCGGCGCGCCCGATATCCACATCAACAACGTCAATGCCTACCACTCGCGTCTCAAGGAGTGGCTGCGCCGCTTCCACGGCGTCGCCACGAGAAACCTGCCCAACTATCTGGGCTGGCGCCGAGCGCTCGAAGCCTCTGCCGAACCCATCAATCCACAAAGCTGGATGCTATCGGCACTCGGCCACGGCGTGTACCAACAACTAACGCTATAAGAGCGAATTCCTTGCCATCGGCTGAGGCCGGCAGCGCCGGCGTCATCCGCCTGGTCGAACGCCGCCTCCGGCCGGTCGCAAGGCGGCTGGGAGGGGAAGATGCTGAAGAGTGTTCTTGCGGCTCTCGCCGCGCTCGTTGCGATTGCGAACTCGGCCGAAGCCGAAACCACGCTGACCCCGGCCGAGGCCCGGGCGGTCGCCAGGGAGGCCTATGTCTACGGCTATCCGCTGGTCGACAACTACCGGATCAACTACGCCTATTTTGTCGACCGGAACAGTCCGGAGTTCAAGGCGCCGTGGAACGAGATCCACAACACGGCACGCGTCTACACGCCCGACGACAAGGCGATCCAGACGCCCAATTCCGATACGCCCTATTCGCAGCTCGGCCTCGACCTGCGCGCCGAGCCGCAGGTTCTGACCGTGCCCCCGATCGACAAGGACCGCTACTTCTCGGTCCAGCTCATCGACGCCTACACCTTCAATTTCGACTACATCGGCAGCCGCACGACCGGAAACGGCGGCGGTCGTTTCCTTGTCGCGGGCCCCGGCTGGACGGGCGAGACGCCGAAGGGGATCGACAAGGTCTTCCGGTCGGAAACCGACTTCGCCTGGGCGCTCTACCGCACCCAGCTCTTCAATCCGGCCGACATCGAAGCCGTCAAAGCAATCCAGGCCGGCTACAAGGTCGAACCGCTCTCGTCCTACCTTGGAACGGCGCCGCCTCCCCCCGCGCTCGCAGTCGATTTTCCCCCGCCGCTCTCGGTCGAGGCGCAAAAAACCTCGCCCGAATTCTTCGACATCCTGAACTTCGTCCTGACCTACGCCCCGACCGATCCGACCGAGGTCGCGCTTCGGGAGCGGTTTGCGAAACTCGGCATCGCGGGCGGGCGCCGCTTCGTACCCGGCGACCTCCCGCCTGAGATTTTGCAGGCGGTCAAGGACGGCGTGGCGGATGCATGGGGCGATTTCGGCGCGTTCACGACGAGCGAGCTCGACACCGGCAAGGTGACGAGCGGCGATCTCTTCGGGACCCGGGCCTATCTCAAGAACAATTACCTCTACCGCATGGCCGGCGCGATCCTTGGCATCTACGGCAACTCGAAAGAAGAGGCGATCTATCCCGCCTATTTCGTCGACAGCGCCGGGGCGCAACTCGACGGGGCGACGAAGAGCTACACGCTCCGCTTCGCGCCTGGAGCGCTTCCCCCTGTTGACGCCTTCTGGTCGCTGACCCTTTATGAACTTCCGGCGAGCCTGCTCTCCGCCAATCCGCTCAACCGCTATCTCATCAACTCGGCGATGCTTCCCGATCTCAAACGGGACGCGGACGGAGGGATCACGCTCCATATCCAGCACGGGTCCCCGGGCGGGGCGCTCGAATCGAACTGGCTTCCCGCGCCGGCAGGCCCCTTCCGGGTGGTTCTGCGACTCTATCTGCCGAAGCCCGAAGCGCTCGACGGCGCATGGAAGCAGCCGCCGCTGACCGCCGCCGACCTCTAGCCGCCGCCACTGCGCTCGCTCGTCACGGTCGACCATCGAATCGGTTAAGTTGTTTCATCGCAGCGGCGACCGACCTGCGCGCGCCATTCTCCGAGGGGACCTCCAGATGCCGAAGCCACCTTTTCTCGACGGACCTCTATTTCGGCCCGACGCCCCCGGCCGGCAAGCCGAGCACAACTGGATCAAGACGATTTCGGGGCGGGGCTGGTTCACCTACTTCCGCCTCTACGGGCCGACTCAGCCCTATTTCGACAAGAGCTGGGTCCTGCCGGATGTCGCCGAATCCAAGTGACGTCATTGGCGCGGATCATAGCCCTACGTCGATCCGCCGCGGCGGGGACGTCCCCGCCGCCGTTCAGGCGCCGCGCCGGCGCCCGTAACTCTCCCGCATTTCCCGCTTCAGGATTTTGCCTGCGACGTTGCGGGGGAGGGTGTTCATCACCAGCACGTCGCTGAGCCGCTGAAACTTCGCGTCCACGTGGCCGTTGGCCCAAAGCTTCAGCGCATCGGGTTCGATCGTCTCCCCCGGGCGCGGGACGACGGCCGCCACCGGCGTCTCTCCCCATTTTTCGTCGGGAACGCCGAACACGGCCACTTCGGACACCGCGGGATGCTGGATCACCACGTCCTCGATGTCCCTGGGATAGACGTTGACTCCGCCGGTGATGATCATGTCCTTGATCCGGTCGACCAGGAAGAGATAACCGTCCTCATCCACGTAACCCGCGTCGCCGGTGTGCAGCCAGCCGTCGACGATGGCCTTTTCGGTCAGGTCGGGACGCTTGTAGTAACCGGCCATGAGCACCGGCCCCTTGCCGCAGATCTCGCCCACCTCGCCAGGGGCGCAGTCCGCGCCGTCCGGCCGCAGGATGCGCATCTCGAAGAAGGCCGGCGGCGCTCCCACCGACCCCACTTTGCGGATCGCGTCATGCTTGTCCAGCACGGTGACGAAACCTTCGGTCAGCCCGTACAACTCGTAAAACCGGCCCGGCAGCAAGTCATTGAGCTGATGCTTGTATTTCAGCGGCAGCGGCGCCCCGACATTATGGATCATCTCGAGCGAAGCCAGCGCCCCGGGCGTGAAGGCCGGGCTGTTGAGCACCGCGATGATCTGGGCCGGCACCATGACGATATGGGTCACCCGTTCCCGTTCGATATCCCGGATCACCCGCTCCGCGTTGAACGCCTCGTGCAGGATATACGTACCGCCGAGGTACATCCACGGCATCAGATCGAGCATCGCGCCGTTGAAGACAATGGCGCCGGCGTGCAGGCATACGCTCTCCGGCGTCATCCGCCAGGCCGACGCGAACAGCGTGCAGTACATCGCGCGCACATAGTGCGTGTGGATGATGCCCTTGGGGGCGCCCGTGGTGCCGCTGGTGTACATGATGTTGTACACGTCCGCGTCCGTCAGTCCGGCATCCGGGGGATTGTCCTCGGCGCCCAAGGCGATGAAGTCCGCGTAGGTGCGGAAACCCCGCGGCGCCTCTCCCTGGCAGCCGGCCAGCACGAAGCGGTCGGACCGGATTGCCGGCAGCTCGCCGCGAATGTGGTTGAGGGTGTCGGCGAAGGACGCGTCGGCGAGCACGGCGACCGAGTCGGAATCCTGCAAGAGTGTCGCCAGCCCGTGGTCCTGCATGAGCGTGCTCATCGGGACGATGACGACGCCGGTCTTGGCCGCGCCCCAGTAGGCGACCATCAACTCCAGACAGTTGGGCAGTACCGTGGCGATCTTTTCGCCCTTGGCGATGCCGTTGGCGAGCAGGGCGTTCGCCAGGCGGTTAACCACAGCGTTCAGTTCCCGGTAGGTCAGCCGCTGGTCGCCGACCACCAGCGCCAGATGATCAGGCCGGTAGCGGGCGTGATGCGGCAGCAGGGCGCCAATGTCCATGAATGAATCCTCCACCTGTCTGTCGATACTCGAGCAGCCGTCACCGGCTTTATCACGGAGAATGATCCGTTTCGCCAACGACGCGTCAATCTGCCCGAGTGTCTGAGCGCCCGGTCGTCCGCTGAGAGCGCTCCCGCGCGCCTGCGCCCGGTTCCGGTCGAGTGACGAGGCCCGCGGAGAGACCGGGGGAGGGGCGGCCGCCAGCGAGGCCGGCGCGCTGAATATCTTGCTTGCGCCCACGGCCGGCGTCTTCCGGCTCGGCCGTCTGTCAGCATTATTACAACACAAACATGTTTAATATCGGGCGAAGTCGTCCTCTTGGCGCCGGCGGCGGCGTTGGACCGGCCACCGCTACGGCGTCACACGGAATTGTAACTGCCAAGCCGGGGTGAGTCCGAAAAGCCACACTGAAGAGAGGATCGATTGGGGCGGTGCGTTTTTTTCGAGACACGGGGGCGGACTTCTGACTCTAAGGGTTGAATGATCCTTCCGCCTGCAGTCGTGGAGTTGATCGATTCGCTCAAACGCGAGATCGAGGCTCTTCGGGCCGAGAACGCCGAGCTTCGGCGACGGCTGGATCTGGACAGCTCCAACAGCTGCAAGCCGCCGTCGAGCGACGGGCTGAAGAAGAAGCCTCGCCGATTGAAGAGCTTGCGCACGCGCAGCGGCAAGCGGAGCGGCGGCCAGAAGGGCCATCGCGGCGACACGCTGCGCCAGGTCGCCGAACCCGATCGGATCGTGGAGCACGCGGCCGAGGTGTGCGAGCATTGCCGGGGGCTGCTTCTGGCGGATTCGAAGATCGGCGCGGAGAAGCGCCAGGTCTTCGATCTTCCCGAGAAGCCGCTGATCGTGACCGAGCACCGCGCGGCGATCCATCGCTGCCCGGCTTGCCGCGGACGCACGCGCGCGGACTTTCCCGAGGGCGTGGTCTCGCCGGCCCAGTATGGCGAGCGCTTCAAGGCGGCGGCCGTCTATCTCAACGCGCAGCAGCTTGTGCCAGAAGAACGCACCGCGCAGGTCCTGCGGGACCTGTTCGGGGCGACGGCGGCCTGCGGGGCGAGCGTGGCCGGATGGGTTCGCCGCAAGGCCGAAGCGCTGGCGCCCGTCTATCGCGGCATCGGCGCATGCGTCGCGACGGCGCCGGTGCGCTGCCTCGACGAGACGGGCTTTCGCATCGCCGGGACGACCCGCTGGCTGCACACCGCCTCGACGACGACCCACACGTTCTATCGCGCCGGCGAGCCCCGCTCGGCCGTGCCCGAGGTGCAGGGCGGCGTCGTGGTCCACGACCATTGGCGCGCCTATTACGGCCTCGAAGACGTCGATCACGCCTACTGCAACGCCCATCTCCTGCGCGAGCTTCAGGCGGTCTGCGAACTGGACAAGGAGCCCTGGGCCGAGGCCCTGCGCACGACCCTTCTGGACGCCAACGAGGCTGTCGGAACGGCCAAGGCGCAGGGCGCCGAGGCGCTCCCGCCCGAATCGATCAAGGCGTTCGAAGAGCGATATTGGGCGGCTGTCCGGGAAGGCCTCGCCCTTCACAGGAGCTTGCCGGCCTTCGATCCGTCGATGAACCCGAAAAAGCGCAAGAAGCAGCGGCCCGCTCACAATCTCCTCATTCGGTTCAAGACCTTCAAGGAGGCGACCCTCCGGTTCCTCACCGATTTTGCCGTTCCCTTCACCAACAACCTCGCCGAACAGGATTTGAGGATGATGAAGGTGAAGACCAAAATCTCCGGCAGCTTCCGAACCCCGCGCGGCGCCGCCGACTTCGCCCTCCTGCGCTCCGTGATCTCCTCGGCGCGAAAGCAGGGCTTCGACATCCACAGGGCCCTGACCCTCGCCCCAGAACGACTGACCGTCGCGCTGAACCTCTAACCCGCCCCGCCGCCTCGCGCCCCCCAGCGACCAGAAACAGTCAGTCCGCCAGGCGGCTTGGCAGTTACACGGAATCGAAAAAGGCGCCGGAACCTTTTGAGAAGGAACGATTCCGAATCGAAAATGGCAGGCGCAAGGCCGGCCCCGCAAGGGACCGCCCCTCAGCCGAACTTGAACAGCACGCCGTAGCCGCCGCGCGGATAGTTCCACTCGACCTCGCCCGACGGCTCGCAGAGCACGCGGCAGGTGCCGCATTCGAAGCAGCCGTCGGTCGCGATCTCCACCTTGCCGGCCTCGTTGAGCGAGTAGCAGCCGGCGGGGCACAGCTTGATCATCGCCATGAGATTGGCGGACGGCTTGTCGTGCGGCGCGATCTTGATGTGACCGCGCCCGGCGTCGACCACGTAGCGGTTCTGATAGAGCTTCTCTTCGACCCGCACAGTCATCATTGCGCTCATCTCGAATCTCCTCGCTGAAAGTTCAGCGCCAGGCGCGCGCCAGCTTGAATGCGTCGTTGACCAGGCCGCCGAGGCCGCGCGTCTTGCGGAAGGCCTTGAAGGTCGCGCTCTCCTTGTCCTGCTTCGGCGTGCCGTCGACGCGCACGAAGTTCTCCATCGCCTTGGCGACGAGCTCCGGATAGGTGAGGAAGAAGTTGCGCGAGTTGGTGTGCAGCAGCGCCGGCATGTCCTTGTGCTTGCGCAGGTCCTTCATCACGAACGAGGCTTCGAGCGCGTCCGGGTAGCGCTTGAGATTGGCCTTCGTCATCTTTTCCTTGCGGCTCTTGACCTGGAAGATCGCCTCGGCGGCGATGCGTCCGGAGGTCATGGCGAGGTTCGAGCCTTCGCGGTGGACGGCGTTGTTGAGTTGCGCGGCGTCGCCGACGACCACCCAGCCGTCGCCGCAAAGCTGCGGGACCGCCTTGAAGCCGCCCTCGGGGATCAGATGCGCCGAATATTCCTTGACCTCGGAGCCTTCGAGCAACGGCTTCACCGACGGATGCGCCTTGAACTTTTCCAGCAGGCCATAGGGCGTCTCGCCCGTCTTGGCGTAGTCCGAGACGAGGCAGCCGATGCCGACCGAAAGGCTTTCCTTGTTGGTGTAGATGAAGCCCATGCCGGTCATGCCCTGCGACACGGCGCCGGCGGCCTCGATCACGACGCCCTCGTCGCCCTTGACGTTGAAGCGCGACTCGATCGTCTCCTGCGGCAGGAAGTGCATCTCCTTGACCGCGAGCGCGACCGTCTCGGGCTTGGGCGGCTGGCTCAGGCCGGCGCGGCTTCCGAGCAGTCCGTTGACGCCCTCGGCGAGCACGACCACGTCGGCGTGAACGATCCCGCCTTCGCGGTCGGTGCGCACGCCGATGCAGGCGCCGTAGGCGTCGAAGATCAGTTCGAGCGCGGTCGTCTCGGTCAGCACGATCGCGCCGGCCTCCCGCACCTTGCGCGAGAACCACTTGTCGAACTGCGAGCGGATGATCGTGTAGCGGTTCGGGGCGGCCTCGTTGAACGCGTCCGATCGATAATGCATTCCGGTATGAGCGGCCTCGCTCATCATCCAGAAGCGCTGCTCGATCAGATGACGTTCGAGCGGCGCGTCCTCCCGGAAGTCGGGGATGATCGCCTCGAGCATGTCGGCGTACATGATCGCGCCCTGGACGTTCTTCGAGCCGGAGTATTCGCCCCGCTCGAGCTGGAGGACGCTGAGCCCCTTCTTGACGCCAGGGTGTAGGCCGCCGCGTTGCCGGACATGCCGGCGCCGACGACGATGCAATCGAATTTCTCGACCATGGATCTCGTCTCCTTCAGCCGGCGAGCCGGTCTTTGGCGTGCGGCGAGACGCGGGCGCGGAACGCCTCGGTCAGCGCCGGCAGGAAGCGGATGGCGTCGGTCGCGACCGCGTAATGGGCGAAGTCGAGGATCGGCGCGTTGCGGTCGGTGTTGATCGCGACGATGAGGTCCGCCCCCTCGACGCCGACGCGATGCTGGATCGCGCCCGAAATGCCGGCGGCGATGTAGAGCTTTGGCCGGATGGTCTTGCCGGTCTGGCCGATCTGCCGCTCGGCCGGCGCCCAGCCCTTCTGCACGCAGGGGCGCGAGCAGCCCCATTCGCCGCCGAGCACGTCGGCCAGCGCCCGCACGAACTGGAGGTTCTCGCCGCTCTGCAGGCCGAGGCCGCCGGCGACGACGACGTCGGCGAAGGCGAGATTCGATTTCTGCGACGAGCGGTCGGGCAGGAACTTGAGCACCTTGGTCACGATGCTCTCTTCCTGGAGGTCGATCGCGTGCTCGACGACGCGGCCGATCCGGCCCTCCTGGCGCTCGGGCATCGGCATGACGCGCGGGCGGACCGTCGCCATCTGCGGGCGGAAGTTGAGCGTGTAGATGGTGCAGAGCAGCGAACCGCCGAAGGTCGGCCGGGTCGCCGCCAGCGACTTGTCGGCGTCGACGGCGAGTTCGGTGCAGTCGGCGGTGAGCCCCGTCAGAAGCGTCGTGGCGACGGAGCCCGCGAGATCGCGGCCGAGGTTGGTCGCGCCGAGCAGCAGGATCTCGGGCTTGTAGACGTTGACCAGCTCGGTCAGCGTCCTGGTGTAGGCTTCGTTGCGGTATTCGGCGAGGATCGGGTTCTCGACCAGATAAACGACGTCGGCGCCGTAGGCGAAGCTCTCGGCCGCCGCCTCGCGCGTCCCGGCGTCCGGCGCCGCCGACGACAACGGCCCCGACCTCGACGCCGAGCTTGTCGGCGAGCTTGCGCGCCTCGCCCATCAGCTCCCAGGAGACCGGGTGCACGTGGCCGCGCTCGAGCTCGACCATGACCCACACGTGCTTGTAGGCCTTGAAATGCTCCGGCAGTTCCTTCTTCATCGCCGCCCGGCTGGGCGCGGCGGCGGCGGGCTTCGGCGCGTCAGACATCGGTTCTATCCTCACAATCCGGCGGCGAGCTGTTCGAGGTCGGCGGCCATGGCGGGCTTGGCCTCGAACAGAGCATCGATCAGATCGTCGGCGGTCTCGCGGGCCTTCGGCTTGACCTCGATCTGCTTGGCCTTCTCGGCGCGCGGCGTGGGCGCGAACACGCGCTTGACCACCGTCGGCGAGCCGCGCAGGCCGCACTTCAGGAGATCGGTGATGCCGGCGTCCGCCGCGCTCCAGGTCACGATCTCGGCGCGGGCCGCGCGCAGCGCATCGGCGAACGAGCCGCGGCGGATTTCGGCCGAGCCTTCGAGCATGGTGACGAGGCACGGCAGCGCGGACGAGAGCACCTGCGTTCCGCCCTCGGCGCGGCGCTCGAGCTCGATCGTGCGCTTGTCGGCGTCGACGCGGGAGATCTTTGAAATGTAGGTCAGCTGGTTGAGGTCGAGCCGGCGGGCGATGCCGGGACCGACCTGCGCGGTGTCGCCGTCGATGGTCTGCTTGCCGGCGAAGACGATGTCGGGCGCGCCCCAGCTCTCGCCGATCTTGCGGATCGCCTGGGCCAGCGCAAAGCTGGTGGCGAGCGTGTCCGATCCGGCGAAGAAGCGGTCGGTGAGCAGCACCGCGCGATCGGCGCCGAAGGTCAGCGCCTTGCGCAGCGCCTCCTCCGCCGAGGGCGGCCCCATGGTCAGGACCGTCACCTCGCCGCCGATCTGGTCGCGCAGCCGCATCGCGGTCTCGAGCGAGAAGAGATCGTAGGGGTTGATGATCGTCGGCACGCCCTGCCGCATGATCGTGTTGGTGACCGGATGAACCCGGATCTGGGCCGAGTTCGGGAACCTGCTTGATGCAGACCACGAAATGCATGCGCGCCTCCGCGACGAATTCACGATGCCTGATACGCACAGGTCGTGCCAACTCGGTTGACCGCCGAAATCGCCTGAAATACCGGCTCTTTCGCGCGGCTGCTTGGGGCTGTCGGCCAGACCGGACGCGGCGCTGTCGGGAACGCGACAGGGCTTGGTCGCAAGAGCGGAGACGGACGCGAAGCCTTGAGTTAAAAGCGCGGGCGGCGCGGAGGGCGCCGCCCGCTTATCGCAGACGGAAGAGGTTAGAGCCGGTCGGTCAGCGCGGGGGCAGCGGAGCGATCTCGTCGAGCCCGACGAACGCGGTCTTCGGTGGAACCGGCCGGTCCGGATCGTGCTCCTTCAGCACTTTGAAGACCCGCTGCGCCAGCGGCGAGGACGATTCGAAATCGGAGTAGGCGCGCTGGAGCACAGACTTGGCGCGCGCTGCGGCGACCGGATCCGGCAGGCCCTTCGAGGTCGTCGCCGGCCAGATATTCGCCCATGCGCTTGAGGATGTGCAGCCGGGCGACGCGCAGCACCGCCTCGTCGTAGGTCACGCCGAGCGCCGCGAAGAAATCTTCGGCCGACGACAGGCTCTTCAGCCGCTTGGCGATGTCCTTCGGGTCGATCGGTTTGTCGTCGAGTGAACAGGACATGGTCGATTTCCTTTCGAGGGTCATAGGGCGTGGTGCGCGTCGTCGGCCATGACCGCAGAGCGCGCTTCTTCATGCAGGCGGAGGATCTCGTCGATCGACAGCCCGCGTTTCATGCGCGTCGCCTTTCGCCGCACGAGCCGAATGAGCCGCGCTGCAACCGGAGGGGCAAGTTCAATGCCGCATTCGCCAAGCGCGTGGGCGAGCGCCTTTGCGCCCGAGTGCTTGCCGATCACGATCCGATGGCGCTGGCCGAACAGCATTGGGTCAGCGCCCCGATAGGTCTCCGGATCGGCGAGAAGGCCCGCGACGTGGATGCCGGATTCATGGGCGAACACGTCGCGCCCGACGATCGCCTTGCCCTCGGGAACGGCCCGGCCGGACGCGCGCGCAACCGCTTCCGCAAGGCCGGAGAGCTGTGTGAGGTCGAGGCCGGTCGCCACGCCGTGCAGGCCCTCCAGCGCCGCCGCCACTTCCGCGAGGCAGGCGTTGCCCGCGCGCTCGCCCAGGCCCCCGACTGTCACGGAGGCATGGGTCGCGCCCGCCCGGACCGCCGCAAGCGTGTTGGCGGTCGCGAGGCCATAATCGTCGTGGCCATGGAATTCGATCGCCAGGCTCGACGCGCGGACGATCGGCGCAACCAGTTCGTGGGTTCGAAACGGATCGAGCGCGCCGACCGTGTCGGCGAGCCGCAGCCGGAACGCGCCTGCCTCGGCGACCGTTTCGGCGAGGCGCTTGAGATGGTCCGGATCGGCGCGCGAAGCGTCCTCGGCGCCGACCGCCACCTCGAAGCCGGCGTCGAGCGCCATCGGCACGTAGCGGCGGATCCGCTCGAGCGCCTCCGCCCGGTCGAGGCCCAGCTTCACGCTGAGCAGCCGGTCGGACGCCGGAATCGAGAGGTTCACAGCGCCGACGCCGGCGCGCCGCGCCGCGTCGATGTCGGCCTTGCCCATCCGGCACCAGGCCAGCACGCGGACGCCGAGGCGCAGCTTCACGATGGCTCGCAGCGTCTCGATCTCTTCGTCGCCCATCGCCGGCGTTCCGGCCTCGATCTCGGGCACGCCGGCTTCGGCGAGCGCCTCGGCGATCGCCACCTTCTCGAGGGGCGTGAAAGCGACGCCCGGCGTTTGTTCGCCGTCGCGCAGCGTCGTGTCGTTGAGCCAGACGTCGCCGGACGTGCGCTTGACTGGACGCCTCAGGCATAGGCGGACTCGCGCGGATGGGACGGTTCGCGATCCGGGCCGCCCGACGACGGCTTGCGCAGTCGCGCCACGATCTCGAGCGTCGCGGTCAGCGCGCGATCGATATCGTCGTCGTCGGTCTCGCGCGACAGGGAAAAGCGCACCGCCCCCAGTTCCGCCGCCATAGGAATGTTCATCGCCTTCAGCACGTGCGACGGCGCGTGCGAGCCCGCCGAGCAGGCGGCCCCGGTCGAGACTGCGACTCCCTCGCGGGCCAGCATCGCGGCAAGGGCCTCCGCCTCGACGCCGGCGCAGACGATTGCGCTGGTGTTGGGCAGACGTTCGGCGCGCTCGCGCCGAGCACCGCTGCGTCGGGAGATCCGTGCCGGCGAGGCCGCTTTCGAGGCGGTCGCGAAGGGCGCGCATACGCGCGGCGTCGCCCAGCAGGCGCGGCGCGGCGATCTCGGCCGCCTTGCCGAAGCCGACGACGCCCGGGACGTTCTCGGTGCCGCCGCGACGGGCGCGCTCCTGCCTGCCGCCGTAGATCAGCGGCTCGAGCTTGAGGCCCCGGCGCACGTAGAGCGCGCCGACGCCCTTGGGCCCATGCAGCTTGTGCGACGAAAGCGACAGGAGATCGATCGCGCCTCGCTTGAGCTGGATCGGCTCGCGGCCGGCCGCCTGCACGGCGTCGGTGTGAAAGATCGCCCCCACCGCCTTGGCTTCCTCCGCGAGCGCCTCGACCGGAAAGACGACCCCGGTTTCGTTGTTCGCCCACATGATCGAGACGAGCGCGACGCGCGGCGACAGGGCGGCGCGGTAGCGCTCGCGGTCGAGGCTGCCGCAGGTCAGGACCGGAATGACGTGCGCCTTGATCCGCCCCTCGGCCTCCAGGCGCCTGACGAGCGCGAGCACGGCCGGGTGCTCGACCGCAGAGACGACCACTTCGTTGCGGTCGGGGTTCGAAGCCAGAGCCGCGCGGATCGCCGTGTTGTCGCTCTCCGTGCCGCCCGAGGTGAACAGGATTTCGTCGGGGAAGCCGGCGCCGACGAGCGCCGCGACCTGGTCGCGGGCGGTCTTCATCCCCTGCCGGCTTGGCGCGCCGAAGGCGTGCGCCGACGACGGGTTGCCGAAGTGCTCGGTGAGGAACGGCAGCATCGCCGCGACCACCTCGGGATCGACGCGCGTCGTCGCGTTGTTGTCCAGATAGACCGGCCTCATGCGCTTCGCCTCAGATGGGAACGACCTTGACCGGGAAGCCGAGCTTTTCGATGAGCTTCATGCGCACGCCGAGCACCGTCATCGAGGCGAGCTGGCACCCGGCGCAGGCGCCGGTCATCCGAACGCGGACGACGTCGTCCTCGACCCCGACGAACTGACAGTCGCCGCCGTCGGCCTTGAGGCGCGGACGGATCTCGGCGAGGGCGGCCTCGATCGCGGCCAGATGCTCGGGCTTGTCGAGGTTGCGGGCCGGACGCGGGGCGCAGGCCGGGCCGGCCGGCTCGCGGCGCTCTCGCCACGGACGGGCGGCGCTGCATGTCGATGAGACGCACGCGCTCCGGGCGGGGCGAGGCGGGTTCGTCTTCGAAGATCGGCATGTCGCTCAGCGCAGCGTCGAACATGGTTCGCCTCCGCTGTGCTCGGGCGTCAGGAGAAGGACTTGCCGCAGGAGCATTTGGACGACGCGTTGGGGTTGTCGAACACGAAGCCGGAGCTCTCGAGCCCGGAGACGAAATCGACGGTCATGCCGGCGAGGTGCGGCTGGGACTCGCTGTCGATGAACAGGGTGACGCCGTCCTGTCGCACCACCTCGTCGCCGTCGCGGGTCTGGGCCTCGAGCCCCATCATGTACTTGAAGCCGGCGCAGCCGCCGGTCTGGACCATGATGCGCAACCCCTCGGCGGATCGGGCGTCCGGCGCGGCGTTGTCAGAGGCGCGCGAGATCGCCGTCTTGATCGCGGCGACGGCGTTGTCGGTCAGTTGGATCATGGGAGCCTCCGTAAGGGCGCTGACGGAACCCGTCAATGCACGCTGCGTGCCACGCGCTAAGGTACTTGTTTTGGCGCTGTGTTTTCGCGCTGCGATGGGCTGTCGCAAACGCGACAATGCGGCTCGGCCGGACATTGTGTCGCAGGGCGCTTTGCCGACAACGGCGAGCCGCGAGCGCTCGGGCCGGCGCCGCGAGGCGGATCCGGCTACCTGCCATATCGCCGATTGCCGGTTTTCGACGACTTTCAAGGAGATGCGGAGCCATGTCCGATCCGGTCTCGACGCCATCCCGGAAGCCGCCGCTCAAGCCGCGGTCAGCTCCCGGCTCATCTGGGCGAGGCGGCTCATGCCGTCCTCGTCGCCGAAGCAGGAGGAGAAATCCTTGCAGACCGAGCAATGCGGCGCGGCGCACAGGCTGAAGCCTTCGAGATCGCAGATGCGGCGGTAGAAATATTTCTTCCAGCGCATGTTGTTGACGTTGCCGGCGTGCAGCGCCGGGAAGTGCCGCGCCAGCAGCCGGCCGAGTTCGGCGCGGTTGAACAGGCCGAGATCCTGCCACAGGTGGTCGTCGCGCATCGACCGGCGCGCGAGGATCGCGACCAGCCAGACCGCGCGGCTTCGTCGTCGCGGACGCGATGGCTCGCCAGCAGTTCGCGCAGCAGCGTCTCCTCGTCCTCGAGCGACCGGCTCGCCTTCGCGCCACAGCGGGAACGGCAGCGCGCCGAGCGGAAAGCGCGTCGGCGAAGCAGCCGCGCGAGCTCGTTTCCCGAGAGGCCGAGCGCGTCGGTCAGCGTGGCGACGCCCGCCGCCTCCTCGGCCAGTCCGATCGCGAGGAAGCAGGCGAACACATGGTCGTCGAAGGCCGCGTCCTCGTCGGCCTTCGGGGTCTGCGCGGCGCGCAAGGCGGCATAGCGCTCGTCGAACATGCTTCGTGCTCCTGTCTGCAGTCCGTCGCCGCTAGGGCCGGGAGACCCGGCTGGCGCGCTCATCGAGCGCGCCCTGCTTGCGGCGAGCGCGGAGTCGCTAGCAAGATCGGCGCCTGTCGCAAATCCTACGCGTCGATCAGCTCGGCGGCGACATGCGTCTGGCAGTCCTTCGGGCAGACGCGGGAGCAGGCGCCGCAGCCGATGCAGGCGCCGGCGTTGTCGACGATCATGATCTTGCGATTGAGTTCGCCGTCGAAGTCGTCCTCGTCGTCCTCGGTGACGTTGCCGAGCATCTTGCCGTCCTCGTCGACGCCGTGCAGATGCATGACGTCGCGCGAGCACACCTTGTAGCAGCGGCCGCAGCCGATGCAGTTGTCGCGGGTTGATCTCGGTCAGGTAGACCGGCGTCCAGGCGGAGCCGTCTCGGGTCACGAAGGCCATCACGCCGCCTCCAGTTCCGCGAGCTTCTTCCGGGCCGCCTCGAGCGCCGCGTAGGCGTCGTGCGCGGCCTTGGCGACATCGGGAATCGAGCGCCAGTTGACCGGCAGCTCCTCGCGAGAGGTCGTGCAGGTTCATCTTGGCGTTCGTCGCCTTGGCGGACAGCTTTCTGATCTCGGCCTTGAGGGCGTCGACGTCGGACATGCGCGAGAGCTCCTTCGTCTTGGAAAACGGTCAGATGTCGGCGACGGCCGGATAGGCGTCGATCCAGGTCTTGGCTTCCTCGACCAGCTTCTCGCCGGCCTCGGCGAGCTTCTCGAAGCTCTCGAAGCCGAAGCGGTGCACGTCGCGCAGCGACTTGGAGATCACGACCAGGCGGCCGACGGTCAGGATCACGCGGCCGAACCCTTCGTGCGACATCTTCATCATCGGCGAGGCCATGCGGCCGGTGACGCGCTCGATGTCGAGGCCGACCGCGACATAGAACTTCTCGACCCGGTCCATCACGTCGGGGTCGGGATCGCCGATGATCGGGATCTCGCGCCGCTGCTCCTTGGTGACGATGAAGTCGGCGAGCACCTTGGAGTCGGGCAGCTTCTCCCACACGCCATAGGCGTCCTCGGCGCGCCAGCACGCTGACGAGGGTCTTGACGAAGGGCGAGTCGAGGCCGGTCGGCTTGGCGATCGTGTCGGTCATCGGGTCAATCCTCTTCGAAATCGGGTTTGGCCGGGCCGACGCCGGCGCGCGTGAGCACCTTGCGCAGCCACGGCGGCGGCGCGCCCGCGAGCATGGCGCGGGTGCGCTCCAGCACTTCGGGGATGGGCGCCGCCTGCGGCGTCTTGATCGGATGGATGCGCGCCGAGACGACCTTGGCGGCGGCGGGACCGCCGATCGCGAGGCAGAACAGCAGGTGGCAGCCGGCGAGCGCCTCGACCTTCGGCCCGATCTTGTCGTCGCCGTCGGTCTTGTGCGAGCCGGTTTCGTCGGAGGTGTCGCCGAAGCCGACCGCCTCGACGAAATCCCAGCCTTCCTTGGTCACGTCGTAGATGGCGAACTTCGGCGCCGAGCCGAAATGCGCGTTGAGCCCCTTCATGTCGCGCGTGGCGATCGCGACGCGCACGACTCCGGGCGCGGGCGCGCCTTCGGGCCGGGGCTTCGTCGTCAGTGTTGACGAGTTGCAGACGCCGCACCGCGGCCATGGTCGTTCTCCCGGTTGAGGAACGGGTTGAGGGACTCGGGCGTCGCCTCGTGGCGGGCGCCCTCGAAGATGTTGGCGGCTTCGAAGATCAGGTCGCGCGCGCCCTGGTAGCCGACGCGCAGCTTGTGCTGGCTGCCGAGCCGATCGAAGATCGGGAAGCCGACGCGCATCAGCGGGACGCCGAGCCGCTCCGACGCCTGCCGGCCGTGGCTGTGGGTGACGAGCAGGTCGGCGCCCTCCGCCATCGCCTCGAAGTCGCCGAGGTCGCCGACCTTCACGCTGTCGCACGGCACGTGCTCGAGGATCTTGGAGTGGCCGGTCGTGGTGACCGCCGCCTGGATCTCGGCGCCCATGCCGACGAAGAAGGTCGCAAGCCCAAAGAGCAGGTCCGGCTCGGCGGCGATGGCGATCTTCTTGCCGGAGTAATGGAAATGGCCGTCGAGCAGCGCGTCCTGCAATTGCGCCCGCCGTCGGCGGACGGAGGCCGGCGCCGGGCGGCCCGAGAGCTCGGTCAGCAGGGAGACGAAGCGGTCGACCGCCTTGAGGCCATAGAGCTGTCGGAAGAGCGCGTATTCGACGCCGGTCAGCTCCTCGATGCGCTCGGCCGGCGCGCGCATCTGCTCGCCGATGGCGATCGTGAGCGCGCGCGTCGCCGAGCGAGCGGATGTCGTCGATCGTCGTTCCGCCGTAGGTCGTCGGAATCCAGCTCGCCGGCACCGTGCCGTCGAGCGCGCCGGAAATGTCGGGGAAGATCACCGGCTCGAGGCCGAACGCCTCGACCAGCGAGCGGATGTGCTCGATGTCGGCGACGGTCAGATGCGAGCCCGGCAGGATGTTGACCCGCCGCGCGTTGCGGCGCGCGCGGACCTCCCGACGGGCGATCGACTCGATCATCGCGACGACCGCCTTCGACCAGCCCTCCTCGATCGCGCCGTCGAAATCGGGCGTCTGGGCGAGCGCGATCTCGGTCCCGTCGAGCTCGGCGACCCGGCGCGCCTTGATGGCGGCGAGCTCGCGCGGCGAAATCCTCGCCGCGCGTCTCGACCAGCGCGGTCGTCGCGACGCCGATCAGCTTCGGCTTGGCGCGGGCCTTCAGGTTGAGGATCGCCTCCTCGAGATGGTCGGCGCCGCCGAGGATGGTCGCGACCTCGTCCATCGCCGTCGTCTGGAGCGGGATCGTCTCCTTGAAGTGGCGGACGAACAGGACCAGCGCGAAGGACGTGCAGCCCTGCGAGCCGTGGAACAGCGGCACGGCGCCCGCGACGCCGAGATAGGCGAAAGCCGCGCCGAGCGGCTGCGAGGACTTCAGCGGATTGACGCTGGCGGCCTTGGAGACGGGAATGATTGTCGCCATCAGGGCCTCCTGGACGGGAATCCTCCCCACTTGTGGGGAGCGCCGGCGTCGGAGGCCCTCACCCGGCAGCGCTTCGGCGCCGCCTCTCCGGCGAAGGGGGCGCAGCGGCGCATCCTGCGACCCCGTCCGACCCTCAGCGGGACGCTGGCCCGCAAGGGCGGAGAGCGGGATGCGACTGCGGCGTTCGAACTGCAGCATCGCCCTCAGCACTCGCCCATGTCGTCGGCGGTGGTCGCGGCGAACTTCTTGCGCGAATGCGCGACGAACTCCGCGTCGCCGTCGAAGGCGTCGACCCTGCGCCTCGGCCGGCAGGTCCCACGGCGCGGGCGCGCGCACGTCCGCCCAGACCGGATTGTGGATGGCGAGGTCGATCTGGCGCACCAGCTCCACCATGCCGTCGTAGCCGGCGTAGGGGTGGCGGCGCTCCTGGTTGATGTCGAGCCAGGGCGTCTTGGCCTTCAGCGCGATGAACTGGGTGCGGCCGCCCGACAGCATGATGTCGGCCTTGCCGGCGGCGAGCATCGCGTAGAGGTCGCGCGGCGCCATGGCGTCGAAGGCGTGCTTCTCGTCCTTGAGCAGCGCCTTGATGCGCTCCTTGTCCTCGTCGGTCGACTTCTTGGTCGAGGTGCCGACGATCTCGATGCCGATCTCCTGCAGCGCCGCCACGACCGACCACGACTTGACGCCGCCGGTGTTGAGCAGCACGCGCTTGCCCGAAAGCCGCTCGCGGTAGGGCTCGAGCCGCGCCCAGACGCGCGCCTCCTCCTCGGCGATCAGGATCTCGGTGCGGTCGATCAGCGCGCGGTCGGCGCCCTCGCGAACCAGCAGCGCGGGCGAGTTGGCGCAGCGCGTCGGAGGTGTCGGAGACGCCGTAGAACGAGCCCTCGAAATAGGGGATGCCCCAGCGCTCCTCCATCTTGCGGGCGAGATTGATGAGCGCGGTCGAGCAGACCATCATGTTGGCGCGCGCCGTATGCGCGCCGGCGATGTCGAGATAGCGCGCGTCGCCGGGAATGCAGGCGCGCACCCGCATGCCGAGCCTTTCGAGCAGCGGCTTCACCATCCAGAACTCGCCGGAGAGGTTGAACTCGCCGAGGATATTGATGTCCATCGGGCCGACGTCGTCGGGCTCGTGCGAGCCGATCACGTGGTCGAGCAGGGCTTCGCCGGCGAGCTTGTTGCCGAGGTTCTTCGAGCCGACGAAGCCCGGGGCGTGAACGGGCACGACCGGCGTGCCGAAGCGCTCGGAGGCGCGGAAGCAGACGGCGTCGAGGTCGTCGCCGATCAGCGCGGTGACGCAGGTCGAATAGACGAAGACGGCCGGGGGGCTATGCTGTCTCGACGATCTCGCGGATCGCCTTGAAGAGCTTCTTCTCGCCCTGGCCCATGACGACGTCGAGTTCGGTGAGGTCGGTGGTGAAGCTCATCCGCCACAGGCCCGGGCCGGACGACGCCGCGCCGCGGTTGTCCCAGGAATTGCCTTCGCAGGCGAGCGGCCCGTGGATGAGATGGGCGACGTCGGTCACCGGCTGGAGCACGATCTTGGCGCCGTCGAAGGCGCAGCCGCCCGCCGCCGCGCCCGGCGTCAGCGGCTTCGAGCAGCCCTTCTTGCGCGCGCCGGCGTCCTTGGCCTGGTTCTTGTCGCAGGCCGGCTCCTGAAAAAGGGCCTGGACGCGCGCTTGGCTCGACATGGGGCTTGCCTTCTCAAAGAGGGAACGCGCGGCGCCGGGCGATCAGGGGCAGGAGCGCCCGGCGCCGCGCTTGGCCATCACCGCGTCAGGTCGAACGAGTAGTCGGTCTTGCCGGGGATGATGGTGTCGGCGTCGAGCTTGTCGAACACCTTGTCGAGGATCGTCGTCAGCACCCGCAGGCCGCCCTGATAGCCCCACAGCGGGAAGCGGTGGTGATGGTGGCGGTCGAAGATCGGGAAGGTCAGGCGCACCAGCGGCGTGCCGGTGTCGCGCTCGAGATACTTGCCGTAGGAGCTGCCGATCAGCATGTCCACCGGCTCGGTGAACAGCAGCGAGCGCAGGTGCCAGAGGTCCTTGCCGGCCCAGATCTTGGCGTCCTTGCCGAAGGGCGAGGCGGCGAGGATCGGGCCGAGCTCCTCCTCCCAGGCCTTCGTGCCGTTGGTCGCGAGGCAATGGATCGGCTCGCCGCCGGTCTCCATCACGAAGCGCGCCATCGCGGTGACGAAGTCGGGATCGCCGTAGATCGCGTACTTCTTGCCGTGCAGATGGGCCTGGCTGTCGGCCATCGCGTCGATCAGGCGGCCGCGCTCGAGACGGATCGATTCGGGGATCGCCTTGCCGGAGAGCTCCGAGATCTTCATCAGCAGCTCGTCGGTCGCGCGCACGCCCATCGGATAATGGAAGGACGCGGTCTCCTGGCCGAAGCGTCTCGGCGTATTCGAGCGTCTTGCGGGTGTTCCAGTGCTGCAGCGACACCGTCGCCTTGGCGTTGACCGCCGCCTTGACGTCGTCGATCTTGGTGCCGCCGTCGTACATGCGGAACTCGCCGTCGGAGGGCGTGTCGAACTGGTCGGAGGCGTCGGAGAGGATCGTGTATTCGACGCCCATCAGGTCGAGCAGGCGCTTCAGTTCGCGGTTGTTGCCGACGCAGAAGCCGTCGAAGCCGGGAATGATGTTGATCTTGCCGTTCGGCGTGCGCTCGGCGCCCTTCCAGAAGTTCTCGAGGATGCCCTTGACCATGACGTCGTAGCCGTCGACATGGCTGCCGACGAAGGCCGGCGTATGGGCGAAGGGGACGTCGAACTCCTTCGGGACCGAGCCCTTGTCCTTGGCGGTCTCGGATGAAGGAATGCAGGTCGTCGCCGATCACTTCCGCCATGCAGGTGGTCGAGACCGCGATCATCTTCGGCGCGTAGAGCGAGTAGGTGTTGGCGAGGCCGTCGACCATGTTGTTGAGGCCGCCGAACACCGCCGCGTCTTCCGTCATCGACGAGGAGACGGCGCTGCACGGCTCCTTGAAGTGGCGCGACAGATGCGAGCGGTAATAGGCGACGCAGCCCTGCGAGCCGTGGACGAAGCTCATCGTCCTCTCGAAGCCGGCGGCGGCGAACACGGCGCCGAGCGGCTGGCAGGCCTTGGCCGGATTGACGACCAGCGCCTCGCGGGCGAGGTTCTTCTCGCGGTAGTCCCAGGTCTTGGTGAAGTCGGCCTGCTCGACGACCTTGGCGTCGGCGACGCCGCACTCGAACATGGCCTTCTTGCGCGCGAACATCTCCTGATATTCCGGCTCGCGGAACAGCGGGGCGTGATCGAGCACCTTTTCTGCTGACTGTGGCATTGCAATATTCCTCTCTCGCCGGGCCGCGCCATACGGCGGCGCCGGTCGGGAATTCGGGTTCCGGGTTCGGTTGAGCGCGCGGCGCGCCCGTCAGAGCGCGCCGCGTCTGAGATCGGTCACTCGGCGGCGATCGCGAGCTCCTCGGGCTTGATCCACGGGCGCGTCGAACAGGTCCCAGACCGGGTTGTTGATCGCCAGGTCCATGTCGCGCGCGAAGATCGCGAAGCCGTCGTAGCCGTGATAGGGGCCGGAATAGTCCCACGAGTGCATCTGACGGAACGGGATGCCCATCTTCTGCACCGGGTACTTCTCCTTGATGCCCGAGCCGACGAGGTCGGGGCGGATCTTCTCGACGAACTTCTCGAGCTCGTAGCCGGTCACGTCGTCATAGATCAGCGTGCCCTTCTTCACGTAGTGGCCGGTGCGCTGGTAGTCGTCGCCGTGGCCGAACTCGTAGCCGGTGCCGACGATCTCCATGCCGAGATCCTCGTAGGCGGTGATGACGTGGCGGGGCCGCAGGCCGCCGACATAGAGCATCACCGTCTTGCCCTCGAGGCGCGGCCGGTACTTGGCGATCACGGCGTCGACCATCGGGCGGTACTTGGCGATCACCGCCTCGGTCTTGGCCTCGATCTCCGGGCCGAAGTGCTTGGCGATCTTGCGCATGCTGGCTTCGATCTGCGACGGTCCGAAGAAGTTGTACTCCATCCAGGCGACGCCGTACTTCTCTTCCATGTGGCGGCAGATGTAGTTCATCGACCGGTAGCAATGGATGAGGTTGAGCTTGGCCTTGGGCGCCCGCTCGACTTCGGCGAGCGTGGCGTCGCCCGACCAGTTGCCGACCACGCGCAGACCCATTTCCTCGAGCAGGATGCGCGAGGCCCAGGCGTCGCCGCCGATGTTGTAGTCGCCGATGACGTTGACGTCGTAGGGGCCGGCTTCCCACTCGATTTCCTTCTTGTCGAACACCCAGTCGCGGATCGCGTCGTTGGCGATGTGGTGGCCGAGCGACTGCGAGACGCCGCGGAACCCTTCGCAGCGGACGGGAACGACCGTCTTGCCGATTTCCTTGGCCTTCTTCTTGGCGACCGCCTCGATGTCGTCGCCGATCAGGCCGATCGGGCATTCCGACTGGATGGTGACGCCGTTGGCGAGCGGGAACAGCTTGTCGATCTCGGAGATGATCTTGTCGAGCTTCTTGTCGCCGCCGAACACGATGTCACGCTCCTGGAAGTCGGAGGTGAACTGCATGGTGACGAAGGTGTCGATGCCGGTCGCGCCGATGTAGTAGTTGCGGCGCTGCGACCAGGAATATTGCCCGCAGCCGACGGGGCCGTGGCTGATGTGGACCATGTCCTTGATCGGGCCCCAGACGACGCCCTTCGAGCCGGCGTAGGCGCAGCCGCGCACCGTCATCACGCCCGGCACCGACTTGATGTTCGACTTGACGTCGCATTCGGTGAGCGATGGCGTTCTCGGTCTCGGCGGCTTCGGCGACGGGCTTGGCGACGCTCAGGTGCTTCTTGCGGCGCTTGGCGAATTTGTCGGGATAGGCGGTCAAGACCTCGGCGATCAGCGCTTCCATCTTGGCGTCTTCGTTTTCGGTGTCGAGGCTCATGGCGCTTCTCCAGTGCGCGGGGAGGAGTCGGCCGCCGGGTTCAAGGGCCGGGGCCGACTTGTCGGGTTATTGAGCGGCGGCGCGGGCTGCGGCGGCCGCTTCCTTGGCCTGCAGTTCGGCGAGCGCCTGCTCTTCGGTCTTCATGATGCCGAACTCCATCAGCATCTCCTCGAGCTCTTCCATGGTGATCGGGGTCGGGATCGTGCCCTTGCCCGAGTTGGCGTGGATCTTCTGCGGCGAGCTGGCGGTACTCTTGCGCCTGCTGGCTGTCGGGCGCGTATTCGATCACCGTCTGGCGGCGCAGCTCCGCGTGCTGGACGATGTTGTCGCGCGGCACGAAGTGGATGAGCTTCGAGTTCAGGCGCTTGGCGAGGGCCTCGGCCAGCTCCAGCTCCTTGTCGGTCTGGCGCTCGTTGCAGATGAGCCCGCCGAGGCGCACGCCGCCGGAATGGGCGTATTTGAGAATGCCCTTGGCGATGTTGTTGGCGGCGTAGAGGGCCATCATCTCGCCGGACATGACGATGTAGATTTCCTGCGCCTTGTTCTCGCGGATCGGCATGGCGAAGCCGCCGCACACCACGTCGCCGAGCACGTCGTAGGAGACGTAGTCGACGTCGTCATAGGCGCCGTTCTCTTCGAGGAAGTTGATCGCGGTGATGACGCCGCGGCCGGCGCAGCCGACGCCCGGCTCCGGTCCGCCGGACTCGGTGCACTTGATGCCCTTGTAGCCGACCTTGAGCACGTCCTCGAGTTCGAGGTCCTCGACCGAGCCCGCTTCGGCGGCGAGGCTCAGCACCGTGTCCTGCATCTTGGCGTTGAGGATGAGGCGGGTGGAATCGGCCTTGGGGTCGCAGCCGACGATCAGGATCTTCTGACCGAGATCGACGAGCGCTGCGAGGGTGTTCTGCGACGTCGTCGACTTGCCGATGCCGCCCTTTCCGTAGAATGCGATTTGGCGAAGCTTGGCCATGGCCCGTGTTCCTTTCGCGAGGTGAGCCGTTGGGCTCGGTTGACTGTCTCTGGCAGCGGAGCTCGCCGCCTCGCACACCTTGGTTTCAAGGATCGTGCCAAGTCCTCGCGGTGCGTTTTCCCAATAAAAATCAAAGCGATGACATGATCGCTCGTCGGGTTGTCGGCTCGACAGCGACGTGTCGCAAGCCGAACAATGGCCGACAGGGGTGTCGGCGGCGTTGTCGAGCCGGTTGAGCGGCAAGGCAGGATCGCCTATCCTCGGACGGCCGGAGGATGACCCAGCAGAATGGCGCGAGCACTTTACGAGAAGGATGTCGTCCGCTGGGCGCAGGAGCAGGCGCGTCTCCTGCGTGAGGGCGATTTCGCGCATCTCGACATCGAACACATTGCGGACGAGATCGAAGACGTGGGCAAGGCCGAACAGCGGGAGCTCGCCAGCAGAACGGCCGTGCTGCTCGCGCATCTTTTGAAATGGCGATATCAGCCGCAGTTGCGGAGCAAGAGCTGGCGCGCGACGATCGACATTCAGCGCAAGGGCGTCGCGCGACGGATTGAAACGACTCCCGGCCTGAAGGCGACGCTTCGTGATCCGGACTGTCGGGACGACATCTGGCTCGACGCGCTGAAGGCCGCGATCGCGGAAACCGGACTCGATCCGGCCGTTTTCCCGACCGCTTCTCCGTGGCCGATCGAGCAGGCGCTCGATCCCGAGTTCTGGCCCGACGAGAACTGAGGCGAGGCGAGGGCGCGCTCGAACGACCGCGCGCCGTGTTTCGTCAGCCGATGATCGCGTCAGCGGCTCTCGCGAGCGGCAAGTCGATGATCTCGATCATCTGGTCGGCGTAGAACTTCCGCTCGTTCCTGGTCAGCGCGCTTGTCTCGGCGACCGCGAAATGGGGGCCCCTCGAGCGCTTCATGATCTGGCGCGCGTAGGTGCGAAGCATCTGGTCGTGGAACCGGCAGCCCAGAAACAGGAAGCCGCGATCGGTGCGCGCCGTCTTCACGGCCGGGGGGATCGGCGTCTGAATGTCGATCTCGGTCATGACCTCGACATAGTCCGAAGTCCGCCACAAGGAAATTGCTGCGCCGGGCGAACGCCGCCATGGGGCGAGTAAAGCACCGTGCGCGCCGCCTCGACCGCGGTTCCGTCGCAAAGCGCGCCTTGGGCGTCGTAGGCCAGGGTCCAGGCGTCGAAGTTGATTCCGGCGCGGGTAATGCCCTGGATCTCGACGAAATCGTCCCGCCCCGCTTGCCTTAGCGCGGTCGTGAATTCGTCGTCGTACCAGGAATTGACGACGAGTCGGGACGGCAGGCCGGCCAGGAACCGGACGAGCGGGCTCGGATCGACCGGGCTCTCGAAGATTTCGGCCATGAACTTCTGCAAGGTCTTGCGATGCCGCCGGCTCTCGATGAACTGCGCCACCGACCACATGTTGGTGCGGATGCGCGCCGGCGCGGGCGCCTTCGCGTGCAACGCCGCGGCGACCGCTTCCGGCGTCGCCGGCAGCGCCGAGCCGGTCAGCGCGAGAACGCCGGGGCCGAGATAGGGGACGAGCGCGTCCCTGACGAGAAGGTCGCGGACGACCGCAAGGCGCCGGGCCGGATCGGACGGGGCAGCGCGTTCCGGGGCCAGTTCGGCGACGGATGCGGTCATTCGTCCTCTCCGAGCTTCCTGGCGTTGACGGTGATCGGCAGCTTCGTGTCGGGCGGCATCTCCGGCAGGATCAGCGTCCAGCCGTTCCTGAGCTTCACCGATCCGCCCCATAAGCCCTCGCGCTCGGTCTCGACCACCGGCTCCTCGAGGTCCTTCTTGGGCACGTAGACGGAGAGGCCCTTTTCGCCGCGGCGGATCATCACCTTCATTGTCCGGTTTCCTTCATGGCCGCTGGCGCGTCCGCGCGATCGAGGCTCGTGAGTTCCTTGCCGCGCATGCCGACGACGGTTGCGCTGTCGACCCATTCGACCGCGTAGATGTAGAACTGCTGCAGGAAGGTGCCGATGTCGCGCACGTAGCCGACCTCGCCCTTGCGCACCAGGACGTCGCCGATCTCGCGGCCCCGGTACGTCCCGTCGTTGCGGATGTGCTTGAGCGCGCGGACCTTCTCGCCGGGCAGGAACACCGGCGCGTCGCGAATTTCGATTTCCTGCTCGCGGCCCAGTCCCATCACGCGCTCTCCGCCGTCTTGCGAGCCAACGCCGCCTCGCGCACCACCTCGTCCTCGTCCTCGACGAGGCTGCCGAGAAGCGGGACCGGCAGCCGTTCGGCGCAGACGAAGCGCACGCGAAAGTCATCGTCCCCGGTCATCAAAACGAGCCGCTCTTCCGGCAGCCGCTCGGCGACGGCGATCCTGACCAGCGGGTCCGGATCGCCGGACATGCTGGGGAGCACGTACTCGGGCGCCCGCCAGGCGGCCTCGCGCCGCACCGTGGGATCCGGATCGTCGATCAGCCGCACCAGAAGGGCGGGTTCGGCGCGGCGCGCCGCGGCGAGCCGGACCGAATATTCCGGATCGCAGAACAGGCTCGCGAGCGCCTCGCCAGAGAGGCGCTGGGCGAGCGCGATGCGCACCTTGGGCTCCGGATCCTTCATCAAGGGGCCGAGCCGCGCGATTGGCAGGCGAAGAGCGACCATCGCGCGCACGTCCGGCTCCGGGTCGTTCAGGAGCGCACTCAGCCGGAAGGGCGACGCATAGCGGGCCGCGAGCGTGCGCACCTCGAAGTAGGGGTGCGCCAGATGCTTCTCCGCATGGGCGGGATTGGCGGCGAAGAACCGGTCGATGCGGCGCGCCCGCCGATCCATCACGCAGGCGCGGCCGAACGCGCAGCGTCCGGCCGCTCGCGTCTCCTCGTAAGGGCAGTCGGCGCAGGAGACCGGATTGCCGAGCCAGTCGGTCGGCCCGTCGTCCTCTTCCGGAGATGCGCCGCCGGCCATGAGCAAGTCGTCAGGCCTTGACGCAGGTTTTCGGCACCGGGCAGACGCTGTTGCATTGCGGCGTATCGAAATGCCCATCGCATTCGGTGCAGGTCTTGGCGTCGATGATGTAGGTGTCGTTCTTGAACTTGATCGCCGCCGTGGGGCACTCGAATTCGCAGGCGCCGCATGCGGTGCACTGGGAAGCGATGATCTTGTAAGCCATTCGTTCTTCTCCTTTGTCAGCCGGCGCGACGCGCGCCGGAATTCGTTGGCGGTCAGGCGACGGCTTTCGCTTCGCCCGTGTCGGCGGTCGCCTCGGCGTAGAGCGCGCTGATGGCCGTCTCGGCGTATTCGTAGGCGTAGGCGTCGGTGGCCTCGATGCCGGCGGCGACCAGCATGTCCTTGGGGCAGTCGCCGATCTTGGCGCAGAGCACGTGGGTTACGCCTTCGAGTGCGGCGATCGTGGCGTCGAGGGTCGCGTCCTCGCCGAAGCCGCCCATGCAATAGGCGTCGATCTTGCGGTGGCCGACGAATTCGACGCCTTTGGCGGAGGCCTCGTAGACCTGGAATTCCTTGGCGTGGCCGAAGTGCTCGTTGATGCGGCCGCCGCCCTTGGTCGCGACCGCGACCAGGATCGAAAGGCCCTCTGCCGAGTTCTCCTTGACCGCGGCGATCGCCTTTTCCTTCGCGCGGACATGATCGCCGCGCTCCTCGGCGACGATCTCGCGATAGGCGGCGCGCTTGCTCGGATCGTACACGACCGATTCCGGCACCTGGTCGAGGGTGAACTCCTGGCCGCGGTCCTCGCCGAGGAGGCCCACCGCGTCGGCGCGGCACTGCCGGCAATGGCGCATCAGCTTCGCGCCGCCCTCGAGCTTGTCCTGCAGGGCCTTGAGCTCCATCGCGGTCGGGCCCCGCTGTCCCGTGAGACCGTAATGCGTGCCGTGCGCCGGATCGGAGATGAGCGGCATGACGTTATGCAGGAAGGCGCCGCGCTCCTTGACCCAGCGGTTGACCTCGATCAGGTGCTCGTCGTTGATTCCCGGGATCATGACCGAGTTGATCTTGGTCAGAATGCCGCGCGCGGTCAGCATTTCGAGCCCGAGCATCTGCCGCTCGTGCAGGATTTTCGCCGCTTCGATCCCGGTCCAGCGCTTGTGCTGGTAGAAGATCCAGGGGTAAATCTTCGCTCCGATTTCCGGGTCGACCATGTTGATGGTGATCGTCACGTGGTCGACGTTCATGCTCGCGAGTTCGTCGACGTGGTCGGGGAGCGCCAGGCCGTTAGTGGATATGCAGAGCTTGACGTCGGGAATTTCCCTGGAGATCTCCGCGAAGGTCGCGGCGGACTTCTTCCAGTCGTAGCAGGCGTCGCCGGGGCCGGCGATGCCGAGCACGGAGAACTGCGGCACCGCGTTGGCGACCGCGATCACCTTGCGCTTGGCCTGATCGGGGGTCAGCTTCTCCGACACGACGCCGGGGCGGCTCTCATTGGCGCAGTCGTACTTGCGATTGCAGTAGTTGCACTGGATGTTGCAGGCTGGCGCGACCGCCACATGCATGCGGGCGAAATAGTGGTGAGCCTCTTCCGAATAGCAGGGATGGTCCTTGATCCGCTCCCAGATGGACTCATCCATGTCGGAGGGCTTGGCCGACGATCCGCACGAGGACGACGAGCAGCCGCCCGACGTCGCCGCCTCTTTCATGGCGTCGAAGTCGGTCGGGTTCAGCAGGCTGTCGAGCGAGATCGTGAACGGCTGGCTCATCTGTCGCATCTCCTGTCGCGGCGACCGAAGACGCAAGGCGCGTGCCATGAAAATTTGCCGTCGCTTTCAAAGAGTTGACCGAAATTTGATTCGGCGTTCGCCGGACATGGGCGTGTCGCATTCGCGACAGAGCGATTCGCCGCGACGCGGCGTTCGCGCGTCGGAGGGGCGCCTCTCCGGGCCGATTCCTGTCATATCGGGACAGGAACAGGGATCGCACGTCCCGCGTTCACGAAGCGTCGCCGCAAGGGGTTCAGGCGACATCGCCGCAAGGGAGCGCGAAATGCCCGATCCGAAAACTGCCGATCCGTCGGCCGAGGACTTTTCCAAATCGCTCGATCGCCTCAAGAAAGAGTCCGAAGACGTGAAGGCCAGGATCGAACAGGAGAAGCGCAAGCAGAATATGCCGCTCAACTCCAACCTCGGCAATCCGACCTGGGAGCGGGACGCCGCTGACGGACACCTCGACATTTCTGACGACAGCGAGGACTAGCCGCAGGGACGTCTCCCGACAGTTCGTCGTCAGGAGCGCAGGACGCTGGACAATCGCTGGGCGCTCGCAATCCCCAGCGCTCAGGCTGCCTCGGCGCCGTACAGCCTGATCGCTGATCGGGTCCGGGAACGGGCGACGGGGCTAAAACGACGTCGCGTGAACCGCTGCCCGCGAACTCGTACGCTGTCCAGACCTTCTTTCCCACGACCATGGCGCGGTCTGTAATGCCCCGCAGAGAGAGATAGGCCTCGAGCTGACGCCAAGAACTCGGCGTTGGGAAGCTCGCGGTCATCTCGAATATTCCGGACAAAATCGCCTGCGGCGTCGTCACCGGCGGGGTACGTCTTGAGGTAGTCGGCAAAAGACATGTCGGCCTCCTAAGTCTGCTAACATGATAGCGTAATTCGGCGGCGTTCGTCGCGTCGGGGCGCGCGTCCTCGCCGACGCTAATCTGTTGATAACCGGGGAGGCGTCGCGGCCGACCCATCACCCGAGGACCGCAGCGATTCTCGCGCCTTGGGCTCTCGCATGTCTTCAGGATGGCGTCCCGGAAGGGAATCGAACCCCTGACCCCAGGTTTAGGAACCACACAGAGATTTTGTCTAAATATTGCGCCTGCGTTCACCGCGGGCCTCGAGAGTTCAATTCGGTTCACAGGACCCCGTCAAGGCGGTTTCTTGAACCCGGACGGACGCGCTTTCACAGGCGGGTACGGCGGCGTCGCCACGAAACTGTAACCAGGCTGTAACCGGGTTTCAATTCAGCCCTGGGCGTGGCGAGGAACGTGAGGGCAAGTCGTCGTAGGCGCGACCTCATGAAGCCTCAGTGCACGTCCGAGCGCGACCATCACGAACCGGGACAAAACGCGCGAGGGTATGCGGTCCCCCTCGATCTACGCCCAGAAAATACGACCATTTCGGACCCAGTAGTGGGATTTCGCATCCGACGTGTCTCCATACAGACGGATTGAGCGTGGCCCGTCCGGCGTTGTCGATGCTGATCTTCCACGAGGGTCGATCGTCCTCGAGCAGGCTTAGGTCGACCTCGTCGCGACAGCCACATGGACAGATCATCCGCGCTTCCCACGGTTCCCCATCCTCAAGAAGAACATAGATTTTGCGCGACTTAAGCGCCTTCGGGAAAGCGCCTTGGATGTAGATGACACGGTAGGGCCGCCGTAGACCCAGAAGGCTAAGGAGCCAGGACCAAAATCGCTTGAACAAATCGGATATGTTCACGGAGCACCCAATTGAGGAAGGCCGAGCCAGGGAGATCGGTCGCCAAGTCCGAGCGACATTCCAATGACCGGGCAGTCATCCATCTCCTCGTCGACGGTCAGGCGCAGCTCGCCAAGGCTGAACTCGATAGATGCCACGTCCGCATTCGATGGCCGCCGGTAGGGGTGAAGCCGCGCCAAGAAGTCGTTTATCGCGAGCGATGACGCGAACATATTGACGCTGATGACGGCCGGCTGTCGCACCCCCAAACCCTTGATGTATTTATCCTGGACTTGCTGGGCGGCAGCGACGGGGTCGCGGCGGTGCAGCTCCTCAGAGGCGACGTCGGCCATCGTGATCGCGCCACGGGAAAGCAAGCTTGACTTGCCCGGAATCAGATAGTGCACCGTTCCGAGGATGTCCTTTATCCGGCCGCGCTCCTCGCCGTCCTGCACAGCGTCGAGTAAGATTGCCGTCGAGGCGGCGGACGTGCGGGAACATGTAGAACATGTCCAGCTGCGCCAGCGGGTATCGTCAGCTTGGCCTTTGGCCTCGCCCGATCGGATTGGGCACCAAGGCTTGCCACGTCAGGGACTGGCAGCGGCCCGACGGCGAGATCCCGCCCAATGAGCTCACATCGTGGAAGTCGAAGCACCGCAACTTGGGGATCGGCCTTCTTATGGGCAGCCCGTTCGCGGACGGAACGACGCTTGGAGCGCTCGACATCGACCACGACGACTACGTCCAACTCGGTCGCGCGCTCCTGCAAGATCCGCCCAGCGGCCGCATCGGCAAGAAGGGCGCAGTCTTCTTCGTTCGGGTCCGCGGCCGACTGACCAATCCCGAGTTCCGCGTAGGCGGCGCCCAGTCGAAGACCCACAGCAAGGTCGCGGAGTGTCTCTTTGTCAAGAAACTCTGCGTCATTCCGCCGACAATCCACCCCGAGACGCAGCGGCCATACCGATGGATCGGTCAACCGCTGCACGATGTCGACTTCAAGGAACTACCGATCGTGGAGATGAGCCATGACCAAGGCACCGGCGCTCGTACCGAGTGCGCTCCTGCGCACGGTCTTCACAAGCGAGCATGTCCCGACTCTCATTAGAGGCGCCGAGACTCACGACGCCGCGGTTCGGTTCGTCGGTCAGCTCGTCCACCAAGGGGCAGACGATGAGGCGATCAACAGAATCATCGCTGCGGCGCTACCGGAGTCGTACTCGGGCGACACCCTGATCGAATTGCGCGACATGATCGCAGGCGCCAGGCGTAGGGGCTTCGACAAAGAGTCCGACAAGACGACAAGTCGGCAGAAGAAGCCGTCGATGCTCGACGTGCTCGATGCCCTGTTCGCGCGTCGAGGCGCGGAACTTTTCCACAGCGACCAAATGACCGCCTACGTCGGCATCCCGACATCCGAAGGAGGCGTCATCAACGCGCCCGTCGGTTCGTCGCGCAGCAACCATTTTCTGCAGGAGTTCTTCTTTCGCGCCACCGGCAGGGCGCTGAAGCCTCGGGACCGTGACGACTATACAGCCCACTTGGGTGCACGGGCGGTCTTCGAAGGAAAACGGCACGTCGTCCATGTTCGCGTAGGAGGCGATGCCGGCAAGGTCTATCATGACCTCGCCAGGGACGACGGCGCGGTCGTCGAGGTGACGGCGAGCGGCTATACGGTCCTCCAACACCCAGCGGCCAAGCTGATCCGGATGCAGGGGATGAAGCCTCTGCCGCTGCCCAAGGCGGGCGCATCGCCGCACTCGGGTCTGTTGAGGTTCAAGAAGCTCCTTCTCCTCGACGACGAGCAGTGGCCATTGGTCCTGGCCTTCTTGATCGGAGCGCTCCGACCCTCCGGCCCATACGCCTTCCTGGCGGTTGAGGGGGAGCAGGGGAGCGGTAAGAGCATGCGCTGCGAACTTTGCAAGGCGGTGATCGATCCTGGCATACCTATGCGATCGAGCCTGCCGAAGAGCGTCCAAGATCTCATGATCATCGCGAACCATTCGCACGTGATCATCTTCGACAACCTGTCTGGGATCACAGCCGAAATGTCGGACGCGCTCGCGGCGCTGTCCACGAAGGCGGGCTTCCAGACGCGGCAGCTTTACACCGACGCCGAGGTGCACGCGATCGAGATCACGCGCCCCTTCATGCTGAATGGAATTGGCGACTTCATCCATCGGCCGGACCTCATGGATAGGGCCATTCCGCTCCGGCTCGACGCTATGGAGGCAGACTCCCGCCGGACAGAAGAGGACATCCGGCGCGACTTCGAACAGGTGTTGCCCGAGCTTCTGCATGACCTGTACAAGGCGGTGGCTCAAGCGCTCCGGACTATCGCCGACACGCCCCCGCCGACGTCGATCCGCATGGCGGACGCCGCCCACTGGTTGGTCGCCGCCGAGGAGGGGACGGGACTGTCGCCTGGGACGATCCTCGCCGCCCTCGAGGCCGCTCAGACGACGATGCAGGCTGACCTCGCTGGGAACGATTCGCTCTTCACCGCGCTAGAAGGAATTCTCATCAAGAAGGACTTCGACGGGCGACCCGCCGAACTTCTGAAGGAGCTTCGCGGTCCGTTTGACCATGTGAGCGATCGGTACTTTCCAACGAGCCCGGCGCAGCTGTCGACCAAGCTGAGACGAATGCGTCCTGCCCTGGCCAAGGCTGGAATTATCGTTGAGTTCCCAGAACGGACTCGAGAGGGGCGACACATCCGTGCGCGCATGACGGAGGAGGCGAAGACGGCGGCGAGGGCGGCTGGCGCTGACAGGCCCGAGCGGCCCTCCTACTGATGCCGACGGACCGTCTCTGCGTGACGGCTGTGACGGCCGTGACGGCGACCCCTACCCCTTCGCCCTTCAGGAAGGAGGAGAAGGGGTATCGGCAGGGCCGAACGCGCCGGCAGCGGACCGTCCCTCGCCGTCGTCACGCCGTCACGACCGTCACGCTGGTTTCGCCGGTCGGTGCGCGACCGCGTCCGACCCTGACCCCATGTTCCGCGAGCGCGGATTCGCTGCGCGGGAGACCTCAACCGGCTGTGGTGTTCGCGCCTTGCTATTCCCGCCCGTCGTATCTCGGCTCCGTCGCCCGCGCGGTCGCCGACTTCTGGTTCCACGCGTGGTTCCAACCGCAGCTTTGGCCGCGGACTCTCTAGCGTCGGCGGGGCCTTTGCGCCTCGCCGAAGAGAGTGCGGCAGCGGGAATAATTGTGGGCGTTTGCAGCGCGTGTTTCGTTTTGCGTTTTGATCAACGAGTCCTTCGCCATGACGCTCAACATTAATCTCACCCGTCGCGTCCGCCGCCGGAAGCTGAAGGATGGCGCCGTCGTCGAGCAAACTCGGTACGTTCTGAACTGGCGCGACCCTCGCACCGGCGAGAGGGAGCAGAGGTTCTTCGAGCGGCAGAAGGACGCCCAGGAGAGGCGCGCCGAGCTTGTGGCCGCCTATGACCGGGGGGTCTATAGCGCCTCGCCCAAAACCGTAACCGTCGCGGACGCCGTCGAGGCGTGGCTCGATACGAAGCGCGGAACGGTCCGACCGATCACCTTCAACACCTATGCGTTCCAGTCCCGCTATGTCGTCGGACCGCTGCCGCCGAGCGAGGCCCGTCGGGCGACGATCGCCTCAGGGAAGGGCGTCAAGCCGAAGGCAAAGCCCATCGAACTCCTTGGCCGCGAGAAGGTGCAAGAATTGACCACACGTCGAATCCGCGCGTGGCACAAGCTACTCAGCGACGAGGTCTCCATCTATTGCGCCAACAAGGCGATGATGCTGTTGAAGGCCGCGCTGGCGCTCGCCGCCGAGGACCACGAATTCCGACCCCCGCCATGCCGACGGGCCTCCAGCGCCAGCGTGATAAGGCGCGGAAGGCCGTTCTGACCCCCGATGACGTCGCGAGGCTCCTCGCGGCCGCGCGCGAGGATCACGACAGGGGCGTCTATGTCGCCTTCCCGTTCCTCGCCGGTACGCGGCCGTCGGAACAGCTCGGCCTCCTGTGGGACGACGTCGACTTCGAGACGAACGTCATCCGCATCCGCCGCATCCAGTTGCGCGACGGTTCGCTGTCTGAGTTCACCAAGACCGCGGCCGGCGTCCGCGACATTCCGATGTCGCCGCTCATGCGCGAGATGCTGCTCGCTTGGCGCGTGCGCTGCCCGAGGAAGGAAGGCAGGCTCGAGCGCGTGTTCCCGGCTCCCGGCGTCGCCAGGGCTTGGCCGCTGCCGCGCGACGGCGGCGGCGGACCGTTGATCTACGGCAACTTCCGGAAACGCTACTGGGCGACGGCGCTTAAGCGTCTCGAACTGCCGCCGGTGACGCCGCACAGTGCCCGCCATAGCTTCATCTCGACGCTCCAGGCGCAGGGGGTTGAGGTCGGGCTCGTCGCCAAGCTCGCCGGCCATAAGAACGCCGTCGTCACGCTCAGCCACTACACACATGCGATGCGAGGCGGCGAGGACGCGTTGAAGGCGCTCGATCGAGCGTACGCGGGGAGCGCGTCGTGATGGCGAACGAGAGGAGCGACACACGCCCACCGAACGCGAGCGCTCGACCGATCTCGCACTTCATGAAGGCGCCGGCGGCCGCGGCGCTGCTCTGCGAACAGCACGGCCGTGAGAAGGCGCGTGCGATGGCGCTGCGGAAACAACGCGAGGCGCGACGAGCGCGATCAAGGAGACAATTCGAGTTCTGGGCCGAGGTGACGTCGCTGATCGATGCCGAGGGCCGACGACCCATAGGATGATCGGCGTCAGTCGGCCGCCTTCGGCTCTCGCCGCAGCGGGAAGTTGTTCTCGTAGGTTGCAAACTTCCGCGCGATCTCGTCGATCCGATATTCCCGGACGTCGCGCATCTTTTCGGCGGCGTACGTCCTGGCATTCTTGTCGGCCGCGCGGCGTGGGATCAGGTAAATCTGACGGGAGGTCAAATCTGCACCTGGGAGAATGACGATGGCCAGCCAATCGAAGCTGTCGGTCGCCGAGTAACTCACGAAGGCCGCCCCGCGCTTGAAGGTGCGTGACTTGACCGAAATCCTCTGAGGGCCTGCGTTCAAAGGCTGAGCAATCACGTCGTAGCCAGGCCAGTAGTCCGGCGCCTTGAGAGCCGGCACGCCGGCGAGGGTCAGCTCCGCTGCGACGAGCATCTCGCATGCGTCGCCCATCTGCTTTGTCGTGTACGGCGCCTTGGCCCTCGTCACCTCTGCGATCCCGTTTTCCGCTTCCGCCATGAAATCCAGGCCTCTCGATCAGGCAACAGCCTACCCCGGTTCGAGCCCCGTATCGTGGATCCGGAAGATGCGCGCGTAAAGATGCGGGAGCCATTTCCGTTGGTGCGCAGCCGCAGCTGCTTTCTCGACCCGGCCGGCGTGATCGGGGGTCGCAGCTAGCAGGAATACGACGTTAAACGTTTCGAACGCCCAAACCGCAGATTGAGGCAAGCTGGTGGCGAGCCGGCCTAGGGTCTCTCTGATGAAAGTCTCACGTGGAACGTGCCTTGGAAAATGCTGATACAGGAGTGCGGAGCGCCCGGCGGCGTAGTGGTCGGCCACCTCGTCCAGGAAGGCGTATTTGCTCGAGTTCTTGCGCCCCTTGGGGACGGACTTGATTTCAAGTCCGTTGTCGGGGTCGAAGAAGAGAAGCTCGCTCGAATCGAGCGCCTTCATGCAAGAGGCATGACGCGCGCGGCGTTCAGGCAATCCATCCGGCGTGACGTCGTCGAAGAAGATCGCTCCTGGTATCAGCGCCTCGTTCTCGACGCGCTGGAGATCTTCGTTCGTCGGTGTCGGAGGGACGCGGACCAGAGCGTCGAACAAGGACGGATCGTATGCCCGCCACTTCGTGGGCTGCTGCTGATAGAGCCGTTTGTCGCCGTGCCCCGAGACGTCGTCCGGCGTAAGCATCCACCAGACGCCGATCCTGAACTTACCAACATCGGATAGGAGCCGAAGGAGCGCGAATTTTCGGTAGTCGTTTTCATCGCCGAAGTACTGGACCTTCACCGCCGCCCCCGAGTCGCCTCGGGCGGACAAGCTACTCCATATTATCCGATTTTGGGATAATCCTATTTTCGGTTTCTTTGGGCTGCCGGTTCCCGAGCCGGCGGCGCAATTTGAGCTCCCTATTTCCCGATCTGTACGACCGATGCCTCGCTGAGCTGGTTGGAGCCCGAAAGGCCGCCGGGATCACTCAGAGTGAGTTGGCCCAGAAATTAGGGCGGCCGCAGTCGTTCGTAGCGAAGTACGAAGGCAGGGAGCGCCGGCTGGACGTCGCGGAATACGTCACAATCGCGAAGGCGCTGGGCGCCGACTTTCGCCGCCTCCTAAAATCCGCCGTTTGACTGCGGCGTCGCCGAACTCTCGCAGCAGCTTCGTACGGACTAGCTGCGCCTCCCCACCGCTCTCCTATTTCCAGGAATTATGTACGCCAAACATCCGTGTTTTTGTGGTTTTCCACAACTTTGTGGTTTTCCACAACACGGAGAAGTCTGATGCGGATGCAATGGACAACCCAAAACGAAGCAGTCGGCCCAGACGGCTTCTTGCTCGAGGGCGAAGCGAGCTTCGCAACGGAGCGCGAACTGCTTGCTTCGATGGGCTGCCCCGATACGGACAAGGCGGCGCTCGTGAGCGTCGAAGTCACCGGTCGCGATGAAAGCGTCACGACGGCTGAAGTCACCGACGCGATGGCGCGCTGGCTGGAGAACGAGACGGACGCCGAGCCCGTCTGACCGCGCCGCGTTCGCCCACCGACAGCGCGGGCCGGTTCGGCCTGCGCGCCTCAGCCTTCGCCTCGCCGCCGTTCGCCCCGCGTTTCCGCGCGGCGACTTCCCGCCGCGTTCCGGCGGCGCTCGAAGACCCCCCAGAATGATAGTGCGAGCGTGAAGGCGAACGGGACCCGTCAACGACGACAAGCTCTCGCGCCGCATACTGTAGCACTGCCCTGCTCAGCGCCTCCCCGAATAGCTTCTCGCCGCTGGCTCGCGCCTCGATCCTAGTGGTCAAAATCAATCGGAAGAGTCCGGCGCAGTGTCAGACATTTCAGCGGCTTGCGCGGCAGACCGAAGGTTCGAAGCGTCTGATTCCATCCACTAGCTAGTGGTTCACATCAAACGTACTCTAGAGTGATTCAGGGCCGCCGTATGGACATGCTGGCCGGAGGCGCGGTGAGGACAAGCGCGATTCGTAAGTTGTCCAGTCCTCGGGGAAAAGTGGCAGATGTTGCATTTCAAGTCGTTCAAACTTAACATCCTTGCAGCAACCGTAGTAATGAGTGGCGCGCTTGCCGGTTGCGACGCAACGCCGCCCTTGTCGGTCAATGCTGATAACATAATGAAGATTCATCAGGGCATGAGTTCTGATAAGGTCTTAGAAATGTTTGGTGCACCAAACAAGGTGAGGCAATCAGTCTGTGGCGGAGCTGTTGGCAAGCCTTGGACTTGCACGACTTGGGAGTACGGGGAGGCACCGCACGAGTGGGCCAGCTTCACATTTGCTGGAGGTCGTGGATCTTTGATCCTGAACGACTATGAGATTCGGCGAAATTGAGCCAAGACTCCGTTCGTCAAGATTTTGTGTCGCGCCACGATCTTGGCCCGGTGCGGGCAGCGCCCCGCCCGCTGGCCTGCCGCGCCGCCGCTATACCTGTAGCTGCCACCTGCGCCGCGCCAGCCGGTTAGGCCCCCCGCACCGGCGCTGGGCATGCGCGCCCGGCTGCCTGCGCCGCCGCACGCGCAGGACGTTGCTCAAGAAGGGGAATTCCACAGCGGCAAGGCTTGAACGTCGTCAATTTGCCTACTAGATATAGATGGTCGTCACTTCCAGTGACCTAGGAGTTGACTCTGATGGCGAAGAAAGACGGTGACCAATTGTATGTTGAGCGCCGCCCGCAGGGCGACTACGCTGTGCGGCGTCCGGGCTCGGAGCGAGCGAGCGATGTGCTTGCCACCCAGCGCGACGCAATCGCGCGCGCGAAGGAATTGGAGCCGAACTCGACGCCGATGGTGGAGCGGGTCCGGAGGACGGCCGGCGGTTACCCCGACAAGTGGCGCGCCCCCTGACCGCGCCAAGCATCTCATGTTCGGGAAACGGGCGGTTCGGCGAAGCGTCCCGCTCTTTACCTATTGGAGGGGCACGTGACGGACGCGGAACTGAGGGGTCTGCTGCTTTCACATTTTTACCGGCTTCGACACAGCAATGGGGGATTCGTTCCGGTTGATGACATGATTGTCAGCGGGACCGAGCCGGTAAGTTTGGACGCCATCGGCGGCGTGTGTAGCCAATTGGCTGAAAAGGGCTTGATCGAGTGGACGGGTTATTTGGGCCAGGGTCCACGAATAGGATCGGCGAAGATCTTATCACTTGGGGTCGACGCGGTTGAAACCGGAAGCTCTGGCGTCATTGAGGTTCGATTTCCAGGAAGGCCAAAACCGTCATTCGTGGAGCAACTGAGGAACAACAGACGCGACTTGACTTCCGGCGGTCCGTTGGATCGACGCCAGTGGTCACGGAAGATTTTCATTGTCCATGGTCACGATAACGAAGCCAAAGTCGAGGTCGCCCGCTTCCTGGAGCGCATCGGCTTTGAAGCGATTATCTTACATGAGCAGGCAAGTCGCGGTCGCACAATTATTGAGAAAGTCGAAATGCACAGCGACGTGGGCTTTGCTGTGGTTCTGCTCACGCCTGATGACGAGGGTAATAAGAAGGGACAGTCCCCGTGTCCTCGCGCACGGCAAAACGTGGTCTTGGAGCTTGGATATTTTATTGGGCGGCTCGGCCGGGATCGGGTTTGCGCCCTGAAGCGGGGTGACGTGGAGATCCCGTCTGACTTTGATGGGGTCGTCTACGAGCCGTATGACGATCACGGAGCGTGGAAGTCAAAGCTTGCGAAGGAGTTAGAGGCCTCACAATTTGATGTTGACTGGAAGAAGGTACACGAGTGAATTGGCCTATTCACCAGCGTCGATCGGTTCCGGGTTTTCAGCAGCCAACGCCTCTCGCATTCGCTCCAGCGCTGTATTCGAGAACCGGGGAATCTTCTGGCTACCGAATGTAAAGATGTGCATGCATTGAGGATCCGCATCGATTCCCAATCTCTCTCGTAACTTAAACGACTGTTGAATTGTCAATTTCGTCAATTTGAGTTTGCCGCGCAAATCAGTCGCTGACATGTGAAATCGCTTTTGGAGATCGACTTCACGAACAGCTGCGGCCTCTGCTGGGTCATCCGCCGCGATGAGGCGCACGGGCGCTCCCTCGCCCTGCTTTCTCGTAAAATGGACTGTGACGGTTGCACCTGCACCTGAGATTCGGGTGTCGAGCGGTTCAAGACGCGGAAAAACTTCGTTTCGTGGCTTGTCCGCGCGGATCGCCTTTTCGACCCGGTCTATATCAGCCTCACTGATCTCAACGCCCTCGGCCACATGTGATTCCATCGCCAGCAGGGTGCGGATTCGCCCGCGCGCCTCGTCACGCTGCCGCTTGCCGGGCTGTAGTAACTCCTTCACTTGGTTGAACTCACGGTCCACCAGCAGGTCGAAGCCGATCGGCGGCTGGGTGCTCACCGGCAGAACTCGGCTAGGAAGGTGCTCCGCCAGCGCGTCATCCAGCGTGCGCTTCAGCAAGTCATCGAACGTCGTGACGAACCCTCGCGCATGCAGATAGAGGACGTCCTCGGGAACCACGATCAGCCAGTGCTGCTCGGCATCACGTAATCCATCCACGACGCGAAGTAGCCCAGCTTCCTCCTGAGTAAGTCTCGCATGCTGGCTACAGAGATTGACGCACTTTTCGAAGGTCCCGTCGCGGAGGTGGTTGGAATTGAGTTGGCGTAGTCTCCGGGTGCTCAACCCCAATGATTCCGGCGTTGGCGCGCTGGAACGGAGACCACGCCATGATCAAGGATACCACGAAGGAGGCGGCCGGGGCCGCCGAGGGTTTGCTTTTCGATGATTGGTTCGACGCGATCGAGGACGGCGTGCGGTCTCGGGTGCGCGGCTTCATCGAGACGATGCTGGAGGCGGAACTTTCCGAGGCGTTGTCGCGTCCTCGCTACGGCCGGCGCAGACCGGAGGAGGACGAGGCGGCGCCGTCGGTCGTGGGCGTGCGCCACGGGCATCGCGAGCGGACGCTGACGGGCACGTTCGGCAAGACGCGGATCGCCGTGCCGCGGGCTCGGTTGACCGGCGAGGACGGCAAGACGCGCGAGTGGCGGAGCGGCTCGCTGCGCGCCTACCAACGCCGCACCCGGGCCGCCGACGCCTTGATCGCCGGGGCTTATCTCGCGGGGACCAACACCCGGCGCGTGCGCCGCGCGTTGAACGCGGTGTTCGCCGGGCCGGTCGGCAAGGACGTGGTCAGCCGCGTCTGGCGCAAGACGAAGGGCGACTGGGACGCCTGGAATGCGCGCTCGCTCGCCGAAGAACCGATCGTGCGGCTGATCCTCGACGGGACGGTCGCGCGCGTGCGGCTCGACAGAAAGGCGACCTCGATCTCGTTGCTCGTCGCGCTCGGCGTGCGCGCCGACGGCCAGAAGATGCTGCTGGCGATCAAGAACATGGGCGGCGAGGGCGAGGCGGCCTGGCGCGCGCTGCTCGACGATCTCGTCCGCCGCGGATTGCCGACGCCGGAGCTGGTCGTCGTCGACGGCGCGCCGGGCCTCGAAAAGGCGCTGGCTGCGCTGTGGCCGGACATGGCTGTCCAACGCTGCACCGTGCACAAGCATCGCAATCTCCTCGCCCATGCGCCCGAGCGCCTGCACGAGGAAATCTCGAACGACTACCGCGACATGATCTACGCCGCGACCCGCGCCGAGGTCGAGACCCGGCGCAAGGCGTTCATCCGCAAATGGCGCCTGAAATGCCGCCCCGTCGCCGACAGCCTCGAAGAGGCGGGCGACCGGCTCTTCACCTTCACCCGCTTCCCGCCGAGCCAATGGCGGTCGATCCGAACGTCGAACGCGATTGAGCGATTGCACGAAGAGTTCAAGCGCCGGATCAAGACCCAGACCGTGCTGCCCTGCGCCGAAACCGCCGCCATGCTGTTCTGGGCCCTGCTCGCCTCAGGACAGATCACCATGCGAAAGGTCGACGGATGGCAGACCCTCGCCGAGAAGCCAGCCGATCAGATCATTGACCTCGCCGCATGATCCGATAGCCTCATGTCGCCCAAAGACGCGCCGACCAATTCCAACACAAGT
>CAWANA010000009.1:0-33848 GCA_963783275.1 uncultured Alphaproteobacteria bacterium | reverse complement strand
AGCTTCCATGGTTCGCTTTCTGAACAGGTTTTCACGGAAATGTGAAGGAAATAATGCTGAGCAAAATTTGTACCTAGAGTTGCTGTTTAGTTCATTTTTGTCAAGCACTCATTCCCTTTCCGACTGACGCGTTTATTAATAGAAAGAATAACAAAATTCAACATTGCTTTATATGAGGCAGTGTTTACGGCTTCTAGCAGAGAGGCGTTTAGAGAACGGCGAACGCTTAGAGGAAGTGTCCCGGAAGATTCAGTACTCGCGTTATCTGGTGATCCTGAGTTTGTAGCTGCTGCGGTGCAAGGAACAACGCGCACAGTGAATGTAAAGACTAGACTGGAGCGCGCGAATAACGTTATACCGGCTCTCTAGAGGGTATTGGCGTGGGGGCGAATGTAGTCGAAAGGATGAATAAGGACTTTGTTGCGCTGGTCGCGTATCTGGACTCCGCGGGAGAAATTTCACTACGAAGTACAGTAGACAATCATGTCGCAAATCGTTGCTGCTCTGCGTCGCGAGCTACTTTGAAAAGCTGTTAACGGAAAACGTTGCCGATTTTGTTGAAGAAATGTCCAGAAAAAAACTTATGCACAGTCCATTTCGTAAGAAATAAGGCAATTAATAGGCAATACCATACCTGGTTTGATTGGAATGCAAAAAATGCAAATGCACTCTTTGGCTTATTTGGCGATGAGTTCAAAAAATACATGATAAATCGAGTTAGATGTGAGCGAAGGCTTGAATTATCCATTCAGGCGTTCCTCGAACTAGGCTGCGGATTCGGAACCGACTTGTACATCAAGACTTTGGAAGCTTTACGCTGGAGAAAACGACCTCGGATATATACAGTTTGTACGAAAAAGCGGCGATCTTTATCGAGGCAAGACCTGAAGCGCTGCGTGACTTCTTCAACAAATGGCCCTCGTAACATTCCGTTATGGCGCGGCCTTGGTGGCGCGCCGGCCCCTGGAGTTCACGGCGTGGATTGGGGTTCGACCGGCGTATGGCTATCATGAAGCTTCACAATTATTGATCAGTAAGACGACGCTTCGTTCCTAGCGAGCAGCATGCGGATCAGGGCCGGGTCGGCAAGTCGGCCTTCGCCGCTTCGGCCTTGAGCGTTGCCAGCCGCGCGGCGGGAAGGCGCAGGCTGATCGAGGCCACGCGGCGCCTTCCTTCTCCTGTTCGGGAGAAGGGCCGGGGATGAGGGTTCCGGCGGGCGGGATTGGCCCCTGCGGTTCAACGCAGCGTCGCGGGCCGGGCCGTCCCGGCCGGCGCTTGGACCCTCATCCGGCGCCATAGCCCGTCGCAGACCGGCGTCTTCGACGCCCTATGGCGCCGCCTTTCCCCAATGGGAGAAGGATCGCCGCGGCTAGGGCTGCCCGCCGGTCCCAGAACCGCCTCAAAGGTCTGACCTGATCGCGAATCAGGCCCGCGTCGGGGCCCAAATGGGGAAACCATGCAGAAAATCATCTTGGCCGCCGCGATCGGGTTGGCGGGGCTCGCGAATGCGCCGGTTCAGGCGATGGAGATCGTGTCGTCGCCGGCCGCGACGCCCGCCGTCACCCTCGTCGCGGGAGGCTGCGGGATCGGGTTTCATCGCGGACCTTACGGCGGTTGCCGGCCGAACGGCGGAGCCGTCGTCGTCGGCGCGCCCGTTTATGGCGGCGTCTATGGCGTTCATCCGGCCTACGGCTATCACGGCGGCGTCTATGGGGTTCACCGCTATGGGTATCATGGCGGCTATGCGGTTCACCGCGGCTATGGCTCACCACGGCAGGGTACCATGGCGGCGTCTACCGACGTTATTGATGCGTGATAACGAGCGCCGCCCCGCGCTCCCTTCTCCCGTCCGGGAGAAGGGCCGGGGATGAGGGCCGGCCGACGACCACCGGGATGCGGCGCACTGGCCCTCATAGCCGACTTTGCCGCCGCATGACGGGATCAACGCCACGTTTTCCCGCGCTGGATAAGCGACGCTTTCCTCCATGGGTTATCTTGCTGACATCCGCCCATCGGACGCGCGCCGACAAACCCATGAAATACTGGATCGACACCGAGTTCATCGCGAAGCCGTTCGTCCTCGACCTCGTCAGCATCGGGGTCGTCGCCGAGGACGGGCGGGCGTTTTATGCGGAGAGTTCGGAGGCCGACTGGGCGAAGGCGAGCCCGTGGACGCTGGAAAACGTGCGCCCGCAGCTCGACGGCAAGGCGATGAGCCACCGAGGCGATCAGCTACGGCCTGCGCGACTTCACCGATCACGACGAGCACCCGGTGTTCTGGGGCTACTTTCCCGCCTACGACTGGGTCGCGTTCGTCGGCCTCTTCGGCGGGCTCGAGGAGCTGCCGTTCCACTACCCGCAGCTCTGCCTCGACATCAAGCAATGGGCGATCGAGCTCGGCGACCCGGAGCTGCCGCGCCAGACGACGTCCGCCCCACCACGCGCTCAACGACGCCCGCTGGACGCGCGACGCCTGGACGTTTCTGGCCGCCTCCATCCCGCCGGCGCCGCCCGCCGCGCCCACGGCCGCAAGAACCCCGGGCAGTTTGCCGCGGCGCGCTCGCGCATCTCCGCGGGCCAGCCGCCTACCTCCACTTGATCGAGCAGCCGATCGAGGGGGTTTGCGCGGCGGGCTCGCGGCCGGCGGCGATTGCGCGCATGGCTTCGACAAGCTCGCGGCGGGCGCCCGGCGGGGGAGGGCGTCGTGCGGCCCTCGTCGAGGCGGCCGCGGTACTTGAGCCGAAGCGCGTGATCGTAGCCGAAGAAGTCGGGCGTGCAGACGGCGCCGTAGGCGCGCGCGACCTTCTGGCTCTCGTCGTGCAGATAGGGGAACGGAAAGGCGTGGGCTTTCGCGAACGCCTTCATCCTGTCGAACGAATTCCTCCGGATAGCGCCGCCGCGTCGTTGGAGCATATCGCGGCGAAGCCGATTCCGTCCGCGATCAGGGCGCGCGCGTCGGCGACGAGCCGGTCGATCACCGCCTTCACATAGGGGCAGTGGTTGCAGATGAAGACGATCACCGTCCCGTTCGGGCCGGCGACGTCCTGAGCGCGTAAGATCGCCCGTCGGTCGCCGGGAGCAAGAAGTCCGGAGCGGGAACATCGAGAACGACGTCGGTTGCGCTTGCGGCCATGCGTTTCTGCCTCCCTCAGCACGCGCGGGCAAAAAAGTCCGCGCCGCGGCTACGCGTCCCTCAAGGGCTCGCCCTCGCCCTCCTCGAACGCCTCGAAATCCTCGTCGTTTTCCTCGTCCTCTTCAGCATAGACGATTTTGGTGCGTTCGGCGGCGAGGCGGCGAACCAGATCCGCCCAGGTGCCCTCGTGGTCATCGATCACGCCCTGATAGTCCTGGTGGGCTTCGAGCATGTCGAGCGGCTCGCCGCCGAGAAGGGCGAGCTCGGCGTTGAGCGACCTCGTGAATCGCTTCAGCCGCTCCATGCGGTCGTCGGAGTATCCCTTGATCCGGATTTCGTGCTTTCCGTTGCCCATCGGGCGCGCCCCATGTCCTTTGCGTTTCGTGCTCTGACTGCCAGATAAGCAAGTCCGGTCCCTGACTTTCGTCAATGGTGCGCGGTGTCGCATGGACAGGGCGCCCGTCTCCCGTGTGCCCCGAAAGTGTCACAATTCATTCATGGACCGTTGGGTTCGCGTCGTCTACACGCGTTTCCCGCGAGGTCCGCGCCTGAACGCCATGGGGGCGACGGCGCGGCTCGCGGCGATCAGCCCGTCAAGGCGCGCGTCTCGTTTTCGGACCGCTCAGAGGCATGGCTGGCTATTGGGGACCGGGTGTTGCGATGGTCGAGAAAAATAATGCGGTGAAGAAGGCTGTCGAAAAGACCCCGCCCGAGCCGAGCCCGCTGATCTCGCCCGCGACCCCTGAGGAGGGGGCTGAGCTCATCCGCGCCTTTCTCGCGGTCAAGAACCCGCAGGTCCGCAAGGCGATCATCGCGTTCGTGCAAAATCTGGCGTGAACGGCGCGCCGGGCCTGTACTGAACGGGCTTCGGGCAAAGGCCGGCGTTTTCGGCGGCGTTCCCCGGCGGACCGGCTATGATGGGCCATTATGGCCCACGCCTCGACCAGCTACACGATTCTTCGGATCGCCGCCGCCGGCGCTGTTGCCGGCGCAATCTACAGTCAGATTGCGCACAACGATTTCGTGACCGGAGCCGTGATCGGCTTCTTCAACGGGGCCGCGATGCCGTGGGTCGAGCTCGTCGTGCTCCGCAAATGGGCGGAGCCCTTTCTGAGGCGGCTTCCCTTTCTGGTCACGCTTTGCGCGCGCGCGACGCTGCTGTTTATCGTCGCCGTTCTCGTCAACGCGGTCTTCGTGCCCCTGTTCAACGGCTTCTCGGTCGCGGGGGTCGGCCAGGCGCAGGACATCGCCTTCGCCCTGGCCGCAAGCCTCGTCTTCAGCGTCCTTATCGGCGTCGCCGACCTGCTCGGGATCGACGTCCTCATCGCCTTCGTCGCCGGGCGCTATCACACGCCCCAGGTCGAGGAGCGGGCGCTCCTGTTTCTCGATCTGCGCGCCTCGACCGCGACCGCCGAGCGCCTCGGCGGTCCGCGCTTCCTCGGTTTCCTCAACGCCGTGTTCGCCGATCTCTCCACGGCGATCGTCGACAACGGCGGCGAAATCCACAAATATGTCGGCGACGAGATCATTGCGACGTGGCGCCTGGCGCCCGGCCGCAACCCGCCCCGAATTCTCGACGCCTGGGCCTCGGCCGGCCGCAGGCTCCAGGACGGAGCCGAGCGCTACCGGCGCGATTTCGGCTTCGCGCCGGAGTTCCGCGCGGCGCTGCATGCGGGCAAGGTGGTGGTCGGCGAGCTCGGCTCGCGCAAGAAGGAGATCGCGCTGATCGGCGACCCGATGAACACCGCGGCGCGCATGCTCGACGCCTGCCGCGAGATCGACCGGTCCGCGCTCGCCTCTCTCGCGCTGATGGAGCGGCTCAGCCCGACGCCCTCGGAAATCGAGGCCGAGGCCATCGCGCCTTTGCCCCTGCGCGGCAAGGCCGTCCCGCTCGCGCTCGTTTCGCTCGCGCTCGAGACTGCGCCCGCGGCCGTCGACACCATGGCCGAGGCATGATGCAAGACAGGCATTCGTCCGGCCTGCCAGCGTTCGGCGAGCGCGGCGTTCCCACATGGCTCACTCCGCGCCTCACCCGCATCGTGCTCATCAGCGCAGTCGTCAGCGCCGCCTCGGGCGCGACGTACGGTTATCTCGCGCATGACGCGCTCGCGACCGGGCTCCTGATCGGCGGCGCCTTTGGCGCGCTTCTGGCCTTGCTCGAGGGAGGGGTTTTTCAGGGCGCCGCCGGAGCGCGCCTGCGGCGCTCGCCGTTCCTTGTCTATTTCGGCGTGAGAGCGGTCGCCTATGTCGTCCTGATCGTTGCGACGCTCGTGCTGGTGGTGTGGGGGCTTCACGGTCCGGCGGCGCTTGAGACGCTCGGCGTCGCCGACGTCCTGTTCACCCTGCTCGCTTCGGTCGTCGGAAACCTCATGTTCGCGATCGCCGGCCTTCTCGGGCCCGGCGTGCTCATCGCTTTCGCGGCGGGCCGCTACCATCGTCCGCTCACGGAGGAGCGGGCGCTGCTGTTCATCGACCTCAAGGGGTCGACGGCCAAGGCCGAGCGACTGGGGGAGGCGGGCTTCCTCCGATTTCTCGATGCGTTCATTGTCGATGTCTCGCGCGACATCGTCGAGCACGGCGGCGAGATCCACAAATATGTCGGCGACGAGATCATCGCGACCTGGCGGTTGAAGCCCGGCCGGAACGACGTCGGGATCGTGCGCGCCTGGTCCGGCGCCTTTAGGCGCCTGGCCGACCACCGCGCCGCCTATGAACGGGAATTCGGCGAAGGCGCAGAATTCCGCGCCGCGCTGCACGCCGGCGTTGTGGCGGTCGGCGAGATCGGCCTTTACAAGAAGGAGATCGCGCTGATCGGCGACCCGATGAACACCGCCGCGCGCATTCTCGACGCGTGCCGCGAACTCGGCTTTCCGACGCTCGCCTCGTCCGCGCTGATCGAGCGTCTGAGCGGGCTCCCGGACGGGATCGAAGGCGCGGCCATCGCGGCCCTCCCGCTGCGCGGCAAGGCCGAGCCTCTCGACCTCGTCGCGCTCGCGCCGACGACGCCGCCGCCGCCCAGTCTTCAGCAGGCGAACGCTTAACTCGCTGGGCGGGAACTTCTTGCACGGATGTTGGTTGTTGCACCCGGAAGCGGTCGCGATCCGCCTAACAGGTTCCGGATGGATCAGCCGATCAACACAGTTCGAAGGGAAGCGACGGGCGAGGGGTCCGCGAAGCAGGAGGTCCTCATGGTAAGCAAGCGCACCATAGCCGCGGCCGCCGCCCTGACGGCGTTGCCTACTCTGGTCTACGCCGACGATTCGGTCCGATGCGTCGACGTCGCCGTGCCGAAGAAGGCCGTCGAGGCCGGCAACGGCCGGTGGATCGAACTCACGCCTGAGCAGTGGCAGTTTCTGCGCGGCATCTACGCCATGAATCCCTTGACCCCTCCGGGGCTGCCTTTTGGGGACAGGGCGGTGCTGGCGAAGATCGACGGCCACGAGAGCGGGCTTGTCTTCTTCGTCGACGGAAACCGGGCGTGCACGCCGATGGCGGCGACCAAAGCGCTGCTTTCGCTCCTTGACGACGTCGCGACCGCCAAGATCAGCCACGAGGGCAGCGGACTTTAAGAGCTCGGGCGCGGCGGGGAGCCGTTCGGGGGGCAAGAGACTGGCGCCTTGCCGAACAGATCCGCCTCCCCGCCGCGCCCGACCCACGCTCCGAGGAAGGCGGCGAGCTCGTCGGGCGGGATCGGCTTGCTGATGCAATAGCCCTGGATCTCGTCGCAATGGTTGCGGCGGAGGAAGTCGGCCTGCTCCGCGGTTTCGACCCCCTCGGCGATCACTTTCAGGTTGAGCTTCTGGCCCAGGGAAATGACGGCCGTCGCGACAGCCATGTCGTTCGCGTCCTCCGGCAGGCCCTTGATGAACGCCTTGTCGATCTTCAGCCGCGCCACCGGAAAGGTCTTCAGGGCGGCAAGGCTCGAGTAGCCTGTGCCGAAGTCGTCGATCGACAATTGCACGCCGAGCCGCTCCAACTCCTCCATGATCGACACGGCCTGGTCGACGTCCTGCATGATCAGGCTTTCGGTCAGCTCGAGCTCGAGCAGCCGGGGGTCGAGACCGCTGTCGCGAAGCGCGGCGGCCACGACTGCGGTCAGACGCCGCTCGCGGAACTGTCGCGCCGAAACGTTCACGCTCATCCGGATCCGCGGCAGCCCCTGGCGCCGCCACGCCTCGGCCTGGCGGCAGGCTTCGTGGAGCACCCATTCGCCGATCACGGCGATCAGGCCCGATTCCTCGGCGAGCGGGATGAACCGCAGCGGCGGCAGCAGACCGAGCGTCGGATGGCGCCACCGGATCAGCGCCTCGACCGCCAGAATCGCGCCGGTCTGAAGGTTGACCTGCGGCTGGTAGTGCAGAACGAACTCGTTGCGCAGGACGGCGCCGCGCAGCGCCTCCTGCATCCGGAACTTCTCCTGGACGCGCAGGTTGATCTCCGGCCGATAGAACTGGACGTTGTCGCGGCCGCTCTCCTTGGCCCGGTACATCGCGGCGTCGGCGTTGGCGAGCAGGGTCTCGGCGTCGCGTCCATCGTTGGGAAAACTGGCGAGCCCCACGCTCATGGTCACCCGCAGGGCGTGCGGGCCGAGCCGGACCGGCTCGGCGATCGCGTCCTGCAGCCGCGTGATCGTCTCCGAGATTCCCTCGAGGCTCTGGGTCTGGTCGCAGAGGACGATCACGAATTCGTCGCCGCCGAGCCTCACCACCGTGTCGGTCGCCCGCACGCAGTTCACCATTCGGCGCGCGACCGCCCGCAGGAGATCGTCGCCGGCGTTATGGCCGAGGCTGTCGTTGACGTATTTGAAATTATCGATGTCGATGAAGGCGACGGTCGCCCAGCGGTCGTAGCGCTCGGCGAGCAGCAGCGCCTGGGTCAGCCGGTCTTTGAGCAGCGCGCGGTTCGGCAGCCCGGTCAAGGCGTCGTGCGTGGCCATGTGCTGGATCCGGTCCTCGGCGAGCTTCCGCTCGATGGCGATGCCGGCGATCTTGGTGGCGACGTCGATCAGGGCCCTCTCCGCGCCCATGGGCTCGCGCACCGAGGCCGAGTAGAGCGCAAACGTGCCCAGCGCCTGTCCCTGGTGGGACAGGATCGGCGCCGACCAGCAGGAACGAAAGCCGTGCTCCTCGGCGAGCGCGCGGTAATCGACCCAGCGCGGATCGGTCGTGACGTCCGCGACCACGACCGGCTCGCGGAGCCACGCCGCCGCGCCGCAGGAGCCGACCGTCGGGCCGATGGCGAGGCCGTCGATTGCGCGAAGAAGGCCTGCAGGCAGGCTCGGGGCGGCCCCGTGGCGCAAGTGCACGCCGTCCGCGTCGAGCAGCAGCACGGAGCTTCTCACGCCGGCGAGCTGCGATTCGACCAGGCGCGTGAGCTGGTCGAGGATCTCTTCAAGCGGCGCGTTGGTTGCGATCATCTCGAGGATTCGCGCCTGCCCGTCGCGCAGCCGGTCGGCGAGCTTGCGGACGCTGATGTCGCGCGAAACGCCGACCAGCCCTATGACCTCTCCGCCCTCGCCGCGAAGCGGAACCTTGGTCGAGGAGATCCAGCGCTTCCCGCCGTCGGGGGTGATGACATATTCCTCTCGGTCGATCATCGGCTCGCCGGATTCGACGATGCGCCGCTCGTCGGCGAAATATTTTTGGGCGGTCTCCGACGGATGCAGCTCGATATCGGTCTTGCCGATCAGATCGGCCGAGGCCGGAAGCCCGATCTGTCGGGCGGTCGCGTCGTTGGCGATGAGAAACCGGCTGCCGGCGTCCTTGAGCCACAGATTGTCGGGCACGAGGTCGATCAGTTTCTGGAGCGACAGGCGCTCTTTGACCAGAACGCCGCGTTCGTGGATGACGGTGACGTCGCGATGCGCCGAGACCCATCCGCCGCATGGCGCGAGCGCCTCGCGGATCTCGACAAAGCGTCCGTCCGGCAGGGCGACGGTCCAGGCGCGCAGCTTCGCGCAGGCGCCGGGCGTCGGGTCGGGTTCGGCCGACGGCTCCGGCGGGGCGCCGTCGCCCGGCTGCGGACGCGTCAGCGCGGGAACCGCAACGCCCGGCCGGACGTCGTCGGGGCCTAGCCCATAGATTTCGGCGAAGCGGCGGTTGCTCAGCGCCAGGCGGCCGTCGCCGTCGCAGATGGAAACGCCTTCCTTGAGGATTTCGATCGCGGCGCGGAGTCGCTCGGTCTCGACCGCAAGCTCCGCGATCATGGCCGCCTGTTCGCGGATGACCGCCTCGCGCGCCTCGATGAGCGTGCGCTCGAGCGTTTCGAGCGGGGTGTCGTCGCGACGACTGTCGGCCGCAGCTGGCTTTCGGGCGCGCAAGGCGAAGTCCTCGGCTTGGTGGTTGTCGGCGCAACCTAGGCCCGGGCGCTTTAAGCGCGCGTGAATCGGAGGCCGGTTTCCATTTCGCGGAAGCGGAGGATTATGAAGACAATTCGCCCGGACCCTGAGCTGACTTAGCGGCGGCGACACAAGACCCTGGGCATGACGGACCGGATCCCGGCCGATGCGACGGAGGGATGTTTCGCGCGGGAGCATCGCCGGGATTCAGGCAGCGTTTCGATCGGATGAAGTGGGTTAACGCGCCCGCTATTCATCCCGTGGCGGCGTGCCGCGAGCTTACGTGTTCTTTATGCCTTCCTCCCCCGATCGATATGGCGAGCTTACCGGCGTCGGAATTAGCCTCCCGCCCATCGGATGACTTTAAGAACGCGCCGTTGATTGCGGCGCGCGCCAGGACGCTGCCGCGCCCGGGCAAGGCTGGTCATTGCCGCATGAATAAAGAGGGAAGCGACCATGAACCTCGTCGTTTGGCTGCCCGCGATGTTCGCGCTCGGCCTTGTGAGCCTCGGCGTCTGCTACGCCTTCGTGTTCGCCTGCGAAGACATCTGAGGAGCCGAGACATGACCTATGTCACGATCGCGGTGACCGCCGCCGTCATCGTCTACCTGTTCACGGCGCTCATCCGGCCCGAGTGGTTCTGACCGCTTAGCGCTCCCTTCATTTTCGGTCCGACCCTGCGCAACGCCGAGCGCGGGCCGGCGCACGTCTTGAAAGGCCCTGACCATGTGGCTCCTGCCTGCTTTGCTGATCCTTGTGGCGATCGCCTGTTCGATCCCGCTCAGCGCCTATTTCGCCTGGCTGATGGACGGCCGCTATCGCGCGCCGAGGGTCCTCAAGGGGTTTGAGGACCTCGTCGACACCGGTCCGCAGGACTGGAAGCAGTACACGCTCGCGCTGATCGTCTTCAACATCGCGCTGTTCATCTTCGGCTTCGTCGTGCTGTGCCTGCAGCCCTACGCGCCGTTGAACCCGCGCGGGCTCGGCTGGCTCGAGCCGACGACGATCTTCAACACGGTCATATCCTTCATGACCAACACCAACCTGCAGCACTATTCGGGCGACCAGTCGTTCTCGAATTTCAGCCAGATCTTCTTCATCCTGCCGAACATGTTCCTGTCGGCGTCGGTCGGGTTCTGCGCGCTGGCGGCGATCATTCGCGCCTTTCGCGGCGAGGCGACGGTCGGCAACTTCTTCGTCGATATGTGGCGGGTCTGCATGTACATCTACGTGCCGGTCGCGCTCGTGTTCGGGATCATCTTCATGTCGCAGGGCATGCCGATGACCTACGCCTCGACCGAGGTCGCCACGACCCTCGAGCAGGGCTCGATGGGCCTCGACGACAAGGGCCAGGCGAAGCCGCAGACGATCGTCGTCGGTCCGGTCGCAGCCGTCATCCCGATCAAGATGCTCGGCACCAACGGCGGCGGCTTCTTCGGCATGAATTCCGCCCATCCGCTCGAGAACCCGAACGCGACGACGAACTTCTTCACCACGCTCGCGATGATGCTGTTCCCGTTCGCGCTGGTGCTGATGTACGGGCGCATGCTCGGGCGCATCCGGCACTCGATCGTCATTTACGGCGTCATGCTCGCCATGATGATCGGGCTTATCGCCTGGGTGATCCGGACCGACACGATGGAGCCGAACCCCGGGCTCACGGCGCACGCCGCCACGGCCTGGCAGATTCCCTCCGCATCGGCGCCGAACGGCAAGCTCGACGTGCCGAGCCCCGCCGTCGCGGCCCTGCCGGTCGACCAGCATCTCGGCAATCTCGAGGGCAAGGAGCTTCGTTTCGGCACGTCCGCCGGCGCGGCCTTCGCGGCGATCACCACCGACGTGACCTGCGGCGCGATCAACGCCGAGATGGACAGCCTGAACCCGCTCTCGGGCATGTCGCCGATGATCGGCATGTGGCTGAACTGCGTGTTCGGCGGCAAGGGCGTGGGCATGATCAACCTCTTGCTGTTCCTGATCGTCGGCGTCTTCCTCGCCGGGCAGATGGTCGGCCGCACGCCCGAATATCTCGGCCGCAAGGTCGGGGCGCGGGAGATGAAGCTCGCCATGATCGCGCTGCTCGTGCACCCGATCCTGATCCTCGGTCCCGCCGGCCTCTTCGCCGCCACGGGCTGGGGCACGACGGCGGAAGCCAACCCCGGCGCGCATGGGTTCAGCGAGATCGTCTACCAGTACTCGTCGGCCTCGGCGAACAACGGCTCGGCGATGGACGGGCTTGGCGTGACCTATGGCCTCAACGCCAACTCCAGTCCTTCGCCCGAAGCGGTTCCGTGGGACATCGGCACGGGTCTGGTGATGCTGTTCGGCCGCTATCTGCCGATCATCGCGCCGATCGCCATGGCGTTCTCGCTCGGCCGCAAGAAGGTCGCGCCGGTCACGCTCGGCACCATGAGCGACGACACCGTGACCTTCGGCTTCCTGCTGTTCGGCACGATCGCGATCGTCGGCGCGCTCTTGTTCCTGCCGGTCGCCGCGCTCGGACCGATCGCGGAGCATCTCGGACCGATCCCCTTCGGCGGCTGACCGCCATCCCCTCCCGCGAGGCGCGGACCCTTCGCGCGCGCCTCGCCAATAACCTTCAGGAGTTCAACGCATGAACACCGCCGTACATCCCGCGCACGCCGCTCCCGCTCCGGCGATCAACCTCGCCCGGCGCCGCGACCTGTTCTCGTCGGACATCGTGATGGTCGCGCTCAGGCAGTCCTTCGTCATGCTGCGCCCCGACGTGCAGTGGAAGAACCCGGTCATGTTCGTCGTCGAGATCGGCGCCGCCCTGACGCTGCTCTACATCCTCCAGGCGGCGCTCGGCTTCTCGTCGAGCTCGGTGTCGCTGACCTACTTCATCGCGCTCGACATCTGGCTGTGGCTGACGGTGCTGTTCGCCAATTTCGCCACCGCCATCGCCGAAGAGCGCGGCAAGGCGCAAGCCGAGACGCTGCGCAAGACCCGCGTCGCGACGCCCGCCTTCAGGCTGCGCGCCGACGGGACGACCGAGACGGTGTCCTCGATCGCGCTGAAGGTCGGCGACAGGGTCGTGGTCGAGGCGAGCCAGATCATTCCCGGCGACGGCGACGTGATCGAGGGCGGCGCGGTGGTCAACGAGGCGGCGATCACCGGCGAATCCGCGCCGGTCATTCGCGAAGCCGGCGGCGATCGCTCTGGCGTCACCGGGGGCACGACGGTGCTCTCCGACAAGATCATCGTGCGGATCTCCGCGGGCCCGGGCGAATCGTTCCTCGACAAGATGATCGCGCTCGTCGAAGGCGCGCGCCGCCAGCGCACGCCGAACGAGATCGCGCTCACCCTGGTGCTGACCGCTTTCACGCTCATCTTCATGATCGTGGTCGTGCCCCTGTGGCCGATGGCGACCAACGCCGAAGTCTATATGACGAGCTACCTCGGGCTCTCCGACCAGCTCCGGAGCCTCGGCACCGACGTCCCGACCCTGATCGCGCTGATCGTCTGCCTCATTCCGACGACCATCGGCGCCCTCCTGTCCGCGATCGGCATCGCGGGCATGGACAGGGCCTTGCGCGCAAACATCATCGCCAAGAGCGGCAAGGCCGTCGAGGTCGCGGGCGACATCGACACGGTCCTTCTCGACAAGACCGGGACCATCACCCTCGGCGACCGCCATGCGCGCGAGTTCATCCCGCTGGGCCAGGGCGCTCAGATCGAGCTGATGCGTCTCTCCGCGCTCGCCTCGGTGTCGGATCAGACCCCGGAAGGCAAGAGCATCGTCGCGGCTTACATGCAGGCGGAAGGCCTGACGGCGCCGGTCGCCGCTCCCGAGGGCTCGGAGTTCGTGCCCTTTACCGCGCAGTCCCGCATGAGCGGCGTCAACCTTCCGGACGGCGCGGCGATCCGCAAGGGCGCGCCGGACGCCATCGTTCGTCACGTGGTCAGTCTGAATGGGGTCGTTCCCCGGGAGCTCGACGGCGTCGTCGCCAAGGTCGGCGCGCGCGGCGCGACGCCGCTGGTCGTCGCGCGAGGGTCGCGAATCCTCGGCGTGATCGCGCTCGAGGATGTGCTGAAGCCCGGCATCAAGGAGCGCATGGACCAGCTCAAGCTCATGGGCCTGCGCACGGTGATGATCACGGGCGACAATCCGCTGACCGCCCAGGCGATCGCCCACGAGGCCGGCATCGACGACTTCATCGCCGAAGCCACCCCCGAGAAGAAGCTGACCTACCTGCGCAACGAGCAGGCGCAGGGCAAGCTCGTCGCCATGATGGGCGACGGGACCAACGACGCGCCGACGCTCGCGCAAGCCGACGTCGGCCTCGCGATGAACTCGGGCACGCAGGCGGCGAAGGAAGCCGGCAACATGGTCGATCTCGACAGCGATCCGACCAAGCTCATCGAGGTCGTGGCGATCGGCAAGCAGCTCCTGATGACGCGGGGCGCGCTGACGACCTTCTCGATCGCCAACGACGTCGCGAAATATTTCGCGATCGTGCCTGCGATGTTCGCCGGCACGCTGCCGTGGCTCAAGACGATCGACGTGATGAACCTGCATTCGCCGACCTCGGCGATCCTGTCCGCGGTCATCTTCAACGCGCTGATCATCCCGCTCCTGATCCCGATCGCGCTGAAGGGCGTCAAGTACCGGCCGCTCGGCGCGGACGCGCTGTTGCGGCGCAATCTGCTGATCTGGGGTCTCGGCGGAGTGATCGTTCCGTTCATCGGCATCAAGGCGATCGACCTCGTGATGGTCGCCCTGCGGCTCGTCGCCTGATTTTCAAGGAGAACTTCCGTGTTGCGCTATTTCGCAAAGAGCTTCGCGCTCATCGCCATCACCGTCGTCGTCGCTTGCGGCGTCTATCCCGGGATCCTGTGGGCGATCGGTCAGACCGCTTTCCCGTTCCAGGCCAACGGCAGCATCGTCCGGAATGCGGATGGCGCGGTCATCGGCTCGATGCTGGTGGCCCAGCCCTTCACCAAGGACGAGTACTTCCAGCCGCGCCCGTCGGCTGCTTCCTACGATGCGACCGCCTCGACCTCGTCCGGCTATGCGCCCTCGAACTACGCCTTGCGCGATCGCGTCGCCCGCGCGATCGGTCCGATTGCGACCTACGCGTCCGGCGACAAGAAGGGGCAGGCGGTCGCGCCCGACGTCGAGACCTGGTTCCAGGCCGACAAGTTTGGAGGCAATCCGCACATCGTCGCGCAATGGGCGGACGCGCATAACACGCTCGCGCAGACCTGGGTGACCGGCGATCCGACTCACGGCGCCTTCGTCGACGACTGGTCGAAGGCGCACGACGCCATCGTTCAGGACTGGATCAAGAAGAACCCGGCGACGCCGCAGCCGAAGGCGTCCGATCTCGCCGTTGTCTTCTTCGAGACGTTCTCGAACGACCATCCGGGCACGTTCCCGTCGTCGGTCACCAAGACCGGCGCGGACGGCAAGCCGGCGACGTCGATCGAACCCGTCGCCACCGGCTCGGACATCCAGTCGATCTTCTTCGACATGTGGCGGTCGGATCATCCCGACGTCGCGCTGAACGACGTGCCGGCCGATCTCGTCACCGCCTCCGCTTCGGGCCTCGACCCCGACATCACGCTTCAGAACGCCGAGTTCCAGCTCGATCGCGTCGCGGCCAAGTGGGCGGACGACAAGAAGCTCAAGGTCGACGACGTCCGCAAGGATATCGAGGGCATTCTTGAGACGAAAGCCTACGCGCCGTGGGGCGGCTTGATCGGCGAGAAGCTCGTGAACGTCCTCGACGTGAACCTCGAGCTGCACAAACGGTACGGCGATCCGGCTTGAGGCCGGGCGGCTCTCATCGGGGTTTGGCCGCTCCGGCGAGAGCCCATCGGAGACGCGTGCGGATAGCCCCCCGCGCGCGTCTCCCCTTCCAAATCGACCTCGCATTTGAGAGCCGACGCGCTCGGCTCGCGGGCAGGCTTATGCCGATGAACGCCTCTCAGCCGCGGACCCGGATCCTCGCCCTGACCCGCGAGCCCGGCCTTCACCGATTGCTGCGCTCCATCCTGGAGCCGGGCGGCTGCAAGGTCGGCATGGGCGATTTTCCTTCCGATGACGTCGCAGCGGGCGAACCGGCCGACATCGTCATCGTCGATCTCGAACCCTTCGATCTCGAGATGGCGTCGCGGGTCAAGCGCGCCTACCCGGGCGCGGAGATCCTGGCGATCTGCGGGACGTATCGCGAGGCGGATTGCATCGCGATTTTGGAGAGGAACCTCGACTATCTCCCGCGGCCTTTCCTTGCGCAGGATCTGATCGCCCGGGTCCGCGTCGCCGAGCTCAGGCGCCTGAGGACAGCGGGCCGGGGCCGCTTCTATCGCCGCGGCCCCTTGGTCATCGATCGGATCGTCCGGGGAGTTCGACGTGGACGGCAGGCCGGTCACGCTCGCCCGATCGGAAATGACGATCCTGATGCGCCTTGCGAGCGGGCCCGGTCGGGTCGCGACATTTCGGGAGATCCTCGCGTCCTTGGGGCGCGCGGACACGCCGCGCGGCCGCCGCGGGCTGAACATGGCGATCTTTCGCCTTCGGCGCAGGATCGAGCGCAACCCTTCCCGGCCCGATTTGGTGTTGACCGAGGTGGGCGTCGGGTATCGAACTCGCGCCGGAGTCGGACTTTGCAACGCTTCCCGACGCCGCCGAGCCCGGGCGTCGGAGTCTTGGGAGCTTTCCGCTTTGACGCTTTTCGGGCGCTTCGCTCACGCCATCCCGATACTCGCGATTGCCGGATCGCTCGCTCACCCTACGGGTACGGCCTGCGCAAGCGGCAGGAGCCGTAGTTCGGGAAGCAATAGATCGGGTAGGCGGCGACAGAGCCCAGCGTCGTTACGCCGCCGATCACGCCATGAGCCGCCGCCATCACCGGATTTCCGTCATCGCGATACCGGTGAGCATAGGCGCGCGCGTAATGGCGCCTATAGGCGTGGGGCGGATGCCGAATGTTCGGCGCTCCGCTCTCCGCCGTCCGCGGCGGAGGGGCCGGCTCGCCAAGCGAGGGCGTCGCCGCGCTCTGCGTGGGCGCCGGTCCGTTTGGCGCCGTCGTAACGGGCGTGGGCGCTGGCTCGGCCAGGGAAGGCGTCGCATTGTTGGGCGCGGAAGAATCCGCGAACGCCGGGGCGATCGGAGCAATCCAGGCAAATGCGGCCACGCCGAGCGCGACCAGCGAAACATGAAGAGCGCCGTTCGTCATGACGACCTCCTTGAAGGTGGTGCGGGCGTCGGCGCGATCCGCCATGCCCCGCTTAAAGGCCAACGCGGGGCCGACCCGATGGTTCCGGCCGACAGGTCCCTCCCGCCATGTCACGGCGTCCGTCATTGCGAGCCAAGCGAAACAATCCATGCCGTAGGGCGCTGCGGCGGCATGGATTGTTTCGTCGCTTCGCTCCTTGCAATGACGACGGGGCGCGACCTTTTGCAGCCACATAGGCCACGATTGGCGCCGCGAAAGAACGAATCGCGCTAGGATGACCAGGGACGACACAGGGACGAGACGGTGCTCACCCACGACGAGCGGGACGAGATCAAGCGGCTGATCGATCTTGGCGAGCCGCTGCCGGACAAATATCGCTGGAAGCTGTTCGCCGAGCCGCGCGAAACGGACTGATCTGGCCCGGCAATCGCCAGGACGACGCCGCCGCGCTCGCGGGCGAACTCAAGCCCGGCGGTTCGAAGGTGACGGTGGATGCGGGGCAGGTGGTCAAGGTCGCCAAGGACAAGAAGGGCGTCGTCACGCGCGAGGTGCTGACCAGGAAATGGACCGACTGGATCGACTATTGGTCGGTCGATTTCGATTACCACGCAATGGACCGGCGGCTACATTTTCGAGAACGAATGGCAGAGTTTTCGGACCCGCCGCGACCGCTCGCTCGAATTGACCAGCGCGCCGCACCGCTATGACCGCAAGGGTCGCTACGCCATCGCGGTCAAGGTGATCGCGGCAACGACACGACCAAGATAATCGAGGTCACGGTATGAGCCCGCGCCCGTCATTGCGAGCGCAGCGAAGCAATCCATGCCGCCGCGGCGCCCTGCGAAGGTGGATTGCTTCGCCTTTGGCTCGCAATGACGGCGGACCCTCGCGCCGGTCATTGCGAGCGCAGCGAAGCCATCCATGCGCTCGCCGCGCCCTGTGGCGTGGATTGCTTCGTCGCTTTGCTCCTCGCAATGACGGCGGGCGCGGCCCTCGCAATGACGGCCTGGGTTGAGTCATGCCCCGCGCGCCTTGCGTCTACATCATGACGAACAAGCGGCGCGGAACGCTCTACACGGGCGTCACGTCCGACCTTTCCCGCAGGGCCTTCGAACATCGCCAGGGCCTCACGCCCGGTTTCACGTCGCGCTACGATTGCAAGCGGCTCGTCTTCTATGAGCATTACGAGCGGGTCGTCGACGCCATTGCGCGCGAGAAGCAGATCAAGGGCGGATCGCGCGCGAAGAAGATCGCGCTCGTCGAAGCCATGAATCCCGAATGGAACGACCTCTACGAGACGCTGGCATGAGCGAGCGGCATGGATTGCTTCGCCTTCGGCTCGCAACGACGGCGGGCTTTTTTCACCGTCATGGCGAGCGCAGCGAAGCCATCCATCCCGCCGCCGCGCCCTGCGGCCCTGGATTGCTTCGCTTCGCTCGCAATGACGGTTGAGGATTTCCGATGCCGCTTCATCCCGATTTTCCGCGCGACCCCACGTCATCCTCGAGCCGGACATCCGTTGGTATCCGGGCGATGACCAGATCGGCGATCTCGGCCTCATGCACCTGCTGCCGCCGCTCGTGCATGCGATCCGGCGCGAGGTCAAGGCTTGGCGGGATTCGAGCTATGCAGGCGCCTCGCGGACCACGCGCGCGCTGTTGCGCTGGTGGTTTCAGGTCGAGCACGCGCCATCGAGGATATCGCAGGGGTATGTTGATGGGCGGAAAGCGCCCGGCGTCGTGATCGTCTTCCTGTGAGCATATGTATACTCTTCGCTATGCGCCGCGTTCTGGAGGGCTGTGTTCGGGCGGCCGTTCGCGCGCTGGGCCTCGGCCTTGGGCGGCCCACACCTTACAAACGCGGCCGGGCGCAGGCAACACGTTGAAAACGTTCAAAAAGGCAATGGGTCACCCCTTGCATAAAGTTGGCATGGACTTGGGTTCGGCGCCCCGTCCGCTTGGGGCCGGCTGCCCATCCGCTTGGGCTTCTTCGAGCCGCGGGCGCAACGATCAGGTCGGTATTTTACGTAAATAAAGTGGTCTTCCGTTGCCCGGAAAAGTCGCCGCAGGTCCTTGAAAACGCTCGAAACGGACTCGGAATTGGCCGGCCGTCCGATCCGCCGCGCGGCCGGCGGCGTCCCTGATCAAGGCGCGGGGCCCGTAGGCAGGCAGCGCCTTGGCTTGGGCGCTGCGGAATTGAAGATGGCGCCGCAAGCCCATGAAAAGGCTCGAAACCGAATCGAAGATGCCAGGGCGGCGGCCGCGTCCGGGCTGCGACCCGATCAGTCCTCCTCGAGGTCCTCGAAGGCGCCCCGGTCGACGCCGTTGCCGACCAGGATCTCGCGCTTGCCCGCGTGGTTGGGGGCGCTGACCACGCCCTCCTTCTCCATCCGCTCGACCAGCGAGGCCGCCTTGTTGTAGCCGACCGACAGGCGGCGCTGGATGTAGCTCGTCGAGCACCTTGCGGTCGCGCAGCACGATGTTGACGGCGCGGTCGTAGATAGTCGGCCGATTCCTCCGCGTCCATCGAGCCGGCGCGCCGGCGGCGCGCCTCGTCGTCGTCCTCGGCGCTCGTCCTCCTCGGTGATGGCGTGGAGATATTCGGGGCTGCCCTGCTTCTTGAGATGGGCGACGACCTTCTCGACCTCGGGGTCGGAGACGAACGGCCCGTGGACGCGCGAGATGCGGCCGCCGCCGGCCATGTAGAGCATGTCGCCCTGGCCGAGCAGCTGCTCGGCGCCCTGCTCGCCGAGGATGGTGCGGCTGTCGATCTTGCTCGTCACCTGGAACGAGATGCGGGTCGGGAAGTTCGCCTTGATCGTGCCGGTGACGACGTCGACCGAGGGGCGCTGCGTCGCCATGATGAGGTGGATGCCGGCCGCGCGCGCCATCTGGGCGAGGCGCTGGATCGCGCCCTCGATGTCCTTGCCGGCGACCATCATCAGGTCGGCCATCTCGTCGACGACGAGCGACGATGTAGGGCAGCTCCTCGAGCGTCAGCTCCTCGTGCTCGTAGATCGCCTCGCCCGTCTCGCGGTCGAAGCCGGTCTGCACGGTGCGGGTCAGCGTCTCGCCCTTCGCGCGCGCCTCGCGCGACGCGGGCGTTGAAGCCGTCGATGTTGCGCACCCCGACCTTCGACATCTTCTTGTAGCGGTCCTCCATCTCCCGCACCGCCCATTTCAGCGCGACGACCGCCTTCTTCGGGTCGGTGACGACCGGCGTCAGCAGGTGCGGGATGCCGTCGTAGGCCGAGAGTTCGAGCATCTTCGGATCGACCATGATCAGCCGGCACTGCTCGGGCTTCAGCCGGTAGACGCAGCGACAGGATCATGGTGTTGATCGCCACCGACTTGCCGGAGCCCGTGGTGCCGGCGACCAGGAGATGCGGCATGCGGGCGAGGTCGACGATCACCGGCTCGCCGCCGATCGTCTTGCCGAGCGCGATCGCCAGCCGGTGCTTCGACTTCTCGAAGTCCTCGCTGGCGAGGAGCTCGCGCAGAAACACCGTTTCGCGGCGCTGGTTCGGCAGTTCGATGCCGATGGCGTTGCGGCCCTGCACGACCGCGACGCGCGCCGAGACCGCCGACATCGAGCGGGCGATGTCGTCGGCGAGGCCGATGACGCGCGAGGACTTGACGCCCGGCGCCGGCTCGAGCTCGTAGAGGGTGACGACCGGGCCGGGGCGCACGTTGATGATCTCGCCCTTGACGCCGAAATCGTCGAGCACGCCCTCGAGCATGCGGGCGTTCTGCTCGAGCGCGTCGTTGGAGATCTTGCCCGGCCGACTTCTTCGGCTCGGCGAGCACCGCGAGCGGCGGCATCGCCCATTCGCCGCGCGGCGAGAAGGCGAACTTGAGCTGCGCGTCCGACGGCGGCGCGTGAGCCGGGCTTCAGGGGACCGGCCGGCGCCGCCACGCGGGGGCCGGCGACGTCGGCGCCGCCGCCTGCGGCGGGGCCGTCGCCGTCGCAGCGCCCTTCGGGCGCGGGCGCATAGGCGGACGGGCTGGTCAGACCGCCGTCGTCGGCCTGGAGCCCGACCCAGGCCGGGCGGCTTCCGGCGGCTTGAGTCGGCAGCGCCGGCGCGGGCCTTGGCCGGTCGGCGGAGGAGGCGTCTGCAGCGCGGCCTTCGCGGTGAGCAGGGCGTGGATGCCGGCGCCGATCGACACGATCCCGAAGCCCGGCTCGTCCTCGCCGTCCTCGTCGTCGGAGCGCGCCGCGGCTCGGCCGCGCGCTCTTGGCTTTCGTCGGCGTGTCGTCGGCCTGCGGCCGATGCGCGAAGCCGACCCCGCGGCGGCGGTGAGCGCGAGGATCGCGATCGCCGCGAAGGCTGCGCCGAAGGCGGCCACGCCCCAGGTCGATCCGGCCGCCAGCGCGACGCGGCAGCGAGAGCAACGCGTCGCCGACGACGCCGCCGAGTCCGGTCGGCAGCGGCCAGCTTCCGGGCGCGGGAAGGAGCGAAGCCAGCGCCGCCGCGGCCACGACTCCGACGAGATAGAGCGCCGCCTTGCGCGCGCGGATGGGCGAGCCGCCGCTCGGTGAGGAGCCGCCAGCCCCAGAAGGCGGGCGGCGCCAGCGCGGCGATGCAGGCGAGGCCGAGCATCTGCATGACGATGTCGGCGGCGATCGCGCCGGGACCGCCGAGGAGATTGTGGACCGGCGCGTTGGTCGCGTGATTGAGGCTCGGATCCTCGACCGACCAGGTCAGAAGCGCGAGCCCGAGGCCGACGACGCCGGCGAGCGCGGCGACCCCGAGCGATTCGGCCGCCCGGCGCTTCGGGAAATTCCCGCACCGAAGTGGGCAGGTAGTCGAACACCGAGAATGTCGTGGTACGCATCGCTCACTCGCCCGCTCGGCGCGGCGATGCTCACGCGCGCCGCTCGGTCCTGACCCTAAGCAGGCGGAGTTAATGCGCGCCTAACCATAACGGGCCGTTGCGTCGCCGCGCCCCGGAGTATCGGCGGGGGCCCGTCAGCGACAAAAAAAGGGCGCCCCGAAGGGCGCCCAAGGTCGCGGGAGGAAAGCAAGCCCGGCGGCCGGAGCCGCCGGGACGCCGGTTATTGCACGACCTCGCCGTGCAGGGCGTAATCGAGACCGTCGCGCTCGACTTCGTCGGAGACGCGCAGGCCGATCGTCGCCTTGATGATGGCGAGGATGATGATGGTGACGATCGCGTCGTAGACGATGACCGTGCCGACGCCGATCGCACTGGTTGACGAGCTGGCCGGGGTTGCCCTCGAGCAGGCCGGCGGTGCCGCCGTACTGCTTGACGGCGAACACGCCGGTCAGCAGCGCGCCGATGATGCCGCCGACGCCGTGGACGCCGAAGCAGTCGAGCGCGTCGTCGTAGCCGAACGCCTTCTTGAGCGCGGTCGCGCCGAGGTAGCAGCCGACGCCGCAGGCGACGCCGATCACGAACGCGCCGACCGGACCGACGAAGCCGGAGGCCGGCGTAATCGCGACGAGACCGGCGACCGCGCCCGAGCAGATGCCGATGACCGTCGGCTTGCCGTGGTGCGCCCACTCGACGAACATCCAGGTCAGGGCCGCGACGGCGGTCGCGATCTGCGTGACGGTCATCGCCATGCCGGCCTGCACGCCCGCGCTGACCGCGGAGCCTGCGTTGAAGCCGAACCAGCCGACCCACAGGAGGCCCGCGCCGATGAAGGTCAGGACCATGTTGTGGCCCGGGCCGCTGTCGCGACGCTTGCCGACCATGATCGCCGCAATGAGACCCGCGACGCCCGCGTCGATGTGCACGACCGTGCCGCCGGCGAAGTCGAGAACCTTGACCCAGGCCGCGTCGTTGGCCGAGTTGAAGATGCCGTCGGGCCCCCAGAGCCAATGGGCGACCGGGGCGTAGACCAGGATCGACCACAGGCCCATGAACCACAGCATGGCCGAGAACTTCATGCGCTCCGCGAACGCGCCGGCGATGAGCGCGGGCGTGATGATCGCGAAGGTCATCTGGAACATCATGTAGACGGTCTCGGGGATCGTCGGCGCGAGCGAGTTCGGGTTGCCGATGCCGCCGTTGTTGACGTCGCTGAGGATGCCCTGAAGGAACGCGCGGCTGAGGCCGCCGATGAAAGGCGTGCCCGCCGGTGAACGACAGCGAGTAGGTGACCACAGCGTAGATGACCGTCACCAGGCAGGTGATGGCGAAGCTGGTCATCACCGTGTCGCCGACGTTCTTCTTGCGCACCATGCCGCCGTAGAAGAGCCCGAGGCCGGGGATCGTCATCATCAGCACGAGCGCGACCGAGGTCAGCATCCAAGCCGTGTCGCCGCCGCTCGGCGTGCAGTTGGTCAGAATCGCCGGGACTGCCGGAACGGCAGCGAATTTGTCGGTTTCAGGAACTGCGGCGACGGCCGCGGCGCAGGCCGGTGTCGCGGGCGGGGCGGGCTTGGCCGAAGGAGCGGCCGCGGGAGCGGCGGCGGGAGCCGCGGCGGGCGCTTCGGTCGTCGCGGGCGCGTTCTGCGCGTAGGACGCGACAGGCGCCGCGAAGCCGACCAAGGCGGCTATCGCCAGCGCCGGTGCGAGGCCAGAGAAAATTCGTTTCAGTCTCATTGTTCGAGAACTCCGATAGGAAAAGGTAAGGGGCCGCGAGTCAGAGCGCGTCTTTGTCCTTCTCGCCGGTGCGGATACGCACCGCCGAGTCGAGGCTGTAGACGAAGATCTTGCCGTCGCCGATCTGACCGGTGCGCGCGGCCGCGACGATCGCGTCGACGACCTTGTCGGCCATGTCCGCATTGACCGCGACTTCGATTTTGAGCTTCGGCAGGAAGCTGACCGCGTATTCCGCGCCGCGATAGATTTCCGTATGGCCCTTCTGGCGGCCGTATCCCTTGACTTCCGTGACTGTCAGGCCGTGCACGCCGATGGCGGTGAGCGCGTCGCGCACCTCCTCCAGCTTGAACGGCTTTATGATCGCCATGACAACTTTCATTGGCCTCGCCCCAATTTGACGCGGGACGGCTGATGGTCTGCCGCGCCGCTCTCTGCGGTGAAGTCGGGGCGCTGAGACGCCCCGCCGGCATCCCGTCTTACAAGGCCCATGCCATGAGGTCTTGGCGCCGTTAGGCCTCGGAAAGGGCGGCGCTTTTCCGCGATCCGGGCTCATCTGGCCCAAGACTGGCGCGCCACACGCTGACTGTGGCTAGGTTTTAGGCGCCGACAAATTAGGCGATGCGGCTAGAGATCGTGGCGCCGCCGCAGAAGGCCTTCCTGCGCCACGCTGGCGACGAGCGTTCCGTCCTCGGCATAAAGCAACCCCCGGACGAGTCCAGTGGCGCCAGAAGCGCTCGGGCTCTCCTGGGCGTAGAGAAGCCATGCGTCCGCTCGCGCCGGGCGATGGAACCAGAACGCGTGATCGAGGCTTGCGACCTGAACGCGCTGGTCGTGTATCGCAAGTCCATGCGCGCGGAGGGCCGCGCCGAGCAGGGTCATATCCGACAGGTAGACGAGCGCTGCTCGCTGCAGCGCCGGGTCGTCGGGCAGGGGCGCGCCGATCCGGATCCAGACGCTTTGCCGAGTCTCCGGCTCGGCGTCGAGCGCGTGGGACATGCTCGGTTCGATCGGGCCGGTCGGTCGGACCTCGATCGGCCAAATCCAATCGAGCGCGCCGAGCGCGCGTAACCGCGCCGGTCCCTCGAGCCTCTCCGCCGCCTCGCGCGGATCGAGGCAGGCGTCGGGTCGGCGGCGCCGCGGGCGGCGGGGCCGCGTGTTCAAATCCGGACTCCTTTTCGTGGAACGACGCGGTCATTACGAAGATCGTCGCGTCCTTCTGGCGCGCCACGACCCGCCGCGTCGTAAAGCTGCGGCCGTCTCTCACCCGTTCGACCTCGTACAGAATCGGCCCCTTCGGATCGCCGCCGAGCAGGAAGTAAGCGTGCAGCGAGTGCGGTTCACGGCCGGAGACCGTTCGCTCCGCGGCCACCAGGGCCTGAGCGAGCACTTGGCCGCCGTAAACCCGCTTCCACCCGTTGTCCGGAGAAAGGCCGGTGAAACGGTCGCGTCCTGCGGGCGCGAGATCGAAGAGGGCGACAAGGTCGAAGGCGCTCATGAGGGTCCCCTGTTGGCGAACGATGGTGGGGCCCGCAACGCTCTGCGTCAACGAGGGCGCCTTCCCACGAGGGCGCCTTCCCACCCTCGCGCTAGGCGGGCAAGCCCGGCGCAAGGCGGCGATCCTAGCCCTTGACAAGCCGCCATGCCTCGCCTTTTCCCACAGTTCCTCTTCAGGCCGCCCCCTTTCTTGGCCGCGGCCTTACGGGTTCGCCGCGACCTCAGCGGCGCCGCCGCGGTCGAGTTCGCCATCCTTGCGCCGATCGTGATCGCGACCATTCTCGGGGCGCTCCAGATCGCGGCCATCTATCTCGCGCAGGCCGAACTCGAGAACGCGGCGGAAGCAGGCGCGCGTCTCGTGCTGACCAATCAGGCGCAGTCGATCAGCGCATCGGCTTTCCAGTCGGCGGTCTGCGGATACCTGCCGGCCTTGTTTACTTGCGCAAACGTGATGATCGATCTCGAGTCGCAGGCCGTTTCGGCCGGGTCGAGCGACGCCCTGATCGTGACGCCTCCTGCGCTCACCTACGACGCCAACGGCGCCGTGACCAATGGCTGGGCCTATCAGCCCGGAACCGCGGGCCAGCTCGAGATCCTGAGGGTCATGGTTCAGTGGCCCGTCTATCTCGGACCGCTCGGCATGGCGTTTGGCGATCTCGCCAACGGAACCCTGTTCCTCAGTTCGACGCAGGTCTTTCAGAACGAGCGGTGAGCAATGGTCCGAGACCCAGAGAGTCTGGCGAAGCGCTGGACAAGCGACCGGCGCGGCGCGGCAGCGATCGAGACGGCGCTGATCCTGCCGGTCGCGGTCGGCGTGCTGGGGCTGGTCGCGATCTGGGCGGAGGGCCTGTCGATCCAGCGGAAGGTGTCGCTCGCGGCGCGCACCATCACCGACCTTGTTTCGCAGCAAGGGTCGGCAGCGGGCGGCTCGACCGGGGCGGTCAACCAGTCGACCGTCGACAACATCCTGAACAATGCGGCCAACGTGCTCTACCCGGTGGTCGACCCGACCTCGGGAACCAATCCGGTCACGGGGACGAACATGACCAACATGACCATGGTCGTTTCGGAGATCAAAGTCGACGCCTCGGGCTCGACCGCCACCGTCCAGTGGAGCGAGCCGATGCCGTCCCACGGAACCGCGCTCCCGACGACCGCATCGTCCGTGCCATTGCCGAACGCCGTCGCGCCAGCGGGCTCGAACCTCGTCATGGGTACGGTCACCTACGCCTACACGCCGCCGGTGATCGGCGAGTCGCTCGGAACCTACACTTTGCAGGACACCATCTATCTCGGCATCCGCCAGTGGACGAGCCTCAGCCTGACCCTGGGGAAGTGAAGCCTTTTCCGGGCTCCCGTGCGGCTCGTGCAGCCTTGGGGAGGCCGCCGTGATTTCCGCGGTCGGCTTTCCGGGCGCGGAATCAACCTTTTCAAGGGTTTGCGGCAGTATTCCCGGGCGACCGTCGGCGCCAGCGCGGCCGCCTCGCGTCTGCGGTGGCCGCCGACACGGGTGAGACTGACCGCCCAATCGCGAGCCCCGACGGCCCAAGCCGGCGTGGCGCCGAGCCCAAACCCACGCCAACAAAACCCAAATCCATGCCAACTCGAGACAAGGCCCCACCCCATGCCATTCTAAATCTTTTCAGGGGCTTGCAGCTGTCCAGGACTCCTAGCGGGTCGCACATCGTCTTTTTACGTTGTCATCCGGCAGTTATTAGGCCGTCTTCCGCAACGCTTGCGATCGGGGGAGCTTCTGACCGCATCGAAACCATAATACCGAAGATTCTGATTTTCGCAAGATTTTGTTGCCCGAGACCTGGCCGATCAGACGACCTCGGCGCTACCGCTGACTCGGCTCTCTGAAGTAGGGGCGACGGGCCGCGGGCGCTGTCGTCGAGCCATCGCTCCGGCGGTCCGAATCAGGCCTGCGGGCGCCGACCCGGGTGAGACGCGGGCGCCAGACGCCGAGCGCGACATTGGCCGTCGAAATCAAAAGCAGCATCCAGAGCGTGAGCTGCTCCTGAGCGTCCGGGCCGGTGATCGTCGCGGGGTCCACTTGGCCGGCAAGCGCGGCGGCGCTTCGCTCCGCCTCCTCCTGGATCGGGGCGAGCGCGTGCAAGCCGCCCATGAAGATCAGGATTCCGCTCGCGGCCTTCACCCAGGCCCAGCCGGCATTGTGAAAGGCCCGATTGACGGCGATCGCCAGAAGGCCCGGGATCAGCGTCAGCACGAACGAGGGCAGAAATATCCACTTTCCGATATCGGCCATTGCGCCGCGCATCAGCGCGTAGCCGGCGAGCGAACTCGGCGGCGGCGTCAGGCTGAGCAGCACGAGCAGGCAGGCGATCGAGCCCATGAGCCCGATCGCGCCCATCGTGTGGAGGAACTTCAAGAGGCGTCGCAAGGCGTCTCGACAATGGCGTTCAACACGGGTCGAAACGTAACCCAGTCGAGAGCGGCGAGGATAGCAAAATCCTTTGGGTCCGCCGTTTCATGCCGCCTCGGCGAATTTCACCGCAACGCCGGTGACCGCGACACGCTGCAAGGGCGCGCCGTCGACGTCAGCGGACCGGAGGCCTTCGACCTCGAATTCGAGACCGACAATCGCGTCGGCGTCATAATCCTGCGCTTCGCGGATCAGCGCCTCGACGGCCGCCCGGCGATCGGTCTCGGCCCCCGAGGAGTCGACGCCGCGCCAGCCAGAGCAGGCCTTGATGCGGCCGATCGCATGATGGTCACGGCCGCCCTCGAGGCCGTTTGTGGGACTGACGCGCATAACCTTCACCATTGTGTTGTCGCTGAGAATTAAGAGCGGCCTACGCGGCCCGCCGATCCGCCGGAGCGCCGCGATCCTCGGTTCCGGCGAGCGAATTCGAGCTCGAGCCCGCCGGGCAGCATGATGACCGACTGCGGGCGGCGCTGGCATTCGTACATCGCAAAACGAATGGCCTCGCTGCGCTCGGCGAACCGTCTCCCGATGGCGCTCCGCGCATCCTTGACGACCCACGATCCGGAGCGATCCTGTCCGATAAAGAGGCAGGAACCGAGAGGGGTCGCGGCTTTGAGTTTGTCCTGAAACAAGGAAGCCTCCTGAGATTGGCGAGCCCCGATCAATGAGGCGCGCCGTACAGAAGCGACGCGGCGAGGGCGAGGCCGAGCACGATGATGAGAAGCGAGCCGATACGGAGCAGCACGCCGATCGTGACGCGGGGCTCGTAGTCGCCCGGGAAATCAAGCTCGGGGTCCGACCCTCGGCGATCAAAGGGCCCGAGCCCGTGTGAAGGGAAACCGCGCATGCAAGACCTCCCGTGCTTTCGAACTGAAACATGGCCCGGCGCGCGTAAGCGAACGAGACGGAACCGACGCCTTGGGCATCAGGAACCGATAAAATTTCGCGCGACGCGCCTGCGTCAGGCTGCTTTGGCCGTGATCGCCTAATCGAGTTGTTCGGCCCCAGATCGCCATTCTCGATCAGCTCCCGGCGCTGGCGTCATGGGAGCGCGGGACGGACTTCTCACGGCCATGTGGGGCTGTACAAGTATATTGACGTTTGTGAGGGCTCGACCTATCAGTGTCCAAATATGTTTACGAAAACAAATTGATTTCTAGGCTGCCGTATAGCCTTGTATTAGAAAGAAAAAAACCTAAATTGTATTTGTTTATGATTTCGATCCTTCGAAGATAAATTTGGAGATTGCCATGAGAGTACAACTTCCGACTGAGAATCTTACTTTTCATGAGATAGCCGATGACCATCCGATTTGGCGTGAGGGCAACGACGAATCCGAGGAGAGCCGAGTTGCGACGAATATCGCGATCAGCCAGGCTTTTCGCGACGCCACGCACCTCGTGGAACGGATGATCCGCGAACGCGCCTATCAGCTGTGGGACCGCGCGGGCAGGCCCGAAGGACACAGCGACGAATTCTGGTTCACCGCGCACGCCGCGTTCGAACGCAATTCTGACGATCAGCTTGCGGAGTTCCGGCGGCATCAATTGACAAGAGCCTTCGGAGACGTATCCGAAGCCATGGATGCTGGGACGTAGTCCAAGTCATCGACCGTAGTCCAAGTCATCGACCGCGACACGAGGCGACGCCCGCGCAGCCGAGGGGAAGGATCATTGGGGTCGTATTGGACCTCACGCCTCGCAGACTATACCCGACGGTCGAGGTCGCCCGGCGCATCGACGACTTCGGTATCGAGCCGCACGGAGAGGCCGCTTTTGCTGGCCCCGCTTCGGCTCATGGGCGTTGGCTTCCGGGGGCGGCGTGTCGACGATTGCGCGACAGGCGTCGGGTGTTCCGTTATTTTGGGTCCATGACATGTAGCGAACCGACAAAAGTGGTGGAACGCGCGCAAGGTCGTCTGGGCGAGCTCGCACTTCGGGCGGCGGGCGATCATTACGAGATCATCAGCAACGGCGTGTTCCTGATGGATACGCGCAATGGCCGCTCGGAACGGCTGCTCGTGCGGCTGGCGTTGCGCAACCGGCAGGGCGGTTTGCGCCTGCTCCTCGGCGGCCTCGGGGTCGGCTTCTCGCTCGCCGAGGCGCTGCGCTCGACCCAAGTCGAGCGCGTGACCGTGGTCGAAATCGAGCCCAAGATCGTCGAGTGGCGCCAGACCTATCTCGCGCCTATTTCAGGCGGCGCGCTTTCCGATCCCCGCGTGCAAATCGTCAACGAGGACCTGGTCGCTTGGCTCCATCGCCATGACGAGCGCTTCGACGGGATTTGCCTCGACATCGACAACGGACCCGACTGGACGGTGGCTGACGCCAACGGGGCGCTCTATGCGGATGAAGGGCTTGCCTTGCTGCGCGAGCGTCTGAGGCCCGGTGGCGTTCTGACAATTTGGAGCGCTGCAGAGGCGCAAAACTTCGCGGAGCGCTTGCGGCGAGTCTGCGAGAAGGTCGAAGTCGTGCGCGTTCCCGTGACGCGAGGCGATCCTGACGTCATCTATGTCGCATCGCCCGGCGGCGGTTAAATCACCGTCATTGCGAGCGAAGCGACGCTATCCATTTCGGAGGGCGCGGCGGCGGCATGGATTGCTTCGTCGCTACGCTCCTCGCAATGACGGCCGCAACAGAATATCTATTCATCTTGCTTTTCTGCTCCTCCATCCGCCCGCAATTTGGAAGCCTTGTGGCGTAGCAGGGACGCTATCAAGGCCGGCGCGCTCCAAAAGGGTCCGTCAGGACGCCCATCCATGACGGGCTATGGAGCGCGCCCTAACAACACGCGCGTCGTGTGACGGATCGGAGTTTGGGGCCTCGGACAACTTTCTGCTGTTGCGCGACCGAGCGTCATGCGACAGTTTTTCGCTTCATAAGAGGGCGGGTGTTCCGCCCCAACGCGCGGCGTCCGACCGCGCTTCGGAGGAGGACCGCAAAGCCCATGAGCTCTCGCAAAGTCATCATCACCTGCGCCGTCACCGGTTCGATCCACACGCCGTCGATGTCGCCGCATCTGCCGGTCACCGCCGAAGAGATCGCCGAGGCGGCGATCGGCGCCGCGGAAGCTGGCGCTGCCATCGTCCATCTGCATGCCCGCGATCCGAAGGACGGACGGCCCGACCAGTCGCCGGAGCGGTTCGAGCCGTTTCTCGAAATCATCAAGCAACGCTCGAATTGCGTGGTGAACATCACCACCGGCGGCGCGCCGACCATGACGATCGACGAGCGGCTGAAGCCGGTCGCCCTGTTCAAGCCGGAAGTCGCCTCGCTCAACATGGGCTCGATGAATTTCGGCCTTTATCCGATGCTGCAGCGCTTCACCACATTCCATCACCACTGGGAGCGGCCCTATCTCGAAGGTTCGCGCGACCGCATCTTCAGGAACACGTTCGCCGACATCGAGAAGATTCTCACGACCTGCGCCGACAACGGCACGCGATTCGAGATCGAGTGCTACGACATCGGCCATCTCTACAAGCTCGCCCATTTCGTCGATCGCGGCCTCGTCAAGGCGCCGTTCTTCGTCCAAAGCGTGTTCGGCATCCTCGGCGGCATCGGCGCGCATCCCGAGGACGTGATGCACATGCGCCGCACGGCGGACCGGCTGTTCGGCAAGGACTACCACTGGTCGGTGCTCGGAGCCGGGCGCAACCAGATGACGATCGCGGCTCAGGCGATCGCGCTCGGCGGCAATGTGCGGGTCGGACTCGAAGACTCGCTGTGGCTCGGCCCCGGCGAGTTCGCCCGCTCGAACGCCGAGCAGGTCGCCAAGGCGCGCCGCATGGTGGAGGAATTGGGTCTCGACATCGCCTCGCCCGACGAAGCGCGCGCGATCCTTCAATTGAAGGGCGGCGACCGGGTCGAGTTCTGAGCGCACGCCGTAATCGGCAGGCGGCGCCGAAGGCTTTCGAGCCAGAGTTTCGCCTCGTCGACACCGCGACCCGGATGGCGATGGCCGCTGATCATGGGGCCGTTGGTTCCACACGGCGCGGGCAGAAGAGTTGACTGACCTCCGGCCCGCGGCGGCCGCGCGCCCACTGCTGCGTCCAGCGCACGAGAGATTGGGGTTATTGGCTCGGCATCAAAACCAGGCGCCATCGCGCTTCGCCTTCCATTGCCGCTGGTCCGCCGCCGGCCCGTGCGGGCTCTTGAGCGATGGGCGGATGCCTGGCGATGACCCGCGTCTGATCCCACACCTCAAAGGCCCCCACAGGGACCTCGCTCTCGGAAAACAGCGCCTGGGCCTTTGCGACGACCTCTTTATCCGAGAGACCGGTAAGTTCCTCGACGGCTACGATATGGCCGCCTCTAAGGAAATAGCACCGCATATTGTGCTTCCATTGGTCTCCCCGCGCGGCCATCGTCGCCGGTCCTCATGCCTCTTGTCAGCCTTCGGAATATACTCAGGCAGAGGCGCCAGCGATGCGCGCGCCGGGAGCCGACGCAATTAGCCGGGGCGTCCCGTTACCCTATATGCCCCGAGCGAAAGCGCCTGGGCTCTTAGGCGGTCGAAGGCTTTAAGCGCGCCGTCCTTGGCCTCTCGCCGATCGAGCGTGATCCCCACAAGCCGATCGAGTTCGTCGCCGCGAAAGACGTTGGCCGGGAGCTTGGCATCGGGCGCCGCAGCGTCGGCCGCCGCATCGGCAAGGCTGCGTGAGGTTCGATGGCGAATATGAAAGACCCGGCTCCGCTGGCGGCGGGCCGGGCTTCCGAGTTGTTCTGCGTGACGGCTCAACGCTCGGAAGATAACCAAGCCAGCTCGCGCCTGCAGGCCGCCCGTTTGCAGCGTCGCTTCGGTCTCACGCCGGCAACTGCTCAGCTTGTGGCGTCTCTCGCTTTCGGGGGAGGGCGGAAGTGACCTTCCGTCCTCTCCGTCCTCACCAGGAACGCGCCCTGAGCGCGCTCTGTCTGTCGTTCGCATCGGGCCATCGGCGCCCGATGCTCCAGCTTCCGACCGGTGCCGGAAAGACCCGGATTGCGGCCGAGATTATCATCGGCGCCCGCGCAAAGGGTAATGCGGTCATTTTCACCGCTCCGGCCATCAGTTTGGTCGATCAGACTGTCGCCGCTTTCGAAGCCGAAGGGATCGACTGCATCGGCGTGATGCAGGGCGATCACCCTCGCACCGATCCGTCGATGCCGGTTCAGGTGTGCAGCGTTCAAACGTTGGCCCGCCGAGAGAAGCCAGGTGCGGCGATCGTTCTCGCCGATGAAGCGCATCTCACCTTCGAATCGGTTTACGGTTGGATGGCGGACCAATACTGGCAGTCCGTGCCTTTCATTGGTCTTAGCGCAACTCCATGGACCCACGGCCTTGGCCGTCACTATGACGACTTGATCATTCCCGCTACGACCGGCGACCTGATCCGGACCGGCTTCCTCTGCCCGTTTGTCGCCTCTGCCCCTTCGTCGCCAGACCTCATGGGCGTCCGCACGACTGCTGGCGACTACAACGAGGAGGACCTCGCCGAGAGGTGCAATACGGCGACGCTTGTCGCCGACATTGTCGACACGTGGTTTCGGCTTGGGGAGCACATATCGACTGCGATACTCCGCGAGCGGATTTTCGACCGCTCCCGTGCGGGGGACGTGCGCGTCGTTTGCAACGTCGCGACCCTCACGGTCGGAGTCAACCTGCCGATGGTTTCCTGCGTCATCGATGCGCGTCCGACGAACAGCGAGATGCGCTTCGTCCAAACTATCGGGCGTGGTTTGCACACATCCGGGCAAGAACAATCTGATCGTGCTCGACCACGGCGGCAATCATTTACGGCTCGGGACCATTCTCGACATCCACCACGATCATCTCGACGACGGCGAGCGGCGCCGTCCCGCCAACCGCGACCGAGAAGAGCGCGCGGTGCCGCTTCCCCGTCTCTGCGACGAATGCAAAGCGGTAATGCCGCGCGCCGCGACCCGCTGTGAGTGCGGCTGGGTACGTCCGGCGGTTGCGTCGGTTCGTAGGGTCGTGTCCCAACTGGTGGTGTAGCTCGGACGGAGCAAGCCGCTCGCGAAGCGCGCTCTCCATAGCGCGGTAGCGAGCGAGCGGCTTGCGGCGGTCATCGTCGATTCTCCGGTAGGGTCGGGTTGCTTGTCTCAACGCAACCGAGGAACACAACGATGACCGACGAGAGAAGGACCACGCACCCTTCTGTGCCGCCGTCGAGGATGATCCAGTCGCTAGGGTGATAGGGTTTTGCGAGATTGAGTACGACGCCTGAGAAGACGTCGCCCAGGGTGCTTTGAAGGGCGAGGCCAAGCACGATGGCGACGGCCCCGGACGCCGCCAGCAGGCCGCCGACCGGCATATCGAAGACGTTGGCGACGATAGCGAGGCCGGCGGCGGCGTAGATGACGCCGACGAAGAGATCCTGCAGGAACCGTGTCTCCCTGGGCTGACGTTTGAAGACGAGCACCGCGCGGAAGAAGCCTGAAAGCAGCCAGGACGCCGCGATCCACCAGACGATCTTGAAGACGCTGACCGCGAAAAACGCAAAGACCGCGCCCTCTTTCGGCGTCGGCTCAGATGGCGAGACCCCCGCCGCCAGCAGCATGAATGTGAAGCCGCCAAAAGAGGCGAGCTGGCAGAGGAAGCGGGCGACTGGATTTTCCCGGAAGGCGAGCCGTGTCAGGTCCCGTCGCGGAGGTGGTTGGAATTGAGT